>NZ_BAAGDO010000008.1:0-389141 GCF_054661255.1 Herbidospora sp. RD11066
ATCTCCACCACATCCGGAGGTCTTCCATTTGATCAAGCATCAGCTACGGCGAGTCACCAACCTGATGGCCGAGTACAGCTAGCGCTTGTCCTAGGCGACGCGGGCGTTGGAGACCGACCAGGTGTTGCACGACAGGAACGACTGCGAGTTGTAGCCGCGCTCCAGCCAGAACGCCTGGTTGCGGCCCTTGCCGTGGACGGTGTCGGTGGCGTGCTTGGCCGCCCAGTCGACGACCTGGTCCCACTCGTCGGCGATGACCGGCAGGCTCTCCTGCACCGAGCCGAGGAAGACTCCGGCCATGCACTCGGCCTGCTGCTCGACCCGGTGGTTCAGGTAGTCGCGGGCCGTCTTGGTGCGCGCCTGCGCGTAGAGCTGGTTGAAGGTGGGGACGATCCCGGCCCGCTGCTGCGCGTGGTGGCCGATCTCGTGGGCCATCGTCTTGGCCAGGGTCAGGCCCCAGGGGTTGCGGACCGTCGCCTTCGGCAGGAACTGGTAGATGGTCTGCGAGGCCGTGCAGTAGTGGGCGGTGTAGGTGGTGGAGAGCTTGCCGCACGGCGTCTTGGCGCCGCTGGTGCGGATGACGATCTTCGGCACCCGGTAGCTCATCCCGGCGGCCTTGAACTGCCGGGCGTACATGAGGTTGACGCACCGCGCGACCTTCAGCAGGTACGTCTTCAGCGAGTTCGCGCTGCCCGCGCGTGGCTCACCCGGAGAGCAGGCGAACGAGTCGACGGCGCCCGACCGGTAGAGCCGGTTCTTCGTCAGCACCGTGGGGAACGCGCGCTTCGCGGCGGACGGCGCTGCCATCGGGGCCGGGGCGGTCACACCGGCCGGGGCTGCGGCCAGGGGCGGGGGAGAGGAGGTGGCCTGGGCGGCGGAACCCGTCACGACGAGGACGGAAAGGGCGCCGGAGGCCAGTGCGATCAGGGGGTTTCGCATGGTGGGGATGACCATAAACCAGGTCTGATGAATGAGTAAAGTCGGGTAAATGCGTATATTTACGGCGGCCACCCCCCGTGGATGACCGCCGCACCGCAGGTCAGGCCACCTGTGAGGCCGAGGCCTTGTAGGTGTTACAGGCGCTCGGCGAACCCGCCTTGAAGCCCCTGTCCGTCCACGCCACGCGGCTCTTGCCGGTGCCGTGCACGGGGTCCCCCATCTCCTCGCTGATGTAGGTCAGCAACTGCTTCCAGTCGTGGGAGTCACGACCGGTGGAGGCCCAGATGCTGCGCAGGTACGCCCCCGACAGGCAGTCGGCCTGCAGTTCGAGGCGGGCGTGCCACGCGTAGGCCTTCTTGGTGGTCTTGGGAGCCAGCTTGTCGTGGGCCTTGATGATCCCCGACCGGTGCTGCACGTGGTGGGCGTACTCGTGCGCCAGCACGTAGAAGAGGAAGGGCACGTCGCCGAACTCGAGCATCCAGCCGTCGACGAGGACGACGATGCCCTGGGTGTCGTTGCAGTAGGCGCCGCCCCAGTAGCCGTCGAGCTTGCCGCACGCCCGGGTCTTGACGTTCGTCTTGTTGACGAACTCGATGCTCGGCTTGCGGAAGGGCAGCTTCGCCTTCTTGAAGAAGGAGGTCCAGCTCGCGTCGAGGCAGACCGCGGCCTCGCGCAGGTAGTTCGTCGCGGTCAGGTAGTCAGGGATCTCCTGGGAGTATTCGGGACACGACCGGACCGGCAGCTTGCCGGACGTGTAGATCGGGTTCTTCGTCAGAGCGGACAGTCCGGTCGGAACAGGCCGTGCGTGGACCGTTCCGGGCGCCAGAAGAGGCGCGACCATGCCCGCGACCAGTAAGGAAATGATTTTTCGCACGAAATCAGGAGGGTACGGGACAAGTCAATCCCCCGTAAAGGGATTCCCCAGGCCTCGGGGCCGGAAGCCGGGCATTGTCGAACTACACTCCTACTGTTCGACGGCGAACGGGAAAGGAATCGCAGTGGGCCTTCTGGAGTCCCTGAGCGGACCGACCGACCTCAAAGCACTCGACGCGAGCGAGCTGCCCCGGCTCGCCGAGGAGATCCGTGACCTGCTGGTCCGCTCCGTCGCGAACTCGAAGGCGGGTGGTCATCTGGGTCCGAACCTCGGGGTGGTCGAGCTGACCATCGCCCTCCACCGGGTCTTCGACTCGCCCCACGACCGCATCGTCTGGGACACCGGCCACCAGTCCTACGTCCACAAGATGCTGACCGGCCGCGCCGACCAGTTCGACGGCCTGCGGCAGGAGGGCGGCCTGTCGGGCTACCCGAGCCGCGCCGAGTCGGCCCACGACATCGTGGAGAACTCCCACGCCTCCACCGCCCTCTCGTGGGGCGACGGCATCGCCAAGGCGTTCCGGCTGACCGGCAGCGACCGCACGGTCGTCGCGGTGATCGGCGACGGCGCCCTCACCGGCGGCATGGCCTGGGAGGCGCTCAACAACATCGCGCTGACCAAAGACCTGCCGCTGGTCATCGTGGTCAACGACAACGGCCGCTCCTACTCGCCGACGATCGGCGGCCTGGCCACCCACCTGTCGAAGCTGCGCGTGACCCAGAGCTACGAGCAGGTGCTCGAGTTCGTCAAAGACAAGTTCGGCAACGTGCCGGTCCTCTACGACACGCTCCACGGCATCAAGAAGGGCCTCAAAGACGTCCTGGCCCCGCAGGTCATGTTCGAGGACCTCGGCCTCAAATACGTCGGCCCCATCGACGGCCACGACGAACCCGCGATGGAGACCGCGCTGCGCAAGGCCAAGGCCTACGGCGGCCCGGTCATCGTCCACGTCGTGACGAAGAAGGGCCAGGGCTACGAACCGGCCGAGAACCACGACGAAGACTGCTTCCACGCGCCGCAGCCGTTCGACATCGTCACCGGTGAAGAGAGGCCCAAGCAGCTCGGCTGGACCAACGTGTTCAGCGACGAGATGGTCCGCATCGGCGCCGAGCGGCAGGACGTCGTCGCCATCACCGCCGCGATGCTCCACCCGACCGGCCTGGCCGACTTCGCCGCCCTCTACCCCGACCGCATCTTCGACGTCGGGATCGCCGAACAGCACGCCCTGACCAGCGCGGCGGGCCTGTGCGTCGGCGGCCTGAAGCCGGTCGTCGCCGTCTACGCGACCTTCCTCAACCGCGCCTTCGACCAGCTGCTGATGGACGTCGCCCTCCACAGGCTCCCCGTCACCGTGGTGCTCGACCGGGCCGGTGTGACGGGCGACGACGGCGCCAGCCACAACGGCATGTGGGACCTGTCGATCCTCCAGGTCGTGCCCGGCATCCAGGTCGCGGTGCCGCGCGACGCCGTGCGGCTGCGCGAGCTGCTCGGCGAGGCCCTCGACGTCACCGACGGCCCGAGCGTGGTGCGCTTCCCGAAGGGCGGCCTGGTCAAAGAGGTCGAGCCCATCGGCGAGATCGGCACGATGGAGCTGCTCCACGAGGGCGAGGGCGAGCCCGACGTCCTCATCGTCGCGGTCGGCCCGATGGCCGAGATGTGCCTCGACGCCGCCGGGCTGCTGGCCGCCCAGGGCGTCTCCGCCACGGTGGTCGACCCGCGCTGGGTCAAGCCGCTCGACGAGTCGCTGACCCTGCTCGCCTCCGCCCACAAGCTGGTCGCCGTGGTCGAGGACAACGGCCGCGTCGGCGCGGTGGGCGACGCCGTGTCGCGGCTGCTGCGCGACCACGACATCGACGTGCCGGTGCGCAACTTCGGGCTGGCCCAGGAGTTCCTCGACCACGCCAAGCGGCCGAAGATCCTGGCCGACGCCGGGCTCACCGCGATCGACCTGGCGGGCGAACTGTCCGACGCCCTGCGCCGCCGGTCGGCCGTCGACTTCTGAGTCTTCGACGGGTAGCCGGCCTCGGTCGGCTACCCGACCACTCCCTGGACGACCAGCCAGGCGCCCGCCCCGGCCAGCAGCACCCCGCTCGCGGCGAGCGTGAGCCGGTAGCCGCGGGGGCTGAGCCGGTGCCGTCCGGCGGCGATGAGCGCGGCCAGGATCACTTTCGCGCCGACGAGCAGCAGGTAGAAACCGATCAGGAAGGCGGCCGCCGCGGAGGGGCCGGTCTCCCAGGCCGCCACGACCAGCGGGCCGCCGACCGCGATCCAGAACAGCCACGGGTGCGGGTTCAGCAGGTTGACCAGCACGCCCTTGCCGATCTGCGAGGGCACCTTCTCGCCGGGGGCGGGCAGGGTGGCCGTACGGGCACCCAGGAACGCTTCGATGCCGAGGTAGACGACGTACAGGCCCCCGGCTATCGACAGACCCCGCAGCAGGGCCGAGGGGAGCGCGCCCGCGAGGACGATCGAGAGCACCACGACGGGCAGGTCCGACAGCAGCGGCACGCACGCCATGCGCAGCCCGGCCGGGAAACCGCCGCGGAGACTCGCGGTGATGACCAGGCCGAGCAGCGCGCCCGGCGCGACCCCGGCGCCGAGGCCGAGGCCGATTCCGAGCAGTAGTTCCCGCACATCACGGGAGCTTAGGGGAGGAAACGGGCCCCGTTGACCGCCTCGGAGACGCCGGTCCGGTCGAGGTAGGGCGTGATGCCGCCCAGGTGGAACGGCCAGCCCGCGCCGAGGATGAGGCACAGGTCGATGTCCTGTGCCGCCGCCACGACCCCTTCGTCGAGCATGATGCGGATCTCCTCGGCCAGCCCGCGCAGCGCCCGGTCACGCACCTGCTGCGCGTTGGACACCTCGCCGCGCCCCGGGTGGAGCGTGTCGCCGCCGGTGGAGACCATCGTGGCCAGCGCGGCCGAGACCGCGAACCGGTCGGGGTAGGCGGTGTTCATCGTCTCGGCGACGTGCAGCGCGACCGCCGGGCCGACCAGCTTGAGCAGCGTGAAGGGCGACATCGGCAGGCCGAGTTCGTCGAGCGCGTGGTCGGCGACGTCGGCGGAGGTGCCCGTGTCGACGGCGGCCATCACCTCGCCCATGAACCGGGTGAGCAGCCGGTTGACGACGAACGCGGGCGCGTCCTTGACCAGCACGGCCGACTTGCGCAGCGTCTTGGCGACGGTGAACGCGGTCGCTACGGTGGCGTCGTCGGTCTGCTCGCCGCGCACGATCTCCAGCAGCGGCATGACCGCGACCGGGTTGAAGAAGTGGAAGCCCACGAGCCGCTCGGGGTGGCGCAGCTGCGAGGCCATCTCGGTGACCGACAACGACGAGGTGTTGGTGGCCAGCACGCAGGTGTCGGAGACCACCTCCTCGACCTCGGCGAACACCGTCTGCTTCACCTTGAGGTCTTCGAACACGGCCTCGATGACGAAGTCGGCGTCGGCGAACGCCTCTTTGGTCAGCGACCCGGTGACCAGCCTCTTCAGGCGGTTGGCCTGGTCGGCGGTGACCCGTCCCTTGGCCTGGAGCTTGTCGACCTCCTGGTGCACGTAGCCGACGCCCTTGTCGACGCGCTCCTGGTCGAGGTCGGTCAGCACCACCGGCACCTGGAGGCGCCGCGCGAACAGCAGCGCGAACTGCGAGGCCATCAGCCCCGCGCCGACCACGCCGATCTTCGTGACCGCCCGGCCGGGCACCTGCGGCACCCCGGCCGGCTTCTTGGCGCGGCGCTGGGTCAGGTCGAAGGCGTAGAGCCCGGCGCGCAGCTCGTCGCTCATGATGAGGTCGGCGAGCGCGTCGTCCTCGGCCGCGAAACCGGTGTCGCGGTCGCTGGTGCGCGCCTTCTCGATGAGGTCCAGTGCTCGGTACGGAGCCGGCGCCGCCCCCCGCAGTTTCAGGTCGACCAGTTGACGGGCCTGCTCGACGACGGGCGCCCAGTCGACGGACTCATGCCCCGGCCGCTCGACCACGACGTCACCGTTGACCACCTTGGCGGCCCAGCGCAGCGACTCCTCCAGGAAGTCGGCCGGCTCGAACAGCGCGTCGGCGAGCCCGAGCCCGTAGGCCTCCGGACCCTTGATCATCCGGTTCTGCGACAGCGGGTTCTCGATGATCAGCTTGATCGCCTTCTCCGGACCGATCAGCCGGGGCGTCAGGTAGGTCCCGCCCCAGCCCGGCACCAGCCCGAGGAAACACTCGGGGAAGGCGACCGCGGGGACACCGGAGGAGATCGTCCGGTACGTCGCGTGCAGCGCCAGTTCCAGCCCGCCGCCCATCGCGGCGCCGTTCACGAACGCGAACGACGGGATGCCCAGCTCGCCCAGCCGCCGGAACACGGCGTGGCCGAGCTGCCCCACCAGGTGCGCCTGCTCGCGGGAGGAGATGGAACCGGCCTCCTTGAGGTCGGCCCCCACCGCGAAGATGAACGGCTTGCCGGTGACCCCGACGGCGGTCAGATCGGTGCGCTTCTCGATGGAGTCGAGGGCGTTCTTCAGCTCGTTGAGGCCGCCCTCGCCGAACGTGTTCGGCTTGGTGTGGTCTTCACCGTTGTCGAGGGTGATCAGCGCCATGGTGCCGGCGCCGTAGGGAAGCTCGACGTCGCGGACGAGTGCGTGCGTCACAAGCTCGCTCATGCCAGGTTCTCCCAGATCACGGTGCCGCCCATGCCGAGGCCGACGCACATGGTGGTGATGCCATATCGGACGTCGGGGCGCTCGGCCATGCCGCGCGCCAGCTGGGTCATCAGCCGCACGCCGCTGGAGGCGAGCGGGTGGCCGTAGGCGATGGCGCCGCCGTAGGGGTTCACGCGGGGGTCGTCGTCGGCGAGGCCGAAGTGGTCGAGGAAGGCCAGCACCTGCACGGCGAACGCCTCGTTGATCTCGAACAGGCCGATGTCGCCGATGCTCAGCCCGGCCAGCCGCAGGGCCCGCTCGGTCGAGGGGATCGGTCCGACACCCATGAGCTCGGGGTCGACGCCCGCGAACGAGTAGGAGACCAGCCGCATCTTGGCCGTCAGCCCGAGTTCGGCCGCGACGTCCTCGGCGGCGACGATGCAGCCGGTGGCGCCGTCGTTGATGCCGGAGGCGTTGCCCGCCGTCACGTTGCCGTGGGGGCGGAAGGGGGTCTTGAGCTTGGCCAGGCCGTCCATGGAGGTGCCCGGACGCATCGCCTCGTCGGTGGTGGCCAGGCCCCAGCCCTCGGCGGCCTTGCGGGTGGCCGTCGGCACCAGGTCGGGCTGGATCACGCCGTCGGCGTAGGCCTTGGCGGCGCGCTCCTGCGAGAGCACGGCGTAGGCGTCGGCCCGCTGCTTGGTGATCGCGGGGTAGCGGTCGTGCAGGTTCTCGGCCGTCATGCCCATGATCAGGGCCGACCCGTCGACCAGGCCCTCGGACAGGAACCGGGGGTTGGGATCGACGCCCTCACCCATCGGGTGGCGGCCCATGTGCTCGACGCCACCGGCGATGGCGACGTCGTAGGCGCCGAAGGAGATCCCGCCCGCGACGGTCGTCACGGCGGTCATCGCGCCCGCGCACATGCGGTCGATCGAATAGCCGGGGACGGTCTTGGGCAGCCCCGCCAGGATCGAGGCCGACCGCCCGAGCGTGAGCCCCTGGTCGCCGATCTGGGTGGTGGCCGCGATGGCGACCTCGTCGACCCGCTCGGGCGGCAACGACGGGTTGCGGCGCAGCAGTTCGCGGATGACGCGGACGACCAGATCGTCCGCCCTGGTCTCGGCGTAGAGGCCCTTGGGCCCCGACTTGCCGAACGGCGTGCGAACGCCGTCGACGAAGACGACTTCACGTGACGCGGGCACGGTATCTCCCTTATTGCGTGGGCTGACACCCATAATGCTACTCGCGAGTAACTAGCCGGTGGTGCGGCATACTGGGAAATCGCTTTCCGGGAGGATTGTCACTCGTGGTCACGCTCGAAGACGTCGCACGACACGCCGGAGTGTCGCTCGCGACCGCCTCACGCGTCCTGAACGGGAGCGCCCGCCAGGTCGGCGCGGGCCTCCGCGCCAAGGTCGAACAGGCCGCCGTGGAACTGGGCTACCGCACCAACGTCGCGGCCCAGACCCTCGCGAGGGGCGCGGGGAACGTGATCGGCCTCGTCGTCCACGACCTGATCGACCCCTATTTCGCGGCCATCGCCGACGGGGCGGTCCGCGCGGCGGAGTCCCACGGCATGGTGGTCATGGTCGGCACGACCCACCGGGATCCGGCCAAAGAGATCGCCTACGTGTCGACCCTCGGCGCCCAGCGCGCGCGGGCGGTGATCCTGGCGGGCTCCCGCATGGACGACCCCTCCACCTCCGGCCTCCGCGCCGAACTCGACCGCTACCGGTCGCAAGGTGGCCGGGTCGCGGTCATCGGCCAGGATCTTCTCGGTACGGACACCGTCGCCGTGGCCAACCGATCGGGCGCCGCCGCCCTGGCCGAATCCCTGCTGGCGATGGGCCACCGGGAGTTCGCGATCCTCGCCGGGCCGCCGCGGCTGATCACGGCGGCCGACCGCTGCGAGGGCTTCGCGAGCGCCCTTCCGGGTCTCTCCCCGCAGATCATCCACGGCCCCTTCGACCGCGACGGCGGCCATTCCGCGGCGCGGTCGATCGACCCCGGGGTGACGTGCGTGTTCGCGGTCAACGACGTGATGGCGGTGGGGGCCCTGGCGGCGTTCCGGGAACGGGGCATCCGGGTGCCGGAGGACATCTCCCTGGCTGGATTCGACGACATCTCGACCTTGCGCGACCTGGTCCCGGCCCTGACGACGGTCCAGTTGCCACTGGCTGATCTTGGGGCACGGGCGGTCGAGCTGGCTCTGGCCGAGGGGGAGGGCGCGTCGGTGGTCCACGTGGAGGGCGAGGTCGTGATCAGAGAGAGCGTGCGGGCCCGATAAAGATCGGTTCGTCCGGAGGCCGAGGTCGTGATCAGAGAAAGCGCGCTGGCCAGGGCTCTACGTGATCAGGGAGAGCGGGCGGGCTTGATGAGGGTTCGGCGTGGCTGGAGATCGGGAGCGCCTCGGCTGATGAGTGGCGATGAGGTGGCGGCCTTTGACCTTGGCGCCGGTATCACCCGCGTGATCGCGAGCACCCGGACAGGACGGAGCGTGAGATGAGATTCGCCATCAGCACCCTTGGGCTGCCGGGGGCGCCACTGTCCGAGGCCGTTGACATGGCCGTTCGGCATGGGGTGGAAGGGCTTGAGTTGCGGCTGCATGAGGATGCGCCACTTGACTGCGATCCTCGGGAGGCCGGGCTTGAGGTGGTTTCCCTGTGTGGATATATCCGGATCGCCAGGCCTGGGCCCGACGAGCCGGTGATCGCTGCACTGAGGGAGCAGCTTGCGCTGGCCGATCGGTTCGGGGCGCTCGGGGTGCGGGTTTTCCCTGGTGGGACAGACCTCGATGCTGCTGTACGACGCCTCCAGGCCGTCGCGGGGGAGACGCACGCCCGCGTCCTGGTCGAGACGCATGACGACATGGCTACTGGCGCCGCCGTCGGTGCGTTGCTCGATCGGTTCGGGAGGCCCGAGGCCGCCGGGGTGATCTGGGACATCCTGCATCCCTGGCGCAACGGGGAAGCGCCTGCCGACACCTTGGCGGCGTTGGGGCCGCATCTCGCTTATGTCCAGATCAAGGATGCCGTCGGCACCACGCCCCGGCCGATGGGGCTGGGGGAGGTGCCGCTGGACGTCTTCGGCGAGTTGCTTCGGGACTACTCGGGATGGCTGTCGCTGGAGTGGGAGAAGGCCTGGCATCCGGAGGTCGAGCCGTTGGAGGAGGTCATCCCCGGGGCGCGAGACTGGGTGCGATCCATCTCTCGTACCGGGTGATCATCTCTTTCAGCACCTCGTCGGGGTCGCTCGCCCAGACGTCTGCGTTGAAGATCTCGACCTCGATGTCGCCGTCGTATCCGGCTGCCACGACCGCTTCGGTCAAAGGGCCGAAGTCGATCACGCCGTCGCCCATCAGGCCCCGGCCCAGCAGGACATCCGCCGGGAGCGGGACCAGGAAGTCGCAGACCTGGTAGCTGAAGATCTTGGCTCGGGCGATCTCGGTGAAGACCTCTGGATCCCACCACAGGTGGAAGGTGTCGACGACGACGCCCACGTTGTCGAAGGGTTCGGCCAGGTCGTTGGCCTGTTTCAGGGTGGACAGGACCGCGCGGTCGGCGCAGTACACGGGGTGGAGGGGTTCGAGCGCGAGGCGTGCACCAGCGTCGGCGGCGTAGGGGGCGAGAACCTCGAGGGACTCCGCGACCCTGGCCCGTGCGGCGGGGAGGTCTCGGGAGATGTCGCCCAGGGGCTCGCCGGGGACCACGCCGGGGAGGCCGCCGACGACCATGACCAGGCACGACGCCTCAAGGGCCGCCGCCTCGTCGATGGCGCGGCGGTTGTCGTCGAGGGCGTCGCCGCTGGTCAGGAAGCCGCCTCGGCACAGTGACGAGACCCGCAGGCCGGCGTCTCGGACCAGTTTCACCGATTCGGCCAGGCCCTGGTCGGCGACGTTCTGGCGCCACAGGCCGATCGCCTCCAGGCCGTGGCGGGCGCAGCCTTCGACCGCTTCGCGGACGGTCCAGCGTTTGGTGGTCCACTGGTTCAGGGACAGGGTCACTGGCCGTACACCGCCATCAGCGACCGGAGACGGGCGGCGGCGAGGTCGGGGTCGGCGATCAGGCCGGCGCGTTCGGCCAGGCGGTGGACCTCGATCAGGTGGGGGAGCGAGCGGGCCGACTGGGCGCCGTTGATCATGGTGAAGGCGTCCTGGTGGCCGTTGAGCCAGGCCAGGAAGACCAGGCCGGTCTTGTAGTGGAAGGTCGGGGCCTCGAAGATCTTCCGGGACAGGTCGACCGTGGGGGCCATGATGCGGTCGTACTCGTCGAGATCGCCCTCGTCGAGGGCGGTGAGGGCGGCGGAGGCGGCGGGGGCGATGGCGTCGAAGATGCCGAGGAGCGCGTGGGAGCCCGATTTGATCAGCGACGGGTAGTTGAAGTCGTCGCCGGTGTAGAGACGGACCCCCTCCGGGAGCGCGGCGCGCAGGGCGATCTCGTGGTCCTCGTCGAGCAGCGAGACCTTCACGCCCTCGATCTTCGAGGCGTTCTCCCTGATCAGCGCCAGGAAGGACGCCGTGGCCTCACCGATGTCCCGGGAACCCCAGTAGCCCGCCAGGTGGGGGTCGAACATCTCGCCGAGCCAGTGGAGGATCACCGGGCGGTCGACCTCGGCCAGCAGGCGGCCGTAGATCTCGTGATAGTCGTCGGGGCCCTGCGCTAGCGCCGCGAGCTGCCGTGACGCCATGATGATCACACCCGCCCCGGCCTCCTGGACGGTGGCGATCTGCTCCAGATAGCCGTCCAGGACCGCTTTCAGATCGTGTGGGGCGGTCAGGTGGTCGGTTCCGGCGCCGCAGGCCACCAGGTCGGGGGCTTCGGCGGCGCTCAGGCGGATGAGTTCCCTCGTCGCGGTCCAGTCGAGGCCGGCGTTGCGCTGGGCGGTGTCCATGGCGTCGGCGACGCGGAAGCCCAGGGACCACAGGTGGCGCCGGAAGCGCAGTGTGGCCTCCCAGTCGACCTGGGCCGGTCGGCCAGGCGTGTTGTCGGCGAGAGGGTCGGCCACCACGTGCGCGGCGGCGTACACGACCCGGCTTTTGAAGCTTTTCACGGGGCCACCGGCATTCTGCGGCCCTCGGCCGCCGAGGTCAGGCCGAGTTCGGCGAGCAGGACCCCGCGCGCGCCCGAGCGCAGCGTGTAGGGGAACGGCTCGTCGTCGACGACGTGGCGGATGAACCTCTCCCACTGGACCTTGAAGCCGTTGTCGAACTCGGTGTTGTCGGGGACCTCCTGCCAGCCCTCGCGGAACCTGGCCGTCGCGGGAAGGTCGGGGTTCCAGACCGGTTTGGGAGTGGCGCTTCGGTGCTGTACGCGGCAATTGCGCAACCCGGCCACCGCGCTGCCGTGGGTGCCGTCGACCTGGAACTCCACCAATTCGTCGCGGTTCACCCGGACCGCCCACGACGAGTTGATCTGCGCGACCGCCCCGCCGTCGAGCTCGAACACGGCGTAGGCCGCGTCGTCGGCGGTCGCCTCGTAGGACTGGCCGCGTTCGTCCCAGCGCTCGGGGATGTGGGTCGTGACGTGGGCGTAGACCGAGGTCACCGGGCCGAACAGGTTCTCCAGCACGTAGGCCCAGTGGGGGAACATGTCGAGCACGATCCCGCCGCCGTCGGCGGACCGGTAGTTCCACGACGGGCGCTGCGCGGCCTGCCAGTCGCCCTCGAACACCCAGTAGCCGAACTCGCCCCGGACCGACAGGATCCGCCCGAAGAACCCGCCGTCGATCAGCCGCTTCAGCTTCAGCAGGCCAGGCAGGAACAGCTTGTCTTGGACGACACCATTCTTGACCTGCGCCTTCTCGGCCGTGTCGGCGAGTTCGAGGGCCTCTGCCGACGACTCGGCGGTCGGCTTCTCGCAGTAGACGTGCTTGCCGGCCGCGATGGCCTTCTTGGTCGCCGCGACCCGGGCCTGGGTGATCTGCGCGTCGAAATAGATCGTGTTCGTGGGGTCGCCCAGAGCGGCGTCGAGGTCGGTGGTCCAGTCGGCGATGTCGTGCTTGGCGGCGAGGTCCTTGAGCTTGGCCTCGCTCCGCCCGACGAGGACCGGCCGCAGCTTCACGCGGGAGCCGTCGGCCAGGGTCACCCCGCCCTCGGCGTTGATCGCCAGCACCGACCGCACCAGGTGCTGCCGGTATCCCATCCGCCCGGTGACCCCGTTCATCACCACGCCCAGCTCGGCCATGCGGTCCTCCTTCAGTGGAAAGCGCTTTCCGCACGGTATGTCAGCCCTCACCCCGAGGGCAAGGGGTCTGGTTAACTAGGCAAACGACCAGCCAAAAGGGAGTACGCGTTGAGTCAGTGGTGGCGTGACGCCGTTGTCTACCAGATCTACCCCCGGAGCTTCGCCGACGGTGGCGGTGACGGCACCGGCGACTTCGCCGGGGCGCTGGCCCGCCTGCCCTACCTGGCCGATCTGGGCGTGGAGGCCGTCTGGTTCTCGCCCTTCTACCCCTCGCCCCTCGCCGACGGCGGCTACGACGTCGCCGACTACTGCGACGTCGACCCCCGCTTCGGCACCCTCGCCGACTTCGACGCCTTCGTGGCGGCGGCGGCCACTCATGGCATCCGGGTGATCGTCGACATCGTCCCGAACCACTGCTCGTCGGCCCATCCCGCGTTCCAGGCGGCGCTGGAGGCCGGTCCGGGCAGCCCCGAGCGCGACCTGTTCATGTTCCGCGACGAACCCAACAACTGGCAGTCGATCTTCGGCGGCTCCGCGTGGACCCAGGTCCCCGACGGCCAGTGGTACCTGCACCTATTCGACTCCTCCCAGCCCGACTTCAACTGGCACAACCCGGCCGTGCCGGCGATGTTCGAGAAGGTCATCCGGTTCTGGCTCGACCGGGGCGTGGCGGGCCTGCGGGTCGACGTGGCCCACGGGCTGTTCAAGGACCCGGCGCTGCCTGATGTGCTCGACCCGGCGCCCTCCGACCGGCCGTCGCCGTGGTTCCACCGGCCCGAACTGATCGGGCACTACGCGTCGTGGCGGGCGATCCTCGACTCGTACTCGCCCGACGTCTTCCCCGGCGAGCGCACGGCGGTCGGCGAGTTCTGGGGCACCGAGATCACCCACCTGGAGCCCTACTTCCGGCCGGGCGGCATGCCGCAGGCCTTCAACTTCTTCCTGTTCCAGACCGCCTGGGACGCCGCCGCCCTGAAACACACCATCACGACCTCCATCGGCCTGGCGGCTGAATCGGACGTCGTCGCCCCCTGGGTGATCAGTAACCATGACGTGGTCCGGCCGGTGACCCGTTATGGCGGCGGCCCCTTGGCCACCCGCGACCTCGACGTCGACCTGGTCGTCGGAACCCGGCGGGCCCGCGCGGCGGCGCTGCTGCTGCTGGCGCTGCCCGGGTCGGCCTACGTCTACCAGGGCGAGGAGCTGGGCCTGCCCGAGGTCATCGACATCGCCGACGGCTTCCGCGACGACCCCGTCTTCCACCGCACGGGCGGCGCCCGCCTTGGCCGCGACGGCTGCCGGGTGCCGATTCCCTGGTCCGGTACGACCAAGCCCTACGGCTTCACGGAGGGGGAGTCGACGTGGCTACCCCAGCCGACCAACTGGGGCGGGCTGACCGTGGAGGCCCAGCAGTCGGACCCCGACTCGACCCTGAACCTCTACAAGCACGCTATCGCGGCCCGGCCGCGCGGGGGTGCCTTCACGTGGCTCGACCAAGGCGACGAGGTGATCGCCTTCACACGTGGGGACGGTTTCACCTGCGTGGTCAACCTGTCGGCCGAAACGATCCCGGTGACCGGCGAGGTCATTCTTTCGAGCGGTCCGCTCGAAGGTGGCCTGCCCCAGGACACGGCGGTCTGGCTCCGCTCGTAGCCGAGGGTTTCCGATTTTCGGGCGGCGGGGCGCCGCCCGAAATTTCGGCATATCCGCAGGCGCGCCGACCTGCCGGTATCTGCGGGCGAGGCCGCTTGGGTGAGCGGCTCGCTCTCTTCTCTGGAGCGCGGTGGCGTAGTTGCGCCCTACGGGGCCCTAACAAAATGGCGAGGGTGCCAGGCGCCTCGCCGTTACCAAGCGCCGCCGATGCAGGTCACGCATTTCGCCGCACCGGCGCCGGGTTCGGCTGGCTTCATTTTGTCAGGAGCTCTTGGGCCGGTGTTCCCCCTTCGGGCGGCGGGGCGCCGCCCGAAATTTCGGCATATGAGCGGGCATCCCGACCTGTCGGTACCAGCGGGAGAGACCGCTTGGGTGAGCGGCTCACTCTTGGACCCGGGTTCCACCGATGGCCCCGAGAGCTGCCCGAAATTTCGGCATATGCGCAGGTGCCCCCACCTGCAGGTACCAGCGGGAGAAACCGCTTGGGTGAGCGGCTCGTTCTTAGGCCCGGGTTCCACCTACAGCCCCGAGAGCCGCCCGAAATTTCGGCATATCTGCGCGGGCGAGATCCGGCTCTTGAGCGGGTGCTTGCGGACGAGCTCCGATCGGCGACCTGTTGGTAGGCCGCCGTCTCTGCGCTCCCTCCGACGCCGCCTTGGGGCTGATCGCGAGCGGTGGCGTCAGACCTCGCCCTTGGTCTCCAACCGTTGCAGCGCGCGGGACATCGGATGCGCGGCCAGGCCGATCTGCCACTCGCGGGCGCCCAGCGCGCGCAACCGCTCGGCCACCGTCTCCTCGTCCAGCTCCGCCGGAGGTTCCCAGGTCAGCCGACGAACGGCATCAGGCTGCAACAGGTTCTCCGTCGGCATGCGGTGTTCGTCGGCCAAGGCCGCGACGACCGCGCGGGCGGCGGCCAATCGCTTGGCGGCGGCCGGGTCGCGGTCGGCCCAGCGGTTCGCGGGAGGCGGGCCGTCGCCGGGGCCCAGGGGCTGGGGGAGTTCGGTTTCCGCCATCGTGCGGCCGCGTGTGATGGCCGCGAGCCATTCGCGCAGGTGGCGGCGGGCGCTGCGGCCCGTGAAGGGGGCGATCTCGGTCAGCGCCTTGGTCGTCTTGGGCTGGTCCAAGGCCGCTTGCACGATCGCCGAATCAGGAAGCACCCGGCCGGGTGCCAGGTCGGTCTCCCTCGCCAGGGAATCGCGGAGGTTCCACAGTTCGCGGACCACGCCCAGCCCTCGCAGCGCGCGCACCCGGTGGATGCCGCTGGTGCGGCGCCACGGGTCGGTGCGGGGCGGGGGCGCGGGGGCGGTGAGGATGGCGGAGAACTCCTCCATCGCCCAGTCGAGTTTGCCGGTCTCGGTCAGCTCGGCGTGGAGGGCGTCGCGCAGCTCGATGAGGACCTCGACGTCGAGGGCGGCATAGCGGAGCCAGTCTTCGGGCAGGGGGCGGGTCGACCAGTCGGCGGCCGAGTGGCCCTTCACCAGGCCGAAGCCCAGGACGACCTCGACCATGGTGCCGAGGCCGACGCGTTCGTAGCCGAGCAGCCGGCCGGCCAGCTCGGTGTCGAACAGCCGGCGCGGGCGGAAGCCTATTTCGGCCAGGCAGGGCAGGTCCTGCGTGGCCGCGTGGAGCACGACCTCGGCGCCGGACAGCGCGGCGTCGAGGCCGGACAGGTCGGGGCAGGCGATCGGGTCGATGAGCGCGCTCCCACTGCCCGTGCGCCGGAGCTGCACGAGGTAGGCCCGGCCGCTGTAGCGGTAGCCGGACGCCCTCTCGGCGTCGACGGCCACCGGGCCTGTTCCGCCCGCGAACGCGGCTACGGCCGCCGTCAGGTCGGCGGCCTCCGCTATGACGGGCGGAATCCCTTCGCGTGGTTCCAGCAGAGGCTGAACGGCTGTCTCATCGGTCACGTACTGGTCTTCCGGTCTGTCTCTTCTTCGGTGCGTCTCGGCCGCAGGGCCGTGACGTCGGGCGGCAGGGGGGGTATCCCGGCGGCGATGCACATCAGGTCGCACCAGGCGGCGACGTGCGCGGAAAGATCCTCGTCGAGCGGCGACCATGACGCGCGCAGTTCCAGCTCGGTCGTGACGGGATCGTTGTCCTTGTTCCCGAAACCCTCCGACACCGCTCTCGTAACCGTACCTCCCGCGGCGGCGAAGCCCGCGCCGTGGGTCTCCAGCGCGTCGGTCAGCCAGCTCCACGCCACCGGGCCGAGCAGGGGGTCGGAGGTGATCTCCGGCTCCATGTCGGCGCGGACGTAGGCGACCAGCCGGAACGGACCCTCCCACCCACGCTGGCCGTCGGGGTCGAACAGCATGATCAACCGGCCCATGGCCAGTTCGTCGTCGTCGCGGTAGACCGACGCGCCCACGGCGCCCGAATAGGGGGCCAGCCGCTGCGGAGCCGGGATGTCTTCGAGCTCGATCTCGGGGCGTACGGTCGCGGGGCGCAGCGTCGCCAGGGCGCGGGCGAACGCCTCGGGCGGCCCCGGGCGGTCACCGGTCGACATGACGGGCGCGCAGGCGGGTCGCGGGACGAGACGGAGCAGGGGGGAGGTCGTCGTGGTCATGGGTGGTGATCAAGCCGCCGCCACCACAAGAGCGCGCTGTGAACCCACCTCGAACAACAAGGCGCTCCCGCACTGCACGCACGACCACTCGGGGCACACCTCGTGACCCTCCTCGCAGGGCGGCTGTGCGAACTCTCGCTCGGTGTCGCAGGAGGCACAGCGCTCAGTGCGGTGTTCGGGGGAACTCCACATCGAAGTCATCGCCCTTTCATCGGAACCGGTGCGTCCGACGGTGGCACGTCGCGCCGACAAAACCCCGCATCGCGCTCGGCGTGTCTCGAAAGTGGTATTGGAATCGATGCCGGAGCCCCATTTGGCGAACACTTTGCCTAGAGCGGCGCTCGCGAGGCGTTTGACCCGGGTGTCGCGAGGGCCCAACGATACCGATCATTGGGTGGCTCTGTACCCGGGGTCGTGGCGCGGACCGGCCCATCTCCGTGGGACTCTGGTCAGGTGAATCCCCAGCTGGCCGAGTCGCCTTTCCTGCTGGCCTGCCGCCGTCAGGCCGTGCCCCACACGCCCGTCTGGTTCATGCGTCAGGCCGGGCGTTCACTGCCCGAATACCGCAAGGTCCGCGAGGGCACCGAGATGCTCGCCGCGTGCGCGACCCCCGACCTGGTCGTGGAGATCACGATGCAGCCGGTCCGCCGCTACGGCGTCGACGCGGCCATCTTCTTCAGCGACATCGTGGTGCCGCTGAAGGCCATCGGCATCGACCTCGACATCAAGCCCGGCGTGGGCCCCGTGGTCGCCGAGCCGATCCGCGACGAGGCCGGGATCGCGCGCCTGCGCCCGATCGAGCCCGGCGACGTGCCCTACATCACCGAGGCGGTCACCGAGCTGACCAGGGAGCTCGGCTCGACCCCGCTGATCGGGTTCGCCGGTGCGCCGTTCACCCTCGCGTCCTACCTCATCGAGGGCGGGCCCTCGAAGAACCACGACCACACCAAGTCGATGATGTACGGCGCCCCCGACCTCTGGCACGCCCTGATGGACCGGCTGACCACCATCACGCTGGCCTGGCTCAAGATCCAGGCCGACGCCGGCGCCTCCGCGCTCCAGCTGTTCGACTCGTGGGTCGGGGCGGTGGCGCCCGCCGACTACCGCGAGTTCGTGTTGCCGTACACGAGCAGGATCTTCGCCGGGCTCGAAGAGCTCGGCGTTCCGCGCATCCACTTCGGGGTCGGCACCGGCGAGTTGCTGCCGCTCATGGGTGAGGCCGGGGCCGACGTCGTCGGCGTCGACTGGCGGGTGCCGCTCGACGAGGCGGCGAAGCGCGTCGGCGCGGGCAAGGCGCTCCAGGGCAACCTCGACCCGGCGATCCTGCTGGCGCCGTGGGAGGCCGTCGAGAAGCGCGCCCGCGCGATCATCGATGCCGGTCGCGCGGCCGAGGGCCACGTGTTCAACCTCGGCCACGGCGTGCTCCCGTCGACCGACCCGAACCAGGTCGCCAGGCTGACCGAGTTCGTCCACGAATACAGCGCGCGTTAAATGGAGATCGTGGTCGACGACCTCTCGGGGCCGGAGATCGCGGCCTTCCTGGAGGAACACGTCCGGGAGATGCGGGCGATCACGCCGCCCGAGAGCAAGCACGCCCTCGATCTCGACGGCCTGCGGCGCCCCGAGGTGACCTTCTGGTCGGTCCGCGACGAGGGCGTGATCGTCGGTTGCGGGGCGATCAAGGCGCTCAGTGACGTACACGCGGAAGTGAAGTCGATGCGGACCGCCGTCGCGCGCAAGCGCGGCGGGGTCGCGTCGCTGCTGCTCGCCCACATCATCGCCGAGGCGGCGCGCGAAGGGTTCACCCGGCTGAGCCTCGAGACGGGGTCGGCCGATTTCTTCGCACCGGCCAGGTCCCTGTACGAGAAGTTCGGCTTCACCTACTGCGAACCCTTCGCCGGATACCGGCGCGATCCGCTGAGCGTCTTCATGACGCGGGAGCTACCGTGACCCCATGCGGGCGGTCCTTCTCTCGGCGACACTCCTCCTGCTGATCGCCTCGCCCTTCCTGCCCGGCGGACACGACACGCTGGCGATGCCCCTGTCGATCCTGGTGCAGATCTTCGGCGCGGTCGGTCTCCTGGCCGTGGTGACGAGCGTGCCGCTGCTCATCCGGCCACGGAACCGGTTCTGGCGGATCGCCCAGACGGCCGCCCTGGCGATCACCGCCCTGGCGGTGTCGGCGGCGGGGGCGGCCGAGTTCGGGCCGCTGCTCGGGCTGGCGTCGCTGGCGCTCTGGGTGGTGGTGCTGGCCCGGCGGCCCGCGCCGGTCTTCTTCGTGGTGCTGCCGCTCGTCGCGCTGGCGGGGCAGGCCGCGCTCGACCGGCCGCTGACCGACTTCGCCCGCGCCACCGCGATCGCGAACGCGGGGGAGATGATCGCCGCGGTCGAGCGGAGCCACGCCGACCACGGCGTCTATCCCGACGCGCTGAACGCCGTCTGGCCCGACTACCGCCCGGGGGTCCGGGGCGTCGACCGCTATCGCTACGCGAAGGGCGGCGAGTCGTACAACATCTCCTTCGAACTCCCCAGGTTCTTCTTCGACGCGTTCGGGACCAGGGAGTTCGTCGTCTACAACCCCAGCGACCGGCACCTCATGCCGAGCCACGCCTCGTGGGTGCTGCTGTGGTCCGACGCCCGGCTCCGCAACCAGCAGGGCTGGTACGGATCCCGCGACGCCGGACCGCCGCACTGGAGGTCATTCCTTTTCGACTAGCGGCCGCTCCGACGGCTCGGCGACCTGCTCGACGAAGGGGGTCGTCGGCACCGCCTCCTGACGCCGCCGCATCCGCCGCCAGAACGGCAGCGCGATCACGAAGAGCACACCCAGCACGACCAGCCACGGAAGCAGCGCGCCGAGGATCGTCGCCAGCCCGTCGGCGAACTTGACCAGGCCGTCCCAGCCCGCCTTGAGACCGGCGAGGAAGCCCGTCTCGTCCTCCTTCGGCCGCTCGACCGGGGGCGCCGACGGGCCGATGAGGGTGACCGTCACGGTGGCCATGCCGGTCTGCTCGGTCAGGGACTTCTGCCGGGCCTGGAGGGCCTCCAGGTCGGCGGTGCGGGACTGGATCTCCCGCTCGATGTCCATGATCTCGCCGATCTTCTCGGCCTTGCTCAGCAGCGTGCGGAACTGCGCCACCGCCGCCTCGGCCGACTTCACCCGGGCGGCGACGTCGGCGACCTCGCCGGTGACGTCCTCGGTGCCCTGGTGCAGCGACTCGGTGGTGCCGAGTTCCTTGCCCAGGCGGCCGATCGTGCCCGGATACTGCGCCGGCGGGATCTTGAACGTGATCGTCGACTCCTGGCGGGACGACGAGGAGTTGGAGCGCTCCTCCGCGACGTAACCGCCCGACTCGGTGACCATGGCCTTGGCCTTGTCGAGGGCGGCGGACACGTCCTTGGCCCGGACCGTCATCTCGGCCGTGTAGATGATCGCGCGATCGGCGGGGGCCATCGCGATATTGGTGGCGGTGGTGCCGGGGGGCGCCTTCTGGCCGGCCGCGGGGGCCGCTTCGGGCACCGCATTGGCCTGCTGGTCGGACTCGGAGCTGAAGGAGCCGCCCGATGCCGAGCCGTCCCTCGGGGCCGCGGCGGCGGCCGGGGCACTCGCGGCCTCGCCGCTCATCGGTTCGGCCCCGCCGCATGCGGTCAGGAAGAACGCCGCGAGGAGCAGCGGCGCCATCGCACGTGTTCGCAAGGTGCTCATGCACCATTGACGTTCCCCGGGCCTCACCGGTTTTGGGCTCCGCGTCACGATGCAGTCACGGCCTTAGGGTGATCCTCATGCAGCGATTTCACGTCGTCGTCGTGGGCGGCGGCATCGCCGGTCTGACCGCGGCCTGGCACCTCAAGAACGACCGCGTCCGGGTGACCGTGCTCGACGGCGCGGCCCGGATCGGCGGCAAGCTCGTCGCCACCGATGTGGCCGGGGTGCCGGTCGACGCGGGTGCCGAGTCGATGCTGGCCCGCCGTCCCGAGGGCATCGAACTCGCCCGGGTGGCCGGGCTCGGCGGCGATCTGGTCGATCCCGGTACGACCGGGGCGTCCCTGCTGTCCCGGGGGGAGCTGCGGCCGATGCCGAAGGGGCAGGTCATGGGCGTGCCGTCCGATCTGGTGGCGCTGGCCCGATCAGGAGTGCTGTCGCCCGCCGGGCTGGCCCGGGTGCCGCTCGACCAGGTGCTCCCGGCGACGCTCGTGACGACCGACGTCTCGGTGGGGTCCTACGTGCGGGCGCGCATGGGCGACGAGGTGGTCGACCGGCTGGTCGAGCCGCTGCTCGGCGGCGTCTACGCGGGTTACGCCGACCGGCTCTCGCTGGAGGCGACCATGCCGGCGGTGGCCGCCGCCGCGCGGTCGGAGTCGTCGCTGCTGCGGGCCGCCCGTGGCATCGCGGGCGCCGCGCCCGCGACCGCGGGCCACGTCTTCACCTCGCTGAAGGGCGGTCTCGGGAGCCTGCCGCCCGCGCTGGCCGCCGCGTCCGGCGCCGAGGTCCGCACCGGCGTGATGGTGCGGGAACTGTCCCGTACGCCCGCCGGCTGGCAGCTCATCACCGGCCCCACCCGCGACGAGCACGTCATGGACGCCGACGCGGTCGTGGTGGCCGTCCCGGCGACCCCGGCGGCCCGCCTCCTCGAAAAGGAGGTGCCCAAGGCCGCCGCCGAGCTCGCCCGCATCGAGTACGCCAGCATGGCCATCGTCACGCTGGCCTACCCGATCGACGCGTTCCCGCAGCTCCCCGCCTGCAGCGGCTACCTCACCCCGCCCGTCGAGGGCCGCGCGGTCAAGGCCGTCACCTTCTCCAGCGTCAAATGGCCCCACCTGGGCGGCCACGGCTACGTCTTCGTCCGCTGCTCGGTCGGCCGCATCGGCGAGGAGCGCCTCCTCCAGCGCGACGACACCGAGCTGATCACCCTGGCCATGAACGAGATGACCGAGATCATGGGTGTACGCGGCCTCCCGGTCGACACCCGGGTCACCCGCTGGGGCGGCGCCCTCCCGCAGTACGACGTCGGCCACAACGACCGCGTCGCCCGCATCCGCGCCGCGGTGGCCGCGGTTCCGGGTCTGGCGGTCTGCGGGGCGGCGTACGACGGCCTGGGCATCCCCGCGACGGCGGCGACGGCCCGCGCGGCGGCCGCCCGGATTCTCGACCACCTGGATCCCCGGGCAGAATGGCGGCATGACGGACGGCACCCCGCGGCTCAAGGCGCGTGACCTCAACAATGTGATCCGCTACACCATGTGGTCGGTCTTCCGGCTGCGCGACGGCCTCCCGGCCGAACGCGACGCCGTGGCCGAAGAGGTGCAGGAACTCTTCGACCAGTCGGCGGGCAAAGACGTGGTGACCCGCGGCGCCTACGACGTGGCCGGGTTCCGCGCCGACGCCGACTTCATGTTCTGGTGGCACGCCCCGACCCCCGAAGACCTTCAGGAGGTCTACTCCCGGTTCCGCCGCACGGCGCTCGGCCGGGCCAGCGAGCCGGTGTGGTCGGCGATGGCGCTGCACCGCCCGGCCGAGTTCAACAAGTCGCACATCCCGGCCTTCCTGGCCGAGGAGGAGCCGCGCGGCTTCGTGTGCGTCTACCCGTTCGTGCGCTCGCTCGAGTGGTATCTGCTCGACGACGGAGAGCGCCGGGCGATGCTCGCCGAGCACGGCCAGATGGCCCGCGACTACCCCGACGTGCGCGCCAACACGGTCGCCTGCTTCGCGCTCAACGACTATGAGTGGATGCTGGCGTTCGAGGCCGACGAGCTCCACCGCATCGTCGACCTCATGCGGCACCTGCGCGGTGCCAAGGCCAGGGAGCACACCCGCATCGAGATCCCCTTCTACACCGGTTCGCGCAAGCCCGTGACCGAACTCGTCAACGCGCTGCCGTAAGGCACCAGTTGTTGGCATACTCGTGGGCAAATGATGAATATGGCACGATCCACGGGGAAACGCCGCAGGTCACGGTCGCGCGCCACCGAAGTGGTCGTCGGCGTCTCGTGCCTGGGGCTCGGCGTGACGGCCGTCGTGGTGCCGCTTCTCGCGACGCGCGGGGAGCAGGCACCCGTCCGCACCGCGTCCATCGAGGAGCCCGCCGCGCCGACGGCCGCTCCGGCGGTCCGGGCGCCGTCGACGGCGGAGAAAGAGAAGAAGGAACGCAAGGAGTCGAAGTACTCCGACAAGGACGCCCTCGCCTACTTCGACGAGCGGTGGGCCGACGAGACCCACGAGCACATCACCGACATCCGCACCAGCGGCACCTACCTGCGCATCTACACCGACCTGCCCGAGTCGAACGACAACTCGCCGGCCGCCCTCAGGCTGTGCGAGCGGGGCATGCAGTATCTGGCCGAACTCGGGGTGGAGAAGCGGGTCGTGTTCGTCCAGGCCCGCACCGGGGGCAACGGCAACCCGGTGCTGGCCAACATCCTCGGCCCGAAGGACGACGACTGCCGGGTTACTTACCCGAAGCCGAAGGGCTGAGGTTCAGCGCGACCGAGTTGATGCAGTAGCGGTCGTCGGTGGGGGTTGGGTAACCCTCGCCGTGGAAGACGTGCCCCAGGTGAGAGTCACAGGTCGCGCAGCGCACCTCGACGCGCACCATCCCGAGGCTGCGATCCTCGATCAGGGTCACGTGGTCGGCGGCGCTGGGCTGGTAGAACGAGGGCCAGCCACAGTGCGACTCGAACTTGGTGTCCGAGGTGAACAACTCGGCGCCACAGGCGCGGCACGAGTAGACGCCCTCGGTCTTGGTGTCGACGTATTCCCCGGTGAAGGGCCGCTCGGTGCCCGCCTGCCGCAACACCCGGTACTCCTCGGGGTTGAGCTGGACTCGCCACTCGGCGTCCGTCTTCATGACCTTGTTCATAGCCACCAGCCTTTTCTGGACGGGTTTTCACCTGACTCAACCGATCAGGAGGGCGGAACCTTCCCAGTGGGTAGGGTTCGAACATGCCTTCGCCGTTCATCGAAATCGAGGCCGGGGACCGGACCGTCAAGGTCACCAACCCCGACAAGGTCTACTTCCCGGACATCGCCGCCACCAAGCGCGACCTGGTGGAGTACTACCTGAGCGTCGGCGACGGCATCCTGCGCGCGGTCCGCGACCGCCCGACCTACATCAAGCGCCACCCCGACGGCGTCCAGACCGACGCGATCTACCAGAAGCGCATGCCCAAGCACCCCGACTGGCTGCAGACCGCCGAGGTCCACTTCCCGTCGGGCCGCACCGCCGACGCGTTCCGCCCGACCGAGGTGGCCGGCATCGCGTGGTGCGCGAACCTCGGCACGATCGACTTCCACCCGTGGGCGGCCAGGGTCCCCGACCTCCACCACCCCGACGAACTCCGCATCGACATCGACCCCCAGCCCGGGACCGGCTTCGACGAAGCGCGTCGTGTCGCCTTCACGGCCCGCGAGGTGCTCGCCGACCTGGGGCTGACGGGGTTTCCCAAGACGTCGGGGAATCGGGGGATCCACATCACGGTCCGGGTCCAGCCTCGGTGGACGTTCACCGAGGTTCGATACGCGGGCATCGGGTTCGCCCGGGAGGTCGAGAAGCGGATCCCCGACCTGGCCACCACGGCGTGGTGGAAGGAGGAGCGGGGGGAACGCGTCTTCATCGACTTCAACCAGAACGCCCTCGACCGGACGGTCGTTGCTGCTTACTCCGTGCGGGCCCGGCCTGACGGGCAGGTGTCGGCGCCGGTGACGTGGGAGGAACTGGAGTCGTGTGACCCGGCCGATTTCACGCTGCGGACGATGCCGGGGCGGTTCGCGAATATCGGCGATCCTCATGAGGGGATCGATGAGGTGGCGTGCGATCTGACGGGCTTGCTTGAGGTGTACGAGAAGGATGGGCGGGGGGACATGCCCTATCCGCCCAACTATCCGAAGATGCCGGGGGAGCCCAAGCGGGTGCAGCCGTCCAAGGCGCGGCCCGAATAGACACGTCGATCACGAGTCTTCGCGATCAGGCCGTTTGACCTGGACGTTCCATCGGTTTCGCAGGTAGGAGACCCCGGTGCCGTAGGCCGCGGCGCCGCTGACGACGAACACGATCGCCGCACCCATGCCGGTGTCGGTGGCCGTCTCCGCGCCGCCCCAGAACAGCAGCACCACGGTGACGGACCAGGTGCGGACGGTCGATTCGAGGATCCAGCACGCCGACTGCCGCAACCGGTGGAACCTGGGTCGGTCGGGTGTGTGCAGGGCGGTTCGGAGCTGGACCACCCGGGAGATCTGCTGAAGCATGTAGATGATCTGCATCGCCCGCGTGGCGCCTGCGGTGGCCAGCGCGTGGAGTTCGCCGCGCAGTTCCTCTGAATATCGATGGCGATAGACCGAGGGCAGCACCTTGAGCATGAATCGCACGAGCGACATGGCGAGACCATCGGGCTTCATCGAGTCGCCGGATGACTCGGTCTCGACGTCGATCGCCTTCTCGTCGGCCTGCCGGACGGCCTCCTGGTAGCACGTGTCGAGGGTCTTGAGGATCTCCTGGCCGTTGAACTGATTGATCTCCCGCGACAGGGCGATGGTGAAGGCGGTGACCGAGGCCAGCCCGGACGACAGGTCCAGATTGGTCGCGCCCGATACGACGAACTCCAGCATCCCGTTCAGCGCCCGGAGGGAGTCGCTGCTGGTCACGGCTGATCCGACCAGTTGTTCCGCGAGATTCGCCGCGCGAAGGAGTTCGGTGCTGTAGCCGTCGATCATCGACGCGCCGACCTTCAGGTCCACGGCGAGGCGACGGACCTCGCTCTCATATTCCCTGAGGCCCCACAGAAGACCGGCCGTCGCCTTCTGGATTTTCAGCGGCCGGAAATCGCGCGGAGTCCTGATCCTGCGCAGGTCGGCGACGATCTCCCGGCCGACTTCACCGATGGAGTAGTGAATGCTCTGGAGGGCGACCGCGCGCCGGTAGTAGCCCCCGATGACGTGGTGGGGGCTGTTCATGGATGCTGCGGCGTCGGTCAACTCGCACCACCCGGACGGAGAAGCCAGGGGCCTCCCGAGGTGTTCCGCGACCGGGCCGCTTCGAGTGCCTGCCTGGCCTTGTCGGCCCCGCTCGGCGCGAAGCCGTAGTACCGCCGCCTCGGCCGGGCCGCCTCGTGGGGATCGACGTCCTCCCACCGGGACTCCAGCCAGCCGACGCCTTCCAGCCGCGCCAGGATCGGCTGGATCGTCCCTGGAGCGAGTCCGGCCGCGTGGCAGATCTCCAGTCCGTACATCTCATGATCCGGATGCTCAAGGAGCGTTCGCAGGACAAGCTGCGTCTGGAGGGTCATGCGTGGCACACCCATGTTCGTACTCTAACTAGAGTCCCGGCCCAAATCTGGGCAATCTACAGTCAATGCTCTTATTTCACCTATGTACGATAAGTGGCATGCTTCAAGATCTCGACCGCATCACCCAGCCGACCCTGGACGTCCTGGAAGCGCTCTACCGCGCGTCCGCCGGGGGAGAGGAACTGCACGGGTGGGCGATCATGAAAGAGACGCATCGGGCGGGGCCCACCGTGTACAAGGTGCTCGACCGGCTGGCGCAGCGCGGCTGGGTCGAGTGGCGCTGGGAAGAGCTCGACGACGACCAGTCGAGTCCTCGGAAGAGGTTCTACAAGCTGACGGGCGAAGCGGTACCCGCGGCCGGTGCCCTTCTCCGTGAGCGTCGTCCCGAGTTCTGCCGGACCAGGCCGGTTCTCGGCTTCCGTTCTCTGTCGTGGCTTCGTGGGCTCGGGGACGCCCGATGATCGAGTTCGTCATCGGTGTCGTCGTCTCGCTGGCGGTCAACGAGATGTGCGACGTCTCACCGTGGCTGGCCCGGAAATGCGTCAGAGTCGCCGCTCGGTGGCAGTTCGAAGATCCAGAACTCGCCGAAGGCCGGGCGGAGGAGCTGACCGCCCTGATCGACGACCGGCCCGGCAAGCTCTTCAAACTGGGCACGGCACTCGGCTTCCTCGGCTGCGCCACGTGGGCGATGACCTGCAGATCCACCCGTCGAAGGGCGTCCATCGCCGGCCGCTCGTTACTGAAGTCTCTTCAGCGGACATCGGTCCCAATGTTCACTTCGAGGACGGAATCCCCTGCGTTCACGTGCTCCGCCCTGGACGATTTTCCGCCCGCCGATGCTTCGGTGTCCGTCATCGAGGCGCATCTCCTCAAGCACCTGGATGAATACCGGATCGAGGAGGAACAGCTGAAGGCCGATCTTGAGCGCCTGCTCAGATCGGGAGGTCACAGAACGCGAGATTCCGGCCGGACTCCTTAGGCCATGTCGATGATCTGTGAACCGGCCAGAATGCCGGGCGGGCCCTCTTGGACCCGTCCCGGATAGGTCCGGAGCGGTCCGTCGATCACGACACCGACCCGTCCCCCCGTCGCCGGAACCAGGTGCCCCGGCACCCGGGCCACCACCTCACCCCCGTCGGCCAGGCGCAGCCGCACCGTCGCGTCGTGCCCGTGGAAGGTGTGGCCCAGGACCTCTGCCTCCACGCCGCCGAACGTGATCCTGATCTGTTCCGGCCGGATCATGGCCACCTCAGGCCCCATCGGCACGAACACCGCCTCGCCCACGAAGCCCGCCACCCACGTATCGGCAGGTTCGCGGTAGACCACCGCAGGCGGCGCGCACTGAACGACCCTCCCGTCGCGCATGACCGCGACCTCGTCGGCCATCGACAGGGCCTCGCCCTGGTCGTGGGTCACCAGGATGCCGGTGGCGCCGTCGTCGTGGAGGGCGGCTCTGATCTCCTCCCGCATCTCGGTGCGCAGGGTCGCGTCGAGGGCGCTGAAGGGTTCGTCCAGGAGGATCAGGGACGGTCTGGGGGCGAGGGCCCTGGCCACGGCGACGCGCTGGCGCTGGCCACCCGACAGGTGGTGGGGCATCCGGTCGCCGTATCCGGCCAGGCCGACCAGTTCCAGAACCTCCAAGGCCCGGCCCGAGCGGCGCTCCGAGCGGGTGAGGCCGTATTCGACGTTTTCGCGTACCGGCAGGTGGGGGAACAGGGCGCCCTCCTGTGGCACGACCACGATCTTGCGGCGCTCAGGGGGTATCGCGGCCGGGATCGGGTGGTCGTCGACCATGATCTCGCCCGCGTCGGGGCGTTCGAAGCCGGCCACGCAGCGCAGGAGGGTGGTCTTGCCGCAGCCCGACGGGCCCAGGACCGCCAGCAGGGTGCCGGAGGAGACGATGAGGCCGACGTCGTCGAGGGCGGTGACCGGGCCGAAGCGTTTGGTCAGGCCGCGGAGTTCGAGGCGGCTCATGGCAGGGACCTCCGGGTGAGCAGCCACGTGGGCAGCGACGACAGGACGACGAGCAGGGCGGCGTAGGGCGCGGCGGCGGCGTAGGCGCCCACGGTCGTGTGGGTCCACAGCCGGGTCGTCAGGGTCTCGGCGCCGGTCGGGCGCAGCAGCAGGGTCGCCGGGAGTTCCTTCATGCAGGTCAGGAACACCAGCGCGGCGCCCGCGCCGATCCCGGGCAGGGTCAGCGGCAGCGTCACCGTGCGCAGGACCGCGAGCGGGCCCTTCCCGAGGGAGCGGGCCACCTCCTCCAGCACCGGCGGGGCGAGCGCCGCCGCGCCCGCGACCGCCGCGCTTCCCAAGGGCAGGAACAGGGTCGTGTACGCCACCACGAGCAGCCACGTCGTCTGGTACAGCGGATAGGCGACCCCGACCCCGAAGGACACCAGCGACAGGCCGATGACCACCCCGGGCAGCGCGTGGCCCAGATAGCCGAGACGGTCGAGCAGCGTGGCGGCGGGGCCGGGCGCCTTGGCGGTCAGCAGCCCGAGCGGCAGCGCCAGCAGCATGGTCAGCCCGGCGCCGAGCGCGGAGAACGACAGCGAACCCCAGACCGCGTCGAGAATCTCGGGGCCCGGCCGGGACACCCCCTCGGCCATCCGCCGGGCCAGGCTGACCGCCGGGACGCCCAGCGCCAGCGCCGCCACCGCGCCGAACGCGGCGATCACCGGGACCGGCGGCACGTGCAGCCTCAGCGGGGGCCGTCCCGAGGCGGCGGTGTGCCGGGCGCCCCTGCGTCGGCCGAACGTCTCGGCGGTCAGGACGACCACGGTGACCAGCACCAGCGTGGTCGACAGGACCAGGGCGCCGGTCCGGTCGAAACCCAGGTCGAACGAGACGAACACGGCTCTGGTGAAGGTGTCGGCCCGCAGGATCGAGACGGCGCCGAAGTCCGACAGGACGTACAGGAAGACCAGGAGACCGCCGCCCGCCAGCGCCGGGCGCACCTGCCGGAGGGTGACCCCGGTGAACGTGCGCCACGGGCCCCGGCCGAGGGAGCGGGACACCTCCTCCTGGGCCGGGTCGGCACCGGCGAAGGCGGCGGCGACCGGGAGGAGGACGTACGGATAGGAGCAGAGGGTGAGCACCAGCGCCGCCGCCCAGAACCCCTCCAGGCCGGTGAACGCCGACCGCCACGCGAACGCGGCGATGTAGGTGGGGACCGCCAGGGGGAGCGCGGCGAGCACGGCGAGGGCCCGCCGGGCGGGCAGGTCGGTGCGCACCACCACGAAGGCGGCGCCCGCGCCCAGCACCAGGCAGGCCAGGGTCGTCACGGCGGCCAGCGCCAGGGTCAGCGCGGCCAGCCGGGCCACCCGGGCGGTGAACAGGGTGGCGGCCACCTCGGCCCAGCCCGCCTGGGCGGTGCGGAGCACGAGATAGCCGACGGGGATGAGGGCGACCGCCACCGCCAGCGCGGAGAGCGCGAGCAGCAGCGGCCGCCGGGGGAGTGCGCGCATGTCAGGGCACGAGCCCCGATTCCTGGATCAGCGCGATCGTGGCCTCCAACTGGTCGAGGTCGTTGAGGTCGACCGCGGGCGCCTGGAGTTCGGCCAGCGCGGGCACCCCGGCGGGGGCCGCGGCACCGCCGATCAGGGGGTATTCGTAGGTCTGCTCGGCGAAGTAGGTCTGCGCGTCGGCGCTCAGCAGGTAGTCGACGAACGCCTTCACGTTCGGGTCGGCGGCGGCCTTCTTGAGGATGCCGACCCCGGCCACGTTGACCAGGGCGCCGGAGTCGCCGCCGGGGAAGAAGTGCAGTTTGGCGTTCAACTGATCCGGCGTGGTGCCGCGCTCCTTGGCGAGTTCGCCCAGGTAGTAGTGGTTGATCAGGCCGACGGCCAGTTTGCCCGACTCGACCTCTTCGAGGATCGGGCCGTTGCCGTCGCGGACGGCCGGCTCGTTGGCCTTGAGCCCGGCCAGGAACTCCTTGGCTTTCGCCTCGCCGTGCTGGACGACGATCGCGGTCACGAACGCCTGGAACGAGGCGTTGGTGGGGGCGACGCCGACCTTCCCCTTCCACTCGGGCTTCGTCAGGTCGAACACCGACGCGGGCAGGTCCTTCGCCTGGTCGGGGTGGTAGACGAGCACGCGCGAACGGGCGGTCACGCCGACCCACTCACCGCTCTTGGCCCGGTAGGTCTCCGGCACTTTGGCGGTCACATCGGCGGGCAGCGGGGCGAACAGGCCCTGCTTGGCGACGGCGCCGAGCGCGCCGGCGTCCTGGGAGAAGAACACGTCGGCGGGGGACCGCTCGCCCTCTTCGAGGAGCTGGGCGGCCATGGCGGCGGTGGCGGCGTAGCGCACGTCGACCTTGACGCCGCTCGACTGGCTGAACCTGTCGATCAGGGGCTTGACCAGTTCCTCGCTCCGGCCGCTGTAGACGGTGATCGCGGCGGGTGCGGAGGCGGCGGCGGAGGGCGCCGGGGCGGCCGTCTCCTCGGCGCCGCCACAGGCGGTCAGCGCGGCGAGCAGGACGCCCGCGAGCAGAAGGGGGGCTTTGACGGACAAGGCGGAACTCCTCGGATCAACTACAGTGCTGTAGAAGTTAGCTGAGGCTCACCTAACCTCGCAAGTCATGACAGACTGGGCACATGACCGACCACCACCGCCGGGCCGCCGGCTCGCTGGAGGCCGAGGTCATGACGGTGCTCCAGGAGGCCGGGAGGCCGCTCAGCCCCGGTGACGTGCAGGAACGGTTGGCGGGCGAGCTGGCGTACACGACGGTTCTGACGATCCTGACCCGGATGCACGCGAAGAACCTGGTCACCCGGATGAAGAACGGGCGCTCCTACGTCTACCGGCCGGTCGACGACGAGAGCGGGCTGACCGCCCGGCGCATGCGGCAGGTCATGGAGGGCGGGCCCGACCGCGAGGCCGTGCTGGCCCGGTTCGTCGACGGCCTGTCGCCCGACGACGAGCGGGTGCTGCGCGCCCTGCTGGGGCCCTGATGGCGTGGTTCATGGACGCCGACGGCTACCTGCCGTTCGTGGTGTCGCTGCTGGTCGTGCCGCTGGCCCGGCCGCTGTCCGACCGCCTGCCGCCCCGGGCCGCCACCTGGCTGCTGACCGCGCTGTCGGGGCTCACCGCCCTGGCCACCACGCTCACGCTGCTCGCGCTGGCCGCCGGGGGCCTGGTGCAGCTCACGCGGTTCGCCGACCTGACCGGGCTCCCGGTCGCGCTCCTGCGCGCGGGTGCCCAGACCAGCCCGCTGGTCGCGGCGCTGGCCACGGTGGCCCTCGTGGTCGCGCTGACGGCCTGTGCCGTCGCGGCGGTCCGGCTGCGCCGGGCCGGGAGGGCGGCCCGCGCCGCGTTCGCCCACCTGCCCGACGACGGGATGGTCGCGATCCTCGACGACCCCGCGCCCGACGCCTTCGCGCTGCCCGGCCGCCCCGGCCGGGTGGTCGTCTCCACCGGCATGCTGGCCCTGCTCGACGAGGCCGGGGAGAAGGTGCTGCTGGCCCACGAGGCCGCCCACCTGACCGGCCGCCACCACGTGTTCCGGGCCGTCACCCGGCTGGCCGCCGCGCTCAACCCGCTGCTCCGGCCGGTGGTGAGGGCGGTCGACTACAGCACCGAACGCCAGGCCGACGAACAGGCCGCGACGGCACTCGGCGACCGGGCTCGGGCCGCCCGCGTGCTCGGCCGGATCGCGCTGTCGCGCGGCACCCCTCCCGCCACACTCGGCATCGGCGACCGGACGGGTCCGCTGCCCCGGCGGGTGCTGGCCCTCCTCGGGGCGCCACCCCGGCACCGTGTAACCTTGCCGGTCACGGTCGCGGCGTTCGTCCTGACGGCGCTGTGGGGGCCTTACGATCTCGCGCTCGACCTCCGTGACCTGCTGCTCGGGGCCTCGGCGGGAGAACGGAACCCCTGTTGACCCACTGATCCATTCATGTGGCTCTTCCGGCTCCTGTTGGGTAGGGCTCCCACCTGTGTTAAATCGAATGAACGGGTAGGGAAAATCCCGGGACGCGAGAATAGGACCTGCATGCGCGACGTCTGGCCTGGAGAGCCTTATCCGCTCGGTGCCACCTGGGATGGTGTCGGCACCAATTTCTCGATGTTCAGCGAAGTGGCCGAGCGGGTCGAGCTGTGTCTTTTCGACGACTCGGGTCACGAGACCCGCGTCGACCTCCCCGAGATGGACGGCTTCGTCTGGCACGGCTACCTGCCCGGAGTCACCCCTGGCCAGCGCTACGGCTACCGGGTGCACGGCCCCCACAGCCCCCGGCAGGGTCACCGGTGCAACCCCTCGAAGCTGCTCCTCGACCCCTATGCCAAGGCGATCGAGGGCGAGGTCAAATGGAATGAGTCACTTTTCTCCTACGACTTCGCCGATCCCCGGCGGCTGAATCTCGGTGATTCAGGGCCGTACATGCCGAAGAACATCGTCGTGTCGCCGTTCTTCGACTGGGGAAACGATCGCGCTCCGCGCATCCCCTATCACCAGACCGTGATTTACGAGGCCCACGTGAAGGGGCTGACCAAGCTCCATCCGGCCGTTCCCGAAGACCTGCGCGGGACCTACGCCGGGCTGGCCCATCCGGCCGTCGTCGAGCACCTGAAGTCGATCGGCGTCACCGCCGTCGAGCTGCTGCCCATCCACCAGTACGTGCCGGAGCACTTCCTGGTCGCCCGGGGTCTCACCAACTACTGGGGCTACAACACGATGGCCTACTTGGCGCCCCACAACGCCTACTCCTCGTCGGGGCAGCGTGGTGAGCAGGTGCTGGAGTTCAAGGCCATGGTCAAGTCGCTCCACGAGGCGGGCATCGAGGTCATCCTCGACGTGGTCTACAACCACACCGCCGAGGGCGACCACATGGGGCCCACGCTGGGCTTCCGGGGCATCGACAACAACTCCTACTACCGCCTCCAGGACGCCGACCGGCGCTACCACCTCGACTACACCGGCTGCGGCAACTCCCTCAACGTGCGCAGCCCCCACGCGCTCCAGCTGATCATGGACTCGCTGCGCTACTGGGTGCTGGAGATGCACGTCGACGGCTTCCGCTTCGACCTGGCCGCCGCGCTGGCCCGCGAGCTCCACGACGTCGACCGGCTGAGCGCCTTCTTCGACCTCATCCAGCAAGACCCGGTGATCTCCCAGGTGAAGCTGATCGCCGAGCCGTGGGACGTCGGCCCCGGCGGCTACCAGGTCGGCAACTTCCCACCGCTGTGGACCGAGTGGAACGGCAAGTACCGCGACACCGTGCGTGACTTCTGGCGTGGCTCCTCCGCCGCGCTGCCCGATTTCGCCTCCCGGCTCACGGGTTCTTCTGATCTGTACGCCACCTCCGGCCGCCGCCCCATCGCCAGCATCAACTTCGTGACCGCCCACGACGGCTTCACCCTCGACGACATGGTCTCCTACGACCGCAAGCACAACGAGGACAACCTCGAGGGCAACCGCGACGGCTCCGACGACAACCGCTCCTGGAACTGCGGGGTCGAGGGCCCCACCGACGACCCGGAGATCAGGGCGCTGCGGCACCGCCAGCGGCGCAACTTCCTGGCCACCCTGTTCCTGTCGCAGGGCGTGCCGATGCTGACCGCGGGAGACGAGTTCGGGCGGACCCAGGGCGGCAACAACAACGCCTACTGCCAGGACAACGAGGTGTCCTGGATCGACTGGTCGCTGGCCGACTCCGAGGCCGGGCTGCTCAGGTTCGTCCGGGAGATCTCCGCCTTCCGGCGCGACCACCCGGCGTTCCGCCGCCGCCGGTTCTTCTCCGGCCGCGAGCAGTCCGACGGCGTGCGCGACATCGTCTGGCTCACCCCCGCGGGCAAGGAGATGGACGACTCCGACTGGCACGCCGGCTACTCCAAGGCCGTGGCCGTGTTCGTCAACGGCGACGCCATCAGCGAACCGGGCACGCGTGGCGAGCGCATCACCGACGACTCGTTCCTGCTGCTGATCAACGCCCACCACGAGGACATCACGTTCACCCTGCCGGGACGCGATTTCGCGGTGAGCTGGAAGTCGCTGTTCGACACCGCCACGGACGCCGCCACCGGGGCGGGCGGCACCGGGCAGCCGCCCGCCGACGTGCGCCACACGGGCGCCGACGTCGACGTGGCGGCACGCTCGTTCCGGGTGCTGCGGGCGGTGCGCCGCTAGCGGCCGGTCAGCTCGGTCGCCGTCAGCAGCACCAGCACGAACGTGCTGACCCCCGCCAGGCCGTGCAGGCCCACCGCCACCATCGGGAACCGGTGCTCGGCGCCGCGGGCATGGCGCCCGCCGCCGAGCCACCGGGTGAACATCACGAACCCCAGGAACGCCACGACGCACAGCGCGCCGAAGGAGCCCCAGGCGTAGGCGCTGATTCCGGTCAGCATGAAAGCCGCCCACAGAGCCAGTCCCGTCACCGCCAGCAGCGGATGGCTGAAGATCAACGCCATCGGGAAACGGGTCACCTTGGTGGCCTGCTGGCGCAGCCCCCCACCACGTAACCACAGGTAAAGCAGGTAGACACCGACAGAAGCAGCGACCAACCACACGATCAACACGACAAGCGGCACGAAAACCCCCTCCGACCACATCTGGCTCGATCCAACACCGAACCTGACAATCAGCGACCGCATGACATCAAACCGTTACTCCCGGGACGCTCTCCCCGTCTGTCGGAGGGCTGTGAAAGTGTGGGGTCGTGCGCCAGATACATCCCGAGCCGGTCGACGATCCCGACCTCCCGTCGGTCTACGCCTACCCTCAGGCCGAGTGGCTGCGCCTCAACATGGTGTCCAGCGCCGACGGCGGAGCCTGGCTGAAGGGCCTGTCCAGGGGCCTGTCCTCGCCGGGTGACCGCCGGGTCTTCATGACCCTGCGCGGGCTCGCCGACGTCGTGGTGGCGGGCGGCGCGACCGTCCGGATCGAGGGTTACGGCCCCTCCAAGCCCCGCGACGCCTGGCGGCCCCTGCGCGAGGGGCGTCCGGCCGCCCCGCCGGTGGCCGTCATCACCCGCAAGCTCGACCTCGATCTCGGCGGCGCCCTGTTCACCGACTGCGCCCCCGAATCCCGCACGATCGTGATCACCACCGCGTCCGCCCCCGCCGACCGCAGGGAGGAGGCGGCCCGCAGGGCCGAGGTGATCGTGGCCGGTGAGCAGCGCGTCGACCTGGCCGAGGCGGTCGCCCAGCTCCGCTCCCGGGGTCTCGGGCGCATCCTGTGCGAGGGCGGCCCCCGGCTGAACGCCCAGCTCGCGACGGCCGGCCTGGTCGACGAGCTGTGCCTGACGGTCTCCCCCCTGATGATCGGCGGCGATGCCGCCCGGGTGCTCAACGGCACCGCCTCCCACACCCCGTTCACGCTGGCCGGGGTGCTCGAAGAGGAGGGCTCGCTGTTCTGCCGCTATGTGAAGGAGGGGGCATGACGCTTCCCGTGCAGCCGCCGGTGTCGCCGATGCTGGCCAAGGCGGTCAAGAAGATGCCGGAGCAAGACGGCACCCTGTTCTACGAACCCAAATGGGACGGCTTCCGCTGCGTCGTGTTCCGCGACGGCGACGACGTGTTCCTCGGCAGCCGCAACGAGCGGCCGTTCACGCGCTACTTCCCCGAGGTGATCGAGGCGGTCAAGCGCGAACTGCCCGAGCGGTGCGTGCTCGACGGCGAGATCGTGGTGATGCGCGGGCCGGCGCTCGACTTCGAGGCGCTCCAGCAGCGCATCCACCCGGCCGCGTCGCGGGTGAAGATGCTGTCCGAGGCGACCCCGGCGTCGTTCATCGCGTTCGACCTGCTGGCCCTCGGCGACGAGAGCCTGATCGACAAGCCGTTCTCCGAGCGGCGGCGGCTGCTCGTCGAGGCGACCGCCAAGGCGGGCGATTCCGTTCGCTTGACGCCGATCACCACGAACCAGGAGCAGGCGCTCGAATGGTTCGAGATGTTCGAGGGCGCCGGGCTCGACGGGATCATCGTGAAGCCCGGCGACCTGCCCTATGAGCAGGACAAACGGGTCATGTTCAAGGTGAAGCACGAACGTACCTGCGATGTCGTGGTGGCCGGATACCGCGAGCACAAGTCGGGGCCGATCGTGGGGTCGCTCCTGCTGGGTCTCTACGGCGACGACGGCAAGCTTCACCACGTCGGGGTGTCGGCGTCGTTCCCCATGAAGCGGCGTGAGGAGCTGGTGGCCGAGCTCGCCCCCTACAAGGTGACCGACCCCGCCGACCATCCGTGGGGTGAGTGGGCGGCCTGGGCCGGTGCGGGGGTCGGCGGCGGTCCCGAGGGGCAGCGGCTGCCGGGGGCGATCTCGCGGTGGAACGCGAAGAAGGACCTGTCGTTCATCCCGCTGCGGCCGGAGCTGGTGATCGAGGTGGCCTACGACCACATGGAGGGCGTCCGCTTCCGGCACACGGCCCAGTTCCGCCGCTGGCGCACCGACCGGACGCCTGAGTCGTGCACATATGAGCAGCTCGAGGTGCCAGTGGCCTACAACCTCGACGACATCCTGGCCAGATAACCGCTCTTTGCTTCCGTTACGGCTCCGCCTGGCCGGCACCGCCCGTCGTCTCCGGCCCGCCCCGTATCCGGCGCCAACCACCCGCTTCCGGTTCGCTGGGCCACGAGCAGGGGTCGACCGTCAGAGCTCTGTCGGCGTGGGGATGGTGCAGAAGCGGTGTCGTGGCGCCCGGCATCTGCTGTTTCGGAGTGGTCTGAGTGTGGCGTCGTGGCGCCCGAGATCTGCCGTTGCGGGGCTGAGAGGGATGTCGTGGCGCTCCGCGTTTGTCGTTGCGGGGTGGTCCGGGAGCGGGTGGTGAGCGCCGGATGCGGTGAGGCGCGGGGGCGGCGGGCGGGGCCGCTGTAGGCGGAGCCGTAACGGAAAACGGGCTTGTGGCTTGTGGAAAGGGAACGGCCCCCGCCTTGTGGGTGGGGGCCGGTTCCGGAGAGCGTCTTAGCTGAGCAGTTCGGCGTTGAGAGAGATCTCGGTGCCGGCGAGGGCCTTGCTGACCGGGCAGTTGGCCTTCGCGTTCTCGGCGGCCGTCTGGAACTCCTCGGCGGTGATGCCGGGGACGTGGGCCTTGACCGACAGGACGATGCCGGTGATGCCCTGGCCGGGCTGGAAGGTCACGTCGGCCTTGGTCTCGACCGTCTGCGGCGGGGTGCCCGCCTGGGCGAGGCCGTGCGACAGCGCCATCGAGAAGCAGGACGAGTGGGCAGCCGCGATGAGCTCCTCGGGGCTGGTCTTACCGTTGGCCGCCTCGGCGCGCGACGGCCAGTTGACGTCGAACGTGCCGACGCCCGACGAGTCCAGCGACACGGAGCCGGAGCCGTCGAGGAGCGCGCCCTTCCACTGGGTCGTCGCGGTACGAGTGGTCGCCATAGCGATATCCCTTCGATAACGGTGATGCCACCGACGAACATAACGCCTCAGGCTCGCGCGCCCGCCAGGTGGGCACGGTGTTCGCGGCGGACCAGGTCCTCGACCTGGGCCCTCAACGTCAGGAATTCGGCGGTTCGTTTCACTTCGAGCCCGGTGCCGGGCAGCTCGACCCGCAGGTCACGGGCCACCCGGCCGGGATCGCTCGCCAGCACGAGCACCCGCCGGCCCAGGAAGACGGCCTCCTCGACGTCGTGGGTGACCATGACGACGGTGGTGCCGAGGTCCTGCCAGACCTGGCGGATGAACAGCTGCATGTCCTCTTTCGTCTGGACGTCGAGCGCGCCGAACGGCTCGTCGAGCAGCAGGACCTTGGGGGAGCGGGCCAGCGCCCTGGCGATCGAGACACGTTGTTGTTGCCCGCCGGACAGGCTCCCGGGGAGTTTGGCCGCGTGTTCGGTCAGTCCGACCTCCTCCAGCAGCCACGCGACGCGCTCCTTGCGCGCCTGACGGGAGAAGTCCCGCGTCTCCAGGCCGAAGGCGACGTTCTGGGCGACGGTCCGCCACGGATAGAGCGAGGGCGACTGGAAGGCCATGCCCCGGTCGGGGCCCGGCCCCTCGATCGCCGCGCCGTCGAGGGTGATCCGGCCCTGGGTGGCCCTGATGAGCCCGGCGACCAGCGACAGCAGGGTCGACTTCCCCGACCCGCTGGCGCCGACGACGGTGACGAACTCCCCGGCGGGGATCTCGAGGTCGATCTTCTCCAGGACGCTCTTGTGCGCCTGGTACTCCATCGACACGTTCTCGAAGCGCAGGCTCACACCGACCACCTGCCGACCCTGGTGCGGAGCAGGCGGAGCGTGATGTCGATGGTCAGGCCGATGATCCCGATCACGATGAGGATGGCGAAGATCCGGTCGGTCTGGAGGAAGCGCTGGGCCCGGGTGATCCGGTAGCCGAGGCCGGAGGTCGCCGCGATCAGCTCGGCCACGACGACGAGGTTCCAGGCCACGGCGGCGTTGACCCGCAGGGCGTCCAGGATGCCGGGAAGGGAGTAGGGGAACACGACCCGCGCGGCCACCCGCGCCCGCCCCGCCCCGAGCGTGGCCGAGACGTCGAGCAGCCGTCGCGGGACCTGCCTGACCACGTCGGCGGTCATGAGCGTGTTGAAGAACACGACCCCGATGACCAGCAACGCGATCTTGGACGTCTCCCCGATGCCCAGCCAGATGATCAGCAACGGGATGAACGCCGAGGCCGGGAGGTAGCGCAGGATCCCGATGATCGGCTCGGCCAGCGGCTGCGCCCAGCCGACGGTCCCCATCAGGAACCCGAGCGGCACCGAGATCAGGATCGCCAGCCCGAGCCCGGCCCCGATCCGGCCGAGGCTGGCCAGCAGGTCGTCCTGGAGGTCACCGTTGGCCGCCATCTCCACGAACGCCGCCCAGACCTCGGGCGGCGCGGGCAGGAACCGGTCGGACACCAGCCCGGAGACGCTGAGCAGCCACCACCCGGCGAACGGCACCGCGACCGAGGCGACGCGGAGAATCCAGGCGGTCCGGCGCGACACCTCGGTCTTGAGCAGCCTCACCCGGGGAGCGGATGGGCCGGCCTTCTCGACCGGGGGCGACTCCACGCTCACCATGACCCACCTCCGGCCCGGCTCACGACATCTTCGATGTCACGAAATTTCGTGTTGCGTGGTGAGGGGTCGGCCTCGTCGACCATCAGTCACCTCGATGAGGTGCGGCGGCTTCGACCTGCCAGGTCCCGTCGGTGACCGCCACGACCACCTGCCGCCCCGAGTTGGCCACCGGCCCCACCGGAAGCGCCTCGGCGAACTCATGGACAACGGCGGGAACGTCGGTCAGAGCGGTGATCTGGCTGCGGTCCCCTCCGGCGAGCGTGGCCTCGCCGGCGGAGACGGTGGTGCGGGTGCGGTTCAACGGCGCGTCGGGGAGCGTGGTGCCGCGGTTGTCGCCGGCCGGGCTCGTCGGGGCGCCGGGGCAGGCGCGGGTGCTCGCATCGGCCGCAGCCGTGTCGGGGGCGCCCGCGCGGCGGGTGCTGGTGGTGCGGTTGAGCGGGCCCGAGGAGGTGACGCGGACGCGGTGGTGGTTGGCGAGGGTCATGGCTGGACGGCCTCCACGAATTTGGATACGAACAGCCCGTCCAGCGGAGGGGCGGCGTCGACGAGTTTGGTCGATACGAGGAACTCGGAGATCAGCTCGGCCTGCTTGCCGAGTTCTCCGTTGAAGGCGGCGCGGTTCTGGTCGAGGGAGAAGATCGTGGTGCCCTTGTCGTAGGTCTCATACTCATCAGCCGTAACACCGCCACGCTTCGCCATGATTTCCACCGCGGCCGATCGATTCGCACCGATCCACTCGATCGTGTCGAACCAGGTGTCCACGAGCCCCTGCACCGCCTTCTCGTCCTTGGCCAGCAGGTCCCGCGTCACCACCAGGTGGTCGGGGATCGCGCCGGGGAAGTCGGCCGAGGTCGCGATGGCCGTGCTGCCCTGGCGCTCCAGCGCGGTGGAGGTGAAGGGGGCGAACGCGCCGACCGCGTCCACCTGCCCGGCCACGAAGGCCGCGGCCGCCGCGTCGGTCAGCATCGGGGTGAACTTGACGTCGGTCTCCTTCAGGCCCGCCTTCTCCAGGGCCAGGAGCAGCAGGTAGTGGTCGACCGTGCCCTGTTCGGCCGCGACGGTCTTGCCGCGGAGGTCGGCGAGGGTCTTGATCTCGGGGGCGGCGATGATCTGGTCGTTGCCGGTCGAGTTGTCGTTGACCAGGACGATGCTCTGCTTCGCCCCGCCCGCCACCGAGGCCAGGGTGTCGTTGAGGGTCTGGCTGTTGGCGTCGATGGTGCCGGTCGCGAGGGCGTTGAGGGAGTCGGTGTAGCTGTCGAAGTACTTCAGTTCGACGTTGACCCCGTTCTTCTCGAACAGGCCCTGTTCCTCGGCGACCTGCCAGGGGAACCAGCCGGGCCAGGCGCTGAAGCCGAGGGTGATCGTCGGGGTGGCCGGTTCCTCGGCCGTGGGGGTGGTGCCGCAGGCCGTACAGAGCAAAAGAACCACGAGCAGGCGACGGAACATCACGCCGCTCCCTTCTTCTTGGGGAGGTGACCCGCGCGCACCAGGCACCCGAGGGTGTCGCAGATGACGCGGGTGGCGATGAGGGAGGTGATGTCGGCGTTGTCGTAGGGCGGCGCGCACTCGACCACCTCGATGCCGGCCAGCGGCCGGGCGTCGGCGATGAGCTGGATGAACTTCAGCACCTCGCGCGGCAGGAACCCGCCGGGCTCGGGCCAGCCGGTGCCGGGGACGAACGCGGCGTCCAGGCAGTCGACGTCGAACGACAGCCAGACCGCCTCGGCGCCGTCCCACGCCACTTCGAGCGCCCGCTCCGCGGCCGCCTCGATGCCCATCTCGACGCAGTCGGTGACGGTCATGATCGTGGTGCCGCGCTCGCGGCCGACCTTCACTCCCGGTCGCGGCGCCTGCCAGCCCCCGATCCCGATCTGTACGAGATTCTTCGGCGGCACGTTCGGCAGATCCGTGGCGTGGAACCAGGGCGTGGTGTGCATCCGCTCGTCGAGGTCGGTCTCCTGGGTGTCGACGTGGCGGTCGAAGTGGATGATCCCGACATTCCCGGAATGGTGCTCGGCCACCGCCCGTACGGTCGGGTAGCCGATCGAGTGGTCCCCGCCCAGCACGACCGGGAAGGCGCCGCTTTCGTAGACGTGTGAGACGCCCTTGGAGATCTGGTCGAAGGTCTTCTCGATGTTGGCCGGGATGGTGAAGATGTCACCCAGGTCGCAGATCGTGATCGACTCGCGCAGGTCGACGCCGAGCTCGAAGCTGTAGGGCCCGTAGAGGGCGCTGATCTTGCGGATGCCCTGCGGCCCGAACCGGGTCCCCGACCGGTAGGTGGTGCCGCCGTCGAACGGCGCCCCGATGACCGCCACGTCGTAGTTGCCGCAGAGGCGGACGTCCTCGACGTACGGGGCCTTGAGGAAGGTGTTGATCCCGGCGAAGTGCGGCAGCTCGCCGCGGGAGAAGGTGGGGATCGTCCGGTCGACGATCGAGTCGGCGCCCTGGAGCCCGAGTTCGAGACCGCGGGCGATCTCGCGTTCGTGCATGGTGGTGGGCAGCGCGGCCTCGCGCTCCACGGCCGAGCGGGCCTCGGGTCCGTAGTTGTTGTGGAGGTGTCCCACGGGCACTCCTTTTCGGGAAAAGCCTCAGGTCGAGAGGCAGCCGTCATGACTGTCTCCCGGGCTTTTCTCCCGCCGTGGAACGGCCTGACGGCCGCCTGCACCTCTCGGACCAGCCTCCCTGGGGAGCGGAACCCTAGGTGCGCCTCACGCCTTCGTGAGTCGTCTTCATGACACTGCCGCGCGGTTTCCTCCGTGTTTCTGGGGCGTAGCACCTGGGTGACTCTGCTCACACGCGTTCGAGGATCGCGTCGAGGTCGGGGCCCGCGCCCAGGGCGCCGTAGGCCCGGCCCGAGCCGCCCAGCCGGGAGGCGCAGAACGCGTCGGCGACGCCGTTGGGGGCGTACCTGACCAGCAGTGACGCCTGGAGGGCCAGGGCCATCTCCTCGGCCAGCCGCCGCGCGTCGCCCTCGGTGGCGTGGGCGAGCGTCTTGCGTACCCGGCCGACCGCCTCGGAGATCCGGGGGTCGGCGGCGAGCTCGACCTCGGTGAGGAACGCCTCCGCCGCCTCCGGCTCGCGCGTGAGCGCCCGCATCAGGTCGAGCGCCGCGACGTTCCCCGACCCCTCCCAGATCCCGTTCAGCGGCGACTCGCGGAACAGCCGCGGCATCCCCGACTCCTCGACGTAGCCGTTGCCGCCGAGGCATTCGAGGGACTCGGCGGCGTGCCCGGCCGCCCGCTTGCAGACCCAGTACTTCCCGGCCGCGAGCGCCACCCGCCGGAACAGCGCCTCCTGCGGCTGCCCCGCCAGCGCCCGGTCGGTCGCCCCGGCCAGCCGCATCATCAGCACCGTCGCCGCCTCGGATTCCAGGGCGAGGTCGGCCAGGACGTTGCGCATGAGCGGCTGGTCGACGAGCTTCTTCCCGAAGGCGCTGCGGTGCCGGGCGTGGTGGACGGCCTGGGTCAGCCCCAGCCGCATCCCCGCCGCCGAGCCGATCACGCAGTCGAGGCGGGTCATGTTGACCATCTCGATGATCGTCCGGACCCCGCGGCCCTCTTCGCCGACGAGCCAGGCGACGGCGTCGTCGTATTCGACCTCGGCCGACGCGTTCGACCGGTTGCCGAGCTTGTCCTTGAGCCGCATGATCCGCAGGGCGTTGCGGGTGCCGTCGGGGAGCACCCGGGGGAGCAGGAAGCACGACAGCCCGCCCGGGGCCTGTGCGAGCACCAGGAACACGTCGCACATCGGCGCCGAGTTGAACCACTTGTGGCCGTTCAGGGCGTAGGTCCCGTCGCCGAGCGGCTCGGCGGTCGTCGCGTTCGCCCGGACGTCGCTCCCGCCCTGCTTCTCGGTCATGGCCATCCCGGCGAGCACCCCGCGCTTGTCGGCCAGGGGCCGAAGGCCGGGGTCGTAGCTCCGGGAGGTGAGCGCGGGCTCCCACTCGCCCGCGAGCGCCGGGGCGTGCCGGAGCGCGGCCACGGCGGCGTAGGTCATCGAGATCGGGCAGCCGTGACCGGCCTCGACCTGCGACCACACGTAGAACTTCGCCGCCCGCGCCACATGGGCGCCCGGCCGGGCCATCCCCCAGGGGGCGGCGTGCAGGCCGTTCTCGACGGCGACCGTCATCAGCTCGTGCCACGCGGGGTGGAACTCCACCTCGTCGATCCGGTGGCCGAAGCGGTCGTGCGTACGGAGCACCGGCTCGTTCTCGTTGGCCAGCCGCCCCCACTCCTGGGCCCTGGCGGTCCCCGCCAGCACCCCGAGCTGCCGCAGCTCGCCTTCGGCCCAGTCGGCGCCCTCCCGCGCCAGCGCCGCCGCCAGCGCCGGGTCGGCCGCCACGTCGTGACCGGACAGCACCGGCACCTGATTCATCACTTCATGGCTCATGTCATCCATCTGACCATCTCGGGCGAATAATGCGATGCTCGGGCCGACGAGTGGGGGAGGACGCGCGTGGACGACCATCTGTTCCACCGCCGGGTCGTGAGCGGCGACGCATCCGCCCTGGGCGAGCTCTACGACCACTTCTCCGCCCTCCTGTACGGCCTGGCCCTCCGGGTGACCAGGGATCGCGTCGCCGCCGAGGACATCACCCAGGAGGTCTTCGCGACCTTCTGGGAACGCCCTCTGGGCTTCGACCCCGGCCGGGGGAGCCTGCGCACCTGGCTGGCCACCATCGCCCACCGCCGCGCCGTCGACCACGTGCGCACGGAGGAACGCCGCCGCGTCGGCGCTCTCGGCCCCCGCCTGTTCGAACGCCCCGCTGACCTGGAGGAGGGCGTGGTCGCCGCCGACGAGATCGTCCGCGTGCGCGAGGCGGTGCGGAGCCTGCCCGAAGGGCTCCGCCAGGTGATCGAACTCGCCTACTACGGCGGCCGGACCTACCGCGAGGTGGCGGTGGAGATCGGCGTACCGGAGGGAACGGCCAAATCCCGCCTGAGACTGGCCCTGCGCCGCCTGGCCGAAACGCTCAACGAGGAGGCGCTTTGAGCCTCGACCGCCTCTACCTTGACCTTCTCGACGAGGCCCCCATCGGCCCGCCGTCCGGCGGCCGCGCCCGCCTCCTGACGACCGCCGCCTCGCGCCGCCGCCCCGCCTTTCCGTGTGTCTCCTGGGCCCGCGCCTACGCCGGCCGCGTCGCCGCGCTGGACGCCGTCTTCGCCTCGGCGACGGCCTGGGACGTGACCATCGTCGAAGGCTGGAACCTCCAGGAACTCCTGACCCACCTGATGGCCAAAGACGGCCTCGTGTCCCGCGCGGTCGGCGCCCCCGTCCACGGCCCGCCGATCACCGAGGACGAGGCGATGGCCCGCACCCGCGAACTCCAGGACCACGAACGGTCTCGCTCGCTGCTGGAGACCCGCCAGTCGTGGCGCGACCAGGCCGACGCCCTCTGCCACGCCCTCACCGACGCCGATCCCGGGCGGATGATCTCCGCCAGCGGCCTGTCCCTCCCCCTCGGCGACCAGATCCTCGGCCGCGCCCTGGAAACGTGGATCCACACCCACGACACCGCCGTCTCCGAGGGCCTGACCCTGCCCACCCCGGTGGCCGACGAACTCCACCCGATGGCCGACCTGTGCGCCCGGCTCCTACCGCTGACGGCGGTCCTGAGCGGCCTGGACCTGGGCGACCGGGCGGTCCGGCTGACCCTGATCGGCGAGGGGGGAGGCGACTGGTACCTCCCGTTGAGGCTGGGCCACCCCGGTTCCGTGTACGAGGGCCAGGAGGTCGCCCTGACGATCAGGGCGGACGTGGTCGAATACTGCTTCGTGCTCGGCGGCCGGGGAGCCGGCTTCGCTTGGGAAACCGAAGGAGATTTCGCCTTGGCGGCAGAGTTGCGCTCGGCGGCACCTGCGCTGTCCGGCCCATGAACGGATATATCGGGCGCGTGTGCTTGCTTCTCGTGGTCGAAGATCTCGCATCGGCTTCCGGGGGCGCTCTCCGCAGTTAGAGGTCCAGCCCCAGCGATCCCGCCGCCTGGAGCGCCAGGTCCCGGGCGTACACGTCGTCGCTCTCCGACAGCACCCGCTGCACCCCCTGCACCGCCCGGTCGTCCCCCCGGATGGCCAGACCCCGCGTCGCCTCGGCCGCCGTCGTCAGGTCGGTGTCGGTCAGCCGTTCGACCAGCGCCGACCGGATCTCCCCGTTGTCCTCGTCCAGAGCCGCCAGCCCGAAGGTCGCGTAGTCCCGCACCTCGGAAGACGCGTCCCGGGACAGCGAGATCAACGCCGCCAACCCTTCCCCGTCCCCGCCGGGCAGCACCGCCGACAGCGCCACGGGATCCCGCACGGTGTGCACCCGTCCCGGGCGTTCGATCAGGGACAGCACGTCGGGCAGCACCCGAGGGTCGCCCTGCTGCCCGAGCGCCCGCAGGATCGAGTCGATCACCCTCGGGTCGTCCTCGCGTCCGGCCAGGTCGCGCAGCACGGGGAGGGTCCGGTCGAGATAGGGCCGGGTTCCGGCCGTGAAGCCGAACTGCGAGAGCACGTCCACGCCGAAGTCGCGCTCCATCGGGTCGGCGCGGTCCACGAGGGCGACCGCCGAGGAGAACGTCTGGTCGTCGGCGCGGCGCTGGATGGCGTGCACGGCCGCCCACCAGGTCTCGCCGTCCTCGTCCACGTCGCGGTAGGGGACCGCCCGGCGCATCAGTTCCTCGACCGGGGGGCGCTCGCCGAGGGCGTCCTCCAGCAAGGTCGCGATCGCCGCGTGGCCGCGCTGTGAGACCTCGTTCCCCTCGGGAGACGGGGACGACGCCAGGGTGGTCCCGTCGGCCGCGAGGGTCACCACGACGTCCCGCTCGGAGGTCAGTTCGGCCAGGTCGGCCTCCGCGAGGGCGCGGGCGACCTCCAGGGCCTCGTGCAGGGGGGTGGCGCCGTGTTCCAGCAGCGTCCAGACCACTCCGTAGGCGCCGAACCGGGCCGCGGCCACCAGGGGGCTGAGCAGGTCGGGGTCGGCGCCGAAGTCGAGGAGGAGGTCGGCGGTGGCCAGGTGGCCCAGCGTCGCCGCCCACATCAGCGGAGTCCAGCCCTCGCATTCGGCGAGGTCGGGGTTGGCGCCGGCCTCCAGCAGGGCGCGGAGCGCCTCTTCGTGGTCCCAGGAGGCGGCCGCGCAGAGCGGCAGGCCCTCCTCTTCGCCGTGTGACGCCTGGTTCGGGTCGGCCCCGTGCTCCAGGAGCAGGGAGACCATCGGCGCGTTGCCCCGCTGGGCGGCCCGGTAGAGCGGGAGGGTGCCCCGGCCGTGGTCGAGGTCGGGCTTGTGCCGCAGGGCGGCGCGGGCGCGCTCCAGATCGTCGTGCGCCACGGCGAGCATCAGCTCACTGATCGTCACCCCTCCACCCTACCTTTATGGTGATATGTCCGGAATTCGGGGCGGGGTCGGGTGAGGGTGAGGAAGGAATCCTTCCAAGGGAGGATCGAGCGGGAGCTCCCGGGACGTTATGTTCGAGGGCATGACCGAACCAGCCGGCATGCGCGCGTCCGACAGCGAGCGCGAGGCCGTCGTCGAGCGCCTCCGAGTCGCCTCCACCGAAGGCCGGCTGACCCTCGCGGAACTGACCGACCGCACCGAGGCCGCCTACCTCGCCCAGACCCAGGGCGAGCTCGCCCAGATCACCGCCGACCTCCCCGGTGGCGCCCCGGCGCCCTCCTACGCCCCGGTGAAGGCCCCCGGCAAGGCCCGGCAGTGGTTCGTCGCGGTGATGGGTGACACCAAGCGCAAGGGCAAGTGGCGGGTCGACAGCGAGATCGGCGCCGTGGCGGTCATGGGCGACGTGACCATCGACCTGCGCGAGGCCGAGGTGCGCTCGAACGAGGTCGACATCGTCGCGACCTGCGTGATGGGCGACATCAAGATCATCGTCCCCGACGGGGTCGACGTGCAGCTCAGCGGGGTCACGATCATGGGCGACAAGAAGGTCCGCGTGGCCGAGGCGCCGCCCGGCCAGAACGTCCCGGTGATCCGCATCCGGGGCTACGTCGTCATGGGCGACATCAAGGTCATCGGCGACTCCCACGCGACCCCCATCAGGCGCAACATGGCCGCCTGGACCGACTGGTGGCTCAACCGCCGCAGTCTCGGCCACGGGTCCATGAACCACGCGATCAACCAGGTCGTCAACGACTCGATCCGCGAGGCCAACCGCATGGTCAACGAGTCGCTCCGCGACTCCAGAAGGTCCTGGAAGCACAACAACGACCACTGAGGTCGTGCAACGGATCCAGGGGCCCGGGGCGTCGTTGTCGGTGACATGAGTTCTCCGACGGTGAGGAACCCGACATGCGCGACCGGGCCGACTTCGAGCGGTATGTCGGGCAGCGGTCGGCCCGGCTGCTGCGCATGGCCTACCTGCTGTGCCGCGACTGGGCGACCGCCGAGGATCTGACCCAGATCGCGCTGGCCAAGGCCTGGCTGGCCTGGCGGCGGGTGGGCGACAACCCCGACGCGTACGTCTACCGCATCCTCGTCAACACCCACAACTCCTGGTGGCGGCGGATGTGGAAGCGCGAGGTGCCCACCGACGCGTTACCCGACGTGACCGATCCCGGGGCCGAGGACACCCTCGGCGACCGGGACGTCTTACGGGTCGCGCTCGCCGGGCTGCCTCCGGGGATGCGGGCCGTGCTGGTGCTGCGGTACTTCGAGGATCTCTCCGATGCCGAGATCGCCGCGATCCTCCGCTGCTCGGAGGGCACCGTCCGGAGCCAGGCCAGTCGCGCCCTGGCGAAGCTGCGCGTCGACCCCGCCATGGACTGGAGCAGGCGATGATCCGTGACCTCTTCGAGGACGACACCTTCAACGCACCCGTACACAGGATCTCCCTGAAGGAGATCGACCGGCGGGCCGAGCGGATCCGGCGGCGCCGCATCGCCCTCGGCACCGCGGCCCTGACCACCGTTCTGGTGGCCGCCGGATTCGTCGTGCTGCCGACCCAGCGCCCCGCCACGGACATCACGATGGCCCGGGTGACCGAGAGCCCGGCCGGGCAGGTCGTCTACATGCTGGCCGAGCGGTCGGTCCCCATGCCGGGTCTCCTCGACGACATGTTCTACCTGGCGAACGAGGGCCCGGTGCAGCTGTTCGTGCAGTGTCCGGGCTACGAGGCCCACGCCGGGGTGTGGGTCGACGACGCACTGGTCGCCCAGGGCTCCTGCGGCCCGGTCACCGAGCTGCGCTGGGACAACCACACCGACCCCGTCCTGCCCACCGGGACGGACGGCTCGATCAACGTGCGGGTGCGCGTCTTCCCCACCGAGGAGAAGCGGACCTTCACCGAGGCCGAGCTGCGGGAGCGCGCCGAGCAGGCGGAGGACTACCGGATGGGCGTCATGGTGCACCTGTTCCGCTATCCCGGCCTGTTCAGCCCGCCCGCCGGCTGCGCCGAGCCGCTCGTGCTCGACCGGAGCGGCGCGGCGCCGGAGACGCTCCAGCCGGTCCACTGCGAATGATCAGGCGCGGAGGTACTCCAGCCGGTCGGCGGCCACTTCGATCGCGTCGTAGCGGTTCAGCACGATCCTGACCAGCTCGGGCGCCGGGCCGAGGCTGTCGGCGACCAGGTCGGCGCCGGCCGCCAGGGTCTCCCTGGCCACCTTGTCGGCGAAGTGACCGGGCGCCAGCAGATAGGGCGCCACGACCACGCGCGGTGCTCCGGCCGCGCGCAGCATCGCCACCGCCTCCGCCGGACGGGGGCCCGAGGCACTGGCGAACGCGGTCGTGACCGCCCACCACGGCCGTGATCCGGCCCAGGCGCGGGCGACCTTCCGTACGGTCGCGTTGGCCGACGGGTCGCTCGATCCGGCCGACACCAGGACCACCGCCGTGCCGGGGTCGCCGATCTCGGCACCGGCCTCGGCCAGGCGGCGTTCGAGGGCGGCCGTCAGCAGCGGGTCGGGGCCCAGCGTGGGGCTGACCTCGACCCGGGTGCCGATCCCGGCCAGGGCGCCGGGGATGTCGACCTTGCTGTGGTAGGCCGCGGTCAGCAGCAGCGGCACCACCACGGCCCGGTCGAGCGGGGCCAGCGCGGTGGTCAGGGAGGGACGGACGTGGTCGAGGTAGCTGACGCGGACGTCGAGGCCGGGGCGCGCGAGACGTACACGATGGAGGAGCGCCTCGGCCACGGCGGCGGCGCGCGGGTCACGGGACCCGTGCGCCACGGCCACCAGGGGGAGCATCAGAGGTGGATACCGCACTCGATCTTGCCCAGGCCCGCCCAGCGGCCCGACCGCGCGTCTTCGCCGTCGGCGACGCGGCGGGTGCAGGGGGCGCAGCCGATCGAGGGGTAGTTGTCGTAGTGGAGGGGGTTGATCAGGACGCCGTTGTCGGCGATGTAGTTGTCGACGTCGTCCTGGGTCCAGCGGGCGATCGGGTTGACCTTGACCATCTGGCGCTTGGCGTCCCACTCGACGACCTTGGTGCCGGTGCGGGTCGGCGACTCGTCGCGGCGGATGCCGGAGATCCAGGCCAGGTAGGGCTCCAGCGCGCGGTTCAGCGGCTCGACCTTGCGCAGGAAGCAGCACAGGTCGGGGTTGCGGCCGTTGAGGCGCGGGCCGAGGTCCCGGTCCTGCTCGGCGACCGTGCGCGACGGGGTGATGTTGATCAGGTTGACGTCGTAGACCGCCTCGACCGCGTCGCGCGTGCCGATCGTCTCGGCGAAGTGGTAGCCCGTGTCGATGAACAGCACGTCGACGCCCGGCTTGACCCGGCTGACCAGGTCGATCAGCAGGGCGTCGGACATCGAGGAGGTGAGACACATGCGGTCACCGAAGGTGGCCGCCGCCCAGCGGATGATCTCTCGGGCGGGGGCGTCCTCGAGGAACTCGGCCGCCGACTCGACGATGCTCTGCAGGTCGAGCACGCCGCGCCGGCGCTCCAGATCTGCCTCAATGTCCACCAGGGTCATCACGCTCTCCTCACGGGGGGTCACGATCGCACGCCTATCCCCAGGAACTTCACCCGGAAGGCCCGGGCGCAGCTCCGGCAGTACCAGCCGTAGGACTCCTCTTCGGAGACGTACGGTTCAAGATCTTCATCACCGCAGTACGGGCAGTAATAGGGGGCCGCCCGCTCTGACATCACTTCAGGTCCGCTTCGTCGGCGCGCTGGACCCAGTCGGCGAACGACTCGGTGTCATGGCGCTGCTTGGCGTAGTTGCCGGCCACCCGCTCGACGTAGTCGGGGAGGTCTTCGGCGGTGGTCTTCAGGCCGCGGACCTTGCGGCCGAAGCCGGGGGTCGCGCCGAGGGAGCCGCCCAGGTGGACCTGGAAGCCCTCGACCTGCTCGCCCGCCTCGTTGACGACGAGCTGGCCCTTCAAGCCGATGTCGGCGACCTGGATGCGCGCGCACGAGTTCGGGCAGCCGTTCACGTTGATCGTGAGGGGGTGCTCGAAGTCGGGGAGGCGGTTCTCCAGCTCGTGGATCAGCGTGGTCGCGGTCGCCTTGGTCTCGACGATCGCGAGCTTGCAGTATTCGATGCCGGTGCAGGCCATCGTCTGCCGCCGGAACGTCGACGGCCGCACCTTCAGGCCGATCGCGTCGAGCCCGTCGACGAGCGACTCGACCCGGTCTTCGGGAACGTCGAGGATGACCATCTTCTGCTCGACCGTCGCGGCCACCCGGTTCGACCCGTGGGCCTCGGCCAGATCGGCGATCTTGAACAGGGTGTCGCCGTCGACCCGGCCGACCTTGGGGGCGAAGCCGACGTAGAACTTCCCGTCGTTCTGCCGGTGGACGCCCACATGGTCACGCCGCGCGCCTTCCGCCAGCACCGGGGCGGGGCCGTCGGGCAGCGCGAAGCCGAGGTATTCGTCCTGGAGGATCTGGCGGAACTTCTCGGCGCCCCAGTCGTTCACCAGGAACTTGATGCGGGCCCGGTGGCGCAGGCGCCGGTAGCCGTAGTCGCGGAAGATGCTGATGACGCCGCCGTAGACGTCGGCCACCTGGTCGGGGCGGACGAACGCGCCGAGCCGCTTGCCGATCATCGGGTTGGTCGACAGGCCGCCGCCGACCCAGACGTCGAACCCGGCCTCGCCGGCCTCGTTCACCACGCCGACGAACGCCACGTCGTTGATCTCGTGGACGGTGCAGTGGGCGGCGCAGCCGCTGATCGCCGACTTGAACTTGCGCGGCAGGTTCGAGAACGCCTTGTCACCGATGAACCGGTCGAACACCTCGCGGATCTGCTCACGCCCGTCGATGATCTCGGCGGAGTCGATGCCCGCCACGGGACAGCCCAGGATCACGCGCGGGGTGTCGCCGCAGGCCTCGGTGGTCGACAGGCCGACCGCCTCAAGGCGCTCCCAGATCTCCGGGACCGACTCGATCTCGACCCAGTGGAGCTGGACGTTCTGCCGGTCGGTGATGTCGGCGGTGCCCCGGCCGAAGTCGTTGGAGATCCCGGCGATCACCCGGAGCTGGTTGAGGTCGAGCTGGCCGCCGTCGATGCGGATGCGCAGCATGAAGTAGCTGTCGTCGAGCTCCTCGGGCTCCAGGATCGCCGTCTTGCCGCCGTCGATCCCGGGCTTGCGCTGGGTGTAGAGGCCGTACCACCGCATGCGTCCGCGCAGGTCGGCGGGGTCGATCGAGTCGAAGCCGCGCTTCGAGTAGATGTCGATGATCCGCTGACGGACGTTGAGGCCGTCGTCGTTCTTCTTGTTCTCTTCGTTCTTGTTCAGGGGCTCGCTGTAGCCGAGAGCCCACTGACCTTCGCCTCGCGGGCGCTTGTGGTGGCGGTTAGCCGGGCGGGCCGGGGTGCTCATGCGGGACCTTTCCAGTGGTGGTCGCGCGCGTCCAGGCCGTTCCTCCCGCCTCGGCATTGAGTGCGGGGGCAAAAAAACGACGCCTGTCACGCGCCCTTAACAGAAAGAAGGGGCGGCGATCAACGGGCGTCGATACAGATGGCGCTGCGGACGCGCTGAAGGTCGACGTGACGGCGCACGACGAGCATCGGGTCCACTGGCATGTCCGTAACAATACCTCGCGGGTAGTTCATGTCCAAGTTCACGTCCAGAGTGTGGGACGCAACAGTGAGACACCGGAGGTCCCGTAATGTTAACGCCGATGACCTCCGCGAACGCGCCCCGGCGCCGGTCTCGTCGCCACTGGTTCGGGCACCGGTCCCGCGCCGGGATGGAGCGCGCCCGCATGGGCATGGAGAAGTTCGCCGGAAGCGGCTTCTGGGCGTTGGTCAAGGCCACGACCATGGCCGGGGTCAACTACCGGGTCACCGGGCTCGCGGGCGAGGCGGCTTTCTTCGCGCTGCTGTCGCTGCCGCCGTTCGTCCTCGGGCTCCTGGGTGTTCTTGGTCACCTTTCCGGGCTGCTCGGCCCCGACACGATCACCGACGTCAAGGCGTCGGTCATCGAACACGCGAATCTGCTGTTCACCCCCGACGCCGTCCACCGCGTGGTCGAGCCGCTGCTCAACAACGTCTTCAACGGCGGCGAGGTCTCCCTCATCTCGGTGGGCTTCCTGCTCTCGCTGTGGTCGGGGTCACGGGCCCTTTTCGTGTACGTCGACCTGATCTCGATCGCCTACGGCATGGGCGAGACCCGCGGCATCATCCGCACCCGGATCTTCAGCTTCGGCCTCTATCTCGCCGCCCTGCTGATCGGCCTGGTCGTCATGCCGATCCTGGTCGTCGGCCCGACCCTGCTGATGACCGCCCTGCCGAGCTACGAACCGCTCATCTCGATCTTCTACTGGCCGGTCGTGGTGGCCGGGTCGGTGCTGATGCTCACGCTGCTCTACCACGTGAGCGTCCCGATGCGGACGAAATGGTGGCGCGAGGTCCCCGGCGCCCTGCTGGCGCTGCTGATCTGGATCATCTGCGCGGCCGTGCTGCGCGAGGTGCTGGCCGCCTGGTTCGACCCGCTGTCGATCTACGGCTCGCTCGCCGCGCCGATCGCGGTGCTGCTCTGGCTCTACATCACCGCCCTCGCGGTGCTCATCGGGGCCACCCTCAACGCCGAGATCGACCGGCTGTGGCCCCTGCCGGGCAATGCCCGCGCCCACACCGACAGCCGATAGGGTGAAGGTCTCGCTACTGGCGCTATGAGGTGGGGCACCACCGGGGAGCGGAAACCGCGTCGGCCGTGCGCCTGGGTCGACGCAGTCGTCGAATTCCGAGGAAGGCGCTCTATGTCCGAGAACTCGCTCAACGCCGTCGACCCCGAGATCGCCGAACTGATCACGGCCGAGGAACGCCGCCAGATCGACACGATCAAGCTCATCGCCTCGGAGAACTACGTCTCCAAGGCGGTCCTCCAGGCCACCGGCACGGTGCTGACCAACAAATACTCCGAGGGCTACCCGGGCAAGCGCTACTACGAGGGCCAGCAGGTCATCGACCAGATCGAGACCCTGGCCATCGAGCGGGCCAAGTCGCTGTTCGGCGTCAACCACGCCAACGTTCAGCCCTACTCGGGCTCGCCCGCCAACCTCGCGATCTACATGGCCTTCCTCCAGCCCGGCGACACCGTCATGGGCATGGGCCTGCCCTTCGGCGGCCACCTGACCCACGGCTGGTCGGTCTCCGCCACCGGCAAGTGGTTCAACCCGGTCCGCTACGGCGTCCGCCGCGACACCGGCATGGTCGACATGGACGAGGTCCGCGAGCTCGCCCTCAAGGAGCGCCCCAAGCTGATCTTCTGCGGCGGCACCGCCATCCCCCGCACGATCGACTTCCCGGCCTTCGCCGAGATCGCCAAGGAGGTCGGCGCCGTCCTGGCGGCCGACATCGCCCACATCGCGGGCCTGGTCGCCGGTGGCGCCCACCCCTCGCCCGTCGGCCACGCCGACGTGATCTCGACCACGACCCACAAGACCCTGCGCGGTCCGCGTGGCGCGATGCTCATGGCCACCTCCGACGAACACGCCACCGCCCTCAACAAGGCCGTCTTCCCCGGCCTCCAGGGCGGCCCCCACAACCACACCACCGCCGCGATCGCGGTGGCGCTGCGCGAGGCCGCGACCGACGAGTTCAAGGACTACGCGCGCCAGATCGTCGTCAACAGCCGGGCGCTGGCCGAGGAACTGCTCGGCCGCGGCTTCGACCTGGTCTCGGGCGGCACCGACAACCACCTGATCCTGATGGACCTCACGCCCAAGGGCGTCGGCGGCAAGCCGGCCGCCCAGGCCCTCGACAAGGCCGGGCTCGAGACCAACTACAACTCGGTGCCGTTCGACACCCGCAAGCCCTTCGACCCGTCGGGCATCCGCATCGGCACCGCCGGCGTCACCAGCCGCGGCATGGGCGCCACCGAGATGCGCCAGATCGGCGCCTGGATCGACCAGGTCGTCACCGCCCTGGCCAAGGGTGAGGACGAGGCGAAGCACACCATCGTCCGCGTCCACTCCGAGGTCCGCGAACTGACCACCCACTTCCCGGCCCCGGGCCTCAGCTAGTCACATACCGAGCAAGCCCCGGTCTCCCAGAGGAGACCGGGGCTTTGTCGTACCCGGAAATTTCTGGATTTGGGGAGGCGGCACGGGGAGGCGGCACGGGGAGTTGACGCGAACAGGGTGCGTGGAGGTGGAACGGGGAGGGCGAGAGAAAGTGGCGGGAAGAGGGCGCGCGGGGAGTATCCGCAGGTAGTCGGCGGTGGGGAAGTCGGGGCGTGCGGCGAGGGGAAAATGCGTTGCGCGGGTCGTTCGGGGGTGCGTATCGTTCTGCGAGGCCGGAACGAACCGGCTCTGTTCCTTCAGGGAGGTGGCGACAACATGCGGGTCTTTCTCCTGAGCATGCCGTCCATTCACCTCCGGGCCGCCCGCTGACGCACGCGGGGCCTGTTTCATCCTGAAGGGTTTCACCCGAAGTGTTCTTCAACCCGATCGTTTTCGACCTTTCTCTTCTCGGCTGGGACGACTCCCGCGCGCTTCCCGCCGACACGATCCCGGCCCGGGTCTCGCAGGTGCACCGCGGCGCGGCCGAGGTCATCACCGAACAGGGCCAGTTCCAGGTCCACTACGGCGCCCGGGTGCGCCGCTCCTCCGCCGCCGACCCGACCACGCTGCCCTGCGTGGGCGACTGGGTGGCACTGAGGCTCCTCGCCGAGGGCCGCTACGAACTCGACGAGGTGCTCCACCGCACCACCGCCTTCGTCCGGGGTGGCGTGTCCCGTGACTCTCGCGGGGGACTGTCGGGCGACGGACAGGGCCAGGTGCTGGCCGCCAACGTCGACGTCGTGTTCGTCGCCGAACCGGCCATGCACGCCACCGACTTCGCCGACCTCGGCCGGATCGAGCGCCTGACCGCGCTCGCCTGGGAGAGCGGCGGCACCCCGGTCGTCGTGATCACCAAGGCCGACCTGTTCGACCAGGGCCTCGACGACCTCCTCGACGACGTCAGGAACGCCGCCCCGGGCGTCGACGTGCACGCCGTCTCGTCGTTCACCGGCGACGGGGTGGAGGCGATCCGCTCCTACCTGATGGGGTCGCGGACCGCCGTGATCCTGGGCGCCTCCGGCGCCGGCAAGTCGAGTCTCGTCAACGCCCTGGCGGGCGGCGACGTGATGGAGACCCAGCAGGTCAGAGCCGGTGACGGACGGGGCCGCCACACCACCGTGCACCGGGAGCTGATCCCGCTGCCCGGCGGCGGCATCGTCATCGACACCCCGGGCATCCGGCGGGTCGGCCTGTACGACATCTCCGACGGCGTCGACCGGGTGTTCTCGGAGATCGAGGACCTGGCCGAGCAGTGCCGGTTCGACGACTGCGCGCACGGCTCGGAGCCGGGCTGCGCGGTCCTGGCGGCGCTGGAGAGCGGCGAACTGCCGGAAAGGCGGCTCGAAAGCTGGCGCAAGCTCCAGCGTGAGGCCGCCTGGATGGCCCGGCGCAGCGACGCCAGGCTCCAGGCCGAGGAGACCAGGAAGTGGAAGATCATCCACAAGAGCGTCCGCGGCCGCAACCGCCCGTAGAAAGCGGTGACACGCGGCGGTCGGCTTCGGCCCATGTCAACCCGGCCGCGATCGGTTCGCCAGGGTGGGTACACCCCGAAAGGTGGACCTTTTCCCGGATCGCACGGCCGCCGGCGCGCTCCTCGCGGACGCGCTGGCGGGTGTGCCCGCCGACATCGTGCTCGCCCTGCCGCGCGGGGGCGTGGCCGTCGGGGCCGTCGTGGCGACGGCGCTCGGGGTGCCCCTCGACGTCCTGGTGACGCGCAAGCTGGGGCACCCGCTCCAGCCCGAGCTGGGTCTGGGCGCCATCGCCGAAGGGGGCGAGCCGGTCTATGACCACACGATGCTGCGCCGCACCGGCATCCGCGAAGACGATCTCGCGGATGTCGTGGCGGCCGAACGCGCCGAGCTGGCCCGTCGGGTGATGGCCTACCGCGACGGGCCGTTCCCCGACCTGCGCGGACGCGCGGTGATCGTGGTCGACGACGGCCTGGCCACCGGCGGCACCGCCCGCGCCGCCCTGCGCGCGGTCCGGTCGAAGGAGCCCAGCCACGTGACCCTGGCCGTGCCGGTCGGTGCGGCGGCGGCCGTCAGCGCGCTCAGGCGGGAGGCCGACGAGGTGGTCGCCGTCGTGGCGCCCGAGGAGTTCGGTTCCGTCGGTAGCTGGTACGAACGGTTCGAGCAGCTCACCGACGACGAAACCCGGGCGTGCCTCCGTTCCGTGTGATCAACGGTCACTTACGGTGACTGGGTGGACGTTGTGGATCTGGCGCGGTGGCAGTTCGGCATCACCACGCTCTACCACTTCCTTTTCGTCCCCCTCACGATCGGTCTGTCGCTCCTGGTCGCCCTCCTGGAGACGGCCTGGGTCCGCACCGGGAAACTCGTCTATCTGACCGCGACGAGGTTCTGGGGCCGACTTTTCCTGATCAACTTCGCGCTCGGGCTGGTCACGGGCATCGTCCAGGAGTTCCAGTTCGGGATGTCCTGGAGCACCTACTCGCGGTTCGTGGGTGACGTGTTCGGGGCGCCGCTCGCCATCGAGGCGCTGCTGGCGTTCTTCCTCGAATCCACCTTCCTCGGGCTGTGGATCTTCGGGTGGGATCGCCTGAACAAGGTCGTCCACGCCCTGTGCATGTGGGCGGTGGCGTTCGGCACCGCCGCGTCCGCCTATTTCATCCTCGCGGCCAATTCGTTCATGCAGTGGCCGGTCGGGTTCGTCAACAACGGCACCCGGGCCGAGCTGACCGACTTCGGCGCGGTGCTCACCAACAAGGTCGCGGTGGCCACCTTCCCGCACGTGCTGATGGCGAGCTGGCTGACCGCCGGGGTCGTGATGATGTGCTTCAGCGCCTACCACCTGGGACGCAGCCGCAACGTCGAGGTGTTCCGGCCGTCACTGCGGCTCGCGCTGGTGACCACGGTGATCGCGGGGGCGGGGCTGGCCTACACCGGCGACTCGCTCGCCAAGGTGATGACGCAGACCCAGCCCATGAAGATCGCCGCCGCCGAGGCCCTCTACGAGACCGCCGAACCCGCGCCGTTCTCGCTGTTCACGATCGGCAACCTGAGCGGCACCGAGCCGCTGTTCTCGATCGACATCCCCGGACTGTTGTCGTTCCTGGCCACCGGCAGCTTCGACGGGCGGGTCCAGGGCATCAACGACCTTCAGGCCGAATACCGGCAGAAATACGGGCCCGGGAACTACGCGCCCTATGTGCCGATCGCCTACTGGGGCTTCCGGCTGATGATCGGGTTCGGGCTGCTGGCCGCGTTCATCGGCCTCTGCATGCTGTGGCTGACCAGAAAGGGCCGGCTGCCCCGGAAACGCTGGATCTGGCGGGTGGCCACGTGGGCGGTCGTGCTGCCGTTCCTCGCCAACAGCGCCGGCTGGATCTTCACCGAGATGGGCCGCCAGCCCTGGATCGTGTTCACCCAGCTCAAGACCGCCGACGCCGTCTCACCGAGCATCGGTCTCGGCCACATCATCGCCTCCCTGACCGCTTTCACCCTCCTGTACGGCGCCCTCGCCATCGTCGAAATGCGCTTGATGTACGTGTTCGGCACCGCTGACCCGCCCGAAGCACAGCCCGACCCCGAGCCCGAACCCGCCCTGGCCTATTGAATCGCCCGGCGCCATAGCCAGGCCCGCCCGCTTGCCCGCTCTGATCTGCCCGCCCCGACCAGCCTTGACCGCCTTGACCTGCAAGACCGCCCTGGTCCGCCCGACCCGCCGACCCGCCCGACCGCCTTGACCCGCCCGACCGCCTTGACTTGCCCAATCACCCTGATCCGCCCGATCGTTTCGCCCGCCTGACCCCGGTAGGCACCCGGAAAGGACATCCGTGACGCTCAACGACCTCTGGTTCGCCGCCATCGCGGTGCTCTTCGTCGGTTACTTCGTGCTGGAGGGCTTCGACTTCGGGGTGGGGGTGTTGTTGCCGTACATCCCGAAAGACGAGCGCGAACGACAGGTCATGGTCGGCACGGTCGGGCCCGTCTGGGACGGCAACGAGGTCTGGCTCATCACCGCCGGAGGGGCGCTGTTCGCCGCCTTCCCCGAGTGGTACGCCACCCTGTTCAGCGGTTTCTACCTGCCGCTGCTGCTCATTCTGCTGGCGCTGATCGTGCGCGGGGTGGCCTTCGAATACCGGGGCAAACACGACACCAAGCGCTGGCGGCGCAATTGGGACCGCTGCCTGTTCTGGGGTTCGCTGATTCCCGCGTTCCTGTGGGGCGTCGTCTTCGGAAACATCGTGCGCGGAATCGCCCTTGATTCCCGGCATGAGTTCGTCGGGTCGTTCTGGGACTTCCTGAATCCGTTCGCCCTGCTCGGCGGGTTGACGACGCTCGCCCTGTTCGTCACGCACGGCGCGGTCTTCCTGGCGCTGAAGACGCGGGGGAGGGTCCGCCGGAAGGCGAAGGGCGTAGCGGAGAAAACGGGGGTCATCGCGGCGGTTCTGGCCATCGCGTTCCTGGCCTGGGCACAGGTCATGGAAGGTTCATGGGGGAGCGCCGGGATCGCGGCGGTCGCGATCGTCGCGTGGGCCGCGGGGATGGTGGCCAACTTCTTCGGCCGGGAGGGCTGGGCGTTCCTCGGCTCGGCCGTCGCGATCGGAGCGGCGACGATCAGCCTTTTCGCGGCGCTCTATCCCGATGTGCTGCCGTCGACGGTGAGTTCGGAGAACGGCCTGAACATAGAAAACGCCGCGTCCACGCCGAAGACCTTGCAGATCATGACGTGGGTCACGGTCGTGTTCCTGCCGCTGGTGCTGCTTTACCAGTCGTGGACCTACTGGGTGTTCCGCCGCCGCATCGGTGTACGGAACATCCCAGCAAGCCACTGACCAGGGAGGATTGGCGAAATGCCGGGGAGGTGGAGAGATCTAGGCGACGGCGCTGATGCCGGCGCTCGCGGCGCGACGCATCCGGCGGCGGCGCTCCGAGGCGCGCTCGTCTTCGTTCAGGCCACCCCAGGTGCCGTACTTCTCAGGGCGGGAAAGCGCGTAGTCAAGACACTCCGCGCGGACCGGGCAGCCGCCACAGATGGCCTTTGCCTTACGTTCGCGGATGTCACGCTCCGGCTGGCGCTCCCCGTCAGGGCCGAAGAACAGCACGAGGTCCTCTCCCCGGCACGCGGCATCATCCTGCCAACCCCAGCTGGGGCGGGGGCGGGCGAGCTGCCGACGTACCTGAGACATGAGAAACCACCTTTGGTGAGAAGAGGTATTTCAGTGTTTGTGCCGCAATGGACGCTTATGGGTTCCTCTTTTGCAACGCGAGGAGCGTCCGTGGTGTTCCCGGCTTCTTGCGAAGCCTCAGGTCAAAGCCGGGGTGAGCTGCTTGAGCTCGGCCAACCTGTAGGTCGTGATCTCTTCGGCGCAGGCGAAACCACACGGTGCCGCGAACACCGAAGGCTCGACCACTACCCGAAAACGGGACGTTCCACCAGGCGCGTTGGTTTGCACAACGCACACGGTGGAGTCACCTTCCGACCGGGAGGATTCCACGGCCACTCCGCCGACCGAGAGCTCGCCGGTGTGTGACCGGACGAAATGCTCGGCGGCTTGCGATGGCTCAGGGAGACCCGCGCGCCCCCGGAAACGGTCAAGAACGATCTTGCCGTCACGGTAGGCGTTTGCTGCCACGATCGCGGCAGCCTCAGACATGCTGCCGTAGTAAAGCCCGTGTGGCAAGCACACGAGGTTGGCGGCGTATCGATCGCCACCAACATGTGTGGTTTCCCACACATTTCCCGGCTCTTTCCGGGAGAGTGATCTCGCGATCGGGAGACCAAAGCGGGCGCAGCACGCGTTGCGCTTGGCGTGCGTGCAGACCAGAAATACCGGCTCACTCACAAGTATGCAGGACTCGGGAAGCGCTCCGTCCACAAGTGCGCCCAGGTCAAGATCGTCTGGGTGGTCGAGCCAGGCTTCGGCAAGCCAGGGGTCGTTCCCCGTGGACGATCCGACGAAAACGTGCAGCGGCTTGGGGCCCTGAGTGGTCTCACGGTCGGGACGGCGGATGAGCTGCGAGCGGATGCCGAGAGCGGTGGCACGGTCGATGAGGGCCAGCACGCTCTGCGGAAGGCGGCATTCGGGCAGATACGCGGCCCACGGGCCGTTGTGCTCGATGAGGAGCCAGCGGCGGGCGCCCACCGTGGCGCTGGCGAGCACGGGAGCCTCGCCCGTGTGCATCGCCCCACCGGCGTGGTCGCACCCCTTGCCCATTGCCCCGATCCGTCCTTCGTGATCATCTCAGATTAGGTAATCCTAACCTTAGACGATGTTGTCAAACGTTCAGGCCTCAAGTGACAGAACGTGGCGTGCCACTTTCACGGCCGTTTGGCGGTCTTCTGCAATCAACCCGATTCGGGTACGCCTGTCCAGGAGGTCGTCTTCGTCGAGCGCCCCCTCGTGGCGGACCGCCCACACCAGTTCGGCCCAGGTCGTGGCCCCGCCCGGGATGACCCTCGCGCCCAGTGCCCGGTTCGACGCGATGAGGGCGGTGATGTCCTCGGCCTCCGAGCCGTAGCGCTCGACGAGCCGCCACGGCGCCCTGATGCCACGCGGCGTGGCGCCGACGAGGGGGAGCCGCGCGGTCGTGCTGCGCCGGGCCTGCGGGCAGGCGGCGTCGACGGCGTCCTCAGCCATCCGGCGGTAGGTGGTGAGCTTGCCGCCGACGACGGTCACGACGCCGTCCTTGCCCTTGAGCACCGCGTGGCGCCTGGACAGGTCGGAGGTGCGGCCGGTGCCCGCGTCGAGGAGCGGACGCAGGCCCGCGTGCGCCCCGGCGACCTGGTCGCGGGTGACCGGGCTCGACAGTACGCCGTTGAGTACGCCGAGCAGGAACTCCACGTCGCTCTCGGGGACCTCGGCCACGTCGGGCACCGGACCTTCGACCGGTTCGTCGGTCAGCCCGACCAGGACATGGCCGTCGCTCTGCGGCAGGACCAGCAGGAACCGGCTCGACTCGCCGGGGATCGGCACGTGCAGACCGGCCTTCAGCGGGCCCAGCGTGCCCTCCCGGAGCACCAGGTGGGTGCCGCGCGAGGGCCGCAGCGCGATGTCGTGGACGAGTTCGCCCGCCCACACGCCCGTGGCGTTCACCACCGCCCTGGCCCTGACCGTGAACACGTCGCCGGTGAGTTCGTCGCGCACCTCGGCGCCGTCGGCGGCCAGGCCCAGCGCCCGGCAGCGGGTCAGCACCCGCGCGCCGTGCCCGGCGGCGGTGCGGGCCAGCGCCACGACCAGGCGCGCGTCGTCGACCACCCGGCCGTCGTGGGAGCGCAGCGCGCCCCGTAACCCGTCGGCCGCCAGCGCCGGGACCAGGTCGAGCGCCTCGCCCGCGTCCAGCCGCGACGGACCTGGCACCAGCTTCTTCGGGGTGCCCGCGGCGGCGCGCAGCACGTCGCCCAAGCGGTAGCCGGTCATCACCTTGCGGGCCGTCCCGGCCGAGACCGCCGGGGTGAGCGGCAGCAGGAACGGCTGCGCCTTCACCAGGTGGGGGGCGGTGTGGCGGAGCAGCACGTCGCGTTCGGCCGCGCTCTCGCGGGCCAGCCCGATCTGTCCCGACGCCAGGTAGCGCAGGCCGCCGTGGATGAGCTTCGAGCTCCAGCGGGAGGTGCCGAAGGCCAGGTCGTGGGCGTCGACCGCGACCACCGACAGCCCGCGCGCGGCGGCGTCGAGCGCCACCCCCGCCCCCGTGGCGCCGAGGCCGACGACGAGGAGGTCGGCGACCTCGTCCCGCGCGTCGTCGAGATCGTGGGCACGGCGGACGGCGTTGAGCGAAGACTCCATGAGGTTCCTTGATCGGGTCGGGCTTTACCCTTGGGTAACCTAGCGAGAGGCCGGCATCCTGTGGAGACTCCGAGAACCCCCCTGCAGCCCATGCTCTGGTCGGGCTGGGGTGATCCCGGCAGGGCGGTCGGCGTCGACCCCGCCCTGCGGGAACTGCTCGCGGAGGCGCTGGGTGTCACACCGCTCACCGGCGAACCGGCGGGCTTCGGTGATGTTCGGCTCCCCGCAGCCGAGCTGTCACCCTTCGTGCTGGCCTCGTTGCGGTCCATCGTAGGCGCAGACCATGTGCGTACCGATGCTGATGCTCGCATCCGCCACACGAGGGGCAAATCCACACCAGATCTGCTGAAGATGCGCATGGGGGACGGTTCCGACGCCCCCGACGGCGTCGTCCTGCCGGGGTCCCACCACGAGATCGCCGAGGTGCTGCGGCTGTGCACCGCCGAGAAGGTCGCCGTGGTGCCCTTCGGCGGCGGCACGTCGGTCGTCGGCGGCGTCACGGCGCAGCGCGACGTGTTCGCCGGAGTGATCGCGCTCGACCTGCGGCGGCTCGACAGACTGGTGTCGGTCGACGACGAGTCGATGCTGGCCGAGCTCCAGCCGGGGCTGCGCGGGCCGCAGGCCGAGGAACTGCTCAACGGCCACGGGCTCACGCTGGGCCACTTCCCGCAGTCGTGGGAGTACGCCACCCTCGGCGGCTTCGCCGCCGCCCGCTCGTCGGGCCAGGCCTCGTCCGGATACGGCCGCTTCGACGACATGGTCGAGGGCCTGACCGTGGCGACCCCGGCGGGCGACCTCGAACTCGGCCGGGCGCCGCGCTCGGCCGCCGGGCCCGACCTGCGCCAGCTCATCCTGGGCTCCGAGGGCGCGTTCGGCGTGATCACCTCGATGCGGCTCCGGGTGCGCCGCCTGCCCGCCGAGCGGAAGTGGGACGCCTGGCGCTTCCCGTCGTTCGAGGAGGGCCGGAACGCGATGCGCCAACTGGCCCAGGAACGCCGCCTCCCGGCGGTCATCCGCCTGTCCGACGAGACCGAGACCATGATCGGCGGCGGCTCGGGCTGCCTGATGGTCATCGGGTACGAACACGGCGAACCCCCCACCTTCCCCGGCGCCGGCCACTTCGGGGCCGAGCCCGCCAAGCGCTGGGCCGACGGCCGGTTCGCCGCCCCCTACCTGCGCGACGCGCTCCTCGCCGCCGGAGCGACCGTGGAGACCATCGAGACCGCCACCCACTGGTCAGGCCTTCCCCGGCTCTACGAGGCCGTCAAACTCGCTCTGGAGGCCGCGCTGGGCCGGGCGATCGTGATGTGCCACATCTCCCACCTCTACGAGACCGGCGCGTCCCTCTACTTCACCGTCGCCACGGCCTCCGGAGACGACCCGCTGGCCCGCTGGGAGGCCGCCAAGGCCAAGGCGAGCGAGGCGATCGGGCTGGCCGGGGGCACCATCACCCACCACCACGGCGTGGGCCGCGACCACCGCGCCGCCTACGCCGCCGAGATCGGTCCCGTCGGCGTCACCGTCATGCGGGCGATCAAGAAAAGTCTCGATCCGGCAGGGATTCTCAACCCCGGTGTCCTGATCCCCTGAAGTCGAGCAAGATTGATTCCATGGCGGACATCGGCGTCGAGGCTGCGGCCGCGCGCGGGAAGCTGGTCTCCTCACGGATCTCCGAACACGGCGCCGGATGGCATTGCCAGGAGATCGGGACCTTCCAGGCGTTGCGTCCCAATACGAACTCCTTCTCCTGGTTACATCCGAAGACCCTGTGGCGGTCGCGCAACGAGATCCTGGCCGGGATGCTGGGCGACCCGTCCTCGGAGGTGCGGCGGCGCTGGGTCGCCTCGATGCGGGAGAACGGCGCCGATCCCGATTTCCGGATCGTCCGCCCGATGGGCCCCGAATACTCGTTCATCGTCATCGGCGACACCGGTGAGGGCGACGCCTCGCAGTACGCCGTCGTCCCCGGCCTGCTCAAGATGGGCGAGAAGACCGAGTTCGCGGTCGTCGCCAGCGACGTGATCTACCCGACCGGCGCGGCGAGCGACTACTGCGACAAGTTCTTCCGCCCGTTCAAGGACTACGACGCCCCCATCTACGCCATCCCCGGCAACCACGACTGGTACGACGGCCTCGGCGGCTTCATGCGGGTGTTCTGCGGCGCCAGGCCGCTCACCGTCGAGAAGGAGGGCTTCAAGCTCTCCCCGGCCGGGCTGCGCGGCCTGCTCTGGAAGAAGCCCGAGCCGATCGACGAACCCGCCCTCGCCGAGGCGTGGAAGATGCGCGGCCGGCCGACGCAGCAGGCCACGCAGCCCGCGCCCTACTGGGTGCTCGACCTGGGCGAACTCGTGGTGGTCGGCATCGACACCGGCATCACCGGGTCGATCGACCGCGAACAGGGCGAATGGCTGCGCCACGTGTCGTCGGCCGACGCCCGGCCGAAGATCCTCATCACCGGCAAGCCGATCTACGTCCGCAACGACTACAAACCGTGCCCCATCGAGGGCGGCGGGACCGTCGACGAGATCGTCAGGGACCCGGCGCACAACTACGTGGCCGCGATCGGCGGCGACGTCCACAACCACCAGCGGTTCCCCGTCATGGTCGACGGCCGGGTGATCCAGTACATCGTCTCGGGCGGCGGCGGCGCGTTCATGCACGCCACCCACACGATCCCGCGCGTCGACAAGGTCCACGAAGACGACTTCCGCTGCTACCCGCTGCGCGGCGACTCGCTGTCGTTCTACAGCCTGCTCTACTCGCGGAAACTGCGGATGAAGTGGCTCTACCTGACCCCCGAGGAAGCCGTGACGCTGATGTCACGGCAGATCGGCAACGAGCCGGTACGCGACACCCCCGAGGTGAAGATCACCGCCCGCATGAAGTGGGCCGCCCGCCTGCTCGGCGGCTGGCCGATGCCCTTCCACCTGCCGGTCGGCCGCTTCTTCCACCGCTGGATCTCCGAACTGACCGACTGGGACACCCCGCCCTTCTTCAAGAGCTTCCTGCACATCTCGGTCACCCCGGGCGAACTCCGCATCCGCTGCTTCGCCGCGACCGGCTGCCTGGCCCAAGAGCTTGAGCCGCCCCTTGAGGACGAGGTGGTCATCCCGCTCGTCTGAGCGCACCGGCTCGGGTCCGCTCATGTCGGTTTTCGTTACGGCTCCCGCCTTCTCTGCGGCGCCTCCACGGCAGGGTGCCGTGCCGTGGAGCGGAAACTGTCGGTGGGGGCTGGCAGGGTGGAACCGTGCAGGTTGTGGTTTCCGGGGCGAAAGACGGCACCGGCGAGCTACGGCCGGGCGGTTCCGTCACCGACCTGGCCTCGGCCGTCGGTGAGATCGAGGCGGGGGAGTCGCCCCGGTGGGTGTGGGCCGACACCCGGCGGGTCTATCCCGGGCTGCTCGCCCGGGGCGTGCGCGTGGCGCGCTGCCACGACGTCGCGCTGACCGAGAACCTGCTGCTGGCCGCCGAGGGCCACTACGGCGAGCCCCGATCCGCCGAGGCCGCCCACGCCCGGCTGCACGGGCTGCCCGTCCCGGAAGACCGCCACGACGTCCCGGAGCGCGCCCAGGGTTCCCTGTTCGATCCCGAACCACCGGCCGCGGAACCCGGGGCCGCGCTGGTCGAGGAGGTGGCCGCCGCACAGGCCGCCCGCATCGCCGCGCTGCCCGAACCCGGGCGGTTCCGGCTGCTGGTGGCGGCCGAGTCGGCCGGAGGGCTGATCGCGGCCGAGATGGGCCACGACGGCATGCCGTGGCGCGAGTCGGTGCACCAGGCCCTGCTGACCGAGCTGCTCGGGCCGCGCCCGGCCCACGGCATGCGGCCCGCCAAGCTCCAGGCCCTGGCCGACCAGGTGTCGGCGGCGTTCGGCACCCCGTTCAACCCCGATTCGCCGCAGCAGATCGTGAAGGCGTTCAAGACGGCGGGGATGACGGTGTCGTCGGCCCGCTCTCACGTGCTGAAGGAGGTCGACCATCCGGGGGTGGCGCCGCTGCTGGCGTACAAGGAACTGGCCCGGCTGTTCAGTTTCCACGGCTGGGTGTGGGCCGACCAGTGGGTGCGCGACGACCGCTTCCGCACCGAATACGTCGTGGGCGGCGTCGTCAGCGGCCGGTGGGCGACCAGCGGCGGCGGGGCCCTCCAGATCCCGAAGGTGATGCGCAAAGCGGTGGTGGCCGACGACGGCTGGACGCTCGTGGTCGCCGACGCCGCCCAGCTCGAACCGCGCGTGCTGGCCGCGATGGCCGGAGACCGGGGCCTGGCCCGCGCCGCCGGGGAGATCGACCTCTACGCCGCCCTGGCCCAGGCGTTCGGCGGCCAGCGCGACGCCGCGAAGATCGCCATGCTCTCGGCCATGTACGGCGGCACCAGCGGCGACGCCCCGAAGCTGCTGGCCGTGATGCGCAACCGCTTCCCGCAGGCCTACCGGTTCGTCGAAGACGCCGCCCGCGCCGGCGAGGAGGGAAGGGTGGTCCGCTCCTGGCTGGGCCGCACCAGCCCGCCGCCCTCCGACCGCTGGCGCGCGGTCGTCTCCGGCCCCGACGGCGGCCGGGCCGCGCGTGACCGGGGCCGCTTCACCAGGAACTTCGTCGTCCAGGCCACAGCGGCCGAGTGGGCGCTCACGCTCATGGCCGTGCTGCGCGGGCGGCTCGACGATCCGGCCCGGCTGGTGTTCTTCCAGCACGACGAGGTGATGGTCCACTGCCCGTCCGAACAGGCGGCGGAGGTCTCCGCCGTCATCGCGGCGAGCGCGGAAGAGGCGACCCGGCTCCTGTTCGGCGCGACCCCGGTCAGGTTTCCGATGGAAGCGGTGTCGGTGCGGTGCTACGCCGACGCCAAATGACCACCCCGGTGACCGCGGTCAGCACCGCCGTGATCAGCCCGAGCGCCATATAGGAGATCACCCCGACGATCGCCCCGGCGAGCAGCGCCCCGGCGGCCCCGCAGACGTTCATGGTCAGGTCCGACAGGCCCTGCACGGCCGGGCGGCGCTCGATGTCCACCGCCTCGGTCAGCAGCGCCGACCCCGCCACCAGCGCGCACGACCAGCCGAGCCCCAGCAGGATCAGCCCGGCCGTGATCACCGGCACGTTGTGCCCGCCGAACGCCGCCAGCAGCCCGGCCACGACCAGCACGCCCATGCCCGTTGTGGCGACCAGCGCCCGGCCGAACCGGTCGGCGGCCCAGCCGACCAGCGGCGAGAACATGAACATCCCGGCGATGTGCAGGCTCAGCACCATCCCGATGACCGAGATGTCCGCGTGGCCGTGGTCGAGGTGGACCGGCGTCATCGACATCACCGACACCATCGCGGTGTGCCCGGCCGCGATCGTCAGCAGCCCGATCCGGGCGGCCGGGGTGGCCTTCACCGTCTCCACCGCCGCGCGCAGCGGCTGGCGCGCGCGGGCGACGGTCACCTCACGGGCCTGGCGGGCCAGCAGCAGCGGGTCGGGCCGCAGCCCGGCGTTGATCACCACGAGGGAGAGCGCGAACGCGACCGCGGCCAGCGCGAACGGCCCGGACCCGTGGGTCAGCCCCAGGTCGATGCCGAGGCCGTCGGCCGGGTCGGCCAGGTTGGGGCCCGCGACGCTGCCGATCGTGGCCGCCCAGACGACCAGCGACAGGTGCCGTGCGGTCTGTCCCGGCGGGGCCAGGTCGGTGGCGGCGTAGCGGGCCGACAGGTTCCCGGCGCTGCCCGCGCCGACCAGCATGAGCGAGAGCAGCAGCAGCGGCCACGACACCAGCTCGATCGACGCCACCGCCGCCAGGCACCCGAGGAACGCCGTGCCGTAGGCGAGGGACAGGCCCGCCCTGCGGCCGCCGCCGTCGGCGGCCCTGGCGGCCGGGAGCGCCATCAGCGCCGTGCCCAGGACGGTGGCCGTTCCGGCCAGGCCACTGAGCGCCTCGGAGCCGGAGAGTTCGTACACGGTCAGGGAACTCAGTGCGAGCACCACGGCGATCCCGACCCCGGAGACGATCTGGATCGCCGAGAGCACCCCGAGTGTCCGGCGTTGCACCTTCTGGTGGGGTATGAGGGGGATCGCTGTCATTGGCGAAGTGTGGCATGACTACTGACAGCGCCAAAAGCGGGTTTTATGCCGGGCTGAACGAGTTCCACAGGGTCGTGCGGACGGTGGCGGCGCTTTCGGTCCAGTCGTAGTCGGGGGCCGTGAAGGTCACCGAGTAGGACCGGCCCTCGGCCGTGATGTAGCGGACGGCCGTGTGGACGGTCACGTTGGCCTCGTTGCGGTGGGTGTACTCCCACTCGGCGGCGGGCCAGCGGTAGTCGACCTGGGCCAGCGCCAGCTGGGTGTACTCCTCGAACGACGCCTTGGCCTCGGTCGCCTTCAGCGCATCGAGGTCGGACTGGGGGATCTCCTCGATCAGGCCGCTCTGGCCGCTGTCCTTCGGGCCGGTCAGCACGACCGCGCCGTCTTCGGTGGTGACCTTCCACGTGTCGGGCACCGCCACGGTGACGTTGGCCGCCGTGTGGTTGCGGAAGCCCTCGGGCAGCTCGCCCTCGGGAGTGGCCGGCACGTCGGGCTGGGCCGGGTTGGCGGCCTGGCCGGTCTGGCCGGTCTCGGCCGGGCGGCCCTGCGGCTCGGACGGCGCGTCGTCGCCCGGCACCATGATCAGCAGCACCAGCACGACCACCGCGATCACGGCGATGGCCGCGACCACCGCGAGCAGGCTGCTGCGGCTGCCGCCCCCGTCGTCGTCGGGCTCGCGACGGCGGCGGGAGGGACGCGGCGCGGACGGCCGCTCGGAGGTCTTCCGGTCGGCGCGCGTCTCCCGGGACGGCTCGGAGACGCCGGGCGCCTCCTTCTGCTCGGGCATCGGCCACGCACCCGAGGTCGCCGCGTGGCGGGCCGGTCCAGCGGCGGGCGCCGGACGGCTCGGGCCACCGGGCTTCGACGGCGTGATCGGCGCGAAGAACGACACCCCGCCCGTGGTGGTGATGTCACCGGTCGGGCTGCTCAGCGGATCGGGCTTCGGCGGGCTCATGGGGTAGCCGCCGGACGGGCTGTTGGGGTCGTAGGGCACCCGCACCGGACCCGACGGCGTCTCGATGATCCGCGAGGGCATCGGCCCCGACGGCATGTCGAGCGGAGGAAGCATCTGCACCGGCGTGGGATCGGCCGGGACCGGCGCCGGGGACGGCTGCTGCGGCGGGGCGGTCGGGCGCACGCCCACGCCGTGCTGGCGCAGCACGTGTTCGAGCATCTCGGAGACCTGCGCGGCGGGCAGCCGGTCGGCCGGGTTCTTGCGCAGCAGCCCCTCGATGACGGACATCAGCGCGCCCGCCCGGCCGGGCCGGTTGGGCTCCTGGGTCAGCACCGCGCCCAGCACCGCCACGGCGTCGGGCCCCTCGTAGGGGGGCCTGCCCTCGACGGCGGCGTAGAGCGTGGCGCCGAACGACCACAGGTCGGCCGCGAACGTGATCGGGCGGCCCTGGAGCCGCTCCGGCGGGATGTAGGCGGGGGAGCCCATCAGCAGGCCCGGGTGGGTGATCGAGACGTCGCCCTCGATCGCGGCGATGCCGAAGTCGGTGAGCACGACGCGGTCGGCCGTCAGCAGCACGTTGCCGGGCTTGACGTCGCGGTGCAGGATCCCGGCGGCATGGGCGTGGCGGAGGGCGTCGAGGACCCTTATTCCGATTTCGGCCGCCTGGACGACCGGCAGCGGCCCGCTCTGGCGCACCGCCTGCTCCAGCGACCAGGCGCGGACCAGCTCCATCACGATCCACGGACGGCCGTCTTCCTCGACGACGTCGTGGACGGTCACGATGCCCGGGTGGCTCAGCCGCGCGGCCGAACGGGCCTCGCGGAGCATGCGGGTGTGGGCGGTCTGACGCCCCTGCTGGTCGAGGCCGTAGGGGAGGATCAGCTCCTTGACCGCGACGTCGCGGTCGAGCAGCACGTCGTGGGCGTGCCACACCATTCCCATGCCGCCCCGTCCGACCGGCGAGAGAAGCCGGTAGCGGCGGCCGACGAGCCTGCCCTGCCCCTCGGGCGTGCTGCCGCCCTGACCATCGGGGACCATACCGAGCAGGCGGTCGGTCGTCATTAGGCGGATCCCCATTCCTCGTCCGGGCCGCGCGGAAAACCCGCACGATTTCTGAGGTTGGCCCCCGATTTTAGGGTCAAACCCGCGTCAAAGGGAATTAAACGCGGGCCAAAGCGGCCAGCGCGGCCGTGAAAGCCCCCATCGGAGGGCTGACCAGACCCGCTCCGACCTGCCCTGTTCCGGCGAGCCGCCCAGCGATACCCGTATTGACTACCGGCAGCACTGAGGTTCGTGACACCAGTGTGACATCGATCCCCGCCGGGGTCCCCCGGAACCCGAGACCCGGGATCTGGTAGACGGGGTGCTCGGCGAGCGTGATCTCGTACATGGCGGTGGTGGCCGCGATGGCGTCCGAAACGTCGCCGCCCACGAACCGGACGATCGCCGGTGCCGCGGCCATCGAGAACCCGCCCAGCCCGACCGTCTCGGTGATCGTGGAGTCGCCGATGTCGGGGTTGGCGTCGTCGGGCCCGTAGGCGCCGAGGTAGAGCCCGTCGGGCACGCCCGCGGGGCCGGTGAACCAGCGGTCGCCGAGGCCGGAGACCTGGATGCCGAAATCGGTGCCGTTGCGGGCCATCGCGACGACCATCGACGATCCCGGGACGTCCCGCGCCGCGTCGGCGGCGACCTTGCCGGCCGCCATGCCGGCGTTGAGGAAGAAGTGGTCGTTGCCGTTGATGAACCGCAGGACCTCGGCGGCCTGGTTCGGGACGGCGTCGACGATCGCCGGGGCCAGTTCCCTGACCATGAGCGAGGTCGCGGCGCGGTTGCGGTTGTGGAGTTCGTCGCCCATCTGGAGCGCCTGCGCGATCAGGTTCCGCAGGTCGAGCGGGCCGGTGACCTTCATGACCTCGGCCAGCGCGGGCCCGAGGACGTCACCCATCCACTGCAGCCGCTCGATCACCTCGGGCCCGTAGGCGCCGTACCGGAGGACCTTGCCGAGGCCCTCGTTGAGCGAGCAGTAGGCGGTGCCACCGTTCTCGGCGTCGTGGACCTCCAGCATCCACATGGACGGCGAGACCACCCCCGCCATCGGCCCGACCGTGCGGTGGTGATGACAGGAGTCGAGCTTGACCTCCCCGGCGGCGAGCTTCCGCTCGGCCTCCTCGGCATCGGCCGCGAGCCCCTCGAAGAGCATCCCGCCGATGAGCGCCCCCCGCATGGGCCCGGAGGCGCGCTCCCATTCGATGGGCGGCCCGGCGTGGAAGAAAGTGCCTTTGGGCAGGTCCAGTACGTCGCCCGCACGCTTGACCCCGACCAGGTGCGGCCTGGCACTGAGCAGCCTGCCCACGGCCTTCTCGTTCGCGGCCTTCCGGCGCGGGTCCGCCATGACAGCGGCCAGATCAGCGGCCACGCCCTGCACCGGAGGACGCCAATCCACAGGCGTGTGGGCCACGGCCTGCTGGTCCAGAGCTTCGGCCAGAATCGACGCGCCCACAGAGATGACCGAGGGCTCAGAGGTCAACATCGCGAGTGGACGTCCACCTTCGGAGGCGGACCCGTGACTCAGGTTCACGGGTGAGTCATCCGGTGGGGAGACCACCAGGCCCGCGAGGGTGGCGGCTCTTCTGGCGGCCTGGGCGTTCGAGGTGTAGATCTCGGCGCCCGACTCGAACAGGTGGGTGGCCTGGGTCTGGAGGTGCTGGGGGTCGCCTTCGGTGCCGACCAGGGCGACCACGACGGCGACGCCCCGGGACTTCGCTGCGGCGATGGCGCTGGACAGCGAGCCCGCCGGGTCGGGGTCGGAGCCGTGGCCCAGGACGACGTCCAGGAGGGCCACGCCTTCCGTCACCGCGTCGAGGGCTTCCAAACGGAGAGCGGGGTCGATCATGGGGTGGGCGCGGCCGACGGTGTACTCGTCGTCGCCGAAGTCGGTGAAGTCGCCCGTTCCGGCGATCAGGCGGGCCTCGGTGCAGAGCGTTCCACCCGAGTAGAGGCCGCGCAGCGGGCCGGTGCCGGGCTGGGTGTTGCCGGGCCAGCTGGGCCACGTGGGGATCTCGGCGCCGACCGCGCGCAGGACCGACTCGGCCGCCGTCGTGAGGTCGGGCTGGCCCTCGCCGAGCAGGGCGGTGATGACCGGCTTGGGGCTCTCGGCGATGGCCTCGGCCAGGCGGGCGGCCACGTCGGGGTTCGGGGGCTTGGAGATGACCACGATCAGGTCGGTCGCGGGGTCGGCGTTGAGGGCGTCCAGGGCCTGAAGCGTGGAGCGGCCGCCGACCGCGGCGGACAGGTCGCGGCCGCCGACGCCCAGAACGTGGCTGACGCCCACCCCGGCCAGGTCCAGGAGCGAGGTGAGCTGCTGGGCGCCGGTGCCGGAGGCGGCGACCACGCCGACCCGGCCGGGGCGGACCACGTTGGCGAAGCCGAGCCCGGCGCCGCCGACGATGGCGGTGCCACAGTCGGGGCCCATCACCAGGACGCCGCGCTCCCGGGCGAGGTCCTTCAGCGCGACCTCCCGCTCCACCGGCACGTTGTCGCTGAAGATCATCACGGAGTGGCCGCTGTCGACCGCCTCCATCGCCTCGGTGAAGGCGTGTTCGCCGGGCACGCTGACCAGCACGATGGCCGAAGGGTCGGCCAGGCGGGTGGCGGCCCGGATCGTCCGGGGGAGCGCCTCGTCGCGGCGGCTCGTCTCGGCGCGGGTGGTGAGCTGCTTCTCCAGGTCGGCCGCGGCCTCGCCCAGGTCGCCGTCGGAGGTGGCCCTGATCGCGACCAGCAGGTCGCCGGGGGTCGCCTCGGGGACGTCGAAACCGGCGTCGCGGGCGAGCTCCACGTTCAGGGCGGTCGCCATGGCCACGATGGCCAGTTCGACCCCCGGGCGGCCGGTCAGCGCCTGGCTGACCCTCATCAGGCTGACGGAGTCGTGGTAGACCCCGGGCCGGATTTCGACCAGGTTCACTGAGCGTCCCTCTCCTGAAGCGCGAGTACGGCCGACACTCCCGTCCGGACACCCCACGCCAGGTCGGCGCCCGAGGTGTGGCCCAGCCGGAGCAGGCGGTGCACGGCCGGTTCGAGCGGCTGGCGGCCGGTGAGGCCGCGCAGGACCGCGATGGTCTCCAGTCCCGCCTCGCCGCGCGCCGCGCAGTGCAGCAGCGTCGCGGAGATCGGGGTGGTGCGGGTGCGGGCGTCGAAGGTGACCGCCGCGGCGAGCCAGTCGGCCAGCCACACGGCCCTGCCGACCCCGGCGGCCGAGCCCACGGCCCGCAGCGTCACCAGGAGCCCGGCGAGCATGTCGTCGCCGCTGGGGGTGAGGCCGGGCCCGAGGCCCATGAGCTGCTCGGCCGCGGTGATCGCGTCGACGAGCGAGCCCCGGTGGCAGCCTGCCGCCAGCAGCGCGGACGCGCCGCCGCTGTCGAGACCGGGCCGCCGGTGCGAGGTGGCGCAGATGTCCTCGATGATCGGGAGGGAGCTCGCGAGGGTCGTACGGGAGAGGGAGCCCAGCGAAGGAGCCGGGTCCCACCAGCGGCGGACCCGGACGGCCCGGCCGCCGGCCTCGACCACCCCGTCGCCGACCCACGCGTCGTCACCGGCCGCGAAACCTTCCAACCGGCCGGTAAGTACAACAGCGTTGGGCAACCGGGTAGCCTCTCCCGTCACGAGTGCGAGGACGCGCGGCTCGGTGTCGGTCCGTACCTCCAGGTACACCGCCATCGGGAACGCGGCCAGCACGCGGGCGGGCCGGCGCGGGGCCTCCAGCAGCGGCCGGAGACTGGTGGCGGCGGCCCCGGACAGGTACGTGACCTCGGGTTGCGCCGTCTGCACCGGGCGGCGGCTTCGAGGGCGGGTACCTACAGCCACGAGTCCTCCATCGTCGGAACCCCCATTAGAAGGGACGCTAGAACGGGACCCCCGGGGTCCGTACGGGGAAATCTGCCAACAGTCGGCCAAATGCTTGGCTCTTCCTGACAGTCGCCCAGTCAGGCACAATTTGCTTTGAACGCACAAATTCCCCCGGAGCGCACCATGACGACGGATCCCGCGGCACCCGCGATGCGGCTCGCAAGCACCGGAACGATCATCCACGGCGTGGCCGTCGGAGAGGTCCTGGGAGTGTCGACCCTCGCCGGGGCACGGCTGATCGCCGGTAAATCAGGGCTCGACCGCATCGTGCAACGTCTCAACGTCATGGAGGTGCCCGACATCCTGGCGTGGGTCAAGCCCAATGAGCTGCTGCTCACGACCGGTTACCCGCTCAGGAACACTCCCCAGTCGCTGGGCCGCCTTGTGGCGGATCTTGACGAACGCGGGCTGTCGGCGCTCGCCATCAAACTGGGCAGGTACCTCGACGAACTGCCCGCCGAGATGATCGAACAGGCCGACCGGCTGGGGTTCCCGCTGATCATCCTCCCCAACGACGTTGGGTTCGATGACATCCTCAACCAGGTCCTCACCGACATCCTCAACCGCCAGGCCGCCATCCTCGCCCGCGCGGAGGACGCGCACCGGGGGCTCGTCCAGATCGTGCTGGCGGGCGGCGGCATGCGCGAGGTGACCGCCGAGGTCGCCGGGCTGCTGGAGGTCGCGGTCGCTGCCATGGACGTCTCCGGCGCCACCCTGGGCGCGGCGGGCGGCGCCGAGCAGGTGGCGATGCTGCGCGAGGCGTTCCTCATCAGCGGTCCCGGGCGCGACCAGCCCGAGCCCATGGTCCGGGCCGACGGCCACTACGCCGTGGTGCCGATCGTGGCCGGAGGCCACCACCACGGCCGGATCGTCGCCTTCAGCCAGGCCGGGACCCTCCGCGAGAGCGACATCCGGATCCTGGAGCGGGCCGCCACCGTGGCCGCGCTCGTGATCACCAAGCAGGAGGCCGTCAACGCGGTCGAGAGCAAATATCGCGCCGACTTCCTGCGCGACGTGCTCACCGGCCGGGGCGGCGGGCGGATCGCCGAACGCGCCAAGGCCTTCGGCTGGGACCTCGAACGCCCCGTCAGCGTCATCGTCGCCGAACTCGACCCCGAGAGCGACGAGCGCACCGCGCAGGACCGGTTGCTGGCCGTCTGGCAGGCCGCCGTCCGCCGCCACGACCCGCGCGGCGCGGTCGCCGGGTTCTCCCACGAGGTCGTCGTCATCGTCGGCGCCGGGGTCGACACCACCCGCCTGGCCGCCGCCGCGCAGTCGTCGTTCGCCGAGTGCACCTTCTCGACCGGGATGAGCCGCATCGCCTCGGGGGCGGAAGGGCTCGCCGACGCCTACGGCCAGGCGCTCAAGGCCGCCCGGGTGGGCCGCCAGCTCCACGGCAACGGCGCGGTCGCCCACTTCGACCAGCTCGGCGTCTACCGGCTGCTCTCGCTCGTCAACGACACCGCCGAGCTGCACGCCTTCGTCCGGGAGACCCTCGGCGCCCTGGCTGGCGACGACGACGCCGAGAACGCCGACCTGCGGCGCACCCTTCACGTGCTGCTGGAGACCAACCTCAACGTCGCCGAGACCGCCCGCCGCCTCCACTTCCACTACAACACCCTGCGCTATCGCATCGGGAAGCTCGAACGCCTGCTCGGCAACTTCACCGAAGACGCCCACCTGCGCCTGAACCTCACCCTGGCGCTCCATGTCCTCAACATGCGCGGCATCTGACCCCGGTTGTTTGGCACATGCTGCCCGTGTGCCACGGCGATCACGGGCCTAATGTGCCCGCAACAGCCCAGGTAGAAGGGCTGGTGAAAGATTTGCCGCGCTGGGATGCCCGCGGGGTGGCCACCAGGTGTCGGCCCGTAGTAGAGGGGCTTACATGGCTTTCGGGTGGAAGGTACACGGAGAAAAGGGCAGCCTCGCCCCCGGCGAGGTCGTCAAACCGGATGAGCGGCTGTCGTGGCCGCGCATGGTCGGTTTCGGCGCCCAGCACGTCATCGCGATGTTCGGCGCCACGTTCGTGTTCCCCGTGGTGATGGGGCTCGACCCCAACGTCGCCGTGATGATGAGCGGTGTCGCCACGATCATCTTCCTGCTCATCGTGAACGGGAAGATCCCCAGCTATCTCGGCACGTCGGCCTCGTTCGTGGGCGGCGCCGCCGCCATCACCGCCGACGGCGGCGGACCGGCCCAGATCACGGGCGCCATCCTGGTGGCGGGCGTCGTGCTCGCGCTGTGCGGCGTGATCATCCACTTCCTCGGAATAGGAGTCATCAACCGCATCTTCCCGCCGGTCGTCACCGGCGCGGTCGTCATGCTCATCGGCTTCGGCCTCGCCTACGTCGTCGCCGACATCTACTGGCCGCAGGACCAGTGGATCGCCCTCATCACGATGCTCGTCACCTTCGTGATCATCGCCCTGTTCAAGGGCTTCATCGGCCGGCTCGGCATCCTGATCGGCCTGGTCGCCGGGTTCGTCCTCTCCTGGCTGGCCGACCTCGTCTTCGGCCAGATCACCGCCCCCACCGGCGGGGGCCAGGTCACCAGCCACTTCCGGGTCAACTTCGACGGGGTCGACTCGGCCGCCTGGTTCGGCCTGCCCAACTTCCACGCCCCCGACTTCAAGCTCTCGGCCATCATCGTGGTGCTCCCGGCGGTCATCGCTCTCATCGCCGAGAACATCGGGCACGTCAAGGCCGTCGGCGAGATGACCGGCACCGACACCGATCCCGTCATGGGCAAGGCCATCATCGGCGACGGCGTCGCCACCGTGATCACCTCGGCCGTCGGCGGCTCACCCACCACCACCTACGCAGAGAACATCGGCGTCATGGCCGCCACCAGGGTGTACTCGACACTCGCCTACTACATCGCCGCCGTCATTGCGATCCTGCTGGGCCTGGTGCCCAAGTTCGGCGCGCTGGTCTACGCGATCCCCGGCGGCGTGCTCGGTGGCGTCACCGTCATCCTGTACGGCATGATCGGCCTCCTGGGCGCCAAGATCTGGATCGAGAACCGGATCGACTTCGCCGATCCGGTCAACATGGTCCCGATCGGCGCGGGCATCATCCTGGCGATCGGCCCGGTCAACATGCAGATCGTCGAGGGCTTCGACCTCGGCGGCATCGCCCTGGGCACCGTCGTCGTCCTGGGCGGGTACCACCTCCTGCGAGCCCTTTCTGGGAGTAGAACGGTTTCGTGAAGCCTCCTTCTTTCGTCTACCACGCTCCCGCCACGGTGGCCGAGGCCGTCGAGGCCCTCGCCGCGGCGGGAGCCGACGGGAAGGTGCTGGCCGGGGGCCAGAGCCTGATCCCGCTCATGAACATGCGGCTCGCCGCGCCCGGTCACCTGATCGACATCAACCACGTCGCCGGGCTGGCCGAGATCACGGCCGAGGCCGGGGGAGTGCGGGTCGGGGCGATGGCCCGGCACGCCGACGTCGAGGCCAGCGAGACGGCGCACGCCGCGCAGCCTCTCGTCCGGAAGGCGCTGCGGCTGGTCGCGCATCCGGCGGTGCGGAACCGGGGGACGACGGTCGGGAGCATCGTCCACGCCGATCCGGCGGCCGAGATGCCGGCCGTGCTGGCGCTGCTGGAAGGCTCCGTCCGGGTACGCGGGCCCGAGGGCGAACGCGACATTCCGGCCGGGGAGTTCTTCACCGGGCCGATGGAGTCGTCGTTGCGTACGGGGGAACTGGCCCTTTCGGTGTTCTTTCCGTCGACCCGGGGTGGGAGCGCGATCGTGGAGGTGGCCCGCAGGCACGGCGACTACGCCATGGCGGGGGTCGCGGCGCTGGTCGCCCCTGACCACGCCAGGGTCGCGTGTCTCAGTGTGGGGGCGGTGCCGGTGGTCGTGGACGTCACCGAGGCCGGGGGTGACTGGAAGAGGGCGGCGGAACTCGTCCAGGAGCAGATCGAGCCGGAGGCCGACATCCACGCCACAGCTGACTATCGGCGGCATCTCACCGGGGTGCTGACCGAGCGAGCGTTGAAGGCGGCTTCCGATGCATGAGGTCTCACTGATCGTCAACGGGGTGCCGCGTCATGCGACGGTGCCCGCGCGGCGGCTGCTCAGCGACTTCCTCCGGCACGACCTCGGGCTGACCGGCACCCACGTCGGCTGTGAGCACGGCGTGTGCGGGGCCTGCACGGTGCTGCTCGACGCGCGGCCGGTGCGGGCGTGCCTGACCTTCGCGGTGTCGGTCGCGGGGCAGGAGGTCACGACCGTCGAGGGGCTGGCCACCGACGGCGAGCTGTCGGCGGTGCAGCGCGGGTTCGCCGAGTGCCACGGGCTCCAGTGCGGGTTCTGCACGCCCGGGTTCCTGACCACGGTGACCGCCTTCCTGCGCGACAACCCGGCGCCCACCGACGACGAGGCGATCGAGGCGGTGTCGGGGAACCTGTGCCGCTGCACGGGCTACCAGAACATCGTGAAATCGGTGCACCGCGCCGCCGAACTGCTGGCCGAGGAGGGCCCGTGACCACGAAGCTGTTCGGCGAGCCGGTCCGCCGCAGGGAGGACGCCCGGCTGATCTCCGGCAACGGCCGCTACCTCGACGACCTCGGCGCGGGCGCGCTGGCCGTCGCTTTCGTCCGGTCGCCCCATGCCCACGCGCTCATCACCGGCATCGACGTCGACGACGCGATCGATGTCGAGGGCCTGGTCGCGATCTACACCTGGGAGGACCTCCCCGCGGGCGTGCGCGAGCCGCTGCCGCTGCTGATCCCCCACCCGGCGCTCACCCACGGCCGCACCGCCTACTGCCTGGCTCGTGATGTGGTGAGGCATGTCGGTGAGCCGATCGTCATGGTCGTCGCGACCGACCGTTACATCGCCGAGGACGTCTGCGAGCGCATCCAGGTCTCCTACGACTTCCTCAAGCCGGTCGTCGGGCTGGAGACCGCGGTCAGCGGGCCCAACCTGGTGCACGACGACGTGCCCGGCAACATCGGCGCCCACCTGGTGCAGGAGGTCGCCCACAAGGACGGCCGCGCGCCGCGCGACGTGATCGCCTCGGCGCCCCACACGCTGGAGTTCCGGCTCGACATCGAGCGGTCGGCCTGCATGCCGATGGAGGGCAAGGGGGTGTACGCCCGCTGGGACGCCGACGACAGATCGCTGCGCGTCTACAGCTCCACCCAGACGTCCACCAGCGTCCGGATGGCCATCGCGGCCAAGCTCGGGCTGCCCCTGCCGAAGGTCGAGGTCATCGCGCCCGACGTCGGCGGCGGGTTCGGGGTGAAGATCGTGCACCCGTGGCCCGAGGAGATCCTCGTGCCGTGGGCGGCCATCCTGCTGAACCGCGAGGTCAAGTGGACCGAAGACCGGCGGGAGCACTTCATCTCCTCGGCCCACGAACGGGCCCAGGTCCAGCACGTCAAGGTCGGGTTCGACGACGAGGGCCGCGTCCTCGGGCTCGACGTCGAGATCCTGCACGACCACGGCGCCTACACGCCCTACGGCATCATCGTGCCGATCATCACCTCGACGCAGCTGCTCGGTCCTTACAAGATCGGCTCCTACCGGGTCGAGTTCTTCTCCGTCTACACCAACACCGTGCAGGTCACCCCCTACCGGGGCGCCGGGCGTCCCCAGGGCGTCTTCTGCATGGAGCGCACGATGGACAAGATCGCCCAGTACCTCGGCAAGGACCGCACGGATGTGCGGGCCGCCAACTTCATCCAGCCGGACGAGTTCCCCTACGACCAGCAGATGATCTTCCAGGACGGCCGCCCGCTGATCTACGACAGCGGTGACTACCCCGAATCGCTGCGCAAACTGAAGGAACTGATCGGCTGGGACGAGTTCCCGTTGATGCAGTCGAAGGCTGCCGAAGAAGGCCGTCGCCTGGGCATCGGGGTCGGCTGTTACGTCGAGGGCACCGGCGTCGGCCCCTATGAGGGCGGCCACGTGCAGGTGACCTCCGACGGGCGGGTCCACGTCTCCACCGGGCTCACCTCACAGGGGCAGGGCCACGAGACGGTGTTCGCCCAGATCGCCGCCACCGAGCTCGGCGTCCCGATCGAGAAGGTCTCCGTCGTCACCGGCGACACCCGGCGGTTCGGCTACGCCGTCGGCACGTTCGCCTCCCGCGCCGCCGTGATGAGCGGCAACGCGATCGCGCTGGCGTGCCGGAAGGTCAAGGAGAAGGCGCTGCGGATCGCCGCCGACGCACTGGAGGCCGACCCGGCGGACCTGGAGATCACCGACGGCATGGTGCACGTCGTGGGCGCCCCGAGCGCCTCGATCCCGCTGGCCACCGTCGCCGTGCTGTCGAACCCGCTGCGCTACGCCTTCGACGAGGAGGCCAAGCGCGCCACCCAGTTCGCCACCTCGGGCTCGATGGAGAAACCCCCGGTCGCCGAGGGCCAGGAGCCGGGCCTGGAGGGCAAGGACTACTACTCGCCGGTGCGCTCGACGTTCGCGTCGGGCATGCACGCCGCCATCGTCGAGACCGACCCCGACACGGCCGAGATCAAGATTCTCCGGTACGCCGTCGTCCACGACTGCGGCAAGATGATCAACCCGATGCTGGTCGAGGGGCAGATCCACGGTGGCGTCGCCCAGGGTGTCGGCGGGGCGCTCTACGAGAAGATGGTCTACGACGAGCACGGCCAGCTGCTGAACGCCTCGTTCATGGACTTCCTGATGCCCTACGTCACCGAGGTCCCGCGCATCGAGACCGACCATTTGGAGACCCCGTCCCCGCTCAACCCCCTGGGCATCAAGGGCGCCGGCGAGGCCGGGGTCATCCCGGTCTCCGCGGTGATCGCGGGCGCGGTCGAGGACGCCGAGAAGATCCTCATCGACAGGATGCCGATCTCCCCGTCCGACCTCTACGCGCTGCGCGACTCCAGCAGGACCTCCGGAGCGGTCAGCCGCCTGCGGAACACCCAGTAGGTCCACGCCTGGTAGGCGATGACCCCCGGGAGGGCGAGCAGGCCGATCCACGTGAGGACCGTGAGCGTGTACGGTGCCGACGCGGCCGACTCGACCGTGAGGCCGGGCAGCGGCGACGGGTATAGCGCGAGGAAGAGCGCGACGGTGGTGAGCACGATCGTGACGGCGGAGCAGACGAAGGCCCAGGCCTCCCTGCCCGCCCACACGAGCGCGACCCCGGCGGCGTAGGCCGCCATCGCCCCGTAGGCGGGCCAGGCGCCCATCCGCCACAGGGCGAACGCGACGACCGGGACGAGGATCACGCCCAGCACCCAGGCGGTCTCGCGGGCGCGGGACCGTACGGGACCCCTGGTCTTGAGCGCGACGAACACGGCGCCATGCACGAGCGCGAGCCCGAGCGAGAGCAGCCCGCCCATGACGGTGGCGAACGCCGAGTGGAAGAGCACGTTGCCGAAGATCGCCCCCCACAGGAAGGCCGGCAGCACGCTCCCGGTCACGATGGCGGCGTCGACCAGCGGCACCTCCTTGGCGCGCACCTTGCCGCGCCATTCGAGGCCCACCCCGCGCACGATCAGCGCGAGCACCACCATCACGGCGGCCAGGTAGTAGCCGCTGAGGAACCCGGCGTACCAGGCGGGGAACGCGGCGAACATGGCGCCGATCGCGGTGATCAGCCACACCTCGTTGCCGTCCCAGACGGGCCCGATGGTGCGGATCACCTGGCGGCGCTCGGCCTCGCCGCGGGCGAGGATCGGCATCAGCGCGCCGACCCCGAAGTCGAAGCCCTCCAGGACGAAGTAGCCCGTCCAGAGGAAGGCGATCACGATGAACCAGAACGTGGTCATGTCAGCGCACCTCAGTACATCAGAGCGGTCGGGACGCGGCGCTCGGCGTCGCCGGAGACGACGGCGGGCACCGGCTCGTCGGGCCCCGCCTTGATGTGGCGGACCAGCAGGATGACCTCGGCCACCGCCAGCACCCCGTAGACCACGGTGAACAGCGCCAGCGAGATCGCCACCTCCGCCAGGCTGACGCCCGGCGACACGCTCGCCGCGGTGAGCAGCTCACCCTGGACGGTCCAGGGCTGGCGCCCGATCTCGCTCAGCAGCCAGCCGGAGATGATCGCCGCGATCGGCAGCGGCAGCGCCAGCACGCAGAGCCGCGCGAACCAGCTCGGCACCGGCCGCGCCCTGCGGCCGCGTCCACGGGTCAGGAACAGCCCGAGGAAGGCCAGCCCGACCGTGGCCATGCCGAACACGATCATCACGCGGAACGACAGGTAGACGACCGGCAGGTTCGGCGTGTAGTCGCCGGGGCCGAACTGCGCGGCCAGGCGCGCGTTGATGTCGTCGATGCCCTGGACGACCGCGTTGGGGTCGTGCGCCGACAGCAGGCTCAGCAGGTGGGGGACCTCGACGCCCGGCACCGGCGAGAACGGCGCCCCGGCGGTGTCCTGCCGCAGCCCCTCGGCGGCGGCCAGCTTCATCGGCTGCTGCTCGTGGAGGAGCTGCCCCGACAGGTCGCCCGTGGCCGCGACGATCGCCCCCGCGACGGCCGTCATGACCAGCGCGCCCCGCAGCGCGGACCGCCACATGTCCGTGGTCCTGCGCATCGGGACGGTGACGTCGACGTCGGCGCCGCGCTCCTTGAGGATCCGGTAACCGGCCACGGCCAGGATGAACCCTCCGGCCACCACGAACGACCCGGCCACGACGTGGGGGACCTGCGCGAGCGCGGTCGAGTTGGTCAGCACGGCCCACAGGTCGGTCATCCGCGCCTTGCCGTCGACGACCTCGTAGCCGACGGGGTGCTTCATCCAGGCGTTGGCGGCCAGGATGAAATAGGCCGACAGGTTCGACCCGATGACCGCCGCCCAGATGGTGGCCAGGTGGATCCTCTTCGGGAGTTTGTCCCACCCGAAGATCCACAGCCCCAGGAACGTCGACTCCAGGAAGAACGCCAGCAGCGCCTCCATGGCCAGCGGCGCCCCGAAGACGTCACCCACGAAGATCGAGTATTCGCTCCAGTTCATCCCGAACTGGAACTCCTGCACGATGCCGGTGACCACACCCATCGCGAAGTTGATCAGAAACAGTTTGCCGAAGAACTTCGTCAGTGTGAGGTAGTGCTCTTTGCCCGTCCGGTACCACGCGGTCTGCAGGCCGGCGACGAACACCCCGAGCCCGATCGTCAGCGGTACGAAGAGAAAGTGATAGACGGTGGTCACGCCGAACTGCCACCGCGCCAGGTCCAAAGCCTCCATGGTCCCCCCTCGGGATGCCTGAGCTCTACAGGGTGTAGTTCTACTTCTAGTAGTACTACGGGTTGTAGAGCTCGAAGCCCCGTGAGTACTGCGATCTTCGTCACATGACGTGGAAGACCGGGATCCGGAGCTCTCCCAACCCCCGGATCCCGGTGTTCACAACCCCCGTTGCGTCTACGAGAATGCCGCCCCGAGTGTCCCGGCCGACAGGGACGCACGCCCTGTCCGCACGGGATTTCCTACGCCACACAATCTGGCGCACGGGGGGTGGCGGGGGCGTCCACCGCCAGGTTGATTCGGGGGTACCCCGGGAGGGGGACCGGTCCGCCCCCGACTCTCATCCCGCCGCTGAGAAGTGCGGCGCCGTCTCAAAAGCCGTTTTCTCCGTTACGGCTCCGCGTGGCCGGCCACCCGACGATCTGGCGCGACACCTCTCTGTGAGAGCGATGCTTCACCTGGTCGGCGACGCGGGGTCGCCCGTGGCGGGGAGGAGTTCGTCCAGGTAGGCGCCGAGGTCACCGAAGGAGAAGCCGCGCCTCTCGATCTTCTTCACCAGCCGGGTGAAGTCCTTCTCCAGGGGCGGCCGGAAGTGCAGGAGCAGGATGTCGCCCGGGTAGAGCTTCTTCTCCGGGTTCTGGTAAGCGATCTTCGAGTCCCGCTGGACGGACGCCGTCCACAGGACGACGGCCCGCATGCCGCACTCCTCCGCGGCGGCCAGGGTCGCGGCGTTCCACGACCCGAACGGCGGCCGGAACAACTCCGGCGCCCTGCCGACGTTCGCGGTGATCGCCTTCGAGGCGCCGCAGATCTCCGCCTTCTGCGCGGCCGGCCCGAGGGTGCGCATGTCGGGGTGGGTGAGGGTGTGGTTCTCGATGTCCACACCCAGACCCTTGAAGTAGGGCCAGCCTCCGGCGCCGACGAACTTGTAACCCGGCTCGGAGTCGGGCAGCCTCTCGGCCTCGACGGCGTCCCGGGTCACGAAGACGGTGATGGGAATCCGCCGCTCCCGGACGATCCGGGCGAACCCGGGATCCTGCTCCCAGCCGTCGTCGATGGTGAGGAAGACGACCTTGCGCTTGGTCGGAATGCTGCTGATGACGGGGAGGTCGCCCTGCTTCATCCGGGTGACCTCGCCGGGACGAGGTAGTCCGCTGGGCGTAGGCGAGGGAGAAGGAACCGGAGACGGTGATGCAGCGGGTTGGGTGGGGGCCGCTTGGGGCGGGGGAGCGGCTTCGGGTGCCGAGCAGGCGCCCAGCACAAGGGCCGAAAGGGTGATCGCAAGGGCCCGGCGCATGGGGCGCCATCTTAGCTTCGGCCCGCAGGGTGGGCAGGCACCTGAAATCGGCGATTGGGGGCGGGAGCGGCAGCTAGGTGTGCGCCGTGGGGCGGGCTCGGGGTCAAGCGTGGGTGGGGGCCAGGAACCGAGTGGGTTCGGCGTGCCGGGACGCAGGCTCGGTGTCAGGCATGGGTGGGTGTCGGGATCCCAATGGTTCAGCGTGCGTCGGGAATCGGCGTGCGTCGGGAATCGGCGTGCGTTGGGAGTGGGCGGTTCAGCTGGGCGCGGTTCGCCGGGCACCTGAAATCGGCGATTCGGGGTGGGGCGGCGGGGTGTGGTCGGCCTGGCCACACAGATGGTGGGTGCTGCTGGTCTTGCGGGGATGGGTCCGCTGGTGGGAGCTCGCGCTTTGGTGGCTCTCGGGTGAGGATTTCGTGGCGGGGAGATTTTGTGTCGATATATTTCCGCACGGTTCGACGGACATATGGCGTTATGGCTCCGCATTGGAACTCCAGCGGGCTGTGGATAGCGGATTCTTGTGGGAATAACGGCCTTTAAGATTTGTCGCGTCCCGCCCTGTCGAGATACGAATCCGCAGGGGCATACTCGTACACGAAAGCCTGGACCGTTCCTTGGAAGATCGCGAAGGAGGCCGTCATGGTCATGCACGCACAAGTGACTCCTCCCCCGAGGACTCCCGCCGACGACGAGCTGGGCGACGACGACCCGGGCTATGTCATCCTGACCGACGAGGAGTTCGCGGAGGCCAAGCAGCGAGCGCTCGACTCGGTGGGTCTCACCTATGAGCAGCTCGCAGAGCAGGCCCGGCAGCACCGGTTCTCCTCATTCGAGGCCAAGCAAGTCTGGTTTCTCTTCAGTCAAGGCTGAGTTCAAGCAGGCCGGGATCGCCGGCCGTGCCTTCGCCGACCGGCTCGAACGTCTGCTCAACACGACGATCTGCGACAACGTCAAGCTGGGTGTCGCCGTCACCTCAACCCCGAGCGCCGAGGTGCGCATCGGCTTCGGGGTCACCAAGAACTCGCTGGTCAGCGGGGAGTTCCCGGTGGGTGCGTCGAGGTGGCGGCGGGCCTTCATGAAACTCGCCTACAACATGTTCCTCGATGCGTCCAGCGGCCGTCTGCGCATGACGACGAGTGCGATCGCGATCAACGCGGCCGATGAGGGCGGGCTCCGGTTGTGCCACTGGGACTATGAGCGGGACAAAGAGCGGGGATATGCCGACGCTCATCTACACATTTATGGCAAATCGGACGCCGAGGAATTCTGGCGCCCCCGCCTGGTCAATCCCGGGCTGGAGAAATTACATTTTCCGGTCGGTGGGCGCCGATTCCGGCCGACCCTCGAAGACGTGATCTCTTTCCTGGTCACCGAGGGAATCTGTGAAGGTCGCGAGGGCTGGCTGGCCGCGATCGAGGCCAGCCGGGCCGAGTATGAATGGGAACAGCTGGGTGCCGCGATCCGGCGTGACGGGGAAGGTGCGGCCACCTGGCTGCGGACTCTCGGTTACGAGGTCACACCCCCCGTGGTCACGCCGCCCGCCTGAGCGGACCCCCGGCCGTTTACGCTGTGATCGTCGTCGCTGGTGGTTCGTGGACATCTGTACGGTCTTCGCGCTCCTGGGCGGCAGATGTTGCCGTACTCGCCGATCGCCGGGATTCCCTAGTGTGCTCGGCAACCGAGGGAGGTTGGCCGTGAAGGTCGTCGGCAGTGCCCTTATCGGGGCGGAGCGGTCGAAGGTCTGGGACGCACTGCAGGATCCCGCCGTGCTGGTGCGCACGATTCCCGGCTGTCAGCGCCTGGAGGCGGTCGGAGACGACGTCTACACCATGACCATCTCGGCGGGTGTGGCGTCCATCAAGGGGGTCTACCAGGGGCAGGTCGCGCTGACCGAGCCGAAGGTGCCCGACTCGTTCGTGCTCAAGGGGCGGGGGCAGGGCGCGCCGGGGACGGTCGACGTGACCGTCCAGGTGAGGCTCACGGAGGAGTCCGGGGGGACCCGGATCGACTACGACGCCGACGCCGTCGTGGGTGGGATGGTCGGTGGGGTCGGGCAGCGGATGCTCACCTCGGTGGCCAAGAAGATGGCGGGGGAGTTCTTCGCCGCCGTCGAGAACGACATCCTGGCGGTGCCCGCGCTGACGCTCGTGCAGGGTGAGGGGCCCGTCGCCGTTCCCGTGGTGCACCCCGCCTCCGCGCCCGCCGTGTTCACGCGGCCCGAGGCGCCGGTGAAAGCGCGTCGGGAAGGTCCGCGGGCCTGGCCTCTTCTGGCCGCTTTCGGGATGGGTGCCGGGATCGCCCTGGGAAGTGCCGTCATCGGGTGGCTTCTCGGACGTGCGAAGAAACGGTAGCGATCGGGCGATCTTTGGGCGTACGTTGTCCGCATGCGGGAGTCGCACGCGGAGGACGCTCGGGCCGAGGCACGAAGGCTGACCACCGACCTGCTGGGAGAGGACCGTCCAACGGCGGGCACCCTCCTGCGGGAGGCGCAGGCCGTGCTGGGGCGTGAACGCACCCGCCGCATCGCGGATCTGGTCCGTCTCGCCCCACTGACTCGGCGCTCAGCCGAACTGGCGGCCGTCGCCGCGCTCCTCGTCGGGACCGATGAGCTCGGCGGCGGTTGGTGGACCGTCAGTCGCGACGGAAAGCTGCCCGCTCCCGAAGAAGCACTGGTCAAGGCCCGGCCGATCGAGCCGTGGGGTGACCTGACCGTTCTTGAGACGCTGGCCGGGTGGATCTCCGACGACGTCGCCGACACCCTCTGGGGTGCGCCCGTCGGGACCGCCGACCTCAACTCCTGGCAGGCCGAAGACCGCGTTCCGGTTCCCCCGGGTGCGCGGGCGGGGGCCAAGCTGGTCGTGGCGTTCGACGCCGGGGGCCGGCTCGACGCCGTGGTGGTGCGCCGGCTCGACGACGAACTCGGCACCAACCTCGACTTCAACTCCCTGCGTTACGCGCGTCCGGCCGAGGCCCAGTGGTCGTGGGGCGTGGCCGCCGGTCTGGGGCCTCACCCGCTGCCGGGGGAGTCGCCCAGCCCGTACGAGAAGGAGATCGACCCGAAGACCGGCCACGTGCTGCGCGAGTGGACGATCCGGCACGGCGCCTCCACCGACGAGACCGGGCCCGCGTGGCAGACCGTGGGCGATGTCGTCGCGGCGGTCGAGCGGCTCGACTGGATGTGGCGCAGCGCCGAATGGTTCGCCTGGTGGCGGGCGGTGTCAGCCCTGGTCGACGGGCACGACGAGCAGCTCACCGGGCGCCTGCACGATCTGGCGAGATAACCGGGAATCGGCCATACCCGGCATCGGTTGCAGCCGATGTGAAGGTTGAGATCTTTTCCGACGTCATCTGCCCGTGGTGTTACATCGGGCACACCCGCTTCAACGCGGCGGTCCGCGCCTACGGCAAGCCCGTGCAGGTGGCCTACCGGCCGTTCCAGCTCTCCCCGGACGCCGTCAGCGACGGCACGCCGCTCACGGTCTACCTGGAGCAGCGGTTCGGGAAGCAGTCCCTCCAGATGATCTCCCGTGTGGTCGGCGTGGCGGCCGAGGACGGGCTCGATCTCCAGTACGACCACGCGATCGGCGCCAACACGCTGGAGGCCCACCGGCTGATCTGGCTGGCGCAGCGTGAGGGCAAGGCCCCCGGCATGGCCGACCGGCTGTTCCGCGCCCACTTCACCGACGGGCTCGACGTCGGTGACGCCGCCGTGCTGGCGAAGATCGCCGACGAGGTCGGGGTGGCCGACACCGGCGAGGGCACTGAGGAGGTCAAGGCGGAGATCGACCGGGCCCGGCAGCTGGGCATCACCGGGGTGCCGCTGTTCCTGTTCGAGGACAAGTACGCCGTGTCCGGCGCGCAGCCGGTCGAGGCGCTGGTCGGTGCGCTGCGCGAGGTCGAGCAGCGTGAACCGCTGTCGGTCCCGCAGGGTGACGCGTGCGAGGACGGGTACTGCCTCGTCGGATAGCGAGCCCGGCTCAGGTCTTCGAGCTGAGCCGGAAGCCCGGTTTTCGGTCGACCGAAATTACGCCAAGGGTTGTGATGTCCAAGGTTTTGCCTAAAAACGGGCCCTCGGGGTGACCGCTCCCACGCCACCGCCCGAAACGGCTACAACCCCGTTGACCTGGGGCCACACGTTCCTCACCGGCCGGAGGTTCACGGCCCGGCCGGGCAGGCTGTGACGAGTATTTTGGGATTCTTCGGCACAACCCGCTGATTCCCCACGTCGGGCAGGTCGGTAGAAACGGGGCATGTACAGCGTCCGAATCGGTGTCGACACGGGTGGCACGTTCACCGACGTGGTGCTCGTCGACGAGCGCACCGGCCAGATCGTGACGACCAAGACCCCGTCGACGCCGTCGAATCCGGCCGACGGGTTCCTCGCCGGAGTCGCCAAAGTCCTGGAACTCCACGGCGGTGGCCACGATCTGGCGAGCGTCTCGGCCCTGGTCCACGGCACGACCGTGGCCACCAACCAGCTCCTGGAAGACCGCCCCGACCGGTCGGACCATCTCGGCTTCATCACCACCGAGGGCTTCGAGTTCATTCTGGAGATCGCCCGCCAGAGCGTCCCGGACGGTTACGGCAACTCCTACTTCTGGGTGAAGCCGCCCCGGATCGTTCCGGTGCACCGGGTGAAGACCGTGCCCGGCCGCCTCGACCACACGGGGGCCGAGGTCCGGCCGTTCGACGACGACGCGGCGGCGGAGGCCGCGCGGCGGCTGCGCGACCAGGGGGTCACCGCGATCGGGGTGTGCTTCCTGCACGCGTACGCGAACCCCGACCACGAGCGGCGGATGCGCGACGTGCTGGCCCGCGAGCACCCCGAGGCCGTGGTGTCGCTGTCGAGCGACGTGCTGCGGGAGTACCGCGAATACGAGCGCTCGGTCACCACGCTGGTCGACGCCGCGGTGAAGCCGATCATGCGGACGTACATAGGAAATCTCTCCGAGCGCCTCGGCCGGGGCTTCTCGGTGATGAAGAGCAACGGCGGGGTGCTGTCGGCGGCGGAGGTCGTCAACCAGCCCATCACCACCGTCCTGTCCGGCCCGGCGGCCGGCGCCCTCGGCGCCGCGCTGATCGCCGGGACGGCCGGGCACCAGAGCGTGATCACCCTGGACGGCGGCGGCACCAGCACCGACGTCGCCGTCATCGTCGACGGGGAGCCCTCCCAGACCACGGAGGGCTCCATCGGGCGTTACCCCTGCAAGATCCCCATGATCGACATCGTGACCGTCGGAGCGGGCGGCGGCTCGGTGGCGTGGATCTCGCCGGAGGGGACGTTGAAGGTCGGCCCCCGTTCCGCGGGGGCCGACCCCGGCCCGATCTGTTACGGCAAGGGCGGCACCGAGGTCACCGTGACCGACGCCCACGTGTTCCTCGGCCGGGTCCCCCCGCACCTGCTCGGCGGCGAGATCCCGCTCGACGCGGCGGCGGCCAAGGCCGGGATCGAGGGTCTGGCCGCCAAACTCGGCCTCACCCCCGAGCGCTGCGCGACCGGCATCCTGGAGATCAGCGCCTTCAACCAGTCGAACGCGATCCGCCAGATCACCGTCAAGCGCGGCCTCGACGTGCGCGACTTCCCGATGGTGGCGTTCGGCGGCTCGGGACCGCTCCTGGTCTGCCGTCTCCTGGACGTCATGGGCCTGCGGAGCGCCATCGTCCCGCCCGACCCCGGGAACGTGTCGGCCTTCGGCCTGCTCACCGTGGACGTCAAGAACGACTACGTGCGCACCCACGTGACCACGACCCCCGACCCGGACGAGATCGAGCAGATCTTCCAGGACCTGGAGGCCCAGGCCGCTGAGGCGCTGACCAGGGAGGGCTTCGACGACCACGTCTACGTCCGCACCGCCGACCTGCGCTACTACGGCCAGGCCTACGAGGTGCGGGTCCCCGCGGGCGGCGACGTCGAGGCCCGGTTCCACGAGGCGCACCAGAAGCTCTACGGCTACGGCTACCGGGACGACCCCCGGCACGCCGTCGAGTGGGTCAACCTCCGCGTGAGCGGGATCGGCCCGATCACCCGACCGGCCATCGCCCGCCGCCACGAGCAGATCGAGGAGGCCACCCCGCTCTGCACCCGGGACGTCCACTTCGACGGCTGGGCCCGCACCGTCATCTACCGCCGCCGCGACCTGGGCGCCGGCGCGGTGGTCCACGGCCCGGCCGTGATCGAGGAGTACGGCTCCACCCTCCCGCTCCACCCCGGCTTCACCGCCGTGATGGACGACTACGGCAACCTGGAGGTGCGCCGTGACCTTGGCTGACCCGATCCTGATCGAGATCGTCGAGGGGACGCTGGCGTCGGTGGAGATGGAGGTCGAGACCGCCATCGCCCGGACGGCCCGCTCGCCCATGATCCGCGACGCGCACGACTTCCGCGCGGGCATCCACGACGTGCGGCTCCGCAAGCTGACCGGCCGTTCCTACAGCGCTCTCGTGCAGCCGATCGTCCGCGATTTCCCGATCGAGACGATGAACCCCGGGGACGTCTTCTTCCACAACGACGTCTACCTGTCCGAGGGCGGGATCGGCCACCTGCCCGACCTGTGCGTGACCGTGCCCGTCTTCCACGACGGCGAGGTGGTCGCGTTCGTGCAGGCCTTCGGCCACCACGACGACATCGGCGGGGCCTGCCCCGGCTCGATGCCCTCGGGCGCGCGCAGCGTGTTCGAAGAGGGCCTGATGGTCCCGCCGATCCGGCTCTGGGACCGGGGCGTGCCCAACGACGCCGCGCTGCGGATCATGACCCGCAACTCCCGCATGCCCGACTCGCTGGCCGGTGACCTCGACGCCGAGTGCTCGGCCTGCCTGATGGGCGCCCGGCGCCTGGGCGAGCTGTTCGACCGCTACGGCCGCGAGGCCGTGGAGTCGTGCTTCGACGCGATCCTCACCAAGACGACCGAGACCTTCCGGCGCGAGCTGCTCGCGAAGATCCCCGAGGGCGTGCACGTCTGGGAGGACTACGCCGAGCACGACGGCGTCGACGAACCCCGCCTGCACGCCCAGCGGATCACCATGAAGGTCGACCACTCCGCCGCCGAGCCCCTGGTGATCGACTTCACCGGCACCTCGCCGCAGGCCAAGGGCCCGATCAACCACGCGGGCGACTACGCCGACGGGGTGTTCCTGAAGAAGTGGCTGGCCCCGATCCTGCGGAACCTGGCCGACACCCCCGAGCGGATGGCCGAACTCGACGTGAACGAGGGCGTCGTTCCCCTGATCAAGATGGTCTTCCCGGAGAAGGGCACCCTGCTCACGCCGATCTTCCCGGCCCCCACCAACGCGCGGACCTTCGTGATCCTGCGCCTGCTGGGCGTGCTGGCCGGGGTGTTGGCCAAGGCGACCGGCGGCCGGATGCCCGCCGACCAGGAGACCATCCGCTACACGGGCGTGTACGGCCACGACGCCGCCGGCAACGACTATCTGATGCGGGAGGTCCTCGGCGGCGGTTCCGGCGGCCGATGGTACGCCGACGGCGAGGACACGATCCACGTCGTGCCCGACTCCCGCAACATCCCCGTCGAGTTCGCCGAGGCCCGCTGGCCGCTGCGGGTCGAGCGGCTCGGCCTGGCCGTCGACAGCGGCGGCCCCGGCCGCTACCGGGGCGGCCTGGGCTACGACAAGCACATCCGCCTGCTGCGCGACGCCTCGTTCATGAGCATCGCCGACCGCTCGATCCTCAGCTGCTGGGGCGTCAACGGCGGCCGCGCGGGCCGCCCGTTCGTGGTGACGGTCGACGGCGTCGAGATGGACGGCCTGGTCGACGACTTCCCCGTCGCCGAGGGCCACATCGTCCGGGTGCGGACGACCGGTGGCGGCGGCTGGGGTTCGCCGTTCGACCGTGAGCCGTCCCGGGTCGCCGACGACGTGCGTGACGGCAAGGTGTCGCTGGAGGCGGCCCGGGAGGACTACGGGGTCGTCTTCGCGGACGGTCGGGTCGACGAGGCCGCCACCGAGGCGCTGCGGGCGGAGCTCCGCGTGCCGCGTGAGGCGTTCTTCGACCGGGGGCCGGGCTTCCCGAAGCTGTCGGGTGGGCTGCCGCACGCCGAGGTCGACGTCAGGGAGTGAGCCTCAGACCGCCACGGTGTGGAGTTCGGCGGCGTCGGCCGGGTCGAGGACCCGGTCGGCGATGGCCAGGACACCCGTCACCGCCTGGGGCGGCATGCGCCGGACCAGGGCGATCCGGGTCGGGCGGTCGAGCGAGGGCAGCATCAGCTCCAGGCTGATCGCCTGGATCCGCGGCGTCATCTCGGCCATGAAGGCGGCGCGGGCCGCGGCGATCTCCTCGTCGGTGCAGCGGGCCCAGATGCGCGGCATCACCACGGTCTCCTCCTCGTGCAGGTGCGGGAGGTAGGCCGCGACGAACCGGGCCAGGTCGCGGTAGAAGGCGAGCCCGGCGGCCGGGTCGGGGTGCGCGGCCAGCGCCTCGAAGGCGTCGGCCAGGTGCCGCTCCAGCTCCTCCAGGTCGGCGTGCTGCTCGGCGATCGACTCGGTGGCCTGGTGCTCGTAGGGGTCCAGGACGCGCAGGATGTGCCGGTCCTCGTGCTCGCTGTGCGACCGCAGCAGCGCCAGCAGGGGACGCCACCGCGCCGCCAGCCGCTCGACGTCGGCGGGGTCGGTCCAGTCGGTGGCCCCCGCCTGCATCGTGACCTCGAACAGGCCCCTGCGCAGGGCCTTGTGGATGTGGGTGAACAGGTCGTCTCTCTCCATGCCGGACAAGCTAGGAGCGGCGGCGGGTGCCCGGTATCCCGTGAAGACGGGGGTGGCGGGCGGGCGGCGTACGGGCGATTCTTCGGACATGGACCTCAACGACGGCCTGCGCCGGCTCGCGGTGCGGGGCGGCGACCTCACCGAGGTGCGCACGGAACTCGACCGGCTGCTGCGCCGCGCCATCGGCTACGACATCGCGGCGATCTCCACCGTCGACCCGGCCACCCTGCTCTGGACGAGCTGCTTCGTCACCGGCATCGGCTACGACGGCGGCGGCGAACGCGAGCGGATCATCTTCGACCTCGAGTTCCGCGACGCCGACCTCAACGGCTACGCCCGGCTGGCGAACGCCGCCGTCCCCGTCGCGGGCCTGCACCAGGCCACCGGCGGCCGGATCTCCGAGGCGGTCCGCTACGAACCGCTGCTGCGCGAACTCGGCGTGATCGACGAGGCGCGGGTGATGCTCCGGTCCCGCAACGGCTGCTGGGGGTCGCTGACGCTGTATCGCCGCGCGCCCGCGCCCCCGTTCGGGACGGCCGAGCTCACGGCGCTGGCCGGGGCGGTGCCCCTCATCGCCGACCTGTTCCGGCTGACCCTGCTCCGGGCCGCCTTGGCGGTCCCCGACGGGGTCGAACAGCCGCCCGGGATGCTGCTCGTGCGGTCGGGCGGGCGGGTCGAGACGCTCAGCACCCAGGCGCGGGTCTGGCTGGAGGCCGTCGACGACCGGGGCCGGATCCCGAGCGCGGTCTGGTCGGTCGCGGCCGCCGCCCAGGCCGGGAACGCACCCGCCACGGCGGCGCTGCCCGCGCGGGGCGGCCGGTGGGTGGTGCTGCACGGCTCGCCCATCGAGGGCTCGGATGATCGGGTGGCGCTCATCATCGAGGGCGCCCGGCCCGCCGTGCTGGCAGGGGTCGTCGCGCGGGCCTACGACCTGACCGCACGCGAACGCGAGGTGACCGCGCTGACCGCGCAGGGGCGCAGCACCCGCCAGATGGCCGGCGTGCTCGGCATCTCCCCGTTCACGGTGCAGGACCACCTGAAGGCGGTCTTCACCAAGACCGGCACCCACAGCCGCGGCGAACTCGTGGCCGCCCTCCACACCCGCCACTACGCCCCGAAAGCGGCGGCTGGGGCGGCCCCGAGCCCGTATGGCTGGTACCTCGATGACGGGATGCCGGCCGAGTGACCGGACCTCGGTGAAATGAAGCAGGCGCCGGTCCGAGGATGGCCCGGACCGGTGCCTGTGACTATGCCCTGGTCCAGCGTTGGTTGGCGCTGCCGTTGCAGCTCGCCACCGTGACCGAGCTGGAGTTGGCCGTTCCGGTCACCGCCAGGCACAGGTTGTTGGCCGCGCTGGTGACGGTGCCGTTGCTGTTGAAGACCCACTGCTGGTTGGTGTTGGTGTGGCAGTCCCACAGCTGGACGCGGGTGCCCGATCCGGCGCCGGTCGGGGCGTCGAGACACTTGCCCAGGGTCTGCAACTGACGGCCCGCGGAGTAGGTGAACCGTTGGTTGGGGTTGGTGTGGCAGTCGTAGATCTGGAACAGCGTGCCGTTCGCGCTGGCGCTGTTCGGCGAGTCGACACACCGTCCGGCGCCCTCGTTACGCAGCCGGAACGTCCCCGAAGGAGACGGTGACGCGCTCGGTGACGCGCTGGGCGAGGGGGACGGGTTCCCGCCGCCGGTCAGGCTGCCGGGCACTGACTGGAGGGCGGAGTACCAGACGGCCGCCATCTTGTTGTAGCCGCCCGCGTTCGGGTGGACGCCGTCGGCCAGGTCGGAGGTGGTCAGGGCGTTGTACATGTTCACCAGATGGACCCGCTTGCCCTGGCTCGCCCGGGTCTGGACGATGCCGGGGATCGCCGCGTTGAACGTCTGGACGGCCGAATTGGCCCCCGACAAAGGGATGATCGTGGCGACGAACAGTTCGGTGTTCGGGGCCTGGGTGGTGATGCGGTCGATCAGGGTGGCCAGCCGGTTCGGGGCGCCGCTCGGGCTGCCGAACATGTCGTTGGTGCCGATGTGCAGCAGGATCGTGCGCGGGTTGTAGGTGCGCAGCCAGTTGACGATGTTGGCGTCGATCTGGGCGATCGTCCAGCCCGAATGGCCCTCGTGGTCGTGGTCGCCGAGGCTCGACGGACCGTTGAACCCCGAACCGACGAAGTCGACCGTGTGACCGCCCTGCACCAGACGCTGCCACAGGTTGATCCGGTAGCCGCCGGGCACGTTCAGCCCGTCGGTGATCGAGTCGCCGAGCGGCATCACCCGGACGCCGCCGTTCGATTCGGCGCTGGCCGTGCCGGTGACGAACAGGGCCGCCGCCGCGATCAGCGCCGCGATGGCCGCGAGGCCGCTGATCAGGCGCCTCATGCTCGGGTCCAGCGCTGGTTGGCGCTGCCGTTGCAGCTCGCGACGGTCACGGTGCTGGAGTTCGCGGTGCCGCCGACGGCCAGGCAGAGGTTGTTGGCCGCGCTGGTGACGGTGCCGTTGCTGTTGAAGACCCACTGCTGGTTGGTGTTGGTGTGGCAGTCCCAGAGCTGGACGCGGGTGCCCGATCCGGCGCCGGTCGGGGCGTCGAGGCACTTGCCGAGGGTCTGGAGCTGACGGCCCGAGCTGTAGGTGAAGCGCTGGTTGGGGTTGGTGTGGCAGTCGTAGATCTGGAACAGGGTGCCGTTGGCGGTGGCGCTGTTCGGGGAGTCCACGCACCGTCCGGCGCCCTCGTTACGCAGCCGGAACGTCCCCGAGGGGGACGGCGAGGGCGACGGTGAGGGGCTGGCGCTGGGCGACGGAGACGGGCTGGCGCTCGGGGAAGGCGAAGGCGACGACTCGCCGCCGTCGGTGAGGGTCGGGGTGGTCCAGTCGCGCCAGCTGGCCAGGTTGCCGGTCGTGTTGGCGTGCATGTTGATCGTGCCGGTGTAGCTGCCGGTCTTCACCAGGAACTTCTGGATGTTGGACCGGAGCGGGGTCGTCCACTCGGAACGGTTGGCGCAGTGGCTGCCGTTGCTGACGTTGGAGTGGTAGGTGATGTTGGCGCCGGCACCCAGGGCCTTGTAGACCTCGGCGCCGCCCAGGGCGGCCACGGCGGCCGAGCGGGGGCCCAGGTTGGCGATGTGCGGGTTGTCCATGATGAACAGGCCGCGCGGCGCGATCATGGCCACCGCCTGGTGGGTGTCGACCGGGAGGCGGTTCGGGTTGCCGGTGAACGAGCCGAAGGCGTCGCCCAGCCACGGCTGCTCGCCGTAGGCGCTGCTGAGGCTCTGCGCGCCCTCACCCGGGATGCCGCGGAAGATCGGGACACCGGCGCTGCCGGACTCGATCGGCATGGTCAGGGCGATGCGCTGGTCGAACACGCCGACGACGAAGGCGCCCTTGCCGAAGCGGGAGCAGCCGGTGACGCCGACGTCGGCGCGCAGGATGTTGCCGCCGTTCGACTCGATGACGTCGATGATGCGGGACACGCCCCACGCCCAGGCGGCCAGCAGGCCGGTCTGGCTCGTGTTGCCGTAGATGCTGTAGAAGGCGCCCTGCTTGTTGTTCCGGGGGGTGCCCTCCCGGCCGACGCTGTAGGGGTCGTAGTTGATGGTCGCGGCCCCGGCCGCGCGGATGGCGGCGGTGTCGGCGCCGAATCCCCCCAGCACGACGACGACCGGGAACGGCCCGGTGCCGCTCGGGAGCTGCACGCTGGCCGAGAAGCTGGAGCTGCGGCCGTTGTGGCTGACGTTCACGGTGATGTTGGAGCTGGAGACGGTGCCGGTGACGGTCTGCGGCTTGCCGGGCTTCTCGCCGTAGACGAACTTCTCGGCCAGCCTCTTGGTCTCCTCGCGCTGGCAGCGCCAGTCGGCCTTGGTGGTGATCCGGGTGCCGTTGAGCCGCCTGAACGGGTCGGGCAGCCGTGAGTTGGTGGGCAGGGAGTTCAGGTCGGGGAGGGTGGGCACGGCACAGTCGGCCCCCTCGTTCTCGACCCCGACGGCCGCTACGGCCTGGGTGGTCCCCAGGGCCACCGCGCCGACGGCCGAGAGCGCCGTCGCCATCGTCAGCGCGACGATGGCCCAACGGCCCTTCGATCGGCCTAATCCGATGATCACTAGGTCGTTCCTTCCGGGTGGAGAGGGAACGGCATCCGCGCCGGGATGCCGCCTAGGTCCGCGCCGGGCGGGATCTGGGGAGAGCGTTGTTCCGCTCCGGCACTGTCGGCGAAAGTTTCTGTTCGCGTTAACAGAGGTGAACGGCGGCCCGCTGGTTTCACCGTCGGCGGGCCGCGTCAGTGATGCGGAGCAAATCCGACCCGAACAGAACCGGTCAAGAAGCGGCGCGATGAGGGGTTAGAGCGGTCCGAGGTTCGGCGTCGCGAGCTGCGAGGGCGGTTCGGGGTGGAATGTGCGGAGGTGAATCTTTCAGTTCGGTCAGGCGATATCCTCCCGGCCGTGGTGGATTGGGCGCTTCGGGCGGCATCGCCGGACGACGTGGACGCCGTGGCCGAGTTGCGCGCGGTCGTCCTGCGGCCGGACCTCGAGCGGCTCGGCCGCTACGACGAGCGGCGGGTGCGCCGGCGGCTCCGCGACGGCTTCGCCCCCGGGCACACGTGGATGATCGACGTCGGCGGCCTCTTCGCGGGCTGCGTGGCGCTACGGCCGGAACCCGGCGTCGTCTGGCTGGAGCACTTCTACCTCGACCCTGCGGTGCAGGGGAGGGGCGTCGGCTCGGCCGTGCTCGGCCTGCTGCTGGAGCGGTGCGACCGCGAGGGCGTGGTGGTCCGGCTGAACGTGCTCCGGGGCAGCCCGGCCCGCCGCCTGTACGAACGCCACGGCTTCACCCTCGACACCGAGGACGACGTGGACGTCTTCATGACCCGCGCGCCCAGGTGACCCCGAACGTCGTGCCGTCGACGAACGCGTCGGCTTCCACCGGTTCACGGGCGAACCACGCGTCCTCGGCCGCCGTCCACGCGATCCAGTCGTCGGTGTGCTCGACCCCGTCGCGGGCGGCCACGCGCGCCCGACGGATCTCCCGGGGCACCTCCACCCACACCCGGATCGCCGCCGGGCACGACCGGCGCCCCACGCTGACGCCCTCGACGATGACGACGGGGACGGGCGGCACTTCCAGGCGTTCGGCGTAGGTTCCCCGGCGCCAGTCGTACCGGAGAAAAGAGGCCTGTGAGCCTTTTTGCAGTGGTTCGAGCACGTCGCGGGTGAGATGGACGAACCAGGATTCGGGGCCCTGGTCCCAGGGGATGGGGAAGTCGTCGCTGTGCACCACGGGGGCACCGCCGAGCGCCTCGGAGAGCAGCCCGGCGAAGGTGGTCTTCCCCGAGCCGCCGGGCCCGTCGATCGCGACCAGCCGCACCGGTCCGCACGACGGCTCCAGCAGGGTGATCCGGGCGGCCAGGTCGGTGACGGTCGGCATGCCCCGATCGTGCCAGCAACGGGCGATACGGGTAGCCTGCGGGCTCCCCGATGGAATTTCGGAAGGACTGATCGTGCAGGGACCCCTCACCGGTGTCGTGGTGCTCGACCTGTCCCGGGCGCTGGCCGGCCCTCACGCGGCCCAGATGCTCGGTGACCTCGGCGCCCATGTGATCAAGATCGAGAACCCGCAGGGGGGTGACGACTCGCGCGGCTGGGGGCCGCCCTTCGTCGGGCCCGACGGCGACATCTCGACCTATTTCCTGTCGGCCAACCGCAACAAGCTGTCGATCACGCTCGACCTCAAGGCCGAAAGTGACCGTGAGACGCTGACCCGGCTGATCCGGCAGGCCGACGTCCTCATCGAGAACTTCCGCTCCGGCGTGCTGGCCCGCCTCGGCTTCTCCACGGAGAAGATCGAGGAGCTCAACCCGCGCATGGTGGTCCTGTCGATCACGGGTTTCGGTCACGACGGGCCCGAGGGCGGACGTCCCGGCTACGACCAGATCGCCCAGGGCGAGGCGGGGCTGATGTCGGTCACCGGGCCCCCCGGGCAGCCCCACCGCGCCGGGCCCTCGATCGCCGATCTGCTGGCCGGCATCCACGGCGCCTACGGCGTCGCCGCCGCGCTCTACGAACGCGAGAAGACCGGCAGGGGTGGCGTCGTGCGCACCTCGCTGCTGGCCTCGGTCGTCGGCGTGCACGCCTACCACGGCACCCAGTGGACGGTCGCGGGTGAGGTCCCGCAGTCCAACGGCAACCACCACGCCTCCATCGCGCCCTTCGGGGCGTTCCGCTGCGGCGACGGCATGATCCAGATCGCGGCCGGAAACGACGCCCAGTGGCGGAAGGTGGCCGAGCTCCTCCGTCTTGAGGCCCGGCCCGAATACGCCACCAACAGCGGCCGCTTCACCCACCGCGAGCGGCTCGTGAACGAGATGGAGAAGGTCCTCACCACCGAGACCCGCGACCACTGGCTCGCCAGGCTCGCCGAGGCGGGGGTGCCCGCCGGATCGATCAGGACCATCGACGAGGTCTACGCCTGGGACCAGACCCGCTCGCAGGGGCTCCTGGCCGAGGTCGACCACCCCGTGCTGGGCCCGATCGAGCTTCCCGGGCCGGTGCTCCGGTTCGACCACCACGCCCCGGGCGGCCACACCGCCCCGCCCGCGCTCGGCGCCGACAACGAGGCCGTGCTCGACTGGCTCAAGGGGAGAGAGACGCCGTGAGCCCAGAGAGACCCGTGAGACCCGACGCGCGCACCCTGATCGAGGTCGTGCTCGACCCCGGCTCGTGGGTCTCCTGGGACCGCCCGCCCGCCCAGACGGCCGCCCCCGGTTCCGACTACGCCCGCGAACTGGCCACCGCCCAGGCCAAATCGGGTTACGACGAGTCGGTCGTGACCGGTGAGGGGCGCCTCGGCGGACGGCGCGTCGCCGTGGTCGCCGGGGAGTTCTCCTTCCTCGCCGGGTCGATCGGCGTCGCGGCGGCCCAGCGCCTCGTCACCGCCGTCGAGCGGGCCACCGCCGAGCGGCTGCCGCTGCTGGCCGCGCCCGCCAGCGGGGGGACCCGCATGCAGGAGGGGGCGCTGGCGTTCGTCCAGATGGTCAAGATCACCGCCGCGGTGACGGCGCACAAGGAGGCCGGGCTTCCCTACGTCGTCTACCTGCGCCATCCCACCACCGGGGGCGTGTTCGCGTCGTGGGGGTCGCTCGGCCATGTCACCGCCGCCGAACCGGGCGCGATGATCGGCTTCCTGGGGCCGCGTGTCTTCGAGTCCCTGTACGGCTACCGCTTCCCGCAGGGCGTCCAGGAATCGGAGAACCTGTTCGCCCACGGCCTGGTCGACGCCGTGGTCCCGGCGGCCGAGGCGCGCGAGATCGCCGCCAGGGCGCTCGGCGTGCTCTGCGCGTCCAGGGACCTGCCGGTGCTGCCGCCCACCACCGAACCCGAGGCGAGAACCGACGTCCACGCCTGGGACGCCATCACCAGCTCCCGCCGCGACGACCGCCCCGGCGTGCGGACCCTGCTGAAACTCGCGGCCACCGACGTCACCCCGCTGAACGGCACCGGCGCCGGTGAGAGCGACCCGGGCCTCCTGCTGGCGCTGGCCCGCTTCGGCAGCGCCCCCGCCGTTGTCCTCGGGCAGGACCGGCGCGGGGCGCGGACCGGCCTGAAGATCGGCCCGGCGGGGCTGCGGGTGGCCAGGCGTGGCATGAAACTCGCCGAGGAACTCGGCCTTCCGCTGGTGACCGTGATCGACACGGCCGGAGCGGAGCTGTCGAAGGCGGCCGAGGAGGGTGGCCTGGCCGGGGAGATCGCCCGCTCGCTCGCCGACCTGGTCATGCTCGACGCCCCGACCGTCTGCCTGCTCCTCGGTCAGGGGTCCGGCGGCGCGGCCCTGGCGCTTCTCCCGGCCGACCGGGTGCTGGCCGCTCAGCACGCCTGGCTCTCGCCGCTGCCACCGGAAGGTGCGTCGGCGATCCTTTATCGGACGGTTGATTTCGCGCCGGAGATCGCGCAGGCGCAGGGGGTGCGGGCGGCCGACCTGAAACGAGATGGGATCGTCGACCGGATCATCGCCGAGTGCCCGGACGCCGTCTACGAACAGCCCGCCTTCACCAAACGCGTGGCCAGAGCCCTGGAGGAGGAGATCGCATCGCTCTTGGCCCAGCCCACTGAAGGGCGGGTCGATCGCCGGATCGCCCGCTATCGGGCCGTCGGGTCGACCTGAGAGCGGATGGCGATCTGCGGCCGACCCGGTCCCGCCGTTTCAGGTCATCGGCGTGCTCGCCACGTTTTCACGACAGCCAGTGTGCATTAAGCCCAGCACGGCCTATTTTATCCATGTCGTATTCATTGATTATCGCCCCGCGCAGGTAACGCCAGATCTCGGTTACGGGATAACCCCTGTGAGCCGTCGGCTTGGGGAGCGGGGGAACATGCATTCGTGGTCTTTCGCGCGGAAGGCGATTACTCTCCCCGGCTGGATCATATTGTCGATCACCGGTCTCGCGGGCTGCGCCGCTTCCGCGGAATTACCTTCGCCTGCGCCTACTCCCCGGCCGGTCACTTCCGCCGCGCCGGTCACCACTTCGGCGACGGCGGCGGTGCGGCAGGCCCCTTCGCTTCCTTCACGCGCCAAGGAGTGCCTCGCCGGTGGTGGGGACGATGTGGCGCCTGCCTGCCCCGTCGTGGGATCGAGACCCACTGTCAGACCGACCATCGAAGCGGTGCTCCCCACCCAGGAGGCCTCTGACCCGCGCACCCCGTCGCCGAGCCCGGATGGGCCCACCGAGGAGCCCACCGAGGTGCCGAGTGACGAGCCCACCGACGTGACGCGCGAAGGGTCCGGAGAGATGCCCAGCGAGGGGCCCGCCGAGGAGCCGACCGACGTGCCCAGTGACGGGCCCTCGGAGTGAGGAACCCCCGGCGGGTGCGGCGGCGTCTGGCCTTGCCCCGTGGCACGCCGACGGCCGAGGGGCAGCCCAGGACACTCGACGTGGCCGCCGTGATCACGTTCCTGCTCACCGGCAGCGCGGCCACGCTCACCTACATGGGCTACGCCTACCTCGACGGCTTCCTCAGCCACTTCTCGCTACAGCCGGCCAATCTGGGCTACCGGCCGGACGAATACCTGCTGTTCGGCCTCAACCTGTTCGCACCGTCGTTCCTGCCGTGGCTGGCGGGTGCCCCGTTGATCCTGGCCGCCGTCGTGCACCGGGCCCGGCTGGTGTCCCTCCTGCCCGCCCACCTGCGCACCGCCGGGCGGTGGCTGCGTGCGAAGCCCCCGGTGAAGATCGCGACGAACTCCGCCATCGTGGGCGCCGTCGTCACGGCCACGGGCTCCGCCCTGGCGGTCGTCACGCTTTCCGGGTGGCGGGTCGACACCACGCTGATACTGGCATTCGTCATTTTCGGCCCGCTGTTGTTGTCGTGGCCGGCGCGGGCCGTTCCCCTGGGCCGGATCGCTTTCGCCGTCGCGATCGTCATTTCCGTCTTCTGCCTGATCTGGGCCGCGTCTCTCTACGCCAGGGAACGCGGCCGGGAATTCGGTTATGCGCTCATCGCCGATCTGCCCCACCGCAACCAGGTGGCGATCTATTCGGAGGAGATGCTCGCCCTCAACGCGCCGGGCGTCGTCCGTGACACTTTCACCGGGGCCAAATACGCCTACCGATATCAAGGGCTGCGCTTTCTGCTCAGCCGCGGCGACTATTTCTATCTGATTCCGGCCATCACCCCCGCCCAATGGCTGGAAGGTCACGGACGCACCTTCGTGATCAAGGACGAGGACGACGTCCGCCTGGAGATCCTCCCCGGTGTCCGCACGCCCGGCTAGCTGGTCGACAGCGGGATGGCGATGCGTTCCACCCTGATCGAGTGGACCTCCTCGCGGGGCACGACGACCTCGTAAGCCCCGTGGTCGACCAGCCAGTAGCCGAGGGCCTCGGCCTTCAGGCCGCTGTGGCCCGTGTAGGCGATGTGCAGGCCGCCCTCCTCGCCGTCGTCCTCGTCGAGGACCAGGCAGGGTTCGCCGCCGAACTCGCCGACCGTCCGGAGGAGGACCAGGTGGTCGAGGTCTTTGATCGTGACGGCCAGGCGGTGGTAGCCGCGGCCGCGCTCGAAGCCGCGTTCGGCCGATTCGCTGAACAGGACCACGTCGTCGCCGCCGGGGCCGATCGCCGCGGGGTAGTTGCGGCCCCGGTAGGTCGCCATGAACCCCAGGCCCACTGGCTCGATGTCGGCGCTCATGCCGCCGGCCGCCACGCCAGGCCGTCGAAGGCCGCGAACAGGCGCTCGCCCTGGCGGGTGAGGTGGACGATCTCGGCGCCCGCCGGGATCGGCATGGGCATGGTGTGGAACTGCGGCACGACGTGCTCCCGCGAGGCGGTGAAGCCGTTTCCGGCGAAGGGGGGCGAATCGCTCCAGTCGCCGCCCATGTGGGGGCCGTAGGGAACGACGTAGGTGTCGATCTCCCGCGCCAGCCAGCGCAGGATGTAAAGCTCCGGCACGCCGACGACCAGCTCGGACCCCTCGAACGCGAGGTCGAGCCCGTCGACGACCGCGCGGGGGGTGGTCAGCCGCTCGCAGTCCTGCACCCGGTAGACGTAACCCGAGATCACGGTACGCCGACCGGCCAGGTATGGCACGAGCAGACGCGGCGGGATCACCTTCTGCATGCGCGTGCTCTGCCCCGGCTCAGTCATGGTGCACAGTTTACGAGTGAATGACTTCCTCACCTCCTGTTAGGAGTGATTCACCCGGCAATGTCCGCGATTGTGAATCGGCGGTGCGTCAGCGACGGCAGCGCGGCGCGGACCGCCTCGGCCCTGGCCGTGTCGATCTCGGCGGTGCCTACGCCGGGCGCGGGGCCCATGTCCCTGGTCACGACGCCCATCGGGTCGACGAGCATGCTGTGGCCGACCCCGAAGCCGTCGGTATGCGGGGGCTGGCCGACCGCGATGGTCCAGGTGGTGTTCTCGATCGCCCGGGCCCGGACCATGGTGGTCCAGTGGTCCTCCTTCAGCGGTCCCGACGCCCAGGCCGCGATCACCGCGAACACCTCGGCCCCCTGGTCGACCAGCTTCCGGAACAGCTCGGGGAAGCGCACGTCGTAACAGGTCGCCAGGCCCACCCGCAGCCCGGCCACCTCGGCCACGACCACCTCGTCGCCGGGGCTGACGAACTCCGACTCCTTCGACCCGAACGAGTCGAAGAGATGGATCTTCCGGTACGTCCCCCGCACCGTCCCGTCGGCGTCGACGGCCACGGCGGTGTTGGCGACGCGGCCCCCCACCGGCTCCCACACGCCCGCGATCAGCGCGGTGCCCGACTCGCGGGCGGCCTCGCGCAGACCGGTGACGAACGGCCCGTCGAGGGGTTCGGCGAGGTCGCCGATGTGGCGGCCGAACCGGCTCAGCGTGGCTTCGGGGAAGACGACCAGGTCGGCTCGCGCCGAGGCCAGGGCCTCACGCACGGCCTCCAGGTTCTTCTTCGGCTCGCGGTCGATCGGGATCTGTCCCAGCGCTACGACGGTCACCCGCACCAGTCTGCCCGTTCGGGACGAGTTCCATCCAGGTGAGGCACCGCCAGACCCACTCAAGAGGGCCGTAACGGAACTTCGAGAGCCACCACGTGGAGAACAGCCACTGCGCGATCAGGGTCACCGCGGTGACCATCACGACCGAGAGGAACGACTCGGCCCCGGCCGCGATGATGACGAACGAGCTGCTCACGTAGTTGGTCAGCGCCATCCGTCCCAGCGGCTCGAACACCCGGGGGCTCAGCAGCAGGAACCCCGAGGCGTAGACCGCCGCCCCGGCCAGCGACGCCGGGAACCCGCCGATGCCCTGAATCGTCAACGCGACCAGCACGACCACGCTGACCAGGAAGAACGGCAGGTTCGGTTTCGGCCCGCCGTAGTCGACGCAGGCCAGGCCCAGCAGGAACAGGCCGCCGATGAGGGTCCAGGGGTTCCCGTTGACCAGCGACCAGACGACCACGGCCAGGCCCAGCACCGGGTTGAGCCACTTGGGCAGGTAGCTGGCCGGCACCAGCACGAACACGCCGAACATGGCGTAGGGGAGCAGCACCTCGCCGGGCATCAGCCACCAGTGGCCGACGCCGAACAGCGCCAGCACGGCCAGCCGCCGCAGCATGATCAGCCGGTCGTCGTGGGCGCGCAGGAACAGGGCGAAGCTCACGCCGAACAGGAACGCGAAGATCGGATAGAAGCGGCCCTCGACGTAGCCCATGAACTCGGCGCCCTCGATCGGGCGGAGGGCGTGCTGCCAGGTGTTGACGAGCATGATCCCGCAGACCGCGAAACCCCGCAGGGCGTCCAGCTCCCGGATCCTGGCCATGCGAACAGAGTAGGTTGTGCGGGTGCTAGTTGGACGTATGAGGGAATTCGGGCCCACGATTTTCGCGGAAATGACCCAGTTGGCGGTCAGAACGGGCGCGATCAACCTGGGTCAGGGGTTCCCCGACGAAGACGGGCCCGCCGCGATGCTGGGCGTCGCCACCGAGGCCATCCTGAGCGGCCGCAACCAATACGCCCCCGGCCTGGGCGTGCCCGAACTCCGGCAGGCGATCTCCGACCACGCGAAGGAGACCCAGGGCCTCAGCTACGACCCCCAGACCGAGATCCTGGTCACGGTCGGGGCGACCGAGGCGATCGCGGCGACGGTGCTGGCCCTGGTCGAACCCGGCGACGAGGTGATCGTCTTCGAGCCCTACTACGACTCCTATCCGGCCGCCATCGCGCTGGCCGGGGGGACCCGCCGGGCGATCCCGCTGCGCCCGGTCGAGGGGCGGTTCACCTTCGACCCGGCCGACCTGCGGGCGACGTCCAGGACGAAGGCGATCATCGTCAACTCGCCGCACAACCCGACCGGGACCGTCTTCACGCTGGCCGAGCTGGAGACGATCGCCGCGTTCTGCCGCGACAACGACGTGATCGCCATCACCGACGAGGTCTACGAACACCTGACCTTCGACGGCGTCGCCCACGTCTCGCTGGCCACGTTCCCGGGTATGCGCGAGCGGACGGTGCGCATTTCCAGCGCCGGGAAATCGTTCTCGGTGACCGGGTGGAAAACGGGCTGGATCTGCTCGACGCCGGAACTCGTCACGGCGGTGACGGCGGTGAAGCAGTTTCTGACCTTCACCTCGGCGGTGCCCTGGCAGCTCGCCGTCGCCCACGCGCTGCGGAGCGAACTCGGCTGGGTGAACGATCTTCGCCACTCCCTTCAGGCCAAACGCGACCGATTGTCGGAAGGCCTTTCCCGGGCGGGATTCGGGGTGCTGAAAACCGCCGGAACCTATTTCGTGCAGACCGACATCCGGCCTCTCGGGCTGACCGACGGGCTCGAACTGACGCGGCGACTGCCGGAACTGGCGGGGGTGGTGGCCATTCCGACGCAGGTCTTCTACGACCATCAGGAGAAGGGCCGCCATTACGTGAGATTCGCGTTCTGCAAACGCGACGAGGTCATCGACGCGGCCGTCGAACGGTTGAGCGCCAGCGACCTTCAGGCGTAACGACGCTTCGCCCTGAACGGCCGAGGAGCGCCGGGCGGCCGCCCGGCGCTCGCGGCGGCGGGCGGTGCCGGGGTAGGCGGAGCCGTAACGGAGAAATCAGATTTTCCGGCCCACCACCCCATACGCCCCGCGCACGGAGTCGGGCGGAAGGACGCCGATGTGTTTCCAGTCGGAGGCCCAGACCAGGCCCGGTTCGACCACCTGGAAGCCGTCGAAGAAGCGGAGCACCTGCTCGCCGGTCCGGTTGGTGACCAGAAGCGGGCCGGTGTTGTAGCTGTCGGCGAGGGCGCCCATCTTCTCGGGTTCGAAGTCGGCGGTCAGGTGGGTGAGGGCGAGGTAGGAGCCGGGGACGGTCGCGTCGGTGTAGGCCCTGACCGCGGCCCACGGGTCGTCCTCGTCGCGGATGTGCATGAGGGTGCCGACGATGACGACCGCGATCGGGCGGGAGAAGTCGAGGGTCGCCCGGACCTCGGAGTTGTCCAGCACGGTGTGGGGGCGCCGCAGGTCGGCCTCGATGTAGGTGGTGCGGCCCTCGGGGGTGCCCTGGAGGAGGGAGCGGGCGTGCGTCATCACGATGGGGTCGTTGTCGACGTAGGCCACCCGCGCCGCCGGGTTGACGCCCTGGGCCACCTCGTGGGTGTTGCCCGCCGACGGGATGCCGGTGCCGATGTCGAGGAACTGGTCGACGCCCTGGTCGCAGAGCCACCGCACGGCCCGGCCGAGGAAGGCCCGATTCTCCCTGGCGCCGGTGACCACGCCTGGCGTGGCCGCCATGACGGCCTCGGCGACCGCGCGGTCGGCGGCGTAGTTGTCCTTGCCGCCCAGCCAGTAGTCGTACACCCGCGCGGGATGGGGGATGTTCGGGTCCACGTTCGGAGCATGCATGCGTCAGGGCTCCACTTATAGCGGCGAATTTTGGGGCAGATCCTAGCGAAGCAATCCGTGCCATTCGGGTATGAACGGATCTTGTCCATGGCTTCACAGGTGATGAGGATCACATTTCGGAGGCGGATGGAACGATCCCGGAATGAGATGCTCAAGAATATGACCCGCGCCTATACCTCTACCGTCAGTGATCCCTTCGACCGCGGCCATGAATTCGGGCAGGCGCACGGCGCCGACATCGCCCGCACCATCGCCATCTACACCGAGGTATTCCGCCAGAAGGCAGGCGGGCGCGCGCCAGATGTGACCGAGCTCGGAAAGCTCGGAATGAAGGCGATCGAGGCCTGGGCGCCCGATCTCGCCGAGGAGATCACCGGAATGGCCGAAGGCGCCCGGCTTCCCGTGACCGACATCGCCGCCATCAACGCCCGCACCGAGATCCTCTCCCACCTCGGAGGTGAGCGGGAGAGCGAGTGTTCCGCCGTCGTCCTGCTGGGCGACGACGAGGAGGCCGTGCCGGTGGCCGTGCAGACGTGGGACTGGATGCGCCAGATGGCCGAAAGCTGGCTCGTCTGGACGATCCCCCACGCCGACGGCCGCGTCACCACGACCCTCACCGAATACGGCATCGTCGGCAAGATCGGCGTCAACGACCGGGGCCTGGGCCTGCTGTTCACCCGCCTCCACCACGACGACGACGGCGCCGACGGCATCGGCCTGCCGGTCCACGTGGCGGCCCGGCGGGTGCTCGACGAGTGCGACTCGATCACCTCCGCCGCCTACGTGCTGACGACCGCGCCGGTGACCGCCTCCTCCTCGCTCAACCTGGTCTCCCACGGCCCTGCCGGGAACGCGGCCGTGACCTGCGAACTCCACCCGGGAGGACCAGGGTGGACCGTTCCGGAGGACGACGGCATGCTCGTCCACACCAACCACTTCCTCGACCCCCGCGTGATCCCCCACGACCCCTATCCGCGCCTGCGCCCCGGCACCCTGATCCGCCGCGACCACCTGCGGAGAGGCCTGCGCAAGCACGCCGGCAGCCCCGACGCGGCGACGGTCCGCGAGGTGATGGCCCGGCACGCCAGCGGCGTCTGTCACCACACCGAGCCCGGCCAGGACGACGACCACATCACCCTCGTGACGGTCGAGCTCGACCTGGAGAAGGGTGAGGTCCACGCGACCGAGGGCGGCCCGTGCGGGCAGCGCACTTGGTGAAACCTGCCCACCTTCATAAGGTTCCACGGCGAGAGTCGCCAATGCCCGGACCGGGGGCTCCGGATAGTTTCGCCGTGTGACGGGTGAGCGGGTTCTGATCGCCCTCGGCGGCAACGCGATGACCGCGCCGGACGGCTCCGCCGCCCCGGCCGACCAGAAGCGCGCGATCGAGCGCGCCATGATCCACGTATCCGAGTTGATCAATACAGGCCATCGGGTGGCCCTCACCCATGGCAACGGCCCGCAGGTCGGCAACATCCTGCTGAAGAACCAGCTCACCGCCCACGTGGTGCCCCCGGTCCCCCTCGACTGGTGCGGCGCCCAGACCCAGGGCACCCTCGGCGCCCTGATCATGAACGCGCTCGACCCCATCCCGTGCGCGACCGTGGTGACCCGGACGCTCGTCGACCCCGACGACCCCGCGTTCCAGGATCCCGTGAAGCCGATCGGCCAGTACTTCTCGGTCGTGGAGGCCCGGCGCTTCGAGGCGCTCGGCCAGTCGTGGCGGGAGTTCGAGCGCGGCTGGCGCCGGGTGGTCGCCTCGCCGAGGCCCGTGGAGATCCTCGACGCGGCCCCGGCGGTCGCGCTCATGGAGGCCGGTTACACCGTCGTCGCCGCCGGTGGCGGCGGGGTCCCGGTCGTCCGCGACGCCGAGGGCCGGTTGCACGGCGTCGAGGCGGTGATCGACAAGGACCACGCCGCGTGCGCGCTGGCCAAGGCGGTGGGGGCCGACACGCTGGTCATCGCGACCGACGTCGCGCACGCCATCGCCGGGTACGGCACCCCCGGCGCCCGTCCGATCGGACAGGTGACCCCGAAGGAGTTGCGGGTACTCCAGGCCGAAGGACACTTCGCCAGCGGCAGTATGGGCCCGAAGGTCGAGGCCGCGCTGCGGTTCGTCGAGGAGGGCGGGGCGCGATCGGTGATCACGTCACTGGACAACATCGCCGCCGCTATTTCAGGAAATATCGGTACAACGGTTAACCGGGAGAGCTAGATGCCGGACCCCATCGAGGTACGCAAGGTCGCCATCGAGAGCGTGACCGACGCGTCCGGGCTCGCGAAGCTGATCGACGACGGCGTGATCGACGCCGCCCGCGTGCTCGCCGTCATCGGCAAGACCGAGGGCAACGGCGGCGTCAACGACTACACCCGCATCCTCGCCGACCGCGCCTTCCGCGAGGTCCTCGCCGCCAAGGGCCACCCCTCACCCGAGTCGGTCCCGCTGGTCTGGTCGGGCGGTACCGACGGCGTCCTGTCGCCGCACGCGACCATCTTCGCCACGGTCGACCCCTCGACGGCGGTCCAATCAGATGAACCGAGGCTGAGCGTGGGCATCGCGATGAGCGAGGTCATCCTCCCCGAGGACATCGGGCGCCCCGCGATGGTCGAGAAGGTCGCGGCGGGCGTGCGCGAGGCCATGAAGATCGCCGGCATCGACGACCCGCGTGACGTCCACTACGTCCAGACCAAGACCCCGCTGCTCACCCTGTCGACCATCAACGACGCCAAGTCGCGCGGCCACGACGTGATCACCGAGGACACCGGCCCCTCGATGGACATCTCCAACTCCACGACCGCCCTCGGCATCGCCGTCGCGTTGGGCGAGATCGAGATGCCCACGGCCGACCAGATCCATAAGGACCTGTCCCTCTACTCGTCGGTCGCGTCCTGTTCGAGCGGCGTGGAACTCGACGTGGCCCAGATCGTCGTGGTCGGCAACGTCCGCGGCATCGGCGGGCGCTACCGCGCGGGCCACTCGGTCATGAAGGACGCCCTCGACACCGACGGCATCTGGGAGGCCATCCGCGACAGCGGCCTCGACCTGCCCGAACGCCCCCACCCGAGCGACCTCAAGGGCCGCGTGGTCAACCTCTTCATGAAGTGCGAGGCCGACCCGACGGGCAGTGTCCGGGGCAGGCGCAACATCATGCTCGACGACAGCGACGTCCACTGGCACCGCCAGATCAAGGCGACCGTCGGCGGCGTCGCGGCCAGCGTCACGGGCGACCCGGCGGTCTTCGTCAGCGTCGCCGCGGTCCACCAGGGGCCCAGCGGCGGCGGCCCGGTCATCGCCATCTCCGACCTGGGCTAACTGCTTCTTCTTCTCCGTTACGGCTTCGCCTACCCCGGCACCGCCCGCCGTTCCCAGCGGCGGGCGGCCGGTCGACGCTCCTCATCCGCTCATTCTCCGCGCCGTGACGACCGAGGTGTGGCGCGAAACCCCCGAGTTCGCACCGCGCTGACCGGACCCGATATTCGGCGGGCCGATTATCCGTGCCTTCGGAGTCCGTCTTTCATCATGGCTCTCGCTTTTCACCGAAAGAGAGGATGATGCGCGGAACGCGGTGAGGCGGCAGAGGGTGATGTGGGATGCGCGGATCCGGCAAGGGAATCACGATCGCCACGGTAGTTCTGCTCGTGCTGAGCGCGGTTCTTCCGTCTATCCTGCTTGTCGCGCCTTTCTCGTTGCTCGGGCACAATGACACGGAGCGGTTGACCGCCGTTCTCACGTTCACCGGAATTCTGGTCACCGGACTGGTGACATCGGTGGGCCTGTTCATGAACCGTGGCCAGTCTGAGCGTCAGCAGCGCCAGCTCAGCCTCGACGCCGCCATGCGGGCAGGGCAGCTGATCGCCTCCGGAGAGTCGGATCAAACCCACCCTGCGGCGCTGGCCTCCGGCCTCCTGGCGTTGACCAGGCTCGATCAGGCCGAGCTCGCCGTCGCACTTCTCGTCGACCTCTGGTACGTCGGCAGCATCGAAGACGATCGGCTGAGAGGCGGCGCGAAACCGGTCGCGCACATGTTCCGGCGAGGCCGCATGGAGAAGGTTTCGACCGAGACCGCGATCCTGGTGATCGACGCCGCTCTGCGCTCGGGCAATCCCAACGCCGAACTCGTCGCGGCGGAGTTGCTGTGCCGAAACTCGACCGGGCTCGACGTAGCGCAGTCCCTCGACTGGCCGAGCTCCATTGACGGCAGCTGGAATCCGTCCTTCAGCCCCGGAACCAAACTTCTCCTGGTCGAGGCGTTGGTGTTCATGACTCTGGCGAGCAAACCCGACGAGGGCGCACTGCGATCCATCGCGGTGCGGCTCTACGGAATTTGGCTGGCGGATCGTGACAAGCGGGTTCGAGGCTGCGTCGGAAAGCTCATCGACGCGCTGACGAATCGTCTCGACGAGTTGGAGCACAGCGAATTCGTGCACGGCAACCGCCGGGTCTCGTTCGCCGACCTGAAACGCGCCGCGAGAAGCCGCCATGACAACCCCGACGGATACCTGAACAAACTCGCGAACGAGGCCACCCAGAATCTCCAGAGGTGGGCCGGTCAGTGTGTCACCCTTCCGGACGGCCCCGGCCACTTCGCCCGCGCCGAGACGCGGAAGAACATGAGCGTGGCCCAATGGCTCTCCCACGTCCGGTTGGGCGTCCGCGCCGATGCGGGCACCTCGTCCCGAACCGAGGAAGACCCCAGCTGACCTCCCGCAGCCCGGTCGGGCCGGGCCAGGTGTGGGCGGGTATTCTCGGCGGTCGTGCCTTCGATTCCGCAGCCCATGGTGCCCGACGACGACGGGCGGGCCGATGCCGCGCTCGCACAGGTGCTGGCCGCATTCCAGACCGGTGAGACCACGATCGCCGATGTGCTGACCGCGCTCGGGCCGGCTCGCCTGCTGGTGCCCGTGGTGGCGTTGCTCACCGAGGCCGAGATCGGGGACGACGGGCTCAAGCGGGAGAAGGAGAGCGAGATGGCGCTCCCCAAGCTCGTCGGGCAGGACGGTCGCATGGCCGTGCTCGCCTTCACCAGCGTCGAGGCGCTGGCCCGGTGGCGGGCCGACGCGCGGCCGATTCAGGCGTCGGCGTCGCAGGTGTGCAAGGCGGCGCTGCACGAGCAGGCGGCGGCCGTCGTCATCGACGTCGCGGGCCCTGCGCCGTTCGCGGTCGAAGGGTCGATGCTGCACGCGATGGCCGCCATCGAGGACGCCGCCGCGCTCAAGAACCTCGACGTCGACGTCCCGGGCGTGACGGTGGCCCGGTTCGAGGCTCCGGCGCCGAAGAAGAAGAGCTGGTGGCGCCGGTGACCCAGGGTCACACTCCGGAAGTTTCGGATGTGAGGGCTCTGGTCGTACAGGATGAGTTCGAGGCCTGTCGGGTGCATCCGCTCCGGGGTGTGTTGAGGAAAGGTTAAGGTCGGCCGCGTGCTGACATGGGGGCTGCTGGCTCTGCTGGGCGTGATCGCCGGGCGTTACGCGCGCGAACTCGCCCTGGGGTTCGGGCCCGATCCGGTCGACACGCGCAAAGAGGCGCGGGCGGCGTTATCCCACGCCGTCAGGGTCGTGCCGGTGCCCGGGAAACCGTTTCTCGTCGAAGGGGCCACCGGGCTCGCGTTCGGGGTGCTCGCCTGGCGTTACGCCGCGGCGCCCGAGCTGATCCCCGCGCTGCTGCTCGCCGCCTGGGCGGGGGTGGTGCTCACGCTCACCGATCTGCGGTGCTGGCGGCTCCCCGACGTCATCACGCTGCCGGCCTATCCGATCCTGCTGGCCGCGCTCGTGCCGACCGGGCGGCTGATGGTCGCGGCGGCGTGCGGGCTGGCGATGGCCGGGATCTACCTCATCCTCTGGTTCGGACGGCCCTCGGGGCTCGGCTTCGGCGACGTGAAACTGGCCGGGCTCGTCGGGCTCGTCGCCGGGGCGGTCAGCATCAACACCGCCATCTATGCCGGATTGGGCGGACAGCTACTCGGCGGCCTGTGGGCATTAGGGCTGCTTATCACCCGTAAAGGCACCCGGACCAGCGAGTTCCCCTTCGGTCCGGCTATGATCGCGGGCGCGCTGGCGGCACTGCTGGCGGGAGCTTCATCGCATATCTGAAAGACTTGGTCGCATGCTGCGCTGGTTGACCGCCGGGGAGTCCCACGGCCCCGAACTCATCGCGATCCTCGAGGGCCTGCCCGCCGGGGTGGGGATCACCACACCCGAACTCGAAGAGGCCCTGCGCCGCCGCCGTCTCGGCTACGGCCGCGGCGCCCGCATGAAGTTCGAGCAGGACGAACTGACCATCTCGGGCGGAGTCCGCCACGGCCGCACTCTCGGGGCGCCGATCGCCATCCGCATCGGCAACACCGAGTGGCCCAAGTGGGAGCAGGTCATGGCGGCCGACCCGGTCGACCCCGCCGTCCTTGAAGGCATGGCGCGCAACGCGCCCCGGTCGCGTCCGCGCCCCGGCCACGCCGACCTCGCCGGGATGCAGAAGTACGGCTTCGACGACGCCCGGCCGGTCCTCGACCGGGCCAGCGCTCGCGAGACGGCCGCCCGGGTCGCGCTCGGGCAGGTCGCCAAGAACTTCCTGAAGCAGGCGCTCGGCGTCGAGATCGTCAGCCACGTCGTCTCGATCGGCTCGGCCGTCACGCCGTCGAGCGAGCTGCCCACCCCCGCCGACCTGGCCCGGATCGACGACGACCCGGTGCGCTGCTTCGACCCCGAGGGCAGCGCCGCCATGGTGGCCGAGATCGACAAGGCCCACAAAGAGGGCGACACCCTCGGCGGCGTCGTCGAGGTCGTCGCCTACGGCCTGCCGCCGGGCCTCGGCAGCTACACCCACTGGGACCGCCGCCTCGACGCCCGCCTCGCCGCCGCCCTCATGGGCATCCAGGCGATCAAGGGCGTCGGCGTCGGCGACGGCTTCGAGACCGCCCGCCGTCCCGGGTCCCGTGCCCACGACGAGATCGAGAACACCGACGGCGGTGTCCGCCGGATCACCAACCGGGCCGGTGGCGTCGAGGGTGGCATGACCAACGGCGAGCCGCTGCGGGTCAGCGCCGCCATGAAGCCGATCTCGACCGTGCCCCGCGCGCTGGCCACCATCGACGTCATCACCGGCGAGGCCGCCAAGGCCCACCACGAGCGCTCCGACGTGTGCGCCGTCCCGGCCGCCGCGATCGTCGCCGAGGCGATGGTCGCGCTGGTGCTGGCCGACGCCGCCGCCGAGAAGTTCGGCGGAGACTCCGTCGAGGAGGTGGCCCGCAACGTCGCCGGCTACCTGTCCTCGCTGATCATCAAGTAGGGGGAGCGACCATGCCTGTCGTGGTGCTGATCGGCCCGCCCGGGTCGGGCAAGTCGACCGTGGGTGAACTGCTGGCCGAACGCCTCGGCGTCGGTTTCCGCGACACCGACCTCGACGCCGAGCAGGTCGCCGGCAAGCCCATCGGTGAGATCTTCTTCGACGACGGCGAAGAGGCGTTCCGCGCCATCGAGGCCGAGGCGGTCGCCAAGGCGCTGGCCGAGCATCCTGGCGTGCTGTCGCTCGGCGGCGGCTCGATCCTCAACCCGGCGACCCGCGAGCTCCTCGCCGGGCACACCGTGGTCTACCTGAAGGTCGGCCTCGACCACGCGATCAAGCGCGTCGGCCTCGCCTCCGCGCGCCCGCTCCTGGTGCTCAACCCGCGCAGCCAGATGCGCAAGCTGATGGAAGAGCGCAGGCCCCTGTACGAAGCCCTCGCCGTCATCACCGTCGTCACCGACGACCTGGAGGCCCCCGAGGTCGTCGACCACATCGCCGCCGAACTGAAGCCGGAGGCGGAGTGACCGCGACCCGCATCCCCGTTTTCGGCGACAGCCCCTACGACGTCGTCGTCGGCACCGGCATCCTGGGCGAGCTGCCCGGCCTGGTGGGGGAGAAGGCCAGAACGGTCGCCGTGATCCATCCGGTCACGCTGCCCGAACTGGCCGGGCCCGTGGTCGGCGTGCTGGAGAAGGCCGGATACGACGTCGTGGCCATCCCGGTGCCCGACGCCGAGGCGGCCAAAGACGTCCACGTGCTGTCGTCGCTGTGGTCGGCGTTCGGCCGTCACGGCATGACCCGCACCGATGTCGTCGTCGGCGTCGGCGGGGGCGCGACCACCGACCTGGCCGGGTTCGCCGCCGCGACCTGGCTGCGCGGGGTCCGGGTCGTCCAGGTCCCGACCACGCTGCTCGGCATGGTCGACGCCGCCGTGGGCGGCAAGACCGGGATCAACACCCCCGACGGCAAGAACCTGGTCGGGTCGTTCCACCCCCCGGCGGGCGTGCTCTGCGACCTGGCCACCCTGGTCGGGGTGCCGCGGGCCGACTACGTCGGCGGGCTGGCCGAGACGATCAAGGGCGGGTTCATCGCCGACCCCGAGATCCTCCGCCTGGTCGAGGCCGACCCCGAGGGGGCCCGCCATCCCGAGGGCGTCCACACCCGCGAGCTGATCGAGCGCAAGATCCAGATCAAGGCCGACGTCGTCGGCGCCGACCTCAAAGAGGACGGCCTGCGCGAGATCCTCAACTACGGCCACACCCTGGCCCACGCGATCGAGCGGGTCGAGAACTACACGATCCGCCACGGTGAGGCGGTCTCGATCGGGCTCGTGTACGCCGCCGAACTCGGCCGCCTCTCGGGCCGCGCCGACCTCGTCGACCGCACCCGTTCCATTCTGACCTCGGTCGGTCTGCCCACCGTTTACCGTGAAGACGCCTGGCCCGAGTTGCGTGACCACATGAAGCTCGACAAGAAGGCACGTGGGGCCAGGCTCCGGTTCGTGGTGCTCGACGCGCTGGCCGAGCCGTCGCGGCTGGAAGATCCGTCCGAGGAGTTGCTGGAGGCCGCCTACCGGGCGGTGAGCGGAGGCATCCATGCGTGACGTTCTCGTCCTGAACGGGCCGAACCTGGGTCGCCTCGGCACCCGCGAGCCCGACGTCTACGGCGCGACCACGTTCAAGGACCTGGTGCTGATCTGCGAGACGGCGGGCCGCGAACTGGGCCTGGCGGTCGAGGTCAGGCAGACCGATGACGAGGCCGAGATGGTGGGCTGGATCCACGGCGCGGCCGACAACCGCACCCCCGTGATCTTGAATCCGGCGGCGTTCACCCACTACAGCTACGCGCTGCGCGACGCCCTCGCCCAGCGCACCGCGCCGCTGATCGAGGTGCACATCTCCAACCCGGCCACCCGGGAGGAGTTCCGCCACACCTCGGTCGTGGCGGCCGTCGCCAACGGCACCATCGCCGGTTTCGGCGTGCAGTCCTATGTCCTGGCCTTGCGAGCCATCGCGGAGTTGTGAGATGTACGGGTCGTTCGTCGCCCTCGGCGACAGTTTCACCGAGGGCCTCAGCGACCCGGGCGTGAACGGTTCCTACCGTGGCTGGGCCGACCGCGTGGCCGAGACCCTGGCCGCTCAGAACCCCTCTTTTGCGTACGCCAACCTCGCGGTGCGCGGCCGCCTGCTCGACCAGGTGGTGACCGAGCAGGTGCCGAGGGCGATCGAGATGCGTCCCGACCTGATCAGTTTCTGCGCCGGCGGCAACGACCTGCTGCGCCCGGGATGCGACCCCGACGTCCTGGCCAAGACCTTCGCCCGAGCGGTGAAGTCACTGCGCGACACCGGCGCCGACGTGCTCGTCTTCACCGGCGTCGACCCCCGCGACACCCCGATCATGCGCCGGGCGCGCGGCACGTTCGCGACCTACTTCCTGCACGTCCGCTCGATCGCCGATCTCTACGGCTGCCACCTGGTCGACCAGTGGTCGATGCAGGGCCTGCGCGACTGGCGCGCCTGGAGCGACGACCGCCTCCACATGAACGAGCACGGCCACCGTCTGGTCGCGGCCAAGGTCCTCGACGTCCTGGGCGTTCCTGGCCAGGAGTGGCGTTTCAGCTGGCCACCCCGTGACAAGGTCGACCCCCGGGTCAAGCGCAGGGAAGACGCCGAGTGGCTGCGGGAACACCTGGCCCCGTGGGTGTTGCGCCGTCTGCGCGGCCGGTCGTCGGGCGACGATGTCACACCTAAACGTCCAAATTTGTCGCCTTTCGACTAATTTGAGACGCACTTGAGGTGCACTGTCCACTTTCCGGGGAGGGGGTTCCCGAAGGAGGACAGCGATGAAGGGAACTCAGGTCAAGGTCGCCCTGGCCATCGCCATGGGCTACTACTTCGGCCGCCACCGCAAGCTCGCGCTCGCCACCGCCGTGGCCGTCGGAGGTCTCGCCGGAGGACTCCGGCCCAAGGGCCTGCTCGGCAAGGGCCTCAAGAGCCTAGGCTCGCCCGAGCTCGAAGAGCTGGCCGGCAAGCTGCAGACCGACATCATGGCGGCCGGCCGCGCCGCCGCCACCGCGGCGACCAACGGCCCGATCAACTCACTCAGCGACCGCATCCACGACACGACGGAGCGGCTCCGCGAGCCCGCCTCCGCCGCGACCGACACCGCGACCGGCGCTGCGACCGGTGCGACGGAAGCCGCGTCCGGCGCCGCTAAGTCGGCCACCAAGGCCGCGACGAAGCCTGCCACCAAGACCGCGACCAAGGCCTCCACCGAGGAGGACTCATGACCGACACGAAGAAGGCCTCACCCGTCGGCAGACTCGGCAAGGAACTCGGCGGCATGATCGGCGCCGCCGGCAAGCGCGGCGTCCACAAGGTGACCGGGAAGGTGACCGGCAAGCTCAAGGGCAAGGTCGGCGACCTCACCGACCGCCTGACCGACTACGCCACCGGAGAGAAGGGCGGCCTGAGCGGCCTGGGCCTCGCTCCGTCGAAGGACGCGAAGGGCGACCAGGGCGAAGAGAAGAAGGAAGGCATCTTCAAGCGCATCGGGCACGGCATCAAGGGCGTCTCCGAGATCATGAAGGCCATCACCGGCAAGGGCGGCAAGGGCAAGGGCAACCGGAAGATCGTCAACATCGTCGAGTCGATCGACGTCGGCGCCCCCCTGGAGACCACCTACAACCAGTGGACCCAGTTCGAGGAGTTCCCGTCCTTCATGAAGAAGGTCGAGAGCGTCCGCCAGGACGAAGACCAGAAACTGACGTGGAAGGCCCAGGTCTTCTGGTCGCACCGCACCTGGCAGGCCGACATCCTCGACCAGGTCCCGGACGACCACGTGGTCTGGCGCTCCCACGGCGCCAAGGGCCACGTCGACGGCGCCGTGACGTTCAGCGGCCTGGCCCCCAACCTGACCCGGGTGCTGGTCACGCTGGAATACCACCCACAGGGCCTGTTCGAGAAGACGGGCAACATCTGGCGCGCCCAGGGCCGCCGGGCCCGGCTGGAACTCAAGCACTTCCGCCGCCAGGTCATGACCCAGACCCTGCTCCATCCCGACGACGTCCAGGGCTGGCGCGGCGAGATCCACGACGGCAAGGTGACCTCGAAGCCACCGAAGCCGAAGGACGCCAAGAAGCCCGACGACGAGGAGCGCCCGCCGGAGGAGCAGGCGACCGAGTCACCCGAAGCACCCCCGCCCGGCGCGGGCGAGGAACCCGAGGCGCCGAAGGAGGGTCAGGAGAGCGCGGAACCGGAGGAGACCGAGGACACCGAGGACACCGAGGATCGGGAGAGGATCCCCGAGGGCCAGGTGAGCGGACGTGGCTGACGGAGACCCCGATGTCTTCCTCGACGTCTCGAACCTCAACGTCGACGAGATCACCCTCCGCGTCGCGGACCTCAAGGCCCGGGTCGGTGTCAGCGCCGAAGTCCTCGACCTGCTGAAACTCAACGTCGGGGCGGACGTCTCCCTCGGCGAGGTGGACTTGGGCCTCAAGGGCGTCCAGGCCCAGGCGCTGCTGAGAGTACGCCTGGACAACGTCGCCAGAATCATCAGCGACGTCCTGGAAACCCTGGACCACAACCCACAGCTCCTGGACCGCCTGACCCGAGGCGCCCTCGGCGCGGGCAGTCAGCCGGTGGACGAACTCGGCGAGGGCACAGGCGCAGCCGAGCCCGCCCAAGACGTGGTGCGCGACGAAGGAAAGGGCATCTCCGCAGCGCTCGGCGATGTCGATGAGGATGCCGGTCGGACCGTTGACCTTGGTGAAGGCGCCGGTCAGGCAGCCGAGGAAGGTCAGACGGCTGCGCAGGTCGGTGAGAGTGCCGACCGCACGCCTGAACAGGTGGGCGAGACAGAAGCGCAGCCTGGTGCTGAGGCTGACGAAAACTCCGACGCGAGCGCGGAGCCGGCTACTCCAGATGCCGATCAAGCCACAGGCGGCACCCGGGACGAGACGAAGGCCACCGGCCGACCGGACGAAGCTGATCAAAGCGGTGAGGCCGCCGAAGCGGAAGCCGAGCAGACGGAAGCCGAGCAAGCGGAAGCAGGGCAGACGGAAGCAGGGCAGGCGGAAGCAGGGCAGGCGGAAGCAGGGCAGGCGGAAGCAGGGCAGGCGGAAGCAGGGCAGGCGGAAGCCGGGCAAGCGGAGACTGTCGTTTCGGACCAGCCTAGTCAGGAGGTCGGAGGGGACGACGATCAACCCGAGCAGACCGCCACGGGGGAGGAGCAGGTGCTCACCGGCACGGTGCTCGAAGATCGGCAGCGTTCGGACGGTCATCAGGCGACTCCGGACAAGGCCGTCGGCGAAGAGAACGCTTCCCAGGTCGGTGATATCGCAGATCACGATGGGCCCGCCCGGCCACAGCCTCCCCAGGCCGAGCGCAGGCCGGTCAATGACGACGGCTCTGAGACTGCGGCGGCAGAGGTGGCGAAGTCCAATCGGGTGGAAGGCGGGGATCTGCCCGAGGACTCGAAAAGTGACGATCGACCTGAGAAGGCGGGAGAGGCAGGCGGTGATAGCCGGGGTGGTGAGGAGGCAGAAGGCGCTGGCCAGGCGGATGACTCAGCAGAGCAAGGCCAGGCTGAGGGACCGGAAGATGAGAACCAGGCGGGGAAGGTAGGCCAGGGCGAGGACGGCCAGGGCGAGGACGGCCAGGACAAGGACGGCCAGGACAAGGACGGCCAGGACAAGGACGGCCAGGACAAGGACGGCCAGGACGAGGGCCACGGTTCACGGCCGACGCGGTCTGATCGGGAGGCGCAGTCGTTCGGGGACGTGCTGCTGGATCTGGGCCGGGCGGTGCTGGGGGCCGGGAAGCACCGGTTGGGGAGGTCTCCATGAGCAGGCGTTCGGGAGAGGAACGCGTCGAGCAGGCCGACATCGTCGTCTCCGCCGAGGTCGAGGCCGATGAGGTGGAGGTCAGGGTCGTACCGGATCACGCGGTGCGGGTCTACGGCGAGGAGGAGGCGGGGAGCGTCCGGGATAACCTGCCCGAGCGCGTCACCGAGGGTGAGCAATATCGTGCGGTCCACATCCGCTACGCGCTGGCGATCCGGTTCCTCAGATGACCCGGAGAGCGCTTTCTCGTAAAATCGGCAAATGGAGCTGTCCGACATCCGGATCTATCCCGTCAAGTCGGTCGCGGGCATCCGGCTCGACCGGGCCCGGGTTCTCCCCTGGGGGCTCGACGGCGATCGGCGCTGGGCCGTGGTCGATCCGCAGGGGGATGTCTACTGGTCAGGGGAGCATCCGCAGTATCTCGCCGTCCAGGCCGTGATCACCCCGGAGGGCGGGCTCATCCTCACGGCGCCGGGCCTCGGCGAGCTGGAGGTCGCTCCGGCCGACGGTCCGTTGGTCCCCGTCGCCTTCCATGGGCTGGACAAGGCGATGCTCGCCCACGACGCGGCCCATGAATGGTTCACCCGCCTCCTCGGCAAACCGGCCAGGTTCGTCTGGCTGGACGACCCCCACCGCCGCCGCATCGTCGAGGAGCACGGCGGGCTGCCGGGGGAGGTCACCAGCCTGGCCTGGGACGCCCCCGTCCACCTGATCACCCGCGAGTCCCTGCGCCGTCTCGACGACTGGATCATGGAAACCGCCCTCGACCGCCAGGAGTCGCCCCCCGACCCGATCGACCCGGCCCGGTTCCGTCCCAACGTCGTCGTCGACGGCTTCGAACCTTTCGCCGAGGACACCTGGGAGCGGGTGAGGATCGGTGACATCGATTTCCGGGTGACCGAGCTCGTCGACCGCTGCCTCGTCACCACCTGGGACCCGGACACCCGTGAACGCGGGAAGGAGCCGCTCCGCTCCCTGGCGAAACACCGCAGGTGGGACGGGAAGACCTGGTTCGGCATCCGGTTGGTCCCCAAGAACACCGGCGAGGTGAGACTCGGGGACCAGGTCGTCCCGGCCGTCAGGAGGTGAGGCGCTTCAGGGCCGACCGCACCACCGCGGGGTCGGTCGTGCGCCAGTAGGGCGGCAGCGAGTTCAGCAGGAAGCCGCTGTAGCGGGCCGTTGCCAGGCGGGGGTCGAGGACCGCGATCACGCCCCGGTCGTCCATCGAGCGCAGCAACCGGCCGGCGCCCTGGGCCAGCAGCAACGCCGCGTGGGTGGCGGCGACCGACATGAAACCGTTGCCACCCCTCGCCGCCACGTGGCGCTGGCGTGAGGAGGTCAGCGGGTCGTCGGGGCGGGGGAACGGGATGCGGTCGATGATCACGCAGGTCAGCGAGGGGCCGGGCACGTCGACGCCCTGCCACAGCGACAGCGTGCCGAACAGGCAGGTCTCCGGGTCGGCGGCGAACTGCTTGACCAGCAGCGACGTGGAGTCGTCTCCCTGGCACAGCAGCGGGACCGACAGCCGGTCGCGCAGCGCCTCGGTGGCGGCCTTGGCGGCGCGCATCGACGAGAACAGGCCCAGCGTGCGCCCACCGGCGGCCTCGATGAGCTCGACCATCTCCTGGATGTAGGCGTCGGGGAGGCCGTCGCGGCCGGGCTGCGGCAGGTGTTTCGCGACGTAGAGGATGCCCGACTTCGCGTGGTCGAACGGGGAGCCGACGTCGAGGCCGCTCCAGTCGTCGCCCTTGCCGAGGCCCCACTGGGCCGCCATGCCGTCGAAGGTGCCGCCCAGAGCCAGGGTCGCCGAGGTCAGGACGATGGTCCGGTCGCCGAAGAGCTTGTCTCTGAGCATGCCGCCGACCGACAGCGGCGCGACCCGCAGGGTCGGGGGGATGCGGCCGTTGGCCTCGTCGAGCCAGACCACCTCGGCCCGGTCGACCTCGGATTCGGCGCCGAAGGCGTCGAGCATCCGCTGCGCGGTGTCGTGGGCGTCGTCGAGGACCGTGAACGCCGCCTTCTTCGCGCCCGCCCCCTCGGGGTCGTCTTTGTCGGCGTTGCGCGAACCGAGAGCGGTGATGCAGGTGAAGGCCGCGTCGCGGACGAGGGCGAGGGTCAGCCCCAGGGACTGGGGCAGGTCGTCGACGCGCCCGGCGGGGGCGGCGAGCAGGAGCGAACCGAGATCCTCGGCCGCCTCCTGGAGGCGGTCGGCGAGGTGCTGCTCGATGAGGCGGCCGGCGCGGCGGGCGGCCAGGCCGACGGTGGCCTCGGAGAGTTCGTCGGTGACCACCGACGTGACGCGGTCGACCAGCTCGTGGGCCTCGTCGACGACCACGACGTCGTGGTCGGGCAGGAGCTGGAAGTCCTCCATCGCGTCGATGGCGAGCAGGGCGTGGTTGGTCACCACCACATCGGACATCGCGGCGCGTTCGCGGGCCAGCTCGGCGAAGCACTCGGCGCCGCTGGGGCAGCGCTGGGCGCCCAGGCACTCGCGGGCCGACACGGAGAACTGGCGCCAGGCGACCTCGCTGACGCCGGGGACGAGTTCGTCGCGGTCGCCGGTCTCGGTCTCCTCGGCCCATTCTTGGATGCGCTGGACCATGCGGCCCGTCGCGCTCACTTCGCGGGGGTCGAAAAGCTGGTCTTGTTCGTCGTCGGGCATCCCGACAGTTGACTTATATCTACACAGATAGTTGCGACGGCCCTTAAGAATGGCGAAATCGGGGCGATGCGGGAGTTCTTTTTCGAGGGCGTCGGCGAGTCTGGGAAGATCACGATCGACGAGCTGGCGCTGGAGCGCGATGGTCGCGGTGGAGACGACGACGGCGCTGTCGGAGAGCGCGGCGTGGCGGATCGCGGGGACCAGATAGGCCAGTGACTTCCCGGTGCCGGTGCCCGCCTGAACTGCGAGATGGTCGCCCTTGTCGAGCGACTTCTGCACCGCCTTCGCCATCGTGACCTGCCCGGGTCTCTCGGCTCCGCCGAGCTCCGTGACGGCGATCGTGAGCAGCTCTTCTACAGTTGGCAGGTCGGATTTCGGCACCCCCGAAGGCTAGCGCCACCCACCGACAAGAGGGTGCCGTTATCGGACCGTGACCAGTGGACCACATCCGGGAGTTCCCGGGTGCGAAGGGGAGTTCCCATGGCACACTGGCCCCACGGGGCGCTGGGTCAAAGACGATCTACCTCGGACATATGGGGGGTACCCCGACAAGCCGAGACGGGCGTTTCAGTAGGGTTTCTTGAGGTCGAGTGGACGGATAAGGGCAGGTAAAGGCACTATGTCTGTCATGTCGGAAGTCGTCCCGCTGCCATCCTTCGGCGAGGTTTTCTTTGACGCCCGAGGTCAAGACCGCGTTCTGCGGGTGACCTGGCACGAGGGAACCCTCGTGCTGAGCCTGTGGCGGGGCGAGATGTGCACCGCCAGTTTCCGCATGCCCATGGACGACGTCGGCCGCCTCCTGGAGACCCTCCAGGTCGGCTACGCCGAGGCCACCGGGCAGGCGACGGGCAACCCCGAACAGCCCGGCACGGGCCCGTTCCCGGTGCCCGACCTCGACTATCCGGGCGAATACCCGGGCACGGGGCAGTACTCGCGTCCGCCCGCCCCCGAGCAGCACATGGCGCCGGTGGCCCAGATGCCGCCCATGCCCCCCCAGCCGCCGCAGCAGCAGCAATACCCGCCGTTCCCGCAGGAGGCGCCCATGCCGCCCGGCGGGTGGGAGCCGAACGGCGGCTACCCCGAATACCCCGAGGCCACCCCCGCCTACGGCCAGCCCGTTCCGGCGGCGCCGGCCGCGCTGGGGCCCAACGACGTCCTCGTCGCCCGGGGCGCGCCCAGCCGCGACCGCCTCTCGGCCGTCGACCAGCAGGCGCCGCAGCGTGAGCGGCCGCGCCGCCAGGCCCCGCCGCCGCAGGACTTCCCGCCGTTCGAGGGCCCGGTGCCGGCCGAGCCGGTCTACCAGTTCCCGTCGCCGATCCCCGGCCGTCCGGCCTACCAGTTCGAGCCCGAGGCCGAGCCCGAGGCGCCGCAGCAGCCGTTCGGCGCCGTCGACCCCTACCAGGCCGACCCCTACCAGCCCGACGCGAACCTCTACCAGACCGGCAGCTACCAGCCGCCGATGCAGCAGCAGATGCCTCCGCAGATGCCGCAGCACCTGCCGCCGATGCCGCCCGCGCAGCAGTATCCGGTCTTCCCCGAGCCGCAGCGGCCCCACCTCGTCGAGGCCCCGTCGCCGTTCGCGCAGGCCGACCAGCCCCCGTTCCCGCAGCAGGGCTACGCGCAGGGCCCGGTCTACTCGACCGACCCGTCGTTCCAGGTCCAGCAGGGTCAGCCGCAGCCGCAGTATCCGCAGCAGCAGCAGTACGCCGACCCCCGCTACGGCCAGCAGCCGCCCCAGCAGCAACAGCAGGGCGTCGACCCCAACGACCCGCTGGGCCTCGGCCCGGTCTCGCGCCCCTATGTCGAGGGGCAGCACGGGGTGGACGAGAGGCGTGACTGGAGCTAAGGGACGTACGATGACCGCTTGATGGAAGCGATCACCGTACTCCAGTTGCTGGCCCTCCCCGCCGGGGCCCTCGCCGTTTCGGCGTTGGCCCGGCGGATGGACTGGAATGTTCCGCTACTTCTCGTACTCGCCGGGTTGATCGCGTCGATCCTCCCGTTCGTGCCCGAATACGAACTGAGCCCGGAGATCGTGCTCTTCGTATTCCTGCCACCGCTCCTCTATTCGGCCGCCCTCGACAGCTCCTACCTGCGGCTTCGCGACGTGAAGCGGCCCGTGATGCTGCTGTCGATCGGGCTGGTGCTGTTCACCACCGCCGTGGTCGCCGCGGTCACCTACATGCTGGTGCCCGAGCTGACGATCCCGGCGGCCATCGCGTTCGGGGCGATCGTCGCCCCGCCCGACGCGGTCGCGGCCGTCGCCGTCGGCCGCAAGCTCGGCCTGCCGCGCCGGGTCATGACCGTCCTGATCGGCGAGAGCCTCTTCAACGACGCCACCGCGCTGACCGCCTACCGGGTCGCCATCGGGGTGATCGCCGGCAGCGGGGCGGCGGTCGTCACCACGGGCCAGCAGTTCCTCAACGCGGGCGGGCAGTTCCTGTTCGCGGCGGGGGTCGGCCTGGCGATCGGCCTGGCGATCGCCTACGTCGCGGGCTACATCCTGACCCGCATCAAAGACGCCCTGGTCGCCAACTCGATCTCGCTGCTGGTGCCCTGGTTCGCCTACCTGGCGGCCGAGGTCGTGCACGCCTCGGGCGTGATCTCCGTGGTCGTGGTGGGCATCTACCTGGGCCACCAGATGAGCCGCACCTCCTACGGCACCCGGCTGCTGTCGGCCGCCGTGTGGCAGGTCATGGACTTCCTGCTCGAGGGCATCGTCTTCGCCCTGATCGGGTTGCAGCTGCTGCTGCTGATCGAGGAGCTCGAAGGCTACGACCCCGTCACGGTCGGCATGTACGCCCTGGTGCTGTTCCTGGTGACGGTGCTGAGCCGGGCGGTCTGGATGGTCCCGGGCATCCTGCTGCCGAGAATCCTGTCCAAGAAGATCCGCGCCAGGGAGAAGAAGGTCCCCTGGCAGAACGTCGTCACGCTGAGCTGGGCCGGGATGCGGGGCGTGGTGTCCCTGGCGGCGGCCTTCGCGCTGCCGGCCGACGTGCCGCAGCGCGATCTGCTGGTGTTCCTGACCTTCGCGGTGGTGATCGGCACCCTTGTCGTCCAGGGGCTGTCGTTCCCCTGGCTGATCCGCAGGCTCGGCATCTCCAACGAGCGCGAGCGGTTCGAAGACGACCTGTCGGAGGCCGCGGCGCAGCAGGCGGCCGCGGCGGCGGCGACCGCGAGGCTCGACGAACTGGTGGCAGAAGGCGTGCTGGACATCCACGAGGAGGTCGTGCAGGGCCTGCGCGACCGCTCCGAACGGGTGGCCCGCATGGCCTGGGAGCGGCTCGGCGGCGGCACCGGGCCCGAGGGCGAGGAGACGCCCGCGACCGTCTACCGGCGACTGCGCCGGGAGATGCTCGCCGCCGAGCGGGCGGTCTTCATCCGGCTCCGTGACCAGCGCAGGATCGACGACGAGGTGCTGCGCCGGATCATGTCGGAGCTCGACTTCGAAGAGGCCACCCTGGAGCGCGACTAGTGCATCACGTTGTCGATGAAGCACCACTTCCAGGTCTCACCCGGTTCGAACGACTGCATCACCGGGTGACCGGTCTCCTTGTAGTGGGCGGTGGCATGCCGGCGCGGCGATGAGTCGCAGCAGCCGATATGCCCACAGTCAAGACATTTGCGCAGGTGAACCCACCGGGTGCCCTCGCGCAGGCACTCCTCGCACCCCTGCGGAGAGGTCGGTGCGGGGTCCCCGGCAACCTGCAGATGTTCGCACATTCCCATGCTTTTGATCGTACGACGGACGGCCCGCCACATTCCGACCTGCCCCTTTGTGATGGGGCGCTTAGGCCACGTTCGCGTGCATTAGGGTTCAGGCCATGCGACTCCTCCCCCTTGCCGTAGTCCCGCTGTCGCTCGTGCTGCTCACCGGGTGTGGTGAGATCAACGAGATCACTGGTGCGATCGACAAGACGCAGCAGTGTATTCAGGCCGTCGGCATCGTGACCGAGACGGTGGAGAAGGTGACCGGCCTGGCGAGCGACCCGCAGGCCGTCGAGACGGCCCTGGCCGACGGGGCGAAGAAGCTGGAGACCCTGGCCAACGACGCCGCCAACACGACCCTGTCCGAGGCGGCCAACGACGTCGCCGCCAAGCTCAACGCGTTCGACGTCCAAGACGCCAACGACGCCGTCGACGCCCTGCAGAAGCTCGCCACCGACTCGCTCCAGTGGGCCGAGACGCTCAGCGCGGCCTGCGCCTCCGGGGAGTAGCTTTCCGGCATCTCATGCCAGAATTGTGGTGAAATATCCTTTTTGCCATGGACGGAGACGAACCGGACCCCCGGTTCACCCTGGCAAATGAACGTACCTTCCTGACCTGGCTGAGCACCGCTCTGGCGCTGTGCGCCGGAGGGGTCGCCATGGCGGCGGTCCCGCCGCACCTCTTCGTCCCGTGGGTCCGCACCACGCTCGCCGTCGTCCTCGTGCTGCTCTCGGCCGTGGCGGCGGCGTTCGCGTATCCGCGCTGGCGCAAGGTCCAGTCGGCGCTGCGCAACGCCGAACCCCTCCCGCCGCCGAGGCTCGCGCCCCTGTTCGCGTACGGGGTCGCGGGGGTCGCCGTGCTCGCGCTGGTGTTGATCCTTGTCGGGTGAGAGCTGGGACCCCGGCCTCCAGAGTGAACGCACCCGGCTGGCCTGGGTCCGTTCGGCCGCGGCGCTGGCGACCTTCGGGCTCGGCGGGGCGGGGGTGGTCGCCCGCGCCTCGGGGCACCCCGTGGCGATCGCGCTGTTCGGGGTCGCGGCCCTGCTGGGCGCGGTGCTGCTGGCCCGTACGGGTCAGCGCTTCCGCCGGGTGCAGGAGGCCCTGCACGAGAAGCGCCCGCTGGAGCACGGCGGGGACGCCCTGATCGTCTGGATCGGGGTGCTGGCGGCGGTCGCCGGAGCGCTCGTCTACGTGGTCTTCTAGCCCGCTTTGCCCCGGTCTGACCGTCGGGAACCTAGCGTGCTGTGTATGACGCGAATGGCTGCGATCGCCACCAGCGGCTCCGGGCTCGTCGACGTCGACGTGCCGCCGCCGTCCCTGCGCCCCCACGACGTCCTGGTCCAGGTCGAGGCCGTCTCGGTCAACCCGGTCGACGTCAAGGTCGCCGCGAGTGCCGGGGACGAACAGAAGATCCTCGGATACGACGCCGCCGGGACCGTCGTCCAGACCGGGCCCGAGGTCCGCCGCTTCGCGGCCGGCGACCGGGTCTACTACGCCGGTGACATCACCCGGCAGGGCACCAACGCCGAGTTCCACGCGGTCGACTCGCGGATCGCGGGCCACAAGCCCGACAACCTCTCGATGGCCGAGGCCGCCGCCGCGCCACTGACCACGATCACGGCCTGGGAGTCGCTCTTCACCCACTTCGGGGCACACCGGGGGACGACCGGCACGCTCCTGGTGGTCGGCGCGGCCGGCGGGGTCGGCTCGATGCTGGTGCAGCTGGCCAAGCGGCTCACGTCACTGCGGGTGATCGGCACGGCCTCCGGGCCCGACAGCCGCGACCGGGTGCTGGCCCTGGGCGCCGACGAGACCGTCGGGTCGGTCAAGGACGTGCCGCCCGACACCGCCGAGTTCCTGTTCTCGCCGTTCTCCGAGGGCAACATCGAGACCTACGCCGAGATCGTCAAGCCGTTCGGGCACGTCGTGGCGATCGACGACCACCACGTCGACGTCTTCCCGCTCAAGTCGAAGAGCATCGCCTGGCACTGGGAGCTCATGTTCACCCACGCGATCTACCAGACCCCGGACATGGGCTCGCAGGGGCGGCTGCTCGACGAGGCCGCCGCCCTCTTCGACTCGGGGCGGTTGCGCTCGACCATCGGCACCGAGATCGCCGACTTCACCGCCGCCGGGCTGCGCCGGGCCCACGAACTCGTCGCCGCCGGGTCGTCGACCGGCAAGGTGGTGGTCCGGCGCTAGTCGGCCGACGCGGCGGCGATCGTCTCGGCGACCTCGACGGCGCGTTCGGCCTCTTCCTGGACGAAGCGTTCCTCGTCGAGTTTCTCGGCGATCTCCTCGTCCTGGCGCATGAGGTCGTCGAGGTTCTGGCCGGCCATGTCGAGGACGCCCATGTCGACGTAGGCCTGCTGGAGGCGGGGGCTCCACAGGCCGATGTCCTTCACGCACGGGACGATGCGGCTGAACAGCAGCGACCGGAACAGGCGCAGGTAGCGCGACTCGTCGACGAGCCGGTTGGCCTGTTCCTGGTCGGCCTTCGACAGGCCCAGGGCCTCCCACTGCTCGGAGCCGCGCAGGCGGTCGCGCATCAGCCAGCAGCCCTCGATCACGAAGTCCTCGCGCTCACGGCGTTCGGCGTCGGACAGGCCGGCGTAGTAGTCGCGCAGCGCCATGCGGCCGAAGGCGACGTGGCGGGCCTCGTCCTGCATGACGTACGCGAGGATCTGCTTGGGGAGGGGCTTGGTGGTCATGTCGCGCATGACGCCGAAGGCGGCCAGGGCCAGGCCCTCGATGAGCACCTGCATGCCCAGGTAGGGCATGTCCCAGCGGGAGTCGCCCAGGGTCGAGTCGAGCAGCGACTTCAGGTGGGGGTTGATCGGGTAGGCCAGGCCGACCTTCTCCTGGAGGAAACGGGCGTAGGTCTCGGCGTGGCGGGCCTCGTCCATGGTCTGGGTGGCGGCGTAGAACTTCGAGTCGAGGTCGGGGACGGACTCGACGATGCGGGCCGAGCAGATCATCGCGCCCTGTTCGCCATGGAGGAACTGGGAGAACTGCCAGGCGGCGCCGTGGCGGCGGACCTCCTTGCGGGTCCGGTCGTCCATGCGGTGCCACAGGGGGGAGTCGTAGATCGCGATGGTCTCGTCGGGGATGCCGAGGACGTCGTAGGGGTCGACCTCCAGGCCCCAGTCGACGCGCTTCACCGTGTCCCACTGCTTGTCCTTCCCCTTCTGGTAGAGGGACAGCATGCGGTCACGGCCTTCGTCGTATTCCCAGGTGAACCGGGCCGAGCCGGTCATCTGGACGTCCCAGGTGCGCAGTTCCGCGGGGATGGTGTAGAGCTCGTGCGTCGACACGTGTGGGCCTCCCGTACGTACGCTGTACGTCTCGACAGTGACACGCAGCTTACCGCCGGTCAATACTGGTCACGTGCCACCGTTGAACCGCCCGCGGATCATCGCCGCCGCCATCGACCTCATCGAGCGCGAGGGCGCCGACGCCGTCTCGATGCGCCGGATCGCCGCCGATCTCGGGGTCGGCGTGATGTCGCTCTACAACCATGTGCCGAACAAGTCGGCCCTGCTCGACGGGGTGTCCGAGAGCATCCTCTCCGAGGTCGAGTTCACCGACGACCCGGCCGCGCCCTGGACCGACCGGGTCCGCCTCCAGGCCCGCGCGTTCCGGCAGATCGCCCATTCCCATCCCCGCTCGACCATGGTCGTGGTGAGCCGCCAGCTCAAGTCGGCGGCCGGGATGCTGCCGGTCGAACGCGCCCTGTCGACGCTGCGCGGGGCCGGGTTCGGGGAGCGCGAGGCGGTGCAGATCTTCCGGGTGTTCATCGCCTACGTGGTGGGGTCGCTGCTCCGCGAGGTCGGGGTGACCCCGACGTTCGCGCCCGTCCACGGAACGGTCCGGCCGGGCGACGTCGACCCGGAGCTGTTCCCCGAGATCGGGGCGCTCGCGCCCCACCTGTCGGCCTGCGACCACGAGGCCGAATTCGATTTCGGGCTCGATCTGCTGATCGCGGCCATCGCGGGGCGGCTCGCCGGTCGTACCGGCTGACGATCATTCGGCCCGCAGCGCCGACCCCAGGGAGAGACGGGCGGCGCGGCGGCCGGGGGAGAGCGCGAGCCCGAGCACCGCGAGCAGCACCACCGGGGCGAGCCAGATCAGCGAGGCCGTCGGCGGGACATACTGAATCGGCATGATCCCGGCGGCGACCCGCCACAGCAGCCGGCCCAGCGCCAGCCCCAGCGGCACCCCCGCGACCAGCCCGATCACCGCGATGACCATCCCCTGGACCACCACGACACCGCGCGCCTGGCCCGGCGTCATGCCCAGCGCCCGCAGCACCGCCAGGTCCCGGGTACGGCGCCGGACGACGGTGAACAGGGCGTGCGCGGTCGCGCCCAGCGCCAGAACGGTCAGGAACACCCCGAGCGCGACCGGCAGCACCGCGACGTTGCGGATCTCGGCGCGCTGCGGCGGGTCGAAGGGCGGGAAGACCAGCAGCGGGCCGGTGACCCCGGAGAGCACCGACGCGGGGTCGCGGCCCGGTTCGAGGTAGATCAGCCCGCCGTGCTCCTTGAAGCCGGTGAAGATCGCGTCGTAGGCGCGGGGGGTGATCCACGCGCCGGTGTCGTAGCCGCTCGTGGTGCTCTCGACCGCGAAACCAAGGCCGGTGACCCGGAGCAGGACGGTCCCCGAGTCGCCGGTCAGCGGGACCCGGTCGCCGACGCTCACGCCCAGGTCGCGGGCGGTCGTCACGGCCAGCACCACATCGCCCTCCGCGCGCGGCGGACCTCCCTCGGTCAGCACGAGCGGCATCGGCGCCCCCACCGGGTCGTAGGTGTGGGTCACCACGCTGACCTGGCCCGACCGGCCCGACGCGACCCGGAGGTCCAGCACCCCGGCCACTCCCGGCAGGGCCGCGATCGACGTCAGCACGGGCGCGGGCGCGGTGAACTCGCGGCCGTCGAACCCGAAGACCACCTGGAGCGCGTAGGTCTGGCCGAACCGTTCGGGCCGGGCCACCGCGTCGGCCACCCCGGCCGAGAACGTCGCCGCCGCGATCACCCCGAGCACCCCGGTGACCGAACCCAGCAGGGCCACCGTGTTCCCCGGGTCGAGCGCGAACCGCAGGCCGGTCGTCACCGGCACCGGCAGGGCGAGCCGGGTCAGCGCCGACGGGCGCGGAGTGGCGCCCGGCGCGGAGAGCAGCGTCGTCGCCACCGCGCCCGCCGTGGTCAGCGCGGTCGCGGCCAGCCAGCCGAGGCCGAGCACGAGCAGGTCGGCGTCGATGCCGGGGGAGGGCTCGTAGAGGGCGGCGGTGCCGTAGGGCAGCCAGCGCGACGCGACGACCGCCACGGCGACGCCCGCCCCGGCGCCCAGGAAGGCGACCGGCCCGACGACGATGGCGGTCGTCGCGGCGGCCTGACGCCGGGTCATCCCCACTGCGGCCAGCAGGCGCAGGTCGGCGGCCGAGGTGGTGGCGTACCGGAAGACGGCCTGTCCGGCCAGGACCATCGCGGTGAGGAACGCCGCGACGGCGAAGACCAGCAGGCAGCCGCTCTCGAAACCGATCACCCGGCGCACGTGCGCGAGCGCGTCGGCCCGCTCGACGACCTCGACGTCGCCGCGCCCGGCCAGCCAGGCCCGCAACGCGGGCAGCCCGCCCTCGGTCACCCTGACCAGCCCGTTCAGGGGCGCCTGGCGTTCCGGGCCCAGGATCTCGTTCGGGTACGTCGCCAGCAGGCCGGGAGAGGGGATGAGGTATCCCCTGCTGTCGGGCCGGTCGGCGTACCACGTCGACCTGACCACCCCGACGATCGTGACCGGCACCCTCGGGCCCCTCGGCGGCCCCGTCTTGGCGCCCGCGATCGCGGCCGCCGCGTCCCGCGGCGTCGGCAGCAGCACGGTCACCCGGCGGCCGATTCCGAACCCCCGGGCGGCGTAGGCGGGGGTCACCACCGCCTCGTTCGGGCTCGCCGGATGGGGCAGCCGCCCGGCCAGCACGACCGGGCGCTCGATCGTGGTCATCGCCTCGGTGTCGGCCGCGATGAACGGCGACGGGTCGTCGCCGGGGTCCTCGGCCACGATCACCGGGATGTAGCCGGGGAACGTCGTGGCCGCCTGGACCTGCGGTAACGTCCGCAGGCCCGCCCAGTCGAAACCGGCCTCGTTGGGCACGACCTTCGCGGTCGCCGGGGCGGTGACGGCCATCAGGCGGTCGACCGCGTCACCGCCCCGCCGGGCCCCGGCCACCGCGGTCAGCACGGTGGCGGTCCCGAACGCCACGAGAAGGGCCAGGACGAGGAGCGACCGGCCGCGCCGCCTCACCTCGAGACGCGGCCAGACCGCGACGATCCCACCCATGCCGGGCAGTCTGCTCCGGAGCGGACGCCCCGACCAGGGTGCTAACCCTCAGTACCAGTTATGAGCCCTGAAATGGCCCCACGCGCCGCACGGCGAGCCGTAGCGGCCCCTGATGTAGCCGATGCCCCAGCGGATCTGGGTCCTCGGGTTGACGCGCCAGTCCCAGCCCGCCCGGCCCATCTTGTCGCCGGGGAGCGCCTGGGGGATGCCGTACGCCCCCGACCAGCGGTTGCGCGCCCTGTGGTTCCAGTTGCTCTCGCGGGTCCACAGGCTGTCGAGGCAGCGGAACTCCCGGCGGGCCCAGTCGCGGCGGATGATCAGCCGGTGGGCGTACATCTTGCTGCTCGCCTTGACGGAGGGGCGCTTCTTCCAGGCGTGCCCGTCCTGCTCGTTCACACAGGCGGTGGCGGGGGTGGCCCCGGCGAGCGCGGCGAAGGCGAGCATGGCCGCGACGGTGCCGCGACGTGCGCTGATGCTGTCCAATTCGGTCCTTGTCCTCGGGTCGCGTGCGGCTTCGGGCGTCGTTCGAAGCCCTTCCGGTACGCCCATGGCTCGCGCGCACCGGTCCGCGCGGCCCGGCCGGGATAACAGACCAACCCCCGGCGGGCACCGCGACGTGTCCTAGCGCGGATTGAAGTACGCCGGACGACCGCGCCGCCGCCTCTTCGACGCCCCGAGGACGGTTGTTTGCCGACCCCGTGCCAAGCCCGGGTGATCAGACGGCCCGGCGCTGGCCCGATGGGCGTGACGAGAGAGGCCCCGATGGCGGGGAAATGCCCCGGGCCTGGGGTTTCAGGTCGGTGCCACGGGGTGAGCGGGACGAAAGTGACACTGAGTAGAGTCGGTCCATGACGAATCTCGACATCCCCGTGACCACCCTCGACGGCAGCGCGACGACCCTCGGCGAGCTGCTCCAGGGGCGTTCGGCACTGGTCGTGAACGTGGCGTCCAAGTGCGGCCTGACCCCGCAGTACACCGGCCTGGTCCGTCTCCAGGACACCTTCGCCGAGCGTGGCTTCACCGTCGTCGGCGTGCCGTGCAACCAGTTCATGGGCCAGGAGCCCGGCACCAACGAGGAGATCCAGGAGTTCTGCTCCGTCACCTACGGCGTCGACTTCCCGCTGCTCGACAAGGTCGACGTCAACGGCGACGACCGCCACCCCCTCTACCGCGCGCTGATCGGCGACGGCGAGGACATCAAGTGGAACTTCGAGAAGTTCACCATCAACGCCGACGGCGAGGTGACGGCCCGGTTCGCCCCCCAGATCGAGCCCGAGTCGGCCGAGGTCGTGGCGGCCATCGAGAAGAACCTCTGACGCTCACCACAAGTTTCGGTCATGCGGGCGCGCCGCTCGGCGGGCCCGCGCGGCCGTCCTCGTAGGAAGAGAGCACCGGCCCGATTCCGGGCGGAATCGCACTTCCCCGGGGAGGGCCATGGTCGCGGCGCGCGCTCTCGCCTGCGTGGGGCTCATGTGGACGTGTCTGGCCGCCGCAGCGCCGACAACCCACGACGTGGCCGACACCTTCGTGACGGGGGAGAGGTCCACCGTCTCCGACCCGCCCGCGGTCGAGCCGGACCGTCCCGTCTCCGACGACCTGCCGTTCACCGGCGCGCCGCTGGAGGCGCTGGGTGTCGCCGTTTCGGGGCTGGCGCTGACCGGGGTGCTGTTGTTCGTCGGGGAGCGCCGCCGCAGGCGGCATGTCGTCGGGCGTCCGTCGTGAGGTGGGCGCGGGTGGGGTGGCAGCGGGTCGGCTGGAAGCGCCGGGGCTGGCTGCGGACCGCCACGGCGGCGACCGCGCTGACGGTGACCACGCTCGGCCTGGCCTGGCCCGTCTACCTGGGCGTCTCGGCCGGGCGGCACCTCTCCGACGCGAGAGCCGCCTTCCGGCAGCTCGCCGACTCGACCCGGCTGATCCCGCCGGGGCCCGAGGTCGCGGCCCGGGTGAAGGAGGCCAGGAGCAGCGCCGAGGCGGCGACGCGGTACACCTCAGGGCGTGACTGGGCGCTGCTGGCGCATCTGCCGTTCACCGGCGAACCGGCCAGGCTGGCCCGCGACTACGCGCGGGCCGCGCTCGACCTGGCCAAGGGCCTCGAACTGCTGCTGCGGCAGGACCGGGCCGGGATCGGGCAGGCCGTCACCCACCTCCAGGCCGCCCGCGCCGTGCTGCCCAAGGTCGGCGCGCTGCAGCGGGTCGACACGCTCGCCGCGCTGGCGGGGCTAAGGGGGCGCTTCCTGGTCGCCGTGCAGAGCCCCGACCGGGCCCGCGCGACCGGGGGAGTGGTGCGCGGGTTCGGCGTGGTCACGATCGCCCCGACCGGCTGGACCGTCGAGCCGGTGCGCCCGGTTCCGGACACCTCGGGAACGCCTTTCGACCTCGGCGCGGGGTACGCCGCCCGCTACGGCGCCGCCGCCACCCGCGAGCTGGCCGCCTCGAACCGGTCGCCGCACTTCCCGTACGCCGCCCGCATCTGGGCCGCCCACCACGGCCTGCCCGTCGACGGGGTGATCGGCGCCGACGCGGCCACGCTCGCCCGGCTGTCGGGCCTGGCCGGGCTGCCCGGCCTGATGAAGGTCATCGACCAGGGCCACATCCGGATCTGGTCGGCCGACGCCGAGCAGCAGCGCCTGCTCGAACGCACCCCGCTCGCCGGGACGCTGACCTCGAACCCCGGGCCCTTCGCGTACGTCGTCGTCAACGACGCCGGCGGCGACGGGATCGGGCGCAACCTCGACCGTACCGTCGAATATCGGGTGTCCCCAGAGTGTGGCAGCACGATTTCCGCCACGCTGCGTAACGGCGACCGCGACGGGAAGGTCTGGGTGTCGGTGTTCACCTCGGCGGGGTCGCGGCTGGAGAAGGCCTACCTCGACGGCAAGGTGGCCGAGCTGAAAGAGGAGATGGAGCACGGCCACCCGGTGTTCTCCACCACGCTCGACCTGGCCGCGGGGGCGACCCGGACCGTCGAGCTCCAGCTCGTGGAGCCCGCCTCGGCCGTGGGACCCGTCGTCCCGGAACAGCCCATGGCCAAGCCCCAGCGGACCGTGATCACCGCCGGGGACCGCAGCTGCTCCTGACGATCAGCTCGGTCGGCAGCGACACCGTGCGCGGGCGCCGCCCGTGGCGCAACACCAGCTCGGCCGCGCGGTAGCCCACGTCGGAGGCCGGTTGCGCGATGACCGTCAGCGGGGGCGAGCACAGTTCGGCCCACGGCACGTCGTCGAACATGATGAGCGACAGGTCGCGCGGGATGCGTACATAGAGCTCGCGGGCCGCCAGCACGGCCGCCTCGCCGAGCATGTTCCCCCCGGCGATGACCGCCGTCAGGTCGGCCCGCCGCTGGAACAGCCCGGCCGCGGCGGCGTAGGCCGAGTCGCGGCTGGCCCGCGCGAACACCACCAGGTCTTCGTCGAGCAGGTCGCCCATCACCTCGCGGAACGCCGCCACCCGCTGCGACATGCCCTGCCGGGCCAGGAAACCGATTTTGCGGTGACCGAGCCCGGTCAGATATTCGATGGCGGTACGCAGCCCGGAGCGGTCGTCCGACAGCACGGCCGGCACCTCGTCGAGGGTGCGCGCGTGCTGCCCCGGCGACCAGACCCGGCGGTCGGCGAACACGACGTTCAGCCCGGCCCGCACCGCGCTGGCCCACATCTCGCCGTCCCCGCTCGGCACCGCGATGATCCGGTCCATGCTCTGCTCCAGCAGCCCGCCGACCAGGTCGGCCTCCTGCTCGGCGTCGTCGCCCGTCACCCCGATCGTCACGGGCTCCCGGTACGACCGCGCGCACGACAGCACCCCGTCGCACAGCCGGGCGTAGAACCCGTCGGTGATGTCGGGCACCAGCAGGGCGACCCCGCCACTCCGCTGCTGACGTAGATTGCGACCCAGGGCGCTGGGCCGGTAGTCGAGCTTGGTCGCGGCGTCGAGCACCCGCTCCCGGGTCTCCGCGCTCGCCGACCCGCCCGACAGCACCCGCGACACGGTCGCGACCCCGACTCCCGCCAGTTCGGCGACGTCTTTGATGGTGATCCGGCGCGGTCCAGGAGTGCTCATGGAAACGATTCCATCATCTTTCCATCGTCACGGCCAGTCTCGGAACGATAACGCGACACACGATGACGAGCAGAAACCGGGCGAGTCGCTTGACACAGATGTCCGGTTCGGGTGAGATGCATGAAAACGTATCCACTTTTCCCTCAATGGGGAGGCGGCGCCGGGGTTCGCGCGTGCCTTCCGGAGCGCGAAGGACTGGCATGGCATCTATCGTTCTGAAGGCCGTCGACAAGATCTACGCGGGCGGGGTCAAGGCCGTGAACGGCCTCAACCTGGAGATCAAAGACGGCGAGTTCATGGTTCTCGTCGGCCCCTCGGGCTGTGGCAAGTCGACCGCACTCCGCATGATCGCCGGGCTCGAGGACATCAGCGGCGGCGAGATCGTCATCGGCGACCGGGTGGTGAACCACCTCCCGCCGAAGGACCGCGACATCGCCATGGTGTTCCAGAACTACGCCCTCTACCCGCACATGACGGTCGAGGAGAACCTCGCGTTCGGCCTCAAGCTCCGCAAGATGAGCAAGCCGGAGATCCAGAAGCGCGTCAACGAGGCCGCCAAGATGCTGGGCCTCGAGCAGTACCTCAAGCGCAAGCCGGCCGCCCTCTCCGGTGGTCAGCGCCAGCGTGTCGCGATGGGCCGCGCCATCGTGCGTGAGCCCCAGGCCTTCCTCATGGACGAGCCGCTCTCCAACCTCGACGCCAAGCTCCGCGTGTCGATGCGCGCCTCGCTCAACCAGCTCCACGAGCGCCTCGGCGTCACCACCGTCTACGTCACCCACGACCAGGTCGAGGCGATGACCCTCGGAGACCGTGTCTGCGTCCTCCGCGACGGCATCCTCCAGCAGGTCGACACCCCGCAGAACCTGTTCGACAAGCCGGTCAACCTGTTCGTCGCCGGCTTCATGGGTTCCCCCTCGATGAACTTCGCCTACGCCGAGCTCGTCCGCGACGGCGCCGGTGCGGCCGTGTCCTTCGCCGGTTACAAGCTGCCCGTCCCCGACTCGGCGTTCTCCGAGAAGGTCGGCCTCGACCGCTACATCGGCAAGCGCATCATCCTCGGCATCCGCCCCTCGGACTTCGAGGACTCGGTCGCCGCCAACGGCGCCTCCGCCGGCTGGGTGCGCATCCCCGTCAAGGCCAACGTGACCGAGGAGCTCGGCTCCGAGATCAACGTCCTGTTCACCATCGACGCCCCGCCGGTGGAGCACAAGGACACTGTCGCCGCCGCCAACGACGGTGACGAGGAAGAGGCCGCCGCGCTGCCGCTGTCCGGCGACAAGTCGCTGTGGACCGCGCGCGTGAACGCCCGTAGCCACGTGCGCCCCGGCCAGAACATCGAACTGGTCGTGGACACCCACAACCTGCACTTCTTCGACGTCGAGAGCGGTCTGTCCATCGGCCACCCGGCCAACGTGGGCCGCTGACGACATACCCTTCAACGGCAGAGCCCGCCCCGCCAACTTCCCCCCTCCGTTTGGCCGGGCGGGCTCTGTCCTTTTCTCCGGCCGCAAGTTTCGTGATTTCTCCTTAACGAATTCCTCCGCGTGACAAATCCGCGGAACGTTACCCGCACGATGATCGTCGCGCAACGAACCCGAAATCAGCGCTGCCTACCTTCGCGGTTGCGCAGTGATTTCGAGGCGCTTCGATTCTCGTTCGGAGGAATCCCTTGAAACGATGGACGTCCCTGCTCGCCGCAGTGATTCTCGTCTTATCGACGGCGAATACGGCGCACGCGGATTTCAGTCCCATCACCGAAGAGCCCTTCGTCCCCCACGCCCAGCCGGCCGACGCCGACGTGCCCCGGCCGGGCTGTGTCACCACGCTGACCGATCCCAAGGACGCCACCGGGAGCACCCCGGCGGTCCAGGTCGTCTACGCCTGGAGCGACGAGTTCGGCAACCGCTACGAGGAGTTCGCCGACCGGATCGCCACCATCGTCGACCGTGTCGACTGGTCGCTCGACCAGTCGACCGACTACGACCAGCACGTGAAGCTGAGCTGCCGGTCGGGCCAGGCGGACTTCGCCCGCTCGCTCGTGGTGGCCGAGAAGATCGAGAACGCCGTGATCGGCGGTGACACCCCCACCCACGTCGTCGAACAGGACCTGGTGGCGGCGGGCTACGACCCCGTCAACCGCACCTACATGGTGTTCGAGGACTTCCAGGGCGGCGCGGTGGCCCACTGCGACACGCTCTGCGTCGCCTCGACCGACGAGTGGGACAGCGCCGCCATGCTGCACGAGTTCATCCACCTGTTCGACGTCGACCACGCCAAGGTGACCGAGACGGTCCTCCACGAGGACGCCGACGTCATGTCGACCCCGTGGCACACGTGGCAGGTCGACCAGGAGTTCAACAACTACTACGACCCGAGCGAACCCACGGCGGTCTTCTACACGAGCACCTATCCCCACCAGCGCCGGGCCAACCTGGCGACCTGGTCGATGCTCACCGCGCCGGTCTGCTGCGACGTCGGCTACAGCAACGACCTGCTGACCTCCCAGGAACGCACCGTCGAGGCCGACGCGCCCTACGGCTACCCGACGGGCTTCACCGTCGCGAGCGGGGGATGGATGCAGGTGACGCCGCCCGGACCTGAGAGCCTGGTGTCGGCCCGTTACTACGACGGCCGCCGGTCGCTGACGATGAACGTCCAGTCGTGGGCCGACGCGGTCGTGTCGGTCACCCGCAGGCCGGCGGTGTCGCCGGGTCAGCGCTACAAGTTCTTCGCCCGGCTGACCACCGGCACCTCCGGCACCGCGAAACTGCGGCTGTCCTGGTACACCGCGTCGAACGCGCTCATCTCGCACAGCGACGGCGCGCTCGACGCGCTGAACTCCGACTGGGTGGAGCACGACGTCTCGGCGGTCGCGCCGGCCGGGGCGGCGAGCGTGCAGCTCTCGGTCGTGAGCCCGGCGGGGCAGACGTTCTCCTACGTCCTGGACGCCCTCCAGCTCAACCGGTGTGACTACCCGGGGACACCCGACGGCTGCCGCCAGGAGAGCGGCCTGGCCACGCCGTAGACGACCGCGTCACCGCCCCGGGAACGTTCCGGGGCGGTGACATTCGTCTTACCCGGATAACAGTGATCGTGCACGTCACGAATGTTTTCGCGATACTCGCGATTTGACATCGGGTCTGATGAATTCGTTAGCTGTGCGCGGTTCATTTCCCCTTTTCATGGAGTTCTTCCTTGAGGCTTCGCCTTGCCCTGCCCTCTGTCGGGCTGCTTCTGGCCGCCCTCCTGACCCCGCAGGCCGCGCACGCCGCTCCCATCGAGGCCCCCGTCGTCACCTCGGCCGACTATCCGTCCGACGGGCAGCAGTTACGCGGTGTCGGCCGTCCGGGCTCCTTCACCTTCACCCGGGCCGCCGGGGACACCGACGTCGTCGCGTTCGAGTACGCCGTCAACGACCTGTCGGTCCGGCGCCGGGTCGAGGCACCGTCCGGTACCGCGACGGTCCTGATCGCGCCGCCGCGCGACTTCACGAACGAGGTGTACGTCTGGCCGATCGGCGCCGCGGGCGACGTGGGCCCGTCCACCACCTACTCCTTCGACGTGTCCTGGCAGCTCGACGGCCCGGTCTCGTCGTGGCCGCTGGACGGGACGGCCGGCGACCTCACCGCCACGAAGGTCACCTTCGCCGAGGGCCGTTCGGGCGACGCCGCCACGTTCAACGGCACCACCAGCCGCCTGAGCGCCGGAGGCCCGGTGGTCGACGCGGGCAGGGCCTTCACGGTCGCCGCCTGGGCGAAGGTCACGAACAACACCCACGTCAACACGGTCGTCTCCCAGGCGGGCGGCTTCCAGCTCTCCTACGACAACGCCACCCGGAAGTGGTCGTTCGGCGGCGCCGTCTCGGACGCCCCGGCCCGCCGGAACGTCTGGGAACACCTGGTCGGCGTCTACGACCCCGACGCCGGGCAGTTGCGGCTCTACGTCAACGGCCGCGAGCAGGCCGCCAAGCCCGCCGCCACCCCGGGGAGCGCGACCGGTGTCTTCGAGATCGGCCGGACGTTCGCCGGGCGGATCGACGACGTGCGCGTCTGGGACCGGATCGTCTACCCCGGTGAGCTCCCCGACCTGGTGAACGGCCCGGTTCTGCAGCGGGCCCACTGGAGCTTCGACGAGGGCGCCGGGACCACCGCCGCCCCCGGCGCGACCCTGCGCGGCGGCGCGGCCTGGATCGCCGACGGTCACGAGGGCGGCGCCCTGTCCGGGGGATACGCGGCCACGTCGGGCCCCGTGGTGCGGACCGACGAGAGCTTCTCGGCCGTGGTCTGGGTGCGCAGATCGGCCTTCGGCACCACGAACACCGCGCTCAGCCAGAACGGCACCCGCCGCAGCGGCTTCACGCTCGGCTTCCGCGACGGCAAGTGGTCGTTCGACGTCCCGACCTCCGACACCGACGGCGCGAGCGTCGTCAGCGCCAATATCGACCCGGTCCTGTGGCCCACCGACCCGGCGGCGTGGACGCTGCTGGCCGGTGTCTACGACCACCCCCGGCGCACGATCAGCCTCTACCTCGACGGCCAGAAGATGGCGGAGGTCTCGGGCGTCACCGCCTGGAACGCCGGAGGCGCGACGCTGATCGGCCGGGCCAAGCCCGCCGGCCCGTGGCGGGGCGACCTCGACGACGCCCGGCTCTACACCGGCGCCCTCACCGACCGGGATGTGCAGAACCTCTATTTCGGCTGGTGAACCGGCCTACTGGAAGGTCATCCGGCTCTCCGGATAGGGCGAACGGGGGCGTACCGGGGCGAAGTTCAGCACCCCGCCCACCAGCCGGGCCCTGACCCTTTCCAGCTGGCCCGCCGCCCGGGTGAGCGCGTCCCGGCGTGTCCGCCCGGCGCGGGCCACCAGCAGCACCCCGTCACACGTCACCGCCAGCACCGCCGCGTCGGTCACCGGCAGCAGCGGGGGCGCGTCCACGATCACCAGGTCGTGGTCGGCCGTCAGGTCGGACATCACGCGATGCATCCCCGGCGAGCCCGCGAGTTCGCTCGGGTTCGCCGGGACCCGCCCGCTCGGCAGGACGTCGATGCCGCGCCACACCGTCAGGACCTCGGGCAGCCGGGCCGAGCCGACGAGCACGTCGGTCAGGCCCATCGCCGCCTCCAGCCCCAGGTGGCGCACGATCGACGGGCGCCGCAGATCGGCGTCCACGAGAGCGACCCGGCGACCCGTCTGGGCCACGGCCAGGGCCAGATTGATGGCCAGGGTCGACTTGCCCTCGCCGGTCCCGCAGCTCGTGACCAGCAGGGAGCGCGGGCGGCCGTCCACCCCCACGAACTGCAGGTTCGTGCGCAGCGCGCGGTAGGACTCGGTGACCACCAGAGGGTGCCGCCGCTGGCGGCCGATGACGCCCAGCGTGGGCGCGCCGAGCGCGGCGGCGAGGTCGTCGCTGTCGGCGATCGTGGTGTCGAGCCGCGAGCGCAGCATCAGGAAGCCGTAGCCGAAGACCAGGCCCAGCAGGATCCCGGCCGCGACGTTGAGCACCGGCTTGGGCGAGACGGGAGCGGGTGACGGCGTCGCCGGGTCGATCACCGTCACGCCGATCGCGGGCCGGTTGTCGAGGGTGTGGATCAGGCCGCTGAGCTCGTCGCCGATCCGGTTGGCCACCCGCGCGGCCCGCGCCGGGTCGGAGTCGGTCACGGTCGCCCGCAGCAGCACCGTCCCGGGGACGGCCTCCGCCCGCACGTTCCCCGCCAGCGCCGACGGGTCGAGGTGCTCGGCCACGGCGACGTCGAGCAGCACCCGGCGGCTGGTGACCAGGCGTGCGTACGACTTCACCCGCTGCTGGGAGATCTGGTCGGCGGAGCCTTTCTGGTCGAGCATCATCGACACCGTCGCGGCGTACCTGACCGGCATGTAACCGGTCACCAGCAGCGCGCACCCCGCCCCGCCGAGCACGGCCAGCAGGAGGATCCACCACCCCCGGCGCACCAGACGGACATGTTCGGTCACGCGACCACCGCCACCCGATAGACGTCGACCTGCTGGAACGCGAGCACCCCGACGACCGCGGCCCCGGCCGCGCCCGCCAGGGCGACCACCGGCGACACCATGCCGAGCGTCATCGCCACCCCCGTGACCCCGCTCACCCCCGCGCTCGCCGACAGGGCGTACACGATCGTCGGCACCGGCAGCCCGACCCGGCGCAGCCGGTGCGCCACGTGATCGGTGCCGCCGCAGGTCAGCGGCCGGTGGTGCAGGGCCCGGGCGAGCAGCACCACCCCGGTGTCGACGGTCGCGGTGAACGTCGCCAGCAGCGCCCCCGCCGGCGCCTCGAACCGTCCCGAGAAGATCAGCAACGACACCCCGGCGACGGTGAACCCGACGAACAGCGACCCGCAGTCGCCCATGAAGACGCGCGCCGGAGTCCAGTTGTGGACGAGGAACCCGGTCGCCGCCCCCGCCAGCGCGAACGGCACCAGCGCCACCTGCCCCGCCCCCGCGGCCAGCGCGGCGGCGCCCAGCGTCAGCCCGGTCACCATGGTCACCGCGCCGAGGGCGCCGTCCATGTTGTCGAGCAGGTTGAACGCGTTCGCCGCGACCACCAGCCACGCCGCCGTCAGCGCCGCGTCGAGCCAGAACACCCCGGTCAGCTCGGCCCGCACCCCGTTGACCGCGACGAGGAGAGCGGTCGGGGTCTCCACGGCCAGCCGGGTCAGCCGCCCCAGCGGCCGGGCGTCGTCGACCAGCCCGACCAGGGCGAACACCAGCCCGCCCAGCAGCAGGGCGTGCACCCGCGGATCGTCACCGACGCCGAGCGTGGTCCCGAGGATGATGGCCGGCCCGCCCAGACAGGGCGTCGGAATGAGATGCGCCTTGTGGCCGCCGGGATGGTCGACCAGCCCGATCCGCAGGGCCAGATGGCGCAGCGGCACGACGGCCAGCGCGCCGATGACGGTCGCCGAGACGGCCGTGCCGAGCACGATCGCGGGGTTCACCGGACCCGGGCCTCGCTGATCGTGTCGAGCAGGATCTCGTCGAGGTTCCGGCGCGGCCGCCACCCGGTCAGCGCCCGCAGCCGTGACGCGTCGGCGACCCGGGCGGCGGGTTCCGGGACGCTCCCGTGAAAGGTGATCCCCGACGCGCTCCCCGCCAGCTCGACCACGGCCTTGGCCAGCTCCAGCACACTGACCTCGTCGTCGGCCCCGACGTCGAAGATCCCGCCGAGCGCGAAGGGCTCGTCGAGCAGCAGCGTCAGCGCCTCGACCACGTCCCGGACATGGGTGAAACACCGCATCTGCGACCCGTCACCCAGCACCACGAGATCCACCCCGGCCAGCGCCTGCCGGATCAGCCGCGGCACCAGATGCTCATCGCGCTGCCGCGGCCCCGCCACGTCGAACAGCCGCGCCACCACGACGAGCAGGTCCTTCTCGGTCCGGTGGGTCGCCCCGGCGGGCGTACCGGTCCCCACCAGCACCTTGCGCCGATGGTGACGCGCCACGTCGAGCACCGCCCCGCCGTCGGCGAGATGAACGACGGCGTCACACCCGGAGACCAGGTCGTCGACCAGCGGCACGTCCGTCACCGACCCCTGGACGAACCGCAGCGCCGGATGCCCGCGCAGATGCCGGAGATTGGCCGCGGACCCGGTCGACAGATCGTCCAGCACGGTGACCGTGTCACCCCGCGCGAGCAGCGCCCCGGTCAGGTGTGACCCGACGAAACCGCTGCCCCCGGTGATCAGATGGTGCGCCACGGTGCTCCTCGCTGTCAGGTGGGCGAGAGAGACGGTAGAGACGGTGGAATCGCCTTCCTGAGCTGCCACGCACGCTCTTGCGCCACCTTTTGCGCAATTTTTTCTGTACGGCTCCCGCCGACTCTTGGGCGCCACGACCCCATGGCCACGACCCGGCAGTAAACGCGTGAATCCGGCGATCGCGGTGGTTATGCTGCCGCTGCCGCGCGGTTTCCGGGGTGGGGGTGCTGTGGGGTGAGAAGAGCCGACCGGGTCCTGTGGATCGTGATCGTGGCCAATGTGCTGACGGTCCTGGTCGCGGTGACGACCAACGTGGCGACCGGGGTCCTGCCCGACGCGTGGCAGCCGCACTTATGGCTGGCCTGGCCGATTCTGATCACGCTGGTCCTGGCCGGGATTCCGCTGATCGTGGTCGTCTACCGCGCGGAGAAGCGGGCGGCCCTCACCCCGGCCGATCCGCCCGCTTCGAGCCGCGCGACGATGATCGCGCATGTCCGGGAGATCTGGGTCGACGGCGTCCTGGCCAACTCGCTGTACCGGCGGACAGTCATAGAGCTGGGCCTGGAGAACCGCCCCGACATGCTGGTCCGCCCGTGGGACGTGCTCCTGGAGATACCGGGCGAGGAGCCGCACCGACTGGAGGAGACGGTCTCGGTCCGCGACGTCGCCGACCGGCATCGGAGACTGCTCATCCTCGGCGCACCCGGCGCGGGTAAGACGACGATGCTGCTCGGCCTGCTGGAGGACCTGCTGAACAGGGCCGAGTCCGATCCCGACCGGCCGATCCCCGTGGTCTTCCCGCTCGCCGGGTGGGCGTCCAACCGGAAGCCGCTCGCCGAATGGCTCGTCGACGAACTGTCCGGCCCCCTCTACGGCGTGCCGCGCGACACCGCCGCCCACTGGGTGAGCCACGACCGGATCCTGCCCCTGCTCGACGGGCTCGACGAAGTCGCAGTGGACCGCCGCCTCGCGTGCGCCAAGGAGATCGAGGACTTCCACGCCCGGAACCGGCTGCTGCCACTCATCGTCGCCAGCCGCCTGGCCGACTACGACGCCCTCGATCTGCGCCTGTCGCTCGGGGCCGCGCTCGTGGTGCAGCCGCTGACCCGGGATCAGCTGGAGCACTACCTCGACCGGCTCGGCGAACCCCTGGCGGGTCTGCGGGCGACGCTCGACGATGACGCCTCGCTGGGCGAGCTGCTGCGGACGCCGTTCCTGCTGAGTGTCGCCGTCCGGGCGTACGAGGGCCTGCCCGCCGCCCACGTCGGCGGCGACGGCTCTCTGTCCGACCGGCGGTCCCGCCTGCTGACCGCCTTCGTGGATCGGGCGTTGACCCGCAAACCCGGACAGGCCGGTGTCGCGCCCGCCGACGCGGTGCGCTGGCTCGCCTTCGTCGCCCGCTCGCTCGGGAAGCGGCTGGAGACGGTGTTCTTCCCCGAGTTCGCGAACGTCTCGTGGCTGCCGTCCGAGAGGGAACGTGGGGTGGCGGTGGCGACCGGGCTGGTCTCGGGTCTGCTCATCGGTTCCATGGCCGGGTCGATCGTCGGGCTGATCTTCGGCGTGGGAGCCGGAGTGACCGTCGGGGTGATCGGTGGGCTCGGCTGGGCGGCGGGTCAGAGTCTGGGGGACCAGCCGCACGTGCCCCACCGCCCGGAGTGGCGGCAGGGCAGGCTCGTGGGTCTGGTGTTCGAGCACGGGGACGGCTGCCTGTCCTTCGCCGCCGCCATCGGATTCGGCGTCGTGGGTGCGGTGCTCGGTCTCCTGGCCGGCTTGGTGACGGGCATCGTCGGCCCTGCGCCGTTTCTCGCGAGCCTGGCCACCGGGATCGGGGCGGGTGTCGTCGGGGGTGTGCTGCTCGCGCTGCCGCTGGGCCCAAGTGGCTCCGGATCGGAGGATCAGGGGCCGCGCTCGCGGGAGTATCGGGCAGACGGGGATCTGCAGGGCTGCGCCCGGACCATGGGGGTCGCGGCCGCGCTTTACGGCGGGCCCTCGACGGTGACCTTTCTGGCCGTGTTCGGCACACCCGGCCTCGTGGCCGGCGTGCTGGTGATCGTGACGACGTCCTGGATGTACGGGGGTCGCGCTCTCGCCGGTTATTGGCTGACCCGTGTGATGCTGACCCGCGACGGTGTCGCGCCCGCCGTTTACGCGCGCTTCTTCGAGCTGGCCGTGGCCCGCATGCTGGTTCACAAGGTGGGCGGCGGCTGGCTGTTCACCCACCGGCTTCTGCTCGAACACTTCGCCGGTCTCGAGCCGCCCGACCTCGGAGAGGGCTACCGTTCGGGCAGCCTGCCGAGCATCGATCTGCGGCCGGAGACCCTGCTCGCCTCGGCCCTGACCGAGGCGCGGGAAGGCCGGGTCGGTGAGGCCCTTTCCCTGCTGGTGTACACCAATGCCGAGATGCCCGCGGATCTGTGGGCGCCGCAGGCCGGAGAGATCGCGCTCCAGATGGGGAGGGTCCTCCCGCCGGTGCGGAGCCCCGGCGACGATCAGGCCTACTCGGCCTCGACGTTGTCCGTAGTGGTGAGCGGGTTCCACCTGGTGATGGCCTCAGGCCACGCCCGGCTACCGACCGCTGACGGGCTCTGGCTCGGCGAGATCATCGTCGATCAGTTCGCGAACCTTCCTCCCGATGATCTGCTCGCGGGCTACCTCCTTCTGGAATGGACCGCCAAGACGAAGGCCGCCCTCCAGGCCGTCGAGGCCACGGCTTCCGGACCCGAGGCGGCCAGGGTCGCTGCCCTGCTCGCCCGCCTCGAAGAACTCGGCGAGGGCCCGGATTCGGTCACCTCACCCTGATCTCCGGCAAACGGGGGCCAAATCCTTCGCCAGTGCATGACATTCCCCCAGGTCACACGCCCGGAGAAGCCTCGTCGCGAGCGAGACTGCCCGCCGGGCAGACATACCGCAACAGGTCGAAACGGGGGCCCGCCATGGGTGAGCGCATCAAGGTCATGCGGGTGATCACGGGGCTGGACGCCGGGGGCCCTTCGCTCCAGGCCGTCACCCTGCTCGACCACCTCGACCCCGGCCGGTTCGAACAACGCCTCTACACCGCCACGCCCCACGACCGCGCCCACCCCCTCCCTGAAGACGGACCACGCGCACTGACGAGGCTGGTCAGCGAGATGCGCCGGTTCCGGCCGGACATCGTGCACACCCACACCCCGAAGGCGGGCGCGCTCGGCAGGATGGCCGCGACCATGGCCAGGGTTCCGGTGAGTGTGCACACGTTCGACGTCCACCCCCGCAGGCCCGCGATCGAGCGCCGCCTGGCCAAGGTCAGCGGGCGGCTGATCGCCGACGGCGCGCAGGTCCGCGACGACCTGCTCGCCGCGGGGGTGGGCACGCCGGGTCAGTACGCCGTCGTCAGGCCCGGGGTCCGGATGGGGGCCCTGCCGACCCGGCAGGTCGCGCGGGCGCGGCTGGGGTTGCCGCCGGAGGTGCCCGTGGTGGCGTTCGTGGGGCGGATCACGCGGGAGAAGCGGCCCGACCGGTTCCTCGACACGATCTCGCTCGTGCTGCGCGGGCTGCCGATGACGAAGGTCATCGTCGTCGGCAACGGTGACCTGGCCGCCGACACGCGGGCCAAGTCGGCCAGGTTCGGGGACGCCATCGGGTTCTTCGGGCGCCGTGCCGATCTGGAGATCATCCACGCCGCGACCGACGTCATGCTGCTGACCAGCGACTACGAGGGCATTCCGCTGGAGCTCGTCAAGGCCGCGGCCTCGGGGGTTCCCGCCGTCGCCACGCGGGTGGGCGGGGTGCCCGAGGTGGTGGAGGACAGGGTCACGGGGCTGCTCACCGAACCCGATCCGGGGCTGCTGGCGGCCTCGGTGGTCAGGGTGCTGCGCGATCCGGGGTATGCGGGGCGGCTCGGGGAGGCCGCGGCCGAGAAGGCGAAGCTCTACTACGGGCTGCCGAGGTTCGTCGACGAGGTGTCGGCCCTCTACGAACAACTGGTCAAATCCTAGGCGGCGGCCGTTTCCACCTGGCGATCTTCGCCGATACCTGCGACATGATCCCTTTTGTCGTGGCACTGCTGCTGACGCCCCAGCCGACGGTGGCGATGGTGGCCGAGCCGGTCCGGTACGTCGCCGGTCAGAAGTTCACCTTCACCGCCACCGTCGCCAACCCCGGGACCGAACTGCTCGACGCGGCCGAGATCAAGCTCGCCTGGCCGCACGCCTTCCGGCCCCTCACCTGGACGTGTGAGGCGTCCGGAGGCGCGATCTGCCCGGCGACCAGGGGCACCGGGGCCCTGCACGCCATCACCGACCTGCCCGGCGGCGGGACGTTGACGTACACCCTGACCTGCACGATGCCCGAAAGGACCAGCGGCACCTATGCGGCGGTCATCAGCGTGGCGGCGGCCGGCACCTCGTGCTCGCCGGACGATCCCTGCGAGGCCACGACGGTGGCGGCGCCCGCTATCTGAACCGGCGGCCGATGTGGGTGGAGATGCGGGCCGTGAGGTTGTGCGGCAGCAGCCGCCCCACGCCGACGACCACCTTGTAGCGCAGGTCGGGCACGCTGACGACCTTGCCGAGGGCCAGGTCGCGCATGGCGGCCTTCACCACCGGGTCGGCCTCCAGCCAGAGGAACTTCGGGATGCTGGTGGTGTCCATGCCGGCCCGCTGGTGGAACTCGGTGTGCACGAAACCGGGGCAGAGCGCCATCACCCGCACGCCGTCGGCGTTGGTCTCGGCGGCGACGGCGCCGCTGAAGTTGACCACCCACGCCTTCGAGGCGCCGTAGGTGCCCCGGGTGAAGAAGGCCGCCACCGAGGCCACGTTGATCACCCCGCCCCTGCCCTTCTCCCGCATGTGGGGGAGGGCGGCGTAGGTGAGCCGGAGCACCGCCTCGCAGTGCACCTTCATCATGGTGAGCTCGTCTTCGACCGGCGCGTTGAGGAACATCGCCCGGTTGCCGAACCCGGCGTTGTTGACCAGCAGGTCGACGCCCTCGCGCAGCCGCTCCTCGACGACCTTCAGTCCGTCGTCGCTCGACAGGTCGGCGGGCAGCACCTCGGCCTCGACGCCGTAACGGCGGCGGACGAGCGCGGCCTGCTCGGCCAGCCGGTCGCGGTCGCGGGCGACCAGCACGAGAGAGAAACCGTCGGCGGCCAGGCGGCGGGTGAACGCCGCGCCGATCCCGGCGGTCGCGCCGGTGACGAGTGCGGTGGGCATGGCCCGCAGCCTAGCCTCCTGCTGATCACCTTGCTCCTGCTGGCCGGATGCGCCTCCGGCGGCGAGTCGGTGACGGTGCTGGCCGAGGGCGACGGGCCGCCGATCAGGGCGGGCCAGGTCGTGGTCACCGACGTGGACATGAACGTCGGCGCCCGCGACTACCTCGATACGATCGGCACCCGCCAGCCCACCTCGGCCGTTCTCGACGGGACGCAGGTGTCGCGGTCGTGGGACCGCGCGCTGGTCGGCCGCCGCGCGGGCGCGAAGGTCCGCCTCGTCACCGATTCCGGTACGGCCTTCGGCCCCGACGGCCGGCCGCCCGCGAACGTGTCCCCGGGTGAGCGGATGACGGTCACGTTCGACGTGATCGGCGGCTACGACAGGGCCGCCCAGGTGGCGCCGTTCACCGGCTTCACCTTCGGCGGGTTCACGCCGGGCGTGTCGAAGCAGGTCACCGGTGCCGGGCCCGTGGTCGGAAAGGGCGACCGGGTCGTCGTGCAGTGGGCGGGCACCGTCTGGGGCGCCGAAAAGCCGTTCATGTCGACCTTCGGCGCCGGGCCCCACGGCTTCCTGGTCGAACCGGGCGCCGTGCTACCCGGCTGGGCCGAGGCGCTGGAGGGCGCCCGGGTGGGCGACCGAGTGCGGCTGAACATGGAACCGGCGCCGGATCCGGTCACCCCGGGCGGGCTGGCCGCGCCGCCCGGGGTCCGCCTCTCCTATGTGTTCGACGTGCTCGACGTGGCTCACTGAGCGCAGCGGGCGGCTCCGCCGACGCAGGGGAAGTCGAGCACCCCGTCGGGGCCCGTGCCGATCACGGCGGCGTGGCCGATCGTCACGTCGGTGGCGACCGGGCCGAGCACGGTGATCCGGGCCGCGTTGATCCAGCCGCTCCCCGCCGACCCGCGGGCGGGGGTGCCGTCGGCGGTCGTGGTGACCTGCTCGTTGAACACGACCTGCGCGAAGGCCGGGCGCCCCGGGTCGGACGGGATCCGCAGCCCCACGTTGGCGGGCATGTTCACCGGCAGGTCGAGCACCTTGCGGCCGAGCGAGGTCACCACCCCGTTGACGATCTGCCCGCCGAACCGCACCCGGTCTCCCGGCGTGGACGTCGCACTCACCGTGAACCCGCCGAACCGCAGCCCCACGGGCGACAGCGAATATCCGCCCGCGGCACCGGCCACGTGCGGCACCCCGATCTCCACGGCGGACCCTCCGGCCTCGGCGTGCGAGGCGCAGTTCGTACCGGCGAGAGTGCGCGCGTAGCCGCCGGTCACCGATCCGACCCCGGGGATCGTCCGGGTCCCGGCGGCGCCCTGCTCGGCGGGGGCCAGGGCGATCGCGGGGGAGTGGGCGCCCAGCACGGTCGCGTCCAGCACCCCGTTCTGGCCCTGCACCCGCGCCACCCAGGAATGCGCCTGCGCGCACCCGGCGTCCGGCAGGACCACTCCCCACTCGTCGGCACTGTCCGCGTGCGCGGGGGAGAGGGTGAGGGCCGCGGCCAGGGTTACCGCCAAACCAAGGGTCCGGTGCGCCACGATTCATACCTTTCGATACGGCCGAATTACCTTTCAGAAGCAGGTATCGGCCGCATCGCGAGATCTCAGGCATAAGCGGACGTCAATAATCGTCGAGGATCTCATGATCGGATTGGGAGCCTTGCCCCAGGTCACATATCCTTCGCCAGTTCGCGTATCACCGGTAGATCTGAGGGAAGTGCCCCTTACGCCCGTCTTATCCCTCGCGGCCTACGCTGCCGCGTCAAGTTGACTGTTCAAGCAAGCGGTCGCCGCCGCCCTATGATCACGTCACAACTGCGGCTAAGATCCGGGCAAGATTTGGTCAAGTTTTCCAAGATGTAACAACCGTCCCGGTAGCGGGATACTTGGAAAACGGGCACTACTACCTCGTAGACCCGCAAAGCGGAGGTATGGCCCTGTGAAGAGATGGCGGGCGGGGTCCGGCACGGCGGCGGCCTTCGCGGTCGCTGCGATGATCGCCGGTCTGTCCGGGTGCGGCGGCTCCCAATACACGTTCGTCCGTGATTCGGGCGGTGGCACCTACTTCAAAATCCCCTCGGCGTGGCAGAAGGTCGACCAGAAACAGGTCGACGCCGCGGTCATCGGCGATCCGTCGTCGGCGACCAGCCAGGTGATGAAACAGATGATCTGGACCGTCGCCTACGACGGTCACACACAACCCTCGATCGAACACGTCATGAGCTCGGTACCGGGGGGCCCGGACGAGCCGTTCGCACTCGCGATCGTGCAGACGCTCACCAAAGACCAGGCGAACGACGTCTCGTTGAACTATCTGCGCAACGTGATGAACTTCCCGGTCGCGCTCACCCAGGCGGAACGCACCCAGATCGAGCAGAACGCCGAATATCCGTACAAGAACTTCGAGCTCACCGCCGACGAGGTGCTCGAAGGAGAGAACGGCGTCAAGGGCGTACGGGTGCAGTTCAACCTCCGCTACAAGGGCGGGCCGGTGCAGACCTTCCAGCAGACGAGCTATGTCTCGGCCGATGGAGGAAAGACGTCGACCTTCCTGATCCGCTGCTCCGCGACCTGTTTCCAGCAGCGCCAGGCCGAACTCGACGCGATCGCGAAATCGTTCAAGGTGAAGTCCAACATCGGGTAAGGAGCCCATATGAAAACGGCCCCCCCGCCGCAGTACGAGGGACTCCGGCCACCCGGTTCGGGCCCCGACGACAGGGATCCGCGTACCCGCAAGAAGATGGCCTTCTGGGATCGCTCTAAGATCATTATCGTTCTCGCGGCGGTCTTCCTTCTTCTCGCCGTCAAGACCATGGGCGAGTTCGAAGGCGTCATGACCTTCTGGGACGCCCTGATCTACCAGACGACGGCCACCCCGTGGCTGCTCTGGCTGATCGGCATCGACCTGGTCCGTCAGCTGCACTTCCTGGTCAGTGAACGCTCGGCGGGTTACCACCAGTTCTGGACGAAGAAGGTCTTCGGCGGCTTCAACCGCTGGAACCAGCGCACGTTCTCCGACTGGAACCGGTTCCGGATCACCCGCGCCATCAAGTGGATCTTCTGGATCGCACTGCTCGCCTATGTCTTGGCCGAGCTGTTGCCAGGAGATCTCTCACCGGTGATGGCGCTGTTCCAGTTCCCGGCGCTGGTCTGGTCCTGGCTGCCGATGATCATCCAGTACAGCATGATCCTGGTGTTCGTCGTCCTCCAGTTCGTGGCGATCTTCTGGTTCCTGTCCCGGGGTGGCGTCGAGACCTACTTCCCCGACGACATCAAGACCCGGTTCGCCGACGTCTGGGGCCAGGACCACGTGGTCGAGCGGGTCAAGGAGAGCATCGTCTTCCTGGAGCGGCCCGACGAGATCGAGCAGCGCGGCGGCTACGTGCCCAGCGGCCTGCTCCTGTGGGGCCCGCCCGGCACCGGCAAGACCCTGATGGCCGAGGCCGTCGCGGGTGAGACCGGCAAGCCCTACGTGTTCGTCGACCCGGGCGCCTTCACCAACATGTTCATGGGTGTCGGCATCCTCAAGGTGAAGTCGCTGTTCCGGAAACTGCGCAAGCTCTCTCTCCGGTACGGCGGCGTCATCGTTTTCTTCGACGAGGCCGACTCGCTCGGCCGCCGCGGTTCGCTGGCCCAGCAGGGCCCACGCGGCGGACCGGGCTTCAGCCCGGCCTTCGGCGACGCCTGCCACGGATTCTCCTATCTGTCGGAGGGCTCGCAGCAGAGCCTCTTCCGGCAGTCGGCCGCCTCCCACGCGACCGAGGCACCCGACACGGGCCGGCGCAGCCGCTTCGTGATGGGCGGCAACATGATGGGCGGCGGCGGTGGCGACATGGGCACCCTCCAGGCCCTGCTCACCGAGCTGTCCGGCCTGAAGAAACCGCGCGGCATCGTCAACCGCCACGTGCGCCGGCTGCTCGGCATGCGGCCCAAGCCGCCACCCAAGTACCGGATCCTCGTCATGATGGCGACGAACATGCCCGACGCCCTCGACGAAGCGCTCCTGCGACCGGGCCGCATCGACCGGATCTACAAGGTGGGCTATCCCGCCAAGCCCGGCCGCATCCGCACCTACCAGGGCTACTTCGAGAAGGTCCGGCACGAGCTCACCGACGAGCAGATCGACAAGCTCGCCACGATCACCCCCTACGCCACCGGCGCCACGATCAAGGACCTGGTCAACGAGTCCCTGATCACCGCGATCCGCGACGGCCGCGAGGTGATCACCTGGGCGGACGTCACCAAGGCCAAGCGGCTCAAGCAGCTCGGCCCGCCCGAAGACGTCGAGTACATCGAGCGCGAGCGCCACGCCGTCGCGGTGCACGAGGCCTGCCACGCCGTGGTCGCCTACCGCACCCGGCAGCACCTCGAGATCGACATCGCCACCATCGAGAAGGGCGCCGGCTACCTCGGCATGGTCTCCAGCATCAAGCCGGAAGACCAGTTCACCCGCTGGAAGTCGGAATACGAGTCGGACATCATGGTGTCCCTGGCCTCACTGGCCGGAGAGCGCATGTTCTTCGGCGAGGACAACTCCTCGGGCGTCTCGGGCGACCTGGAGTCGGCGACCTACTTCACCGCACTGATGGAGACCCGCTACGGCATGGGCCTGGGCATCTCCGCCATGCCCGCGCTGCAGGAACTGGGCTTCCAGTCCGTCGGCCAGCCGGCCCCGCGGAAGGGGTCGGGCGGCCACATCGGCTTCCTCGCCGACAACCTGAAGGACTCGCGCAACGACGGCCCGAGCGGGGTGACCGACCGCATCGAGGCCAACCTGATCCGGATCTACGAGGCGACCGAGGAACTGCTCCGGGCCAACCGGGCCGAGGTCCTGGCCGTCGCCCACGCCCTGGAGACGGAGAAGACCCTCAACGGTGAAGACGTCATCGCCATCATCGACCGGGTCCCGGGCCCGCTGGTCGACGGCACCGTCTACGCCGACGAGGACTTCCAGGCCGACCTGGAGGACTACCACGCGGCGGCGGTCGAGGCGCACCGGGGACACACCAAGGTCGGCGGCTCGCTGCCGCAGCCGAGGGTGCGTCAGCTGGCGCTGCAGCCGATCGGGGCGGCGGTCGGCAACGGTGCCGCGCCCGCCTTCGCCCCCGCCGGGACCATCGCCGGGGAGGTCATCCCGGTCAACGGCCACGGCAACGGGCACGTCGACTTCGTCCCCTGGGCCACCAGCGGCGGCACCCTGCCGCCGCCCGAGGCGACGGCGGCCAAGGCCGAGAGTTCGCGTTCGCGCGGGCTCCTCTGGGGCCTGTTCGGGGCGGCGCTCGCGCTGGCCGCGCTGGTCCTCGTGGTGATCGCCGCCTCCGGCGGGACCATGGGCACCGCGACCGAGATCATCCCCGGTCTGCAGACCGGCGTGGTCGTCGTGTTCTTCCTGATCCTGCTCGGGGTCGTGGCGATCACGGCGATCGTGGTCGGGGTGGTCAGGGCGCAGCAGGCCAACCGGCGCCGCGCCGAGGAGGCCAGAGACCGGGCCAACGAACGGGCCCAGCTCCTCGCCGCCGCGATGGACCCGGAAGTGGCCATGCGGCTGCTCGGATACGACGGCCGGGAGAAGTAGAAAACACAGATTAGAACCAAGGAACCGCAGTCCCGACTCCGATGGACGACGGACTTACCGGAAGATCGTGCGTCGGCCTTGCCCTCAGGGGCGGGGCCGATTCACTTTGGTCTCCATGAAGCAGCGCCTGACAGTTGTTTTCACACTGATCGTCATGGTCCTGACCACAGGACTGACGAGCGCCGGAGCCGGGGCAGAACCCCCGCCCAACCGCCAGTACATCGTCGACGGGGTGACCACCCAGGAGCAGCGCACCGCCGTCTCCGGGACCGGTGCCGCCATCGACGAGGTCGCCGCCGCCCGCGTCGTGGTCACCGCCACGAGCGAGGAGATCGCGGCGATCCGAGCACTGGGCTACCAGGTCACCTCGGCGCCGGTCCGGCTCGCGCCGGTCGTGCCGCAGCCCCTCGACTTCCCGCCCGCCGACAGTGCCTACCACAACTTCGCCGAGCTCAACGCCGTGGTGAACGCGGCCCTGTCGGCCCATCCGGCGATCATCCGCAAGGTCTCGATCGGGACGTCCTACCAGGGCCGCGAGCTGTTCGCGGTCAAGATCAGCGACAACGTCGCCACCGACGAGGCCGAGCCGGAGGTGCTGTTCACCCACAGCCAGCACGCCCGTGAGCACCTGACCGTCGAGATGGCGGTCTACCTGCTGAACCTGCTCACCGACTCCTACGGGTCGGACTCCCGCATCACGAACATCGTGAACTCGCGGGAGATCTGGATCATCCCGAACATGAACCCCGACGGCAGCGAGTACGACATCGCCACCGGCTCCTACCGCAGCTGGCGCAAGAACCGCCAGCCCAACAGCGGGTCGAGCGCGATCGGCACCGACATGAACCGCAACTGGGCCTACAACTGGGGCTGCTGCGGCGGATCGTCCACCTCGACCTCGTCGGAGACCTACCGCGGCCCGTCGGCCGAGTCGGCGCCCGAGGTGAAGGCCGTGGCCGACTTCGTGCGCGGCCGGGTCGTCGGCGGCGCCCAGCAGATCAAGGCGCACATCGACTGGCACTCCTACGGCGAGCTGATCCTGTGGCCCTACGGCTACACGACGGCCAACACCGCGCCCGGCCTGACCCAGGACGACCGCGACGCCCACGCCGTGCTCGGCCAGCAGATGGCCGCGACCAACAACTACACCCCCGAGCAGGCCAGCGACCTCTACATCACCGACGGGTCGATCGACGACTGGATGTGGGGGGCCTACAAGATCTTCTCCTACACGTTCGAGATGTACCCCGTGGCGTCCAACCCCGGCTTCTACCCGCCCGACGAGGCGATCGTGCCGCAGACGACCCGCAACCGCGAGGCGACGCTGCTGCTCCTGGAGAACGCCGACTGCGTCTACAAGGTCATCGGCAAGCAGTCGCAGTACTGCGGCGGCGGCCCGCCGGCCACCACCGTCTACAGCGACACCTTCGAGACCGCGACCGGCTGGACCGCCAACCCGCTCGGCACCGACACCGCGACCCTCGGCCAGTTCACCCGGGGCAACCCGGAGGACACCAACTCCAGCGGCGCCAAGCAGCTCGGCACCACCGTCAGCGGCTCGAACGACCTGGTCACCGGCCCGCTCGCGGGCGCCTCGGCGGGCGACCACGACCTCGACGGCGGCGTCAGCTCGATCCGCTCCCCGGGGATCACCCTCCCGAGCACCGGCACCCTGACCCTGTCGTTCTCCTGGTACTTAGCCCACGGGACCAACTCCTCCAACACCGACTACCTGCGCGTGCTGGTCAACGGCACCCAGGTCTTCCAGCAGCTCGGCGCGGCCTCCAACAGGAACGCCGCCTGGGCCTCGGCCTCGGTGAACCTGTCGGCCTACGCCGGCCAGACCGTGCAGATCACGGTCGCCGCCGGTGACGTCGGCACCGCCTCACTCGTCGAGGCGGCCGTGGACGACGTGAAGATCACCCAGCAGTAAACGGCACCCGATGACGGAAGGCGCCGGAGATGACCGGCGTCTTCCGCCAAGGTGACCGCCGTCTCAACGCAAGCTCATGGACTACCGACCCTTACCGGTGTAAACGTGGCATGTGTGATTAACGACCGGTCGCGGGGCCCTGAACGGGAGCTCGCCGTCCTGCTCCGCACCGGCCCCTTCGAACGCGCGCTCCGGGCCGCCATCGCGGCGCGGGGCCTGTCCCTTGAACGTCTCCACGTGAGGCTGGCCGAGCGCGGCGCTCACGTCAGCCTGGCCAGCCTGAGCAACTGGCAGCGCGGGCGCTCCCGTCCCGAACGCTCGCGGTCGCTGGCGGCCGTGCGGGAGCTGGAGTCGATCCTCGGCCTGCCCGCCGACTCCCTCGTCACCCTGCTCGGGCCGCGCCGCCCCCGGGGGCGGTGGCTGGCCCACGATCCGGGCGCGATCCGCCAGCAGCTCCGCGAGCTCGTCGACGCCCTGGACGACGACGAACTGCCGACTGTACTCGCAGTCGTCCGGGCCCTCAGGGCGTCAGACCGGAAATGATATACCGCCGGATTTAGGCCGAAATTTCCTGGAAGCTCAGGGCAGGCGGGTGATTCCGCCCTATCTGACCTGGCGTTTCGTCATGCCCGCATTCGGGCCTTTCGTATACGTGCGCCATCCAGGAAAGGACCCCCGATGCACCGAATCCCCCGAGTCGCGGCGCTGCTCGCTGCCACCGCGCTCGCGGGCGCGTCGCTGGCCGTGCCTGCCCAGGCCCGTTCGGCCGCCGTCATGGGGACGGACAACCCCGACGCGATCCCCGGAAGCTACATCGTCGTGCTGAAGCCGACGACGGACGTCCGCGCCCAGTCCCGCGACCTCGCCGCCGAGAACGGCGGAGAGGTGACCAACGTCTACAACCGGGCCATCAAGGGCTTCTCGGTCGAGGCCACCGCCAAGGAGGCGCGCGCCTACGCCGCCGACCCCGACGTCGCCTACGTCGAGCAGGACGCCGTGGTGACGATCGACGCCGAGCAGGCCAACCCGCCGTCGTGGGGCCTCGACCGCATCGACCAGCGCGCCCTCCCGCTGAACTCCCGCTACTCCTACACCGGGACGGGGGCGGGGGTGACGGCGTACATCATCGACACCGGCATCCTCGTCTCGCACCAGGACTTCGGCGGGCGGGCGTCGTCCGGCAAGGACTTCGTCCAGAACGACAACGACGCGACCGACTGCAACGGCCACGGCACCCACGTGGCCGGGACCGTCGGCGGCACCACCTACGGCGTGGCCAAAGAGGTCAAGCTGGTCGCGGTACGGGTGCTCGACTGCGCCGGCCGCGGCAGCAACTCCGGCGTCATCGCCGGCATCGACTGGGTGACCGGCAACGCGGCCAAGCCCGCCGTGGCCAACATGTCGCTGGGCGGCTCGGCCTCCACCGCCGTCGACACCGCCGTGAAGAACTCCATCACATCGGGCGTGACCTACGGCCTGGCCGCCGGCAACGAGAGCACCAACGCCTGCTCGTCGTCGCCCTCCCGCGTCCCCGAGGGCATCACGGTCGGCGCGACCGCGAAGAACGACGCGCGGGCGTCGTACTCGAACTACGGCACCTGCCTCGACCTCTTCGCCCCCGGCACCGACATCACCTCGGCCTGGTACAACTCCCCGACCGCCAAGAGCACCATCAGCGGCACGTCGATGGCGACGCCTCACGTCGTGGGCGCGGCGGCGCTCCTTCTCTCCGGTACGCCGAACGCGACCCCCGCCCAGATCAGGGACACCCTGGTCCGCAACGGCGTGACCGGCGCCGTGACCAGCCCCGGGAGCGGCTCACCCAACGTCCTGCTGAACACGACCGGCGGCGGAACCACCCCGTCGCCTTCGCCCTCGCCGTCGGCCACCCCGACCGCCTCGCCGACGCCTTCACCGAGCCCGAGCCCGAGCGCGACCCCGACGCTCTCGCCGACCCCTCGCCCGTCGGCTTCGCCCACCCCGACGGCCCCTGCGAAGAAGTGCGTGACCGCCACGAACAACGCCCACGTCTCCGCCGGTAGGGCCTACGTGGAGTTCTTCTTCCTCGTGTACGCGGAAGGCTCCAACGACTACCTCGGCATCACCGGCACCACCTCGCGCAGCCTCCAGGAAACCCGCCCGGGTTACTGGGACCTGGTCTCGCGTTGTGCGTGACCACCTGATCTGAAAAGGTCCGGCTCCGGCGTGGGGGCCGGACCTTTTCATTGCGGTGCGAGGCGGGAGCGGGTGGTCGGTGCCGGATACGGCGAGGTGCGGAGGCGGTGGGCGGTGCCGGGGTGGGCGAGAGCCGTAACGGAAGAAGAGGCTTTTAGATCTTGAATTCCAGGTCCGGGACGATCTCGGCCACATCCATCTGGGCCTTCTGCAACCGCCCCGAGTAGTCCCAGTTCATCGCCTGCCAGCGGGTGAACTGGTCCAGCACCCACATGCCCGACTGGCGGCTCCCGTTGCCCGACTTGCCGTTGCCGCCGAAGGGCAGGTGCGCCTCGGCGCCCGACGTCGAGTTGTTGACGCTGACCATGCCCGCCGACACCCCCGCGCGGAAGCGGAACGCCGCCTGCGGGTCGCGGGTGTAGATCGACGACGACAGGCCGTATCCGGGCAGATTGGCCAGTTCGATCGCCTCGTCGAGGGTCGAGAAGGTCGTCACGCCGACGATCGGGCCGAAGGTCTCCTCCAGGAACAGGCGGTCGGTCGGGCGGACGCCGTCGACGATCACCGGGTGGTAGAAGAGGCCCTCGTTCGGGTCGTCGCCGAGGAAGTGACCGCACGGGTTCGACTCGGTGATCCGGCCGACCGGGCCGGTGACCGTGTGGTGGTCGCCGATCCAGGTCAGGAACTCCTCGTAGCGATCGGCGAACTTCTGGTCGAGCATCGGCCCCATCAGCACCTTCCGCCCAGGATCGCCGACATGGGCCGACTGCGCGGCGGCGGTGAACCGGGCGACGAAGTCGCTGTGGATCGACTCGTGGACGATCACCGTGCCGAGCGAGGTGCAGCGCTGACCGGCGGTGCCGAACCCGGCGAACAGGGCGCCCTCGGTGGCCAGGGTCAGGTCGGCGTCGGGCATGACGACCATCGGGTTCTTGCCGCCGAGCTCCAGGCACGGCGACTGGAGGTGCCGCCCGCACAGCTCGCCGATCTTGCGGCCGACCTCGGAGGAACCGGTGAACCCGACCTTGTGGACGGTCCCCTCGCCGAGGGCCGTCTCCAGGCCCGCGTAGGTCTGCTCGCCGTCGGCGAAGACGATGTTGAACACCCCGTCGGGTAGCCCGGCGGCCGTGAAGATCCGGTGCAGCGCGGCGGCCGACCCGGCGGCGTATTCGGCCGGCTTCCACACGACCGCGTTCCCGCACAGCAGCGCCGGCACCAGATACCAGGAGGGCACCGCGACGGGGAAGTTCCCGGCGGTGACGATCGCCGCGACCCCGACCGGGGTGCGGAACGTGAACAGGTTCTTGTCGGGCATCTCCGACGGGACGGTCTGCCCGTAGAGCCGCCGCCCCTCACCGATGAAGAAGTCGCAGGTGTCGACGATCTCCCGCACCTCGCCGAGCGCCTCGGCGTAGGGCTTGCCGATCTCGTCGGTGACCAGCCGTGCCAGCGCCTCGGCGTTGGCCTCCACCAGCCGCCCGATCGACGCGATGACCCGCCCCCGCACCGGCGCCGGAACCGCGGCCCACTCCTTCTGCGCCCCCGCCGCGCTCCGGCACGCCGCCGCGAACGTCGCCGCATCGGCCAGCGTCACCTCGGCGACGACCTGGGTGAGCCGGGCGGGGTTGGTGGACAGATACGGCGTTCCGGACGCCTCGTCCTTGCCCCCGATGACGGAAACGATCTGCCGGGTCACTAGCGGCCTCCTCGTCGTGCTGGTGCTGTTCACCCTATTCCGGACGGCAGGATGGGCGGGTGTACGTCATTCCCGAGGTCGTCCCCGCCGGTGCCATGCGCGACCGGCCCCAGCCGTCGCTGCGCACCGGAGACCTGCTCCTGCGTCCCCTCCGAGAATCGGGCGACGAGCCAATCGTCATGGCCGCCTTCGCCGATCCGGACATCCGCCTGTGGAACCTGGAACACGAGGCCGACCACGCCAGGGCCGCCACCGTGATCGCCCGCTGGCGGGCCCGCTGGACGCTGGAGACCGGCGCGACCTGGATCGTCGAACGCGACGGCCTGACCCTCGGCCGGGTCGCCCTCCGCTCGGTCAACCTCGAACTGGGCCTGGCCGAAGCCGCCTACTGGACCCTCCCCGAGGGCCGGGGCCGGGGCGCGACCACGGCCGCCGTGGCGGAGATGACCCGCTGGGCCCTCGACGACCTGGGCCTCCACCGCATCGAACTCCGCCACGCGGTCACCAACACGGCGTCGTGCCGGGTGGCCGAACGTACGGGCTACGTCCTGGAGGGCGTCCTGCACAGCGCGACCCTGCACGCCGACGGCTGGCACGACATGCACCTCCACGGCCGGGTCACCCCCTCCAGCTGACGAGCTGGAAGATCACCCCGTTCGGGTCGGTGACCTGGAAGAGCCGCTCACCCCACGGCTCCTCGCGCAGCGGCATCGTGACGGCGACGCCCTCGGCCTGGAGCCGCTCGTATTCGGCGTCCAGGTCGTCGACGGTGAACGCGGTGATGACGCCCGCGGCGTGCTGATCCCTCATGCCTTCGGCCAGGACCTCGATGCCGCGACGGAGGAAGATCACGTTGACCGCGTCGTCGCGGACCAGCGAGGCGAAGCCGTCGGCGGCCATGACCTCCTGGAATCCGAAGTGGGCGGCCAGGAACGCGGCGGAGGCGGGCACGTCGTCGACGGTCAGGGACACGGCGGTGGCGGTGATCTTCACGGGGGCTCCTTATCTCTGTACGACGTACTATATACGACGTACAGAGTGAGAGGAGGGCGTCGCAGGCGAAAAGATGGTGCGCATGACCAAGGAACGAACCGGCGAGGGCGACCCGGCCCGCACCCTGGAGCTGCTGTGGCGCGAACCCGGGCAGGGAGGCTCCCGGCGCGGACCAAAGCAGGGCCTGACGGTCGACGGCGTCGTGGCGGCCGCCACCGAACTCGCCGACACCGGCGGGCTCGACGCCCTGACCATGCGCAGCGTCGCCCAGCGGCTGGGCGTCACCCCGATGACGCTCTACACCTACGTCCCCGGCAAGGCGGAGCTGCTCGACCTCATGCTCGACGCCGCCTACCTGCGGATGCCGCGCACCGACCACCCCGGCGCCTCATGGCAGGTGAAAGTGGCGGCCGTCGCGCACGAGAACCGCGACCTCTACCGGCGCCACCACTGGGTGGCGACCCTGCCCACCGCCCGCCCGCCGCTAGGACCGGGCCTGATGGCCAAATACGACCACGAACTGGCCGCCTTCGACGGCCTCGGGCTCGACGACGTCGAGATGGACGCCGCCCTCACCTTCCTGCTCGGCTTCGTCCAGTCCAACGCCCGCGCCGACCTCGACACCCAGGCCGCCGCCCGCGACAGCGCCATGTCCGACGAGCAGTGGTGGACCGCCAACGCGCCGCTCCTGGCCAGGGTCTTCGACCCCGCCCGCTTCCCGCTCGCCGTCCGCGTCGGCAGCACCGCGGGTGAGACCCACCAGGGCATGTACGACCCCGACCACGCCTTCACCTTCGGGCTCCAGCGCATCCTCGACGGCCTCACCCACCTCATCGCGGGCCGCTAGTCGGCCATCCTGAAGTCGGCGAACTCGAACCCGGGGGAGACCACACAGCTGACCAGCACACCCTCGTCGCCCGCGGGTTTGGCCGCCTGCCAGACACCCGGCGGAATCAGCACCTGCGGCCGCTCCGGACTTAGCACGACGCTCTCCCCGGCCTCCGGGTGCTCACCGTCTCCACCGAAGGTGAGCACGAGCGGCCCACCCCGATGCCAGAACCAGAGTTCGGCCGACGTGACGACGTGCCAGGCCGACTCCTCGCCCGGTTCGAGGAGGAAGTAGATCGCGGTGGCGCTGTGCCGGGGCCCGTCGTAGCCCTCGGGCGAGAACATCACCGGCGACCGCCAGGTCTCCCTGAACCAGCCCCCTTCGGGATGCGGCTCCAGCCCGAACTCCTCGGCCAACGGCGGCTTCTGCGTCACGGTTCCTCCTGGGACACGGCGGCTGACCGGTTCGAGGGTATCGATCATCGGCGTTTGGGTGGGCTGCCGCAGTGCGCAGGGGGTCGTGGCGTTCGGGGGTGGGCGGGAGCCGTAAAGAAAAACAAGGATGCGCGGGACCTCGGCTTTGGCGTGGGACCTTGGCCTTGGCGGGGGACCTGAACTTGGCGCTGGACCTTGGCCTTGGCGCGGGACCTCAACTTCGGCGCGGGACCTTGGCCTGGGACCTCAACTTTGGCGCGAGACCCCGCTTTGGCGCGGGACTGTGTTCACGACGGCGAAATACCGTCTGATCTGGCCGCCTCACCTTTTCGTGTGGTCAGTCTGCGGCGGTGACGCCCTCCTGGTGGGCGATGGCGGCGGCCTGGGTTCGGGTGGTCGCGCCCAGTTTGGCCAGGATGTTCGATACGTGGACGCTGGCCGTCTTCTGGCTGATGAAGAGGCGTTCGCCGATCTCGCGGTTGGAGCGGCCGGCGGCCACCTGGGCCAGGACCTCGCGTTCGCGGCCGGTCAGGGCGTCGAGGACGCTCGCCGGAACGGGCTCGGCCGGATCTCGTGGGCTGAAGCGGGCGCGGCGGCCGAGCACTTCGAGGGCGTGGCGGAGGGGGGCGGCGCCCAGGTGGTCGGCGACGGCGATGGCCATCTCCCATTCGGTGCGGGCGCGGTCGCGGTCGCCCGCCTCCAGGAGGACCTCCGCCAGGCGGCGGCGGGTGCGGGCCTGCTCGTAGGGGAAACCGCCGGCGAAAGCGGTCAGGGCGCGCTCCCAGATCTCGGGCGTCGCGGTGCCGTTGAGGCGGTGCCATTCGGCCTCGGCGCGGGCGGCCCAGCCGCGGCCCTCGGGGCCGAGCTGGTTGCGCAGGCCGGTGGGGCCGTGGGTGGCGGCATAGCGGGCGCGTTCGACGAACTCGTCGCCGCGCGCCTTCGCCGGGTCGCCGTGGGGGAGGTCGGCCAGCGCGGCCAGGCCGGTGGCGGAGATGCGGATCAGGCCCGAGTCGCTGGGCTGCTGGACGGCCACGACGGCGTCGACGTGGGTCAGCGCCGTCGCCGGGTCGCCCTGCCAGAGGGCCAGTTCGGCGGCCATGCCCCGGGTCATGTAGGTCACCAGGTCGTCGGCGCCCCAGAACGGCTCCAGCCAGCGCAGCCGCTCGGCCGCCACCTGGCGGCCCCTGCCGACCTCGACGAACAGGGCGAACGACGACAGGATCGCCTCCGGCGGGGTGCCGACCCGGACGCCGAACATGGCGGCCTTCTGCTCGGCGGCGTCCCAGTCGCCGTCGGCGTAGGAGATCAGGTAGCGCAGGAACCGCAGGTCGGTGCCGAACGTGCTCCACATCAGGCCGTTCTCGCGGGCCACCTGCAACCCCAGCTCGGCCGACTTCGCCGCCGCCTCCAGGTCGCCCCGCTCGTATTGCAGGCGGCCGTGGCTGAAGCGGGCCCGCAGATGGTTGGACACCGAACCCGACGCCGTGGAGGCCGCCATCGACAGCAGTTCCTCGGCCCGGTCGAGGTCGCCGAGCGCCTCGGAGTGGATGCCCAGCGAGACCAGCGCGGCCGTCTCGGCGTCGATCGACCCGGTGCGGCGGGCCACCTCGAGAGCGCGGGCGGCCGACGCGCGGGCGTCGGGGATCCGGTCGACGATCCACAGAGTGCGGGCGTGGGTGGCCAGGGCGCGGGCCAGCATCGGCGTCTCGGGGCCGGTGTCGACGGCGGTCACCGCCGCCTCGGACGCCTCGGCCATGCCGTGGAAGTCGTCGCCGTCGGCCTGGTACCACGCCAGGCGCTCGTTGGTCTCGGCCACGAGCTGCGGCTCGGTGACGAGCTGGCGCAGCCGCCGCAGGTGGGCGATGGCCCGGTGGTTGTCGCCGCTGTCGGCCGCGGCGGCGGCGCTGTCGAGGATCAGGCGGGTGCGGGTCAGATCGGTGAGCGCCTCGGCGTCGGGGACCTGCTCCCACACCTCCAGCGCCCGGTCGAAATGCCGGTGGGCCTCGGCGGGGGCGCCCATGTCGGCCGCCCGGCGGCCCGCCTCCAGCGAGGTGATCAGCGCGCCGCGTACGTCGTGGGCGGCCGAATAGTGGTGGGCCAGCTCGGCGGCCCGGCCGCCCGAGGCGGTCAGCAGCGCCGCGAACGTCATGTGGAGGCGGGTGCGCTCGCCCGGCAGCAGGTCGTCGTAGACCGCCTCCTGGAGCAGGGCGTGGCGGAAGTCGTAGCCGATGTGCTGGTCGACGGTGAGCAGCCCGCGCGAGACGATCTCTCTCAAGGCTTCTTCGAGTGGCCCGTCGGCGAGCCCGGCCGCCGCCCGCAGCATGTCGTGGTCGACCCGCCGCCCGGCCACCGCCGCCACCCGGAGCACCTGCTGGGCCGTGTCGGACAGCCCCTCGACCCGTGCCATCAGCAGGTCGGCGAGGGTCGCGGGCAGCCGGTCACCGCTCGCGACCGCCTGGAACAGCTCCTCGGCGAAGAACGGATTCCCCCCGACCCGCCCGACGACCCCGCCGATCAGCCCGGCGTTGCCACCGCCGAGAGTGCTCAGGTGGGTGGCCATCGCGTCGTCGTCGAGCGGCGGCAGCTCGACCGGCACCACCAGCGGCAGCCGCTGCAGCTCCGCGAGCACCGGCCGCAGCGGGTGGCGGCGGTGCAGATCATCGGTCCGGTACGTCCCCAGCAGCGCCACCCGCTCCCGCTGCAACATGCGGGTGAGGAAGACCAGCAGGTCACGGGTCGAGTGGTCGGCCCAGTGGAGATCCTCGAACACCATCAGGGTCGGCGCCCGGTCGGCCAGCTCGCCCAGCAGGCTCAACGTGGCCCCGAAGAGCCGCTGCTGCGCCAGGGCCCCGCTCAGCGCGTCGGACCCGCCGGTGTCGGCCCCCGGCAGCAGCCGTTGCAGAACCGGGCGCGATTCGAGGGCCCCGGCGACCTCCGGGCTGCGCAGCGCGTCGGCGAGCGGCAGATAGGGCAGCGCGTCGCCGAGCTCGGCGCACTGACCGACCAGCACGGTGAACCCGCGCTCCCGCGCGATCGCCGTCAGCTCGCGCACGATCCGCGTCTTGCCGATGCCCGCGTCGCCCCCGACGAGCGCCACCCCGGCCATCCGGCCGGTCGCGGCGTCGAGCACCCGGGACAGCCGGTCGAGCTGGTACGCCCGTCCGACGAGCCCGGTTTGTGTCTTTCGGCCCACCACGCTGCGAGTATGGCACGTCACCCCGACAGTCCTTGGTGATCATCAACGTTTTGTCGCCCGGCTTGGCTAGGGTGCGGCGCGTGACCGAACGATGGAGTCGAGACCAGGTGCTGGCGCTCGCGCCCGACGCCGCCTCGCAGAAGGCGGCCAACGGGGTGAGCGCGCCCAGGAAGTGGTCCGCCATGGGCGTGTCCGGATCGGCGTTGTGGGGCGAGTGCGCCGGATCCGGGTCGAAGCCCTACCAGGCGTGCGTCGACCTGTCCGAGCCCGCCTACCGCTGCAGCTGCCCGAGCAGGAAGTTCCCGTGCAAACACGCGCTGGGCCTGCTCCTCCTGTGGTCGGCCGACGGCGTGCCGCCCGCCGACACCCCCTCCCCATGGGCCGCCGAATGGCTGTCCCAACGGGCCGAGAAGGCCGCGAAGGCCGTGGAGAAGAAAGCGGCTGCCGACAAGCCCTCGGAAAAAAACGACGACCGGGCTCGGCAGCGTGAGGAACGCGTCGCGGCCGGGCTGTCCGAGCTCGAACGCTGGCTGTCCGACCAGGTCGCGAGTGGCCTGTCCGACGCCCGCCAGACCGGCCTGTCCGAGTGGAGCGACCTGGCCAAACGCCTGGTCGACGCCCAGGCGCCCGGCCTGGCCGGCACGTTCACCGGCCTCACCCGCGTCTTCCGCGACGAGAACTGGCCCGGCCGCCTCCTCGGCGAATACGCCATGGTCCACCTGCTGGCCGTCGCCCACCGCCGGGCCGCCGAACTGCCCGGCGACCTGCGCGAGACCGTGCGGCAGCGGGTCGGCTACCAGGTGGCCAAGGAGACCGTGCTGGCCCTGCCGCCGATCCGCGACGAATGGCAGGTCATCGCCCTGCGCGACGAGGAGCGCGACCGCCTGCTGTCCCGGCGGGTCTGGCTCCACGGCCGCGCGACCGGCCGGGTGGCCCTCGTGCTGTCGTTCGCGCCGCCGGGCCAGCCCCTCGACGCGTCCCTCGTCCTGGGCACTCGGATCGACGCCGACGTCTCCTACTACCCGGGCGCCGCACCGCTGCGCGCCCTCATCGCCGACCGCTACGGCCCCAGCGTCCCGGCCAAAACGCCGTCGTCGGGGGTGACCGTCGAGGGCGTCCCGCAACTGATCGCCGACGTGCTGACCCGCGATCCGTGGACGGAATCGTGGCCCTTAGTGATCACCGGCGCCCGGGTCGGTCGCGATGGGAAGGAATGGTGCCTGATGGGCGACTCGGGCCAGGGGCTGCGGCTGCATCCGTCGGCCGGTGACCCCTGGAAGCTGGTCGCGGTCTCGGGCGGCCAACCGGTGACGGTGGCCGTCGAATGGACTCCCGATGGCCTGCGCCCCCTCACGACGTGGGACGAGAACGACGAGGTGGTGGTCCTGTGAGCAACATCCGATCGGGCCCGCAGAGGGCCCGCCGCGGGTCGGTTGAGCTTCCGACGACCGGGCCGGGTGCCCAGGGCGCGGGAAACCGGGCGGGGGAAACCAGAGCGCGGGTGCCCGGGGTGCAGGAAGCCGGGGCGCGGGTGCTCGGGGCGCGGGAAGCCGGGGCGCGGGTGCTCGGGGCGCGGGTGCTCGGGGCGCGGGAAGCCGGGGCGCGGGTGCTCGGGGCGCGGGAAACCAGAGCGCGGGTGCCCGGGGCGCGGGAAACCAGAGCGCGGGTGCCCGGGGCGCGGGAAACCAGAGCGCGGGTGCCCGGGGCGTGGGAAGCCAGGGCGTGGGTGCCCAAGGCGCGGGTGCTCTGGGCGTGGGAAACCAGGGCGCGGGGAAAGCGGTGGCCGTTCGTGACGTGGTCGTCTCTTGCCGACCTGACCGTTGCCGTTCCGATGAGGAGGTCTCGTGAATCCGTCTGATCGGCTCGACCGGCGTCAAGGGTGGAACGAGCTCGTCTCCACCGCGCTCGTCGGCACCGAGCGCCGGGGCACCGACACCCCCTTCGACCTGCTGGAACAGGCCGCCGCCCAGGTGGTCGCCCGGCGGGCGGGGGAGCAGCCCGGTGGCGGGAGCCCGCTGGCCGAGGCGCCCGCCGACACCACGCCTCTGGTCCCGGCTCTGGCCGCCCACCGGTTGGCCCGGATGCTGGGCGGGGAGTTCGTCCGCGTCCTGCCCGAATGGCTGGCGCTGGCGGCGCGCCGGCCGCTGCGGGTCCCGGCCCGGCTGCTGCCGCAGCTGCTGGCCGCCGGGGCGCGCGACAAGTCGATCCGTGCCGACCTCGCCGCCGTCGCCGGGGCCCGGGGGCGCTGGCTCGCCGCGTTCAACGCCGAGTGGAGCTACCTGCTCCAGGAGAGCTCCGGCCACGACGTGCTCGCCCCCGAAGGTCTCGATCACGGGCCCTGGGAGTTCGGCACGCGCGGCGACCGCCAGGCCTTCCTCGCCGCGCTGCGCCAGGCCTCCCCGGCCGATGCCAGGGAGCTCCTCCAGGTCAACTGGGGCAAGGAGAACCCCGACGACCGGGCCGTCTTCATCGGCGTGCTGGCCGACGGGCTGACCATGGCCGACGAGCCCTTCCTCGAGAAGGCCCTCGACGACCGGCGCCGGGAGGTCCGGCAGGCCGCCGCCGACCTGCTCACCAAGCTGCCCGACTCCCGGCTCGGCACCCGCATGGCCGAACGGGCCGCCGCGCTGCTCACCCGCGACGGCTCCCGGCTGGCCGCCGTGGCGCCGACGGCGTGCGACTCCGTCATGGAGCGCGACGGTGTCCGGTCGCGGCCGCCGGCGGGCACCGGGCCGCGCAGCTGGTGGCTGCAGCAGGTCGTCGCGCACACGCCGCTGGGGTTCTGGCCCGGTCACCTGGGGGCCGAGCCCGCCGAGCTGGTCAGGATGACGATCGGCGACTGGGCCAGGGAGATCCACATGGGCTGGATCCGGGCTGCCATCCTGCAGGACGACCCCGTCTGGGCCCGCGCCCTGTTCGACGTCGAACCGCTGACCGACCTGCTCGCCGTCCTGCCGCCCGACGAAAGGTCGTGGCGGGCGGCCGAGATCGTCCGGGCCGGGAACGTCGACGGCCAGTTGATCATGATGCTCGGCGGGGTGCCGGGGCCGTGGAGCGGGCCGCTGGCGGCCGCCGTGCTCCAGAGGGTCGCCGACATCGCCTCCAGCCAGCCGTGGAACGCGGGCGAACTGGCCCGCCTCGCGGGCGAACGCCTCGACCCGACCGGCCACTACGACCTCGACCAGCTGCCGGACATCGGCGAACTGCACACCGCCGCCGCCCTGCTCCGCTTCCGTTCCGACATGATCAAGGAGTTCTCGTGACGACCCCCACCGTGCTGCGGCCCCACGCGGAAGACCAGTACGCCGACGAGCTGGCCGTCCTGGCCAAGCACGACGACCGGCCCCGCCCGCCCGGCTGGCGCCTGTCGCCGTGGGCGGTGACCACGTACATCCTGGGCGACCCCGACCACCCCGGCGGCCTGATCACCCCGAAGTACATCGGCCCGCGCCGCATCGTCGAGGTCGCCGTCGCCACCCTGGCCACCGACCGGGCGCTGCTGCTGCTCGGCGTCCCCGGCACCGCCAAGACCTGGCTGTCCGAACACCTCGCCGCCGCGATCTCCGGCGACTCGACCCTCCTGGTCCAGGGCACGGCGGGCACCGCGGAAGAGGCCGTCCGCTACGGCTGGAACTACGCCCGCCTGCTCGCCGAGGGCCCCTCACGTGAGGCGCTGACGCCGAGCCCGGTGATGCGGGCGATGGCCGAGGGCCGCCTGGCCCGGGTCGAGGAGCTGACCCGCATGCCCTCCGACGTGCAGGACGCCCTGATCACCGTGCTGTCGGAGAAGACGCTGCCGATCCCCGAGCTCAACGAGGAGACGCAGGCGGCCAAGGGCTTCAACGTGATCGCCACCGCCAACGACCGCGACCGTGGCGTCAACGAGCTGTCGAGCGCGCTGCGGCGCCGCTTCAACACGGTCGTGCTGCCCGTCCCGGCCTCGGCCGAGGAGGAGGTCGAGATCGTCTCCCGCCGGGTCGCCCAGCTCGGCCGGTCGCTCGAACTGCCGGAGACCCCGGCGGGCCTGGAGGAGATCCGCCGCGTGGTGACGGTCTTCCGCGAGCTGCGCTCCGGGGTGACCACCGACGGCCGCACCAAGGTCAAGTCGCCCAGCGGAACCCTGTCGACGGCCGAGGCGATCTCGGTGCTGACCAGTGGCATCGCCCTGGCGGCCCACTTCGGCGACGGCGTGCTGCGGCCCTCCGACGTGGCGGCCGGGATCGTCGGCGCGGTCGTGCAGGACCCGGTGTCCGACCGGGTGGTCTGGCAGGAGTACCTCGAGACGGTCGTCCGGGAACGGGAGGAGTGGCGTGACTTCTACCGCGCCTGCCGCGACGCCGGCTGACCCGATGACGATCACCCTGCTGGGCGTCCGCCACCACGGCCCCGGTTCCGCCCGCGCCGTGGTGGCCGAACTCGCCCGCCTGAAGCCCGACATCGTGCTCATCGAGGGCCCACCCGAGGCCGACGCCTTGGTCGCCCTGGCCGCAGACCCCGACATGGAACCCCCGGTCGCCCTGCTGGCCCACGTACCGGGCGACCCGACCAAAGCGGCCTTCTGGCCCTTCGCGACGTTCTCCCCGGAATGGCAGGCGCTGAAGTACGCGGCGGAGGCAGGCATCCCGGCCCGCTTCTGCGACCTTCCGGCGGCGCATTCCTTGGCGGAGAAGGACCCCGAAGACGCCGAATCTGAAAGTTCAGAGGCGAAGCACGGGCCGGCCGATAGGGCGCGTGGCCACGCGAACGGCGCCCACCTTCCCGAAGCCGGAAATGTCGCCCACGGCATGAAGCGGGTTCGGGGCGTGGCGACCGGCAACCCCGCCGAAGCGGGAGACATCCCCCGAGAGGTCGTCCGCGTCGATCCCATCGCCGCGCTCGCGGAGGCCGCTGGCTACGACGATCCCGAGCGGTGGTGGGAGGACGCCGTCGAGCACCGAGGCGACACCCCCTTCGAGGTCATCGCCGAGGCCATGGGTGCCGTCCGCGAGGGTTACACCCCCGACGAGCGGGAGGCCCGGCGTGAGGCGTACATGCGCAGGACTATCCGCGTCGCCATGAAGGAAGGGTTCACGAACATCGCCGTCGTGTGCGGCGCGTGGCATGTCCCGGCGCTGGCCACGATCGGCCCCGCCGTCGCCGACGACCGGATCCTCAAGGGGCTGCCCAAGGTCAAGGCCGAGATGACCTGGGTGCCGTGGACCCACGGCAGGCTCGCCCACTGGAGCGGATACGGCGCCGGGGTCACCTCCCCGGGCTGGTACTCCCATCTGTTCGCCACCCCCGACCGCCCCGTCGAGCGGTGGCTCACCGAAGCGGCCGGAGTGCTCAGGGACGAGGGCATCCCCGTCTCGTCGGCCCACGTCATCGAGTCGGTCCGGCTCGCGCAGAGCCTCGCGGTGATCCGTGACCGGCCGCTCGCGGGGCTCGCCGAGGTCACCGAGGCGGCGCGGGCGGTGCTGTGCGAGGGCGACGAACTGCCCGTCGAGCTCATCCAGCGGCGCATGGTCGTGGGGGAGCGGCTCGGACACGTCCCCGACTCCACGCCCATGGTGCCGCTCCAGCGGCACCTCCGCGAGGAGCAGAAACGCCTCCGGCTCAAGCCCGAGGCGCTCGACCGGGAGCTCGAACTCGACCTGCGCAAACCGCTCGACCTCGACCGCAGCCGCCTGCTGCACCGCCTCAGGCTCCTCGGCGTGCCGTGGGGCGAACCCCGGCAGACGCGCGGGAAGGGCACGTTCAAGGAGGCGTGGGCGCTCCAGTGGCGGCCCGAGTTCGACGTCTCGCTCATCGAGGCGGCGCCGCTCGGCGTGACCGTCCCGGCCGCCGCGACCGCCAGGATCGCCGAGCTGGCCGCCAAGGAGGGGGCCGCGCTGGCCGACCTGACCGGGCTGGTGGAGCGGGCGCTGCTCGCCGACCTGCCGGGGTCGCTGCCGTCGGTGCTCGCCGCGATCAGTGACCGGGCCGCCGTCGACACCGACATCCGTCACCTCATGGCCGCGCTGCCCGCGCTGGTGCGCGCCCAGCGGTACGGCGACGTCCGGGGCACCCCGGCCGAAGGTCTCGCGGTGATCGCCACGTCGCTGCTGGCCCGGGTCTGCGCCGGTCTGTCCGCCGCCGTCTCGGGGCTCGACGACGAGAACGCGCGCGGCATGGTCGTCCACATCGACGCCGTGACCAGTGCGTCCGCGCTGCTGGAGGAGGGCAGGGACCGTTGGCTGGCCGCCCTGCGCACCCTCGCCGACCGCACCGGCCTGCCGGGGGTCGTCGAGGGCCGGATCGTCCGGATCCTGTTCGACGCCGACCGGCTCGGCGACGCCGACGCGCGCATGTCGCGGGCCGTGTCGATCGCCCACCCGCCCGCGCGGGCCGCCGCGTGGATCGAGGGGTTCCTGTCGGGCGGCGGCCTGCTGCTGATCCACGACCCGCGCCTGCTGGCGATGGTCGACGACTGGCTCATGGGCCTGCGCGGCGACGCGTTCGTCGAGGTCCTGCCGCTGCTGCGGCGCACCTTCGGCTCCTTCGCGCCGCCGGAGCGCCGCTCGATCGCGAGCCGGATCCGCTCGGGCTCGGCCGCCGAGAAGGACATCGTGTACGACGACGACCGCGCCGCCCCGGCCGTGCGCACCGTCATGGGAATCCTGGGGAGCGTGTGATGGACCTGAACGACGACGAGCGGGCCCGCCGCTGGCGGCTGGTCCTGGGTGGCGAGGCCGACAACGCCCCCGGCGGTGGCCTCGGCGGCCTGTCCGGCAACGACGCCGGCATGGACGCCGCCCTGGCCGCCCTCTACGACCTCGACGGCAGCGGCGAATCGTCACCCCGATCAGCCGGATTGGGCGGTTCGGCCCCCAAGGTGTCCCGCTGGCTGGGCGACATCCGCACCTACTTCCCGTCGACGGTCGTCCAGGTCATGCAGAAGGACGCCATCGACCGCCTCGACCTGAGCCGTCTCCTCCTGGAGCCGGAGATGCTCGAGGCGGTGGAACCCGACGTCCACCTCGTCGGCACCCTCCTGTCGCTGAACCGGGTGATGCCCGAGAAGGCCAGGGAGTCGGCGCGGGTGGTGGTGCGGAAGGTCGTCCACGAACTGGAACGCAAACTCCAGCACCGCACGCGCGCGGCGGTGACCGGCGCGCTCAACCGGGCCGCCCGCACCAACCGGCCGAGGCGCCCGGCCGACATCGACTGGGACCGCACGATCCGCGCCAACCTGAAGAACTACCTCCCCGACCGCAACACGGTCGTCCCGGCCCGGCTGATCGGCTACGCCCGCAAGCAGCAGTCGGTCCAGCGCGAGGTGGTGCTCTGCATCGACCAGAGCGGTTCGATGGCCGCCTCGGTGGTCTATTCGAGCGTGTTCGGGGCGGTTCTGGCGTCGATGCGGTCGCTGAAGACGTCCCTGGTCGTCTTCGACACGGCCGTGGTCGACCTGACCGACCAGCTCCACGACCCCGTCGAACTCCTCTTCGGCACCCAGCTCGGCGGCGGCACCGACATCAACCGCGCCATCGCCTACTCCCAGGGCCTCATCACCCGCCCGGCCAACTCGATCTTCATTCTCATCAGCGACCTCTACGAGGGCGGCGTCCGCGCCGAGATGCTGAAGCGCGTGGCCGCCATTGCCGCGGCCGGCGTCCAGGTGATCGTCCTGCTGGCCCTGTCCGACGAGGGCGCCCCCTTCTACGACCACGAGAACGCCGCCGCCCTCGCGGCCATGGGCGTCCCCGCCTTCGCCTGCACCCCCGACGCCTTCCCCGACCTCATGGCCGCCGCCATCGAGCGCCGCGACATCACCGCCTGGGCCGAACGCAACCTGGGCGAGAACAAAGGAGCCTAAGAGCCTCTTCTTCCGTTACGGCTCCGCCTACCCCGGCCCCGCCCGCCGCCTCCGCACCGCGCCGCACCCGGCGCCCACCACCCGCTCCCGCCACCCGCCGCAACGACGGAGCACCGAGGGCCGAAGGTCATCGGTCCAAGGTCCCACTCCCACTGGGGCCAGGGGCCGATGCCCGGTACGCTTCCCATCCGTAATGTCCGAATCATGGTTTCCCTCATGACGCCCACGTCACCACCACCGGCCGTCTTCTCGGCCCGCTACCGGGCCCTGAGCGTCGGCATCACCGCCCTCATCGTGCTGGTCGCGTTCGAGTACCTGGCGGTCGCGACCGCCATGCCCGAGATCGGTGAGGAGCTCCAGGGCTGGGGCCTCTACAGCCTCGCCTTCAGCGGTCCCGTCGCGGCGGCCCTCATCGGCACGGTCGCCGGTGGCCGCTGGGGCGACCTCTCCGGCCCCGACAGACCGCTCTGGACGGGCCTGGCCACCTTCGTCACCGGCCTGCTCATCGCCGGTCTCGCCCCCACGATGGAGATCTTCATCGCCGGGCGGCTCATCCAGGGGATGGGCGGCGGGATGTTCAACGTCGCCATCTACGTGCTGGTCGCGCGGGTCTACCCGGGCGCGATGCACCCGAAGGTCTTCTCGCTGCTGGCCGCCGCCTGGGTGCTCCCGTCGGTGGTCGGCCCGGCCATCACCGGCACGGTCACCGAGGCGTGGACCTGGCGGGCCGTCTTCCTCGGGGTCGCGGTGCTGGCGATCCCGGCCGCGGTGATCTTCTGGCGGGGGCTGGCGTCGAGGGAGCCGTACACGCAGGAGGAGAAGCCGGAGAACGGCCCGTTCGCCGCGCGGCTCGCCTGGGGCGGCGGCGCGGCCGTGGGTGCGGCGGTGCTCCAATACGGATCCGACGACCACAACTACCCGCTGATGGCGATCGGCCTGGTGGTGCTGGCGGTCGCGCTGCCGATGCTGGTCCCGGGCGGAACGCTGCGGGCGGCGCGGGGGCTGCCGACCGTCGTCGCGCTGCGCGGGCTGAGCATGGGCGCGTTCTTCGCCGCCGAGGTGCTCGTGCCGCTCATGCTCGTCAGGGAGCGCGGGCTGACGCTGACCGAGGCGGGCCTCGCGCTCACCGGCGGCGCGCTGGCCTGGTCGGCCGGGTCGTGGCTCCAGGGGAAGTATCCGGGCGGCCGGCTCCCGCGCCTGTGGGGCGGTCACCTGCTGGTCGCCGGGGGGATCTCGGTGACGGCGCTGGCCTTCCTGCCCGCCTTCCCGATCTGGGTGGCGTTCATCGGCTGGGTGGTGTGCGGGCTGGGCATCGGAATGATCTACCCGACGCTGTCCGTGCTGGTCCTCGAACTGTCCGAGCCCGGCGAGGAGGGCAAGAACAGCGCCTCCCTGAGCGTCGGCGAGTCGGGGGTGACCGTCGTCGCGGTGGCCGTCACCGGCGCGATCCTGACCGCGACCGGTGCCTATGCCGTCTGCTTCGCCCTGCTCGTGGTGATGGCACTGGCGGGGGCGCTACTGTCCCGGCGTGTCACCATGGAGGTCTGAGAACTAGGGGGAACCATCTGTGCCGCGTGTCCGTGAGGTCGATGTGTTCCGGCTGGTCCTGCCCTACGGCAGGCGGCCGGAGAGCATCCTGGTCAAGCTCACCGATCACGGCGGGATGGCGGGGTGGGGGGAGATCGTCCATCCCGACCCCAAGGTCTGGAGCACGCTGGAGGAGACCCTCGCCCAACTCCTGATCGGGGTCGACTGGGAGACCCCCCACGATCTTCCCGAGCTCGGCTTCGCCGCCGACATGGCCTGCTGGGACCTGTCGACCCGGATGACCGGCGTCCCGCTGGCCCACGCGCTGGGCGGCACCCGCACCTCCCTGATGGCGACGGTCCGGCTGCCCGCCGTGCGGTCGCTGCAGTCGGCCGTCGACCAGGTCAACCGGTTCGTCGGGGCCGGATACGCCCACGTCACCGTCGAGATCCACCCGGGGTGGGACGTCGAGCCGCTGCGCGCGATCCGGGCCGCCTATCCGGTGCTCGCGATCGCGGTCGACGCGCGGAGGGCGTACACGGAGATCGGGCAGCTGGAGTCCCTGGCCGGATACGACCTGTCGGGCATCGAGCGGCCCTGCGACGACCTCGACCTGAGCGCCGAACTCCAGTCGCGGCTGTCGATCCCGGTCGTTGTCGAGGCGCGGTCGCTGACCGAACTCGACGAGGCGATCGCCGTGCGGGCCGGGCGCGCGCTCATGCTCCGCCCCTCGCTCTTCGGCTCGCTCGCCCGGGTCAAGACCGCCCACGACCGCGCCCGCCGCGCCGGCTGGGACATCACCTGCGCCGACGGCCGCGGCACCGGCCTGGCCCGCGCGGCCACGGTCGCCGTGGCGGCGCTCCCCGGCTGCACCCTCCCGAGCGACGTGACCGAACCGCCCAGGAACGCCCAGATCGTCGACCCTCCGGTCGGCGCCTCGGGGGGAGTCGTCGCCATCCCGCTGACCCAGCCGGGGCTGGGCCACACGGTCGACGAAGAGCGGGTCAGGCGCATGGCCCGCGACAGCTTCGCCCTGCGTTAAAAGCTTCTTTCTCGGTTACGGCTCCGCCTACCACGGCACCACCCGGCAGCGCCCGCCTCGCACCGCATCCGGCGCCAGCCACCGCTCCCGCCGCGCGCCGTCACGGCTCGACCGGAGCGCACCCCTCGGCGATCTTGGGGGGCTTGGCCGGGCCGTGGCCGCCGGTGCCGCCGGAGATCGCCTTGGCGGCGGTGGCGCGGATCAGATCCCAGTCGGGGGAGGCCGTGCTGATCATCGGCGGGACGAACTGGATGCTCGTCACCCCCGACCGCTTGGTCTTCGCCGCCAGCGGCACCAGGTGCTCCAGCATCGGGTTCGGGATGTCGGTCTCCAGCAGTCCCTCGGTCGCCGTGGCGATCTCGGTGAACCGGGTCAGCACCGTCGCCGGTTCGGCCTGGTCGAGCAGCGCGGCGAACACGCACTTCTGGCGGCGCATTCGCGCGTAGTCGTCGGAGAACGTGCGCGAGCGGGCGTACCAGAGCGCCTGCTCACCCGTCAGCCGCCGGGTTCCGGCGGGGATGAGGCCCTCCTGGCGGCGGCCGTAGACGACGTTCTGGTCGACGGTCAGCTCCAGCCCGCCGATCGCGTCGATGATCTTGGCGAAGCCGCCGATGTTGACCAGGGTGTACCAGTCGATCCGCATCCCCAGGATCTCGCCGACGGTCTCCTTCAGCGTCTGCGGGCCCATCCCGGTGCGGCCTCCGAACACCTCGGGGTGCTGGTCGGCGTACTCCCACACCGAGAACAGCAGGTCTTCACGCGACCCGTCGGGCCCCGACGGCAGCCGGAATCCGAACGGGAAGTGGTTGTACATCGGGCTGCCCTGCGGGAACCGCACCCCTTCGAGGTTGCGCGGCAGGCCGAACATGACCGTGTGGCCGGTGTGCACGTCGACGCTGGCCACATTGATGCTGTCGGTGCGGACCCCCACCCGGTTCCCGGCCAGGTCACCCCCGAGCAGCAGGATGTTGACCCGCGCCCGCCCGCCGAACGGCGCACCGGGGGCGGGCACTTCGCCCGAGCTCTTGAACAGCCCGTCGATCGTCCGCTGTGAGACGGCCGCGTAGTGGGCGGCCAGCCCGAACGGCAGCGCCGACCCGACCGCCAGGACACCGGTCAGCAGCCCCGACACCACCTGGCCGGGCACCGACAGGCGCCCCGGCCGCAGCACCACATAGGAGTGCACGACCAGTACGAACCAGGCCACGCCGAGCGTGCCCGACATGACCGCCACCAGCCCGAGACGGCCGATGAGCCGCCCGGCCAGGTCGGCGCCCGACACCACCGCCACCGTGATGACCACCGCGACGCCCGACAGATAGATCGCCAGCACCGAGGCTCCGGTCCGCCGCCAGCCCGCCCGTAGATGCGCCACCCCCGGGAACAGCACCGACAACGCGACCCATCCGATCACCTGACCTGGTTTCCGCACGCCCATCCCCGAAGAGCTCGATTTAGTGGTCACGGACCGTGTCGCCACGATTACATTGAACCGTCCAGGGGCGCCGAACGCCTTTACCTTCCAGACACCGGCGAGTTCGCAGCCGATTCATCCGGTTCGCGTACCCTGTCGCCCATGTCGGAGGACATCCTGGGCGCGGACTATGACGTCATCACCATCCCCCTGCCACCCGACGACGAGGGTGAGGTGGTCGCGGCGCTGGTCCGCCGGGTCGTGCCGGGCGCCCGCCGCGCGGTCCTGTACCTGCACGGCTTCACCGACTACTTCTTCCAGGCCCACCTGGCCGACCACTACGTGAGCCAGGGCGTCTCGTTCTTCGCGCTCGACCTGCGCAAATACGGGCGGTCGCTGCTGCCGTACCAGACGCGGGGGTTCGTTCGGAGCGTCACGGAGTACTTCCCGGAGATCGACGCCGCCGTGAAGATCATCCGCGAGGACCACGACGAGCTCGTCATCAACGGCCACTCGACCGGCGGCCTGGTCGCCGCGCTGTGGGCCGACCGGGTGCGCGGCAAGGGGCTCGTGCAGGCGCTCCTGCTGAACAGCCCGTTCCTCGACCTGAACGTCCCGGTGCTGGTCAAGGGCGTGGCCGACGCGCTGAAGGGCGTGTTCGCGCGGCTGCCCGCGAGCGCGGTGCTCCCGCTGGGCGTCTCGACGGTCTACGGCGACAGCATCCACCTGTCCCGCGAGGGCGAATGGGACTACGACCTCGACTGGAAGCCGCTCGGGGGCTTCCCCGTGCACGCCGCGTGGCTGGCCGCGATCCGCCGCGCCCACCACCGGCTCCAGGGCGGGCTCAAGGTCGACGTGCCGGTGCTCGTGCTCTGCTCCGACCACAGCCTTCGGGTGAAGGACTTCGCGCCGGAGGTCCACAACACCGACGTCGTGCTCGACGTCGAGCACATCACCCGCTACGCCACCCGGATCGGGCCCCGGGTGACGGTGGTGCGGGTGACGGGAGGCGTCCACGACCTGGTGCTGTCGGCCGAACCCGTGCGCAAGCAGGTGTTCGACGAGATGGACCGCTGGCTGGCCTATGCCCTACCAGGGGAAGCCGAATAGCCCGTAATAGGCGGCGGTGATCAGCATCAGCGCGGTGCCGCCGAGCACCCCGCCGAGCGCGACCCGCTGCCACGGGGTGGTCTGCCAGCCGTCGCGCAGCCCGACCAGGACCGCGCCGGTGCAGCCCACCACCTGCGCCAATATCACCACGGCGAGCACGCGCACCACCAGCCAGCCAGACTGCACCGCGGGCCAGGCACCGGCCTGGTTCACCGAGAACAGCACGATCAGCATGATGAACGCGAGCACCGAGGCCAGCAGGGCCAGGCTCGTCCAGACCATGCGCCGCAGGCGCCGCCGGATGGGCGGCCAGACGCGGGCGTTGGTCTGGTGGGGGAAGTCACGGCCGCGCAGCCGGACGAACATCTCGGTCACCGGCGCCGCGACGTAGCCGAACGCCGCCAGGGTCAGCGTCAGGCCGAGGAAGGTGCTGCCGCCGTACCAGGGCGCGGCGGGCACGTCGCTGGCCTCGAACCGCTGCACCGGCTTCGCCCCGGCGATCTTCACCGGCGACTCGTTCGGCAGGCCGGTGATCCAGTTGGCCAGCGTCGGCAGGTAGTCGGGCACGAACGGCCCGCCGTGCCGCCGCATCGCGTGGTCGGCTCCCGCGAAGAACCGGATCGTGTAGTTGTCGACGGGTTTGGCGTCGATCAGGGTCTGGGTGCTCTCGACGAACGGGATCGAGGGGTCGCCGGTGCCGTAGAGGGCGAGCGTCGGCTGCCGCATGCCGTGGAGGGCGGGCGCGCTGTCGTAGCGCAGGAAGTTGAAGCCGACCCCGCCCATGGCCCGGGTCAGCAGGTCGCGCACGCCGGTGGGGGCGTGGAGCCGCAGGAGCTGCTCGTTGAGCGCCCAGGCGACCTGGCGCATCGGCGACACGTTGGGGGAGGAGACCAGCACGGTGTAGGCGATGTCGGGGGCCTTGGACGCCGCGATCGGCACCACCCAGCCGCCCTCGCTGACCCCCCACAGACCGGTGCGCAGCGGGTCGATGTCGGACCGCTGCCGGAGCAGGTTGATCATGGTCACCGCGTCGTCGGCCAGCAGCGAGAAGTCACGGCTGCGGAAGGAGTAGCCGTTGACGCGCTTGTCGTAGGCGAGCGTCACGATGCCGTGCTGGGCCAGCCACTCTGCCTGGGAGGTGAACTCGCCCCGGTCGCCGGAGCCCGAGCCCTGCACGAACACCATCGCGGGGAAGGGGCCGGGGCCCTGGGGCGTGCGGATCGTGGTGATCAGCTTGTCACCCTGGACGGGGACGGTGATCGTCTGGGTGGAGACCGGATAGGTGGTCACCGGAGGGGTCGTCTCACCGGCCGGCTGGGCCGGGAGGTCGCGGAAGACGGCCGGGGGTTCGAGCGGCGGCGGGTCGAAGGACGGCGGCGGCAGCAGATAACCGATCACGGCCAGCAGCGCGACGAGGGCACCGGCGAGAATCGTCAGCGTGCCCCGCCCAACGGTCATCAGGCCGCTCCCCGACGGATCGTCCATATTCCGAGTCGTGCCTTCCTCCTTACGATGCCCCCTGGTCGCCAGGTTAAGTCATTACGCGAACGCGTTGTATCAGGGGAGGCCCAATTTGTCGGTGAGACCTGTTAGCTTCGTGCGCCATGCGGCTGCTGCACACGTCCGACTGGCATCTGGGCCGGTCCTTCCACCGCGAAAGCCTCCTTTCTGCCCAGGCGGCGTTCGCCGACCACCTGGTCGAGACGGTGCGGTCCGAGCGGGTCGACGCCGTGCTGGTGGCCGGTGACGTCTATGACCGGGCCCTGCCCCCGGTCGACGCCGTCGCCCTGTTCGACGACACCCTGAGGCGGTTACGCGCCCTCGGCGTGCACACCGTGATCATCAGCGGCAACCACGACTCGGCGGTCCGGCTCGGCTTCGGCGCCGGCCTGATGGACCGCATCCACCTGTGCACCGACCCGCATCGCGCCTGGTCACCCGTTGTCGTGAACGACGTCGCCTTCTACGGGATTCCCTACCTGGAGCCCGAGCTCGTCCGCACCCCCTGGAACCTCTCCGAGCGCACCCACACGGCCGCCATGACCTATGTCATGGATCGGGTACGTCTGGATCACGCCGCCCCCACCAAGGTAGTGCTGGCCCACGCCTTCGTCAGCGGCGGGGCGGCCAGCGACAGCGAGCGCGACATCACCGTCGGCGGGGTGGCCCACGTGCCGCTGCGGGTCTTCGACGGCATCGCCTACACCGCCCTCGGCCACCTCCACGGCCGCCAGACCATGAGCGAGACCGTCCGCTATTCGGGCTCCCCGATCGCCTACTCCTTCTCTGAGGCCGGCCACGTGAAGGGGTCGTGGCTGGTCGAGCTTGGCGGGCCGGTCGAGTTCGTGCCCGCGCCGGTGCCCCGCCCGCTCACCCGGCTGCGCGGCCACCTCGACGACCTGCTCGCCCTGCCGCCGTCCGGCGACTGGATCCAGGCCACCCTCACCGACCCGATCCGGCCCAAGGCCGCGATGGAGAGGCTGCGCGCCCGCCACCCCCACACCGTCGACCTCCACTTCGCGCCCGACGAGGCGCCCGAGGCCGCGCCCGCGCGTCCCCGCCTGGCCGGGAGGCCCGAGATCGACGTCGCGCTCGACTTCGTCCGGGAGGTCCGCGGGGAGTCCGCCGACCCCGACGAGCGGCGAATTCTCCAAGAAGCCGCGATGGCCTGCCGCATCAAGGAGACGATGGCCTGATGCGTCTCCACCGGCTGACGATCTCGGCCTTCGGCTCCTTCCCCGGCACTGAAGAGGTCGACTTCGACCGGCTCGGTGAGGCCGGGCTGTTCCTGATCCACGGGCCGACCGGAGCGGGCAAGACCACCATCCTCGACGCCGTCTGCTGCGCCCTGTTCGGCGTCGTGCCCGGTCAGCGCAACGACGCGAGGTCGCTGCGGTGCGACCACGCGCCGCCGGGCACCGGCCCGCAGGTCGTCCTGGAGACCACGATCAGGGGGCGGCTCCTGCGCGTCACCCGGTCGCCCGCCTGGTCGCGGCCGAAGCTGCGGGGGCAGGGCACCATCCAGGAGCAGGCGAAGGTGATCGTCCAGGAGTTCCGGGCCGGTGACTGGGTGTCGGTGACGGCCCGCAACGACGAGGCCGGCGACTTCATCGGCCAGTTGCTCGGCATGAACGCCGCCCAGTTCGGCCAGGTGGCGATGCTGCCCCAGGGTGACTTCGCGAAGTTCCTGAAGGCGTCCGGCGACGACCGCCGCAAGCTGCTCGAACGCCTGTTCACCGTGCGGGTGTTCACCGACATGGAGAAATGGCTCGCCGACCACCGCCGCGAGACCGGCCGGGTCGCCGAGCAGCTCGGCGACGAGGTCCGCGCCCGCGCCGACCGCATGCGCGGCGCGGCCGGGCCCGACCTGTTGTCCCAGGTGGACGACTCCGACGACCCCCTCGAATGGTCGTCGGTCCTGCTCGCCGCCGCTTCGGCCGCCGTCACTTCGGCCGAGGCGGCGGTGTCCGACGAGGCCCTGCGGATCGCCCGCGACCGCCTCGCCGAGGCCCGTGACCTGGCCGACCGCCAGCGCCGCCACACCTCGGCCCGGGTCCGCCGCGACGAACTGGAGGCCCGCGCCGAGGAGCGCGCCGACCTCGAACTGATCCTCTCCGAGGCCTCGGAGGCGGCCCGGGTGGTCCCGCTGCTCGACCAGCTCGCCGCCCGCGAGAAGACCGCCGCCACCGCGTCGTCGGCCTTCGAGTCGGCGTCGGCCGGCCTGCCCGAGACCGACCACCGCCAGGCCGAACGCACCCGCCACGACGAGCTGATCCGCCTCGAAGATGCCCTCGGAGACGAGACCCGCCTCCAGGTCGTGATCCGCGAACAGGCCCAGCTGGGGCACGACGTCACCACCCTGGAGAAGCGCCTCCAGGCGACGGCCGACCGCCTGGAGGCCGCCACCGCCGAGCTCTCCGAGGCTGAAGAGCAGCGCGCCGCCGCCACGGTCGCCGAAGCCAGGCTCCCCGGCGCCGAGGCCTTCCGCGATCGCGCTGTGGGCCTGCTCGACACGGTCCGTCACCGCGACGAGATCACCGCCGACCTGGCCGCCGCCATGGCCGCCCGCTTCGCCGCGGGCCACCCGGGTCTCGCCGAGCCCGAACTCACCGCCCTCCACCGCGACCGCCTCGACGACCTGGCCCGCCTCGACGCCCTCGACGGCGAGGAGCCCCGCCTGGCCGCGCTCCGCGCCGACCGCGAGGCGGCCGAGACCGAGGCCGCCCGCCTGGCCGGGCTGGAAGCCCAGTTAGCCGACCGCCTGACGACCCTGCCCGGCCTCCTGGCCGAGGCCACCGCCCGGCTGGCGACCTGCCGTGAACAGGCCGCCGCCCTCCCGGCCGCCCGATCCCGGCTGCTCGCGGCCGAAGAACGCCTGGGCGCGGTGATCCGCCGCGACGAACTCGCCGCCGACCTGGCCGTGGCCGAAGACGCCCGCCGGATGGCCGTCGACGCAGCCCAGTCGGCCGTCGACCGCCTCCACGAGATCCGCCAGGCCAGAATCGACGGCATGGCCGCCGAACTGGCCGCCCGCCTGTCCGAGGGCGACCCGTGCGCGGTCTGCGGTTCCCCCGACCATCCCGCCCCCGCCGAACCGCTGTCCGGCATGGCCACCGCCGACGACGAGGAGGCCGCCCAGGCCGAGGCCGACGAGGCCCAGTCGGCCAGGGAAGACGCAGAGTCGGCGGTCGCCCACCTCTCCCACCAGCACGAACGCGCACTCGACGCCTCCGACGGCCTGTCCCCGGCCGAGGCGGAGGAGGCCCTCTCCGAGGCCCAGTCCGACCTGACCGCTCTGGAGGCGGCGGCCTCCCGGGTCGACGCCCACCACGACGAGGTCACCCGCCTGGAAGCCGCCCTCGACGAAGCACGGGAGGCCGAAGGCGAGACCGCCCTCGCCCTGCGGGCCCTCCAGACGAGAGAGGAAACGTCCCGGGCCGAGGAAGACCGGATAGTGGTCCGCCTGTCCGCAGCCCTGAATCCGGGCGAAACGGTCGCCTCCCGCCGAACCCGGCTGACCGGAGAGGCAGCAGCGATCAGCGCGGCCCTGACGGCCGCCGCCGAGGCGACCACCCTGTCCAAACGCCTGACCGAGGCCCGCCGCCAGGTCGCATCGGCGACGAGGGGCACCGCCCTGGATGGCGACGGGGATTCGTGGCCTGACATCCCCACGGCTCAGGAGCTCGTGGCCGAGGCCGAGCAGGTCGTCGCGGAGCTGGCCGCCACCGTCGGCCGCCTCTTAGCCGCCCGGCAGGACGCCGCGCGGCTGGCCGACGAGGTGAAGACCCTCCGGGCCAGGGAGGCCGACGACACCAGGCTTCTCCTGGAGACCTCCGCCACCCGCGACCGGTTCGCCCAAGAGGAGCGGGAGCTCACCCTCCGGCTCGACCGGCTGCGCGGTGACGACGCGTCCCTCCACGCCCGGGTCACCCGTCTGCGTGCCGAGACCGCCGCCTACCGTCACGCCGCCGAGCTCTCCGACGCCCTCGCCGACGCCGGAAGGGAACTCGCCGCCGCCAGGGACGCCGCTCTGGCCGCCGCCGTCGACGCCGGGTTCACCGGGCTCGACGACGTGGCCGCCGCCCGCCGCACCCCCGCGGAGATCGACGAGATGGGCCGCCGCCTGCGCGACATGGGCGACGAACTGGCCGCCGTGGTCCGCACCCTCGCCGACCCCGAGCTGATGGCCGCCGCCGCGCTGCCCGCACCGGATACCGCCGCTCTCCAACAGGCCCACGATGAGGCCGACGCGGCGCGATCGGCCCAGGTCTCCACCCGTGACCGCGCCGCCCTCAGGTTCACCCAGCTCACGGCGCTGGCGGGCGAACTCGTCCAGGCGCAGGAACGCCGTGCCCCGGCCGAGCGGCAACACCGGCTCGCCCGGCGGATGGCCGAACTCGCCAACGGCACCTCGCCGGACAACCAGTGGGACATGCCCCTGTCGTCCTATGTCCTGGGCGAGCGGCTCCGTCAGGTCGCCGACGCCGCCAACGAGCGGCTCACCCACATGTCCGACGGTCGCTACCTGCTCCAATACGACGTCAGGAAGACGGCGGGCCACCGCGGCAGATCGGGCGGCGGCCTGGGCCTGCGCATCCTCGACGCCTGGACCGGCATCGACCGCGACCCGGCCACCCTGTCGGGCGGCGAGAGCTTCATCACGTCGCTCGCCCTCGCCCTGGGGCTGGCCGACGTGGTCGCCGCCGAGGCCGGCGGCGCGGAGATCGGGACCCTGTTCGTCGACGAGGGCTTCGGCACCCTCGACGAGGAGACCCTCGACGACGTCCTCGACATCCTCGACTCCCTTCGCGAGGGCGGCCGCGCGGTCGGCGTGGTCAGCCACGTCGCCGAGCTCCGGGTCCGCATCCCGGCTCAGCTGCGTGTTCACAAGGGCCGGGCCGGTTCGACCCTGCGGCACACCGTCTGACGCTAACAAATTCTCGCGACAAATCCAGACCTTGCATGGCTCCGTCGGCTTGCTACGTTCCTCTTGTCGGGATTTTTCTACTTCCCGCAAGAAAGGGAACGTTCCTTGTTACGTAAGCGCATCTTCCTCGCGATGGGAGCCATCGCCATCGCGGTGGCCGGCTCCCAGATGGTCACCGGCACGGCTCACGCCGCGAACTACGTGTGCCCGTGGCTCACCGCCGACGGGTCGTCCAGCCTCTACTCGTCGGCGACCGGTCAGGGCCAGGTCGTCTGCTGGTACTACGGCAAGCCCGCACCCTGCCGCTACAACGCCTGGCTCAACGGCGACGACTGGTACTACTACCAGCCGAGCTACGGGCCGAACCCGTCCTACTGCGCGGCCAGGGCCGTTCCGGCCTGAGTGCCGCGGGCGTGCCCGGGCCGAGGGTGCCACCTGCGCCCGGGCGCGCCCGTTGGCGGGCGCCGCTATCGATAGCGGGGGTTTCCAATCGTGGGGCGCGCTAAGATAGCAGTTTGTGCGCGGCCTGTTCGATGTCCTGTTCGCTCAGGAGGACATGGTCGGCGGCGGCGCCCAGCGGCACGAAGCTGTCGTGTGAGGTCACCCGCGCTATCCGCCCGGTGAACCCGTTGTCGATCAGGGCGGTCACGATCGCCTCCGACACCCCGCCCGTGCGGCGGGTCTCGTCGGCGATGAGGACGTTGCCGGTCAGTTCGGCCGAGCGCATCAGGTCGTCGACCGGCAGCGGGGAGAGCCAGCGCAGGTCGAGCACCCGGCACTTCTTCTCCTCCTGCGTCAGCCGCACCGCCGCCCGCAGGCTCATGCGCAGGCCGTTGCCGAAGGTCACGATCGTCAGGTCGGTGCCGTCGCCGTAGGAGCGGGCCCGGCCGACGGGCACGTGGGTCTCCGCCCACCGCGACGGCGGGGCGTAGGGCGCCAGCCAGCCGTTGTCGTCGTCGTCGAAGAGATCACGCGTGTGGTAGAGCGCGATCGGTTCGAGGAACACGCAGACCGTGCCGTGGGCGCGGGCGGTGGCCAGGCACGTGCGCAGCATCGCCGCCGCGTCGTCGGGCCGGGCCGGGGCCGCGATCACCAGGCCGGGGATGTCGCGAAGCGCGGCGATGGAGTTGTCGTTGTGGAAGTGTCCGCCGAACCCCTTCTGGTAGGCGAGTCCCGGGACCCGTACGACCAGAGGGTTCCGGTAGGCGCCGTTGGAGAAGAAGCTCAGCGAGGCGGCCTCGCCGCGGATCTGGTCGAGGGCGTTGTGCAGGTAGGCCAGATACTGGATCTCGGGGACCGGCGTCAGGCCCGAGACGCCCGAGCCGAGGGCCAGCCCCAGGATCGCCTGTTCGTCGAGGAGCGTGTCGAAGACGCGGTCGGTGCCGAACTGGCGCACGAGGCCCCGGGTCACGCCGTAGACGCCGCCCTTGCGGCCGACGTCCTCACCGAAGACGATCATGCCGGGGTCGTGGAGCATCTGGTCGGCCAGGGTCCGGTTGATCGCCTGGGCCAGGGTGAGGCGCCCCTCGTCCTCGGGGAGGGTCCGGAAGGCCTCCTCGCGTTCGGGCGACGACCGGGCCGACTCCGCCGCGATGACGCCCTGGTCGCGCGGAGCGAGAGGGGACATGACGTCGCGGGCGCTGGTCAGCTTCGGCTGCCGGGCGGCCTCCATGGCGAGGTTGAGCACCTGGTCGCGCTCGGCCTCGTACCGGGCGAGCAGGCCCTCGGGGGTCTCCAGGCCCGCCTCGACCAGGAGCCGGGCGGTGGCCACGAGCGGGTCGTGGTCGAGGTCGGCGGCGATCTCGCGGCGGGTGCGGTAGCCGATCTCGACGTCGGAGCCCGCGTGGCCCATCAGCCGGACCGTCTTCAGGTGCAGGTAGGCGGGGGCCCGGTTCTCCCGGGCGTGGGCGGCCGCGCGCAGCGCCACCTCGTAGGTCTCGGCGGCGTCGCTTCCGTCGGCGGTGAAGTATTCGATCAGGCCCTGCCGCGACGCCTCAACCCAGCCGGGCGGGGTGCGGACGCTGATGCCGATGCCGTTGTCCTCGCACACGAAGAGGATCGGCAGCGACAGGCCCCGGTAGGTGCCGTAGGCGGCGGTGTTGAACCCCGACAGGGCGCTCGCGTGGTTGACCGAGGCGTCGCCGAAGCTGCACACCGCGATCGCGTCGGCGGGCCACGGGCCCGCGGCGCCGAGGGAGGCGCCGCGTTCGATCGCGAAGGCGACGCCGACCGCGCGCGGCAGGTGGCTGGCGATCGTGGAGGTCTGCGGGATGACGTTGAGCGCCGGGTGGCCGAAGACCTTGTGGCGTCCGCCCGAGATCGGCTCGTCGGCCGAGGCGGCCATGCCGAGCAGGATGTCGCGCACGCCCTCGTTGGCCACCCGGCCCGCCTGCGTCGACCGGGTCAGGTAGAAGGCGCCCGACCGGTAGTGGAGCAGGGCCGGGTCGGTCTCGCGCAGGGCCAGGGCGACGGCGGCGTTGCCCTCGTGGCCGGCCGAGCCGATCGTGTAGTAGCCCAGGTCCTGTTCCCGCAGCAGGCGGGCGGCCACATCGCAGAGGCGGCTGGCGAGCTGGGCGTCGTACACACGTCTGGCCTGTGTTCCGGTCAGTGGTGAGCCTGGTCTGATCGGAAGCTCCGGGTCACCCTTCTCTGCCGGGGGGCGAAGCGCCCCGAGGACCTCGGCGAAATGCGTCTCAACAGTGTCCCGCGCCACATGCCCGATTATGTCGGCACCTCGTGGGCGCCGTCCCGCCCCTTGCTCACACCGGCCACATTTGACAAGTTTTCATGACAACATGTCACGAGATCAAACCATTCGGCCACAAAAGCCGTCTACTAGAAAGGCAAATGCGCGGCACCCTCATGTCGCGTTCAACACACAGACGGGGAAGGGAACACACCCGCATGTTGAAACGCATCAGCGCCGTGATTCTCGCGGCGGCCGTGGCGTCGGTGGGATTAGCCACCGGTTCCGCGGCGAACGCCACGACGGTGGACAAGCCCACGGTCAGCGACCTCACGGTCGACCCGGGCGTCGTCGTCGTGACCGGTCGTGACAAGGTCACCGCGACGTTCACCTTCGTGGTGGGCAAGGCGGCCAAGAGCGTCGAGGCGACGATCGCGCCCAGGCGCGGCAAGGCCGAGACCCTCAAGCTCACCGCACCGACGGGCACCCCGGACGGCAAGTACTCGGGAACGTTCCCGTTCGGCCGCGGCGAGCCGGCCGGTGACTGGAAGCTGGTCGTCAAGGCGACCAACGACGGTGGCAGCACCGAGGCCACCAAGGAGTTCAAGGTCGTCCAGGTCTGGTCGACCGACATCGTCAGGTTCGGCGTCAGCCCCGAGCCGGCGAAGTTCGGTTCCGTCCTGACCGCGTCGGGCCGCCTGGTCATCCACGGTGCCAGGGGTCACGACGGCCTCAAGAACCAGCGGGTGACGATCCTGTTCAAGGAGAAGGGCTCCTTCCGCTGGAAGCGCGTCGCCTGGGACCGCACCGACTGGCGCGGTGACTTCTCCGTCCGCCTCAAGGCCCTGAAGTCGGGCTGGTACAAGGCCGAGTACGACGGTGTGAAGGGCTACACCCACGGTTCGAGCAGTGACAGTGACCAGGTCACCGTCTTCCGCCCGAGGCCGCCGAAGCCCGACGCCGCCAGCCGCGTCGTCGACTTCAACGCGTCCCCCGAGCCGGTGAAGAAGGGCAAGAAGCTCTCCCTCGTCGGCGAGCTGCAGACCTGGGAGCACGGCCGCTGGGACGGCTACAAGGGCAAGGTCGCCGTCTGGTTCAAGACGAAGACCGGCAAGTGGACCTACGTCAAGACCGCCTGGACCGACGGCTCGGGCGAGTTCTCGACCACGGCCACGGCCAAGCAGTCGGGTGACTGGCGTGTCGTCTTCGCGGGCGACAAGGACACCAAGCCCAGCACCAGCAAGTCCGACTGGGTGCTCGTCAAGTAGGTGAGAATGCCCGGGACACCCCACGCGTCCCGGGCATTTTCCTACTCCGTACGCCGGAAGCGCGCCACCGCGAGCTGGAACAGCGCGAACCCGATCAGCGCCACGATGATCAGCTCGAACCAGATGGGCAGCCGCCAGTCGAACCAGGTGATCCCCGGGTTCAGCAGCGCCGCGACCTGCGGATCGACGTGGAGGTGGCCGAAGACCGCCTGCCGCATGGGGTCGACCGCGTAGGTCAGCGGGTTGATCACGGTCAGGACGTGCAGCCAGGCCGGCAGGTTGGACAGCGGGTACATCGCCCCGGACAGGAAGATCATCGGCATGATCGCCATCTGCATGATGCCGAAGAACGTCTGCATGTTCTTCATCCCGGCGGCCAGCAGCGTGCCGAACGCGGTGATCGTGAACGCCGCCAGCAGCATCTCCGCCAGCAGCGTCAGGATCAGCGTGGGACTGTAGGGCACCCCGACCAGCCCCGCCAGCGCGAGGATGATCACGCCCTGCGCGGTGGCCACGAGCGCCCCGCCCAGGCACTTGCCCAGCACGATCGCGCCCCGGCTGACCGGCGCGACCAGCATCTCCCGCAGGAACCCGAACTCGCGGTCCCACACGATCGAGGCGGCCGAGAACATCGCCGTGGTGATCACCGTCATGGCGAGCACACCCGGGTAGATGAAGGTCCGGTAGTCGATCCCGGGGATCGCGTTGCGGACGATCGAGCCCAGCCCCGTACCGAGCACGAAGAGGAACAGGATCGGCTGGGCCAGCGAGGACACCAGCCGCGTGTGGTCGTTGACGAACCGCAGCATCTCGCGGTGCAGCACGATCTTCACCGCGCGCACGTCGTGGGCCGCACCGCCGGTGGGCAGCCGCACGCCGGCGATTTCCGTTGCCGTCATCGGCGCAGCCTCGCTCTCATCATCTGGTTGGCCCCGCCGGACTCCTCGGCGTCGCGGATCGTCGAGCCGGTGTAGTTCATGAACACGTCGTCGAGCGTCGGCCGGTGCACGCTGACCCCGGTGATCGGCAGCCCGAGCTCGGCGAACAGTTTCGGCACGAACTCCTCTCCTGAGGCCACCGCGAAGGTCACCGCGCCGTCATGGACGGCCGCGTCGAGGTCGAACCGCTCTTTCAGCGCCGCGATGGCGGCCTGATCGTCGGACGTGTGGATCTGCACCCTGTCCTTGCCGATGCTCGCCTTCAGCGCCTCGGGGGAGTCGATGACGACGATCTCACCGTGGTCGATGATCGCGATGCGGTCGCAGTATTCGGCCTCGTCCATGTAGTGGGTGGTCATGAAGATCGTGATGTCCTCGGTACGGCGGAGCTCGTTGATGTAGCCCCAGATCGCCGAGCGGGTCTGCGGGTCGAGCCCGACCGTGGGCTCGTCGAGGAACAGCACGCGCGGGGAGTGGAGGAGCCCCCGGGCGATCTCCAGGCGGCGCTTCATGCCGCCGGAGAAGGTCTGGACCTTGCTGTCACGGCGGTCCCACAGGGCCACCATCTCCATGACCTGCCTGAGCCGGTCGTTCACCACCGATTTGGGCACTCCGTAGAGCTCGGCGTGGAAGCGGAGGTTCTGTTCGGCGGTGAGGTAGGAGTCGAGCGTCGGGTCCTGGAACACCAGGCCGATGTTGCGGCGGACGTCGTCGCGCTCCCTGACGATGTCGTGGCCGCCGACCCGGGCGTTCCCGCCGGTGGGGTTGATCAGGGTGCAGAGCATGCTGATCGTGGTCGATTTCCCGGCCCCGTTCGGGCCGAGGAAGCCGAACACCTCGCCGTGCTCGACCTCGAAGCTGACACCTCTGACCGCCTCGACCTTGCCGTAGGACTTCTTCAGGTCGACGACCTCGACGGCGCTCATCGATCCCCTTCCTCGTCGTCGTCACCGGCGAGGATGCGGAACATCTCGCGGCGGGTGCTCTTCAGCAGCTTCTTCGTCTGCGCCACCTGGTCGTCGGTGGCGACGTGGGTGAGATGGATGAACGCCTCGGCGAGCTGCCCCCAGAGCAGCCGCATCTCGTGGCGGTCTTCGGTCATCCCCTGGGCCACTTCGGTCCAGGGCTCCGGTCCTGTACGGCTACTCGCGGCCTTCTGACCGGCCTCGGTGAGGGTGTAGACGCGTGATCCCGTCGACTCGGCGGCGGCGACGAGACCCTCGTCCTCCAGCTGCTGGAGCGACGGGTAGACCGAACCGGGGGAGGGGCGCCACAGGCCGCCGCTGCGGCGGGCGATCTCCTCGATCATCTGGTGGCCGTTGCGGGGTTCCTCGGCGAGCAGGGCGAGCAGCGCCGCCCTGACGTTACCCCGTCTGACCTGCAGGAGGGAGGGAATGGGGGGAGCAGGCATGACAAAGCCTCCGACTATCTAGATACTCTCAAAGATATATCTAGATAGTCGGACATGTCGATGTGATTTACAGCCAGTCGCGGCCCTTGAACACCAGATAGAGCGTCAGGCAGACACACCCCATGAGCAGCACCGCGAACGGATAGCCCAGGGCCCAGTGCAGCTCGGGCATGTGGTCGAAGTTCATGCCGTAGATCGTTCCGACCAGGGTCGGCGCGAACAGGATGGCCGCCCAGGCCGAGATCTTCTTGACCTCGTCGCCCTGCGCGATGCTGGCGCTGGTGAGCTTGGTCATCTCCTCGTTCTGGGCCTGACTGACCAGGGTCGAGTTGACGATCAGGATGTCCTGGAGCATCTGCCGGAACCCGGCCACCCGCTCGGTGACGGTGATCGCGTGGTCGGCGACGTCGCGCAGGTAGCTCTGCAGCTCCTGGTCGACGCCGAACTTGGGGGCGTGCTGGATGAAGCCGTCGAGCATCTGGGTGAGCGGCACGGTCGCCCGCTGGAACTCGATGACCTCGCGGGAGAGTTCGTAGATGCGCCGGGGGGCGGCCGGGTCGCCGCCGAAGACCTGCACCTCGATCTCGTCGATGTCGTTCTGCAGTCCCGCCACGACGGGGGCGTAGGCGTCGACGACGGCGTCCATGATCGCGTACAGCACCGCTTGGGGGCCCTGCCGGAGCAGGTCGGGGTCGTTCTCCATGCGCTTGCGGACGAGCGAGAGGTCGGGCGCCTCGCTGTGGCGGACGGTGATCACGAAGTCGGGCCCGAGGAAGATGTGCAGCTCACCGAACGCGACCTCCTCCTCGGCGTCGAGGTAGTTGGCCGCCCGGAGCACCATGAACAGGGTGTCGCCGTAGCGGTCGGCCTTCGGCCGCTGGTGGGCGACGATGGCGTCCTCGATGGCGAGGTCGTGCAGGCCGAACTCCTCGGCCACCTTGAGGAGTTCGGTGTCCTCGGGGCGATAGAGGCCTATCCACGCCATCGATCCGGGGTTGGCGCGCAGTGAGGCGAACGCACCCGCGAGGGACAGGGGTGAGTCGACCCGGTGCCCGTTCAGGTAGATCGCGTTGTCGATGACACTCTGCCTGACCAGGTCTTCTTCGGGCTTACGGGGGTCCATGGAGGCCTCGGGGGAGGCGTCCCGCCTCATCCAGGTCCGCATTCGCAGCTTTGCCACATGGTGACGGTATCCCTCCATACCGGGATCAATCCTCTGAGGTGCGGAAGCCCTTAGGCTTCTCCCCGGAGGTGGCCCCCCTGAACGCCCTCTGGAATCAGCTCATCGACACCCACCCGGCGCCGCCGCTGTGGGTGATCGCGGTCGCGGGAGTCGTGGCCTTCGGCATCGTGGCATACCCGCAGACGTGGCATCTGTCCCGGGGTCTGATCACGATCGCCCACGAGGGCGGGCACGCCCTGATGGCGGTGCTGACCCGGCGCAAGCTGCGCGGCATCCGGCTCCATTCCGACACGTCCGGGGTGACCCTGACGCGGGGCCGCCCGACCGGCCCCGGCATGGTGCTGACGGCCGCGGCCGGCTACATCGCCCCCTCGCTCGTGGGTCTGGGCGCCGCCTGGCTGACCGACGCCGGGCACGTCACGCTGCTGCTGTGGCTGGTGCTCGTCCTGCTGACCTGCATGCTGCTGCTGATCAGGAACGCCTTCGGGGTGATCTCCCTGCTGGCCGTCGGCGGCGCGGTGTTCTGCGTGTCGTGGCTGGCGCCGCCCAACGCCCAGGGCGTGGTGGCCTACGGCGCGGCGTGGTTCCTGATGCTCGGCGGGGTGCGCCCCATCCTCGAACTCCAGCGCAAGCGGCGCCGGGGCAGGGCCCCCGACTCCGACGCCGACCAGCTCGCGCGGCTCACCCGCGTTCCCGGTGCATTGTGGGTATTCCTGTTTTTCGTGGTGTCCCTGGTGGCATTGGGATTCGGCGGCTATTTGCTGGTGATGTGAAGAAAAGTCGCGATTTCCGCGGCTTCTTGATCGAGCGGAATTGTGGCGTCCGTCACCACTCCGTTCCGCTCGATCGACCACGTTCTGATGATCGTCCCGTCCTTGACAATGGCCGGCCGGATGATTCCCCCGCCGGGCGCGATCGTGGCCGGTGGAACCGTCATCGGGGCACGTTCCTTCCAGCCGAGCAGAAACTCATCGAACGCGGGCAGCAGCCGAATCCCTTCCCACGGTTCCTTTTCCGGTACGTCGCGATGGGCCCGCTGCGCGTCCTTCACACCGAGCCCTGACCAGTAGGCGAGGTCCTCGGGCGTGGCCGGGGCGTGCGCTTGGGCGTACCGCAGACCGAGCTCCCTGAGCGCGCGGTCACGGTCGGGCTCGAAGACGATCGGCGCCCCGAGCCAGTCGGCGGTGTGGACATAGGTCGCCTTGCCGTTCCGGTCGGGCCCCAGCACCAGCCGTCCCTGCTCCGCCGCGTACGCGGCCAGATGGATGATCGCCTGACCTTCGGCCTGGAGACGTTCGCCGAGTTCGGCCTTGGTGAGCGGCCCCTGCCCGAAGGTGGCCTTCTCGACGCGGTTCGTCAGGTGGGCGGCTCCGAGTTGGTTGAGGCGCCGTTCGATGGTCTTCTGCGAGGACCGGGTGAGCGAGAGCAGCCAGGGCAGATCGTCGGTCCTGATCAGGTGCAGCGTGCCGCGCGGCCCCCACGCCCTGGTGATCTCCTTGTTGTGGAGTGCCTCGTCGACGTCCCGCCTGGTGAACCCGGTGCCCCGGGCGCGCAGCGCGAGGGCCGCGGCCCTCGAATCCTGTGCCTGTACGGCCAGGAGCCGTCCGACCAGCTCGGGAACGGTGGCCTTGGGCCGATCGAGGAGCTGCGCCGCCGCCCGCCTGGGCCATGGATCATTCACGTCTCGATCTTAGGAACGCGGATTGTCGGAGGGGTGCCCTACGGTGGGGCGCGTGCTTCCCGAGACACTCGACGCGGCGCTGTCCGAAGAGGCGGTGCTGGTCACCTACCGCAGGATGTTCGCCGCCCTGGCCCGCGACAGCGGCGCGGTCATCGACGACCCGGCCTTGGTCGACATCGCCGAGACCCTGTTCGCGGCGTTCGCCGAGGCGGGCGAAGAGTGGCTTACCCACGAGCAGATGCGCCACGCGTGCCGCGCCCACCCCGTCGAGCGGTTCGAGAACCGCCTCCGGGTGCTGCGCGGCCTGGGCGCGATCCGCGAGGTCTTCCCCAAGCCCAACCAGCTGCGCTACCGGGCGTCGTTCACCTCGGTCGTCGGCCTGATGTTCATCCGCCGCATGATGGACGACGGCGGCCAGAGCGAGATGCACCGCCTGCTGGCCCTCGAAGACCTGACCGTCGCGGGCCCCCGCACGACGATGGACCAGGCCCGCCGCTCCGCCGACATGCTCGCCCGCGCCTTCCGCCTGTGGGCTCTGGAGCTGGTGACGTTGACGACGGGCACGATCGAGGAGCTCCGCGAACAGGCCCCCAAGCTGTGGGGCACCGAGGAGATCGCCCGCCGCGCCCAGAGCCTCCACACGACGATCCTCACCCGCTGGCCCGACCTCGACCGCGTCTGCACCGACCTCCGCTCGGCCATCTACGCCTACAGCGACGCCTCCCGCCGCGCGGCCGGCCGCCTGGCCGACTCCGCGGGCACGACCCGCAACCTGACCCTCCTCCCGGCGGAGACGTGGCGCACCTTCGCCCAGACGGCGTCCCGCGAACGCCTTGCCGATGTGCTCGACGGTTTCGTCTTCGACGCCCCCGCGCCGTGGCACGACCCTGGCGCGATCGTCCGCGCCGTCGACGAGGCCCCACGGCCGGTTCCCGTTCGCCCGGCCCCGCCGCGTTCGGCCCTTCCCGACGACGGCGCGTCCTCCTCCCTCCAGGCTTCGGTGCCGGGCCGATTCGCCGAGGTGGCGGAGTCGCTGCTGGGCGATCGCGATGCGGTGGCCCTCGAAGAGGTCCTGGTGGGCGACTGGTCGACGATCCGCCGCGTTCTGGCCGATCTGGCCTCGGCTGACCTGCATCCGGAGGCGCCTTACCGGCTGGCCTGGTCCGACACCCTGACGGCCGATCCGGCGGGCCGCCCGAGCTGGCTGTCTCACGGCCGCCTGGAGCGAACCGATGGCTGACGAAACTTGGGGTGTCGGCCACTTCGACCTGGCCGTCCGGGCGGCTGATCGCAGCGGCCCGATGAATGGTGGGGTGGCAGGTCGAGAGGCTGAGCTTGGGTCCAGCACCGCAGCTGAAGGGTCGGATCGGTGGGCGGGCGTGTGGAAGTGCCCGATGACCGGCAGGGCGAAGGTCAGGAGGGCCGGCCGAGAAGTGGTGCTTCGATCCGGCACCGTAGCTGAGGGGTCTGATCAGTTGGTGCCGAGGCTTGCCGACGGCGTGGATGGTCTGCTGCGTGGTGACGGATGGTGGGGAACGCTGTCGTTTCGCGCGGGCGAGTACTTGGTGCGGTCGATGGGTGACGACGGGATGGCGGTGGCCGGTCGGGTAGGCCGTCGGCGGCGGGCGCTTGGATCTGGCCCCGTTGCGTTGGGGCCGAGGTCGGCGGGGCGGGTTCATGGGTGAGCTTCACGCTGAGGCGCGGTCGTCCGGGCTGGTGCCGTTGACCGGGTCGGTTCCTCCCGGGTTCGTTCGGGTGGGCGGGGTCGGGGTGCCCGTGTGGCCTGATGGGGCGTCGCCGTCGTTGCTGGAGGAGTATCAGATCGCGTCCTCGCCCGTGGAGCGGGCGGGGGAGACGCGGCGGGTGCTGGCGTGCTGCCTGCGCATGTGCTGGGCCGATCTCGACGCCGAGCCGTGGCCCGGCGTAGTGGCGTCGGTCGACGACGTGCTGGCCTGTTATCGCACGATGGTCGGGCGTACCGACGACTCGGTGCGGAGCTGGGCCGTCGGGGCGCTGCGGCGGCTCCACGACACCGGGTGGATCGTGCTCGCCGGAGACGGCACGCTGCGCCTCGGGCCGCGCTGTGTGCTCTGGCCCGCCGACGGCCACGCCCAGCTGCGCGAGCTGATGCGGCGCATCGCCGCGCCCGCGCCGTCGGCCGAGGTGACGCCGGTCGTCGAGTCGCGTGACGAGGGGCCCGAGGAGTTCGGCGACCTGCTCGGGGCGTTCGACGAGCGGCGCCGGGCCGAGCTCGTGGCGGCGTTCGTCGCGGTCGAGGCGGCGGCCGAGCCGGTCCACGAGGCGCGGTTCGCGGCGCTGCGCGATCCGGCGCTGCGGCGGGCGCTGATGGAGATGCTGGCCCGGCGTGGGCGAGTGTTGCTCCAGGTCAGGGAGTCGTGGATCTCCGGCTACGCCGACGCCTACCGGGCGACCTCGCTGCCGGAGGCCGAGCGGGCGGTGCTGGCGCTCGTGCTGGTCCACACGGTGGCGATCCCCCGCGCGGAGGGACTGCTGGGAGAGGACACCTGGCTGTCACCCCACCCGGTCCCGACCGAGGAGCTGCGGCGGCGCACCCTGCTGCCCATCGGCGAACTGGAGGCCGCCCTGCGCGCCCTCCGCCAAGCGGGCCTAATCGCCCAGCAGAAGACGAACGAGGAGGGCGCGGGCGGCTACGTGCCGGGCCCGCAGTTCCACCGCCTGACCCGCGCGGCCCGCGCACGGCTCCAGGAGGAACTCATCCTCGCGGCCGGGCCGCAGACACCCCTGGCGGTGGCCATCAGAGCCAAACGCCGCCGCCACGAGCCGGCCGACCCCGACGGAGCGGCATGATGCGCGCCGGTCCGGTCATAGGCGCTGTTGGCGGTGCGAGCGCTTGTGGCGGGATGCGTGCCGGCCGGGTCGCAGACGTCGGCGGTGGTTGCGACCGAGGCCAAGCGACGTTCTCACACGCCGGTGGGTTCAGATGGCATGTGGGCCAGGTGTGCGGTTGGCGGTTGCGCGCACGGCCGGGGGACGTTGTCACGAGCCGGTTGTGCTGCGTGCCGGTCGGGTGGGGGCTCCGCAGGGCTGTCCGGCGCCCACCTGATTCGGGAGGCCCGGGTTCGCCGGGTGGTGATGGGGCGTGCAGGTGGTCGGGGTTGGTCGGTTCGGTACGGAAAGGGCGCGGGGATGACAGAGGTCGTCGATCTGAGTGGGGACAAGCCGGGGGAGCCCGGGGCCTCCGGGCTGTTCCAGGTCGTCGTACCGATCGATGATGTGCGGCCCGTGCGGGCGCCGCAGGACAACATCGTCGGTGACCGGGTGCTCGTCGCGTTTCAGCCGGTCAACATCTCGCGGCTGTCGACCCACACCGTCCCGATCGTGCCGGGGACTCTCGTGGTCGTCGCGGGGGCCGGGCCGAAGGACTCCAACGGGGCCGGGAAGTCGTCGTTCATCGCGGCCATCACGGCGCTGCTCGGCGACGAGCAGTGGCGGTTCGCGTCGGGGGCGAAGGCCGTGTCCGAGCTGCTCTTCAACGCCGAGCTCGCCGCCCACGGCGACCAGCAGTGGGCCAGTGCCGCCCACGGCTACATCGTCGGGGTCTTCGACGTGCCGTCGGCCGGGGTGCCGGTGACCGTGTGGGTGCGGGTCAACCAGGAGGCGCCGCATCTGGAGGTGCGGTGGGCGGAGGGCGTCCATCTGGCGAGTGCCGCCTCGGAGGCCGAGCGGGTCACGCACGCCGACGTCATCTGGTCGGGCCTGCCCAAGAGCGCCGGGCGGCGCGACGTCGTCGCCCGCGACCTGACCAGGGTCCTCTACGGCGACCGGGTCAGGTGCGTGTCGTTCCTGTCGACCTCTGTACGCAGCAAGGTCGCCACCAACCTCCTCTCCCAGCCCCTCAACGAGATCTCGCCCGACCGCATCTTCGAGGCCATCGCCGCCCTCACCGGCCTCGACGCCGAGCTCGACCAGGAGCGCGAGGCCCGCCGCGACGAACACGCCAAACGGGTCCGCGCCGACGACGCCCGCCAGCGGCTGGCCGACTTCGAAGACGAGTCCCGCCACCTTCTGGCCACCTTCGACCGCCGCGACCGCTCCCGCGAACGGCTGGCCGACGCCCTGAAGCACTGGCGCGGCCGACTGGCCCGCCGGGCCGCCGACGCCGCCGAGTCGGAGGCCGTCCTGACGGAGCAGCGGGCCGAGTTCGACGCCGCCACCGAGACCGCCGAGACCGCGATCGCCGAGGTCAGAGCCGAGATCGCGGCCCTGCGTGACGACTCGCTCGACCGCGCGCTGGCCGCCGCCAGGAGGGAGCTGGCCGCCGCCCAGGCGAGCGCCGCCCGTGTCGAGGCCGAACGCGCGGTCGCCCAGAACACCGCCGACCAGCTCCGCGCCCAGATCCCCGCTCTGGAGGAGCAGCGCCGCCGCGCCGACGGCCGCGACCCCGAGCAGGCCCGCGCCGAGCTCGCCGACGCGAGGAAGGTCCACGCCGAGGCGCTCAAGGCCCTCGGCGTCGCCGACCGCGAACACGAGACCGCCCAGGCCGCCCTCCGAGACGCCGAGAACGGCCCGGCCGCCGTCCAGCTCACCGCCTTGGGCCTGGCCGGCATCCCGGCGTCCGGCCTCCTCGACGCCCTCGACGTCGCCGAGAATCGGAATGCGACCACGCCCGACCTCAGCGACAGCGCCCGTGACGCCGCCGCTCGGGATGCGGTCGTGGTCGACTCCGCCGACATGGCCGCCGCCGCGAAAGCGCTGGCCGGGCTGCCCGGCTCCGTGGTGGTCTCGTCGTCGGGCGTAACCGTCGTCGGCCAGGCCGAGTCACTGGTCACCGGGCGGGAGGCCCGCATCAAGGCCGTCGCCAAGCGCGTCGAGCGGGCCGTCGCGGCGCAGGAGAGCGCCGCCGCGGATGTGAAGAAGGCCGAAGACGGCGTCACCGGTGCGGAACGCCGGGTCGAGGGCGCGGAGGCCGCCGACCGGCTGGCGGAACTCGCCACCCGCCTGACCGCCCAGCGCGACCGGCTCACCGAACTGACCGCCGCGGCAGGGGAGCTCACCCCGGCGCTCGACGCCGCAGAGGAGCAGGTCGCGGCGCTCGACTTCCGGGCCCGCACCCGCGACGTCGAGGCCGACCGTCTGGAGGGCCGCCGCCACGCCCTGACCGCCCGCCGCGACGAGGCCCGCGCGGGCGCCGCCCGCATCGAGGCCCAGCGGGTCGCGCTCGGGCTCGACACCCTGGTCAGAGACTGGGGCGGCACGATCGAGGGCGCCCGCGAGTGGCTCGCCGACAGCGAGCTGACCGCCGACGAGTGGTGGCGCGCCGCCGAACGCCACCTCGACGCCGCCCTGCGCGGCGCCTTCGACGACGGCGAGGAGCTGCCCGACGAACTTGCCTACCTCGTCGCCGCCCGCAAAGACGGCCGCGCCGCCGAGGAACTGGCCACCTTCCAGGCGGTGTGCAACGCGCTCGGCTCCTACCTGCGCGCCCAGGAGGAGTACGAACGCCACCAGCGCCGCCAGATCGAAACCCAGATCACCACCCGCCACCGCGACCTCGCCGCCGCCACGAGAGGCGCCGAGGAGGCCGCCCAGTCGACCGCCGTCCACCGGGCGACCTTGACCGAGGCCATCCGCGCCCGCCTGACCCGCGTCTCTGAGGAGTTCGACCGCCTCGACACCGGCTACGGCGGCTATGGCGCCTCCCTCGACTTCCCCGTCCCCGCCGCCCCCGCCGACCCGGAACAGCGCTGGTCGTGGCGGGTCATCCCGAAGTGGAAGCGCGGCGAGGGGCAGGGTTACGTGCCGTACAACCGCCGGGCCAACACCGCGCTCATGGACGAGAAGGCGGTCAAACTGGTCTGCGCGGCGGCGATCGCGTCCAGCGGCGGCAAACACCTGACCCTGGTCCTCGACGAACTCGGCCGCAACCTCGGCAAGGAACACCGCCGCGAGGCGGTCGCCCTGTTCCGCCGCATCGGCGAGACCTACGGCATCACTGTGATCGGCGCCCTCCAGGACGACATGGAGCCCTACGCCATCGACGCCTGCGGTCAGTACGTGAAGCTCCGCCGGTCATCCGACGCGATGGCCTACAACGAACCGCCCATCATCATCGCCCACGACAAACACGCCGACCGCGTCCGCATGCTCTCCGACCACGTCACCCGCATCTGACCAGGGTGTCCCGGAAGCCTGAGCGCCCAGGCGAAAGCCAACGTGATGGCCTCTCGCGGGTCCCGTTCCGAGAAAGGGAAGGCTGAAGATGGTTGCATTAGTGCACGGTGACATCACCGAGCAGCGGGTCGACGTCATCGTCAACGCCGCGAACTCCTCCCTCTTCGGTGGAGGCGGGGTCGACGGCGCGATCCACCGCCGGGGCGGACCGGCGATCCTGGCGGAGTGCCGCGAGCTTCGTGCCTCCCGATACCCCCAGGGCCTGCCGGCCGGCGAGGCGGTGGCCACGACCGCGGGGAACCTGCCGGCCCGCTGGGTGATCCACACCGTCGGGCCGGTCCACTCGGAGACGGAGGACCGCTCCGACCTGCTCGCCTCCTGTTACCTGAAGTCGCTCATGCTCGCCCAGGACCTGGGCGCCGAGAGCATCGCCTTCCCCGCCATCTCCACCGGGATCTTCGGCTGGCCGGTCGCCGACTCCGCCCGTCTCGTCTCCCGTGTGCTGACCTCGACGGGCTTCAGGCTCGACATACGTCTTGTGCTGTTCTCGGCATCCGACCTGCGCGCCTACGAGGAGGCGATGGCGACGAAAGACCACCGGGTCACCGATGCCGAGATCGTCCGCGTCCTCGCCGCCGTGCCCGCCGACCGGTGGCGCGCCCTGTTCGAGGCCGCCGACCGCGTCACGCCCGCCGATCTGGAGACCATCGGCAGTGCCGCGGTCGGCGACCTGTTCCGGCGGCTGTTCCGCGCCCCGCTGATCGTGCGGTGCGACTACTCGAATCCGCTGAGCGAGGGGCGGAGCGCCGAGGACCTCACGGTCGCCGAAGCCGTCAGGCTGATCACCTTCGTCTGGCGGGAGGACTACTGGAGCGGTGGCGGCATGGGTGTCCGGGAGGATCGCATCCGCGACGGCAGCTTGCCGGCGGCGCTCGACACCCTGCGACGCTGGCGTGAGCGTCAGTAATAAATCTACTTTGTAAAGGCGTCGGCTCCCTGCACGTTAATCATGACTAACAGCAACCCGCAGCGACGCCCGGGCCATGACCTCCAGCACCGACGCCATCTCCTCCCGCCCCAGTTCCCCCACACTCCGAGGCGTAGAGTTGAGCAACCCGAACACGGCATGCACCGCAGCCCGCACCCGGGCCACCGCACACCCCGGATACAGGTCACGCACCACCCCCACCCACTCCTCCACGTAAAGCCGCTGCAGCCGCCGAATCGCCCGCTGGTCGGTGAGAGGCACGTTGTGCAGCTCCCGCTCATGCACCCGGATCAGCTCCGGATGCCCCAGCGCGAACTCGATATGCCCCCTGAGCAGCACATCAAAGGCCTCAGAAGGGGGCAGGGAAGCCGCCGACTCCCCGGCGGAGGACAGCCGCGCGGAGATGTCGAGCAGGATCTCGGTCAGCAGCGCCTCCTTCCCCCGGAAGTGCCGGTAGAGGGCCGGCCCAGACACCCCGACCGCAGCGCCGATCTCCTCGATGGACACCCCGTGGAACCCGCGCTCGGCGAACAGTCCGGCCGCCGCGGAGAGGATCTCGGTCCGTCGATTCCGGGTAGGTGTGGTCACGACCCCCATAGTAGACGCCAATGTTAATGGCGACTAACGTGAGCGCCGTAACCCAAGGAGGAGGTGGCCGACGTGTGGCCGGTTCTGTCCAGTCCGGGTGACCCGGGCGGGGCTCCGTACAAGAAGAACGCCGAGGTCAACGAGCGCCTGGTCGCCGAGCTGCGCGACCGGCTCGACACCGCGGCGAAGGGCGGGCCCGAGCGGTCGCGCGTCCGGCATGTCGAGCGGGGCAAGCTGCTGCCCAGAGACCGCGTCGACTCGCTGCTCGACCCGGGCGCGCGCTTCCTGGAGCTTTCGCCGCTGGCCGCTACGGGGCTCTACAACGACGACGCCCCGGCCGCGGGGATCATCACCGGCGTCGGCAGGGTCAGCGGGCGTGAGGTCGTGGTCGTCGCCAACGACGCGACGGTCAAGGGCGGCACCTACTACCCGATGACGGTCAAGAAGCATCTCCGCGCCCAGGAGGTCGCCCTCGACAACCACCTTCCCTGCGTCTACCTGGTCGACTCGGGGGGCGCGTTCCTGCCCAAGCAGGATGAGGTCTTCCCCGACCGCGAGCACTTCGGGCGGATCTTCTACAACCAGGCGACCATGTCCGCGAAGGGCATCCCGCAGATCGCGGCGGTGATGGGCTCGTGCACCGCCGGTGGCGCCTATGTGCCGGCGATGAGCGACGAGGCGGTGATCGTCCGGAACCAGGGCACGATCTTCCTCGGCGGGCCGCCGCTCGTGAAGGCCGCCACGGGGGAGGAGGTCACGGCCGAGGAACTGGGCGGTGGCGACGTCCACTCGCGGATCAGCGGGGTCACCGACCACCTGGCCGACGACGACGCCCATGCCCTCAGGATCGTGCGGGACATCGTCGCCACGTTCGCGCCCCAGAAGAAGGCGTGGGAGCGGACCGAGACCGAGGCGCCCAGATACGCCGCCCACGAGCTCTACGGGCTCGTTCCCCCGGACAGCCGCACCCCTTACGACGTGCGCGAGGTCATCGCGCGGATCGCCGACGGCAGCCGGTTCCTGGAGTTCAAGCAGGAATACGGCCCGACGCTCGTCACCGGGTTCGCGCGCATCCACGGTCACCCTGTCGGGATCATCGCCAACAACGGCATCTTGTTCGCCGAGTCGGCCATGAAGGGCGCCCACTTCATCGAGCTGTGCGACAAGAGGGAGATCCCGCTCGTGTTCCTGCAGAACATCAGCGGGTTCATGGTCGGCAAGGCCTACGAGCAGGGCGGCATCGCCAAGCACGGCGCGAAGATGGTCACCGCCGTCGCCTGCGCGCGGGTGCCGAAGCTGACCGTCGTCGTCGGCGGCTCGTTCGGGGCCGGCAACTACGCCATGGCCGGACGCGCCTACTCCCCACGTTTCCTCTGGATGTGGCCGAACGCCCGCATCTCGGTCATGGGCGGCGAGCAGGCCGCGACCGTGCTGTCGATGGTCGGCGACGCCGATCCCGAGGCGATCAGGGCCCAGTACGAATCGCAGGGCAACCCCTACTACTCGACCGCGCGCCTGTGGGACGACGGCGTCATCGACCCCGCCGACACCCGGACCGTCCTCGGCCTGGCCCTCGGCGCCTGCGCGAACGCACCGCTGGGGCCGGTCGGCTACGGCGTCTTCAGGATGTGAGAGCCATGTTCGACACCGTTCTGGTCGCCAACCGGGGCGAGATCGCCCTCCGCGTCATCAGGACCCTCCGCCGCCTCGGCATCAGGTCCGTCGCCGTCTACACCGAGGGCGACACCACCCATGCCGACAAAGCTGACATTGCGGTAAAAATCGGAAGCTATCTCAGTATCCCCGACGTCATCGAGGCGGCCCGGAAGACACAAGTCCAGGCCGTCCACCCCGGCTACGGCTTCCTCTCCGAGAACCTCGACTTCGCGAAGGCGTGCCGGGAGAACGCGATCGTCTTCGTCGGGCCGCCCGCCGAGGCGATCGAGGCCATGGGCGACAAGATCCGGGCCAAGGAGACCGTCGCCGCCGCCGGGGTCCCCGTCGTCCCCGGTGCGTCCACCGGCCTGGAGCACTTCCGCGACTTCCCCGCGCTGATCAAGCCGTCCGCCGGTGGCGGCGGCAAGGGCATGGTTCTGGTCCACTCGAAAGAGGAGTTGCCCGAGGCCATTGCCTCGGCCGCGCGGACCGCGCTCGCCGCCTTCGGTGACGGCACCCTTCTCATCGAGCGGTACGTCGAGAGCCCTCGCCACATCGAGATCCAGGTGCTGGCCGACGGCCATGGCAACGTCGTCCACCTGGGCGAGCGTGAGTGCAGCCTGCAGCGCCGGCACCAGAAGATCATCGAAGAGGCCCCCTCGCCCCTCCTCGACGACGCCACCCGCGCCAAGATGGGCGCCGCCGCCGTGGAGGCCGCCCGCAGCGTCGGCTACGTCAACGCGGGCACCATCGAGTTCATCGTGCACGGCGCCACCGGCGAGTTCTTCTTCATGGAGATGAACACCCGCCTCCAGGTCGAACACCCGGTCACCGAACTCGTCACCGGCCTCGACCTGGTCGAACTCCAGCTCAGAGTGGCGGCGGGGGAGCGGCTGCCGCTCACCCAGGACGACATCCGGCTCGACGGTCACGCCGTCGAGGCGCGCGTCTACGCCGAAGACCCCGCGCGGGGCTTCCTGCCGAGCACCGGCCGCGTCCTCGCGCTCCGGGAGCCGGAGGTCCGGTTCGACTCGGGCATCGTCGAGGGCAGCGTGATCGGCACCGGCTACGACCCGATGCTCGCCAAGGTCATCGCCTGGGCGCCGACGCGACAGGAAGCGCTGGCCAAGCTCGACCAGGCGCTGGGCGAAACGGTCATCCTCGGTGTGACCACGAACCTGGCCTTCCTCCAGCGGCTCCTCCGGAACGACCGGGTCCGGCAGGGCCACCTCGACACCGGGCTCGTCGAACGCGAACTCGACCCCGCAGAACCGCCCACTCCCGGATACGTCCTGACGGAGGCGGCCAGGGTCTTCACGCCGCAGCCGGCCTCCGACGATCCCTGGGACATCCCCGACGGCTGGCGCATCGGCCGGCACCGCCCGCCGACCCACCTTCTGGAAGTGCGGGGCGAGATCGTCGAGGCGCCGGAGTCTGACGGTGTGACCAGGCGTTTCACCACGGCCCGTGACGGCTCGACCCTGTGGCTGCATGCCGAAGGACAGACGTACAAGATCACCAAGCATGAGCCCATCGAGGAGCGGTCGGCCGCCGCCCAGGCGGGTGACGGCGCGGTCCGCAGCCCCATGCCGGGCACGGTCCTGGTCGTGAAGGCCGCCCAGGGCGATGAGGTCACCGAGGGGCAGCCGCTGCTGATCGTGGAGGCGATGAAGATGGAGCACACCATCACCGCCCCCATCGACGGCACGCTCACCACGCTCGGCGTGCGCGCCGGTCAGCAGGTCGCCCTCGACGAGGTCCTCGCGATCGTGGAGGCGGGAGCATGACGTACAAGATCGACGGTCTTCCCGAAGAGGTCACGATCTACGAGGTCGGCGCCCGCGACGGCCTCCAGAACGAGAAGGCGATCGTCCCGGTCGAGGTCAAGGCCGAGTTCGTGGAAAGGCTCGCCGCGGCGGGCCTGAAGGTCATCGAGGCGACGAGTTTCGTCCACCCGCAATGGGTCCCGCAGCTCGCCGACGCCGAGGACCTCCTCAAGATCGCCCCCCGGAGAAAAGGTGTCCGCTACCCGGTGCTGGTCCCGAACGAGCGCGGGCTCGACCGCGCGCTCGAACTCGGCTGTACCGAGATCGCGATCTTCGGCAGCGCCACCGAGACCTTCGCTGAGCGCAACCTGAACCGGTCGCTGACGACTCAGTTCGACATGTTCGCCCCGGTGGTGGACAGGGCCCTGGCCAACGGGCTCACGGTCCGCGCCTACGTCTCGATGTGCTTCGGCGACCCGTGGGAGGGCCCCGTCCCGATCGAGCAGGTCGTGGACGTCGGCAGCAGGCTCCTCGACCTCGGCTGCACCGAGTTGTCCCTGGGCGACACCATCGGCGTCGCCACCGCGGGGCACGTCGGCGCGCTGCTCGACGCGTTCCCCCGGGAGAGGCCGCTCGCGGTCCACTTCCACGACACCTACGGCCAGGCCCTCGCCAACGTCGTCGAGGCCCTGCGCCACGGGATCACCGTCATCGACGCCAGCGCGGGCGGCATCGGCGGCTGCCCCTACGCCAAGTCGGCCACCGGGAACCTCGCCACCGAAGACCTGATCTGGCTCCTCGACGGCCTCGGCATCCGGCACGGCGTCGACCTTCGCGAACTCGCCGCCACCAGCCACTGGCTCGCCGGACAGCTCGGCCGCCCCAGCCCCAGCGCGGTGGTCCGCGCACTCACCCAGGAGTCCTGAAATGCTCACCGAAGACCACGAGGATCTGCGCAAGACCGTCGAGGCGTTCGCCCGGGACGAGGTCGCCCCCGTGATCGGCGACCTCTACGAGAAGGGCGAGTTCCCCTACGACATCGTCCGCAAGATGGGCGCGATGGGCCTGTTCGGCCTGCCCATCCCCGAGGAGCACGGCGGCATGGGCGGCGACTACTTCGCCCTCTGCCTCGCCCTCGAAGAACTGGCGCGGGTCGACTCCAGTGTGGCGATCACCCTGGAGGCGGCCGTCTCGCTGGGCGCGATGCCGCTGCACCGCTTCGGCACCGACGCCCAGAAGGCGCAGTGGCTGCCGAAGCTGGCGGCAGGCACCCAGCTCGGCGCGTTCGGCCTGACCGAGCCGGGCGGCGGCTCCGACGTGCCCGGCGGCATGCGGACCACCGCCGTCCTCGACGGCGGCGAGTGGGTGATCAACGGCTCGAAGGCGTTCATCACCAACTCGGGCACGTCCATCACCGGCTTCATCGGGGTCGCCGCGATCACCGGGAAGCGCGCCGACGGTAAGCCCGAGATCTCCACGATCATCGTCCCGGCCGGCACGCCGGGCCTCGGGGTCTCGGAGAAGTACTCGAAGGTCGGCTGGTCGTCCAGCGACACCCGCGAGCTGTCGTTCACCGACTGCCGGGTCCCGGCCGAGAACCTCCTCGGCGAGCGCGGCCGGGGCTACGCCCAGTTCCTCCAGACCTTGGACGAGGGCCGCATCGCCATCGCGGCCCTGTCGGTCGGCCTGGCCCAGGGCTGCGTCGACGAATCGGTCCGGTACGTCGCCGAGCGGCACGCCTTCGGCCACCCGATCGGCCACTACCAGGCGCTCCAGTTCAAGATCGCTGACATGGAGGTCCGCGTGCACACCGCCCGCCTGGCCTACTACCACGCCGCCGAGAAGATGCTGGCGGGCCTGCCGTTCAAGAAGGAGGCTGCCATCGCCAAACTGGCCGCCTCCAACGCCGCCATGGACAACTCCCGCGACGCCACTCAGATCTTCGGCGGCTACGGCTTCATGAACGAGTACCCCGTCGGCCGCTTCTACCGGGACGCCAAGATTCTGGAGATCGGCGAGGGCACGAGCGAGATCCAGCGCATGCTCATCGCCCGTGAACTGGGCCTCGGAGGCCTCTGACCACGATTAATTAATCCTTAGAAACCCGATCAAGAGGACAGGTCCACTCCCGGCTGCTGGTTGTCTGTCTTGTACGACATCCCCGCAACCCACATGAAGGGCATCAAAGTGGACCTGAACCTCACTCGTCGTCGCGCCATCGGCACCGCCGCGCTGGCCGGGGTCGGCGTCGCGGTCGCGGCGTGTTCGGGAGAGCAGGGCACGACCGCCGAGCCGGCCCCCGCCGGGACCGACGCGGCGCCTCCCGCCGAGAGCGCCCCCGCGGCCGGTGGCGCCGCCCTCGCGGCGACGGCCGACGTGCCGGTCGGCGGTGGCGTGATCACCGAGCAGGCCGTCATCACCCAGCCGGAGGCGGGCACGTACAAGGCCTTCAGCCCGGTCTGCACCCACCAGGGCTGCAAGGTCAAGAGCATCGAGGCCGACAAGATCGTCTGCCCGTGCCACAACTCGCAGTTCTCGATCGCCGACGGCTCGGTCGTGGGCGGCCCCGCTCCCCAGCCGCTCCCCGAGGTGCCGATCAAGGTCGAGGGTGACTCGATCATGCTCGGATAAAGTGCGAAAGTTTGGCACCATTACCACCAGTGGTACGTGGCCGGACGTACCACTTCCCACCTGCTTAAACTTCCCTTAAGGCTGACGTTTCGGCTGCCTCAGTAGCCAGGTGACCGCATCCCGGTGATGGACGCGCAGGTCGGACGGATCCTAGAGTCGCCTCATGACGTCCGGTGATCTCCAGCTTCGAAGAGCAGAGAAGACCGATGCGGAGCAGATCTTCGCATTGGCCCGGGAATTCGCCGTGTCATTCCGGCCCGAAAGGGCCTCGTTCGACGCCGCGTTCCCGGAGCTCCTGGAGAACGAGGAGGCGCTCCTCCTCGTGGCCACCGTCGACGGCACGGTCCGGGGTTACCTCCTGGGCTTCACCCACCTGACCCTGTTCGCCAACGGCCGGGTCGCGTGGGTGGAGGAGGCGATCATCGAGGCCGGCTTCCGCCGTCTCGGCCTGGGCCGCCACCTGCTCGAGGAGTTCGAGCAGTGGGCGCGCAGCCGCGACGCGGGATACGTGTCGCTGGCCACGCGCCGCGCCGCGGAGTTCTACAAGGCGACCGGCTACGAGGTGTCGGCCACCTACTACCGCAAGCTGCTCCGCCCCAAGACGTCCTAGGACGTCAGCTGGGCGTCGAGCCGGTAGCCGTCGACGGTCACGTAGACCGAGTCGCCCGGACGCGCGTTCAACCGCATCAGCACCGGCTGCAGCGAGTCGAAGACCGGCTGCCGGTCGCGCCACACGAGCACCACGGCGTTGTCGCCGGGGCCGGTCACCGACAGCAGGGTGCCAGGACGCATGCCGAGCTGGGCCGCGTAGTTCTCCGGCACCGCCACCGGCTCACCGCGCAGGTGCCCGCTGGTGACGTCGATCCGCTGCCAGCGGCGCGGGTCGGACGCCGGGCTCGGCGTCGAACGCGGGCTGGGCACCAGGTGCGGTCGCGGCGCGCCGCCCGTGAGGGCGTTGAGCGCGGCCAGCGCGGTCTGGGGGTCGGGTCCGCTGTGCGCCATCTTCGGTATCGGCACGCCCGCCGGACGGGCCGGGTGGCCGTTGGCGCCGGGGGTCCGGCGGGGCAGGGGCGCGTCGCCGACGGGGGCGCCGCCGTTCGCTGCGGTCGGGTTCGTGAGGCTCTTCGGCAGGGCTTCCATCCAGGCCTTGGCGGAATGGGAACGGATACCGAGCTGACCCAGCAGCTCGATCACGTCGGCGTCGGCCGCGTGGGCCGACAGAAGCTGGCGGGTGCGGTCGCGCAGGCCGCCCAGGTCGCCCACGACGAGCCAGCCGTCCTGGAGACGGCGGTCGGGCATGAGGGTCACCAGGACACGCCACAGGGGCGTACGCAGCGCCGGGACCTCTATCGGGTGGGAGGCGTCGGCGGCGATGAGCTGTTCCTGGGTGGCGGCGGTGCCGAGCCACTCGGTGAGGCCGAACAGGTGGCCGGTCAGGGCGGCGGAGTCGGGGGAGCGCAGCCACATCAGCACCCGCTCCTCGGCGGTGCGCTGGGCCTGCGACAGCAGCTCACGGTCGACGCCGAGTTCGTGGGCGAGGGTGCGGAGGCTGATCGGCTCGGCGGCGAACAGGCGCTGCGCGGCGACCGCGCGCTCCAGCTGGTTCCACTCGCGGAACAGGTGCTCGACCAGGCCGACCATCGGGTGCTCGGCCGTGTTGAGCGGCGCGGGCTTCTTCTCGGGCTCCTTGACCGGGGCCGGCACGACGGGGGTGCCGTTGACGGCCGGTTTCCCGCCGTTGACGCCGTTGACCGGGCGCGCCGGGAGGGCGGGGATCGCGGCCATCATGCCGGTCTCCTCGACGGACGGCACGGGCGCCGCCAGCGGACCGGCGACGGGCGCCTTCTGCGGGGCGGGGGCCTGCTGCTTGGCCGGGGCGGCCGCGGCGGCGGGCTGCGCGGGGGCCTGCGCGGCGGCGTCGGCGGTGATCTCGATGCGGATGTGCGCGAAGATCTCCTTGAACACCGCCGTGAGCACGACCTCGGAGGAGGCCGCGGCCGACGGGGTGGCCAGGTCGGCGGTGGTGAGCCGGCGGAGGCGGGTCCAGCCGCCCAGGCCGATGATCACCGAGCGCACCGGCTCGGGCCAGCCGGGCAGCTGCCGGTCGACCGTGTGCACCTGCAAAGCGGGCATGAAATCGGTCAGCGGCAGATGGTCGAGATGAGTCACGGCGAGCCGGGCGAGCCGCTCGCAGACCCAGTCGACTCCGGTCGTGCCGAGGGCACGACCCAGCGCGACGGAGCCCCACCAGCCACCGGGCAGGCGTGGGTCGGCCAGCACTTCGGCCACCTGCTGGGGGCGGCTCCAGCGTAGAGCGGGAACCAGATCGCTCAGGCAGATCGTTGACTCGGCGTCCATCGGTTGACCGCACCCTCCCGAGAGTGACGCTTGTTGCTAATGGTGCAGCTTACGCCGCAAGCTATCAATTGGTGTCAATAGGGTAAAGCTCAGTTGCGTTCTTGACGGCCGGGGGACGTCCGCCGACGAGGCCAACGGCCCCTCTGCCTGCGCGGCAGCCCGCTTCGAGACTTTCTGAACCGGTGGAACCCGCGAGTCGTGCCGTGAGGAACCCGGCGGCGAACGCGTCTCCCGCGCCGGTGGAGTCGACGACGCGGTCACCCGGTCCCGTCGCGACGGCACCGGCCCGAGCAACGATACGCCCGTCTTGGGCGAGAAGCGCGCCCGCCGGGCCGAGCTTCACAACCGCTGTGTCATAGCGGGAGCCGAGGAGTTCGGCCGCCCGCTCGGGTTCGGTGGCTCCGGTCAGCACGAGTGCCTCGTCGCGGTTGGGGATGATCACGTCTGCTGCCCGTGTCTCGGCCACGAAACGTTCGGGGCCGAAGTCGTGCAGGAACCGGGTCGAGGCCGGGTCGACGCTGACGGTGATGTCCCTGGCCGCGTCCATCGCGATGCGGGCCAGTTCGAGTCCCTCCGGCGTCCACATGAGGTAGCCGGACAGGTGGAGGCAGCCGACGCCGTCGAGCAGTGAGTCGTTCCAGTCGCCGGGGCCCAGATGGCGTGCCGCGCCCCGGTTGGTGAGGAAGGACCGCTCCCCGGCGCCGTCGACCATGGAGATCACCATGGCGGTCGGGCGGCCGGGGTCGACGGTCACATGGGTTTGGACGCCGCTCAGCGCGTTCAGGTGCCACGCCGCCGTGTCGGATCCGACGCGGGCCAGCAGCCGGGCGTCGCCGCCCAGGTGGGCCGCCCACGCCGCGGTGTTGGCTCCCGAGCCGCCCGGCCGCAGCGCGATGTCGGCCTCGGTGTCGGTGCCCGCGGCGACCGGCTCCCGATGGAGGGCGACGACGTCGGTCACGACATCGCCGATCACCAATAGCCCCCTCATGCGTCCCTCAGATCTCCGGCGTCCAGGATGACGCGATTTCCGCCGCCAGGCGGGTGTTTCCGCGTACTGCCGCGAGGTTCGCCTCAAGTGAGGCGCCTTGGGTGGCCTCGACCAGGTATTCCAGCAAGTAGGGGGTGATCGCCTGACCTGTCACGCCGCTGGTCTCGGCGGCGTTCAGGGCCGCGGCGAGCACGCGGTCGTGCAGGGCCGGGTCCAACTGCTCGTTCTCCGGTACGGGGTTCGCCACGATCAGCGCGGTCTCGGGCCCTCCGAGGGCGTCCTGGGCGCGCATGATGCCGGCGGCCTCCTCGGCGCTCTCGATCCGCCAGTCGACCGGCTCGCCGGAGGTGTGCAGGTAGAAGCCGGGGAACTCGTCGGTGCGGAAGCCGACCACGGTGACCTGGCGGGTCTCCAGGCGCTGGAGGGTGGCGGGGACGTCCAGGATCGACTTCACCCCGGCGCAGACGACCGTGATCCGGGTGCGGCTCAGGGTGTCGATGTCGGCCGATTCGTCCTGTACGGAGGTGTAACCGCGGTGCACGCCGCCCAGGCCGCCGGTGGCGAACACCCGCAGGCCGGCCCGCGCGGCCAGGAACGAGGTCGCCGAGACGGTGGTCGCGCCGCTCAGCCCGAGGTTCGCGCACGGCGGCAGGTCGCGGAAGCCGAGCTTGCGCAGGCCGGGCTCGGTGGCGACCCGGACCAGCTCCTCGTCGGTGAGCCCGACGCGCGGCACGCCGTCGAGCACCGCGATCGTGGCCGGGACCGCTCCACCCTTCCGGACCAGACCCTCCAGCTCACGGGCCACTTCGAGGTTCCTGGGCTGCGGCAGGCCGTGGGAGATGATGGTCGACTCCAGCGCCACCACCGGGCGTCCCTCCGCCTGCGCCGTCGCCACTTCCTCGGAACGCTTGATCATTGAAATTTCCCCATACGTCGCAGGTGGTCCCAGAGCACTCACAAATGTAGGGTGCGGGCATGGTGTCCCAGCCGCAGCCCCATTGGCAGACCGGTCTCTAGCCCCACATCCGCTTTCGTCCAGTCACGAAAACGAGGGGTTCCACCATGTTCGACGTCGTCATCGCCGGTGCCGGTCACAACGGCCTGGTCGCCGCCGCCTATCTCGCCCGCGCCGGCAAGAGCGTGCTCCTGCTGGAGCGGTTCGGCCACGTGGGCGGCCTGGCCGTCTCGGCCCAGGCCTTCCCGGGCGTCGAGGCCCGGGTCTCGCGCTACTCCTACCTCGTCAGCCTGCTGCCCTCGAAGGTCGTGAAGGACCTCGGGCTGCCCCTTGATCTCCGGCGGCGGCGCTTCTCGTCGTACACCCCGGTCGGAACCGGTGGTCTCCTGGTGGACGGCGGCGACGAAGACCGCACCGCCGCCTCGTTCGCGAACATCACCGGGGGCGGCCACGAGATCGTCGCCTGGCGCCGCTTCTACGCCATGACGGCCGCCGTCGCGACCGCGATCGCGCCCACCCTGATCGAGCCGCTGGTGCCACGCGACCGTCTCAAGGCGCTGGTCGGGGACGCGTGGACCGATCTGTTCGAACGTCCCATCGGCCAGGTGGTGAACGAGCGGTTCGCCAACGACGTGGTGCGCGGGGTGGTGCTGACCGACGCGCTGATCGGCACCTTCGCCGACCCCGACGCCGACCTGCTGGCCAACCGGTGCTTCCTCTACCACGTCATCGGCGACGGGACGGGCGACTGGAACGTCCCCGTCGGCGGCATGGGCGCCGTCACGGGCGGGCTCGCCGACATCGCCAGGAAGGCGGGCGCGGAGATCCGCGTGAACGCCGAGGTGGTCGCGATCGACCCGGCGACGGGCGAGGTGACGTACCGAGACGAAACGGGCGAGCACACCGTGACCGGCGGGAAGGTCCTCGCGAACCTGCCGCCCTTCACGCTCGCGCGGCTGCTCGGCGAGGAGAGCCCCGAGCGGCCCGAAGGCGCCCAGATCAAGATCAATATGGTGCTGAAGCGGCTGCCGAAGCTGAAAGACCGGTCGGTCGACCCGCGCGAGGCGTTCAGCGGCACCTTCCACATCAACGAGAGCCGCGACCAGCTCGCCGCCGCGTTCCGGCAGGCGTCGGCGGGGGAGATCCCCGGCCTGCCGCCCGCCGAGGTCTACTGCCACTCGTTGACCGACCCCTCGATCCTCGGCCCCGAGCTGCGCAGATCCGGCGCGCAGACGATGACGCTGTTCGGCCTGCACATGCCCGCGCGGCTGTTCGACCGCCCCGGGGCCAAGGAGGAGGCGGTCCGCCGGACCCTGGCCTCGATCGACTCGGTGCTCGCCGAGCCCATCGAAGGCGTCCTGCTGCCCGGCTGCCTGGAGGCCAAGACCCCTCTCGACCTGGAGAAGGACGCCGCCCTCCCGGGCGGGCACATCTTCCACCAGGACCTCTCCTGGCCCTACGCCGAGGGAGAGGGCCGCTGGGGCGTGGAGACCGCCCACGAACGGCTGCTGCTGTGCGGGGCGGGAGCCAGGCGCGGCGGCGGGGTGAGCGGGATCCCCGGCCACAACGCGGCGATGGCCGTTCTGGGACGTTAAGGGTCTTCTCAGAGGCGGTCGTTACCGTGTGAAACGTGACGGAAGAAACACCCCGGCTCCTGGTCGTGGACGACGAACCCGCCCTGCGTGACGCCCTGCGGCGCAGCCTGGAGTTCGAGGGATACCGGGTCGGCACGGCCTCCGACGGGCTGGCCGCGCTGGCCGAACTCCAGCGCGAGCCCTACGACGCCCCCTACGACGCCGTGCTGCTCGACGTCATGATGCCGCGCCTCGACGGGCTGACCACCTGCCGGCGGCTGCGCGCGGCCGGTGACCACGTGCCGATCCTCATGCTCACCGCCCGCGACGCCGTCGGCGACCGGGTCTCCGGCCTGGACGCCGGCGCCGACGACTACCTGGTCAAACCGTTCGAACTCGACGAACTGCTGGCCCGGGTGCGGGCCCTGCTGCGGCGCAGCACCCTGGCCGCGCCCGCCTCCGACGAGCTGACCTTCGAGGGGCTGCGGATGAACCCGCAGACGCGGGAGGTCCGGCGCGGCAAACGGCCCCTCGACCTGACCCGGACCGAGTTCCTGCTGCTGGAGCTGTTCCTGGCACACCCGCGCCAGGTGCTCGGCCGGGAGCAGATCCTCAGCGCGGTGTGGGGGTTCGACTTCGAGCCGTCGTCCAACTCCCTGGACGTCTACGTCATGTACCTGCGCCGCAAGACCGAGGCCGACGGGGAACCCCGGCTGATCCACACCGTGCGCGGTGTCGGCTATGTCCTCAAGGCGGCGTCGTGAGCCTGCGGCGGCGCGTGACGTTCGTCATCGCGGTGGCGGTGGCCGTCGCGATCGCCGTGTGCGCGGGGGCGAGCTGGCTGATCGTCCGCGACCAGATGCGCGACCAGCTCATCGAGTCGCTGGAGGCCTTCCCCGTCCTCGACGGGCAGGTGGCCCAGGCGCTGGCCCGCTGCGGCCACGACGACAGCGACCTGCCGTGGGACCCGTCGGGGCGCGGTTTCCAGCTCGTCCGGTCGGACGGGTCGGTCTGCCAGGGCGGTTCGTCCAGTCTCGACCCGCTTCCGGCCGAATGGGCGCTGGCCTCCGCCGACGGCGCGCCGGTGGTCCGCGACGGGGTGCTGCGCGGCAAGTACCAGACGCCCGTCATCGCCCGCACCGAGTCGTTCAAGCCCGGCACCGCGCTGACCGTCTTCCGGTCGACCCGCGAGATGGACACCTCGCTGCGGGTGCTCGGCCTGGTGCTCGCCGGGGTCTGCGCCGTCGGCGTGCTCGGCGCCTGCCTCACGGGGCTTTCTCTCGCCCGCACCGCCCTGCGCCCGGTCGCCTCGCTGACCGGCGCGGTGGAACACGTGGCCAGGACCGAGGACCTGGAGATCCGCATCCCCGTCGACGGCAAGGACGAGATCGCCCGCCTCGGCGCCGCCTTCAACACCATGACCGCCGCCCTCGCGGCCTCCCGCGACCGCCAGCGGCAGCTCGTCTCGGACGCGGGCCACGAACTGCGCACCCCGCTGACCTCGCTGCGCACCAACATCGACCTGCTGCTCCGCAGCGAGAACACCGGCCGCCCGCTGGAGCCCGACGCCAAGCGGCTGCTGCTGGTCAGCGTGAAGGAACAGTTCGAGGAGATGTCCTCCCTCATCGCCGACCTGCTGGAACTGTCCCGCAACGCCGAGACGGCCGGGGCGGTCGGCGAGGTGGAGTTCCAGGACGTGGTGTCCGCCGCCGTCGACCGCGCCCGGCGCCGCGGCCCCGGGCTGGTGTTCGACGTGGAGTTGTCCCCGTGGCGGGTGTGCGGGGACGTGCGCGGGTTGCAGCGCGCGGCGGTTAACATTCTGGACAATGCGGTCAAGTTTAGCCCAGAGGGGGGCACGGTGACCGTTCGATTGCGGGACGGAGAACTGACCGTCCGCGACGAGGGCCCAGGCATCGCCGACGAGGAGCTTCCGCACGTCTTCGAACGCTTCTGGCGCTCACCCGCCGCGCGCAGCCTGCCCGGTTCGGGCCTCGGCCTGGCCATCGTGGCCCAGGCGGTGCGCGCCGCCGAAGGACGCGTGGACCTGGCGAGCGGCCCGCACGGCGGGACCACGGTGACGGTCGTGCTGCCCGGAACCGCCGCGTGATCGAAATCGTGCTGCCCGTCTACAACGAGGAACGGGTGCTGGCGTCGAGCGTCATGGAACTGCTCGACCACCTCAAGCGGGAATGCCCGTTCCCTGCCCAGGTGACCATCGCCGACAACGGCTCGACGGACGGCACCTGGTCGGTGGCCAGATCACTGGACAATGTCCGGACCATCCGCCTGGAGGGCAAGGGCCGGGGTCTGGCGCTGCGTGAGGCCTGGTCGTGGAGCGAGGCCGACGTGGTGGCGTACATGGACATCGACCTGTCCACCGACCTGGCCGCCTTCGTGCCGCTCGTCACGCCGCTGCTGTCGGGGGAGGCCGACATCGCGGTCGGAACCCGGCTCGCGCCCGGCGCCTCGGTCGTCCGGGGCCGCAAACGCGAACTCATCTCCCGCAGCTACAACCGCCTGCTGCGCGGGGTCGGCGCGACCTTCAGCGACGCGCAATGTGGCTTCAAGGCGCTGCGCGCCCCCGTCGCCCGCGCATTACTGCCCCACGTGACCGACGACGCCTGGTTCTTCGACACCGAACTGCTGCTCAAGGCGCAGTGGCGCGGCCTGCGCATCCACGAGGTGCCGGTGCGGTGGGTCGACGACCCCGACAGCAGCGTCGACGTCCTGCGCACCTCGATCGCCCAGCTGCGCGGCCTCGCCCGGGTGGTGTCGGAGCGCGATCGCGGGGTAGCCGGAGGCGCATGGACAAACAGGCATTCATCGCGCTCCTGAACGAGGACCTTGAGAGCGAATACCGCTCGATCGTCCAGTACACCCAGCACGCGGCGACCATCAAGGGCGCCGAATACCAGCCCATCGTCGAAGAGATGCGCGCCCACCTGACCCAGGAACTCGAACACGCCTCGGCTCTGGCCCAGCAGATCGACTTCCTCGGCGGCGTCCCTTCCGTGAAAGTCCCCTCGATCCCCGACACCCCCGACGGGGCCTCGGCTCTGCGCCTCGACCTGGAGCTGGAGGAGAACCAGCTCGTCCGGTATCGGGAGCGGGTCGAGCAGGCGATCGAACTCGGCCTCCCCGACGTGGCCGAAGCCCTGCGCCCCCTGCTCCAGCAGACACAGGACCACGTCATGGACTTGCAGGGCGCCCTCGGCGCATGACCGCGTCGACCGCCGTCGCGGTCCGTCCGCGCAGGATGACGGGGTTGACCTCGGCGAACACGAACCCTTCCCGAAGGGTCATGCCGGCGATGGCGACGGCGGTCCGGGCGAGGGTCGTGATGTCCGGGATGAGCCTGGCGGCCTTCAGTTTCTGTACGTTTTCCGCCACGCGCTCCGGGGTGATGGGGAGCGGGATGACGGCGGCGTCGTCGAAGACCTCGACCCAGGCCCCGCCCAGGGCGATGACGACGACCGGGGTGACGGCGTCGTACCGGACCGAAACCATGACCTCGACGCCCTGGGGGAGCATCTCCTCGATGAGGACGGGCGGCGGGATCTGCCTGAGCGCCCTCTCCAGGTCCCTAGGTGTCGAGACACCGAGGATGACACCGCCGTGGGCGGCTTTGTGCCGGACGTCGGCGGAGTCGACCTTGACCACAACGGTGCCGAGCTTCTGCAGAAGCGCCTCGGCCTGAGCGAGGTCATCGGCGATTCCCCCTTCGGGGACGGCGATGCCGTGAGCCTTGAGGTGGGCCTTGCCCTCCACCTCCCGGAGCCAGGTGTATTGCACTTCGGCCGGGGCGTGTTGAGTGTGGCGTGAATAGTCGGCGATGGCGCGCAGGCGGCGGGGGTCAGGCCGGGCGGTCATGGCGTTGGCGCAGATCAGGCCCTCGGTCAGGCCTGCCACCGGCACTACGCCGAGGTCGGTGAGGTGTTCGGCGGTGGCTTCCGGCATGAGGTCGGGGAGCGTGGCGGCCACCACGACCGGGATGTCCAGGTTGTCGGCCGCCTGGGTGATGCCGTTAAGGGCGGCGTCCCACATTTCTTCCTGCTCGGGATCCAGGGTCTCCGGCCGGTCGTAGTAGGCGAGGAGCACGCCGATCGACGGGTCACTGCCCGCTGCGGTGATGATGTCGGCCGTTCGACGGGTCTCGCCGAAAATGACGGCGGTGTAGTCGAGGGGATTGGTGGCGGTGGCCGTACCGGGGAGAAGGCCTTTCAGCGCCTCGGTGGTGACGGCGCTCAGCGTCGGTAGCGGGACCTTCAGCCGGGCGGCCTCGTCGGCGGCGATGGCGGCATCGCCCCCTGAACAGGTGACCACCAGGACCCCGGTTCGGTTGTTCCACAGCGTGTCGTGTTTCTTGGTGCTGCTCAGTGCTTTGGCCAGTTCGAGGAGTTCGTGGGGGTTGCGGGCCCAGGCGCCGCCCGCCTCCTCGATCAGTGCCCTGAGGACGCGGTGGTCGCCCGCGACGGCGCCGGTGTGCGCCCCTGCGGCGGCGGCGCCCTGTTCGCTGGAGCCCGCCTTCAGTACGGCCACCCGGATGCCGCGCTCCGCCGCCAGCGCGAGGGCCTCCGGCAGGCCCGCGTCCTCGGATTCGAGGTAGAGCGCCACCGACGTCACGCCGTCGAGTTCGGCCAGAGCGGTGAGGTAGTCGGACGCGGTCAGGACGGCCTGGTTCCCGCAGGAGATGACGGTGTGCAGTCGCAGCGCGCGCCTGCTGAGCAGGGCGTTGACGGCGACGTTGCCGCTCTGCGAGATCAGCGCCACCGGGCCGGGCCGCCGGGGCAGGTAGGCGTCACCCCACAGGGGCGCGTTGCCGACCACGGAGACGATGCCGTTCCCGTTGGGCCCGCAGACGGGCAGGTCCCAGGTCAGCGCGGTCTGGCGGAGCTCCTCCTGAAGCCCCCGGCCTTCCGGGATCTCGGCGAAACCGGCCGCGAGTACGACCGCACCGCCACACCCTCGTTCCCCCGCCTGCCGCAGAAGCGCGGGCACCGTGGCCGCCGGAGTCGCGATCACGAGCGCGTCAGGGGCGATGGGCAGGTCGCCGATGGTCGGCACACACGACACGCCGTGGACCTCGCGGGCCGTGGGGTGCACCCCGTACACGGGGCCCGGGAAACCGGCGGTGACCAGGTTGGCGACGGCCTGGTTCCCATAGGAGCCGGGGCGCGTCGAAGCGCCGACGACGGCGACCGAACGGGGAGCGAGCAGGCGCACGGGTCTCACCCCCTCCACACTGGTTGGTCGACCAGTCAGCAGTCAAGGTGTGTCGTCAACGCGAGGCGGTGCTGGGGTAGAGTTGCCGGGTGCGCAGCGCGGAGGGCGCCCGGAGCAGCCGGGCCGATCAGGCAGATCAGCGCCGGGCCGAACTGCTTGATGCCGCCCGGCGTGTCGTGCTCGAGCGTGGGCTCGCCAGCACCCGGGTCTCCGACATCGCGAAAGCGACCAACGTCAGTGGCGGGCTGATCCACTACCACTTCGCCACCAAAGACGACCTGATCACCGCCATGCTGCGCGCGACCTCGGAGAGCGAGGTCAGGCGCCTGCGCGAGATCATCGCCGGTCCCGGCACGGCGGTTCAGCGCCTCGACCGGGTGCTGCGTTTTTATATCCCGAACTCGCGCTCCGACCAGAGCTGGATCCTGTGGCTCGACGCCTGGGCGCTCGGGGTGCGCGAGCCGCATGTGCGCGAGATCCTCCTCGAACTCGAGGGCGGCTGGATCGAGATCCTGTCCGAGGTGATCTCGGAAGGTATGGCCGCCGGCGAGTTCACCTGTGACGACCCCCAAGGCGCTGCTGAGCGGCTCGACGGGATGCTCGACGGGCTCGTGGTGCGCTACACGCTGCATTCGGGGGCGATGTCGCGGAAGCGACTGCTGGAGCACGCCCGGATCGCGGCGGCGCGCGAGGTCGGCGTAGAACGGTCGACGTTTCCCGCCTGACCTTCGTGCTGAACGGCCCCTTCGTGCGGTGAAGGGCTCTCGAAGTTCTTCCGTGTCGATTTCTGATCGCTCGAGTGGCCTCGGCGCGCGCTCGATGCGGCGAGCGGTCGCACGCTGGTCAAGTCTCGGTGGGTGAGAGCGGCATCCCCGGCATGACCGACAGGTGATGTTGGGGTCGGCCGGAAATAGGGGAGCTCGTCCAGGAGGCGAGGACTGATTGTCCCTGTTCGGGAACCGCGAGATGAGGGCAGATCGCGATTGGGAGGTCGGTTACCCCCGGTGGGTATGCCGTCGCAGGACATTCTCGGTCTCCGAACGGACCTCAACGTGATCGGCCGGGATTTCTTGCTGGGGTGAATCGGGGCAGGTCGGTGTCGGTGGCTTGACAGGATGATCGCTTCCCGATTTGACTGGGTCGCCAGTCAGGGATCGTTGGGGAGAGCGACATGTCGCTGATACGGCTGTCGGATGAGCAGATCGAGTTGCGCGAACGCGCCAGAGCCTTCGTCGACGACGTACTGATTCCACGGGAGGAGTCCGCCGAGCGGGCCTTCGGGCGGCTGCCCTCCTCGGACGTCACCGAGATCATGAAAGCGGCGCTGGCCGCGAGGCTCAACGGAGGCCGGCACGCCGTCGAGCACGGCGGCCAGGGGTGGTCGGCCACCGACTACGTCGTGGTGCAGGAGCAGTTCGGGCGGAACACCAATGGTCTGTGGTGGTGGGTCCCGGATGCCTACAACGTCCTGTCCGCCGGTACCTCCGGGCAGATCGACCGCTACCTCCGCCCCGCCCTGCGTGGCGACGGATGGGTCTCCTACGCCGTGACCGAGGAACACGCCGGATCCGACCCCTCGGGCATCGCCACCTCCGCAGAACGGGTGGGTGCCCGCTGGCGACTCGACGGCGAGAAGTGGTTCGTGACCAGCGGCGATGTCGCGGCCGTCCACATCGTGGTGGCCGTGGCCGAGGGTCATGGCCCGACCCTGTTCCTCGTCGACGCCGAAGCCGACGGAGTCGAATACCTGGACGATCCGCCCTTCACGCACTCCTTCCCGCACGGCCACCCGACCCTGCACCTGAACGGCGTCCTCGTCGACGACGACGCCGTTCTCGGTGGCCTGGGCCGGGCCGACGCGCTCCAGCAGAACTGGTTCGTCGAGGAGCGCCTGGGCATCGCCGCGCACTGCGTCGGCGCGATGGGCCGGCTACTGGATGAGGCCGTTTCGTGGGCATGCGAGCGAGAACAGGGCGGTTCGCGGCTCATCGACCACCAGGGCGTGGCCTTCCCCCTGGCCGACTCGGCGGCCGACGCGGCGGCGGCCCGGTTGATGGTCTACGAGGTGGCCGCGCTGGCCGACGCGGGGGCGGACCGGAAGGTCGTCCACGCCAAGGCGTCGCTGGCGAAACTGTTCGCGTCGGAGGCGGCGTGGCGGTGCGCTGACAGGGCGGTGCAGACGTTCGGCGGGCGGGGATACATGCGGACCAACGTGGCCGAAAGGTTCCTCCGTGAACTCCGGGTGGACCGCATCTGGGAGGGCACCAGCGAGATCCAACGGCTGATCATCGCCCGCTCGATGGAACGCCGCGGCGTGGCCCGAGTCATCTCCTAGCTTCGGGAGCGCCGCCGTCGTCCCAGAAAGACGTTCCGTTACGGCTACCGCCCACCCTGGGGCCATCCACAGAGCAGCCGAAGCTACACAGAACTCGCAAGGCGGGGGCCGGGTTCTGTCGGTGGGTGTTTGTAAGGTCGCGGCATGACTCCAGTCACGATTCTCGGACTAGGCCCGATGGGGCAGGCGATCACCCGGGCATTCGTCACCGCAGGTCATCCCACCACGGTGTGGAACCGCACTCCGGGCAAGGCCCCGGAAGGCGCCGTGGAGGCCGCGACGGTGGCCGAGGCGGTCGGCGACCTCACCCTGGTCTCCGTCATCGACTACGACGCGGTGTCGGCCATCCTCGACGCCGATGCCCTGCGCGGGAAGACGCTCGTCAACCTCACCGCCGACACCCCTCACCGGGCCAGGGAGATGGCCGCCTGGGCCGCCGACCAGGGCATCTCCTACCTGGAAGGCGCCGTGGCCTGCCCGACCACGGCCATCGGAACCCCTCACGGCCTGATCTTCTACAGCGGCCCCACCGGCCTGTTCTCCCGGTGGGAGGCCGAACTCTCGGTGCTCGCCACCCCGATGTACCTGGGTGAGGACCCCGGCCGGGCCGCCGCCTTCGACGTGGCGATCCTCGACACGTTCTGGAACGCCCTGGCCGGTGTGGTCCACTCCTACGCGCTGGCGGAATCCGAGGGGATCTCGGCGGCGGAACTCACGCCGATGCTGCGGGGCCTGGGGGAGATCCTCCCTTCGCTCATCGACGAGTGCGGCTCGAACCTCGAAACGGGCGAACACCCCGGCACGGCGTCGTCGATCCGGTCGGCGCGCTCCGCGATCTCCCACGTGATCGCGGCCTCGGAACGGGCCGGGCTCGACACGGGGGCGTTGCGCGCGGCCCGTGCTTACGCCGAGCGGGCGGTGGCCGACGGGCGGGGTGACGATGGTTTCTCGCTGCTGATGCGATATGTCTACGGGTAGGTGCTCTCGTCGTATAACGGGTTCTGGAGAGAGCGGGGAATTCCTCAATGGCGGCGGCTTCCTTCGTCGGGCTGTCGCCATGGCCGTCGGATGATTCTCCCCGCATCGAGCTGGAGACGCCGACCGGGCTCATCGACCTCCACAACAACGCGAACCTCGTGAGCGTCGGTATATCCGTCGACCCCGCCGAACTGGTCCTGTCCTTCAGTCACGCACACGACTGGCGGGAGATCGATCCCTCGAAGGTGAATGTCCGGCTGGTCTTCTCCGGCGTCCAGGCGTTACGTGTCGCGCAGGACGCCGACTATGACCCGCGGGCCGGTGACACCCTTGAGGGCATTGTCCACCGGGTGATTTCGGGGCGGTCGGAGTTCGAGATCGACGCGGGAGACTGGTTCTTCGAGTTCTACGCCACGCAGGTGGCGATCGACATGGAGAGATAGAGGAGCCCATGCCCTACAGCAGTATTTCCGCCGGCCCGGAAGAGGAAGAGCCGCAGAGACGGCAGGCATGGCGAGTGCTGCGCATCGTGCTGTATGTCTTCTTCTATTTGGTGTCGCTGTTTTTCGGAGTGATAGCGCTCAGCGTCGAGCCTTATCGATATGCGTTCATCCCCGGCAATGAGCACATCGCCGATTCCGATCAGGTTCTGGGCGCCATGGTGGCGGCGGTCATCGGGCTTGTCATGGCCCTTCCGGCGTTACTCCTGTTCATTCGGTCGTGGAAGATGTGGCTGTTGACCAGCCTTCTCTTCGTTCTGTCGGGCATGGCCTTCTGGCAGGCCATGGACGCGTCGTCCGATGTGCCTCCCCCCGTGGTCACGGATGTCGGCTCAATGGGCGCCGGTGAACGAGCCAGCCGAGGAGTAACGCCAATACCGATGCGAGCACCAGTAACGTCGCCAGGGCGTTGAGCGCGGGTGTGGGCGCATTGCGTACAGAGCTGTAGAGCTTGATGGGGACCGTCACCGACGACGCGTCGGGGGACAGGAACGCCGAGATGACGAAGTCGTCCATCGACGACGCGAAGACGATCATGGCGCCGGCGAAGACGGCGGGGGCGAGCATGGGGAGCAGGATCAGGCGCACGGCGGAGAGGCGGCCGCAGCCCAGGTCGCGGGCGACCTCCTCGTAGTCGGTGCCGATCGACGCGAGCCGGGAGCGGACGATCACCACCACGTACGAGACCGAGAACGTCACGTGACCCAGGACCTGCGCGGGCTGGCCCAGCGGGATGAACAGGTACAGGTTCGTGAAGACCAGGTAGAGCGCGGAGCCCATCACGATCTCCGGGGTGGCCAGGGGGAGCAGCGTCAGGCCGCCCACCACCCGGCCGGTCCGGCCGCGCCATCGAGACAGCCCGAGTGCCATCGCGACGCCCAGCGGGGTGGCGATCAAGGTGGTCAGGCCGGCCACCGTCAGGCTGTTGATCAGGGCCAGGCGCAACGACGGGTCTTCGGCCACCGAGCCCGACGAGCCGAAGTACCACTGCAGGGAGAAGCCCTGCCAGGTGCTCCGAGAGCGGCCGTCGTTGAAGGAGAACTGGATCGCGACCAGGATCGGGACCAGCGACCACACGATGTAGGCCCACGTCACCGACGCGAGCACCCACGGACGTCGTCTCACGACACCCCCTCCTCGGCCCGGCGGCTGGAGATCAAGTAGTAGATCATCAGCGCCATGAGCAGCGCCGACAGCAGCAGGACGAGCGAGGCGCCCAGCTCCTTGCGGGTGCCGCCGAGCAGGTAGAACTCGATCTGGTTGGCGATCATCGTGGTGGTGGGCGAGCCCGAGACGATGGTGTTCGTGTAGTAGTCGCCGAACATCGGCAGGGCCGTGATGGCCGAGGCGGTGAGCAGGCCCGGCCGGGACAGCGGGAGCGTCACGTGCCAGAACGCGCCCCGGCCCGAACAGCCCAGGTCTCGCGCCGCCTCCAGGAGCAGGGGGTCGATCCGGTCGAGGGTGGAGAACAGGGGGACGATGAAGAACGGGATGTAGCCGTACACCAGGGCCAGCACGACCGTCACCGGGTTGCCGGACAGCCAGCGGACCGGTTCGTCGACGATCCGGGTGAACAGCAGCAGGTCGTTGATGTAGCCGTCGTCCTGGAGGAGGTTGAGCCAGGCCAGCATCCTGGTCAGGTAGTTCACCCACCACGGCGCCAGGATCAGGCCGAGGAGCAGGGCCCGGTGCCGTCCGGAGTGCCGGGCGACGTAGTAGGCGACCGGATAGCCGATGGCCACGCACAGTCCCAGGGCCAGGGCGACGTAGAGCAGGGTGCGCAGGAAGACGGGGCGCAGGTCTCCGGAGACCGATCGGGTGAGGATCTCGGAGAACGCGGTGAAGTCCCAGTAGCGGGGGTCCCATTCGGGGACGGGCGCGTTGAAGACCGGGTCGGTGTACCCGAAGGCCACGGCGGCGATGGCGTAGAACGGCACCGCGAACAGCAGCACCAGCCAGAGCGTGCCGGGCGCGGCGAGGAACGCCCAGAAGCCGCCACCCCGAGGCCGGCGGCGCCGGGTGGGAGCCCCGACATTTCGCCGCGAACGAGCGTCGAGGGGAGAAGGGGGTTCCGAAGAACCCCCACCGCCCCCGGTCACTGGCCTGCCTTGAACTGCGACCAGGTGTCGAGCCAGACCGCTTCCGCCGCCGGGGAGATCTGGAAGATCTGCTGGCTGCGGGCGTAGACGTCCGGGGTGACGATCGCCGACTTCAGCGCTTCGGTCACGAACTCGTCGGTGACCATCTTCTCGGGGGTGATCGCCGACAGCGCCGGCTGGTAGCCCGTGAACGAGAAGTTCTCCTGTGCCACCTTCGGATCCAGCAGATGGTTGAGCAGCATGTGGGCCAGCACCGGCTTCGACGCGGAGGCGGGCACGGCGAGCGAGTCGGTGCCGACCACGCCGAGGTCGTCGGAGGGATACCAGTAGCCGAGCACGTCGGCGTCCACGCCCTCGGGCAGGTACGACTGCGCGTTGATCATGTCGCCCGACCAGCAGTGATGGACCGTCGCCTGGCCCTCGGCGACCAACTGGTAGGCCGCGATCCCGGTCTTGATGTTCATCAGCGGGACGAGCTCCGAGAGCCACGTCCCCGCCTGTTTGATCTTCACCGGGTCCTCGGTGTTGATCTCCCGGGAGCCGTTCTTGAGCATCGCCAGGGCCAGCCCCTCGCGATGGTCGTCGATCAGGTACGCCTTGCCCTTGTAGGCGGGGTCCCAGAGCAGCCCGTACCCGAACCCGGCGGACACCTTGTCGGCCCGGTAGCCGATCCCGGACGTGTACGCGCAGTAGGGGACGGAATACCGCGACCCGTCGTCGTAGAACGGCGACTGGAGTTCGGGCCAGGCGTTGGCCAGGTTCGGCAGGTACGTCTTGTTCAGCGGCCGCAGCAGCTTCCCGACGGCCGCCTTCCCGATCACGTCAGGGGTCGGGAACCACACGTCGAACGACGCCCCGGGCGTCCGGAGCTTGGAGATCGCGTCTTCCATCGTGTTGAAGGTCGTCAACTCGACCTCGACCCCGTGGGTCTTCCCGAACGCCTTCAGCACGTCCGGTGACACGTACTCGGGATAGTTCAAGATCTTGAGCACCCCGCCGGACTCCGGGGAGAGGCCGTCCGCTATCGGAGGGATGTCGTCGTGCAGGGGCAACGAACCCGGTGAGTCTGTTCTCGTGAGCGGCACTGCGGAGGACCCCGTCGGGCGGCCGGGCCGCTCGCCTCCGCATGCCGCCGTCGCAGCTAAGGCGCTGACCAGCAAAAACCTGCGTCGATCCATGCTGCTTCCTTTTCTGGTACCGAATCTCCTCTTGCCAGACTGACTGGTTGCCCAGTTAGTCTGCTGGTGTGGCCCCCATGGGCCGCAAGGCGTGCGGGCATAAGTTTTCCGGGTCGTAACGCCATGCAGAAGGGGTTCAAGCCGGTGAAACACGCATACGACGCGATCATTGTCGGGGGCGGGCACAACGGGCTCGTCGCCGCGGCCTATCTCGCCCGTGCCGGACTCTCCACCCTCGTCGCCGAAGCCCGTCCGGTCACCGGCGGCGCGGCCACGACCGAAACTCCCTGGGGACCTGACTTCAAGGTCACCGCTCTCTCGTACGTCATGAGCCTCATGCCCCCCACGATCCTGCGTGACCTGCGGCTCAAGGACCACGGCTACGAGGTCATCCCCATGGGTCCCAGCTTCGTCCCCTTCCCGGACGGCCGTTCCCTCCTGACCGAAACGGGCGATCCGGCCACCGATCACGCCCAGCTCGCCGCGTTCTCCCGCAAGGACGCCGAGGCGATGCCCCGCTACGAGGCCTGGCTCCAGGGCATCGGCGACGTCCTGTCCCCGCTCCTCATGCGGACCCCGCCCAACGTCGGCTCGATGCGGCCGAAGGACCTCATCGACCAGCTCCGGCTGGCCTGGGGGCTGCGCGGCCTGCGGACCCGGGGGACCGCCGACGCGGTCCGCCTGTTCACCATGTCCGTCGAGGACCTCCTCGACGAGTGGTTCGAGTCGCCGCAGGTCAAGGGCGTGATGTCGATCAACGGCGTCATCGGCACCTGGGCCGGACCGGCCGAACCCGGCACCGCCTACGTGATGATGCACCACACGATCGGCGACGTCGGCGACGGCCGGATGGGCTCGTGGGGCTACCCGATCGGCGGGATGGGCGCGGTCAGCCAGGCCATCCGCAGCTCGGCGGAGGCCTTCGGCGCGACCGTCCTCACCGACGCCCGTGTCCAAAAAATCCTGATAAAAGGCAACAAAGCCGCAGGTATAGCTCTAGAAAACGGCCAGGAGTTCACCGCACCGATCATCGTCGCCGCCACCCACCCCAAAACGACCTTCCTCCAGCACATCGACCGCGCGCACCTCCCCGACGACTTCGTCCACGACATCGAGCGCTGGCGCTCCCGCTCGGGCGTCGTGAAGATCAATGTCGCCCTTTCCGAGCTCCCGACCTTCCCGTCCAACCCCGGCGCCGACCTGACCGGCTCGGTCGAGCTCTGCCACTCCATCGAGTACGTCGAGCAGGCCTTCCAGGACGCCCGGTCGGGCGTCCCCGCGCAGCGGCCGTTCTCCGACTCGGTCATCCCTTCGACGGTCGACCGGACGATCTGCCCCGACGGCACACACATCATGTCGATGTTCACGCAGTGGGTCCCGCACACCTGGAACGAGGCGCCGCACACCGAGGAGCTCGACGCCTACGCCGACCGCGTCATCGACGGCTACGACCAGCTCGCCCCCGGCTTCAAGGCGTCGGTCATCCACCGCCAGGTCATCGGCCCCCACCAGATGGAAGAGGAGTACGGCCTGCTCGGCGGCAACATCTTCCACGGCGAACTCTCCCCCGACCAGCTCTTCCACCTGAGACCCGCCCCCGGCTACGCCGACTTCACCACCCCGGTCAAGGGCCTCTACCAGTGCAGCTCCGCCACGCACGGCGGCGGAGGAGTAACGGGCATCGCGGGCTACCTGGCGACCCGCCGCATCCTGAAGGACCGCAAATGGAACCGATGATCCCCGCTCCGCTGAACCTCGACGAGGTCCGCGAGTGTCTCAAGGCTCCCGGCCAGATGCTCCCGCAGGCCGCGTACACGGACGACGACGTGCTCGGCTGGGAGCGGAAGGTCGTCTTCGCCGGTGGGTGGGTCTGCGCCGGGCGGTCGGCCGACATCCCCAACCGGGGCAGGAAGGCCGTCGCCGTCGGCGACGACTCCGTTCTTCTCGTCCGCGACGACGACGCCACCCTCCGCGGCTTCTACAACGTCTGCCGTCACCGCGCCCACGAGCTGCTCCCCTGTGGCTCCAGTGCGACGGGTAGGTTCATCGCCTGTCCGTACCACAACTGGGTCTACAACCTGAAAGGCGACCTGCACCGCATACCGGGAGAACCCGCACCCAAGCTGGGCCTCGTGGAGGTCCCGGTCACCGAGTGGCACGGGTTCGTGTTCGTCAACGCCGACGGCCAGGCGCCGCCCATCCACGACTACCTCGACGGCCTGGACGAGATCGTCGGCCCGTACACCCTGAACGACCTCGACGTCGCCGCGTCCCACGAATACGAGCTCGACGCCAACTGGAAACTCGCGGTCGAGAACTACCACGAGTGCTACCACTGCCCGGCGATCCACCCGGAGCTGTGCGCCGTCTCCCCGCCCGACAGCGGCGACAACTACGTGCCGACCGGCCTGTGGGCCGGCGGACGGATGGACCTGATCGACGGCGCCGAGACCATGTCGATGGACGGCGCCTCGGCGGCCGGCCCCCTCCCGGGCATCGAGGGTGAGCGGCTGCGGATCGTCGAATACCTGCACCTGTTCCCGAACCTGCTGCTCAGCCTGCACCCCGACTACGTCATGACGCACGTCCTCGAACCCCTCACCGCGACGCGGACCCGGGTCACCTGTCAGTGGCTGTTCCCGAAGGGCGTCACCGACGTCGGGTACGCCGTCGACTTCTGGGACCTCACCAACCGTCAGGACTGGGCGGCCTGCGAAGGGGTCCAGCGCGGCGTGAGCTCACGCGGCTACCGGCCGGGGCCCTTCTCGGCCGACGAGGACGTCACCTTCCAGTGGATCGCCACCGTGGCGACCGCTTATCTCACGGGCCGCGCGCCGGCCCTGCCCGAGAGGATCTAACGATGACCGTCGTCAGCGAGCCCACCACGGCTCGCGCACTGGACGACCTGATCGCCCTCCAAGAGGTCGCGTTCCTCGCCAGGACCGTCGAGTCCCGGCGCGTGCGCACCGAATGCTCCGATGTCTTGCCCGGGGGAGTCGCCTCCAACTGGCAGGACGCCCCGCCCGGGGTCGTGTGGATCTCGCACGGCCAGGGGTCCCGCGTCGTCGACCTCGACGGCACCTCGTACGTCGATCTGCACGGCGGGTTCGGCGTGAACCTCGTCGGGCACGCCCATCCGGCAATTGTGCGGACCATCGACGAACGGGTCAGAAGAGGCACCCACTTCGCCCAGCCCACCCAGGACACCGTCGTCGTCGCCCGGCTCCTCGCCGAGCGGTTCGGGCTGCCGATGTGGCGGTTCGGCAACTCCGGCACCGAGGCCACCATGGACGCGGTGCACCTCATGCGCGCCGCCACCGGGCGCATGAAGATCCTCAAGGTCGAGGGCAGCTACCACGGCCACCACGACTCCGTGCAGGTCAGCGTCTATCCCACCGTCGAAGAGGCCGGGCCGCCGCTGCGTCCCCGCTCCGTGCGCTACAGCGTGTCCGTCCCGCCGGACCTCGCCCGGCTGACCGTCGTCGTCCCGTTCGGCGATCTGGAGGCCGTCGAGCGGGCGCTCATCGAGAACTCCGGCGAGGTCGCCGGCATGATCCTCGAACCCGTCATGATGAACATCGGGCTCATCCCGCCGCCCGACGGCTACCTGGCGGCCCTGAAGGACCTCCTGCACCGCCACGGCGCCTACCTCGCCTTCGACGAGGTGAAGACCGGGCTCTCGGTCGCACCCGGCGGCGCCTCCGAACTACTGGGCGTGACGCCCGACCTGCTCTGCCTGGCCAAGGCGCTCGGCGGCGGCCTGCCCTGCGGGGCGATCGGCGGCACCCCCGAACTGATGCGGCTGATCTCCGAGGGGGTGTACGAGCAGGTCGGCACGTTCAACGGCAATCCGCTGACCATGGCGGTCGCGGCCGTCGTGCTCCGGGACGTGCTGAATACGGACGCTTATCGTCACTTCGACCGGCTGCGCTCGGTAATGGCCGAAGGGGTGACCGGCATTCTCCGGACTTATGGAATGCCGGGTTATGTCCAGGCGTATGGCGCGAAGGGCTCGGTAATATTTCACCAGAAACTCCGCGACTATCGCGACTTTCTGGAGTACCCCGACGAATGGGGCCAGGCGCACTGGCTCTACCAGCACAACGGCGGGGTCTTCCTGCCGCCGTGGGGCAAGTGTGAGCAGTGGACGCTGTCGGTCCAGCACGGCGAGGCCGATGTGCGCAGGTTCCTGGTGAACCTCGAGGCCATGGGCCGTGACTACGCGGGAAGCGCGGCCATCAGGTAGGCGAGGCGGGCGGCGGCGTCTTCGACCGACTCGACCGTGCCGAGCCGGTAACCCCACGAGGTCACGAAGGCGCCGCGGTCGGTGCAGGTCACCGTTTCCTCGAGCGTCTCGGAGAAACGATTCCGCACGTGGACCGCGGGTGGGTTGGCGCTCAACAGGCGCACCGAAAGGTCGATGTGATCCCGTGTCGCATCGGCGAATCGTTCAAGACACCACAATGTGTCAACCATCGCACAATCACCTCCCGGCTGAGGGAAAAGGATTGCACGCTCCCGTCACATGAGGCAAGCAATTGCTCTTACGAATCAGGAGATTGTTTCCCCAATTCGTCGATCACGCGGACGATGACCGCGCGCGCCTCGTCGCGATAGGCGGCGGCGCCCGCGAAGTCGTCGAAGGCGCGGCCGTAGAAGGTGATGTCGTCGGCGTCCCTGAGCAGCAGATCCTTGGTGAACGTGGCCACGCCGACGAGCGCCTCGTTGTAGATGGCGAAGCTGTTCAGCGGGGAGGCCGGCAGCGGCGTCTCGAACGGGATCACGCCGAACTCGACGTTGGGCAGCGTGGTGATCGCCAGCAGCCGGTCCATCTGGCCGCGCATCACGTCGACCGGGGCCAGCCGCACGTGCAGCACCGCCTCGGGCACCACGAAACGGAACTGGCGCTTGGGGTCGTAGAGGATCTCCTGGCGCTGCATGCGCACCCGGATCGCCGCGTCGACGTCGTCGACCGCCTCGTAGACCCGGCGGACCTTCTGGAAGATGTTCCGTGAGTACTCCGCGGTCTGGAGCAGCCCCGGAACCAGCCCCGCCTCGAAGATCCGCAGCGTGCGGATGCGCGCTTCGAGGTCGCGCACGTCCTCCTGGAGCGCCGCGAGCCCGCCCTTGTGCCGGGCCTTCCACGAGTCGTGCCGCTCGACCAGGCCGACCGCCTGCTGGATCAGCAGGTCGACCACGCCGGGTTCGGCGGCGACGGCCTGCGCCCAGACGACCACGTCGTCTTCGGTCGGGGTCTGCCGCGCGTTCTCGATGCGGGAGACCTTCGACGGCTGCCAGTTCAGGCGCTCCGCGAGATCTTTGCCCGACAGGTGAGCGGCCTCGCGGAGCTGCCTGAGCTGGATGCCCAAGTCGATGCGTGCCTGCTGAAAACCGCTCACTCGATCCCTCCCGGCATGGTGCGGACCAAGTTAGACCGCGGTTCCCCACTCAGGCCATAGGGAGCTCCCTAATCGTGATCAGGTCAAGACCTTGCGTGCGATCTCGACGAGAAGCTCGCGCGGGACCTCCACCGCCGACTCGTCGTCGGCGAGGTGCCGGAGATCGGCCCTGGCCTCCGGGTCCACCAGCAGCGTGCCCTGCACGACGATGGTGCCGCGGTCGGTCTCGTAGAGCGTCGGGCACGACGTGGCCTCGGAGGTGGTGCCGAGGAAGCGGAGGCGCATGGGGAGTGTCCTTCCGTACAACTGTCGCAATTGCGAGCAATTGTAGGAGGACTCATGTTTCGCCGCAGTCCGGTTCGGATTTCGGTATGGACTCAGGGCAGCGGAACCGGTATCGCGCGCAGGCGCTCGCCCAGCGCCTTGGCCTGCGCGTCCATCAGCGGGCTGGCCGCGACGCCCCGGCCGAGCAGGCCGTGCACGACGAAATTGACCGCGAGCAACTTGGGGAACACGAAGCGCTCGACGCGCAATCCGGCCACTTCGGGGAGCAACTCGGGCAGCCGGTCGGCCGTCAGCCAGCTCTCCAGCCAGGCGTGGTGGTCGGGGCTCCGCACCCACACGCCGAGGTTCGCGTTGCCGCCCTTGTCGCCCGAACGGGCTCCGGCGACGAGACCCAGAGGTCGGAGGTCTCCATCGGTCGCGAGCGGCAGCGGCACCAGCGGGGAGAACCACGGCCCGGCCGCACCGGGTTCGGCCCGATCGACCGGAGCGCCGCCGCTCTCGGGCTCCGGCTCCTCGAAGGGAACCGCCGAGCCGTCGAGGGTCACCTCGACGCGCACCAGGTCTCTGGGCACCGCGACCGGCCAGTAGACGCCATAGGGCGACGCGTCGCCGGGCGGGGTCAGGCCGTAGAACCCGGGATAGCTGGCCAGGCCGGTCTCCACCACGGCGGAGGAGAACAGGCGGCCCGCCTTGCGCCGGTCGGGATCCATGACCGTGATCCGGAGCAGGTCTCCGTTCAGTTCCGTGTACGTCCGCTCGAAGGTCTCCCTGGGCACGCGCGCCCAGACGGCCTCCTCGGCGACGCGGGCCTTCGCCTCGGCGTCGAGACCGGTCACCACCATCGTCATCGTGTTGCGGTAGCCGCCGAGCACGTTCACGGCGGCCTTCAGTGTCGGCGGCGGCGGGTCGCCGCGCACCCCGCTCACCGACACGCGGTCGGGCCCATCTTGCATCAGGCGGATGGTGTCGAACCTGGCCGTCACGTCGGGGCCGGGGTAGGAGGGGCCGCTGATCTCGTACAGGAGCTGGGCGGTGACGGTTCCCACGGTGACCGCGCCGCCGGTGCCCGGGTGCTTGGTGATGACGCACGAGCCGTCGTCGTGGAGTTCGGCGATGGGGAAGCCGCAGTGGGCCAGGTCGGGGATCTCGTCGAAGAACGCGTAGTTGCCGCCGGTGGCCTGGCAGCCGCACTCGATGATGTGCCCGGCCACCACCGATCCGGCGAGCTGGTCGAGGTCGGCCGGGCTCCAGCCGTACCGCCAGATGCCCGGACCGGTGACCAGGGCCGCGTCGGTGACGCGGCCGGTCACCACGACGTCGGCGCCGGCGGAGAGCGCGGCGGCGATGGGGAAGCCGCCCAGATAGGCGTTGGCGGTGATGGGATCGGCCGCGAGGGTCTCACCGGTGTCGAGGTTGACCAGCGGTCCCGTGTACGGCATCAGGTCGTCACCCGTCACGGTCGCGACCTTGGCCGCAAGACCCAGCTCCCTGACGGCCTGGGCGCAGGCCGCCGGATCGAGCCCGCCCGCGTTCGACACGACCTTGATCCCGCGATCGAGGCAGGTCGCCAGCACCTCGGACATCTGCTTCACGAACGTCGTCGCATACCCCGGACGGCCCTTCGCCCGGTTGCCCGCCAGGATCAGCATGGTCAGCTCGGCCAGCCAGTCACCGGTCAGGACGTCGATCGGCCCGCCCTCGACCTGCTCCCTCGCGGCCGACAGCCGGTCGCCGTAGAACCCCGAGCAGTTGGCGACGCGGAGCATCAGACGGCCCAGGCGGGCGGGCGCTTCTGCAGGAACGCGCTCATGCCCTCCCGGGCCTCCGGAGAGGAGAAGAGCTTGGCCGACAGGGTCGCCATCTCGTCGCCGCGCTCGGCCAGGAGCCTGCGCACCGGCTCGGTGACCAGCCGCTTCGACTCGGCGAGCCCCTGCGGCGAGGCGGCCCGCAGACCTTCCAGCACGGTCTCCACCGTGTCGTCGAGCTGCGGCAGCGGCACCGCCGTCGTCAGCAGCCCGATGCGCTGGGCCTCCATCGCGCCGAACGTCTCACCGGTGATGAAGTAGCGCCCGGCGGCCCGGCCGTCGAGCCGCGGCAGCAGCGTCAGCGAGATCATCGCGGGGGCCAGCCCGAGGCGGGCCTCGGAGAACGCGTAGTCGCCGCCGTCGTCGGCCACGACGATGTCACAGGCGCCCAGCAGGCCGAGCCCGCCCGCCCGCGCCTTGCCCGCGATCCGGCAGACGACCGGCTTGGGCAGCTCGACGACCAGGGTGAACAGGTCGATCATCCGCCGGGTTCCGGCCTCCATGCCCTCGGCCGCCGCCTCAGAGAGGTCGGCTCCCGCGCAGAACACCGGCCCGGTGTGGGTGAGCAGCACCGCCCGCACGTCGTCGTCGGAGCCCGCAGCCTCCAGATGGGCCGACAGCTCCTCGACCAATTGGCGCGACAGGGCGTTGCGGTTGCGCGGCGAGTCGAGGGTGACCGTGGCCACTCCCCGTTCGACCGTCAGATGTACGACCTCGGTCACCGTTCCACCTCTTTGATCACGGCCAAGGGTGTGCCGGCGTCGACCTGCCGCCCCGCGACGGCGGTCAGCTCGGCCACCACCCCCTCGGCGGGGGCCGTGATGCGGTGTTCCATCTTCATGGCTTCGAGCACCACGACCGTCTGCCCAGGTTTCACCTCGTCACCCACACCGACCTCGACCCGCAGGACGGTCCCGGGCATCGGGGCGGGCAACGACCCAGGAGGAGTCTGCACCACGGGCGACGGCAGCCTCGGAAGCGGGGTCAGCCGAACGGGACCGAGCGAGGAGTCGACGTGGACGACCCCGTCATAACTCGCGACCTCGAAGACCCGCCGCACCCCGGCGATCTCCAGCACGACCTCGCTCTCCGCGGCGGAGACGAGGGTCGCCTCGGGGGAGGAGACCAGGCCGTCGCGGGTGTGGAGGTAGCTGATCTCCCCGGCCTCGGCGAAGCCCGCCTTGTGCGGCTGGGAGACGACGTTGCGCCAGCCGGAGGGCAGATCGTTCAGCGTCTTCCTCGGACGGGCCGCCTGGGCCAGCGCGGCAGCCAGCGCCGAGTAGCGCACGGTCTCGACATCGGCCGGGGGAGTCAGGTCGTGACGGGTCAGGAAGCCCGTGTCGGTCTTGCCCTGGAGGAACTCGGGGTGCCGGAGGACGCGTACGAGAAGATCGCGGTTGGTCGTCGGCCCGTGCAGCTTCGCGGAGGCCAGCGCGGTGGCCAGCCGCCGCGCCGCCGCCTCCCGCGTGGGGGCGTAGGCGATGACCTTGGCCAGCATCGGGTCGTAGAAGGTGCCGATCACGTCACCCGAGACGATCCCCGAGTCGAGCCGCAGCCCGCCCTCACCGAACTCGGCCTCCACCCCGGGCACCTCGAACCGGTGCATCGTGCCGCTCTGCGGATTCCAGCCGTCGGCCGGGTCTTCGGCGTAGAGCCGCACCTCGATGGCGTGCCCGACCGGACTCGGCGGCAATCCGGGCAGGGCGGCGCCCTCGGCGATCTCGATCTGGAGCCGCACCAGGTCGACGCCGTAGACGGCCTCGGTGACCGGGTGCTCCACCTGGAGCCGCGTGTTCATCTCCAGGAAGTGGAACCGCCCGTCGGCCAGCAGGAACTCGACGGTTCCGGCACCGGTGTAGCCGATCGCGCGCGCCGCGTTCACCGCCGCCTCGGCCAGCGCCCTGCGCAGCTCCGGCGTCACCCCGGGGGAGGGCGCCTCCTCGAGCACCTTCTGATGCCGCCGCTGGATCGAGCACTCCCGCTCGCCCAGCGCCCAGACGGTCCCGTGCGCGTCGGCGAGGATCTGCACCTCGACATGGCGCGCCGATTCGAGCAGCGGCTCGGCGAACACCGTCCCGTCGCCGAACGCGGCAGCGGCCTCCCGCCCCGCCGACTCCAGCGCCTCGGCGAGCTCCTCGGCCGACCGCACGACCCGCATCCCGCGCCCGCCACCTCCCGCCGACGCCTTCAAAAGCAGCGGATAGGTCAGATCGCCCGGCGGCTCGGTGAACGCCACCGTCGGCAGCAACGGCACCCCGGCCTCGGCCATCAGCGCCTTGGCCTCGATCTTGTCGCCCATCGCCGCGATGGCCTCAGGAGAGGGCCCGATCCAGGTCAGCCCCGCCTCGACCACCGCCCGAGCGAATGAGGCGTCCTCGGACAGAAATCCATAACCGGGATGCACCGCATCGGCCCCCGCGGCCCGCGCCGCCGAGACCAGCTGTTCGATGTCGGTGTATGTGGCCACCCGCACCGACATCCCGGCCTCGGCCACATGCCGCGAACGCGCGTCGGCGTCGCTGAACACCGCCACCGTCTCGATCCCCAGCGCGTCACACGCGCGGAACACCCGCCGGGCGATCTCGCCCCGGTTTGCCACCAGAACCCGTCTGATCATCTGACTCACATCCGGAAGACGCCGAAACCGGCGGCGGGCGACTCGGCGGCCGAGCCGATGGCGGACAGGCACAACCCCATGACGGTACGAGTGTCGCGCGGATCGATCACGCCGTCGTCGTAAAGCCGCCCCGACAGGAAGAACGGCAGCGACTCGGCCTCCACCTGCGCCTCGACCATGGCCCGCATCGCGGCGTCCCCTTCTTCGTCGAACGCCTGCCCCCGCGCCTCGGCGGCCGCCCGCCCCACGATCGACAGCACCCCCGCGAGCTGCGCCGGCCCCATCACGGCCGACTTGGCACTGGGCCAGGTGAACAGGAACCGGGGGTCGTAGGCGCGCCCGCACATCCCGTAATTCCCCGCGCCGTAACTGGCCCCCATGACGACCGTGAGATGCGGCACCGTGGAATTGGACACGGCATTGATCATCATCGAACCGTGCTTGATGATCCCCGCCTGCTCGTACTCCTTGCCGACCATGTATCCCGTGGTGTTCTGCAGGAACAGCAGAGGTGTACGAGACTGGTTGGCCAGCTGGATGAACTGCGCGGCCTTCTGAGCCTCCTGGCTGAAGAGCACCCCCCGGGCGTTGGCGAGGATCCCGACGTCGTGGCCGTGGATGGTGGCCCAGCCGGTGACGAGACTGGGCCCGTAGAGCGGCTTGAACTCGTCGAACTCACTGGCGTCGACGATCCTCGTGATGACGTCGCGGGGATCGAAGGGGATGCGAAGGTCTTCGGGGACGATGCCGAGAAGGCCGTCTTCGTCTTCCAGCGGGGGCCGGCTGGGTTTGGGCGTTCTCCCCTTCTTCTGCCAATGGAGGCGCTTGACGATGGCCCGGCCGATCCTGAGGGCGTCGTGCTCGGTCTCGGCGAGGTAGTCGGCGAGGCCGGAGTCACGGGCGTGCATCTCGGCGCCGCCCAGCGATTCGTCGTCGGCGTCCTCTCCGGTGGCGACCTTGACCAGAGGCGGCCCACCGAGGAACACCTTGGCACGTTCCCTGACCATCACGACATGATCCGACATACCCGGCACGTAGGCGCCTCCGGCGGTGGAGTTGCCGAAGACGAGGGCGATGGTGGGGATGCCCGCTGCTGATAGGCGGGTGAGGTCGCGGAACATTCGTCCGCCGGGGATGAAGATCTCTTTTTGGGTGGGGAGGTCGGCGCCGCCCGACTCGACCAGATTGACGAGCGGGAGGCGGTTCTCCAGGGCGATCTGGGTGGCGCGGAGGGTCTTGCGCAGCGTCCAGGGGTTGGACGCGCCTCCTCTGACGGTGGGGTCGTTGGCGATGACGACACACTCGACCCCCTCGATGACACCGATGCCGGTGACGACACTCGCACCGACGGGGAAGTCGGAGCCCCACGCTGCGAGCGGGGAGAGTTCGAGGAAGGGGGCATCCTGGTCGAGGAGGAGCTCGATGCGCTCACGGGCCAGCAACTTGCCACGATCGTGGTGCCGGTCGACGTACTTTTGACCGCCACCTTCCACCGCTTTCGCGTGCTCCGCCGCAAGCTCGGCGAGCCGGCCGAGCATCGCGGTACGTCGCTGCTGCGTTTCCGCCGAGTCGGGAGGTTGGATCACTTTGGGGAGTGTAATCGGGGGGACGGGGTGTGGTCGGGGGGACGACCCCCCGAGCCCCCGCTGCGAAGGGGCTGGCGCCCCCTCGCGCTCCCCCTGGGCCGCTTGCGCGCCCCCGGCCGTCGCGTTCGCTCCGGGGGTCGCTGCGCTCCCTTTGCGAAGGGCTCCGCCCCTCGCGCTCCCTGGAAGGGCCTCGCTGTCGCTCGGGAGGCTGCTCGCTTTGCTCGATATCTTTGGGCTCCGCCAGGTTGGCCATTCGACTACTTCGGCCATGCGATCCAGAGGTCGGGATTGTGGTGGGCCTGCACTGCGAATGGAAAGCCTCAGGGGTCGAATCACCTTGGCTCCAGGTGTACGAGGACATCAAAGGGCAGATCGAGCGTAGGGAGCTCACTGTCGGCGATCAGGTGCCATCTGTCCTTCGGCTACAGGAGATCTACGGCATCGCCACAGCAACGGGCCAGAAGGTTTACCGAGCGCTACGCCAAGATGGGCTTACATGGACTGAGCCCGGCATAGGCAGCTTTGTAGTGTGAGAACCTGCGGCCGTTGACTCTACTACTGCCCTGCGGAGACACACACGGTTGAGCAGCGCGCACTATAGGTCCTTTTTCAAGGATCTAAACATCCCCATTATATTCAGGTCGTCGCTAGTGGGGCTTTCCTCGTTTTCATTCCATGAAAATAAGGTCGGCCGATCATCTCGACTCGAAGAGGGATTGTTTATGATGTCCGCAACGATGCTTTTAGTAATTGAGAGGTAGGGGAATTCTCGCTTGCGACCTTCCGCGTATGTGATCATTTCCTCTACATCATCGAAGGTACCCCAGTGCCCAAGCGGTCGACCGTCGGCAACGTCCTGAAATACCTCATCCGCATAGCCATCTAGAGCGTCTTGAACCATTTCGCGGAGATCATTAGAAATCATCTCCTCGCTCAAACCATCATAGAAGTCTTGAACGCGCTTTGCGGAGTCCCAGTCATGAATATCGTCGACTAGTTTGGTTGCATAACTTTCAGTTAGCTCCCTGCGAAGAGAGCGGACACCGGGAAGGGTTGAATCCCATAGAGCATTAATCAAGCGGACTTGGACATGTTCATGCCGAGAGTGGCTCATTACAGAATTTCGCCGAAGAAAACCTGAGATATAGCCGTTCAGGTTCTTAATGGAAAGCTGCTCGGCGATCTCTAAAAGGCGAGCCATTCGATAGGTTACATCAGTAATCCTCATGAGGCCAAAGAGCGTGTTCTCTCTTGCGCAACCCTCAGTGAGATGCGTCCGCCTCAGGGCCTCAGAAATGTTTGCCCTAAATCCGACAGTGTCGGCCAGAGATGAAAGTTGACGTTCTCGAATAACGGTGCACAGTAAGTCGACTTGCTCGAAATAGACGGCTGAGCAGAGCAGGGTCTCCATGAATTTTGGATGCTCTCTCAAGAATATCTTCATATAGTCCACAACCGACGGATTGTGGAAACCTACTTCTGTATCCCCTTCGTTTTGAGTGATCGCCAACATCGTCTGCTCAAGGGTCTTAAGTGAACGCTTGAACAATCGCTCGCTACATTCGCCGCCCACATGCCGACAAAAAGACTCATATGCTCGCCATAGATCCTCGATTTTCACATGACTACGTAGAGAGAAGAGCACCAAGAGGAGATGGATACAAGTGTCATCTAGCTGGTTATTTACTACGTGTGCCCAGAGGGATTGAGGCTCATCTAGGGTTTTCAGCAGACGAAGCGGCGTAGAATCAGTCTGTTCGCGCTCCGCAGCGCAAATCTGTAGGGCATCTTCCAATAACCGTGGATTGAAGTTCCGATGTGCCACGATGGGCATATAGGCCCGAGCGCTTACGAATAGTTCTTTATCCGCCTGCGGCAGTTCCGAATGATAGATTTGATTGTAGAGGACGCGAGCTTTGACTTCGAATGTGTAGTCGCTACGTGCGTCTATCGTGTATGAGTCGAGGTTGAAATTGTATCGGGAAATTTTCTCGTATCGGTGCTTCGCTTGCTCAAGAATATATTCACGAGTCGTAAGAATTATTCTTTTGCTGCTGGATCGCGCTACCCTCTGAAGAATGGATGCCATGCGGGCATCCTCATTCTTGTTTAGCTTATCACCAAATGCCGTTTGTCCAAGAAAATCGTCATAATAGAAGAATTGCCTAGTTCCTTCATTCCATACCGCATTAACTTCCTCAATGTCTTCTGATATCTCATAAACCTCGTATCCCTGTGCCGCGTGAGCCAAGGCCAACACGCGCGCCAGTGTCGTTTTCCCGATGCCTGGAATCCCGCATACGATGCATACGTGGCGCTGATTAAGAATCTCGATAGCGCGGTCATAGCTTCGATTTGGGACGTATATTTGCGCGGCCCTTCTGGCATCTTCAATAAAACTGGCCGAACGAGTGAGCATCCGCCTATTAATCAGCGCTTCAAGTACGCCCGTACTGTTCAGCCATAAACGCATGTGATTCTTAACAATGGCCGGTCGCATGCGAAGCATGCTCTCGATCTCGTGTAAGCCATATACGTCGGCTGGAGATCGGACAAAGGGATCGAGGGTGGCGACTATCCGATCTTTATCGTTTGGCGTGAGGCGGACCGAAGTTGCGAGAATGTATCTCTCGGGATTGAGTTCCCTGATTTGGGAAAGCTCTCTATCGCGCAAATGTCCGATTAGTTTGCTGGAGCTGCTGTTGACCCAGTGCTTGCACTGAATGACGAGCAGGCCATCTCTTTTGTTGTGGGCGAGACGCCTGAGATCGATGCCCCTATCCCGGCCTGGAGTGAAAAGCTCTAATGTCGTTCCTAGATGATCTTCAAAGAGATCCTTGCAGACCGCTTCGAAGTCAAAATCGGTAAGTCGGCCAATGTCGAATCTGTCCACGATCTATCCGCCTAAGCACAAACTTGCTGTCGCAGTAGACCAGTTTAGTACGGACTGCGCTGTTCGCGGAGCGCGCCACATGGCGTGCAGAAAGACCCGCTCAACCAGCGGATCTTGGATCGGTCGGCCGGCAGGGCGCAATCAAGGGACCCGTGAAGAGGCCGCAACCGACCTTCTCTAACTGGGGCGGAAATGAGGAATGTTGCACAAAATGGGGCAAATGTGGGCTTCGTGAGCGCAATTTTGGATCGTTATGAAAGGGTGATATTTGCGTTAACACCCAAAGGTCTAGCTAAATGTCAGCACGTCGTCATGGGTGCTAACGCTTCACTCGCATGCCGTTGACCTGCTCGATCTGCTAAATACTCTGCTGTACTGGGTGCTAAGTACCTGTACAATGCGTGGCCACTTTGCGGCCGAGTGGCCTCAGGTCGACGTCTGTTAGCCCGCGTAGGGTTCGACCTAACACCGCCCACCACTTGAGGGCTATCGTTTGCGGAACGGTCCTCAAGTGTGGGCGGCTCGAAACCCCTACGTGAGAGGAATCGCATATGAGCCTACCCCCAAGCTCCCAGCCAGTGCTTATCTCCGGGATCGTCGCTGGCCTCGCGCTAGGGCTCGCCATGGCTGGATTCGCTGGCGGCGATATAACGCAGATCATGAGCCAAGTCACTGCGCTCGTTGCCCTCTACGTGGTGAAACAGCCCCCTAGCCCATCCGCGTGAAGCGACCTCGGGACCTGCTCACACTTGGGTCTCGATTGCTCGTTCCCGCACGGGGTGGTCAGGACCTGGCGATCTGGTGCCCTAGGTTCCCAAGCTGGGCGGACGAGTTCGAGTAAGCGCCCGCTAGCTCCATAGGTAACAAGGTGCGCTTATGGTTGTTGGCCTTTAGATACCGACCGCAGGGCTATTTGTCGTTTGCATGCCCAGAGTTCCACTGAAGATGCCACGGCGGGTGTGTCGTAGCAGCTCCCCGCCTGGTCGGGCATGCAAAACCCCACCCGGCGAATCCGGGTGGGGTCTGCGTAGCAGCGGCTCGGCCGTGGTCAGTGGCGGACGCTGCGGCGGTCGTACAGGCTGACCACCAGGATGACGCCGACGGCCGCGACGGCGACCTGGAGGAGCAGTTCGATCCAGTCGATGCCGCTGGTCGTCGCCACGCCCAGGGCGCTGGCGAGGAAGGTGCCGATGAAGGCGGCCACGATGCCCACCACGATGGTCAGCCAGATCGGGATGTGCTGCTTGCCCGGAACGACCAGGCGGCCCAGAGCACCGATGATGGCGCCGACGATGATGGCGATGATGATGCCGGTGATGGTCATACAGGACTCCCTTAGAGGTGGAGGTGAAGCTGCAGACCCGTCTGCCCTGCGGAAGCCCTCACACACCACACCCACCCCGCCGATGCCAAGACGACATCTCTGGCATGCCGCAACCAGCGGGACCGGGCCCGGCGCGATTTCTCACCGTGTTCGCGAGCGCGGGCGAAGACGAGGAACGCCTCGTCCGGCGGCTCAAGGTGCAGGAGCAATGGAGGCGACGGCCCATCACCTGAGCACATGCCGGTGATTCCAAGTCTCGGGAAACGCGGAAGCCCGCACCCGGCGACCGGTGGAACCCCTTGGACCGGACGTCGGATGCGGGCTGCTCTGGGGGTTACGGCTGCTGGTTGTAGTAGTTGCCGACCTGCTCGCGGTAGGTCGGGTCCCTGTACGTGTCCTCGTCGACCTCGGGTGCGTTCTTGATCTCTTCCTTGGTGCGCGGCAGGAAGACCTTCTTCTCCTGCGGGTCCACCTCGGTGATCGTGCCGACCGGCATGACGACCTTCTTGTCGAAGATCCAGAAGCCCGTGTCGACCACGATGTACGCGTCGCCGACGGCGTCACTCTGCTCGTCCACGGAACCGATCTTGCCGCCGCTCACCCCGGCAGCGGACACGACACCCTCGCTGTATGGACGTCCCCTTTAGTTCGTGTTGCGGTGGAACCTTCTGGTGCCCGTGCGGAGGAGGACGAACGTCTTTCTGGTCCTGGACGTGCTCCGGCGGCGGAAGACCAGGTAGAGGATGTCGGCGATCGCGACCCACGCCACGACCGCGATCACCAGGGCGAGCCAGGCGGGCAAGGTCACCGCCAGGCCCCAGACCCATCCGGCGAACCCGATCAGGCCGGCCACTCCCACTACCTTCGGGGCCCTCGTCAGCGTGGCGGCCAGGACGGCGGGGACGGCCAGGAACAGACCGCCGACCACGAGACTCCGCTGGTCGGCGATCAGGCCGCCGATGATCGAGATCGCCGCGCCGACGGCGAAGCGCACCGCGAGGCCGCGTACGGAGATGGAACGCAGTCGCGAGGGAGGCAGGCGGATGCCCTCTTCCCGGTTCCTGCGGCCACGACGAAAGCCTCGACGAGCAGGCTTCCAGACCTCGTTCACAGGCGTCCTCCTGTCAGCCGGAATGACGCCACTGCCCTGCTGCGGCGGGAATATCCCGTCAGATCCTTGCGGTGGTCGCGCATCTGCGGGGCAGTAGGGGGCTCATGAAGAAGATGGCAGTGAGAGGTGCGAGCGCGCTGAGCGGGATGGTCGGCGGCGCCGTCGCGGGGTTGATCTTCAAGCAGGTCTGGAAGCTGGCCGCCGGCCGGGAGGACGCTCCGACGGCGGACTCGCCGGAGTACGGCTGGACCGAGGTACTCGTGGCCGCCGCCATTCAGGGCGCGATCTTCTCCGTGGTCAAGGCGTCCATCGACCGGGCGGGGGCCGAGGCGTACAAGCGGTCCACCGGCGAATGGGTGAAGGACTGAGAACTGCGGTAGGGCCAGGTCATGACCGGTGACGTGTTCTCCTTCGCGATCGACGAGCGGTATCGGTGGCCGCTCCTGTTGCTGGGTGTCCGCCCGGCCACGTGCGGGCTGGTGGTGACGGAGCGGGGGATCCGGGTGTGGTTCGGTCCCTGGACGGTGGCGACCGATATCGGAAATCTGGCCTCGGCTGAAGTGAGCGGGCCCTACGCGGCGATCAAGGCGATCGGCCCGAGGGTCTCGCTCGCCGACCGCGGGCTGACCTTCGGCACCAACACGCGGCTGGGCGCCTGCCTGAAGTTCCACCGGCCGGTTCGGGGGATCGAGCCGATCGGTCTGCTGCGCCATCCGGGGCTCACGGTGACCGTCGCCGATCCTCACGCGCTGGTGGCGCGCCTCAAGTGACCCGTCCGGGGTGAGGCGCGCTTAATCCCTGGACGTCCCTCGCCCACGACTGGTTGGGTGGGTCGGCTTGCGCTGCCGGGATCTACCGTTTGGAGACGCTCCTACCGATGGCTCATATCGCCATGTTCGCCGTGCCCGCGCACGGTCACGTCAATCCGTCGCTGGCCGTCATCGCCGAGCTGGTCCGGCGCGGCCATCGGGTGACCTTCCCCACCACGGCCCACTTCACCGACGCCGTCGCCTCCGCCGGCGCCGAGCCGCTGCCGCACGATTCCGTCTTCCCCGAGCCCGGGAAGGCCTGGCCCTACGCCGACGACGACATCCTCATGGCGTTCAAGTCGTTCTTCGACGAGGCCGTCCACGTGCTTCCGCAGGTCGAGAAGCTCTACGCCGATGACAGGCCCGATCTCATCCTGTACGACATCGGCGGCTACCCCGGCCGCGTGCTCGCCCACAAATGGAACATCCCGATCGTCCAGCTCTCCCCGACCTACGTCGGCTGGGACGGCTACGAGGAGGAGGTCGCGGTGGGTGTCGAGGAACTGGTGCGGTCGGTGCCGGGAGGCGACGACTACTACGCCGACTTCACGTCATGGCTGGCCGGGAACGGCATCGAGATCTCGTACAACAACTTCACCGGGCGGCCCCCGCGCTGCATCGCGCTCATTCCCAAGGTTCTCCAGCCCAACGCCGACCGGGTTCCCGACACGATCACCTTCGTCGGGCCGACCCTCGCCGACCGCGCGCACCAGGGCACCTGGGAGCCGCCGAACGCGAAGCCCGTGCTGCTGGTCTCGCTCGGGTCCGCCTACACCGATCGGCCCGAGTTCTACCGCAACTGTGTCGCGGCGTTCTCAGGGCTGGGGTGGCATGTCGTGCTGCAGATCGGGGCCAAGGTCGACCCCGCCGTGCTCGGGGAGGTGCCCGGCGACGTCGAGGTGCATTCGTGGGTGCCGCAGCTCGCGGTGCTCGCGCGGGCGTCGGCGTTCGTGACGCACGCCGGGATGGGCGGGACGATGGAGGGGCTCTACCACGGCGTTCCGATGATCGCGGTGCCGCAGGCGGCCGACCAGTTCCAGAACGCCGAGCGGCTGCAGGAGCTCGGGATCGGGCGGCACATCCCGACCGAGGAGGCCACGCCCGAGCGGCTGCGGGAGGTGTTCCTCGAGCTCACGTCGGATCCCGAGGCCGCCGCGCGGCTGGCGGCGATCAGGGCCGAGCTGCGGGACAACGGGGGCACCGCCAAGGCGGCCGACATCGTCGAGGGGCTGCTCTAGTCGGGGTGTCGGTGAGAACGCTGTCATGAGCCCGAAACCGGGCGAGGGCCCGGCGGACCAGTTTCCGCCGTGATTCCGCGAGAATCATCTCCCGCTCCGCCCAGTTCCCTGGGTCATACCCGTGCGGCCGGCGGCCGCACGGGTATCGGCCTTCGAGGAGTCTGAGTGCAGAAATTGGCGGTAGGGGTCCACACCTTCTGCCGAGCGTCGGATCGGATCTAACGGGGCTCGAAGTCGACCAGCGCCCGCCGGTCGACCCACCGCATCGATCGTCGGGACGCTGGGGGTGTGGGCGATCGTCGAGCAGGTGACGCCACCTCGAGGGTCGGCCGAATTACGGTCGGCGTCTGCGGCGAGATAATTCGATCGTCCGGGCCGAGGGGCCACCTGCCGGACACTCGGCATTAAACGTGAACAGAATTCTGTCGCAGATTTTTCTGGCGAATTCATCGGGCACGGGTTCCGTGCTGATGACGCGGGAGATCTGAATTTCAGTCCGCTCCGACGTCCCCTTGGATACCAGGGCGAGCCGGCCACACGGGGGATCCGTAAGGAATCGGTAAGGATTTGATCGTTGACAACGTGAAGCCGCATCCGATGGGCCTGGACCAGGTTCAGCGACACTCTCGTGCGGTGGCGAGCGGGCCGCACGTTGACAAGGGCGGACATCTGCTGCATTTTGGCGAGTTTCATTTAACATAATGGAAACTTAATCACCGAAGGCAGTCGGATCGCGACTCATTGCAAAATCCTGCGTTGACCGGTTTTGTTGCCATCTTTCGATGATTATTCGTTCATCTTCCGTACATCGTGATGATCCTTTGGCGCTGTTGTATGCGCGCTTAGGACGGTGACGATGCCGATCGAGGCGTCCCGAAAACGGAGGAAAGATGTCCGAAATCACGAAGGGCTGGGCTCGTCTCAGCCGGAAAACGAACGCTGTCGTGGTGAGCGCCGCCGTGACGGTTGCTGTGGGGATGACGCTGCCCGCGCCCGCGCAGGCCTACGTCGGCACGGGGAACCTGAAGAACTACGCGACCGGCCGCTGCCTCGACAGCGACTTCAACGGCAACGTGTACACGCTGCCGTGCAGTCCGCCCTACTTCAACCTGCACCAGCTCTGGGAGCCGATTCTGCAGTACCGCGGCGACGGCATCGCCGGCTCGCCCCACCGTTTCGACCTCGTGGTCCTCAAGAACAGGGCGACCAACCGCTGCCTCGCCCGCATGGACAACGGCGCTCTCAGAACGACCGTCGAGTGCGACGACAACGAGTGGAACTCCGCCCGCGAGTGGTACGCGCAGGGGTCGAGCTGGAACAAGGTCATCTTCTCCCTGTGGTGGGGCAACACCAGCTACGCGGTCGACAGCAACCACGCCGGCCAGTCCTACGCGCAGACCTGGAACGGCGGCCAGCACCAGCAGTGGAACTTCATCGCGTAAGAGCGTCTCTGACGCGGAATCCGGCCGTGATCAGCCGGGATTCCGCCTTGAGAGCGAGCGGTCGCCGATCCGGCCAGTCGTGAGGTGACGGGCGGCCGTGTGGTCACCATCAATGATCATGCGGCGCTCCTGTTTCCGCTCCAGCCGGTCGATGGCGGAGCGATGTCTGATCAACCACCCGCCCGGCGAGCCGCCGGTGGACGAAAGTCGAGGAACTGTGCCCGCAACCCGAAGCAGGCTGTCCGCGCGATTAGGGACAGGCGGGGTCGCGACGGCCCTGCTGGTCATCATCTCGCTTCTCCTTCAGGTGGGCTTCCAGCCCGCATCGAGTGCCGCGACCACGCACACGTTCACGATCGCGCTCCCTGACGGGTTCGCGCGTACTGAACTCAACGCGTGGGTCACGAAAATGAACACCTCCCATGACCTGCTCAGCGACTCCTTCAAAGAGGAGATCCTGAGCGCGGGAACCATCCCACGTGCCCACTTTGACGACTGGGTGGATTTCGACGGAACCATCGCCGTCAGTGGTTCCAACCTGATAGTCACAGCGGAGTACGAGGGACCGCCCCCCGGGCCGAGCCCTTCACCAAGCCCCTCGCCGGGCGAACCCAGATATCTGTCCCCGTGGCAGGCCCTTGTTGCCGGCCTCGGGGCCATGGCCATCTACTTCGTCGTCCGGCTCACCTGTTCCATCCTCTTCCTTCCCGAATCAGGTCCGCTGGCGCCCCTCGCCAACGGGGCATGCTCGGCAATGGCGACGTTCTTGATGGTTTACGGTAGGTTCGCGATTGCAAATGCATTCGCCCCGGACCCGAATCCGGACGCATTGAAAAACACCCTTATTTATGCGGCTTTGGGCGCTCTGACGGCGTTCGTCTGGGACTCATTCTTCGGACCCAAATTCGGCGCCCCCACTGCCGAAGGCTTTTTCGTGAACATGGCAAAGGGCGCGCGTAACTTCGGCCGCCAGGTGAAAGGCTGGTGGGGCGGGGCCAGCGCCGGCGCGGCCATCGAGGACGTGGCCATTGCCCTGGAGGAGCACGCCGCCGAGAACGTCGCAGTGGTCGAGGAGGCCATGCGAAGCACCGACACCCAGGCCCTGCGGGTCATGCCGCTCGGTGACTCCATCACCCACGGCGTCGGCGGGAACCCCGGCGGCGTCGGCTACCGGGCCCGTCTTCTGGATCTACTACGGGACGACGCGGACACACTCGACTTCGTCGGCTCCGTCGACTCCGGGCAGGGCCACATCTCCGACACCGACCACGAGGGGCATCCCCGTTGGTGGGTCAGCCAGATCGATGCCCTGGCGGCCGAATGTAGCATCGCCCGTTATCGGCCAAACGTCGTCGTCCTCCACATCGGGACCAACGACCTGGCCAACGGCCAGGATCATCTGACAACGCTCGGCAACTACGGCAAGCTGATCAACAACATCCACGACGTCGCGCCGCTCACCACGATCATCGTCTCCAGCCTTGTGCCGTCGAACACCCCGGCGACCAACTCACGGATCTCGCTGTTCAACGCCTACCTTGCGCAAGCCGTCAACACCTGGATCGCCGAAGGCAAACGCGTCCGTCTGGTCAGCAACGGTGAACTCAATGTCAATTTCGACGACCTGACCGACTCACTGCACCCCAACAACAACGGCTACCGCAAGATGGCCAACGCCTACCACAACGAGATCAAGGCCGCGCTGGCCGCAAACCAGATCATGCCTCCGCTTCCCGGCGACAACCGGCCGTGCACGCCCGCGTCGGGCAACCCGACGCCGACGCCTCCCCCGGGACCCGGGCCGGCCGGCTGGGACTACGTCGGCAAGATCGCCTCGACCCCCGGCGCGAGCCGCGCGCAGGTGCGGTTCGCCGACCTCAACGGTGACGGCCGCGACGACTACCTCCTGGTCGGCGAGCAGGGCCAGGTCAAGGCATGGCTCAACAACCGCGCCGGCCAAGGCGGCGGCTGGAACTACATCGGCGAGGTCGCCTCGGGTGCGGCGTCACGTGACCGGGTCAGGTTCGCCGACATCGACGGCAACGGCCGCGACGACTACCTGTCGGTCGGCGACGGCGGTGAGGTCTCGGCCTGGCTCAACGTCGGCTCCGGCAACGCGGTGAGCTGGGCAGCCAAGGGCGTGGTCGCCACCGGCGTCGGCGCGGCCCGCGCCCAGGTGCAGTTCGCCGACGTCGACGTCGACGGCCGCGACGACTACCTCGTCGTCGACGGCCAGGGGCGGGTGCGCGCCTGGCTGAACGGCTACACCGCCGCCGGCGCCGCCTGGTCGTCGCGGGGCGAGATCGCGTCGGGTGTCGGCGCTGCCGGTAGCCGTGTGCGGTTCCACGACCTCGACGGGGACGGCGACGACGACTACACCGTGTTCGACGACTCGGGTTACGTCCGGGCCTGGCTGAACAACATCGGTGGCGCCCGACCGTGGGGCTACCAGGGCACCGTCGTGGGCGGGGCGGGCGTCGGCCCGGCCGGGCTGCTCATGGCCGACATCGACGGGAACGGGCGCGACGACTTCCTGACCGTCAACGACGCCGGTGAGGTCTCCGCCTGGCTGAACGACAAGTTCGGCCGCCCCGACACGTGGGACTACCAGGGCCAGATCGCCTCCACCGACGCGCCCCGCCAGGAGGTCAGGTTCGCCGACCTCAACGGCGACGGACGTGACGACTATCTCCTGGTCAAGGACAACGGCCGGGTGCAGGCCTGGCTCAACGTCCGTCAGGGCGACGGGGTCGGCTGGAACTTCCGGGGCGACGTCGCGTCTGGGTCGGGTCTGCGGGACCACATCCGGTTCGCCGACCTGAACGGCGACAACCGCGACGACTACCTCGTCGTCGGGGATCAGGGCCAGGTCAACGCCTGGTTCAACACCGGGACAGGAGACGCGATCGCCTGGACCAGCAAGGGTCAACTGGCCTCGGGCTCCGCGCCCCGCGACCAGATCAGGTTCGCCGACGTCGACGGCGACAACCGCGACGACTACCTCGTGGTCGACAGCCTGGGCAAGGTCCGGATGTGGCGCAACACCGGCGACGCCACCGGCGTCACCTGGGTCAGCCAGGGCGAGATCGCCTCCGGGGTCGGCGCGTCCGGCCCCACGGTGACCTTCGCCGACGTCAACGGTGACCGCCGCGACGACTATTTGGTCATCGGCGACTACGGCCAGATCCGCGCCTGGATCAACAACCGGGGCGGTGGCGGCTCGGCCTGGCTCTCGGCGGGAGAGATCGCCGCCGGAGTCGGGGTGGTCCGGGCGAACGTCACCCTGGCCGAGATCAACGGTGACCGCCGGGCCGACTACCTCGCCCACGACAGTCTGGGCGGGGTGAAGGGCTGGTTCAACAACGGCTCGGCCGGGGCGGCCGGGTCGAGGAACGACACGACCGGACTCATGCAGAACGACCCCCAGCCGCCCTCGTCAAACGGACAGCAGCTCTGCGTGGCCAACCAATGCTGGTAACAACCCCGCTCAACAACCCTGCTGGTCACAACCCGTGAAAACGGCGGGCCGGTCCATGACGTGGACCGGTCCGCTCTCACCCCGTTCGCCAAGTTGGGGCCCGCCGTGACGGCGAGCCTGCAGTTCGAGCTCCGAGGCAGGCACCTTGACCTGTTCGGCGACGTGCTCAACGGCCTCATCGGCCAAACCGGCACCCCTAGTTGCAGTGGGTCCAGCCGCTCTGCCAGGTCATTTTCGCGAAGCCGCCGCCCCACACGATGCACTTGTTCTTCGCGAGCAGGCGGATCGGGCCCGCGTAGGCGGAATACCTGCCCCAGTCGTTGTCGTGGGGGCCCTTCTGGACCTTCAGGACGGCGCCCATCTTGATGGTGGCCGAGATCAGGTTCCTCGACAGGGTCACCACGCAGTTCAGGCCGCTCGCCGGTTCGTACAGGAGATAGGTGACGGCCCGGCCGGCCTGCCATTTGCGCTGGTCGACGACGGCGAATCCGGCGCCGCACAGTCCTGCCGCCGTGTACGGGTTCGGCTCCCTGACCTTCGGCGTCGGGCTCGGGCTCGGCGTGGGGGTCGGTGACGGCGACGGCGAAGGGCTGGGGGAGGGGCTGGGCGTCGGGGTCACGCTCGGGCGTGGTTTGTCGACCACGTCGGGGCGCTCCGTCGGAGGCCGCGTCGTCGGGACGTCCAAAACGGGCTGGGCGGCTACCGGCGACAGCGACGGCCGGGGGGCGCGCTTCGTCGGGGTGATCACGGGGGCCGCCGTCGGGGCGGCCAGCGTCGTGCCCGGATCGGGGTTCTGAAGGATCAGATAGGCGCCGCCGCCCACTAACAGGAGGGCGGTCGCAGCAGCCAGCACCAGGCGGCCGCGTCGGGGGCGGGCGAGGCGGATCGCGTTGGTGTCGCCGCGCAGGTAGGCGATGAGCTGGTCGGGGGTCGGGCGGTCGGCCGGATCCTTGGCCAGGCAGCGGGCGATCAGGGAACGCATCGGTTCTTCGAGGCCGCCCAGGTCGGGCTCGGAGTTGAGGATGCGGTTCAGGACGACCGGGATCGAGTCGGCGCCGAACGCCGGGCGGCCCGTGGCGGCGAAGACCATGGTGACGGCCCACGCGAAGACGTCGGAGGCGGGGCTCGCGGTCGATTCGCTCAGTAACTCGGGGGCCAGGTAGGCGGGGGTGCCCATGGTCGTGCCGCTCATCGTGGCCTGCGGGGCGTCGAGCGCCTTCGCCACGCCGAAGTCGATCACGACGGGGCCCTCGGGGCCCATCAGCACGTTGGCGGGCTTCAGGTCGCGGTGGGTGATGCCCGCCCGGTGGATCGCCGACAACGCCGTGGCGGTGGCGAGGCCCAGGCGTTCCAGCGCGGCGCCGCCGCGGGGGCCCTCCTGCTCGACCAGGTCTTTCAGCGACGGGCCCGGGACGTATTCGCTGACGATGTAGGGCTGGTTGCCGGCCAGGTCGGCGTACAGGACCGGGGCGGTGCTGAAGCGGGCCACCCGCCGGGCCAGGTCCACTTCGCGCAGGAAGCGGGCGCGTGCGGTCTCGTCGGAGCTGAGCCGGGTGTGCAGCAGTTTCACGGCCACGGTCGTGCCGTCGGGGGTCAGACCTTTGTAGACGACGCCCTGGCCGCCCTCGCCCAGTCGCCCGACGATCTCGAACGGCCCCAGCTTCTCGGGGTCGCCTTCCAACATGTGGAGCACGCTACCAGTTGGTTTAGATCGCCTTGCCGGGATTCAGGAGGTTATGCGGGTCGAAGACCTGCTTTATCCCGGCCTGGAGCGACGCCACCACCGGGCCGCTCTCCAGTTCCAGCCACCTCTTCTTCAACAGTCCCACCCCGTGTTCCCCTGTGAGGGTGCCGCCGAGGGCCAGGGCCGCGCGGAAGATCTCATCGGCGGCCGCCCACACGTGGGGCGGGGGCTCGGGGAGGCCGCGTTCGAAGATGAAGACCGGGTGGAGGTTGCCGTCGCCCGCGTGGGCGACCGTGCAGATCTGGAGGTCGTGGCGGCGGCCGACGGCCTCGATCTCGGCGATCATCTCGGGGAGCTTCGAGCGGGGGACGCAGACGTCCTCGGTCAGGCAGGCCCCGAGGCGTTCCTTCGCCTGGTAGGCCATCCGGCGGACCGCGATCAGCTCGTCGGCCTCCTCGGGGGTGGTCGAGCGGGCCGCGAACGTGGCGCCGTGGGCCTCGCAGATCTCGGTCATTCGGTCGGCGGCGGCCTCGCCGTCGGAGGCGTCCGACTGGGCCAGCAGCATGGCCATCGTCGTCGGCTCCAAGCCGATGTTCTTCCAGTCGTCGATCGCCTTCAACGTGTTGCGGTCGACCAGTTCCAGCATGGACGGCTGGCAGCCCGCCGCGATGATCGCGGCGACGGCCTCCGCGGCGTCGTACAGGGAGGTGAACTCGGCGGCGACGGTGATCGGCGGCTTCGACGGCGCTCGCCGGAGCCGGACGGTGGCCTCGGTGATGATGCCGAGGGTGCCCTCCGAGCCGACGAACAGGCCCGTCAGGTCGTAGCCGGTGACACCCTTCATGGTGCGGCGGCCGGTGTTGATCACCTGGCCGTCGGCCAGGACGACCTCCAGGCCGAGGGCCGAGTCGCGGGTGACGCCGTATTTGACGCAGCGCAGGCCGCCCGCGTTGGTGGCGAGGTTGCCGCCGATCGTGGAGATCTCGTAGGACGAGGGGTCGGGGGCGTACATCAGCCCATGGGCGCGGGCGGCGCGGTCGAGGTCGGCGGTGATGACTCCGGGCTGGACGACGGCCACCTCGTCGGCGGGGGAGAGTTCGACAATCCGAGTCATGCGGGCCAGCGACAGGACGATTGACCCGTCTCCTGCCACGGCCCCTCCGGCCAGGCCCGTGCCGGCGCCGCGCGGGACCACCGGGACCCCGTAGGTGGTGGCCCATTTCATCGTCGCCACGACGTCGTCGCGCGACTCCGCCAGAACCACCCCGCGCACCGCTCCAGGCTGCAGGAACGTGCGGTCGCCCGCGTAGGAGGCGGTGACGTCGGGGTCGGTCAGCACACGGCCGGGGGGCAGCGCTGAGATGAGGTCGTCCACATCGCGAAACAGTATCAATCGGCCTGACATCTCCGGTAAGGCGGTCGGTCGATATCGGTTTCGCAACATCCCGAATTGACTTTACTTTTCCTTTACGGAGTCATCTAACGTCCCGGTTGCGACTGGTGTGGCTGGTTTGCCGCACCAGTTACAGCGGTGGCGCGCAAACACCCCCCGCGCGCCTCGGAAACAGCCCGGCTGACTACCGGGTGAGGGAGGAACATTTGTCAGCCTTTGCAGCATCCCCTCGCAGAGCACGGCGGTTGGCCGCCATCGTGCCCGCGCTCGGGCTGCTGGCCGCGGGTCTCACCGCGGCCACGGTCCCGGCATCGGCGGACTCCACGGAGGCCCGCTGGATCCCGTCGTTAAGCGACCACTACATCAACTACACGCCCCCTCGTGCGCAGTCGGACGTCTCCGAGCGCTCCGACGAGAAGGTGAGCGAGGCCGCCAAGGCGAGCCGCCAGGCCACCCAGGCGATCGCCGAGGAGATCGACCACAAGTACGCCGGCGGTAACCCCGTCGCCGCTCGGGGTCTCGCCAACAACGAGCGCCGCGCGATCCGCACCGGCCAGAACCCGTTCGACTTCATCTACAAGAAGGCGGGCACGAAGCGTACGGCCAAGCTGCTGACGCTTCTGGTGGAGTTCAACGAGAACGCCAACGACGACTTCTCCGGATTCGTCCGTCCGGTGTCGACCGCCGACGTCAACACCTGTGTGACCGAGCCGGCCGGTACGAAGATGAACGGCCCCCTGCACAACAACATCCCCGACCCGGCCACGGCCGCGGGCGGCGGGAAGGACAACAACTCCTTCTGGGTGCCGAACTTCAGCACCGACCACTTCAACAAGATGCTCTACTCCGACGCCGGGATCACCGAGCGGGTCCGCAAGGACCTCAAGGACCCCCGCGACGGGAAGAAGGGCATCGACGTCTCCGGCTTCACCATGAAGAAGATGTACGAGGAGATGTCCAAGGGCGCCTACACCGTCTCGGGCGCGGCGATCGGCTGGCTGAAGGTCCCCCACTCGGAGGCCTGGTACGGCGCCGGTCAGTGCGGCACCTACCCGCAGCAGATGGCCGGTCACCCCGACAACCCGGCGGGCCCCGCCCGTCTGGGCATCGACGCGGTGAACGTCCTGGCGCAGCAGCAGCCGAACTTCCCGTGGGCCGACTACGACATCGAGGACACCGCCGACGCCGACGGTGACGGCAACGTCCTCGAGCCCGACGGCGTCATCGACCACCTCGTGCTGGTGCACGCGGGCGAGGACAAGTCGGGCGGCGGCGGCGCCGAGGGCACGTACGCCATCTGGGCGCACTCCTCGACCATCCCCGGCGGCTACACCGTCCCCGGCACCAACAAGAAGATCGCCAACTACATCGTGCAGCCGGAGGACTCCGGCGTCGGCGTGTTCGCCCACGAGTACGGCCACGACCTGGGCCTGCCCGACCTGTACGACGCCTCCGGCGCCGGCGACAGCTCGGTGGAGTTCTGGGACCTGATGTCGACCGGCTCGCACTCGGGCCCGATCTTCCAGTCGATGCCGACCCACATGGGTCTGTGGGACAAGTGGGTGCTCGGCTGGGCGAACCCCAAGATCGTCAACCCCGGTGACAAGTCCAAGCTCGTCACCATCGGCCAGACCTCGCGGACGCCCAAGCTCACCGAGGACGGCCTGCGCATCAACCTGCCGTCCAAGCACGTCACCATGGCCACGCCCCACTCCGGCGCGAACATGTGGTGGTCGAACAACGACCAGATGTGGTCCGACAGCAAGCTGACCCGGACCGTCCAGGTCCCGGCCGGTGACCCCAAGTTCTGGATGTGGAACGACTACACCATCGAAGAGGAGTGGGACTTCGGCTTCGTCGAGGTCTCGACCGACGGTGGCACCACGTGGGCCCAGCAGAAGGTCTACTCCGAGGACGGCACCCTCGTCACCACCGACGACGGCTACGGCGACCCGAACGGCCGCCTGCACGACTTCGGCAACAAGAAGTACGGACTGACCGGCGACACCCACGGCTGGCGTCACGACTACGTCGACCTGGCTCCGTTCGTGGGCACCACCGTGCAGGTCCGCCTGACGTACAACACCGACGAGGCCGCCATCGAGCGCGGCTGGTTCTCCGACGACTTCTCGCTCACCAACGGTGGCGCGACCGTCTGGAGCGACGACGTCGAGGGCGGCGCCAACGGCTGGACCGCCACGACCGGCACGTTCACCGACACCACCGGTGCGGGCTGGAACATCCACGGCGGTTCGATCAACTCCGAGCAGTACTACCTGGCCGAGTGGCGTAACTACGACGGCTTCGACCAGGGCCTCAAGTACACCTACGACACCACCTGGCAGCGCGACGGCGCCTGGAAGGTCGAGAAGGTTCCCTACAACGCCCCCGGCCTCCTCGTGTGGCTGCGCGACGCGTCGTACGGGATGAACAACCCGGCCGCCAACCAGTTCAACCTGCCGTCGGTGGGTTCGAAGGGCCAGCTGCTCCTGATCGACTCGCACTTCGAGCCGCTGCGCCGCTCCGGCGTCGCCGCGACGAAGGACCCGAGTGCGCTGAAGAACATCCCGATGCGTCCGCAGGCGTCCAACGCCGCCTTCGGTTTCGGGAAGTCCTACACGTTCAAGGAGTGCCTGGAGCTGGCCGCCGAGCCGTTCAAGGAGTACTGCACCTCGTTCCCGGCGCAGAACCCGGTCAAGGAGTTCACGGACGCCAAGACCTGGTACCCCGGCTTCGAGAACCGTCCCGACGGGCTCTACTACCGTTCGCGCGACGCCTCGGCGGTCGTGCCGTCCTATGGCAACCAGGCCTACTCGGCCCGGATCGTCAACCCCGACGGCAGCCCGGCCACCGACCTCTACGGCGAGAACGTCAACGGGTTCGTGCTCGGCACGGGCAACCCCGGCGACGAGGGCAAGCAGCTGGGCGTCAAGCTCAAGCTGGTCAGCCCGCTGCCGCTGAACCTCGGTGTCATCGTCCAGGTGACCCCGTCCAAGAAGTAAAGATCAGGTTCATCTGACTGGTGCCCGGCGGGAGACCGCCGGGCACTACCATGTGCAGGGTGCGGAGCAAGCCCGACCATACGGCGGCCATCCGGGATAATCGCCGGGCCGCTGTCGTCGTGAACACGAAATCCCGCCGTGGCCGCAAACACTTCGCGGAGGTCGTGCGGCTCATCCGGGAGTCCGGCTTCTCGCCGCTCGGCGTCTTCCCCGTCGACGATCCGCGCCGTCTGCGCGACCGTCTCGACGAAGCGCTCGGCCTCGGGCCCGACCTGCTCATCGTCGGCGGCGGCGACGGCACCCTGTCCAGCTCGATCAAGCACATCGCCCACCGCGACGTCGCGCTCGGCGTGCTGCCGCTGGGCACCACCAACAACTTCGCCCGCAGTCTCGGCCTGCCGCTGACCCGCGCGGGCGCGGTGCGCGTCTTCAGCGAGGGCAAGGTCGCCGACATCGACCTCGGCCTGTGCGGCGACCGCCCGTTCGCCAACCTGGCCAGCTTCGGGGTGTCGGTCGAGGTCGCGGGCACGGTCAAGCCGTGGCTGAAGAAGCTCGCCGGCCGGGCCGCCTATCCGCTGACGGCGCTGACGATCCTGCCGGGCCACACGCCGTTCCGGGCGTTCATCACCGTCGAGGGCAAGCGCCACGAGCTGCTCACCCACCAGCTCAACATCGCCAACGGCCGCTTCCACGGCGGCTGGCAGATCGCCAGCGACATCTCCATCGACAACCGCAACCTGGTCGCCTACCAACTCGGCTCGGGCAAGCGGGTGCGGCTGCTCGGGGAAACGTTCCTGCGGGCCACTACCGGCAAGTGGCGCTCGCTCGCGGGCGGGCCGTTCGTGGTCGGCAAGGAGATGCTCCTGGAGACCGACCCGCCGATGGCCGCCGACATCGACGGCGAGGTGCGGCTGATGACCCCGCTGGTGATCAAGACGATCCCCAACGGGGTGCGGGTCATGGTCCCTCAGGGTTTTGTGGATACGTAAAGCTCCGGTAGGCCGGGCGCAGCAGGTCGAGCAGCGGGATGTGCCTGACCTTCACCTTCGGGGGTTCCAGCGCCCGCAGCAGCAGGTCGGGCGGGGTGTCGGGCGCGGGGGTGCCCTTCAGCCTCGCGGGTGAGACGTTGAGCGCGTAGAAGTCGGCGAGCCGGTCTTCCAGCGGTTCGTCGGCGGGGGTGCGGAGGTCGTCCAAGAGCTGCTCCCGGGGTTTGCCGCGCCAGGCCAGCACCAGGAACGGGTCGTCGTCGAACGCCTCGGCGAGCAGATAGAGCACCGCCGAGACGTGTTTGCACGGATTTCCCCAGTCGGGGCAGCCGCAGGTCATCTCGAGCTCGCCCTGCTCGGGAAAGATCGGGAACCCCGCCTCGGAGAACAGCGCGTCGAGCTCCTTCGGCATCTCACCGGCGAGCAGCCTGGCCCGGTGACCGGCCTGCCCGGCGATGACCCGTTCGAGCACGGCCCATTCAGCCTGGCCATAGGCTTCGATCTCGATCTCCACCCGGTACGGATCTGGGCGCGACCCCTGCACCACGGCCTCGACCAGGCCGTCTCCGATCGACATCGAGACCACCTGGCCCTGGCGGGCATAGGCACGGCCACGCGCGAGCCGCCCCCGGTCGCAGACCTGTTCGAGGATGTCGACGAACCGCCGCGACCACCACTTCTCCCCGAGGGTGCCCCGGCGCCCCTTCGCTCGGATGCCGCCTTCGACCTTGATCGGGGTGCCCGCCTCGAACCAGCTCACGCGACCGCCTCCGGCCCCAGGCTGAACAGGTCTCTGAGCTGGTCTGTCGACAGGGAGGTGATCCAGTCTTCGCCGGTGCCGACGACGCTCTCGGCCAGGGCCTGCTTGCGTTCGATCATCTCGTCGACGCGCTCTTCGATCGTGCCGGTGCAGATGAACTTGCGGACCTGCACGTTCTTCGTCTGGCCGATGCGGAACGCGCGGTCGGTCGCCTGGTTCTCCACGGCCGGGTTCCACCAGCGGTCGACGTGGATGACGTGGTTGGCGGCCGTCAGGTTGAGGCCGGTGCCGGCCGCCTTCAGGGACAGCAGGAAGATCATCGGTTCGTCGTCGGTCTGGAACCGCTCGACGAGCGCGTCGCGCTTCTTCTTGGTGAGCCCGCCGTGCAGCCAGAGCACGGGACGGTCGAGCCGGGCCGCCAGATGCGGTTGCAGGAGGGAGCCGAACTCGGCGTACTGGGTGAAGACCAGTGCCTTCTCGCCTTCGGCCAGGATCTCCTCGCACAGTTCTTCGAGACGGGCCAGCTTGCCCGACCGGCCGGGCAGCCGGGAGCCGTCTTTGAGCAGGTGGGCGGGGTGGTTGCAGACCTGCTTGAGCCGGGTCATCGCGGCCAGCACGTTGCCGCGCCGCTCGATGCCGTCGCTGCTCTCGATGCGGCCCATCATGTCGTCGACGACCGCCCGGTAGAGGGTGGCCTGCTCGGGGGTGAGCGTGCACCAGACCTTCATCTCCAGCTTGTCGGGCAGGTCGGAGATGATCGTCTTGTCGGTCTTCAGGCGCCGCAGCACGAACGGGCCGGTCGCGCGCTTCAGGGCGGCCACCGCGTTCTCGTCGCGGCGCACCTCGATGGGCTCCTGGAAGCGGTCGCGGAAGGTGCGGGCGGTGCCGAGCAGGCCGGGGTTGCAGAACTCCATGATCGACCAGAGTTCGGCGAGGTGGTTCTCGACCGGGGTGCCGGTGAGGGCCAGCTTGGTGCGGGCCCGGATCGACCTGACCGCCTGCGACTGCCGGGCCGCGCTGTTCTTGATCGCCTGCGCCTCGTCGCAGACCACCCGCTCCCACGTCTGCGCCGCCAGGTTCCCGACGTCGCGCAGCGCGGTGCCGTAGGTGGTCAGCACCAGATCGGCGTCGGCCAGCTCGCGGCCCGACCCGTGGTAGACGTGCACCCGCAGGCTCGGGGCGAACCGCGCGGCCTCCTTCTGCCAGTTGCTCAGCAGCGACATCGGGCAGACCAGCAGCGTCGGCGCCGGAAGCCTGCCGTCCTCCCGCTCCGCGAGCAGCAGCGACAGCGTCGTGATCGTCTTGCCGAGACCCATGTCGTCGGCCAGCACCCCGCCCAGGCCCAGGCCCGACAGGAAGCTCAGCCAGGACAGACCCCGCTGCTGGTACGGCCGCAGCGTGCCGGTCAGCGTCGCGGGCACCGGGACCGGCTCCAGCCGCCGGTCGGCCTCGCCCGACAGCAGGTCGCCGAGCAGCCCGTCGGCGTCGACCGCCGTGATCGGCAGGTCGTCGTCACCGCCGAGCACGACCTCGTTGATGACCTCCCGCGCCGACAGCTCGCCCTCGCGCCGCTGCTCCAGGATCTTCAGCGCGGCCTTGAGCTGCCGGTCGTCGAGCTCCACCCACTGGCCGCGCACCCGCACCAGCGGCACTTTCAGCCGGGCCAGCTCGGCCAGCTCCTCTTCGGAGATGACCTCCTCGCCGACGGCGAGATCGACCCGGAAGTCGACGATCTGGTCGAGCCCGAACCCCTGGCCGCCGACCGCCTTCGGTCCCTGTCGTGTACGTGTGGTGAGCTTGAGCCCCAGCCTCGTCTTGCCCGCCCAGGCGGGGAGGCGTACGCCGAAACCGGCGGCGCCCAGGAGCGGCGCCGCGTTCTTCAGGAAGACGAACGCGCCCCGGGTGTCGAGCGTGAGCCCCTCGGGCTGCGGGTCGCGCAGCGCCCGGTCGAGCTCCGGATAGAGCCGCACTGCCCGGCCCAGCCCCGCGAGCAGCTCGTTCTCCGCGACGGCCCCCGGCAGGCGCGCGCCGCGCCAGACCTCGGCGGCCGGCAGGTCGAGGCTCGGGTCGTCGGCCGACTGGAGCGAGAAGCCGACCTCCCAGCCGTCGTCGCCGGTCTCCCGCAGGGTGAAGGCGGCCCGCGCGGGGCCGTCGAAGGCGTGGGCGGCGGTGTGCCAGCGGTCGAGCTCACCGCGCAGCTCGGAGAGGTCGCCATCGAGGAGGGTGTCGTCGCCGATGAGCTTCACCGCCCACTGGTCGGCGATCGGGCTGCGCTTACCGGGACGGTGGCCCATGAGGATCCGGTCGGGCAGGTTCCGCCGGACGGCGGAGTCGGCCAGCCGCATCAGCGCCTCGTGCAGCACCTCACGGGCGGGGCGCGCATCGGCGGCCCGGAAGACCGGGGGCATCGCCGCGACCAGTTCGGCCGCCCGGGTGGCGTCGGCACCGGTCAGCACCGGCCGCCAGCGCGCCTCACGCCCGACCAGGCCGGGCAGCACGCGACCGCGTCGCACCAGGTCACGCGCGAAGTCGTCGAGGGCGGCGAGAAAACGTACAGAACCCGAAGGCTCTTCGACCTCGGGCAACGCGGCGGGGAAGACCGCGGGCAGGGACCACTCGCGCAGATGGGTCGCGGTGGTGAACGACGAGTGCACCGGACCGTCGGCGTCGGACGGAAGGCGCAGGACGATCTCTTCGGGCAGGTCGTCGAGGGTCTCCGGGGGTTCGGCGAAGGGATGGTGTTCCGACGTGGCGGGGCAGGGCGAACCTTCCGCCCAGAATCCGGCCCGCCCCCCGGCCCAGACCGCGTGCACAAGCATCCCGACAAGCTACCCCCGATTCTGTCGGGCGCCGTTGCTATGAATGACATGATCTTCCCCGAGGACAAGGCGCCCCCCATGGCATTGGTGACGTTCCGCGACGAGACCGCGACCGGTCGCGCGCTGGCGGAGTTCTCCCTTCCCGACCTGCCCGAACGCATCTCCGCGCGGGAACTGGTCCGGCTGCGCGTGCGGGAGGAGGTGGCCCGCTACAACGCCGCCCCCTCCGAGCACTTCCGCGGTCTGGTGAAGCCGACCGAGGCCGAGGCCGAGCTCAACGGCTACCGCATGCGCTCGGTCCGCAAGCTCGACTGGGAACGCCAGGCCGACGCCGCCGAGGCGGCCTTCACCCGCAACGGGTTCCTGCTGCTGATCGGCGACCGGCAGATCCTCGACCTCGACGCCGAGATCGACCTGCTCACCGACCCGGTCGTGTCGTTCGTGAAGCTCGTGCCGTTAGTGGGCGGCTGACATGGGAGTGCTCGACGACCTGCCGGCCCGGCACCGCGCCTGGCTCGACGAGATCGACCCGGCGACTCTGGAGCTGTTCGCCGTCTTCGACGCGAAGCTGCTGTCCGTCCGGCACGGCCACACCTTCGTCGACGACGACCTCCTGAAGGAGCACTCCGCCGCGTGGGGCGAGCCCGAGTGGCGGGCGATGACGCTGTGGACCCACCTGCTCGCGCACACCTGCGCCACCGAGGGCGTCGTCTGGCGGCTGGCCCACCGGAAGCTGAAATGGACATCGCCGCAGCGCGACCTGCTGTGGCGGGTCACCAACGGCCTGCCCGGAGCCCCACGCAGCGACTACCGCTACCGCATCCCGGTGGCCGCGCTCAAGGGCCTGACCGCCGAGGAGCGGGAGCCCCTGCTGCCGCACCTGCTCCAGGCCCGCAAGGACATGGAGCTGACGCCCTACTCCGGCGACTGGACCATGCGCCGTGTTCTGGAGGACCACCTCGCCGGTCACCTGGCCGCCGACCCGGCCGAAGCCGCGTCGGCCCTGCTGTCGGCCCGCGACGGCTTCGCCGCCCTGCTGTGCGACGAATACGCCGCCCGTCTCGGCACGCCCGGCGCGTTGCCGCTGCTGCGCCACTGGGCCACCGCGACCGTCCCCACCCCGCCGAAGGGCTGGACCGACCGGGCCCGCGACCTGCTCACCCCCGTGAACACCGCGCTCTTACGCGAGATCCTCGGCCGGGTGCCCGCCTACCGCGAGACGACCTGGCACAACGGCTACCAGAACGTCGTCACCTACCTCGACAAGCGCACCGCCGACCTGCTGCGCGGCATGCTCTGGACGTGTGAGGTGATCGACGAACCCTGGGTGACCGGCCTGCTGGGCCAGGTCGCGCTGGCCACCGGCATCGGGATCGGCGGTTCGGGCCCCAACTCGCGCAACGAGCGGGTGGCCAACGCGGCCCTCAACGTGCTCGACCGGCTCGGCGGCTTGGACGCGGTTCCCCAGCTCGCACTGGTGCAGGCGAAGGTCCGCAGGAAGAGCATCCTGGCCAAGGTCGCCGGGATCCTCGCATCGATCGGCGCCCGCGAGGGGTTGTCCCCCGACCAGCTCCTCGAACGCACCGTGCCCACCTTCGGCCTCGACGACGGCGGAACACGTTCCTCCGGCGGGCTCGTGCTGTCGGTGAGCGGTGCGATCACCTTCAATGGGCGCAAGACGATCCCGAAGAGCGTCGACCGCGAGCTGCTCGCCGAGTTCCGGGCGACGTCCAAGGAACTGAAGAAGGCGCTGCCGGCCGAGCGGTTCCGCATCGAGCGGGCGATGGCGGCCGAGCGCATCTGGCGCTGGCGCGACGTGTGCGCGTTCTACCTCGACCACCCGGTCACCGGCTGCTACGCCCGCACGCTGATCTGGGAGATCCTCCAGGGCCCGGCCGGGGTGCCGGTGCGGGTCGACGGGGCGTGGGAACTGACCGACCCGGCCGGCCGCCGCATCCAGCCCAACCCCGAGACGCCCGTTCTGCTGTGGCATCCGCTCACCCACACGCCCGACGAGGTGCGGGTGTGGCGCGATCACCTGCTGGAACACCGGCAGCCGTTCAAGCAGGCCTTCCGCGAGGTCTACCTGCTGACCCCGGCCGAGGAGCGGACGCGTGACCACTCGCTGCGCTTCTCCGGGCACCTGCTCCGCTACGGCCAGGCGAAGGCGCTGCTCACCGAGCGCGGCTGGACCGACATGTCGCTCGGCAACTGGGACGGCGCGGGCGGCTCCGGCCACTGCACGGCCGTCCGGCGGATGCCCGGCGGGCTGACCGCCGCCTGGGACTTCCACCTCGACCCCGACGCCTACGAACGCGACGGCTTCGGCGCAACGGCGTCCATCTGCGTCAGCGGCGCCCTGCGTTTCCACGACGGTGGAGACCGGGCCGTCCCGCTGGCGGAGGTCCCGCCGCTCGTGCTGTCGGAGGCGCTGCGCGACGCCGACCTCGCCGTGGGCGTCACCTCGACCGGCCTCGATCCTGAGGGGACGGGCGACTACTGGCAGTCCTACGGCTTCGGTGACCTGGCCGAGAGCGCCAGGATCAGGCGCGACGCGCTGACCCGCCTGCTGCCCCGGCTGGCCATCGCCGAGCGCTGCACGCTGACCGAGCGGTTCCTGGTGGTGCGGGGTGACCTGCGTACTTACAAGATCCATCTCGGCTCGGGCAACATCCTGATGGAGCCCAACGACGCCTATCTCTGCATCGTGCCGGGCGGCGGCGGCGATCGGGTGTTCCTGCCGTTCGAGGAGGAGGGCGGGATGTTGTCGATCGTGCTGTCCAAGGCGTTCCTCCTCGCCGCCGACACCACGATCACCGACCCGACCATCACCCGCCAGCTCCACACCTGACCGAAATGACGGACATGGACATCAGCCAAGATCTCAAGACGCTGCTCGACGGGCCGTGGAAGGACCCCGCGCAGTGGCCCACGGCCTTCGCCGACGTGGACCTCCGGCGGCTGACCGGTCCCGGCCGCGCGCAGGTGGAGCGGCTCCTGGGCGAGCGGTGGACCTTCCCCGAGCTGGTGGCGGCGGGTCTGGCGGGACTCGACGCCGACGGGCGCGCCCACTTCAGCGTGGAAGACGGCGCCATCCATCTCGGCGAGTGGCTGCTGACCCTCAGCTGGGGAGTGGGCCGCCGGGAGTGGTTCCTGCGGAAGGTGGTGGACTCGCGGATCGCCGACATCGGCTTCCAGCCGGTGCCCGTCGCCGAACTCGAGTGGCTGGAGGTCCAGCCGGGTTATGTCGCTTTCGCCCGGGTCGCGGTGGAGGCCGCCGAGGCCAGGGCGCGGGCGATCCAGGCGGGCGAGATTCCGTACACGACCACGGCTTTCGAACCCGCCGAGGTCGCCACCGTCGGCCGGGCCGTCCGGGTGGCGCTGCACCGCGACGAGACGTGGCTGCCCGACGTGCTCGACGGCCTCGTCCGCGGCATCGCGGTCGCGCCCACCCAGGCCAAGACCCTGCCCTCACAGGCGTTGCTGTACGAGATCTCGCGCGCCGTCGAGGAACGCCCGACCCCCGAGTCGATCAACACGATGCGCACGGCCCGACGGATCGCCCGGCACGCCGGTGTGACCAAGGAACTCGACCGCAAGCTCAAGCGCATGGTCTCCGCCCTGGCCGAGCGGCTCGACGTCGCGTTCCGGATGCCCGACGGCCGCCATCGGGAACAGCTCGGCGAGCACACCGCCGTGATCTCCGTCGGCGACGGCGTCGAACTGTCGTGGTGGCAGGGCGACAAGAAGATCAAGTCGGTCCCGGCGGCGGTCCGGCGCGACCACCCCGACGCGGTGAAGCGGCTGAAAGACCTGGCCAAACAGGCCGCGCAGCAGCAGGTCACCCTCGCCCGCGCGCTGGAGGCCGGTTACACCAGCGCCACTCCGCCGCCCTACCGGCAAATGGAGGGCAACCCGATCGCCGACCGGGTGATCTGGGAGTTCGAGGTCGCGCCGGGGGAGTGGCGGGCGGAGCTGGGGATGACCGTGCCGGACGTGCCGGTGCGCCTGTGGCACCCGGCGCGGGCGTCGGTGGAGGAGGTGCGCGCCTGGCGGGAGGTGATCCAGGACAAGGAGATCCGGCAGCCGTTCAAGCAGGCGTTCCGCGAGGTCTACCTGCTGACGCCCGCCGAGGAGGCGACGGCGACCTACTCAGGGCGGTTCGCCGACCACATCGTCACCTACGCGCAGCTCTATGCCCTGTTCAAAGATCGCGTCTGGCAGGCGCCCTACATGGGCCGCTGGGAAGGCGGCTACGACGACCGGGCCCGGCGCGTCATGGCGGGCGGCCGCTGGCGCGCCACCCTCGAACACCACCTCTACGAGGAGAGCTACGCCCTCACCGGCCTGGTCTGCTTCCAGCGCCCGGCCGAGGGCGGCCGGGTGGGCGACGGGGACGACGGCTGGCGCGACGCACCCCTGACCGAGGTCCCGCCGCTGATCTTCAGCGAGGCGATGCGCGACGTCGACCTGTTCGTGGGGGTCACCTCGATCGCGACCAACCCCCAACGGGCCGACCGCGGACCTCTGCGCGACTACTGGCAGAGGGGTGCGTTCGCGGAGCTGTCGTCCTCGGCGGAGGTCCGGCGCGACGCGCTGGCCCGCCTGTTGCCGCGCCTGACCATCGCCGAGCGTTGCACCCTGACCGATCGGTTCCTGGTGGTCCGGGGTGATCTACGCACCTACAAGATCCACCTGGGCTCGGCGAACATCCTGATGGAGCCCAACGACGCCTACCTGTGCATCGTCGCCGGACGCGCTTCGTCGACCGGGCTGTTCCTCCCGTTCGAGGAGGACGGCCGCCTGTCCCTCATCCTGAGCAAGGCCTTCCTCCTGGCCGACGACACGGCCATCACCGACCCGACCATCACCCGCCAGCTTCGACCCTGACCGAAACGACGGACATGCATCTCTCTCCTCTGGCGAACCGCCTCTACCACGTGCTCGACGGAACCGCTCAGGACACGAAGACCCTGGCCGGGGCCAACATCCCGGACCTGCGCGTGATGGCGGAAGCGGCCCGCGAACTGGTCGGGAACACGCTGAACGACCACCACCCGCGCCTGCCGACGCTCCCCACCATGGTCGCGGCGGGGATCGCGGGCATGGACGCCGAACTGGCCGCCCATCTCGCCGGGCGGCAGGGCCCGATCGCGGTCGCAGAGAACACCGTGATCTTCGGCTGGGGCGTCGAGGGCCGGGCGCTGTTCTCCGAGCTGGTACGGAGCGTCGCCGGCCAGCTGCCCCGCCCGCCGCTGCCGGCCGACGGGCTCGACTGGCTGGCCGACCAGCCCGGTTACCTCGATTTCGCCCGAGGCGCGCTGGAGTCGGCCGAGGCCAGGGCGCGGGCGATCCAGGCGGGCGAGATTCCGTACACGACCAAGGCCTTCGAGCCCGCCGAGATCGTGAGCCTGGGGCGGGCGGCCCGGCTGGCGCTCCACCGCGACGAGACCTGGCTGCCCGAACTGCTCGACAGCCTCGTACGCGGCATCGCGGTCGCCCCCACCCAGGCCAAGACCCTGCCCTCGCAGGGGCTGCTGTTCGAGATCGCCCGCGCGGTCGAGGAGCGGCCGACCCCCGAGGCGATCTCCTCGCTGCGCACGGCCGCCCGGATCACCCGGCACGGGGGAGTGCCCAAGGAACTCGACAAGAAGTTCAAGCGCATGGAACCCGCCCTGGCCGAACGGCTCGACGTCGCGTTCCGGGTGCCCGACGGGCGGCTCCGGCGGCAGGTCGGCGCGCACACCGCGGTGATCTCCGTCGACGGCGCCGTCGAGCTGTCCTGGTGGCAGGGCGACAGGAAGCTCAAGTCGGTGCCCGCCGCGGTCAGACGGGACCACCCCGAGGAGGTCAAGCGGCTGAAAGACCTGGCCAAGCAGGCCGCCCAGCGGCAGGTCACCCTGGCCAGGGCGCTGGAGGCCGGATACACGGGCGCGACGCCGCCGCCCTACCGGCAGCTGGCCGGCAATCCCATCACCGACCGGCTGATCTGGGAGTTCGAGGTCGCGCCCGGGGTGTGGCGGGCGGAGCTGGGGATGGTCGTCCCCGACGTGCCGGTGCGGCTGTGGCATCCCGCACGGGCGACGGTGGAGGAGGTGCGGGCCTGGCGGGAGGTCGTCCAGGACAAGGAGATCCGGCAGCCGTTCAAGCAGGCGTTCCGCGAGGTCTACCTGCTGACGCCCGCCGAGGAGGCGACCCGTCGCCACTCCGGCCGGTTCGCCGATCACATCGTCCACTACTCGCGGATCCGCGCACTGTTCAAGGACCGCGGCTGGACGTCCCACTACCTGGGCTTCTGGGACGGCGCCGATACCGACGGGGAGGCCCGGCGGATCATGGCGGGCGGGCGGTGGCGGGCCACGTTCAGTCATGGTCTCTACGACGAGGGCTACGCGCAGACCGGAGAGGTCCGGTTCCACCGGCTCGACGGGAAGGGCTGGCGCGAGACGCCGTTGCCGGAGGTTCCGCCGCTGGTGTTCAGCGAGGCCATGCGCGACCTCGACCTGTTCGTCGCGGTCACCTCGATCGCGACCGATCCCCAGTGGGCCGACCGGGAGCCGGGCGAGATGCGCGCCCACTGGCAGACCGGCGCGTTCGCCGAGCTGTGGCCCTCGGCCGAGGTCCGGCGCGACGCGCTGGCCCGTCTCCTCCCGCGCCTGACCATCGCCGACCGGTGCACGCTGACCGATCGGTTCCTGGTGGTCCGGGGTGATCTGCGCACTTACAAGATCCACCTGGGCTCGGCGAACATCCTGATGGAGCCCAACGACGCCTACCTGTGCATCGTCGCCGGACGCGAGGTCCAGCGAGGGGTGTTCCTCCCGTTCGAGGAGGACGGCCGCCTGTCCCTCATCCTCAGCAAGGCCTTCCTCCTGGCGAACGACACCGCGATCGACGACCCCTCGATCACCCGGCAGATCCGTTAGACGAACGACAGGAAGAGATCCACGGCGGAGACCAGTGCCGCGCCCGCGAGGCTGACGACCAGGACCAGACAGACGACTTTCACCCAGGGCTTCACCCGGGCCATGCTGGGTCGTGCCCGCGCGGAACGCAAATCGCCGTGCGGGCCCACCCGGCGCCGATCTCGTGGCCCCGCCGCCCGGTCCCGAGTTCCGGCTGCATGTATTACGCTCGGGCCCGGAGTTTCGAAGGAGGGAACCGGGGTGTCCCGTCGTGTGAGCACACCGTCGGCGGCGCAGATCCGGTTCGTCAACGCCGCCGCCGTCTACGACGCCATGCGCCCGCTCGACTCCTGCACCGCCAAAGACCTCATGTCGATCACCGGGCTGTCCCGGCCGACCGTCCACACGACCTGTGACTGGCTCATCGGCCAGGGGCTGGTCGTGGAGCTCGACAGCGATCCGGGGCCCGACTCCCAGCCCGGCAGGCCCGCCCGTCGCTACCGCACCAACCCCCGGGCCGGGTTCGTGATCGCCGTCGACATCCGGGAGAGCCGGATCGTCGCGGCCGTCGCCGATCTGGCCGGGACGGTCTGCGCCGAGCTGGCCCGGGAGATCGAGACCGACGAGGAGCTCCGCTCCCAGGCCACCGTGCACGCCCCGGCCATCGCCGCCGAGCTGCTCGAACTCGCCGGGCTCCAGGCCCGGCAGGTGTGGCAGGTCTGTGTCAGCATCCCGGCGCCGGTCCAGTCGACCGGATACGACCCCGGCACCGCCGCCGCCTATCGCTCCAGCGCGCGTGACGTCATCGCCGAGCTGGAGAGTCATCTCCCGTGGCCGATGGTGGCCGAGAACGACGCCAACCTCGCCATGATCGGCGAGCAGTGGCAGGGGTCCGCCCGTGACCGGGCCAACGCGGTGCTGCTCGACGTGTGTGAGAACGGCTTCGGGGCCGGGCTGATCGTCAACGGCGCGTTGGTGCGGGGCAGCAACGGGTTCGCGGGCGAGATGACCTCGGTCGACCTGCTGTCGGGCATGGGGCCGTCCGGGGGAGTGCTGCGCAAGGCCGCCCAGCTCGGGGCGGCGGCCATGCACGAGTCGGGCGCGCTGGCCGAGCTCGCCGGGGGCGACCCGGGCAACGTCACCACCGACATGATCTTCAAGGCGGGCGACGCCGTGTCGTCCCGCGTGATCGACGAGGTCGGCGCCATCGTGGCGCGGCCGATCGCGATGCTGGCCACGCTGCTCGATCCGGAGCTCGTGGTCATCTGCGGGCTGCCCGCCGACGCGGCGGCCCGGCTGATGCCGGCCATCGAGACGCAGACGGCCGCGCTCTACCGGCGGCTGGCCGCCCCCGCTCCCGAGCTCGCGCTGGCCGAGCTCGGTGGCCGTGCGACCGTGCTCGGCGCCATCCGCCGGGCCGTGGTCGAGGTCGAGAGCCGCCTGTTCGGCGCCTCGCCGTTCCCCGCCGCCTGAAGCTTTACCGGCTGTCCGTATCGGTTCGTACTGGACATAAATTAACCTCTGAGGATGGTTGACGCAGGTGTGGCCTGGGTCTATGGTTACGAAAAATATTTAATAAATACCTCTTCTTAACACTGCGGTAACCCCCCAGAAGGACCTGCACGTGAGAACTCTGAAAGCCGCTTCGGCCGCTCTCCTCGCCCTCGCCGCCCTCGCCGCCTGCGGTCGTGACGCCACGCCCGCACCGGAAGCGGCGGCCCCCGCCCCCGCGCAGAGCGCCGCCCCCGCCACCCTGCTCGTCTGGGCCATGGGCACCGACGGCGACAACCTGCCCAAGCTGACCGCGAAGTTCGAGGCCGAGAACCCCGGCTACAAGGTCGACGTCACCTCGGTCCCGTGGCAGGACGCGGCGGCCAAGTTCCGCACCGCCCAGGCCGGTGGCGTGACGCCCGACATCGCCCAGGTCGGCACCACCCTGATGGGCGGCATCACCGACGCCTTCCAGGAGGTGCCCGCGGGCACCGACACCAGCGTCTACTTCCAGGGCCCGCTGAAGTCGGCCCAGGTCGGCACCCAGACGGTCGGCGTTCCGTGGGTGGTCGACACGCGCGTCCTCTACTACCGCACCGACCTGGCGAAGAAGGCCGGGTTCGACGGGCCGCCCAAGACCTGGGACGAGCTCAAGGCCATGGCCAAGGGCATGCAGGAGAAGGCCGGGGCGAAGTGGGGCATCCGCATGTCCACCACGCCCGACCAGGAGCTCCAGAACTCGCTGGCCTTCCCGTGGTCCAACGGCGGCCAGATCGTCTCGGCCGACGGCGCGAAGTGGACGCTCAACGACCCCGCCGTCGTCGACGGCGTGAAGTTCTACCAGAGCCTGTTCACCGAGAAGATCGCCGACCCGGCCCCCGACAGCGGCGCGGGCGCCGCCGAATCGGCCTTCGTCAGCGGTGACCTAGGCATCCTCGTCGCCGGTCCCGGTGAGTCGACCGCGCTCGACGAGGCCGGGGGCGACGGCTTCAAGGACAAGTACGCCCTGGCCACCTTCCCCGTCCAGAAGAGCGGCACCTCCTTCGCCGGCGGTTCCGACCTGGTCGTGTTCAAGGCCAGCAAGAACAGCGCCGCCGCCTGGAAGTTCGTCGAGTGGCTGTCCAAGCCCGAGGTCCAGGTCGAGTGGTACAAGATCAGTGGAGCGCTCCCGGCCGTCCAGTCGGCCTGGTCGGACCCCGCGCTGTCGGGCGACGCCCGCCTCGGCGTGTTCGGCGAGCAACTCAAGGACACCAACTCGCCGCCGCCGAACGCCACCTGGCTCCAGGTCGCCGACGTGCTCGGGCAGCAGATGGAACAGGTCGTGAAGAACGGCAAGGACCCGGCCGCCGCCCTCGGCGAGGCCCAGGCCGCCGCCGACTCGATCGGCACCGGTAGCTGACGATCATGGCCGTCCTCACCGGGAAGCGCGTCGCCCGGCCCGCCGCCGTCACGGGCGGCGGGCCGGGAGGCCTGAAGCGCCGCCAAGGGGTGATCGCTTGGGCGTTCGCGCTGCCGTTCGTGCTGCTGTTCGGCGCCTTCACCTTCGTCCCCCTGGTGTCGTCGTTCGGGATGTCGTTCACCGACTTCAGGAGCGCCGACGTCCAGACGCCGTTCGCGGTCGAGTTCGTCGGGCTCGACCAGTACGTCAAGCTGTTCCAGACACCGCAGTTCGTGCGGTCGATGTGGACGACGGCCTACTTCGTGCTCGTCGGCATCCCCCTCACGATGGGCGTCGCGCTGGCCCTGGCGGTGGCGCTGAACAGCGGGATCAACCGGTTCCGGACCGCGTTCCGCACCGGTTTCTACACCCCGGTCGTCACCAGCATCGTCGCGGTGGCCGTGGTGTGGCGGTTCATCCTCCAGCAGGAGGGCCCGCTCAACGCGGTGCTCGGCCTGGTGGGCATCGACGGCCCCGACTGGCTCCACAGCACGACCTGGGCGATGCCCGCCATGATCGTCATGGGGGTGTGGCGCAACATGGGCACCCTGATGGTGATCTTCCTGGCCGGGCTGCAGACCATCCCGACCGAGCTCGACGAGGCCGCGCGCACCGACGGCGCCGGGCCGGTGAAGAGGTTCACCAGCATCACGCTGCCGCTGATGCGGCCGACCCTGCTGTTCGGGGCGGTGCTGCTGTCGGTCTGGTACCTGCAGTTCTTCGAGGAACCCTTCGTCATGACCCAGGGCGGCCCGCTCGACGCGACGCTCTCGGTCGGCTATTTCGCCTACAAACAGTTCGGATTCGGCAACTACGCCTTCGCCTCGGCGGCCAGCTACGTCCTCTTCGTGGCGATCGCGCTGCTCAGCATGGTGATGTTCCGGGCGCTGAGGTCGAAAAAATGACTCGTCGATCGATCGTGTACGTGGGCCTCGTGGTGGCCGTCGTCATCACGCTGCTGCCCTTCATCTGGATGTTGCTGGGGTCGTTCAAGACCCAGGGCGAGATCCTGCGCAACCCCTCGGGCTTCTGGCCCGAGGCCCCGACGGCGGACAACTACGCGACCTGGTTCACCGAGCTGCACCTCGGCCGGTTCTTCCTGAACAGCGTGGTCGTCGCGGCGGTCACCGTCGCCGGGAACCTGCTGTTCTGCTCGATGGTCGGCTACGCCCTGGCCAAGTTCGAGTTCCGCGGCAAGCGGTTCATCTTCACCCTGGTGATGATCACGCTGATGGTGCCGGGCGTCGTGACGTTCGTGCCGCTGTTCGTGCTGGTCGCGAAGCTGGGGCTGACGAACACGTACACGGCGCTGATCCTGCCGTTCCTCACGTCGCCGCTGGGCGTGTTCATGATGCGGCAGTTCATCGCGGACATCCCCGACGCGCTGCTGGAGGCCGCCCGCATCGACGGCGCCGGTGAGCTGCGGATCTTCGCCAGGATCGTGCTGCCGCTGTGCGGGCCGCCGCTCGCGACCCTGGGCATCCTGACCTTCCTCGGGTCGTGGAACAACTTCCTGTGGCCGCTCGTCGCGGCCCAGACCCAGGACATGTACACCCTGCCGGTGGCCCTGTCCCTCTACTCCACCGGGCAGATCGCCACCCAGTACGGACTTCTCCTGGCCGGATCCGTGCTGGTCATCGCTCCGATCGTGCTCGTGTTCGTCTTCCTCCAGCGCTACTTCACCCAGGGCATCGCGACCGTGGGCGTCCGTTAGAAAGGCACTTCCTTGTCTCGGTACGACGAGATGACCTACCGCCGGCTCGGCAACTCCGGCCTGTTGCTGCCGGAGATCTCCCTGGGCCTGTGGCAGAACTTCGGCGACGACGGCCCCATGGAACGCCACCGCCAGATCATCACCCACGCCTTCGACCGGGGCGTCACCCACTTCGACCTGGCCAACAACTACGGCAACCCGCCCGGCTCGGCGGAGGCCACCTTCGGCACCGTCCTGCAAAAAGATCTTTCCAGGCATCGGGACGAACTGGTCATCTCCTCCAAGGCCGGCTACCGCATGTGGCCCGGACCGTATGGCGAGTGGGGTTCGCGCAAATACCTGATCGCCAGCCTCGACCAGTCGCTGCGGCGGATGGGCCTCGACTACGTCGACGTCTTCTACAGCCACCGCCCCGACCCGAACACCCCGCTGGAGGAGACGCTCGGCGCACTGTCCGACATCGTCCGATCAGGCAGGGCCCTGTACGTCGGTCTCTCCAACTACGACGCCGACCAGACCGCCCTGGCCTCCAAGCTCCTGGACGTCCCCCTCACCGTCCACCAGCCCCGATACTCGATGCTCGACCGCACCCCCGAACAGGGCCTGCTCGACGTGCTCGGCGGCCGGGGCATCGGCTGCGTGGCCTTCTCGCCGCTCGCCCAGGGCCTGCTGACCAGCCGTTATCTCGACGGAACCCCGGGCGACTCCCGCATGGCGCGCGGCGACTCGCTGCGCGGCTCGGTGCTGAACCCCGCCCTGCTGGACACCCTGCGCGGCCTGAACGCGCTCGCTGAAGAACGCGGCCAGTCGCTCGCTCAGCTCGCCCTCACCTGGGCGCTGCGCGACGACCGGGTGACCTCGCTGATCGTCGGCGCCAGCAGCGTCGCCCAGTTCGACGACAACCTCGCCGCCCTCGACGGCGCCCCCCTGACCGACGAGGAACTCGCCCGGATCGACCACCTGCTGGCCCCCGTGGCCGGCACCGACCTGTGACCGGCCGCCCGTTCACCGGTGCGCCGCAGCGGGTGCCCGGCCGGGTGATGTGCGCCTTCTACGACCTGGGCGGAGAGGGCGTCGCCTACCACGACCGCCACCACCGCAACCACGGCAGTGGCGGCCTCAACCCGATCGACGGCAGCTACCTGAACGACTTCCGCGCCGACGAGAACGTCGGCACCAGCTACACCAAGCCCGACGGCATCGACAACCACCCCTACCAGTCGCACCGCCCCGACATGGGCCTGCTCTATGTGGGGTGGACGTCCCCCGGCAACTGGCTCCGCTACACGGTCGAGGTGGCCGAACCGGGGGAGTACGAGGCGACCCTGCTCTACGCGGCGGCCAGAGACGGCGCCATCAGGATCGACGTCGACGACGAGATCGGCGACGTGGTCGACCTCCCGTCGACGGGCGCCGACGACGAGATCGAGTGGCGCCGCTGGCATCACTGGGCGCTGCTGAGGTTCGACCTGCCGTGGCTGGCGGCGGGCCGTCACGTGCTGACGTTGCGGACGATCCGTACCGGCGAGATGAACTACGCCTACCTCGACCTGTCGCGCCGTCTCACCCCAGCAGCTTCATGATCACCCACCCGGCCCCGGCGGACACGCCCCACGAGGCGTAGAGCATCGGGATCGAGACGAAGAGGCCGTAGAGGCCACTGATCGGTTTGGCGTGGAGGGGCCCCTCGCTCGGGCCCCTCCACAGCGGGTTCGGCTCCAGGAGCAGGAAGAACAGGGTTCCGGACTCGCCGACCGTACACATCCAGAACCAGGCCCAGTGGGTGGCCAGCCGGGGCCGTGAGCAGAACAGCAGCCAGACGGCGACGCAGTAGGCGGCGGCCAGCCACCACAGGTTGCCGCCACCCGGAAACGCGAAGGGCCAGGTCGGGAACACCAGCAGCCGGGTGACCGTCAGCCAGGGCTGCTGCCGCAACTCCGGATGGACGGGAGCCGCCGACAGATCCTGGGAGAGCCGTTCCCCGGTGTAGCGCCCCTCGCCGTCGGCGAAGTCGTCGGTGACCATCCGCCAGTGCAGCGGCGACTCCGACCAGCGCAGCTCGCTCATCGGCCCGCCGTCGCGGACGACGTCGAAACTGACTCGGTCCACCTCACCGGCCGCGAGGGCGGCGCGGAACTGCTCGATTGTCCGGTGGGCGGGCTGGAGGGTGGCGGCGTTGAACAGCGCCCCGGCCACCAGGATCGCGAGAAGCAGGATGCGGACGCCGTACAGGAGGACGCGCATGGCTACCCCAGCAGCAGTCTGACCAGTTCGCCGATGCCGAGCGCGAGCACGGCGGAGATGATGCCCAGCAGGATCGAGTAGAGACAGCCCCTGCGGCCGCTGATCGGTGTGCTCTCGGCGGCGCCCGGGCCGGGCCCCTTCCACAGGGGCCTCGGCTCCAGGACCAGGAAGAGCGGGGCGCCGATCTCCCCGACCGTGAACAGCCAGAACCACGCCCACCGGTTGCCCAGCCGGGGCCGTGAGGCCACCATCACGACGAACGCGATCAACCAGGCGGCGGCCAGCCACAACAGGGCACCGCCGCCGGCGAAGCGGAAGGGCCAGTCGGGGACGATCGACCCGCCGCGATGCGTCATCTGCTCGATCGAGGGCCGGACCGGGGCGCGATCCAGATCTTCGTAGAACCGCGCGAGCATGTACGTCCCGCTGTCGGCCGTCAGCCCGTTGCCCGGCACCTCGTGCCAGACCAGCGGTGACTCCGACCAGTGGAGCTCCCAGATGCCGAAGTCGTCGCCCCGCCACGTCACCCGGTCGACCTCTCCGGCCGCCACCGCGGCGCGGAACTCGTCGAGTGTCCGGGCCGAGGGCCGGAGCGTGGCGCTCACGAGCACCGCACCACAGATCAGCACCAGGAGCAGCGCTATGCGAAGTCCGAACTGGAGACGGGCGAGGGTGTGTGATTCCACACCTTGTATCTAGCCCATTCCGGCGGGTGAGTCTGTGCTCATCAGCGCCCAGACCCATTTGCCCTGGTCGGGTGTGGGCGTCGTCCCGTGCTTGACCGACAGCGCGTCGACGATGAACAGGCCGCGGTGGTCTTCGGCGTCGTCGTCGGGGAGGCCGGGGGCGCCGGGCAGGTTGGGGGAGCCGTCCCAGCAGCTCAGGACCAGGCCGTCGGTCCCGACCTCGGCGCGGACCTCGATCCAGGCGCCGGGGAGCTCGGCGACGGCGTTGGTCGCGAGTTCGTCGATGACCAGGCGGGAGTCGTCGACGAGGTCGTCGAACCCCCACGCCGAGAGGGCCGCGGCCACCGCGCGGCGGACGACGCCGAGGCTGCGCTCCTCGGCCGGCAGGCCCAGCACCATCCTGAGGTCGGTGGTCATTCTCCCAGCACAGCCCACCTCGGGCAGGTCGCATAAGGCGTGAACCGGAGGCGGGGGAGTGCACGGGGGGCGTGCACGTTCGGAGAATCGACAGTCACGATCAGTGATGCATGTGACACTGTCCGCATCCGAGGCGTTCGGAGGCAGTGATGGGCAGACAGCCCAAACCACCCAACACCCGCCTGGCCGGGCTGGCCGACGAGGCCGGGTTGTCGAACAAGGGACTCGCGCGCCGCGTCGTCGAACACGGCGAGACGAGGGGTCTCGACGGGCTCCGCTACAACCACAGCTCGGTGGCCCGCTGGTACGAGGGCGAGCAGCCGAAGGAGCCCGTTCCCGAGCTCATCGCCGAAGTCCTGACGACCGCGCTCGGACGTCAGGTGACCGCCGACGACATCGGCATGAGAAGCAGCTCCGTCACCGCCGAACTCGGCCTGGACACCGACGGACGGTGGCCCGACCGGGTCCGGGCGGTCACCGGGCTCTGGAAGGAAGACGTGCGACGACGCCAGTTCCTCACCGACGCCGGCATCGCCGTGGCGGCGTCGTCCACCGCCGCGCTGCGATGGCTCACCGCACCCGGCGCCGAGCCCCCGATCGGGCGCGGCCTGCGCCGCGTCGGCCCCTCCGACGTCGCCGCGATCCGCGAGGTCACCCGCACCTACCGCTCCCTCGACAACCGGCTCGGCGGGGTCCGGATCAGGAGCGTGGTCGTCAACTACCTCAACAACGAGGTGGCCCCGCTGCTGCGGCACGGCCGCTACGGCGACGAGATCGGCCGGTCCCTCGCCGGGGCCGCCGCCGAACTCGCCCAGCTCGCCGGATGGCTGAGCTACGACGCCGAGGCGCACGGCCTGGCCCAGCGCCACCTGCTGCAAGCCCTCTCGCTCGCCGAGTCGGCCGGAGACAGCGCGCTGTGCGGGGAGATCCTCGCCGCGATCAGCCACCAGAGCGTCTACCTCGCCCGCCCGGCCACCGCCATCGACGTCGCGCGCACCGGCCAGGCGGCGGCCCGCCGGGCCGGACTGCCCACGCTGCTCACCGAGTGCGTCGTGCTGGAGGCCCACGGCCACGCCGCCAGGGGCGACGCCCGCGCCTGCGCCGCCGCTCTGGCCAGGGCGGAGAAGACCTTCGACCAGGCACGCTCGTCGGACGTCCCGGCCTGGCTCACCTACTTCGACGCCGCCTACCTCGACGCCAAGTTCGCCCAGTGCTTCCGGGATCTGGGCCAGGGCGACAAGGCCGAGCGCTACGCCAAGCTGTCGCTCAACATGGACGACCGCTACGCGCGCGGCCGGGCGTTCAACCAGATCCTGCTCGCCGTCGCGCACGCCCAGCAGGGCCAGGTCGACCGCGCCTGCGCCGAGGGCCGCACGGCGGTCGACCTCGTCGGCGGCCTCAACTCCCACCGGGCCGCCGGAAACCTGAAAGACCTGTTCCGCCGCCTGCACCCCCACCGCGACACCATCGAGGTGCGCGAACTGACCGAGCACGCCAATCTCACACTGCCGGGCCTCCTGCGACCAGCAGGGCATGCTGCACCCCGATGACAGTCGCCGCCCCCACGATCCGGCCCGACGAGATCATCTCCCGCGCCTTCGCCAGCGGGATCCACTGCACGTATTCGGTCTCGTCGGCGTCGGGCTCCCCGACCTGCTCGGCGCCCCGCGCCAGATAGAGGTCCTGCGGGAAGTCGGCGTTGCCGATGGCGGGCTGGAAACTGAGCACCTTCTCCAGCCGCCGAGGCCGCCAGCCCGTCTCTTCTTCCACCTCGCGGGCCGCCGCGGCGGCCTCGTCCTCCCCCTCGTCGACGTAACCGCCGGGCAGCTCCCACACCCAGGCGTCGACGACGAACCGGTGCCGCCACATGAGCAGCACGTGCTCGGCCGCGTCGTCGAGGACGACCGTCATCGCGCAGCGGCGCATCCGCATCACGTACTGCTCGAAGGTGACGCCGTTCGGCAACTCGACCGAGGCGATGCTCAGGGTGATGTGGGGGGTGTCGTCGACGAGCCGTTCGCCGTGGATCGTCCACTTGCTGCGCTGGGAACTCACGAGCCGAACCGTACCCGGAAGGCTCGCGCGTTCGTACTGTGGCTATCCGGATAGACGAATTCTGACTAGCTCGCTAGACATACTGCCAAGATGCGTACACGACACGAAGCCGTCTTCGACGAGCCCGACATCGTCGAGGACGTCGACGAATCCCTGGGGATCTCCACCGACTACATCGCCGTCGTCACCCGGGAGGGCCGGGGATGGAAGGCCACCGTCAGTGACCTCCCCGGCGGGAAAGTCGTGGTTGCCCACGGCGCCACCTGGGCCGAGACGACCCACAACGTCGGCGAGAGCCTCGACGCGGCCGTCACGCCGGAGCCTCCCTACGTTCTGGGCTACCACATGGTCCCGGCCGACCCGGAGGCCGCGTCGGCCATCGGCGCCGTGATGATGGCGCGGTCCGACCGGGTCTACGCCGAGCAGGCCGAGCGTGACGCGGTGCGGAACGCCGTGCGGGTCCTCATCGGCCAGGGCTGGACCACCCGCGACGCGGGGCGCGCCCTGATGCTGTCCCACCAGCGCATCTCCCAGCTGAACGCCGAGGCCTCGGCAGGACGTGGAAAGCCCCGCCCCCCTGCGGAATGAGGGGGCGGGGCCGTTGGAGGCCCGCCTCCCCCAGAGGGGTCCGTCTGGGGGAGGCGGGCGGCTTGGGGTCAGGCCGGGGTGCAGGTCAGGGTCGGGGTTCCGTTGGTGCCGTTCCAGGTGCCGTTGAAGCCGAACGCGGTCGAGGTGTTCGGGGTGAGGTTGCCGTTGTAGCTGAGGTTCCGGACCGTCACGGCGGAGCCGCTCTGGGTGTGCTGGCCGTTCCAGAGCTGGGAGATGGTCTGGCCGTTGGGCCAGGTCCAGTTCACGGTCCAGCCGGTGATGTTCACCGCACCGGAGTTCCGGACCGACACCTCGGCGCCGAAGCCGCCGCCCCACTGGTTCGTCACGTTGTACGTCGCCGCGCAGGCCTTACCACCCGGCGAAGGTGACGGGGAGGGGCTGGGAGAGGGCGACGGCGACGGGCTGGGAGAAGGACTCGGCGAAGGTGAAGGCGACGGTGAAGGCGACGGCGACGGCGAAGGGCTGGGGGAGGGCGAGGGCGACGGCGACGGGTCGTTGCCCGGGGTGTTGCCCCAGATCTTGGTCGTGCCCGCGTACAGCGGGATGTTGGTCACCCGCACCGGGGTCGAGCCCGGCGTGGTCGACACGCCCACGTAGGACCAGTCGTTGGCCGCGCTCCACTGCTTCGAGCTGGCCACCCGGAACTGCACCTCGCGACGGTGCTGCGACTGGCCCGCCGGGGCGATGTTCTGCCCGGTGCAGTTGATCGTCACGTAGTAGGTCGCGCCCGAGTGCTGGGTGGGGCCGGTCGGCGCGCTGCACTGGTTGTAGTTCGCGGTCACCGTGATGTCGGCGGGGGTCGTGTCGCCGTCGAGGGTGAAGTAGTAGCGGAAGGAGCCGTTCGTCAGGTTCCTCGCCGGCCAGCCCGACTGGTTGCGGACCATCACCTTGATCTCGGTGAAGTTGGTCCCGGTGGCGTTCACGGAGGCCTCGGTGAAGATCTCCGGTTCGGGGGCCACCTCGGGCTGCGGGAAGTTGGCCAGCGGGGTGCCGCCGTACTCGCCGTAGAGGCGGGCCAGGGCGCTGGTGAAGCCGGCGTTGTAGTCGGTGGCGACCTCGTTCATCACGTAGTCGTCGCGCTTGTCGGTGTAGGCGTCGTTCGGGTCGGGCGGGCCGCCGACCAGGGCGCCGTACAGGACGTGGCGGGTGTCGACCGGGTTGGTCATCTGGTCGGTCCAGGAGCCGTGGGCCGTGCGGTGGTGCGGGTTCTTCGGGGGGTTCGCGCCGAAACCGATCATGTACGAGGAATTGCGCGGGTTGTCGCCGAGCGCGTAGTCGATCTGGCGCTTCGCGAAGTCGTGGTAGCGGGCCTTACGCGTCGCGTCGGTGATCGAGTCGCTGTGGACGAGAGCCGCGAAGGCCGTGTTGGCGGCGTACCGCAGAGATCCCCACCGGTCGAGAACGGCCTGGCCGCCGGGCGAGTAGGCCACCCGCTGGCCGTTGACGCCGACGGTCCAGAAGTCGAGCCAGCGGTTGGCGTCGTCGAGGTACTGCTGCTTGCCGGTCAGCTTGGCCAGCAGGACGTAGGCGCCGTAGGACTTGTCGTCCCAGGCGATCGTCCACTTGTACGACTTCGTGGTCGACTGCGGCTCGGTGCCCAGGTTGGCGTAGGCGGCCTCGGCCTTGGCCAGGTAGGCGGCCTCCCCGGTCGCCCGGTAGAGCCAGATCGCACCCCATACGATCTCGTCGTTGAAGCCGCTCCACGACCGGTAGTAGCCCGCCGCGTCGGTGATGCAGTCGCTGTAGGCCCGCCGGACGTTCTCGGCGAACGTGTAGAGCTGCCGCGCGTGCGTGACCAGCGTGTTCGCGTAGGTCGGGTCGGTCGGCCTGAACACCATCGAGGAGGCCGCCATCGCCGCCGCCGTCTCCCCGGCCAGGTCGGCGCCGCCGCACGAGGCGTCGATCTTGTACGACGGCCGGTTCATCTGCATCGCCTCGGCCGGACCCCACCAGGCGTGGTCGAGCCCGCCGTTGCCGACCTGCCCGTAGAGCACGTTGGCCGACGGGTGGGCCTTGATGAAGTAGTCGTTGACGAACTTCAGGTTGTTCGTCAGGTGCGTGAGCTGGCTCCCGTACGCGGCCCGGTTCTCGACCGCGCCCCAGGCCAGCATCGTCGTGGCCGCCGCCATCGGGAGGCCGAACTTGACGTGGTCGCCGGCGTCGTACCAGCCGCCGGTCAGGTCGAGCCCGACGTCGGCGCCGTCGGTGAGCCCCGAGGGCCCGCGCCAGGAGACGCGGTTCCAGGAGGGCAGCGGGCCCGCCTGCTGGGCCTCGTAGAACAGGATCGACTTCTGCAGCGCCTCGCCGTAGTTGAACACGGCGGCCGAGGCCTGTTGCGGTTGGAGGGTGACCGCGGCGATCAGGGCCACGGCCGCGATGCGGAGCGTACGGCGCATAGAAGCGTCCTTACGGGGCGAGGGGTGTCGGGGGTGCGACAGCGGGTCAGGCGCTGTCGCACCCCTGGCCTTCGGAGCGCGTGGGAGCGCTCCCACATTCAATTCTCTGGACCCGGGACCAGATGTCAATCAAGCGCTGTAAGGCACGATCGGGCCTCGTGAGGCGTGTGCACTCCGGGCTGCGGTTATGCCCTTCATAGGCTGTGACCAGTGACTTTGTGCACTGAAACTTTCAGCTCGCCGACGGTGGACGTACCCGAAAAGAAGGAGCCCCCTCGGGAGGGGGCTCCTGGTGCGCGGGTGGGGAGTGACGGAGGGTCCGGCGCCGTCACCCCCCGGTCAGCGGGATCAGCCGTTCGGGAAGAGGCGGCCGAATTCGCCCATGGCGACGGCTACGTCGACCTGGGCCCAGAAACGGTGATAGTTGAAGGTCGGAGCAGGTCCGGTGCCGTCGAGGTAGGCCTGGACCTTCGGCCAGTCGGGGTCGTTCCGGTAGAAGGAGCGGATCGACAGGAACGTCGAGTTCTGGTTGATCGCGTCGCCGTTCGGCATGGTGCCGGTCCAGCCCGGGGGCACGTAGACCGGGTCGTCGATGCGGTTGTAGTCGGCCTTCGTCTCCGGGACCGACACGCCCTTGGCGTCCTGGACCAGCCACAGGCCGTCGAGGATCGCCTTGGCCATGTTCTTGGCACCCGTGTGGTTGGCGCGGGCGGCGTAGTACATGAGGACCTTCGCGTACGACCCCGCGACGCCCACGTCGGTGGTGTGGTCGGCCACGGTGACATGCAGGCCCGGGTTGGCCGGGGGCATGCCGGTGGTGGAGCTCCAGTTACCGGCGGGGGCGCCCGACCAGCGCAGCGTCGACGGGATCTGGTAGGTCCCGTCGGCGTTGATGGTGGTGTTGGCCATCGCCCAGGCGACCCACTTGTCGAGGATCGTCTTGGCGTCGGAGTTGCCGCTGGCGTAGTAGAGCGACGCGACGCGCTCCATCGACCAGGCCTGGAAGCCGAACCACTGGTTCGACGGCGGGTCGTGGTAGACCGGCTGCCAGTCGTAGGTCATGCCGTGGAACTTGGGCAGGTTCGACGGCGGGGTCGCGTAGTGGCCCTGCCACGAGTTGGTCGCGCCGCCGGCGATGGCGCCCTCGTCCGACTGCAGCCACTTGTAGAACTGGAGCTGACGGGTCAGCGAGGTGGCCCAGTCGGACGCACCGGTCGCCGAGCGCGGACGCATGTCCGACTGGGTCGACAGGGCCCAGGCCGCGAGCGGGTTCTGGTAGCCGCCGTGGTTGTGCGACGAACCGATGCGCCAGGCCCAGCCGGCCGACGCGTCGGTCGCGCCGCCCCACGCGTAGTACCAGCTCAGCAGGTAGTTGGAGGAGTTCTTGCCGGTTCCGGCCGGGCACGACGTGCTGGTGCAGCCGGGCTGCTTGAAGTACTTGTCGTACATGCCGTAGCGGAGGTAGTCGCCCATCTTCGCGGCCTTGGCGATCGTGGCGGAGACCTGCGACTGCTTGCCCTGGGCCTTGGCCCACTCGTTGGCGTAGTAGGCCACCTGCACGGCGCGGGCGTCGGCGTCGGGGGCGTTGGTGTACTTCCACTGCTTGGCGTAGCTGCTGTCCTTGATGAACAGGTCGAGGTAGCCGTTACGGCCACCGTGCGCGAACGTGTCGCACGACGGCTGCGGGATGGTCTCGAAGACCGACTCCTCGGGGCCGCGCTGGTAGGTGTTGATGTAGACCGGCTTGGTCGTCTCGTCGCCGCAGCGGCCGAAGCCGTAGGTGTTGTCGACGTCCAGCAGCCAGTGCATGCCGTAGATGTCGCTGGTGCCGTACGCCGACCGCAGTTCGGCCGCGATCGGGTCGACGCCGACCGAGACGCCGTTGGTGATCTGCGACGGGTAGGCGCTGATGTCGTCGAACTCACCGGCGTAGGTCGCCGGGCTGCTCGCGTTGTAGAACGAGTTGGTCGGCTGGTCCTGCGTGGAGGGGATGATGTACCTCTCCATCGACGCCCACGCGTTGTTGAACTTGGACCAGTCGCCGGTGACCTGGCCGTACACCGCCTCCAGCCACAGGTAGTAGCTGTAGGCCTCCGACGTGGTCTCGTGCCCGTGGTCCGGCGCCTCGACCAGCAGCGTCTCGACCGAGTGGTAGGGCACGCCCTCCGGTGAGAAGTAGCCGTTGGCCGGGTCGTGGATCTTGTTGTAGAGCGACGTGAACCGCTGGACGTACTGGTTGCCCGTCGTGCCGTCGTCGTCGGCCTCGGTGGCGTCCAGGAACGAGGAGAAGTAGAAGACCCCGCCCCCGTTCGTCGACAGGGTCCACCGGGCGGTGCCGCTGGTCGTGTCGGAGTCCTGCGCGGCCGACACGGTGACGTTCTGCGGGACGTTCCAGTTGCTCGGCGTGAAGGTCAGCGTCGAGGACGCCGTGGTCAGGTCGGCGTCACCGCCGCTCGACTTCGTCAGGGTGACCGTGACGTTCGACGTCGGCTGGAGCGACAGCGACACCGCGGCCGTGGCCGACCCGCCCTCGGGGACCAGCACCGACGTCGGCGAGACCCGGACGAACCCGTCCGGCTGCGGGCTCGGGCTGGGACTCGGGCTCGGGCTCGGGGAAGGACTCGGGCTCGGGGAAGGACTCGGGCTCGGGGAGGGGCTCGGGCTCGGCGACGGCGAGGGCGACGGCGAGGGGGTGCCGCCGCAGACGACGTTGTTCACCCGGAAGCTGGCCGGCTTGGGGTTGCTCCCCGTCCAGGTTCCGTTGAAGCCCAGTGAGAGGGTGGCGCCGCTCGCGAGGGAGCCGTTCCACGGCATGTTGGTCGCCGTGACGTTGGCGCCCGACTGCGTCCAGTTCGCCGACCAGCCCTGGGTGACCCGCTGGCCGGAGTTGGGGAACGTGAAGCCCAGGTTCCAGCTGCTCAGAGCGTCGCCGGTGTTCCTGACCGTGACGTTGGCGGTGAACCCGCCCTGGCCGGGGCTGGTGGTCCAGTCATTGGTCGTGTACGTCACGTCGCACGTCACGGCGGCGGACGCCGGTTGCGCGACCAGGGTCACGGCACCCGTGCAGAGGGCCAGCACGGCCGCCCACAGGGCACGTTTGCGATAGGCACGTATCGCCATTGTCGGGGATTCTCCAAGCTCTCAGGGGGCACAGGGGATGGGAGCGCTCCCACCAGACAGCATGCCCGGATCGCCCGAATCCCTGTCAATCGACGTCCGGATTCGCCGCCCTTTGCCCTGTCCGCAGGTGAAACTTTCACCTATGTGTGCGGCCGTCACCTGCGGGTAGTCGCGGGCCCATGGCCAACGACAGACTGAACGAGATGACCGACGCCGCCAAAGTGACCGCGGCCAAAATCGAGGGCGCCTTCCACGAGACCGCGGCCAAGGTCGCCGCGACCGTCGAAGACAAGATGCCCGAGGTCAAGGAGGCCGCCCAGAAGGCGGTCGCCACCGTCGAGGAGCACATCCCCGACACCGTCAAGGACAAGATGCGCGAGGCCGGCGAGACCGTCTCGGCCAAGGCCGCCGAAGTGACGCCCGACCAGTTCAAGGACGCGGCCGACCGGCTGACGGCCGAGGCGAAGAAGCGACCGGGCGTGGCGATCGCGATCGGCCTCGCGGCGCTGTTCGTGCTGCGGAAGGTCATGCGCAGGAAGAAGTGACCGGGGCTTCGGGTGCGGGGTCGTGGTCGGGGCTCGCTTGGTCACGGCCCTGTGCTCGCAGGGCTTTTGGTCATGGTCCGGTGTTCGTCGGGCGGAGGACCCGGGTGCCGCCCGCGATGAGGGCGGTGGCCAGGATCCAGCCCGCCGCGATGAGGGCGTTGGCCACCCAGATCGTCCAGCCGGTGGGCTCCCAGGCGGCCCGTTGCTCGAACAGGCTCACCGGCACCAGGTGGTCGAGGGTGTAGACGAAGGCGTTGAAGTGGCGGGGACGTTCGTCCAGGCTGATCTGTACGGGGTTGACCAGCGAGAAGACGACCGTCCCCGCCGTGAGCAGCGCCCCCAGCCACGCCGCCGCCAGCCAGGGGCGGAAACCGTAGCCGACGACGGCGTCGAGCACGAAGCCCCAGGCCCGGCCCGGCACGCGTAACGTGCGCCGGCGGGCGCGCTGCTTGGCCAGCAGGACCCGCCGCGAGTCGGCCTCGTGGCCGATGCGGCGGTAGTAGGCGGCCAGCTGTTCGTAGGGCTGGGGGCGGTAGCCGCCGGGGTGCCTGGTCAGCCACGACAGCCGGTCGCGGAGCGTGGCGGGGCTGCGCAGGGATTCGTACACGAGCCCGTCGAGCCGGGCCGCGCCCGGATAGCTCTCCGGGCGGTCGGCGAGCAACCCGACGCAGGTGTAGCCGAGGTCGACGCCGCCCTCGATCGACTCGGGGGTGAGGAGGAGCTCGCCGACGTCGAGGTGCCGGGTCTGGATGGCCAGGCCCTCTTTCGCTTTGAGCCGGGCGCCGTCGAACGACAGGGTGCCGCTGATCCGGGCACCGCGCAGGCTGATCTCGCCCTCGGCGCAGAACCCCTCACCCATGTTGACGACGGTGGCCTGCAGATAGTCGCAGTGGACGGCGTGGGTGCCGGTGGCGGTGATCGTGGTGCTCTGGAGCCAGAGCCCGCCGTTGAAGCGTGCGCCGTGCAGCCGCAGCCCGCCGGTCACCGTCATGCCGCGCAGGAACGCGCCGCCCTCCACCACGAGACCGCCACCCCACAGCGCGGTGTGCCGCTGGGCCTGCTCGCGGGGGTCGCCGGTGTACTGGGCGCTCGACCATCCGGCCTTGCCGGGCGTCCAGTCGGCCGGGCTGCCGAGCGTGCACCCCGACATCCGTAACTGCCCGCTGACATTGGCGTTGTCGAGCCGGATCCCCTCGCGGATCACGCTGCCCCCGACGTCGAGCACCCCGTCGACCCGCGCCCGCCCGGCCCGCAGCCTGCGGATGTCGCAGTCACGGAACCGCAGCGCCCTCGTCTGCGCCTCGACCAGATCGATGACCCCGGAGACATGGCACTCGATCAGGTGCAGGGTCGCGGTCACCTCGGCCCCGGCCAGATCGAGATCCCCGACGATCCTGGCCCCGATCAACCGGATCGCCGCGACCTCCCCGGGCGCGACCGGCCGCGCACCGAGTAACAGCCACCGGATCACCTCGGCCCGGACGATCCGATCCCGATCGTGCTGGGTGTCCCGGTCACGAGCGGCCCAGGTGAACCAATCTCGCTTGGGCCGCTCGGTTCCGTTCTGTCCGGCCTGGTGAACCTGGCCAAGTTCGCCCGGGTTGATCTGAGCGGGTTCGGGCTGGGGTGGTCGGTCTTGTTCGGCTGGGGTGGTCCGGTTTCGGGCGGTTCGGGTGGTTCTTTCCTGTTCTGATTGGACGTCGACCCACTCCCCGGCCGGGTAGGCCGCCACCAGACTCTTCTCGGCCCGGGTGAGCCGCCGGAAGGGGAGTGATCTTCGCATGGATCAGACTTTATTCACCGTTTCATCGCTCCGTCGGCGATGGCGTCGGCGGCTTCGCCGATCGCGGTGCCGACGATCTCCAGTCGCCGCACCAGCTCGCGTTCGCGCAGCGCCTCGGCGGTGACCTCGTCGGCGAGGATGCGGGCGATCTCGTACTGGTACATGCGCTTGATCGTGCCGCCGGCCTTCTTGGCCTCCAGCGCGTCGTGGCCGACCGCGGACGAGCGGGCGGCCAGGTCGCGCACCGACTTCTCCAGGGCGTCGACGCCGACGACGACCTGGTCGAGCATGGGGGCGAAGCGGCGGCGGCCGCGGATCCGGTAGAGGTGGGATTCCCGGACGAAGTCGCGCAGCGAGTCGAGGATGTCGTCGATCGAGCGGGACAGCCGGAACAGGTCTTCGCGGTCGATCGGGGTGATCAGCGCGCCGGACAGCTCGGCGACCAGGCGGGCGCGGCAGGTGTCGCCCCGGTGTTCGATGTCGCGCATGGCCTGGTGGGCCTTGGTGCGGCCGATCTCGCCGCCGCTCATCGCGATGGCCAGCATCGCCCCCTCCCTGGTCGCCTCGAGCTGGCCGATGAGCGCCTCCGACAGGCTGGTGTCCATGCGCCCGCGCAGCATGCCGAACATCCGCCTGACCCGTCTCATCCGGCCACCCCCTTGATCATCAGCCCGGCCGCCAGCCCGAGCAGGCCGCTGACCGGGAGGGTCAACGTCCAGGCGAAGACGATCTTCATCGTGGCCGCCCACCGCACCCGGCGGACGCTGTCGGCCACCCCCGCTCCGACCAGGCCGCCCGCGATGGCCTGCGTCATGCTCACCGGCGCCCCGGCCGCCGCGCAGCCGATCACCGACAGTCCGCTGCCGAGCCCGGCGGCGACGGCGTGCAGTGGACGGGCGGGCAGCAACTGCCTGCCGAGAGTCCGCCCGGCGCGCGGCAGGCCGTACACGGCACCGATCGCGAACAGGGCCGCGACCAGCAGGCAGACCAGGGGAGGGGCGCCGCCGACGCCGAGCCCGACGAGGAAGACGGCCAGCATCTTCTGGCCGTCGTTGGCGGCGTAGGCGAGACACTGCATCGCGAACCCGCCCCAGTGGAGCCTCGGTAGAGACCGCGCCCGGCCCAGCCCGGAGACCATGCGGCTGGCGAGCACCGCCATCGCGGCGCCGACGAAGGGCGCGGCGACCCCGGCCCCGAGCACCAGGCCGACCGCGCCCGCCGAGACGGGCAGTCCGAGCCCGACGGCCGCACCCGTCAGCCCGCCGACGATGGCCAGCGTGAGACTGGTCGGCCAGCCCCGGCTGCTCAGCCCGAGGACCACCACCAGCGCGCAGACCACCGCCACGGTCATCGCGACCTGCCCGGCGGCCCCCGGCAGCGACGCCAGGCGGGTGGTGAAGGTCGCGGCCACCCGCGACGTCAGCATCGGCACCGCCGCGACCGCGGTGACCAGGACGAGCAGGGCGATGAGCGGGCGTACACCCGGAACTCTGAGCCCGGCCCCGAGCAGGGCGCCGCCGTCGTTGACGCCCGAGACGACCGCGAACACGCAGGCGAGAACAGCCAGTGAGGTGGACAATAAGCTCCCCGTTTGCCGTTTGTTCACCATTTGTTTACCAAGGGATTCCCTGTCCGAGGGGTGATCACTCCGCCGGAGATCTGGGGACGATAGGGAAATGACCGTGCATCCAGCCCAGCTCGGGCGTTACTACGAGGATTTCGTCGTCGGAGACGTCTACCAGCACCCGCTGGGCCGCACGATCTCCGGCGGACAACACGTGGTTCACCCTGCTGACGATGAACACCAACCAGAACCACTTCAACGCCCACTTCGCCGCGAACGCCCCGGTTGGGAAGATCATCGTCAACTCGGGCCTGTCGGTCGCGATCGTGCTCGGCCTGTCGGTCATCGACGTCAGCCAGAACGCCTCCATGAACCTCGGCTGGGACGAGATCCGCCTCACCCACCCCGTCTTCATCGGCGACACCCTGTATGCAGAGTCGCTGGTGGAGGCGGTGCGGGAATCCGCGTCGCGGCCCTACGCCGGGATCGTCACCTGCCGGACCCGGGGCCTGAACCAGGACGGCGACGAGGTCATGTCGTGGCGCCGTTCGGTCATGGTCTACAAACGGGACGCGCCCCACGACAAGGGTTTCTTCCCCGTCGCGAAGAACGGACCGCTGGCATGAACTTCGACCTGACCGAGGAACAGCGTCTTTTCCAGCGGACGCTGCGCGAGTTCGTCGAGGCCGAGATCGTACCGGTCGCGGCCGAATGGGAACGCTCGGGGCGCTATCCGGCGGAGATCGTTGAATCGTTCAGGGAGCTGGGCCTCTTCGGGATGACGATTCCTGAGGCGTACGGGGGGCTCTCGCTCGACCGGGTTTCCTTCGCGCTCGTCTTCGAGGAGATCGCGCGGGGGTGGATGGGGGTGGCGGGGATTCTCGGGTCACATTCTCTGGCGACGTGGATGGTGGCCCAGTATGGGACCTCGCGGCAGAAGGAGGAGTTTCTGCCGGGGTGGGCGTCGGGCGAAAGGCGTACCGGAATCGCGTTGACCGAACCCGGGGCCGGCACGGACCTGCAGGGAATCACCACCCGCGCCGTTCGCGACGGGGATCACTATGTCGTCACCGGCACCAAGACGTGGATCACCAACGCCCGGCACGCCGACCCGCTGCCCGTGCTGGTGAAGACGTCTGCCGAGACTCCGGCGCATCGGGGGATGTCCGTTCTCCTGATCGACCAGAGCGACCTTCAGGTCAGTCGTGACCTGCCGAAACTTGGTTACAAGGGGACGGAGACGTGTGAGGTCGTCATCGATGGGGCGCTTGTTCCGGTCGAGCGACTGCTGGGCGGGGCCGAGGGGCGGGGGATGCAGCAGGTGCTGGCCGCGCTGGAACTCGGGCGGATCAACATCGCGGCCCGTGCGGTCGGGGTGGCGCAATGCGCTTACGACGCGGCGCTCGCCTATTCGCGGCAGCGGAATGCTTTCGGGCAGCCGATCTCCGAATTTCAGGCGATTCAGTTGAAGCTGGCCGACATGGCGACCGAGATCCAGGCCGCGCGACTGATGACGTATTGGGCGGCGGTCCGGTCGGAACAGGGGGCGGTGACCGGGGAGGCGGCCATGGCGAAGTATTTCGCCTCGGAAATGGCGCTGACCACGACGATGGAGGCCATGCGCATTCACGGCGGCTATGGGTATTCGCAGGAGTTCGTGCTCGAACGGCTCTACCGCGACGCACCGCTGATGGCCATCGGCGAGGGCACGAACGACATCCAACGGATGGTTATCGCTCGTGCCCTGCTGAAGGGGACTCTCAAGGTCGGCTGGTGAGTAGGGTCACCAAGGTGAGTGACTGCCTGTTCTGCGAGATGGTGGCCGGGACCAAAGACACGATCGGGGTGTACGACGATGACGTCGTCTTCGCCTTCCTCGATTACCGGCCGGTCTTCAAGGGCCATGTCCTGGTCGTGCCGAAAACCCACGTCGTGACGCTGCTCGATCTCGAAGAGGTCGGCCCCTACTTCGAACGCGTCCAGGCCATCACCCGGGCGGTCATGACTGGCCTCGACGCCAAGGGCAGCTTCGTCGCGCTCAACAACATCGTGTCGCAGTCGGTCGCGCACCTGCACACCCATGTCGTCCCGAGGAACCCGAAGGACGGCCTCAAGGGTTTCTTCTGGCCGCGCACCAAATACGCCTCCGACGACGAGGCCCGCGAGTACGCCACGAAGATCCGCGATCAGATGAGCTGATAGACCAGCTCAGGCCGCCCGACCCCGCCGTACTGCGGCAGCCGCCGGGTCACCCCGCTCTCCGTCAGATGCTCCAGATAACGCCGGGCCGTTACCCGCGAGACTCCGACCGACCCCGCGACCGCCGTCGCCGAGAGGCCGTCGGAGGCGCGCCGGAGTTCGGTCACCACGGCCTCAAGGGTCGGTTGGGTCAAGCCCTTCGGCAGGTGGGAACGGCCGGGGCCGCGCAGGGTGGCGAGCATGTCGTCGACCTCGCCCTGCCCGCTGGCCTCACCGGAGGCGTCGACCGTGGAGCGGAACTTGGCGTACTGCCGCAGCTTGTCGTTCAACGCGGCGAACGTGAACGGCTTCAGCACATACTGCGCCACCCCCACCGACACCGCCGAGCGCACCATCGACAGGTCCCGGGCCGAGGTGATGACGATGACGTCGCACAGAATCCCGGCACCTCGGATCGCCCGGCACACCTCAAGCCCGTGCATGTCGGGCAGGTAGAGGTCGAGCAGCACCAGATCGACAGACTGCCGCCGCAGGAAGCGCAGCGCCTCCCCGCCCGACCTGACCACCCCGGCCACCTCGAACCCGGGCACCCGCTCGACATAGACCCGGTTGGCCTCAGCGGTGATCTCCTCGTCTTCGACCACCAGCACCGAGATCATGAGGCGGTCCTCTCCGGGAGCGGCAGGCGGACCGTGAAAACCGCCCCCTGGTCCGCCGAGACGTCGATCGTGCCGCCCAAACGCCTGACCGCCTGGGCGACCAGCGGCAGGCCGAGGCCGCGGCCGTCGCCCTTGGTCGTCCATCCTCGCTGGTAGGCCTCTTCGATCCGAGCAGGATCCAGGCCCGGGCCGCTGTCGGTGACTCTGATCTCGCATTCCGAGCCGGTCGCCGCCACGTGTACCTCCACCCGGGCAGGCGGAGCGCCGGACATGGCCGCGTCGACCGCGTTGTCGATCAGGTTGCCCAGGATCGCGACCAGGTCGTGCGGGTCGAGCCCCACATCGTCGAGTTCGCTCTCCGAGCTGATCGACAACTCCACGCCACGCTCCGCCGCCTGGGCCGACTTGCCCAGCAGCAACGCCGCCAACACCGGTTCCCGGACCGCCGCCACCACCCGGTCCGTCAACTCCTGGGCCGCGCGGAGTTCCTCGGTCGCGAAGGTCACGGCCTCTTCCGGCCGCCCCAGCTCCACCAGGGTGATCACCGTATGGAGGCGGTTCGCAGACTCGTGGGCCGCTGACCGGAGCGCGTCGGCGAAGCCGCGTTCGGCGTCGAGCTGGCCCGTCACGTCCTGGAGTTCCGTATGGTCGCGCAGGGTGACGACCGTGCCGAGGGAACGGGCGCCCGAACGGACGGCGGCCACGCTCACCAACAGCACGCGGTCGCCGGTCAGGTGGATCTCGTCGGTGCGGTCGCCGCCGGAGGAGAGCAGGTCGGTGAGGGAGGGCGGGAGACCCAGCGCGGTCACCGGGCGGCCTTCCGCGTCAGGGGGCAGGGCGAGGAGGTCGCGGGCGCCGTCGTTGCACAGCGTGAGGATCCCACGCCCGTCGACCAGCAGCAGGCCTTCGCGGACGGCGTGCAGGATCGCCTCGTGGTAGTCGTACATCAGGGTCAGTTCCTGCGTGCCCAGGTCGTGGGTGTGGCGGCGCAGGCGGCGGCCGGCCAGGTAGGTGCCGGCCGTGCCGGCGGCCAGGCCGAGGAGGCCGGCGAGGACGCCCGCTTCCAGCTGCTCGCGGAGGCGGCCGCCGATGTTCTCGACCGTTATCCCGGCGCTGACCAGGCCCCGGACCCGGCCCGACGCGTCGTGGACGGGGGTGATCGTGCGGATCGAGGGGCCGAGCGTGCCCGTGTAGGTCTCGCTGAACGTCTTGTCCGCCAGAGTGCCCAGGTAGGGGCGCCCTATCTCCGTGACGGTCGGATGGGTGTACCTGATCCCCTCGGGGCTCATGATCGTGATGAAGCCCACCCCCGTCTCCAGACGCACCTTCTCGGCATACGGCTGCAACAGGGCGGTCGGGTCACCCGAGTCCAGGGCGCCCAGCACCGAGGGGGCCGACGCCACGCTCACCGCCACCGCGCGGGTGACCGCCGTCGCGTCCTCCGCGACCAGGTCACGGGTCTGCAGAACGCCCATCACGGTCCCGGCGGCCACGGTCGCCAGCACGACGACGATCTGGAGCGCGAACATCTGCCGCGCCAGGCTCCATCGCCGCATGCGGCTCACCCCTTCCGATCCGGTCCAGTGAACGAAATGTACGCAATGGTGACCCAGGTCACTCCCCGGGCAGATAGTCGCCCCACGACCACCCCCCAGGGAGAGTGAATGCCATGTCCGAACCCCAGGACCCCCTGACCCCTCAGGTCCGGCGCGACAAGACGAAGTATCTCTATCTCGCCGTCATCGTCGCGGCCGTCGCCGGGATCGCCGTCGGCTTCATCGCGCCGGACCTCGGGGTCGCGCTGAAGCCGCTGGGCACCGCCTTCGTGGCGCTGATCAAGATGATGATCAGCCCGATCATCTTCTGCACGATCGTGCTGGGCATCGGCTCGGTCGCCAAGGCCGCCAAGGTCGGACGGGTCGGCGGGCTCGCCCTCGGCTACTTCCTGGTGATGTCGACGGTCGCGCTGGCCATCGGGCTCATCGTCGGCAACCTCGTCGACCCCGGACAGGGCCTGCAGCTTACCGACTCGGCGCGGGAGGCCGCCGCCGCCGAGGCGGCCAAGGGCGGGGAGAGTGACACGGTCGCGTTCCTGCTCGGCATCATCCCGGCGACCCTCGTGTCGGCGTTCACCGAAGGGTCGGTGCTGCAGACGCTGCTGGTCGCGCTGCTGGCCGGGTTCGCGCTCCAGGCCATGGGGTCGCGGGCGAAGCCGGTGCTCAACGGGATCGAGCACATCCAGCGGCTCGTGTTCCGCATCCTCGCCATGATCATGTGGGCGGCGCCCGTCGGCGCGTTCGGGGCGATGGCGGCGGTGGTCGGCGCGACCGGCATCGACGCGCTGAGGAGCCTCGGCGTCATCATGCTCAGCTTCTACGCGACCTGCCTGCTGTTCGTGTTCCTCGTGCTCGGGCCGATGCTGCGGATCGTCGCCCGCGTCAACGTGCTGTCGCTGTTCGGCTATCTGCGGCGGGAGTTCCTGCTGATCCTGTCCACGTCGTCGTCCGAGTCGGCGCTGCCGCGGCTGATCGCGAAGATGGAGCACCTCGGGGTCAGCCGTCCGGTCGTCGGGATCACCGTGCCGACCGGCTACTCGTTCAACCTCGACGGGACCGCGATCTACCTGACGATGGCCACCCTGTTCGTGGCCAGCGCGACCGGGGCCCCGCTGTCGTTCGGCGAGCAGGTGTCGCTGCTGGTCTTCATGATGATCGCGTCCAAGGGCGCGGCGGGGGTCACCGGCGCCGGTCTCGCCACGCTCGCCTCCGGGCTCCAGTCGCACCGGCCCGAGCTGGTCGACGGGGTCGGGCTCATCGTCGGCATCGACCGGTTCATGTCCGAGGCCCGCGCGCTGACCAACTTCGCCGGGAACGCGGTGGCGACCGTGCTCATCGGGAGCTGGACCGGGGAGTTCGACCGGGAGCGGGCCGAGGAGGTCCTCTCCGGACGTGATCCCTTCGACGAGACCACGCTCCTGGACGAGGAGGAGCACGAAACGGTCTCTGAAGACAAGGTTCCCGAATCGGTCCGGTAGGCTCCGCGACGTGGAGCCCCTGGTCGCCGTCCTGGTGGTCGTAGCCCTGGTCGGTGTCCCTGCGGTCGTGCTCTGGCGGGTGCTTCGTGGCCGCCGGGAGCTGGGCAGCGGGCCGGCCGAACGGGCCACGTTCGAGACCCTCCACACCGCCAGCCTCGCGGCGCCGCCCCTCCGGGCCGGGCTCACCCAGGCGGGCGTGCTGAAAGCCTCGCGTCATCTGCGGCAACTCCTCGGCTCACCGGCGATAGCGATCACCAACGCCGAGGAGTTGCTGGTCTACGACGGGACCGGCGACCACCACGCCCGCGAGGCGTTCGACCACGCCACGAGCACGCTCAAGGACGGCCGCATCCAGGTCCTCCAGCTCTCGTGCACCCAGCCCGAATGCCCGATCCGGCACGCGGTCGTCGTGCCGCTCACCACCGACGACCGGGTGGTCGGTTCACTGGCCGCCTACGGCGACCACACTTCCGCCGGTCTTGTACGTGCGGTGCAGGAGGTCGCGCGGTGGGTCGACTCGCAGCTCGAACTCGCCGAGCTCGACCGGTCGCGCACGCTGCTCATGGAGGCGGAGGTACGAGCCCTCCGGGCGCAGATCTCCCCTCACTTCATCTACAACTCCCTCACGACGATCGCCTCGTTCGTGCGGACCGACCCGGAACGCGCCCGGGAGCTCCTGATCGACTTCGCCGACTTCACGCGTTACTCCTTCCGGCGGCACGGCGACTACACCACCCTCGCCGAGGAGCTGCGCTCGATCGACCGCTACCTGACCCTGGAGCGGGCCCGCTTCGGCGACCAGTTGCAGGTGACGCTGCGGATCGCCCCCGAGGTGCTGGCCGTGGCGGTGCCGTTCCTCTGCATCCAGCCGCTGGTGGAGAACGCGGTCAGGCATGGCCTGGAGAGCAAGCCGGGGGTCGGGCGGATCACGATCATCGCCGAGGACGCCGGGGCCGAGTGCTCGATCACCGTCGAGGACGACGGGCTCGGCATGGACCCCGAACACCTGAGGAAGGTGCTCGCGGGGGAGGAACGCGCGACGGGGGTCGGCCTGGCCAACGTGGACGAGCGCCTCCGCCAGGTCTACGGCGACGAGTTCGGCCTGGTCGTCGAGACCGGGCAGGGGGCCGGGACGAAGGTGGCCATGCGGATGCCGAAGTACCGGCCGGGGGTGGCGGTTCGCTAGCGGCGTCGGATGGCCCGAGATCGGTCCGTCGCCTTGCGAGCCGGGAGCGGGTGAGGGGCGCCGGAAACGGGGCGCACCGGAGGCGGTGGTCGGGGCCGGGCGGGCGGAGCCGTAACGGAGAAGAGAGCTTTGTAGTTAACGATCCGGCTTTCGCGTTGACTTATAAAAGCCGATTTATCACGCTCTAGGGACTCATCCAGTGAAGGGGTATGACGTGAGCGGCTTGCGGGTGCTGGCTGTGGATGACGAACAGCCCGCCCTTGAAGATCTGGCCTATCTCCTGCGCGCCGATCCCCGCATCGGTGAGGTGCAGACCGCGCGCGACGGTGCCGCCGCGCTCAAGCTGCTCGACCGGGCCATGGCCGACGGGCGCCCCATCGACGCCGTCTTCCTCGACATCCGCATGCGCGGGCTCGACGGGGTGGTGCTCGGCCGCCTGCTCACCCAGTTCTCGCGGCCCCCGAAGGTCGTCTTCGTGACGGCCTACGAAGACCACGCCGTCGACGCCTTCGAACTCAAGGCTGAGGACTACCTGCTCAAGCCGGTACGGCCCGACCGTCTCGCCGAGGCGATCCGGCGGGTCTGCGCGGGCAGCGAGGCCTACACCGAGCCCGAGACCAGCGACACCATCCCGGTCGAACTGGGGGGTGTGACCCGGTTCGTCGCCTCGACCGAGGTGCGCTACGTGGAGGCGCGCGGCGACTACGCCCGCCTGCACACCGCGACCGGCAGTCATCTGGTCCGCATCCCGCTCGCCGCCCTCGAAGAGAGATGGGCCTCGGCGGGGTTCCTGCGGGTGCACCGCAGCCATCTCGTCGCGGTCAAGCACATTGACGAGCTGCACATCGACTCGGGCCGCTGCGTGGTCCGCATCGGCGAGACCGAGATCCCCGTCAGCCGCCGCCACACCCGCGAACTGCGCGACCTGCTGGTGCGCCGGGCCCGCCGCGCGAAGCCCGAGCAATGACGAAGGCCCGCCGGGAGACGGTCACCAGCCCACGCACCGCCGCCGCGCGGCGCCCGCGCTATCCCGTCACCCGGGAGATCGACGAGCAGACGCAGCTCGGCGAGGTCTACATGACCTCGCTGATCCGCACCCAGTTCCGGCTGGCGCTGTTCGTCTGCACGCTGCTGGCCTGTGTCATAGGCGGGCTCCCTTTACTGTTCATGCTGGTCCCGTCGCTGCGTGAGGTCGTGGTGCTGGGGCTGCCGCTGCCGTGGCTGGTGCTGGCCGGGCTCATCTATCCGGCGTTCGTCGTCGGGGCCTGGCTCTACGTGCGGGCGGCCGAGCGCAACGAACGGCGGTTCGCCGAGCTGGTGGAGGGCGATTGAGCTCCCTCGTCGCGATCGTGCTGGTGGTGCTCGCGGCGGTGCTGATCGGGGCGTTCGGTGTACGGGTCTCGCGCACCACCTCCGACTTCTACGTCGCCTCGCGCACGGTCACCCCGCTCTGGAACGCCTCGGCGATCGGCGGAGAGTACCTGTCGGCGGCCTCGTTCCTGGGCATCGCCGGGCTCATCCTCACCTACGGCGCCGACATGCTGTGGCTCCCGGTCGGCTGGACCGGCGGCTATCTCGTGCTGCTCGTGCTGGTGTCGGCGCCGCTGCGGCGGTCGGGGGCCTACACGCTGCCCGACTTCGCCGAGGCGCGCCTGGAGTCGATGGTCGTGCGGCGGGTGTCGAGCGTGCTCGTCGTGCTCATCGGGTGGCTCTACCTGATGCCGCAGTTCCAGAGCGCCGGGATGGTGTTCCGGGCGATCACCGGGGCGCCCGCGTGGGCCGGGGGGTTGCTGGTCGCGGGGGTCGTCGCGGTGAACGTGCTGTCGGGCGGGATGAAGTCGATCACGTTCGTGCAGGCGTTCCAGTACTGGCTTAAATTGACCGCGCTGGCCGTGCCGCTCGTCTTCATGCTGCTGGCCTGGCGGGCCGACGGCGCGCCGGGGCTCCAGCCGGGCGACCCGTGGGCGCTGCCGCTGCACGGGCGCGAACACCCCGTCTACGCGACGTATTCGCTGATCCTGGCCACGTTCCTGGGCACGATGGGGCTGCCGCACGTGCTCGTGCGGTTCTACACCAACCCCGACGGCCGGGCCGCCCGGCGGACCACGCTGGTCGTGCTGTCGCTGCTGGGCGCCTTCTATCTGTTGCCGTCGATTTACGGCTATCTCGGCCGGGTCTACATGCCGCCGCTCGACGGGCCCGACTCGGTCGTGCTGGCGCTGCCGGGGCACCTGGTCGGCGGGGTCGCGGGGGAGCTGCTGACCGCGCTGGTCACCGGCGGGGCGTTCGCGGCGTTCCTGTCCACCTCGTCGGGGCTGGCCGTGTCGGTCGCCGGGGTGCTCGGGCAGGACATCCTGCGGTTCACCGACGGCGTGCGGTCGTTCCGGGTGGCCACGGTCATCGGGGTCGCGGTGCCGTTCGCGCTGGCGATCGTCGCGCGGGCGCTGCCGGTCGCCGACGTCGTGGGGCTGGCGTTCGCGGTGGCGGCCTCGTCGTTCTGCCCGCTGCTCGTGCTCGGCATCTGGTGGCGGCGGCTCACCACGTCGGGCGCGATCGCCGGGCTGCTCGCCGGTGGCGGGCTCGCGGCGGTGGCCGGGCTCATCACGATCGTCGGCGGTCCGCACGGTGGCTGGGCGGGGGCGCTGCTGGCCCAGCCGGCCGCCTGGACGGTGCCGATCTCGTTCTCCGTCATGGTCGTCGTGTCGCTGCTCACCCCCGCCAGGGTGCCGCCGAACGTGACCCGCACGATGGTACGTCTCCACACACCCGAGACACTTGACGTGGACCGGGGCGATTGGCGTCCACGGTCGTCATAACGGACAGTTGAGGTCGGCCGAAAAGGCTGCCGTTCGTCGTGGATAGCGGACCATTCGGCGCAAGCCGTACAACACTGAGCGCCTTTGCCCGTCGGCTCGGCGAAGCGCGGCTCTCCGTATCTCCTCCGCGGGTAGCGTCCACTTCTACCTTGTGGGTGATTCAGATCACAGCGTGGGAGGTCTCGTGACGACTCAGCATCATGACTCGTCGGTATATGAGCAGATAAGAGCGACGGAACGGTTCCAGGAGCTGCGTCGCCGCTACCGCTCATGGGCGTTCCCGATGACCGTCGCCTTCTTGGTCTGGTACCTGCTGTACGTCGTGCTGTCCGCCTTCGCGCGCGACTTCATGGCCATCAAGGTGCTGGGCAACATCAACGTCGCGTTGATCTTCGGACTGCTCCAGTTCGTGTCGACCTTCGCCATTTCATGGGCCTACTCGCGCCACTCGACGGCCAAGCTCGACCCCCTGGCCGACGAGCTCCGCGGTGAGATCGAGAAGGCGGAGAAGTAAATGAGCCACACGACACTCGCGACCGTCCTGTTCCTGCTCTTCGTCGTCGGCACCCTGGCGATCACCTTCTGGGCCAGCCGCCAGAACAAGACCGCCGCCGACTACTACGCGGGCGGGCGCTCGTTCAGCGCCGCGCAGAACGGCCTGGCCATCGGCGGCGACTACATGTCGGCCGCCTCGTTCCTCGGCATCGCGGGCCTCATCGCCCTCTACGGCTACGACGGCTTCCTCTACTCCATCGGCTTCCTGGTGGCGTGGCTGGTCGCGCTGCTCCTGGTCGCCGAGCTGATGCGGAACTCCGGCAAGTACACGATGGCCGACGTGCTCGCCTTCCGGATGAGCCCGCGCCCGGTCCGCACCGCCGCCGGCGTCTCCACCATCGTGGTCTCGATCTTCTACCTGCTCGCGCAGATGGTCGGCGCGGGCGCGCTGGTCGGCCTGCTGCTCGGCATCACCTCCGACTCGGGCAAGGCGCTGACCATCGTCGGCGTCGGCATCCTGATGATCGTGTACGTCGTCGTCGGCGGCATGAAGGGCACGACCTGGGTCCAGATCGTCAAGGCCGTGCTGCTCATGGGCGGCGCGACCCTGGTCACGCTGCTGGTCCTCGGCAAGTACGGCTTCAACCTGTCGGGCCTCATGGGCGAGGCCGCCGACAAGAGCGGCAAGGCCGCGGCCTTCCTCGAGCCGGGTCTGCGCTACGGCACCGAGGCCCAGGGCATCTGGGGCAAGTTCGACCTGATCAGCTTGGGCCTTGCCCTGGTCCTCGGTACGGCCGGTCTGCCGCACATCCTCATCCGCTTCTACACCGTGCCCACCGCCAAGGACGCCCGTAAGTCGGTCCTCTGGGGCATCGGCATCATCGGCACCTTCTACCTGCTCACCCTCGTCCTCGGCTTCGGCGCCGCGGCCATGGTCGGCAGTGAGGCGATCCGGGCGGAGAACGCGGCCGGCAACACGGCGGCACCCCAGCTCGCCCTGGCGATCGGAGAGGCCATCTTCGGCGACATCGGCGGCACGATCCTGCTGTCGATCATCGCGGCGGTCGCCTTCGCCACGATCCTCGCGGTCGTCGCCGGCCTGACGCTCGCCAGCTCCTCCAGCTTCGCCCACGACCTCTACGCGCACGTCTTCAAGCGCGGGAACGTCACCGAGAAGCAGGAGATCCTGGTCGCCCGGATCTCGGCCTTCGTCATCGGCGCGGTCGCGATCGGCCTGGGCATCCTGGCCCAGGCGCAGAACGTGGCGTTCCTGGTCGCCCTGGCCTTCGCCATCGCGGCCTCGGGCAACCTGCCCGCGATCCTCTACAGCCTGTTCTGGAAGAGGTTCAACACCGCCGGCGCGGTCGCCTCGATCTACGGCGGTCTCGGTTCCGCCCTGATCCTGGTGATCTTCTCGCCGGTCGTGTCGGGCCGTCCGACCTCGCTGATCAAGGACATGGACTTCCACTGGTTCCCGATGGAGAACCCGGGCCTGTTCTCGATCCCGATCGGCTTCCTGTGCGGCTACATCGCCACGCGGCTGAGCAAGGAGTACAACGAGTCGAAGTACGCCGAGATGGAGGTCCGCTCCCTCACGGGTGTCGGTGCCGAGAAGGCGTCCACGCACTAACGCTCCTCCAGGAGAGAGAAGCCCTCGGGACCCGCCCCCGGGGGCTTCTCGCCTTTTGATAGGCGGCTATGCCTTTTCCGGCATGTCGGTCGTAGGGAGGCAACGGCTATGGTCGGCGTCGTGGACAGCCCATCGGATGCGCGCAGCCGGATCCTCGACGCCGCCGAGGAACTGTTCGCCGGCGGCGGCTACGACGCCACTCCGACCGCCCGCATCGCCCAGGTCGCCGGGGTGCCAAAAGGGCTCGTCTTCCACTACTTCCCCCGCAAGATCGACGTCCTGGTGTCCCTGGTCGACGAACGCACCCTCGTGACCGAGGAGGACCCCGAGCCCGGCGATCCCGCGCGGGCGCTGTCCAAGCTCGCCCGGCGGCTGCCGCTTACGGCGTCGCCGTCGATGCGGCGCATCCTGTTCCGCGAGGCCGACACCCACCGATCGGTGAAAGACCGGATCCACGGGCTGAACAGCGAGATCGTCCGGCGGGCGCGGTTCACGCTCGAACTCGCCCGGCCCGGGGGGCGGGGCGACGCGGCCCGGCTGGAGGCGGCGGCGGCGACCTTCGCGGCGGTGCTCCTCTACCAGGAGAGCATCGCCCACCTGACCGGGCTCACGATCGACGCCGACGTGGTGGCCGACCTCATCGCGACCGCGCTGTTCGGCTGATACTGGTCTTTCCGGTGATATGCGGTGAAAATGCGAAGCCGCACGCTTTTCTGGGGGCATTGATGAATTCGGCCAAAGCGGTGGCCGCCGTCGCCGTCGCCGCCGTGGCGGTGACCAGTGGTGTCGTGGGTGTGGTCCTGGTGACCAGCGTGCCGGGCCCGACCGTCACCGTTCCGGAGATCGTCGCCCCCGTCGCGTTGGTCGAGGGTCGGGACGTCGCGTTCCGGGGGTTCGAGCCCGGTGAGACCGTCGTCGTGACCGACGGGGCCCGCGAGGTGCTCCGGTTCACGGCCGACGACCTCGGCCAGGGTCGCGTCACCCGCTTCCACCGGCACATTCCCCGCGACGCCGAACGCCACGACCTCGTCGTCACCGGGCAGGAGACCGGATGGGAGGCGCGGTTCATGTATTTCGCGAATTCCGAAACGGATCCGCCTTCTGTATTCGAGCGGTAAAGCGATTAATCTAGATCAAAAGTGCAGAGCGCCTGGAGGTCGGATGAACACCGCCAGACTGGCCGCGGCGGCGGCCATCGTCTCCGTGTCGCTGACCGTGCTCGCGGTGGGCGCGATCCTGATAGACGCACCTGATGAGGGACTCCCGGAGGAGACTCCGCTCTCCTACTCCGACGTCACCGCTCCGCCGGACACGCCCCGGCGTGAGGTGATCGACCCGCTGGGGCCGACAGAGTCGGTGGGGCCGTCGAGGGTGCCTGTCCGGCCCCCGCTGGAGACGGCGAAACCGACGGTGGACCCCAACGCGCGGCCCACCGTCGAGGTCTGGGGTGACCCGGCGTTGCGCTCCATCGATCTCCTGTTCGGCGGGTTCCAGCCCGGCGAGGTCGTGATGGTGACCAATGAGGGCAGGGAGGCCGCCCAGATGGAGGTGGACGAGGGAGGCTCCTACCGGTTCCGCGGCTTCATCTACCACCGCTCCCTCCCCGACGGACCCCACGAGTTCACCGCCACCGGCCAGACCTCGGGCCGCTCGATGACGTTCACCCTCAACGTCTGAGAAATCTTCGGCGGCGGTGTAGAAAAACGCCGGGCCCGTTCGAGGAGAGGGCATGAACCGCAACCTGCCGATCCTCGGCGCCCTCGCCGGCCCCTTCTATGTCGTCGTCTCGCTCCTCGAAATCGTCACTCGTGACGGCTTCGACCCCCTGCGCGACCCGTGGAGCGCCCTGTCCCTGGGCGACCTCGGCTGGATCCACGTCACCAACCTAGAACTCTCCGGCCTGGCCGTCGTCGCGGGCGCGCTCGCCTTCACCGGGCTCCTCAGGGTCCTCTTCTCCCTGTACGGCCTGAGCCTCATGGGCGCCGGAATCTTCACGATCGACCCCGTCGGCAGTGACGTGAGCCTCTCCGGCACCCTCCACTTCGTCTGCGGTGGCATCGGCTTCACCGCCATCACGGTCGCGGCGCTCGTCCTGGCCCGGCGGCTGCGGGCCGAGGGCGAGCCGGGTGCGGCGCTCGGTTCGGCCTTCGCCGGGATCTTCTTCTTCGGGAGCTTCGCCGCGATGGCCTCGGCGGGTGGAGCGGGCTGGAGCCTGCTCCTGTTCACCGCCGGGGTCATCGTGATCTCGGGCTGGTACACCGCGATCTGCCTGCGGCTCCTCAGGTCAGCGGCCCGTGCCCAGAGTGCGCAGGCCCGGTAGGGCGCGGTCGGTGTAGTCGAACAGGGCCTGGTTCTCCCAGCCGTTGCCCGAGCTCGGGTCGGCCGGATCCCAGCCGTTGCCGCGCACACCCGTCCAGGTCGCCTCCCAGTAGAAGAGGCCCAGGCCGAGACCGTTGGGGACGGCCCTGATGATGTCGTACATCTTCTTGACGAAGGCGACCTGCCCCTGCGGGGTCGCCGGGTAGCCCGGGTAGGGCTCGGCCGACAGGATGATGTTCTCCCAGCCGTCCTTGTCGGCCGTGGTGAACGGGTAGGCGGTCTCGGCGACCACGACGGGTTTGCCGTAACGGGTGGCGACGTCGTTGAGGTTGGCCTGGAAGGCGTCGAGGGTGCCGTGCCAGTACGGGTAGTAGGACAGGCCGATCACGTCGTAGCGGATGCCGTGCGTGGCGGCGTTGTCGAACCACCAGCGGTAGAGGCCGTTGTCGCCGCCGTTGGCCAGGTGGAGGATCACCTTCGTGTTCCGCGAGACGGCCTTGACGGCGTCGTATCCCGCGTTGAGCAGCCCGGCCATGCCGGGCCAGTCGGTGTACTGCCCGTCGGGCCAGAGCAGGCCGCCGTTGAGCTCGTTGCCCACCTGGACCAGGTCGGCGGTCGCGCCCTGCCGTTTCATCGTGTTGAGGACGTCGAAGGTGTGGTCGTACACGGCCTGTTTGAGCTGGTCGTAGGGGAGGGCGGCCCAGGCGGCGGGCTTGTTCTGCTTGCCCGGGTCGGCCCAGGAGTCGGAGTAGTGGAAGTCGACCAGGACCTTCAGGCCGAGCGCCTTCGCCCGCTTCGCGACGGCGACCACATGGGCCTTGTCGTTGTAGCCGTCGGCCGGGTTCACCCAGACCTTCAGCCTGATGTGGCTCACGCCGGCCTGCTGCATGATCCGCAGCGCGTCGCCGCGTCTGCCGTTCGCGTCACGGTAGACGCCGCCGTACGCCTCCGACTTGGCGAGGCTGGAGACGTCGGCGCCGCGGATCGGTAAGGGTGGCTGGGCCTGCGCGGGCGTGGGTAACGCGAGCAGACCGAGAGTGGCCACGAGGGCCACGAGAGTGCGTTTCACCTGGTTCCTCCGGTCGGGGTGTCAGGGGGTGCGCACGACGCACACCCCACCGGCGGGCACCTCCCCGGTGAAGGGGGCACCCGAGATCAGCTCCGCACCGGTCACGCCCGGCACCGAGGCCGGGACGTCGGCGTGGTTGATGAGGAAGACATACGACCCGCGCCGCACCATTTCGAGCGCGTCGGGAAGCTCGCCCGCCGGGGTGACCCCGGCCCGGACGACGATCTCGGCGAGCAGTTCCCGCAGGTCGTCGGTGGCGGTGGCGACGTACCAGGCGGTCCCGGCACCGAGGCTGTGCCGGGTCACGGCCGGATGTCCGGCGTCGGGCCCGGTGGCGAAACTCTGGACGGTCCGCGCCCCGGCGGGCCGCACCCGCTCCGACCAGATCCGCCCGACGCCGTCGGGCCGGGCGAGGGCGACGGTCTCGTGCTCCCTGAGCGGATGGAACTCCTCCACGCTCAGCCCGAGCACCTCGCGCAGCACGCCCGGATAGGCGCCCGGGTGGACGGTGTCGTTCTCGTTGACGATCCCCGAGAAGTAGGAGACCACGAGGGTCCCGCCGTCCTCGACGTAGCGCTGGAGGTTCTTCGCCGCGCCCTCGGTGAGCAGGTAGGCGCTCGGCACCACCACCAGCCGGTATCCCGAAATGTCGGCGGACGGATGGACGAAGTCCACCGTCACGTGCTCCCGCCACAGCGCCTCGTAGTACGCCCCCACCCGCTCCAGGAACCGCAGCTCAGAGGAGGGACGCCACTCCAGTTCGAGGGCCCAGTAGGACTCCCAGTCCCACACGATCGCGACCTCGGCGCTCACCCGGCTCCCGGCCACCTCGGCCAGCGCCCCGACCTCGGCGCCCAGTCGCACCACGTCGCGCCAGAGCGCGGAGTCGGTGCCGGCGTGCGGGACCATCGCCGAGTGGAACTTCTCGGCGCCGAACCGGGAGGCCCGCCACTGGAAGAACATCACCGAGTCGGACCCCCGCGCCACGTGAGCGAGGCTGTTGCGGCGCATCTCTCCCGGACGTTTGGCGACCCCCCACCGCTGCCAGTTGACCGCCCCGGTGGAGTGCTCCATCAGCAGCCACGGGCCGCCCCCGGCCAGCGAGCGGCTGAGGTCGGCCGACATGGCCAGGTGGATGTGGTTGTCGGGGCGTTCGGCGTCGAGGTAGTGGTCGTTGGCGATGACGTCGACGTCGCCGGCCCACGTCCAGAGGTCCATCGACTTGCAGTTGACCGTCCCGGCGAAGTTGGTGGTCACCGGCTTGCCGGTCAGCAGTTCCTTCTGGAGCAGGTAGTGGCCGCGGTGCTCGTCGTTGGCGAAGCGGGCGTAGTCGAGGCGCTGGGCCGGGTTGACCACGGTGTGGCTCCAGCGGGGGGCGTCGATCTCGGCCCAGTCGCCGTAGTGCTGACCCCAGAAGGTGGTGCCCCAGGCGTCGTTGAGGGCGTCGAGGGTGGCGTAGCGGACCTGGAGCCAGTCGCGGAACGCGGCCACGCTGGCGTCGCAGTAGCACTCGCCGAGCGGGGCGCCGTATTCGTTGTGGACGTGCCACATCACCACGGCCGGGTGGTCGCCGTAGCGCTCGGCCATCCTGCCGACCAGTTCGGCAGTGGCGTGGCGGAAGGCCGGGTGGCTGGAGCAGGCGTGTTCCCGGCCGCCAGTGCCGACCCGCCGGCCCTCCCGGGTCACCGGGAGCGAGTCTGGATGTTTCAGCGAGAACCAGGGCGGCGGCGCGGCGGTCGGGGTGCCCATGTTGACGGCGATCCCGGCGGCGTGGAGGCGGTCGACGACCTCGTCGAGCCAGCCGAACTCGTAGCGGCCCTCGGCCGGTTCGAGCAGGGCCCAGGCGAAGATGCCCAGGCTGACCATGGTGACCCCGGCCTCCCGCATGAGCCGGACGTCCTCCTCCTGCACCTCGCGCGGCCACTGTTCCGGGTTGTAGTCGCCGCCGAACGCGATGCCTGCCACGGGCCCCCCATTGCTTTGGTTCTGTGAACGTGCACAGTAATTCACGGCGGGAGGGCCGTCCAGTTAACGAGCATGTAACGGGGCATTGACAGCGAACCGCCGTGATTTCAGTCTGTGAACGTTCACAGAGACTCCCCGGAGGTTCGGATGCGTACGACACGACTGGCCATCGCCGCGCTCGCCGTCACCCTGGCCGCCGGGTGCAGCAGCGGCGGCACCCCTGTGGAAGAGGAACCCTCGTCGTCGGGACCGGTCGCGCTGACCTACTGGACCTGGGCCCCGAACATGGACAAGATCGCCGAGGTCTGGAACAAGGCCAACCCCGACATCAAGGTCACGGTCAGCAAGCAGGCCGGTGGCGACGACGCGGCCGCCAAGTTCCTCACCGCCGCCAAGGCGGGCAACGCCCCCGACCTGGTCCAGGCCGAATATCAGCACCTGCCCTCGTTCGTCGCCGCCGACGCGGTCGCCGACCTGGCCGCCGACACCGCCGCCATCAAGGCCGAATACAGCCAGGGCCTCTGGGGCCTGGTGACCCTCGGCACCGACGGCGTCTACGCGATCCCGCAGGACAGCGGCCCGATGATGCTCTACTACCGCAAGGACCTCTTCGAGAAGTACAAGATCGACGTCCCGAAGACCTGGGACGACTACGCCGAAGCCGCCCGCACCGTCCACAAGGCCGATCCCAAGGTCTACATGGGCAGCTTCTCCAGCAAGGACCCGGGCTGGTTCGCGGGCCTGGCCCAGCAGGCGGGCGCCCAGTGGTGGACGATCTCCGGCGACGCCTGGAAGGTCGGCATCAACGACGCCGCGACCACCAAGGTCGCCGAGTTCTGGGGCGGCCTGGTGGCCGAGGGCGTCATCGACGACCAGCCCTACTTCACCCCCGAATGGAACAAGGCCCTCAACGAGGGCACCCAGCTCAGCTGGCCCTCGGCGGTCTGGGGCCCCGGCGTCCTGGAGAGCAACGCCCCCGACGGCAAGGGCAAATGGGGCGTCGCCCCGCTCCCGCAGTGGTCGGCCGGGGAGAACACGAGTGGCTACTGGGGCGGCTCGTCCACCGCGATCTCCTCCGGTACGAAGAACAAGGCCGCCGCCCTCAAGTTCGCGACCTGGCTGAACACCGACCCGGCGGCTCTGGACCTCCTGGTGAAAGAGGCCTTCATCTACCCGGCCGCGAACAAGGGCCAGGCCGCGCTCGGCGAGCCCCCGGCCTACTTCGCCGAGAGCCAGCCCGGCTTCTGGACCCAGGCCGCCACCATCGGCGCAACGGCACGTGGCTTCACCTTCGGCCCGAATGTCGGCGTGACCTACAACGCTTACAAGGACGGCTTCGACAAGGCCCTCCAGGACAAGTCACCCTTCGGCGGCGCCGTGACCTTCATGCAGGACGCGACGGTGGCGGACATGCAGAAGTCCGGCTTCACCTTGGCGGGCTAGATGTCCAACCAACCTGAGGGCGTTCCGCAGGGCGAGCCCAACCGTGGCCGCGATTCTGCTCGTGCGTCTGTCCACATGGGTGGCGATCAAAGTGCGCCAGGCCACGCCCGCAGTGACTTCCGGAACCGCTCCGGCGGCGAAGGCATTCGTGCTCACCGTGGTCAGCCCGGTTCCCGAATCGCAGCGCCCTACTTGTTTCTGGCGCCCGCGATCGTCCTCTTCGTCCTGTTCTTCGCCTTGCCCATCGCTTACACCGTCTTTCTGAGCCTTCGGCGCACCCAGGTCTCCGGCCTCGGGCTGGGGCGGGGGTCGCGGCAGGAGGTGTGGGCGGGGGCGGAGAATCTTCAGGCCGCCGCGACCGACGGGGAGCTGTGGGCCGGGTGGCTCCGGGTGCTCGGGTATGGGGCGCTGGTGCTGGTCGTGATGCTGGGGCTGGCGCTGGTGTTCGCGCTGTTCCTCGACTCGGCGCACGTGCGGCTGGCGCGGTTGAGCCGGATCGCGATCTTCCTGCCCTACGCCGTGCCCGGGGTGGTGGCCTCGCTGCTGTGGGGGTTCCTCTACCTGCCGAGCCTCACCCCGCTCGGCGGCGTCGACTTCCTGGGCGCGACGGCGGTGACCTACTCGATGGCCAACATCGCCGTCTGGGGCGGGACCGGGTTCAACATGCTCGTCCTCTACACGAACCTGCGGGCCATCCCGCGCAGCTACTACGAGGCGGCCAGGATCGACGGCGCCTCCGAGCTCGCCATCGCGTTGCGGGTGAAGCTGCCGCTGCTAGTTCCGGCGATCGTGCTCACCACGGTCTTCTCGCTGATCGCCACCATCCAGGTCTTCACCGAGCCGACGACCCTGCGGCCACTCACCAACACCATCAGCTCGACCTGGAGCCCCCTGATGAAGGTCTACCGGGACGCCTTCGTGACCGGCGACCTCTACTCGGCCGCGGCGACGTCGCTGGTCATCGCGGCCGTGTCGATGGTCGTGTCGTTCGGGTTCCTGCGCGTGGTGCGCGGACGCGCCTTCGGGGAGGCCTGATGACGCGGCTGCTGCCCACCGGGATCCTGCTGCTCGGGGCGCTCTACTGCCTGCTGCCGGTGAGCTGGGTGCTGGTCTCGGCGACCAAGTCGCCCGGGGAGCTGTTCACCCTCGGCACCTTCGCCCCCGGCACGGGGCTCCTCGACAACCTGGCCGAGCTCAATGCGTACAGGAACGGGGTTTTCTGGAAGTGGATGGGCAACACCGCGTTCTATGCGGGCGGCGGGGCGCTGCTGTCGACGGTCGTGTCGGCGGTGGCCGGGTTCGCGCTCGCCAAATATCGGTTCCGGGGGCGGAACCTGATCTTCAACGTGCTGATCGGCGGGGTGCTGGTGCCGTCGGTGGTGCTGGCCGTGCCGCAGTACCTGCTGTTCGCCAAGGTCGGGCTCGCCGACACCTACTGGGCCGTGCTGCTGCCGCAGATCCTGCATCCGTACGGCATCTACCTCGCCCGCATCTACGCCAACGCCGCCGTGCCCGACTCGCTGCTCGAAGCGGGGCGCATCGATGGTGGTAGCGAGTGGCGGCTGCTCGGGAAGGTGGGGTTCCCGCTGATGGTGCCGGGGATGGTGACGATCTTCCTGTTCCAGTTCGTGGCCATCTGGAACAACTTCCTGCTGCCGTTCATCATGCTCGGCGACGACGGCAAGTTCCCGCTGACCGTCGGCCTCTACACGCTGCTGGCCGCCGGGGCCAACCAGCCCTCGCTCTACAACCTGATCATCACCGGCGCGCTGCTGTCGATCATCCCGCTGATCGCGCTGTTCCTCACGATGCAGCGCTACTGGCGGACCGACCTGTCGGGCGGAGCCGTCAAGGGCTAGTGGAGAATAACGGGGTGAAACGGCCCACCATCCACGACGTCGCGGCGGCGGCGGGCGTATCGCGCGGGACCGTCTCCCGGGTGCTCAACGGCGACCGCTACGTCAGCACCGCCTCCCGGATCGCCATCGAACGCGCCATCGCCGAGACGGGCTACGTCGTGAACCGCAACGCGCGCAGCCTCGTCACCCAGCGCGCCGGTTCGGTGGTCATGGTCCTGTCGGAGCCCAACGAGAAGATCTTCGAAGACCCCAACTACAGCACCACCATCCGCACCGCGATCCGCCGCCTGGCCGCCCGCGACCTCTCCCTCGTGATGATGATCGCGGGCGACGCCGGCGACCGCGACCGGGTGCTCCGCTACGTCAAGGGCGGCCACGCCGACGGAGTGCTGCTCCAGTCGACCCACGCCGGAGATCCGCTGGTCGAGGCGCTCGGAGCGCTGCACATCCCGGCCGTGTCGTGCGGCGCGGTGATCGGCATGGAGAACGTCATCCCCTTCGCCGCCTGCGACGAACGCGGCGGCGCCCGCCAGATGACCGAATACCTGGCCGCCCAGGGCCGCAGGAAGATCGCCATCATCACCGGCCCGATGGACACCCCCGGCGGCATCCAGCGGCTGGAGGGCTTCACCGACGTGCTGGGGCGCAAGGCGTCCAAGAAACTGATCGAACACGGCGACTGGACCCGCCAGTCGGGCGAGCAGGCGATGGCCCGCCTGTTGGAGCGCTCCCCGGATCTCGACGCCGTGTTCTGCGCCTCCGACGTCATGGCCGGGGGAGCGCTCGCCACCCTGCGCGCGGCCGGTCGCCGGGTGCCCGACGACGTGGCGGTCGGCGGCTTCGACGACTCCGACGTCGCCATGTCGACCCACCCGCGGCTGACCACGGTCCGGCAGCCGCTGGCCGAGATCGCCGAGGAGACGGTGCGTCTCCTCCTCGACCTGATCGACGGCGCCGAACGCGTGGAGTCGGTGACCGTGCCGACCCGCCTGGTGGTGCGCGAGTCGGCCTAGAAGATCTAGTCGGGGTCGACGGCGTCGGCCAGCTTGACCAGTTCGGCCATCGCCTCGCGGAGGTGGTCCATGATGCGCCAGACGTCCGGCACCCGGGCCGGACAGGCGACGACGCCGAAGTCGAGGCTGCCGTCGTAGGAGAGGCACGTGATGGACAGGCCGCCGGTCATGTCGGTGAGCACCGACATCGGGTAGTAGGCCATCAGCCGCGCACCGCACATGTAGAGCGGCAGCTGCGGCCCCGGCACGTTGGACACGATGAGGTTCACGCCCGGCGTCACCCGTCCGGCCAGCCGGAAGAGGTGGGGCGTGGCCAGGTCGGCGATCGGCGCGGGCAGGATCGAGCAGAGGTCGTTCAGCCAGCTCGACCGCGACTGCGCGAAGCGCCGCTTGGCGGTGGACATGAGGCCGCGGACCGCCGACAGGCGCTTCTCGGCGTCGCCGACGTCGGTGGCCAGCGGGGTGATCATCGCCGAGATCTGGTTGCCGATCGCCTCGCTGCCCTTGGTGGTGCGCACGGCCACCGGAACCGCCGCGACCAGCGGCCGGTCGGGCAGGGCGGCGTGCTCTTCCAGCCACGACCGCAGCGCGCCCGACACGACCGTCATCACGACGTCGTTGACGCTCATGCCATAGGTCCGCCCGACGTGCTTCACGTCGCTGAGCGCGACCGAGCCGTAGGCGAAGGTCCGCATCCGGGAGATCGGCCCGTTGAACGGGGTGCGCGGCGCCGCCAGCGAGGGCAGCGGCGGCAGCGGCTTCTCGCCGAACAGCCGCCGGGCGGCGCTGGCCAGCCGATGGGCACCCGGCAGCCCGCCCGACACGGGCATCGCGTCGAGGTCGGAGACGGCGCGGGCCAGTGACTTGACCGCGTCACCCGGCTGGGACAGCAGACGGCCGAACGCCCCGGCGAGCATCTCGGCCGGGTTGGGCGCCTTCTCGCGCGGCGCGTCGGCGGCGGGCGGGTCGACCTTCCGCTGCTCGGGACCGAGATCGAGGAACGCACCGAGGATCTCCGACCCCGACACTCCGTCGATGGCCGCGTGGTGGACCTTGGTGTAGACGGCCACGCGGTCTTCGCCGAGGCCGTGGATCAGGTGCATCTCCCAGAGCGGTTTGCGCCGGTCGAGTTTGCGTGCGTGGAGCCGGGCGACATGGACGGCGAGCTCGTCTTCATGCCGGACGGTCGATTCGTGGACGTGGTCGTCGACGTCGAAGTCGTCGTCTTCGGTCCAATAAGGCCGATCGAGCCCGAAGGGCACGTCGGCGAGCCGCATCCGCAGCGGCGGTGCGAGGTGCACCCGTTCGCGCAGCAGCGCGACCAGGCGTTCCCGGGTGACGCTGCCGTCCAGGACGGCGACGCCGGCGACGTGGGTGACCGTAGTGTCGGACTCCGTGCTGAGGAACTGCGCGTCGAGTGCCGTGAGCTGGCCCATGGGCAACCTCCCCCTGTCGTTCTCCGCCGGTTTCCGGCCCCATCTTCCTCAGGAGCGGTTACCGGGGCGTTACCAAGACGTCTCCAAGGAGCGATTCTGACAGCGCGGAATCGTCTCCCCGTACTTCCCCCATAGGCGGCCAGCCCCCCGCGAACCCCCCCGAGCTGCGTGAAAAGCGGCGAACCTTCCGTAAAGGTAACACTTCGCTATTCGACGATCACCGGGTGCGCCACGATAGCGTCGAACAGATACCCCATCTGGTGGTCCGGCGTGCTTTCCGGCTGCCTGTACCCATTGTGATCTACCGCCCTGGCGAGCAGCACGCCGGGGCCCTTCTCGCGGGGACACCACTCGACGTGCCAGGGCGTCCAGGCCCGGGTGCCCCGCCGGTGGAAGGCCTTCCGCCAGGTGTGACCGCCGTCGGTGCTGACCTCGATCTTCGCGATCCCGCCGTTCCCCGACCAGGATCGGCCGCGTAGGACGTGCCTCTTCCCGAAGGGTACCGACGCCGGCCAGGGCAGCTCGAAGGCGCTCTTGACCGACGGCGTGGTGACCCCGGTGGCGAACGGGCTCGCGAGGGGCCGCGCCGCGACCTCGATGTCGCCCAGCCACTTGATCGACGCGATCCCCACCCACCCGGGCACCACGAGCCGCGCCGGATAGCCGTGATCCGGGGGAAGCGGAACCCCGTTCATCTCGTACGCGATCAGCGCGTCGTCCAGCGCCTTCTTCAACGGGAGGGCGTGCCGGACATGGCCGAGCCCCTCGACCGGCTCGTCGAGCCCGGTGGCCAGCACGTCGACGGCGTCGGGCCGCACCCCCGCCAGGCCGAGCACCGACTTCAGCGGCACCCCGCGCCAGCGCGCCACCCCGATGGAGCCCAGCCCCGCCCGGCCGTTGTCCGCGCACTCGATCGCCACGTCGAGCGTGCGTGCGGGAAGTCTTCGCAGGTCCGTGTACGTGAGCGAGCGAGGCCCCTCAAGGCCGTCGCCGTGCAGCCGCAGCCGCCAGGAGTGGGAGTCGATCAGCGGGGTCGCGGTGTGGTTGCCGACGAAGAACCGGTCGTTCGGCGTGTGGTAGCCCTGCCCCGCCATGGACTCCCAGCGGGTCGCGGCATGGGCGCCGCGGACGGTGAAGAGGTCGTGGGGCAGCGGCTTGACGATCGGGTGGCGGTGCGCGGCGAGGGGGGCGATGTCGCCCAGAGTGCACAGAGCGGTCCGGTTCACGGGGAGCCCCTTCCCTTATTGGTATTTCCTACCAGGAAAGTCGCAAATGCGCCAAGCTCAGCGGCCCAGGAAGTGCAGGAGACGATCGAGGGGCCAGGTGTTGATCACGTCGTCGGGGGTCAGCCAGCCGCGCTGGGCGATGCCGACGCCGAACTTCTGGTTGTCGAGATGGGGGATGGCATGGGAGTCGCTGTCGATGGAGAACTTGACGCCGTGGTGGCGCGCGAGACGGACGAGGTCGGAGGGCAGGTCGGCGCGGTCGGGGTAGGCGTCGATCTCCAGCGCGGTGCCGGTGCGGGCGGCGGCGCGGAAGACGGCGTCCCAATCGGCGTCGACGCCCGGCCGCCTGCCGATCTTGCGGGTGGTCGGGTGGCCGATGATGTCGACCCCGGGATTCTCACAGGCCGCGATGAACCGGCGGGTCATCTCGTCGCGCGACTGGTTGAAATGCGAGTGGACGCTGGCCACGCACACGTCGAACCCGGCCAGGATGTCCTCCGGCCAGTCGACGCTCCCGTCGGGCGCGATGTTGAGCTCGCTGCCGTGCAGCAGCCGCATACCGGGGTAGCCCTTCTGGAGCTCGCCCAGGCGGGCCCGCTGCGCCAGGGCCTTCTCCAGCGTCATCCGCTGCATGACCAGGTCGGGGGCGTGATCGGTGACGGCGTAGTAGGCGTAACCGCGCTTGGCGGCGGCGGCCAGCATGTCCTCCAGCGTGGCGATGCCGTCGGTCAGGTCGGTGTGGGTGTGCAGGTCGCCCTTCAGATCCTCCAGGGTGACCAGCCGGGGGAGCTCGTGCCGGAGCGCGGCCTGGATCTCGCCGCCGTCCTCCCGCAGCGTCGGCGGGATCCACTCCATGCCGAGGGCGGCGTAGATGTCCTCTTCCGTCGCGGCGGCGATGACCTTGTCGTCGGCGTCGAACAGGCCGTATTCGGAGAGCTTCCACCCCTTCTTCACGCACATCTCGCGCAGGTGGACGTTGTGCTCCTTCGACCCGGTGAAGTAGATGAGCGCGGCGCCCCACGACTCCTCGGGCACCAGCCGCAGGTCGACCTGGATGTTCTTGTCGGTGCGGACCGAGGTCTTCTTCTCGCCCCGGGCGATCACCTCGGTGACGAAGGGCTGGTGGGCGAAGGTCTCCATCAGCTCCGGCGACCCGACCGCCAGGATGTCGATGTCGCCGACGGTGTCGCGCATCCGCCGCAATGACCCCGCGAAGGCGATCTTGTCGGCGGCGATCGAGGCCATCACCTTGTCGGCCAGCTCGGCCGCGATGCCCAGGTGGACCCGGGTCTCGGCCATCTGCGCGATGCCCTTGAGGATGTTCTCCTCGGTCTTCGCGCCGAACCCCTTCAGCCCCTTGAGCCGCCCCTCGCCGATGGCCTCGGCCAGCGCGCCGGGGGAGTCGATGCCGAGCTCCTGGAAGAGGAACAGCGCCTTCTTCGGCCCGAGGGTCGGGATCTTCGTCAGTTTCCGTACGCCGTCGGGCACCTTCGACCGCAGGTCGTCGAGCTGGCGGAAGCTGCCCCGTTCGAGGAACTCCTCCATCTTCTTGGCGATGGCCTCGCCCACGCCCGGGATCTGCCGGACCGGGGTCTCGCGCAGGTCGCCGGGGTAGCCGGCGATCGACTTGGCCGCCTTCTGGTAGCTGCGCACACGGAAGGCGTCGCCGCCGTTCAGCGCGAACAGTTCGGCGTACTCTTCCAGGGCCGCAGCGGCCTCGTCATTCGCCCGTGCCATGTCGATCAGCGTACATAGCGGTGCTTGACGCCGGGCGGGAAGTGCTCCGGGTCGGCGTATGGGCGCAAGGTGATCAGCGGGAGCTGCCGGCGCTCGGGGACGTAATGGGCGAACTCGCTGTTCAGCCGCCTGAGATGGGTGAGGATCTGGGCGGCGATCTCCTTGGCCAGGTCCTCCGAACCGGGCTCGTTCCTGGCGAGCTCGACGGTGATGTGGAGCCCCTCGGCGCCCTCGGGGGCCGACAGCACGAACTTGCCCGTGACGGCCTGGTTGACCTCGGGCTGTTCGAGGCCCACCGACACGTTTTCGGCGTAGACATTGGCGCCGTAATAGGAGACGGCGAATCGGCTGCGGCCGAAGACGTACACGAAAGGCAGTTCTTCGCCTTTGTTCTCCGGCTGGAAGCCGATTCTCGCCAGCATTTCGCCGTAAGGGATCAGGCCGCCTTCGTCGGCGATGTGATAACGGATCAGCGGAATGCCGTTGTCGCCGGAGAAGAGCAGGGTGCCGTCCGATTCCTCGAAATAGCGGACCGCCGGGTCATATTGGACCAGCGTGGGCAGCCGGTCGGCACCGAAGAGCTCTCTGGCCTTCTCGGGGTGCTCGGCCAGATGCCTTCTGATCTCGATGGACAGCGGCGTCTCGTTCCCCAGGACACCGGCGTCGGCGGTGCCGTACAGAGAAGCGGTGGAGGTGACCGGGTCGGCGATCCCGGCCCGGTCGGCGACCAGCGTGCGCCACTCCTCGGAGAAGACCTCGCCCGCCGTGACGATCTTGATGTTGTAGCGCTCCCAGGGGACGCCCGGGGTGTCGATGACATCCTTGACGAAGGGCGGATAGCCGAACAGGACCGTCTGCTCGGCCAGCGGCGCCAGCTCGGGCACCACCCGGAGGATCTCGGCCGGGTTGTTGCCCGGCGCCACGACGGTGATCGGATAGCCGCGATCGGCCAGATGCCGGACGCAGGCGAGGGTGAACAGGCCGCCCACCCAGGTGCCGAGCGAGAAACAGACGACGGCCAGCGTGGGCCTTCTCCCGAACCCGTCGAGCACCTGCGCGAACCGGTCGGCGATCACCTTCTCGTCTTCCGTGGTCCTGGCCCAGAACGACGGCTGACCGGTGGAACCCGAACTGACCGCGATCATCCCCTGGAGGGCGCCGCCGCGGCAGAGGTCGTTGAGCGGATGGCGCCGCGTGTAGTTGTCTTTGGTCGTGAAAGGGAGCGTTTCCCAGTCGGCTTCCGTCGTGATGGCGGCGGGATCGATGGCGTGCTCCCGCAGAAAGGCGGCATAAGCCGGAACGGTGGCCGCGACACGGTGGAACAACTCGATGGGCGCCATGGGGCGACTGTAGCGGGGGGCTTTGTGAGCATTCGAGGCGTGGTCCGGGAATGGCACGCGGAAGAGGGCTGGGGCGTCATCGACTCCCCGGAGACACCCGGCGGCTGCTGGACTCATTTCAGCCACATCCGGGCCGACGGCTATCGCGAGCTGAAGGCCGGCGAGGCGGTGGACCTGGAGTGGGAGTCCCCGGGCCAGGACGGTTACCCGTTCCGGGCCCGGGGAGTCACCCGTCAGAAGTGAGCCGACCTGGACTGATAGGGGTCCTGGAGGGTGGCCAGTTCCTTGTCCGACAGGTCGAGGCCGACGGCGGCCAGGGCGTCGGGGATGTGGCCCTCCTTGGTCGCGCCGATGATCGGGGCGACCATGCCGGGCTGGTGCAGCAGCCAGGCCAGGGCGAGCGTGGCCGGGGCGACGTTCCTTTCGCCCGCCAGCTCGGCGACCTTGGCCAGGACGTCCTCGTCACCGGGGCCGCCGTAGAGGAAGCGCTGGCGGTGGCCGTCGCCGTCCTGGCGGGTCGTGTGCTGGGCCTGACCGGCACGGGCCAGCAGGCCCCTGGCCAGCGGCGACCACGGGATGAGGCCCACGCCCTGGTCGGCGCAGAGCGGGATCATCTCGCGCTCCTCCTCGCGGTAGAGGAGGTTGTAGTGGTTCTGCATGGCGACGAACTTGGTCCAGCCGTTCTTCTCCGCGATGTGCTGGGCCTTGGCGAACTGCCAGGCGCGCATGGACGATGCGCCGATGTAGCGCGCCTTGCCGGCCTTCACGACGTCGTGGAGGGCCTCCATCGTTTCTTCGATGGGGGTTTCGTCGTCCCAGCGGTGGATCTGGTAGAGGTCGACGAAGTCGGTGTTCAGGCGGGTGAGTGAGTCGTCGATGGCGGCCATGATGTGCTTGCGGGACAGGCCCTTGTCGTTGTGGCCCTGGTGGACGGGGAAGAAGACCTTGGTGGCCAGGACGTAGTCGTCTCTGCGTGGGAAGAACTTCTTGAGCAGGTTGCCGGTGACGATTTCGGAGTGGCCGGCGGAGTAGACGTCGGCGGTGTCGAAGAAGGTGATGCCGCCTTCGACGGCCTGGCGGACGAGTGGTTCGGCCTGGTCTTCGGGGAGCATCCACTCGGCGCCCTCGCTGGGGCGGCCGTAGCTCATCATGCCGAGACAGATACGGCTGACCTTCAGGCCGGTGGTGCCCAAACGTACATAATCCATGACCTTCACACTAAGTCCTGCGCCTGATCATGCTGCGTCCACCCGCCGTGCGGCGCCCGCTGCCCTTCCGGAATTCGAGGGCGGCGAGCCTGGAAAATGCCGCCCAAAAGAAATTGAAGAAATTGCCGCGTCATTCACTGGGCCGGCGTGGGCAGGCGTGCGCCCGACGTCTCCCGAGCACCGACCAGGCTCGTGCCCGACGTGCGGCGCCGCGGCGCCCGTCGATTCGACATTCTCGAATGCCGGTGAGGAATCCGCCGCCGGCCGGGGAAGTCCGCGAATCGAAACCCTTGACAAGGTGTGACGCATTTATCAAAGCTGTGATCAGGTACGAAAATCGAAGAGGATTCGAGTTATTCGAAATGGCGATGACGGGAATGGCGTTCGAGCTGCCGGAGACGGCGGCCCGTCCCCTATCCACCGCCACCCGGCCAACGCACATCGGCACCCGTGACGGGGCCGCGCCTCACGTGCGTCCCCCGAGCCACTGAGCGGCCCGGACGGACGCCTTGCTCAACGGAGAAGGAAGCGAATGAAAGCACCAACTCGGAATCGTGGACGTCGCTCGGCCGTGGCGGCCCTGAGCGTGGTCACCCTGGGGGCGTCCCTGCTCCTCGGCGTGACACCGGCCGCCGCCGACGGGTCCGTCGCCTCGATCGTCTTAGGCGACGTCAACCAGGAGACCGGTCTCCGCCAGATCGAGCAGGGTGACGGCACGACCGCACCCGTGACGGTCGGCGGGAGGAACGCACGCAAGACCGTGCAGACCTCGGCCCCGGCGCAGCACATGTACTTCCAGGTCGACGACGCCATCGCCTTCAACGGCGCCTACGTCGCGTGCCTGATGGTCGAGTACTTCGACGAGGGCGGTGCCACCTTCCGCGTCCAGTACGACTCGACCACCAGCGCCTACGCCGGCACCGGTTCGGTGAACCGCACCGGGTCGAACACCTGGAAGACCGCGGGCTTCGAGCTGATGGACGCCCGGTTCGCCAACCGCGAGAACGGCGGCGCCGACTTCCGCGTCGAGGCCGGCACGACCGGCGTGACCTTCAGCAACGTCAAGCTGACGATCGTCGAGGACGACGGCGTGACCCCGCCGTGCGCGGCCGCCGATCCCGACCCGGAGCCCACCCCCATCCGCTGGCGGCTCAAGTACGACGAGCCGTTCAACAAGAAGATCCGCACCGAGGAAAGCCCCTGGGTGCTCGACGACTACAGCAACCCGGTCGACGACTTCAACGACGACAACGGCGACCTCTACCGCCTCCAGCTCGGCCCCGAGTTCGACGCCTCGATGGCGACCATGCGGACCTACCGGCAGGAGACCGAGTTCGGCAAGGACGGCTGGCTCACGGCGTCGCTCTCCACGCGTGAGACCGGCGGACGGGTCGACGACAGCTACACCGACACGGCCGAGCGTCCGTCGATCTCGACGGAGAAGCTGGACACCGTCGGTGCCGTCGCCAACATCACGGTGCCTCACTACACGGGTGGCGCGATCATCCGCAACACCGAGCCGCTGCCGCAGTACTACCGCATCGAGTACGAGCTCAAGACGCTCGACTTCGGTGGCCTGCGCAACGGCTCGCTGTTCTACGACGGCAAGTACAACGGGTACAAGCTCGGCGAGTGCAAGACCTTCTACCCCTGGGTCAGCAACCCGAACGACATCGACCCGAACGACCCCTGCGCCACCCGCTCGGTGGTTCAGGACAGCAACGAGGCGTACAACGCCTTCCACTTCATGTCGATCCTCGACTTCCCGGCGATGCCCCGGAACCTGGCGATGTACCACTGGCACCGCAAGGTGCTCATGGACCAGTTCAGCCCGGCCCCGTCGCGTAACACCAACGGCTACGACGTCTGCAACTCCCTGACCGGCCAGAAGTACCCCTGGGACACGAGCAACAAGACCACGGTGAACATGCTCTACTTCACCGGTTCGCTCGGCCAGTCGCAGACGTTCGTGACGAGCTGTGACCGCCGCCCCGTCTCCGGCGTGCAGAAGTCGGCCGTGGAGCTCCAGCCCGAGCTGATGCCCCACAAGGACTACGCGTTCGCCATCGAGCGCACCCCCGAGGGTTACACGATGGAGGTCAGCGGCGTCTTCAAGAACGTCGGCAAGCAGACCTACCGCTTCAGCCGTGGCTTCATCGACGACGACGCCGGCGTGATCGGGGCCAACGTCCCGATCTTCCACTACAACACGGACGCCTCGGAGTACAACGGCCAGTTCAACACCTCGCACCGCGCGTCGGGCGCCTTCGGCTCCAAGACGTGGGACAACCAGTGGCCGGCCGGCTCGGCCTACCCCGACTACTTCGTGATCGGTGAGCCGTACACGAACGTGGGCGAGGGCCAGGCCCGCATCGACAACATCCGCCTGTACGTGCCGAAGGACTAGGCACGGAAGTACCGCCGCGGCCGCGCCCCCGGGACCTCAGACCGAGCCCGGGGGCGCGGCCTTTTCACGTTGGCGGACATCCTGTTCAGGGGTGGCGGGCTGAACGCGGATGTCCGGGTGAGGCGGGTCTAGCTGAACGACACCGATGCGACGCCGCACACGGTGAGCCACGGGCCGGGATAGACCGGTCCGGTGGTGCAGGTCACGCTGGCGGTGATGGCGGTCGTCCCGGCGGGGATGGAGAAGCCGGTCGATCCGCTGAAGTCACCGGGCGGATAGTGGCCGCCGCTGCACAGGGCCGAGAACCCCACGGACGTGGCGTTGTCGGGCAGCGTCTTGGAGAACGAGAACGCGTGGTTGGCGGGAACGGCGACATAGCTGGGGGGCGACGAGGCGGGCGAGGTGGTGACCCCGACGCTGGAGGGGTACCAGTCGCGGGTGTCGCCGGAGTAGTTGACATTGAGACAGTCGACCGTGGCGTTCAGCACGGCGACGGTCGCGGAGGCGGGTTGCGCCATGCCCACGACGCCGAGCGCGCCGGTGGTGACGAGTGCGAACGCGAGCGCCAGTGACCGGCGGATCTGTGTTACGGCGAACATCGCCGTCCTTCCCGAGTGTTGCTGACAGCGGGCACCGCGATTCAGCATCACTCGTTCACCACGGTCAACAACCGGACATTTTCGACAAGTCCGTTACCGCCCCGGCGGGGGGAACCGAAGCGGGGGCCGGATTCACCCGTGGTGAGGGGAGCGGCCCGCGCGACCAGTGAGTAGGCGGGATCCGGCTCGGTTCGAGCCCCCGGGTCGTCGGCGTGGGCCGCGTTGAAAGGTTCAGGCGCCTAGGCTCCGGCGGTGTCCAAGGTCCCCAGGATCACGTCGGCCGTCTGGATCAGCCGTTGCACATAGTCGGCGTTCTCCCCGCGCAGCCCCGGCAGCAGCGTCCGGAGATCATCGGCAGATCCGCCCAGGATCGCGACCCTTCCCCCATCAAGGTCCCCGTCGTTCTGGACGTACGTCGACACGCATCCGGCGATGACCGCGTCGAGGTGCGGTACCGGCTCGCCGGCCGCGGTTTCCATGAAGCGCAGCCCAATGGGTAGAGGCGCGGCCAGGTGTTCTCCCCAGAGGTGGGAGACGGCCGCGTAGGCCTCAGATCGTCGGCTCAAGGATGTCGTACTGACGGTAGGGCAAGGGTGTGATCACGGTGAGGGATCCCTTCTCCTTGTGCTTCGCGGCTTTCCATAACGCCCCGAACGTCGCCTTCAGGTCTCTCAGCGGCTCGGGCTCCAGGCCGTTGGCGATCGCCAGACGGTGACAGACCACCACGAACGTGTGGATGAAGCGCCAGTCGGGCAGCACGTCCCGGCGTCCCGACAGGTAGTCGGACAGGGTCGAGTCGGGTAACCGGACCCATCCGGCGTTCTCTTCCTCGACGCACAGGGCGGCCGCAGCCTTCTCGACCTCTTTGAGTGACGGGTTGCCGGCGTCGACGCGCAGGCCGACGGCCGTGTCGCGGAGCAGGTCTCTGGAGGCCTTTCCGGCGAGCTCATCACGCATGGGGGTTCCGTTTCTGGACGCGGTGATAACCGTGACAATTGTGAGAGTAATGCCTGACGTGATGGCATGCACCATTGATTGTTGATTTTCAATCAGGCGGCCGATGTGCGGATATGGCGAGAAAATTCCGAGGGAATCCGCGTCCGTCCGAAGGCATCCGGCGACGTCCGGGAAGGCGGAAAATCGCAGGTCCGACGGCATCCGGCGGGGGGTGTGTATAAGTGGATCCGGAAGGGCGTCCGCCTGGAGAAGGGGAAGCTCACTGTGCGTAGCATCGTGCGGGTCACATTGATCGTCGCGGTCGGTCTGCCCATGATCGCGGGGCCCGCGTCCGCCGACGTCACGCCCGGCATCCGCGTCTACAACCGCATGGACGGCAGCCGTCTGGCGGTTCTGGAGAACGGCACCGCCTTCGGCCTGAGGTCGCCGACCTTGCACGACTCCACCGCGCGCTGGTCGGTCGACGAGCGGGCCGACGGCCACACCGTCTTCAGGAACGAACAGGCGGACAAGTGCCTTCAGCCGGGCACCGCCGCCCCCGCCCCGGGCGATCCCCTGGTCATCCGCGCCTGCGACGGTTCCCCGCTGCAAGATTGGTCGCGGCGGGCCGAGGAGACCCTCGCCGACTCGCCCACCGGGTGGGGGACGTTCCGGCCCCGGCTCGACCCGGGGCTGGCGATCGCCGTCGGGGAGCGCGGTTCGCTCCACCTCGACGCCGACCAGAACTCGACCGACCGCCTCTGGCGCCTGGCCAGGGGGACCAACACCTGGTGGTAGCGGGAACCGGCCGCGGTGCGGGGGCAGGCCGCGGCCGGTTACCCCCTGAGGCGGGACGGCCCTGGTTCCGTGACATGGAACGTGCTGTTTCGCCCTGTCCCGTCCCAGGGGTAACATCCGCCAGATGCGTCTCCTGCTCCCCGCCTTCCTGCTCGTCTCCGTGCTCCCGGCGGCTCCGGCCCAGGCGGCGGCCGTACAGACCGTCGGAAAAGGAACGCCCGCTAGCTGCACCTCGCAGGCCGTCGTGCGCGCGGTCGCCAGGGGCGGGACCATCCGGTTCAACTGCGGGCCGAAGCCGGTCACGATCAAGATGACCGCCACCGCGAAGGTCCGCAACACCAGCCGTGACGTCGTCATCGACGGCGGCGGCAAGGTCACCCTGAGCGGCATGGGCAAGCGCCGCATCCTCTACATGAACACCTGCGACCGCGCCCAGGTGTGGACCACCTCGCACTGCCAGGACCAGGCCACGCCCCGCCTCACCGTGAAGAACATCGGCTTCGCCGACGGCAACTCGATCGGCCAGGTCGCCGAGGGCGGCGGGGGTGGCGCGATCTTCGTCCGGGGCGGGCGGCTCAGCGTCGCCAACGCCACCTTCACCCGCAACCGGTGCGAGGCGAGCGGGCCCGACCTGGGTGGCGCGGCCATCCGCGTGCTCGACCAGTACAGAGACCTGCCCGTCACCGTCGTGAAGAGCCGCTTCACCAACGGGACCTGCGCCAACGGCGGCGCGCTGAGCAGCATCGGCGTCTCGTGGGTGATCCAGAACAGCGTCTTCACCGGCAACCGCGCGACCGGCTCGGGCGCGAACCCGGCCCGCAGCGGCAAGCCCGGCGGCGGCAGCGGCGGCGCCATCTACCTCGACGGCAACTACTTCACCGTCGCGATCACCGGCTCGACGATCCAGAACAACCGCGCCAACGAGGGCGGCGGCGCCATCTTCTTCGTCAGCAACGACAACTCGGGCACCCTGCGCATCACCCGCTCGAAGCTCCGCAACAACCCGAGCCTCGGCTTCGAGACCGCCGGCTTCCCCGGCATCTTCTTCAAGGGCAAGGGCAAACCCCAGATCACAGGCTAGAAGCTCTTCTTCTTCCGTTACGGCTCCGCCCACCCCGGCACCGCCCGCCGACCGGGGTCCGCGCCGTATCCTGACGCTCCTCGGCCGCGCCGGTGCGGGCCCGCGACGAGACATCTCTGGCCGCGAAAAAGCGCCCGGCACGCGAAGATGGCCGGGCCCCGGAGGGCCCGGCCACCCCTTCACTCCCCATTCAGGTGGCTAGGCGTTCCACTTCTGGTTGGCCGCGCCGGTGCAGGTCCAGATCTGGAGCCTGGTTCCGTCGGCGCTGGAGTTGCCGGTCACGTCGAGACACTTGTTGGCGGCGGGATTGACCAGGTCACGGCCCGCCGTGTACGTCCACTGCTGGTTGGCGGTGCCGCCGCAGTCCCACAGCTGGAGCTGCGCTCCGTTGGCGGTGCTCTGACCGGTGACGTCGAGGCACTTTCCGAAGGCGCGGATGGTGCCGTCACCCGGCCGGGTCCACTGCTGCGCGGCGGTCCCGTTGCAGGTGTAGAGCTGCACGGCGGCGCCGTTGGCGGTGGAGGCCCCGGCGACGTCGATGCACTTGCCGCCCAGGCCGGTGATCGCCCCGGCGCCGGGGTTGCCGGTGCCGCCGCCACTCTGCGTGCCCGTCCACGTGAAGGTCGCGGTCGTGCGCGCGGGCAGAGTGTAGGTGAAGGCCTGGTTGCCCCAGTTCACCCGCACCGACTGGGACGACGCGGTGCCGTTGTGGGCGATCAGGGCCTTGGTACCGTCGGTGTTCTTCCAGGCGACGTTCTGGACGGTACCGTTGGCGGTTGACTCGATGCGGGCCGCACCCGGCTTGACGAACTTGGTCAAATGACCCGTCGTGTAGTACTCGATGGTGTTGTCCACTTGACCCGCCCGCGCGCCGCCCTCCTGGACGGTCACGAGCCCGGTGCAGACGTCGCAGCCGCCGTTGTGCGGGCCCATGAACTGGTTGAGCGCGAGCGACCACTTGACGACGCTCTTCGACCAGTTACGGGTGTAGTTCACGATGTCCGACATGTCTTCGTTGTGCTGGTTGCCGACCCACGTGCCGCCCGAGTGCTCCGTGGAGAACTGTGGCACGTTCGGATACTGGTTGCGCACCTGGGTGCCGACGGCCGGGTCGCCGAAGTAGCCGTGCCAGGCGATGCCGCCGAACAGCGGGTCGTTGCGGACCGCCGCGTCGGCGAGGATGCCCGACCCGATCTGGCCGTAGTCGCCGTAGTTCCAGTCGTGGACGAGGACCTTGGTCGACAGGCCCGCCGCCCGCAGCGCCGGATAGAGGTGGTTCTTGGTGAGCTCGGTCAGGCCGGAGGCGTTCCAGCTCATGCCGGGGTAGTTCATCGCGGTCGGGTTGCCCGCCTGGCAGCAGTTGGGCTCGTTCTGCACCGAGATGTAGTCGACCGGCACGCCGATCGCCTGGTAGCTCTGGATGTATTTGACCAGGTACTGGGCGTACATCGGGTAGTACTGCGACTGGAGCCAGCCCATCTGGTCCATCCGGCCGTTGTCCTTCATCCAGCCGGGGGCGCTCCACGGCACACCCTTCACCCGCAGCTGCGGGTTGAGCTGCTTGGCCTGCTGGGTGAGCAGCCGCACGTTGGTGTCGTAGCCGTTGGCGCCGAAGTCGTTGAGGTTGCAGCAGGTGTCGTCGAGCGAGACGTTGCCCGGCCGGGACAGGTCAGAGGCCCCGATCGGGTTGCGCACGAACGACAGGCCGATGCCGTCGACCGGGTGGAACAGGCGGCGCATGACCGCGTCGCGCGTCGCGGCGCTGATGGCGCCACCCCGGAACAGGTAGGCGGTGGTGTCGGTGATCGATGCGCCGCCGCCCTCGAAGGTCTGGTACGTCGTGTTCTCATTGACGGTGATGTTGTGGGTGGCCCCACCGGCGGTCGTGCTGAAGGTGACGGGAGACTGCTGCTGGAGGCCGCGCGTGACGTTGCGGCCGCCGCCGTCGGAGGTCGTGGTGAGCCAGACGTTGACGGTCTCGTTGGCGGCGTACGCGGGGGCGCTCAGCAGTGCCGCGGTCGTGATCAGGGCGGCGCCGAACGCGACGGCCCGGCGGCGATGGTGACGTAACACCGTGCTTCCTTTCGCGGTCCGCGGGACGCCGGCTGGCGGACCTGAAACAAATGAAACAGGAAAGAAACCTTGCTGTGCGCCACAGCACAACACGCCCGACAAAACCTGTCAAGGTCAGTGTGAAACAAGTGGAACAGTCGGGACCGGTCCAGTGGATTCCCGCACGACGAGCTGACTGCCCAGGGAGACGTGCAGCGCCTCGACGGCCTCCTTGCCCAGGATCCGCATCAGCAGGGTGACCGCCGTGCGCCCCATCTCCTGCAGCGGTTGACGCACCGTGGTCAGGGCCGGGCTGGTCGCGCGGCTCACGTCGATGTCGTCGAAACCGGCGATCGACAGGTCGCGCGGGATCGACAGCCCCCGCTCGGCGGCGGCCCACATGGCCCCGACAGCCATCTTGTCGTTGAACGCCACCAGCGCCGTCGGCCGCTCGGGCAGGTCGAGCAGTTCGGCGGCGGCGCGGTAGCCGTTGCCGGTGTTGGGTTCGTCGACCGCTCTGGTCAGCTCGGGCGCGGGCAGCACCCCGGCCCCCGCCAGCGCCGAGGTGTAGCCGGCCAGCCGCGCCTCGGCGGCCAGCCAGTCGACCGGCCCGCCGATGATCCCGACCCGGCGGTGCCCCAGCCCGACCAGGTGGGCCATCACGGCCCGCCCCCCGGCGAAGTGGGCGGCCGACACCGCCGCCATGTCTCTGGCCGGGGGAGTGCGGGGGTCGACGACGACGAAGGGGAAGCCCTGGTCGCGGAGGCGTACAAGATCAGTGGGCTCTTCCGGAGGCAGGATCAGGATCGCGCCCGCGATCCCCGAGCGGCCCGGCAGGGTCTTCAGGATCTCGGCCGACTGGGCCGCCTCGCCCGCGTTGAGGATCATCTGGCGCCCGTGCAGGTCGATGGTCTCGGCCACCGAGGACACGATCAGCCCGAAATAGTCGGTCAGCAGATAGGGACAGCGGACGTAGACGGCCCCCGCCGCCTGCTCGGCGCGCGGCCGGGGCGCCTGGTCGCCGAGGCGGCCGACGGCGGCGAGCACCAGCTCGCGCGTGTGGGGCGCGACGTTGGCCTGCCCGTTGAGCACCCGGGAGACGGTCGCGATCGACAGCCCGGTCGCCGCCGCGACGTCGCGGACCGTCGCCCTGCTGTTCGACCTGTCCCTGGCCAACGCACCTCCAACAAATCCTCAAGCGGCCACCAAGCCGGTCATCATACAAAAGGGGCATGGAACTGACGCGCCCCAAACCGGCGGACGCCCAGGCGATCTACGACCTGATCGCCGACCTCGACACGAGCGTGGTCGGTCACCCCGACTGCACCCGCGACGACATCACCGACCTGCTGGCCGACCCCGACTTCGACCCCGCCACCGACGGCTGGCTCGCCTTCGAGGACGGCCGCCTGACGGGCTTCGGCCAGGCGCTGCGCAAAGGTCGCACAGACGAGATCATGGTCGATGTCCGAGCCCGCACGACCACCGCCGCCGACGCCCTGTGGGAACAGGTTCTCGCCCGCTTCACCGGCGTCACGGCGGAAATCGGGGTGTACGCCCAGGACACGGCGCAACGGGAGGCCGTCGAATCCCGCGGCTTCACCCACGCGACCAGCTTCCACCGCATGCGCATCGACCACGCCGAACAGCCCGAGGTGGAGTTCCTCCCCGGCGTGACCGTCGAAGCGGGCGCCGCCGAGAAGGAGCCGATGCTCCGAGAGGTCCACCGCGTCCTGGAAATCGGCTTCGCCGAGCACTTCGGCGCCTATGAGCGCACCTACGACGAGTGGTACGAGTCGCGCGAGGCCTCCAGCTCCAACGACTGGGGCCAGATGCTGCTGGCCCGCGTCCACGGCAAGCCCGCCGCCGCCCTGATCGGCACCGACAACTTCGTCCCCGACGAGAACTGCGGCTACGTGCTCCGCCTGGCGGTCCTCCCCGAACAGCGCGGCCGTGGCCTGGGCAGACTCCTGCTCAGCCGCGCCTTCGCCGCCGACTTCCGGCGCGGCCGCGTCGGCACGATCCTGGACGTCGACTCGAACAACGTCACCCCGGCCCTGGGCCTGTACACGTCGATGGGGATGCGCCCCTACCTGACGCTGGACATCTGGAAGACCCGCCTCTGACCCTAGGGACGCATGCGCGAAAGTCCAGGGTCAACAAGGCCGGGTGCGGCGCTGACAATGCGAGCATGAACTCGTTGCGTGCGCTCATCGCAGTGATCGTCGTGATGGCGGGGGTGCTGCTCCCGGCGGGCCCGGCGTCGGCCGGGCTCTGGCAGTTCACCGACGGTTTCGAGGGGGACAACCCGAACCTGAGGTGGTCCTTCACCGATCAGGGCGAGTGTGGCGTGCCCCTCTACGGCAACATCGGAGGGCAGCCACGCACGGGAACCAGGTCCGCCGTCGTCTATTCCGGCCCCTCCGCCGGATGGTGCGCGATCGGGCGGACGATCCGGCTCTCACCGGTGGCCGCCCACCCGGGGTCGCGGTGCGGCATGGGAGTCTGGGCCAGGGTGTCCAACAACCCCGCCACCCAGCTGAACGTGGAAGTGATCGATCCGGCCACGTGGACGTATCTCGCGCTGGCCACGGTCACCTCCGACGGCACGTCGGGCTATCGGCAGGTGACGGTCACCTGGAACGCGTGGCAGGCCGACGTCGTGCTGAGATTCGCCACCGTGCACGTGGGCGGTGCGGGGCCCGGGGTAATGGCGCGGACCGAGCTCGACGACGTCCTGGTGCAGTGCTTCTACTGACGAAGCCACCCGGCCGCCACGGCCGACGCCAGCGCGGCCGCGGCCAGGCAGACCATGGTGACGGCGATCGATCCGCTCGACAGGAACAGCGTCCCGAACGCGGCGACCCCCACGACCTGCCCGAGCTGCAACATCATCGCCAGCAGACCACTGGCGTCGGGAGCGTCGGCCGGCGCCACCTTGGCGAGCGCGACCGTCATGAGCGGACTGAACGCCCCCGCCATCCCCGCCCCGGTCACGGCCAGCACGATGAGCAGGTAGGGCATCCCGTGGCCGCCGCCTTCGAACACCGCCGCCAGCGCCACCAGCCCCGCGGCCACCACGACGGAGGCTGAGACGATCAGCCGCCGGTGCAGCCGGGCGGGCACCCGCTTCCAGTTGAGACTCACCAGCGCGAACGCGGCGGCCATCGGCACGAAGGTCAGGCCCGCTCGGAGAGGGGAGTCGTGCAGGTCGTTCTGGAGGTGCAGTGCGTTGGAGAACAGGAATCCGCCGTACACGGCCATGACCCCGAAGATCGCGACCCCGGCGGCCACGAGCCCGGGAACCCTGAGCAGATGCCCGGGGATGAGCGGATGCGCGACCCTGCGCTGAATCACCACGAACCCGGCGAAGACCAGCGCCCCCGCGACCATGAAGAGCCACCCGCGCTCCAGCACGAGCGGAACCACGACGAGGCTCGTGGCCAGCGACAACGTGATGAGTCCCGGCAGATCGAGCCCCCGCCCGGGTTTCGGCTCGTCGGCGGGAAGATTCCTGGCCCCGAGCCAGAGCAGCACGAGCCCGATGGGAACGTTGACGAGGAAGATCGGCCGCCACGAGGAGCCGAACAGGTCGAGCGTGACGAGCAGCCCACCGAGGATCTGCCCCCCGACCGCCGCGAGGGAGATGACGGCGGCGTAGATGCCGAGCGCCCTGGCCCGACCGGCCTGAGGGACGCTGACCTGGATGAGACTGAGCACCTGCGGCACCATCAGAGCGGCTCCCGCGCCCTGAAGCAGCCGGAAGACGATCAGCGTGGCGGCGGTGGGGGCGATCCCGCAGAGCAGCGACGCGGCCGTGAACACCGCGAGCCCGGCGAGGAACCACCGGCGATATCCCGACCGCCCGCCGAGCCGCGCGCCGGTGATGAGCAGCATGGCGTAGGCGATCGTGTACCCGGCGACGACGAGTTGAAGCTCCGCTCCCGATGTCGCGAGATCGGCCTGGATGGTGGGGGCGGCGACGTTGACGATCGACACGTCGAGGATCGCCATGAACTGACCGGTCAGGATGAGGCCCAGGAGGGGGCGCGACCGGGTTTCGACGATGGTCATGCCTTGTAGGGTGACGTTACGCTTATCCAGTTACTAAGAGCCTGCTTATCCTGGTATTGGGGCTACCACTCATGGTGCGTGCCGAACTTGCGGCCTTCCTGAAGAACCGGCGTTCACGGATCTCGCCCGAGGACGTGGGCCTGCCGCCGGGGACGCGGCGGCGGACGCCCGGATTGCGGCGCGAGGAGCTCGCGCAACTGGCCGGGGTGGGGGTGACCTGGTACACGTGGCTGGAGCAGGGGCGGCCGATCAACGTGTCTTCGCAGGTGCTCGACGCTGTGGCCCGCACTTTGAAGCTCGACGCTACCGAGCGGGAGCATCTTTACCGGTTGGCCGACGTGCCTGGTGGGGTGGCGGGGGATCCGGACGGGGAGCAACTGGATCCGGCGGTGCGGGACATCCTCGACGGGCTGTCTCCGCTTCCCGCTGCTGTTTACAACGCGCGGTATGACCTGCTGGCGTGGAACGAGGCTTATGCGGCTCTGTTCTGCCGGTTGGTTTCTGTGCCTCGGTGTGAGCGGAACGCGCTGTGGCAGACGCTGACCGGGCCCCGGTGTTGCGCGGTGATGGTGAACCGGGAGGAGGAGTTGCCGCAGATGGTGGCTACGTTCCGGGCTGCGTATGGGAGACATCTGGGGGAGCCGGCGTGGACGACGTTCATCGACCGGCTCACTGTCGAGAGTGCCGAGTTCGCGCGGATGTGGGCGGCGCATGACGTGGCGCGGTCGTGGACGCGGAACAAGATCATGAAGCATCCGGCGGTGGGACTGCTGAACCTGATCAGCACGAGCCTGACGCTGGGAGCGCCGGCGGAATCGCGGATCGTGGTGTACACGGCGGCGGACGAGGCGAGCCGGGCGAACATGGAATGGCTGTACGAACACAAGCCCGGCCTCGACCACGAGCACTGATACGAATCTCCCCATTCTCTGGATGCCTTGCCGATACCGTGATCCCGGAAATCACATGCGGCATTTTCGGGAGGGTCGAGATGTGCATCTGGAGGCGGCCGGTCGCCATTCTTACCATGGCTGCAACGATTATTTCGGCTGTGCCGGGAAGCGGTCCGGAACGGGTCGCGCGATACGCCTATGCGACGTCGAAGAATGTGATCATCACGCCCGGCCGTATTCTCGCGACGATCCCGCCGGAATGGTCGGTCCGGCAGCTGGAATGGTCGCCCGATGGAAATCGGCTCGCCTGGCTGATGAGTAGCGGCACCAGTAACGCCGGCCAGATCGTGCTCGCCTCCACACGCGACGACGGTGCCACTCAGACCTGGGCGTGCGTGTGCGAGCGGATCGCATTCCGGGGCGGTGCTCTGGTGTCCGACGACCAAGCCGCGGAGAAAGCCGAATTGCTCACCTATCCGGAAACCGGCGATGTAGGACGGCTGAGCCTCACCGAGGGAAATTGGCCGCCCCTGTCGATCGTCGGTGCTACAGGGCAGACCGACGGAATCGTGCTCCGCGAAGACGAGAAGGTGTCGGGCGGCCCTCAGCGGATGTACCGCTTAGGGGCCGACGGGCGGTTCTTCCCGCTCGCGATCAGCCGGGGCTCCCGGCCGCCGATCGACGTGACCTTCGACCGCGAAGGTGGACGAATGGCCTATGTGGCGCACGGCCATGGTGGCATTTGCAACAACAACGGCACTCCAGTGATCCTCGACCTGGCTTCAGGCCGGCAGGTCATGCCGGAACCCCCTCCTCTGAAGGGGATCCGTAGATGGCACACCCGGGCCATCTGGTTCGATCTGCCGGGAGATGTGTACGCGTCACTGATCCCGGGGCCCGACTGCGCCGACACGCGTGCGCATGTCGTCGAGCCGGAGATCTACCGGCTCCACGGCGATCAGTGGATCCCCACGGGCGACCGGGCGATCTGGCGGGACTACGGGCCCGATGGGCGTCACCTCACCCTTTCCGGCCTGGTCAGAGTGGACACGGTGGGCATCACTGACGTGGGGCCGTTCACCCTCGAACCCGGTGGCGTCGGTGGGGTCACCGCGGTCGCCTGGTCGCCTACGGCACCCAACTAGGGTTCGTGGGTTGCCAGCCGCCCGATGCGATCCGTTTCCCTCGCGCCCATCCGACGGGCTTGTTCCAGATCCCGCCGTAGTAGACGTCGCGGTACCCCGAGAAATCGTTGCCGTCGGCGTAGGCGGTCAGCCGGAACGGCTTGCCGTTGTCGTCGATGGTCGTCGGAATGATCTTCCCGTTCGACAGGGTCTCGATCCGGATGACATATTCGCAGTAGTACCGGGTGACCTGCGCGTATACCCGGAAGGTGATGGGCTCGTCCTTCTCCAACCGAACGTCTTTGGCGTCCTTGAGATAGACGCCCCGCATCTGGATCCGGCCGTTTTCGTCTTTAACCGGACTGCCGGCTTCGTCCACCAGCACGGAAGCCGCTTCAGGGTTGGGCTGATCGAGGTCGAATCCGACCTTGGCGATCTCTGAGAGACCCTGGTTGGGGTTGCTCAGAATCGAGCCGTCGAGTGGATCCTCGCACGAGGACATCGCCCTCATGCCCACCAACGTCACGGGTGTGGCGTGATTGCCTTTGATCACGATCCGGGTCTCGATCTGGCCGACGTAGACGCCGCCTTTCGCCAGTATCCAGGCGTGCTGGTCGTCGGTCTCGTCCAGTTCCTTCAACTGCGTCGGCGTGAGCCCGAGTGGCTCTCTGGTGGCCCAGATGCTCGAGTCGTCACTGGGCTCGATGCGAACGAGGTCAACCGTGATCGGTTGCTCGCTGCCGCTTGAGGGGGGCGCGGGGGGAGGCGTGGGTTTGCCGCCCGAGTCCGGAGCGGGCTTCTCGTCGGAGTCGAACGAGACGGCCGCGAGGCTCGCCGCCGCCGCGATGACCGATACAGCGATCGCGATTCGGGACTCGATCCGACGTCGGTCCTGCTGGGCGTAGATGCCCACCAGAATCCCCGTCAAGGCGACCACGGCGAAGATCATGCGTATGACCGGCGACCAATCCAGAATGCCAGAACAGACGAATCCGGCTATTCCGGCAAATACCAGAAAACCGGCACCGATCATTCTTCTGGTGTTCGGTTTCTTTGGAGGTCGGGTCCTTCTGGGGGGCATCCGGTTTTCCCTTTCGCTTCGAACGAAGGGAATGACGCGTGGGGCTGGGGTGAAGTTGGCCGCCAATCGCGCCTGGAGCTCCATTTAATCTCGCGAAAAAGGGCGGCCCCTGGGGAGAGGGGCCGCCCTGGTTCTTCAGTGGACGACTACCGGCCGATGGCCAGGCACGTCGCCGTGGCCTTCTTGGTCGGGTCGCTCTCCGACGTCGCCGTCAGCTTGATCGTGGCCAGCAGGCTGCCGCCCTTGGCCCTGATCGCGTGCACGGGCACCGTCACCGTCTTGCCGAACTCGGCGCTCGTCAGGAAGTTCGGCACGTTGACCGACCAGCCCTTCCCGTTCACCGTCGTCGACAGCCGGTACACGTCGCTCTTCGTGTACGCCGACACATCCTCAGGATGCGCGGCAGTAGAGGTAGCGGTCTTGCCCGTGTTGGTCAGCGGGAACTTGCAGGTCGCCATCCCATCGCCCAGCGTGATCCCAGCGGCAGGAAGAACGCGAACGCCACGCTTCTGCGGCCCGGACCCGTCAAGGGAGCGGATGGCCACCTTGTAGGAAAGGGTCCCGTCCTTCGCGCGACGAAGGTCGAGCACGTAGAAGTGCAGCCGGTTGGCAGTGTCCTCGAACTCGTATTCAGACCCGGAATCGGCGCCGGCCTTGAACAGGGCGTCCGACAGCTGCCGGTAGTCGCCGATCGTGATGGGAACGGCCGTCCCGTCGGGGAGGACGTAGTCGGTCATGCCGATGTCCTGCGGGTTGGCGTCGACGACCCACTCGAACGGGGCGGAGTCCTGGTCCTTGGTCTTGGCCAGCAGGACGCCCGAGTCCGGCGTGAACGAGTCGGCGCCGACGCGGTCGACGACCTCGACGGTGTAGTTGTTGTAGTTGCCGCCGTCGCACAGCGGGTCGGTCTGCCACTGGCAGGCGGGCGACTTGTCGCCGGTCTGGAAGGCGACGTTGACGCCCGACAGGCCCTTCTCGCCCGCCTGGATCGCGCGTGCGGTCACGTCGGCGACCACGAGGCCCGACTCGTCGAGCTGGTCACGGTTGAGGCGCAGCACGTTCTGCTCGTCGACCATGTTCAGCTTGATCTTGTTGCGCAGCATGTGCTGGGCGCCCATCGAGCCGCCGCCGGTCGGCGGGATCAGCCAGCGGCTGTGCGGGCCGCCCGGACCGTTGAAGCTGCCCCGGCTGAGCATTTCCCAGATGCCGGTGTACGCCCGGCGTACCGGAACCCCGTAGGGGTTGTTGTAGTTGTCGGCGATGCCGAAGATGTGCGACAGCTCATGGGCGTACACGCCCATGCCCGAGCTCTCGGCCTGGACCGAGTCGACGCCGAAGCGGGCGTTCGGCCAGAAGGTGGAGCCGGCCTGCCACGAGGTCCAGTCGACGTAGCGGGTGGGCGACCAGTTGGGCAGGGCGGGGTCGTCGGGACCGAACTCGTCGGTCACGTCCTCCTTGGTCGGGAACTTCATCATCCCGAATTCCTGCCAGGTGGCCGACTCGTCCTGGCCCGCGCTCAGGTAGAAGACGAAGTCGTAGTCGTCGACGACCTCCGGGCCCACGGCGGTCAGCCACGCGGAGTTGCCGTCGTTGCGCAGGTTCTTGTTGCACGTGTCGCCGGCCGGGCACGAGTTGCGCTGATACTCCATCGCGTACTCGTGGTCCTTGCCCGGCATCTGGTACGGGCCGAAGCCGGTGAGCTCGACGCCGATGCGGCCGCCCGAGTCCTCCATCCAGTACTCGTGGATGGTGTGGCCCTTGTTCAGGTCGTTCGGGGTGTTCAGGAAGTCCTGGTAGAACTTCGCGACCTGCTCACGCGGGACGTCGTGGGCCTGCGCCGACGGGTTCTTGAACACCGTCGAGCCCTGCGGCTGCGTCACCACGAACGGCTGGTTCGGGTAGTCCAACAGGACCAGGGCGCCCTTGAAGGTGCGGTCGCTGCCCTTGACAGTGGGGTCGTTCCACTTGGTGCCCGGGGGCTTCTTGTAGTCCGACCACGTCATGTTGTCGGGGTTTTCCCAGTTCTGCGGGTCGATCGGCTTCGGCATGTCCGAGTGACCCCCGAGCGTCCGCATCATGGCGGCCGGCTCGTCCTGCTGCCAGGGCTGCGTCTGGGGCCAGTGGTTGTACCGCCACGGGGTCTCCGGGTCGGGGAGGGGTTCTGCGGCGAACGCTTGGGTGGCGTTCGTTAAGGCGAGGGGTGCAAGCAGTGCTGCCGCGACCAGCAGCCTGAAAGGGCGTTTCATAAAATGTCACGTTATACATGCTTGTTTGGGGGATCAACAGTCACTCTGTTATGACTGGTGTCATGTTCAGTCCTCCCAGGGAACTACCAGACGATCTTCTCCGTACCGTGATCGCGGAGTCATGGAATCTGGACCCGGCGGGCCTTGACTACGTCCCTCTGGGCTTCGGCAGCCACCACTGGAAGATCGGCGAGGCGTGGTTCCTGACGGCCGACGAGAAGCCGTATGAGGCGCTGGCGTCGGCGCTGAGTGCCGTTCCCCCCTCGGTCGGGGTCGCTCCGATCGGGCCTCTGGTGGCGGTGGGGAGGTGGACGCTCCAGCTCTATCCGTACATCACCGGAGAGTCCTTCTCGTGGGGTGAGTTCAGCTCGCCCGAGCATCGCGCGGAGACCCTGCGCATGGTCCGTGAGGTGCACCGATCGCCGTTCTGTCAGGCCCGGTTTGACACGTTCCAAGTACCCGGCCGCGACGCGACACTGGCCTTCGCCCCGGGGCCCGGGCCGTTCGGAGTCCGTGCGGGTGATCTGCTCGCGAAGCACAAAGACAAGATCGCAAGCCTCTGGGGCCGGTACGACCACCTCGTCCACGACGCTCTGAACCTGCGTGACCGGATGGTGCTCACGCACGGCGAGCCCCATCCGGGGAACACGATGCGCACCGCCGACGGATGGCGGCTCATCGACTGGGACACCGCGCTGATCAGCCACCCCGAGCGCGACCTGTGGCTGCTCGATGAGACCGAGGGTGCGCTGCCGTGGCTGCTCGACCTCTACCGGCTGCGCTGGCGGCTCAACGACGTCGCGATCGAGGCGACCAGGTTCACGAAGCCGCACGGGGACGGTGAAGACGACTCTTTCGGCTGGACGATCCTCCGCGACAACCTGGATGATCTCTGAGATGGACCGAACCTTCGACCTCGACGAGGCCGACGCCCTGATGCCCGAGGTGCTGGCCCGCGCCGCCGTCCTCGTCGACCTGCGCGCCGACCTGGCCGAGCTCACCCACGACCTGCGCACCGGCGGCCACTCCCGGCTGGGCGGGGTGGCCGAGGCGAAGGGGCTGGAGGCGCGGCTGTCCGAGTCGTTCGGCTGGTTCACCGAGACCGGCATCGAGGTGAAGGGCATCGCGCCGTTCCTCATCGACTTCCCCTCGGTGCTCGAAGGGGAGTCGGTCCGGTTGTGCTGGCTGGAGGGCGAGTCGTCGCTGGCCTGGTATCACCTGACGACGCTGGGCTTCCCCGGACGCCGCCGCCTGCCCTAGCCTCCCTGCGTCCAGATCGTCTTCCACTTGGAGCACTTGTTCACGGGCTTCTTCGACGTGCCCCGGCAGACCTGCGCGCGGATCTGGAGCGCTCCACCGACGTTCTTCCTGAAGGTCCCGGTTCCGGCGACGCAGTTGTAGATCCCGTGCGTCTTCCACTTGCCGTTGACCGGGCTCATGGCCTTGATGAGGACCCACGAACAGCCTTTGCCGCGCGAGTCGTCGAGGTTGCCGGAGACGAAGTAGCCCGACTGGCCGGCGGTGATCCTGCCCCAGGCGGTCGCCCACCCGTCGGTCGAGTGGATGCCGCCCCATTTCCAGACGCCGGGTGCGGCGTGGGCGGGGGTGGCGGCGGTCAGGGTCAGCGCGGCGGCCGCGACGGCCGTGAGGATGCGAAGTTTCACACCGTCATGGATAGCCCGGCCGACTTGTGACCGGCTTGTGGGCTAGTGGGGGTCGTCGCCGGTGTATTCCTCGTCGTAGTCGGGGTCGAGGCTGCCCCAGACGGTGCCGTAGCGCAGGGTGACCAGGCGGCCGACGGCCTCGTGGGCGCCCAGCGGGGCCGAGCAGTTGTAGTTCTCGGTGAGGGCGCTCACCCGGTCGGCGTCGGCCTCCGGACCGATGATGAACGGGGCCAGGGCGATGCGGGAGGCGCCGATGTTGCGCAGGCGCTCTGCGGCGTCGGCGACCGTGGGGCGGCCGTCGAAGGCCGCGGGAACGACCGGGAGGGCCAGCCGCGCGGCCAGGAGGACCGCGGTCGCGTCGGCGCCCCGGGCCGACTCGTCGCCGCCCACGGTGGCGACGATGATGCCGTCGACGGGAGAGGTGACGTTGAACAGGCGGATGCGGTCGGCGCGGGCCAGGCCGCGCTCCGCGAGGCGCACGTGCAGGGCCTCGGCGAGCAGCGGGTGGGGGCCGAGCGGGTCGGTGACCACGACGTTGGCCTCACTCTCGCGGGCGGCCTCGCGCACGGCGCGGACCACGCGGGGGTGCGGACCGGTGACCAGCGGCACCACGATGGCCGCGTGGCCCTCGGCGGTGCGGGCGTTGCCGATGGCGGCGAACTCCTTGGCCGCGTCGGCGCCGCCGTCGCTGAGCGAGATGAGGCGCAGGTCCAGTGTCGGGTTGTCCACGCGAATCGTGCTCGCCAGTTCGGTCACGACGTCGTCGATCGCGCCCGGGACCGCGAGCACCAATACGGGCGCGTCGGGAGGCAGCGAGACGGGCAGCGGGCGCCGATGGCGGCCGCCTCCACCCGGGCGGGACGAGCGCTCCCGTGTGGGGAGCTTCGCCGGAACGTCATGACCTTCGTTCACACCGGCGGATTCTAGGACCAAGCGGGCGATTTCGTGGAGTCGACGGGCCGAGTCGTTCACAGAGAGGACCATTGATCCCATGATCACTGTCTTCGGCAGCGCCAATATGGATCTTGTTGCGTACGTGAAAAAGGCCCCTGAGCTGGGAGAGACGGTATCAGGCCGGGAATTCCGCACGATCTGCGGGGGTAAGGGAGCCAACCAGGCGATTGCCGCCGCACGTGCCGGGGGTGAGGTCCGATTCGTCGGCGCGGTGGGCGACGACGGCTTCGGCCGCGAACTCCGCGAGGCGCTCGACCGGTCAGGTGTGGACACCGGCGGACTCCGGACCGCCGACGGCCCCTCGGGAATCGCCCACATCGTCGTCGAGGACGGCGGCGCCAACTCGATCATCGTCGTCCCGGGCGCCAACGGCACGGTGACCGAACGGGACGCGGTCGGGCTGTCGGGTGACGCGCTCCTGCTTCAGCTCGAACTGCCCATGCCCGCCGTCGTCGCGGCGGCCCGGAGCTTCCCCGGCCTCGTGGTGCTGACGCCCGCCCCGGCGGTCCCGCTGCCGCCGGAGCTTCTGGACGCCGTGGGGCTTCTTCTGCCCAATGAGCACGAAGCGGCCGCCATCACCGGTCTCACAACGCCCGAGGAGGCGCTGGAAGCCCTCCTGGAGCTGGTTTTGGAGGTTGTGGTCACAATTGGTGCCGACGGGGCGATCTACGGCTCACGGGACGGCTCACGCCTCCGCGTGCCGGGCCGGCCGGTCGAGGCGATCGACACGACCGCGGCGGGGGACACCTTCGCGGGGGCGTTCGTGGTCGCGCGGACGGAGGGCCGTACACCCCGGGAGTGTCTGGAGTTCGCCACCGCGGCCGCCGCGCTGTCGGTGCGGCGGCCCGGCGCGTCGACCTCGATGCCGACGCGGGCCGAGATCGATGCCGAAGTAGGGTGAGACCATGCCCGGCGCGGAGATCGTGGAGGCCGGCGGGCGCGAGGTGACGATCACCAATCCCGATCGGGTGGTCTTCCCGCGCACCGGCCACACCAAGCTCGACCTGGTCCGCTACTACCTCGCGGTCGGCGGGGGAGCCCTTCGCGGGGTCGCCGACCGCCCGACCGTGCTGAAGCGGTTCGTGCACGGCGTCGACGAGGAGCCCTTCTTCCAGAAGCGGGCGCCCTCGAAACGGCCCGAATGGGTCGAGGTGGCCGAGTTCCGCTATCCCAGCGGGCGCAGCGCCGAAGAGGTGATCGGGCGCGACCTGGCGACCATCGCCTGGTGCGTCAACCTGGGCTGCGTCGACCTCAACCCGCATTCGGTACGTTTCCCCGACATCGACCACCCCGACGAGCTCCGCGTGGATCTCGACCCGGTCCCGGGCGTGCCGTGGGAGGAGATCATCGAGGTCGCCCTGAAGGCCCGCGACGTGCTGACCGAACACGGCCTGACGCCCTTCCCGAAGACCTCGGGTTCGCGCGGGTTCCACGTCTACGCGCCGATCGAGCCCGGCTGGACCTACCCGCAGGTGCGCAAGGCCGCCGAGGCGGTGGCCCGCGAGGTCGAGAGCCGGGCGCCGGAGATCGCCACCTCCCACTGGTGGAAGGAGGAGCGCCAGGGCGTCTTCGTCGACTTCAACCAGAACGCCCGCGACCGCACCACGGTCAGCGCCTACTCCGTCCGCCCGACCGGCTGGGTGTCGACCCCACTGACCTGGGACGAAGTGCCGTCATGCGATCCGACGGAGTTCACGATCGACACGGTCACGGCCCGCTTCGAGGAGCGCGGCGACCCGTGGGCCGAAATGGACCGCGCCACCGGTTCGCTCGACTCGCTCCTGGCGCTGGCGAAGGCGCAGGGACCGCGCCCCAAGAACCCGCGGAAGTTCCCGGTCATCGAGATCGCGCGGTCGGAGAAGAAGGAGCCGGCGCTCCAGGCCCTGGAGAACTGGAAGGCCAGGCATCCGGAAGCGGCCGCGCTGCTCCAGCCGGCCGACGTCCTCGTCGACTCCATGCGCGGCCGCTCGTCCACGTGGACCCGGATCAGGGTCAATCTCCAGCACGTGCCGGAGGAGCAGCGGCCCCCGCAGGAGCCGCTCGAAGTCGACTTCGACCCGTGGGCGTCGTTCCGAGGCGGGCCGGGGCGCGGTCCCCTTTAGCGCCCGCGCCCCGGACCGCGGATCAGCGCCCGGGGCCGTAGATGTCCCAGAGCTCACCGAGGAAGAAACTCCCGAACCTGGCCAGCGCGGCCAGGCCGTTCGGCCCCGTGGTCTTGAAGGTGGTCAGCATCCTCGCCAGGTCGGACGGCGAGATGTGCATGGTGCCCGAGCCGAGTGGCTTGGCCGGGTCGTCCTCCTGGACGTGGCCCTCGAGGAGCCGCGTGTGGAGGGTCGACGTGTCGAGCCACAGCCGGGTCGGCGGCCCGTGCTCGACGTTCTTGACGCCCGCCAGTGTGCGGGGCTGGCCCTCTCCGTCGTGGAAGTGCAGCAGATAGCGCATCTCCCGGCGATCGGTGGCCTCTCCGGGTGCGAAGAGGTTGAACCAGCCCCGCTCGATGGGACGCCGGCCCCCGCAGACAACGGCGTCTATCCATCCCTCGACCGTGGCCGTGTGGTCCGGTTCGGTGAGGAAGCGGTCGACATCGTCGGCCGTGATGGTGATCCGGAAGCTGATCGGGTCGCTGCCGTCGAGCGACCCGCGCATCTCCTCGGTGAAGGAGAGCGAGGTGACCGTGCGGATTCCCATCAGACGTGCCTTCTTCGTCGTGATCATTCGGTCTGCCAGTCTGGTCGCCAGCCGGTCGGCCATGGCCGCGATGGTCAGGGCCGGGTTGGCCCCCACCGGGCCGGGCATGGCGGCGCCGTCCGCGACGTACAGGCCCTCGTGGCCGAAGACCTGGCCGTCGGCGTCGATGACGCCCTCGCCGATGTGGCGGCCCATCGGGGCGCCGCCGAGCGGGTGGACCGTGACCACCCGCTTCAGCGGCGCGTCGGAGTAGTCGGCGCCCAGCACGTCGCCTATCCGGCGGATCGCGCCGCGCACCTGGTCGAAATATGCGTCGCTGGTCTCGGCCGTCCAGTCGAGAACCAGCCGGTCGCCGGAGAGCCGCAGTATGCCGTCGGGCACGTCACGGCCCATCGCCAGCATCGGCAGCGACCGGTCCGAGAGCTCGCCTCTCCCCATGAGGCGGGCCATCTCGGCCGACAGGTTGTGGTCGCGGGTGACCAGGCCCCGTACGCGCTCCAACGCGAACCTGACCGCCCGCTTGAACTCGTCGCCGACGTCGGCGGCCTCCGCTATCCAGTCGACGAAGGAGGGGAACCCGCCTTCCTGGATGTACGCCGACCCCGGCAACTTGACCACACTCGTGATGACCGGCCCCTTCGATGCCGCGACCGGCCGGTCTTTGGAACGCGTCAGGAACGCGATCAGATCGCCGTTGCCGGAGAACCGGGTGCCCAGCATGTGGCTCATGCCGGGCAGCGCGTGCCGGTTCGACAGCAGCAGCTTCACCGTCCCGTAGGTTCCGGCCGCCAGGACCAGCGCGTCGCAGCTGATCGTGTGCGGGCCGGTCAACGGGTCGTGCTGTACGTAGCCGATGTCATAGCCGCCCCCCGTGCGCGGCGTGATCGACTTCACCTCGTGCAACGTCCTGATGTCGGCGCCCAGGTGGTGGGCGGCGGCCAGGTAGTTGTGGTCGAGGCTGTTCTTGGCGCCCTCGTTGCAGCCGATGTTGCACTCGCCGCACAGGCGGCAGGTCCGCCGCTGCGCGTCGTGCAGGCTGCCGTAGCCAGGCTCGACGATCGGCAGGCCGAGGCCCGGCTCGGCGCCCGGCTTGGGGGCGAAGCTGACCGCCAGGGGCGGCAGGGAGAAGTCGAGGCCCAGTTCGGCCGCGGCGTCCTGGATGACCCGGGTCTTCAGCGTGTTCCGGAAGGCCGGGCGGTCGACCGGGTAGGTCGTCGCGCCGAGCATCCGCTCGACCTCGTCGTAGTGGGGGTCGAGGTCGGCGCGGCAGATGGGCCAGTGCTCGTAGCCGCCGCCGGGCAGCGGCGACTCGTGGACGAACGCCTTCTCGTCCTTGCGCAGCAGCACGTTGGCGTAGATGAGCGAGCCGCCGCCGAGACCGCTGGAGACGATCGAGTCGCAGGCGCCGAAGCTCCACACGTCGTACATCCCGTGCAGGCCCTCGGCCGGGTCCCAGAACGCGCGGCCCATCTGGGCGGGGCTGCGCGGGAAGCTGCCGGGCGGGTAGGGGCGGCCGCGTTCGAGCACGACGACCGACAGGCCCGCCTCGGCCAGCCGGTAGGCCGCGACCGCGCCGCCGAACCCGGAGCCGACGACGACCGCGTCAACGTGCTCCACGGCCGCTCCCGTGCTTGGCGATGAACTCCAGGATGTGCGGGAAGACGTCGCGGTGGGCGTTCTTGCCGATGATCGGGTCGACGTGGCCGTAGCCGGGGAGGATGCGCAGCTCGTGCAGGCCCGGGTTCTGCTTCGACATGGCGTCGTGGCAGACGATGTTGGAGTCGGTGAAGACGTGGTTGCGGTCGCCGGTGAGGAACAGCACCGGCACGTCGATCTCGGCCGCCGCCTTCAGGTAGTCCTCGGGCAGTTCGCGGAACCGGTCGTCGTGCCTGACCGCGTGGCCCGCGCGGGCCATCTTCCGCATGTGGCGGTAGTAGTGGACGCCGCTGGAGCCGAACAGGTCGGCCACCCGCTTGTGGGTCTCCTCGGCGATCATCTCGTGGCTCCACAGGCCCGGGTTGCCCGAGCCCCACATGAAGCTGATCATGTGGCAGGCGGGCTCGTCGCACTCGCGGTGGAACAGCGACACCATCTTGGAGATCATCCAGCCGCGCGTCATGACCGGCGCGTTGCCGAAGCGGGGGTCGAGGAACGGCACCCCGGCGATGTAGTCGAACAGGCCGGGACCGAACTCCAGCTTGACCCGCGACCAGGTCGGCACGTTCACCGACAGCGCCACGCTGTTGGAGGTGACGCTGGAGATGCCGTCGACCAGCCCGGCGGCCAGGCTCATCATGAACGACACCGACCCGAGGCACTGCGCGATCACGTGGACGCGCTTGTGCGGCCCGATGTGGCGGCGCAGCTCGGCCAGCCCGGCCGGGTGGTCGAACAGCGCGATGTCGTCGAGGGTGAAGCGGTTGCTCTCGGTGTCGTACGGGTGCCGGCAGCTCATCCGGAAGTCGAGTGACCAGACGTCGGTCAGCCCGTTGTTGAGCAGGTAGGTCACCAGGTTGGTGTGCTCCGGCATGATGAACATGTCGGTGGAGGCGGGCAGACCGTGCAGCAGCAGCACGACGTCGTCGGAATCGGCCCGGAAGAACCTGGTGAGTTCGAGACCGAGACCGTCGTCGGTCGGGAACGGGAACATGGTGATCTCGGCGTCGCTGACGCCGTCGTTGGTGAACCGGGCGATGCGCATGATCCGCCTCCTCTCGGGAACCACAATGCCAAGCCGGGGCACACCCCTACATCGTGGAAAACTCGTACATTCAGCCGAGCTGGGCGAGCGTGGCGGTGAGGCTGCCCCGGGAGTTCACGCCGAGCTTCTCGAATGCCCTGGTCAGATGGGTTTCGACGGTCCGGACGGAGATGTGCAGGCGGTCGGCGATCTCCTGGTTGCCGCACCCCTGCGCGACCAGCCGGGCGATCTCAAGCTCGCGCCCGGTCAGCCCGTGGGCCCCGGCGGCCCGCGCCGCCGCCACCCGCTTGCCGGCCCGGCGCTGCTCCCGCACCGTCGTCGCGGCCAGGCCGCGCGCCCCGACCGCGGTGAAGAGGTCGCACGCCGCCTCCAGATGGGGCAGCGCGGCGCGCTTGCGTCCGCCGTCGATGCAGGCCGTGCCCGCCCGCAGCAGCGCCCGCCCGGCGTCGAGGCGGCGACCGGCCTTGGTCAGCACCTCGGCGGCGGTGACGGCCAGCTCCTCGGCCTCGGCGTCGAGGGTCACGTGGGCGCGGGCGAGGCGGGCCAGGCCGTCGGTGAACTCGAGCTCGGGCCGGACCATCGTGGCCGCCCGGTCGGCCCAGGCGGTGGCCTCCTTCGGCTCGTTCCTGCCGATGTGGGCGGCGGCCATCGTCTCGCAGAAGGCCAGCATGCTGAACTCTTCGAGCCGGTCGCCGATGTAGGCCTCCTCGACCGCCGCGATGGCCTCCTCGTCGAGCCGTCCGGCGCGGGCGAGGGCGGTGGCGTAGGCGTAGCGGGCCTGGGCGCCGTGCCACTCGGTGGTGCTGAAGCCCGAGGTGACGGCGGTGTGGCCGAGGCGGATGGCGTCTTCGTCGTCGCCCGCCGCACCGGCCAGCAGGCTCTGCTGGGCCAGCGCGACGACGCTGGCGTAGCCCGAGTTGAGCAGGCGGGCGATCTCGGCCGACTCCTCGGCGAAGATCCGGCCCTCGGGGATGCTGCCGAACAGGGCGTGGAGATTGGCCAGCCCGGCGAGCATGTTGGTCAGGATGAACGTCTGGCCGGTGGCCTTCACCGCCGCGATGGCACGTTCGAACCGGGCCAGCGCCGGGCGGTGGTGGCCGAGCCAGATCTCCGACCAGCCCATCCAGGCGATGGTGTCCATCCAGGCGAGCTGGTGGATCTCCGGGGTCGACTCCGCCAGCGCCTGCGCGGCGGCGATGTGGCGCAGCGCCTCCTCGACGCGGTGCCCGGCGTAGGCGGTCATCGGGCGCAGCATCGCGATGGCCAGCCGCAGGCCGGGGTCGTCGCTGTCGTCGGGCATGAAGTCGAGCACCGCCTGGGCGGCGCGATGGTCGCCGCGCATGAGGCTCTCGGCGACCAGGCGCAGGCGCATCGGCAGCGCGGCGGGCAGGCGCGGCTCGGGGATCTCGCGCAGTTCGGAGACGAGCACGGCCCGGCCCTCGCCCGGCCGGTCGAGCAGCCGTTCCACGAGGGCGCAGAAGCGGGCGGCCATGCCCCGGCGGGCGTAGTCGTCGCGCGGCAGCAGGCGCAGCACCTCGTAGGCGGTGGCCCTGGCCTCGATGAGCCGCCCGCTGACGGTCTGGTTGCGGGCCAGCTCCAGCAGCAGGTCGAGCCGGTCGGTGGAGTCGGGCAGCAGCCCGAGGGCGACCTGGAGCCAGTGGGCCGAGGTGGCCGGGGCGGTGGTGGAGACCTGGCGGGCGGCCCTGACCAGAACGTCGGCCGATTCGAGGTCGCCGAAGGAGGCAGAGCGTTCCACGTGGTGGGCGCGCAGCGGGGCGGGGGCGTCGACGGCGGCCAGTCTTTCCGCGATCCGCTGGTGGGCCGACAGGCGCCAGCCGGGTTTGGCCGATTCGTACACGGCCTGGCGGACCAGGGGATGGCGGAACCGGAACCGGCCGCCCGCGCCGGGGCGCACCAGGTCGCGGTCGGCGAGTTCGTCGAGCGCGTCGAGCGCGGTGGCGAGCGGGACCTTGGCGGCCACGGCGGCCAGTTCGGCCTCGAACTCGTCGGCGGCCACCGCCGCGCCCTGGGCGACCTTCAACGCGTCGCCGGACAGGTCGCGCAGCTCCAGGGTGAGCGCGTCGTTCTTCGAACCGGGCAGGTCGCCCGCCTCGACCCTCGCCAGGGCCTGTAAGTAGAAGGGGTAGCCCTCACTGGCGTCGTACAGGGCCTTCTTGCGGCTCCTGCTGACGCCGGGGCCGAGCAGTTCGCCGGCCTCCTCCTCCGAGAGCGGGCCGATCTGGACCCGCGACCCGCCGAGCGCGAGCCGGGGCGGCGCCTGCTTCGGCCGGTAGGCGACCACGACCATGAGCCGCGCGCGGGGGGAGTGGCGGCTGACGTGGTCGAGGAACTCGATCGTGGCCTCGTCGGCCCAGTGGACGTCGTCGAGCACGAGCACCAGCCCCGCCGGACGGGCGATCTTCGTCAGCAGCTGCGCGACCGAGCGGTAGAGGCGGTAGCGGGCCAGCGCCGAGACGTCGTCGGAGGGCTCGGCCGTGGCGCCGAGCGCGGGGAAGACCGAGGCGAGCAGCGGGTCGTCGTTCTCGACCGACTCGAGGTGGCCGTCGAGGGCGTCGACCAGCGCGGAGAACGGCATGATCTGCTCGAACTCGGCGGCCCTGCCCCACAGCGTGAGGCATCCTTGGGCGTCGGCGAGTTTCTCGAGCTCGGCCAGCAGCCGGGTCTTCCCGGCTCCGGGCTCGCCGACGAGCGCGAGCAGCCGGAACTCCCCGCTCACGATCGCGTCCAGCGACCCCCGAAGATCATTCAGCACGTCCCGCCGGCCGACCAGGGGGGCAGAATGATCATTCATCGGCGGCACCATGATCACTTGCCTGCTATCTCACAGCGACTTTACAGCTACGACGAAAACGATGCCCGGCAATAACCCGCATCACCGGTACTTTCGACGCATAGTCATGCAAATCGTGACGGTCTGAGGTGCGGTTCTTGCATCCGGACGTCAGGTTGTCGCGTTTAGGCAATGCCGGTGAGTCCTCGTACACAGACGAGAACGGCCCCTCCAGATGGGAGGGGCCGTTCTGCGTTCACGTCTGCGGGGTGGCGGTTAGACCAGGCCCTTGGCCTCGAGGACCGAGCAGCAGGTGTTGGTGATCAGGCGGGTGACGACGTAGGGGTCGGCGTTGGCGTTGGGGCGCCGGTCCTCGATGTAGCCCTTCTTGTCGACCTCGACCTGCCACGGGATGCGCACCGAGGCGCCGCGGTTGGAGACGCCGTAGCTGTAGATGTTGTAGGGCGCGGTCTCGTGGTGACCGGTGAGGCGCTGCTCGATGCCGAAGCCGTAGCCGGCGATGTGCTCCTCGACCTTGCCCTCGCCGCCGAGCGCCTCGCACGCCGCGATGATCGCGTCGTAGCCCTCGCGCATGGCCTTGGTGGAGAAGTTGGTGTGGGCGCCGGCGCCGTTCCAGTCACCCTTGGCGGGCTTGGCGTCGAGCGTGGCCGACACGTTGTAGTCTTCCGCGATGCGGTAGAGCAGGTAGCGCGCCATCCACATGTGGTCGGAGACCTCGAGGGGACCGGCCGGGCCGATCTGGAACTCCCACTGGCCGGGCATGACCTCGGCGTTGATGCCGGAGATCTTCAGGCCGGCCTCGATGCACGCGTCGAGGTGGGCCTCGACGATGTCACGGCCGACGACCTCGTCGGCGCCGATGCCGCAGTAGTAGGGGCCCTGCGGGCCGGGGAAGCCGCCGACCGGGAAGCCGTAGGGGCGGCCGTCCTTGAAGAAGGTGTATTCCTGCTCGATGCCGAACCAGGACTCCTGGTCCTCGAACTGCTCGGCGATGGGGGTCAGCAGCGCGCGGGTGTTGCTCGGGTGGGCCGAGCCGTCGACGTTGTAGACCTCGCACATGACGAGCACGTTGTCGCCGCCCCGGATCGGGTCGGGACACGAGAACACCGGCTTGAGCACGCGGTCGGAGTCGTGACCTTCGGCCTGATTGGTGCTCGAACCGTCAAAGCCCCAGGTGGGCAGGTCGGCGCCGTCCGCCAGCACCCGGGTCTTGCTCCGGAGCTTCGCGACCGGCTCGGTGCCGTCTATCCAGATGTACTCGGCCTTGAACGCCAACGTCTTTTCCTTCCCTGGAGGCGGGCCGTGTCGTTTGGCCGCCACGCCGAGATTCCCAAGAAGCCATTTCGTGTCCATTGCCCGTTTGTGAACACGATGTGAAACGGCAGGCCCGCGTGTTAAATCATCCGGCTCGGGGGCAGGATCAGGTGCTCGTGATCACGGCGAAGCGGGCCCCGAACTGGTCGGCCAGGACGGCGAACCGGCCCACGGTCTCGACCGAGACGGGCGGGTCGAGGATGGTGCCGCCCTCGGTGACGGTCGCCTCGACGGCGGCGTCGACGTCTCTGACCTCGAAGTAGGGCAGCCAGAACGGTTTGGTGCCGGGGTTGAGGGTGATCACGCCGCCGATCGTCGGGCGGTCGCCGCCGGGGAGGCGGATCGTGGTGTAGCCGACGCCCGCGACGGTGGCCTCGATCGACTGGTGGTCGAGCGCCGCCTCATAGAAGGGTGCGACGGCGGGCGGGCTGGCGACATAGAGCTCGGTCCAGCCCAGGCTGCCGGGCACCGTCACGGCGTCGAGGCCCTTGCGGCCCCGGCCCTGCCAGATCGCGAAGTCGGCCCCGGCCGGGTCGGTCAGCGCGGCGGTGCGGCCCTGGTCGAACACGTCGTAGGGCGCCACCCTGATCGTGCCGCCGGCCTTCTCGGCGCGGGCGGCGGCGTCGTCGGCGTCGGGGGTGGCGAAATAGATCGTCCACGACGAGCTCGTGCCCTCTTCGGTCAGCGGGCCGGTCGCGGCGACGATCTTGCCGTCGTGGCGGAAGAAGCCGTAGCCGCCGGCGTCGGGCCCGGCCGACTGGAACTCCCAGTCGAGCACGGCGGCGTAGAACGTGGCCGAGGCGGTCGTGTCGGGCGAGGCGAGGTCGACCCAGCAGGGGGCGCCCGGCAGGTAGTCGGTCGTGAGCATGCGCGCTCCTTCGAACAAATTTTCGGTGACCACACTCTGTCACGTCCTGCCGACAGTTTCCCCAGCAGGGGAGGAGCCGAAAGGAGCCTTTCCGGCTAAATGGGGCAAGCGTGACCTCGGTCGATAGGGTGCGGCTCATGCCGACCCAGATCATCCGCTACCGCATCGCCGACCAGGAGAAGGCCGCGGAGAACGTACGGCTCGTCGAGGCCGTCTTCGCCGAACTCGCGGCGGCACGGCCCGGCGGGCTCACCTATCAGTCCTACCGGCTCGACGACGGGCTGACCTTCGTCCACGTCGTCACCACCGACGATCTCCCGGCCCTGCTGGAGTTCCCGGCGTTCCGCGAGCTCACGGGCACCCTAGGGCAGCGGCTCGACGGGGTGCCGGTGAGCGAAGGGGCCACCCCGGTGGGGTTCTACGACGGCCACCTGCGATCATGAGAAATCTCCCCCTGCTTCGATGAGGGGGTGGCCGTGGCCCTGCGGGGGTGGCTCCTGGACGGGCTCACGGCCGATCGCGGTCAGCTCGAGCACGGCCCGGAGAAGAAGCACGCCTGGTGGCGGGTCATGTGCCTGACCGGTGTCGACTACTACTCCACACTCGGCTACCAGCCGGGCATCGCCGCGCTCGCGGCCGGGGCGCTGTCACCGGTCGCGACGCTGTTCCTGGTCGCCCTCACCCTCTTCGGCGCGCTGCCGGTCTACCGCTACGTCGCCGGGGAGAGCCCCCACGGCGCGGGGTCCATCGCGATGCTGGAGCGGCTCGTCCCGGCCTGGCAGGGCAAGCTGTTCGTGCTCTGCCTGCTCGGCTTCGCGGCCACCGACTTCGTCATCACGATGACCCTGTCGGCCGCCGACGCGACCGCGCACATCATCGAGAACCCGTTCGCGCCCTCGTGGCTCGACGGCCAGGAGATCCCGATCACGCTGGTGCTGCTGGCGGCGCTCGGGGCGATCTTCCTGGCCGGGTTCACCGAGGCCATCGGCGTGGCGACGGTGCTGGTCATGGTCTATCTGGTGCTGAACGCGGTGGTGGTGGCGGTCGGCATCCAGCACGTCGTCGCCAACCCGGCCGTCTTCGGCGACTGGAACCGGCTGCTGGAGGCCCGGCACGCCTCCCCGCTGGCCATGATCGGGCTGGCGCTGCTGGTCATGCCCCGGCTGGCGCTGGGCCTTTCCGGGTTCGAGACCGGGGTCGCGGTGATGCCCGTGATCAAGGGCGACATCCCGCGCCGGATCCGGAGCACCCGCACGATGCTCACCACGGCCGCGCTGATCATGAGCGTGTTCCTCATCCTGAGCAGCTTCGTCACCACGCTGCTGATCCCGGCGCAGGAGTTCCAGGAGGGCGGCAAGGCCAACGGCCGGGCGCTCGCCTTCCTCGCGCACGCCTATCTCGGCGAGTGGTTCGGCACCGTGTACGACGTCAGCACCATCGCCATCCTCTGGTTCGCCGGCGCCTCGGCGATGGCCGGACTGATCAACCTGGTGCCCCGCTTCCTGCCCCGGTACGGCATGGCGCCCGAATGGACCTCGGCGGTCCGGCCGCTGGTGCTGATCCTCACCGTCATCGCCTTCGTGATCACGTTCATCTTCGACGCGAACGTCGACCAGCAGGCGGGCGCCTACGCCACCGGCGTGCTGGTGCTGATGCTGTCGGCGGCCGTGGCGAGCGCCCTGTCCACCCGGGCGAAGGGGCGGCGCCGGGCGTCGTGGATCTTCGGGATCATCAGCGCCGTGCTCACGTACACGCTGGTCGACAACGTGATCGAGCGGCCCGACGGAGTCAAGATCGCCGGGTTCTTCATCGTGGCGATCGTGGTGACGTCGCTGATCTCGCGGGCGACCCGGTCGACCGAGCTGCGGGTGACGCGGGTGCGGCTCGACCCGCTGGCCGAGCAGTTCGTCAACGAGTGCTGCTCGGGCGAACTGCACCTCATCGCCAACGAGCCGCAACGCCGCGACCAGGCCGAATACAACGACAAGCTGCGCGAGAACTGGTTCATGCACCGGCTGCGCGCCTCCGAGCAGGCGATCTTCGTCGAGGTGACGATCAGCGACGCGTCGGAGTTCGAGACCGAGCTCTACGTCCGCGGCGAGGAGCGGTACGGCAACCGGGTGCTCAACGTGGTCAGCTCGACCGTGCCCAACGCGCTGGCCGCGCTGCTGCTCTACCTGCGCGACCGGACCGGCCAGGTGCCCAACATCTACTTCCACTGGACGGAGGGCAACCCGATCAACGCGATGATCCGCTACCTGATCTTCGGCGGCGGCGACGTGCCGCCACTGACCCGCGAGGTGCTCCGCCTGGCCGAGCCCGATCCGCTGAGGAGGCCACACGTCCATGTGGGCTGACCTGAGAACATCGGGGGGTGAACGCCATATGCGTCCGACGGCCACCGATTGGCAGCGCCGGCCTCCGGGCCGGCCGCGCCGTGAGGGAACGCGACCGCCCGGCCGGTACCGTCCCCGCCGGATCCCGCCGCCTTTCTGGCGTCCCGGCGGGTGACGTGAGGCGATGACCGCACGGGGACGGCTCCGCGTCTACCTGGGCGCCGCCCCCGGCGTCGGCAAGACCTTCGCCATGCTGGGGGAGGGCCGCCGCGCCCTCGACCGGGGGCGCGACGTCGTGGTCGGCCTGGTCGAGACGCACGGCCGCCCGAAGACGGCCGCGCTGCTCACCGGTTTGGAGGCGGTGCCGCGCCGCGACCTGGTCCACCGGGGCGCGCTCTTCACCGAGATGGACGTCGACGCCGTGCTGGCCCGCCGCCCGAAGGTCGCCCTGGTCGACGAACTCGCCCACACCAACGTGCCGGGCTCCCGCAACGCCAAGCGCTGGCAGGACGTCGAGGAACTGCTCGACGCCGGGATCGACGTCGTCACGACGGTGAACGTGCAGCACCTGGAGTCGCTCAACGACGTCGTCGAGGAGATCACCGGAGTGCCGCAGCGGGAGACCGTGCCCGACGAGGTCGTTCGGAGGGCCGACCAGATCGAGCTGGTCGACATGTCGCCCGAGGCGCTGCGCCGCCGCATGGCCCACGGCAACGTCTACGCGCCCGAGAAGGTCGACGCGGCGCTGTCCAACTACTTCCGCGTGGGCAACCTGACCGCGCTGCGCGAACTCGCGCTGCTCTGGGTGGCCGGGCGGGTCGACGACCAGCTCGACCGCTACCGCGCCGAACACGGCATCCAGGGCACGTGGGAGGCGCGCGAACGCGTCGTCGTGGCGCTGACCGGCGGCCCCGAGGGCGACACGCTGATCCGCCGCGCCGCCAGGGTGACCGCCAGAACCAAGGGGGCCGACCTGCTGGGCGTCCACGTCACCCGGGGCGACGGCCTGGTCGGGGGCGATCCCGTGCACCTGGCCCGGCAGCGGGCCCTGGTCGAGTCGCTCGGCGGGACCTATCACCAGGTCGTCGGCGACGACGTGCCCCGGGCGCTGCTCGACTTCGCGCGCGGGGTGAACGCGACCCAGCTCGTGCTGGGCGCCTCGCGGCGGGGGCGGCTGGCCCAGATCCTGTTCCGGGGCGTGGGGGCCGAGACGATCGCGCGGTCGGGGTCGATCGACGTCCACATGATCACTCACCAGCAGGCCCGCAGGGGCCTGCCCCGGCCCGGCTCCCGGGCCGCGCTGACCCGCACCCGCCGCATCGCCGGATGGGTGGCGGCGCTGGCCGGGATGCCCGCGCTGACCGCCGTGGTCTATCCGCTGCGCGGGATGCTCGCGCTGTCGGGCCAGATCCTGCTGTTCCTGCTCATGGTCGTGATCGTCGCGCTCGTCGGCGGCATGTGGCCGGCCATCACCGCCGCCGTCGTCGGCTTCCTGCTGCTCAACTACTTCTTCACCCCGCCGATCGACAAGTTCACCGTCGCCGACCCCGAGAACCTGCTGGCTCTGTTCGTGTACGTATTGGTCGCCGTCCTCGTCAGCCTGGTCGTCGACCTGGCGGCCAGGCGAACGCGCGAGGCCGCGATGGCGGGCGCCGACGCCGAGGTCCTGTCGACCCTGGCGGGCCACGTGCTGCGCGGCGAGGCGGCGCTGCCCTCGCTGCTGGCCCGGCTCCGCGAGACCTACGGGCTGACCTCGGTGACCCTGCTCGAACGCCGATCTCCACCCGCCCCCGACGACCGCGCCGACCCCGAGGCGTGGCGCATCGTCGCCGCCGCCGGAGGCGTCCCCTGCACGAGCCCCGGTTCGGCCGACACCGACGTGGTGATCGACGAGAACCTCGTGCTGGCCGTTCGCGGGCGCCTGCTCGGCGCCTCCGACCGCCGCGTCCTGGAGGCCTTCGCCGCCGAGACCGCCGTGGCGCTGCGGCAGCGCCGGCTGGAGGAGGAGGCCCAGCAGGCCAAGCCGCTGGCCGAGGCCGACCGCATGCGCACCGCCCTGCTCGCCGCCGTCAGCCACGACCTGCGCACCCCGCTCGCCTCGGCGAAGGCGGCGGTCGAGAGCCTGCGCAGCACCGACGTGAAGTGGTCGGCCTCCGACGAGGCCGAACTGCTCGAAACCGCCGACGAGTCGCTGGTGAAACTGACCCGGCTGGTGGAGAACCTGCTCGACATGAGCCGGTTGCAGGCCGGAGTCCTGGGGGTGGCCCTCCAACCGGTCGACCTGGCGGAGGTGCTGCCCCGGGCGGTCGAAGACGCGCGGCTGCGGATCGACGTGCCCGACGACCTGCCCGAGATGAGCGCCGACCCGGCGCTGCTGGAACGGGTGCTGGCGAACCTGGTCTTGAACGCGGTCCGCTACAGCCCCGACTACGTGCTGCTCACGGCGAGCTCACACGACAACAAGGTGGAGATCCGCGTGGTCGACCGGGGCCCGGGGATCCCACCGGAGGCCCACGACCAGGTCTTCCAGCCGTTCCAGCGCCTCGGCGACCGCGACAACCACTCGGGGGTGGGGCTGGGTCTGGCGCTGTCGCGGGGTCTGGCGGAGGCGATGGGCGGCTCCCTCACCCCGGACGAGACACCAGGTGGCGGCCTGACCATGACGGTGACCCTGCCGATGGCCCTCAGGTGAGGGCGTCGCGGGCTTCCATCAAGGCGAAGCCCAGGAGGTTGAGGCCTTGCCAGGTTGTCGGGGAGGCGGCTTTCTCGTCGGTGGCCGCCAGGCCGATGCCCCAGACACGGTCATAAGGGCTGGCTTCGACCAGGACTCGCTCTCGGGTGCCGAGGAGGAAGTCGCGCAGGTCGGGGTGCTGGGCGAATTTGGCGGTGCTGCCTCGGACGACGATGGCGAAGCGGTGTTCCGCCCAGGTCGCCTCGTCGAAGTCGCGGACCGATCGGCCCAGTTTCTTCGCCTCGCCGGGATGGGGTGCGGCGAGGATGGCGGCTGCCGTTTCCGCGTCGTCGAAGAGCCAGGCCTTGTGGGCCATCATGTAGTGCTCGGCCGAGGGGAAGAGGTGGCCGTCTTCGGTGAAATCGGCCTCCCACCACTGGCTGAGGCAACCGGCGCCCACCCCGCCGTCGCGAGGTGGGCGGTGGCCCCAGAAGAAGAGGTAGCGCGGGGCCCGGCCGGACGCCTCGGCGTGCACGGCCTCTTCGACGGAGCGGGGTAACGTCACCCGGCCAACCTAACGCCCGGGTCCGACGGTTCCGCCGTTCGGCCGGGCCGGTCGCGGCGCGGGGGCCGGGCGCGGGCGGCGCTGGTCGTTGCGGGTGGGCGGGGCGGTCTTCTTCGGCTTGGTCATGGGCACGGTCCCGCCGGTTCGACGGCGACGGTGAGGTTGACGTCCGAGCCGAGGGACACGACCGTGCCCACGGCCGGGTTCTGGGCGGTCACCTGGTCGACGTCGTTGCACAGCCGGTCGACCCAGTAGGTGACCGAACCGACGTTCAGGCCCTTCTCGGTGATCCGGGTGACGGCGGTGTCCTCGAACAGGCCGGTCACGTCGGGGACGACCACCGCGGTCGGCGGGCTGGGGCCGCTCGTCGGCGTCGGGTCGGGCTGCTGGACGCCGGTCACGGCCAGGATCGTCGAGCGGCCCACCGAGATCGTGCTCACCGTCGACGAGATGCCGACCACCTCGGCGGTCGTGGAGAAGGGCGCGGAGGAACCGGTGCCGAGTGCGCCTGCGGTGTTGTCGCCCCAGGTCACTACGGTCCCGTCGGCTCGCGTGCCGGCCGAGGTGCCGCCGGTGCCGGGGTCGGCCCAGGTCAGGCCCGTGATCGGGGTGAGCGTGGGGGTGCGCCTGGTCGTGGTGGTGCCGTCGCCGAGACGTCCACCGGTGTTGTCGCCCCAGGCGTAGAGGCGGCCTCCGGCGATGGCGAGGGTCGACTTCTCACCGGGCATGACCGACTGGGCGCCGGTGATGCCGGGCACCTGCACCGGAACATAGGAACGGGGCGCCGCGCCGATGCCGAGCTGACCTGCGGCGTTGCCGCCCCACGTCCACACCGTGCCGTCGGTTTTGACCGCCGCCGAGTGGACGCCGCTCCGCGAGGCCAGGGCGGTGCGGACGCCGGAGATGCCGGTGACCCGGACGGGAAGGGGCCGGTTGACGGTCGTACCGTCACCGAGTTCGGCGAAGCCGTTGTGACCCCAGGCCCAGACGGTGCCGTCGGTCTTGACGGCCAGGCTGTAGCGGTATCCGGCCGACACGCTGCGCACGTCGGTCAGCCCGGCGATCATGCGGGGGGTGGGCCTGCTGGTGGTCGTACCGTCACCCAACTGGCGGTAGGTGTTGTCGCCCCAGGCCCAGACGGTGCCGTCTTCGGCCACGGCCAGGAGATGTTTGTCGCCCACGGCGACGGTTCTGATCGGGGGCAGCCCGTAGACCTGCTGCGGGGTGGTCGCCTCGACGACGCCGGGGAGGGCGCCCCACTGGAAGACGAACCCCCGGTCGTTGACCCCGGCGCTGACGGTGCTCCCGGTCGCGACCTGCCGGATGCGCACCAGGCCGTGTCCCCAGGGGTATCCCGCGGGCAATCGGCCGACGAGCGCGGGGACGGGACTGCCGGTGGTGGTGCCGTCGCCGAACTGGCCGGTGGTATTCAGCCCCCAGGCCCAGAATTTCGTACCCGTCCATTGCGGTTCGGGAGTGAAGGCGGCGAGTGCCGCGACGACCGCCATCGTGGCGGCCAGGATCTTCATGGTTCTCACACCGGGGAAGGCGTTCCCTCACCGGTGCACTCCGGTGGAACACCGTGTCACACGGTGGATCGCCATCTCGGCGCGATAGGCGGTATTTGTCGGTCATTTCAAATGGAATCGCCGAAAAGTCAATATTTCTATTGCCGGAACACTTTGTTACCTTTCTTTGCGCGAAGTTGAAGATCATCTCCGTGTCCGGGCGGGTGCACACAGGGGCGCACCCGCCCTTACGGTCATTTGTTCCGAAATGTCAATATTTCGGTTAGATGGGGATTTTGTTAGCGTCCTTGCGCGATGCCATTGATCATCTCCGCATGCCAAGGAGCCTGATGAGGGCACTATCCCTGCTGGTCGCGACCCTGGTGGCGACCGGCCTCACCGCGATTCCGCCCGCTCACGCCGCATTCGAGTACACGATCACCCCGAGTCTCGTCGAGGACATCGCCGTGACCTCCGACACACATGAGGACGATCTCGCGTCCCCCGACGGCGAGACCCTCGCCGTGGGGACCCTCCCCGGTGGCGCCGACAGCCGGGCCTATCTGAGGTTCGACCCGTCGATGCTGTCCGGCGGCGAGGTCGTCTCCGCCACGTTACGGCTCGCCGTCGCGTCCGCGCCGGAGTGCGGGCCCTCGGCGCAGGGCGTGCAGGTCCAGCGGGTCGACTTCCCCTGGACCGGCGACTTCCTGCACTGGTTCAACGCGCCCGCCTCGGACGGGATACAGGTCTCGGCCCTCGACTGCGCAGAGCCGCCGGAATACGTGGAGTGGCCGGTCACGGACCTCGTGACGGCCTGGGCCTCGGGGACGCTGAACCACGGCTTCGTGCTCCAGGCGCCGAACGAGCTCCTCGCCGACGACGGTTACTGGACGTTCGCGTCCGCGGAGAACTCCGGGTTCGCCGCTCCCCGGCTCACCGTCACGATGACCACCGGCACTGTGGTCGTGCCGAGGAAGGTCCCGGTCGCCCCCGTCCACGTGTCGCCGGGCGGCGGCGTCACGATCGCCTCGCTCACGCCCGTCATGAGCGCGGCCCAGGTGCAGATCGCGCACAACCCGGGCGTGCCGGAGCAGGGCACCGGGCTGATCTGGTCCGGCGCCGCCTCGCCGCTCCCGGACGGGGTCCTCCAGCAGGGCTGGAAGATCCAGTGGCGGGGACGTAGCGGGCCGTCCGCGGCGTGGACGCAGTGGGAGTACGGCGTCGTATGGGAATCCCTGCCCCAGGTCTTCGGGTTCCGGACGACGCCGTCCGCCTCCGACGGCGCACCGGAACTCCGGGCCCTGGTCTACCAGGACTACGGATTCTCGATGAACGCCACGTTCGAGGTGGCGCACGATGAGGACGTACCGGAGCAGGGAACCGGGGCGATCTGGACCGGCGACGACGAGAGGGACATCGTGCCGGCCACGCCCGCTCGGGTGACCGTGCCGGGGGCGGTGCTGGAGGACGGCTGGAAGATCCAGTGGCGGGTCCGGGCCCGGACCGCCAACGGCCTGCTCGTCGGCGAATGGTCGGAGTGGCAGAAGGCGACCGTCGATCTCCAGGGGGCTCGATGACGCTGACGAGGTCGCTGCTGGTGGCCGCCCTGGTGGCGACCGGTCTCGCCGTCGTCCCGGCCGCTCCGGCGCGGGCCGTGAGCCCGTCGACGATCGAGGTCGTGCAGACCTTGAATCCCGTCGATGACACCAGCGCCGATTCGTCCACAGACGAGAACCTGCCCGCGACCCCCAACGGCGACCTGCTCGCCGTCGGGTCGTGGTCCGGCGGCCAGAGCCGGGCCTATCTGAAGTTCGACACCTCCGACCTGCCTGCCGGTGTCGTCACCTCGGCGACGCTGAGGCTCGGCCACCACTCGGCGCAGTGCGGAACCCAGGCAGGGGACGGGATCCAGGTGCGGCGGCTCACCGAGCCCTGGACCTCGGACTTCCTGCACTGGGGCAACAAACCGGATTCCACTGCGGAGGACGCGGTCACCACGCCCGTCACCTGCGACGTCCCGGTCTTCCACGTGGAGTGGCCGGTCGAGGGGATCGTGCAGGACTGGGTCGACGGCGCCGCCAACGAGGGGTTCGTGCTTCAGTCGCCCGACGAGGGCGTCAACGGTGGGTGGTCGCTGCTGGCGTCCACCGACCAGGTCGACCTCGCCTGGCCCCGGCTCACGGTCACGATCACCGTCACCTCGACGCCCGAGCTGCGGTCGCCGTACATCCAGCCCACCTGGGCCGAGGGCGGCACCACCAAATTGATCACGCACGCGCCGCGCTTCTTCACGACCGTGTTCGATCCGATCGGCGGCAAGCTGAGGGGTGAGTTCGTCCTCGAAGACGACGCCACCGGCCAGATCTGGAGTGGGCTGTCGCTCCAGGTGTCGTCAGGCCGGTTGAGCATGGTGCAGGTCCCGGCCGGGGTGGTCCACGACGGCCAGCTGCTCCGCTGGCGCAGCCGGGCCCACAACGTCAGCACGGGAGTGGTCTCCGGCTGGTCGTCGTGGCAGCAGGTCGTGGTGGACCTGGCCCCTCCCGACATCACCTCGACCGGCATCGCCCCCTCGCTCGCCTCCGGCGGGACGACGGTGACCACGAGCCTCACTCCGGAACTGCGCGCCGTCATCGGCCACCGCCACGACGACCTGTGGTGGGTGGTCTTCGAGGTCGAGCACGCTCCCGACGTGCCGGAACAGGGCGCCGGGGTCATCTGGACCGGCGGCCCTCCGTGGGGCAACCTCGCGAACGGCCCGTACACGGCCGTCGTGCCGGCCGGGCGGCTGTCGGACGGCTGGAAGATCCGCTGGCGGGTCCGGGCGACGTCGACGGCGCTCGTCGCCGTGACCTCCGACTGGCAGGAGGGCACCGTCGACACCATATAACGATGAACGGTATATATAGATGACATGAGACAGATGCAGGAACCGACGTTCCTGATCCTGACCGCGCTCGCGGCGGGCCCTCAGCACGGCTACGGCGTGATCGCCGACGTCGCCGAGATCTCCGGCGGCCGGGTCGTGCTGAGGGCGGGAACCCTGTACGCCGCCCTCGACCGCCTCCGCGCCGAAGAGCTGATCGAGGCCGATCGCGAGGAGATCGTCGACGGCCGGGTCCGCCGCTACTACAAGCTCACCGGCGAGGGCGCGACCCGCCTGGCCGAGGAGGCCGGCCGGCTCGCCCGGCACGCCACCGCCGCCACCACCCGCCTCCGGCAGTCGTGGGGGATGGCGTGAGCGACCTCGAATCCCGCTACCGGCGGCTGCTGCGCTTATATCCACGCGCGCACCGGGCCGTCCACGAAGAAGAGATGCTCGGCGTCCTGATGGCGGGCGCACGCCCGGGGATCGCCGAATCGGCCGATCTCGTCTGGGGCGCCATCCGGATCCGGTTCCGGCACGCGTTCGGGCCGGAGTCGGCCGCGGCCTGGCGGCGGGCCCCCGGGTCGGCGGGGCTGATCACGATGATGGTGCTCGCCGCCGAGGTGCTGTCCCGATCGATGGGGCAGCTCGGGGACCTTCGGTGGCTGCTCGCGTTGCCCGGCGGTGCGGTGCTGGTGGTCGCCCTGATCCGATGGGGGCCGCGCTGGCTCGCGGCGGCGGCCACGTGGACGTGGGTGGTCCTCAACTGGCAGACCGGCTACCTCTACCTGGACCTGCCCGGCGGCTCCTCGATCTTCGACTTCCGGGCGATGTTCAGCCTTCTTCTCATGGTGCCGTTCGTGCTGGCCGGGGTGCTGGTGACGCTGCGCGCGGAGCGTCCGGCGCTGCCGGGCCGTGCGGTCTTCGGGTGGCTGGTGCTGCTGACCGTCGGCTGGCTGCCGGCGACCTTCCGGTACGAACTCGGCCTGACCTACGAGCAGGATCTCGTCACGATCCTGGTGCCGGTCGTCGTGCTGGCGGTCCTGGCGGGTCGCGCGGCCCGGACACCTCAGGGCAGGCGCGGGATCGTGCTGGCCGCCGTCCCGGTCGGGATCTTCGCCGGCTCCCCGCTGCTGCTCGCCCTCCTGGGCGAGACGTGGCCGATCGTGGTCGTCGGCCTGCTGGTCGCGGTCATGTCGGCACTGGCCGGAGGGCTTGCGGGGTCAGGTCGGCGAGTGTCGGGTAGCCGTCCACGGCCATGATCAGGTCGGCTTCGGCGAGGATCGTCCGGAGCACGTGGACGATCCCGTCGGCGCCGCCCAGCGCCAGCCCGTAGGCGTAGGGGCGGCCGATGCCGACGGCGGTGGCGCCGAGGGCCAGCGCTTTGATCACGTCGGCGCCCGAGCGGACGCCCGAGTCGAACAGCACCGGCAGGTCGTCCGCCGCCTCGACCACGCCGGGCAGGGCGTCGAGGGCCGGGAGGCCGCCGTTGGCCTGGCGGCCGCCGTGGTTGGAGCAGTAGATGCCGTCGACCCCCGCGTCCTTGGCGCGGCGGGCGTCGTCGGGGTGGCAGATGCCCTTGAGGATCAGCGGCAGGTTGGTGATCGAGCGGAGCCAGGGGAGGTCGTCCCAGGTCAGGGGGTTGCCGAAGATCTTGGCCCAGCGGGCGACGGTGTCCTTCGGGTTCTCCCCGGCGATGTGGAAGACCGGGTCGGAGGTGTAGTTGGCCAGGCAGAAGCCTCTGAGCTGGGGGAAGTTGGCGGTGCTCAGGTCGCGGGGGCGCCAGCCGGTGACCCAGGTGTCGAGGGTGATCACGATGCCGCGGAATCCGGCCGCCTCGGCGCGGTGGATCAGGCTCTCGGCCAGGTCGCGGTCGGCCGGGGTGTAGAGCTGGAACAGGCCGGGGGTCTCGCCGAACTCGGCGGCCACGGTCTCCAGCGGGTCGACGGAGAAGGTCGAAGCGATCATCGGGATGCCGGTGCGGGCCGCCGCCCGTGCGGTGGCGAGGTCGCCGTGACCGTCTTGGGCGCACAGGCCGATCACCCCGACCGGGGCCATGAAGAGAGGGGCGGGGAGGCGCATTCCGTACAGATCAAGAGACAGGTCGCGCCGCGCGGCGCCGACCAGCATGCGCGGGACCAGGCCCCAGCGGTGGAAGGCGGCGACGTTGGCGCGCTGGGTGTGCTCGTCGCCGGCGCCTCCGGCGACATATGACCAGATCGACGGCGGGAGCGCCGATTCGGCCCTGGCCTCCAGGTCGGCGAAGGCCATCGGGAAGGAGGGGCGCAGGCCGCGCAGGCCGCCCGCGTAGATCTCGTTCTGGAAGTCGCCGAACTGGGGGGTCATACCTGTCTGCCCTGGTAGACGCGGAGGTTGAGGGTGACCAGATCGAGCAGCGGGACCGGCACGTCGAGTTCGCGGGCGCGCCTGGTGAGGTCGCCGAAGATCTGCTCGACCTCGACGGGACGGTCGGCGACCAGGTCGCGGTAGGCCGACGAGGTCAGCGGCGAACCGGCGGCGGTGACCGTCTGGCGGGTGTTCTCCAGCACCTCCTTCTGCACGGGGTGGCCCGCCGCCTCGGCGACGGACGCGCATTCGTCCACGACCCCCTCGGCGAACCAGGCCCCGCCGGGGGTGGACGCGACCTCCCCGACCGTCCCGCGCATCAGGCAGGTCACCCCGCCCGTGGCGGCGATGAACACCCATTTGGCCCACATCTCGGCGACGATGTCGGCCGACAGGCAGGTCGCGAACCCGGCGCCGCCGAGCACGCCGACGAGCCGGTCGGGGGCCAGCCCCTCGCGGGCGCCGTAGGTGAGACTCTGCACGTCACCCAGGCGGCGCACGTCGCCGTTGGCGTCGAGAGTGGTGTTCACCAGCACGACCCCCCCGAGCACTCTCGGGTCGCCGAACCGCTCGGCCAGGACGTCGATGTGCCGCATCCCGTTGAGCACCGGCAGGATCAGCGTGTCCGGGCCGACCGCCGGGGCGAGATCGTCGACGGCCCGGTCGAGCGCGGTGGCCTTCACCGAGAGCAGCACCAGGTCGAACGGCGACGTGATCTCGTTCGCCGTGATCGTGGACGGGCGGAGCGTCGTCTCCTCACCCAGTCCCACGATCCGCAGACCCCGCTCGCGCAGCAGGCGGGCCCGCGCCGGTCTGACCAGGAACGTCACGTCTCGACCGGCTTGGACGAGCCGGCCCCCGAAGTATCCGCCGACCGCTCCGGCACCCACGACCAGGATCTTCATACTCAAAACGCTATGCAGGGCGTTTTTCCAGGGCAACCAGGAGGAGTCAAAACCTCATCGTGTACGCCGCGACCGCGTCCTCGTCCCAGGAGATCCCCAACCCCGGTCCCTTGGCGGTGATCCGGCCCTCGACCGGGCGGTAGGGCTCGCGCAGCAGGGCCCCGGCCAGGTCGAGGTGCTCGATCCAGTCGGCCGTGGGGGTGACCGCCAGGGCATGGGCGCTGGCCTCGGCGAAGAGGTGACTGGAGACGGGCAGCGAGGCCGCCTCGGCCTGTCCGGCGGCGAGCGTCCAGCCGGTGAAACCACCGATCTTCATGAGGTCGAACATGGCGAAATCGCAGGCCGACGCCGCGATGGCGGCCCGGCAGCCGTCGGGGAACCACCAGTTCTCCCCGGTCTGGATCCGGGCGCCGGTGGTGCGGCGCACGTAGGCGTGCCCGGCGAGGTCTTCGGCCCTGACCGGTTCCTCGACCCAGTAGAGATCGAACTCGCGGAGCCGGTCGACGCGGCGCCGGGCCTCCTGCGGGGTGAGCGACTGGTTGTAGTCGACCATGAGCTCTACGCCGGGCCCGATGATCTCGCGGACCCTCCTGACGACGTGGACGTCACGGGCCGGATCGGGGTAGCCGATCTTGATCTTGATACCGGGGAATCCGCTGTCGACGGAGTCTCGGAGGGCGTGTTCCTCCTGGTCGGGGTCCATCATCCCGTAGCTGTCGTAGGCCTTCAGCGCGACCGGCTCCCCGCCGAGCAGCTCGACCACGGGCCTGCCGGTGAGGTGGCCGAGGGCGTCCCAGAGGGCCATCTCGATCCCCGACGTGACCATGCCGACCAGCCCCTGCATGCCGGGGAGCCGGAACCGGGCCTGGAACTCCCGCATCCGGGCGACGGGCGAGACACCCTTGCCGACCAGGTCGATCCGGTCGGCGATCGAGACCAGGGCGGGGAGCAGCGCCGGGTCGTACGCGAAGATGTACGACCGCCCGGTCACCCCACTCGCGGTGACCACGTCGAAGAGCACCAGCGGAGCCGCCGTCGCCGACCCTGACGCGGTGCGCAGGGGCCGCGCCATCGGTACGACGACCGGACGTGCCCTGACCAGCGAGATCGTCTCAACGTCCATAGGTTCGATGCTCGTCGAGCACCGCCGATTCGGTCAAAGAGGGCACCGCCTCGGGCCTGCCCGGCAGCAGGAACCCGGCGGCGAAGACCACCACCGACGCGGCCACCGGCCACCAGAAGGCGTCGCCGAACGAGCCGGTGGTGGGCACGGCGTGCGCGCCGCCGCCCTGGAGGATCAGCGCGACCACGGCGATGCCGAGCGAGGCGCCGATCTGGTTGAGGATGAACACCGCGCCGGTGGCCCCGGCCACAGCGTCGCCCGGCACCGTGCGGTAGACCGACCCCATCGTCGGCGCGCCGACCAGGCCGAGGCCGAACCCGGCGGCGAACTGCGCGCCGGTGAGGAGCAGCTGCGACGTGCCCGCGTCCGAGCCGGTGAACACCAGCGCGCCGAACCCGATGAGCAGCGCCCCGACCGGCACCAGTCGTTTGGCGCCCAGCCTGTCGGCCAGGTTGCCCGCGACCGGCATGCCGATGAGCGTGCCCAGCCCGAGCGGGGCCAGCAGCAGGCCCGAGGCCAGCACCGACTCGCCGCGGACCTCCTGGTAGTAGAGCGGCAGCAGGAACAGCAGCGAGAACAGGCCGCCGCCGATGAGGAACATGGTGGTGACGCCGGCGCTGAACCCCCTGCTGCGGAACAGCCGCAGGTCGAGCAGCGGCGTGGCGGTGGTGCGCAGCGCGTGGGTGACGTACGCCGCGAACAGCGCCAGCCCGACCGCCAGCCCGACCAGCACCGAGGGGCTGCCGAAGCCCTCCGCGCCGGCCCGTGACAGGGCGAAGACCAGGGCGGCGAAGCCGGGCGACAGCGTGAAGACGCCCACCCAGTCGAGCGGCGCGGCGCCGCCGGGCGGGTCGGCCGGCAGCACGACGACGGCCAGCACGATCGCGGCCAGCGCGAACGGGAGGTTCACCAGGAACATCCACTGCCAGGAGAGGTTCTCCAGGATCAGGCCGCCGACGATCGGGCCGACGACCGGGCCCAGCGTGATCGGGACGGAGACGAGCCCCATCACCCGGGCGGTGCGGGCCGGACCGGCCGCGCCCGCGACGACGGTCATCATGATCGGGTCGACCATGCCGCCGCCGAGGCCCTGCAGGATGCGGAACGCGATGAGGCTCTCGGCGTTCCAGGCGAAGGCCGCGAGCGTCGACCCGGCCAGGAACACGGTCAGGCCGAGCAGCCACATGCGCTTGGCGCCGAAGCGCGTCGTCGCCCATCCGGCCAGCGGGATGGCGAGCGCGACCGCGAGCAGGTAGCCGGTGGTCACCCACTCGATCGTGGACAGGGTGGCCTCGAACTCGGCGGTCAGCGTGCCGATGCCGACGTTGACGATCGTCGCGTCGAGGTAGGACATCATGCCGCCGAGCACCATCACGCCGATCAGCGTGAGCAGCGACCGGTCGAGCCGGACCGAGCCTGACATGGCCACTCCTTTGAACCAAGGCGTCAGTTGAATTGAACTGGTCAGTTCAATTGCCTGCCTGGGACGGTAGCATGGCCGGATGAGCGTTGGCGACACCGAGAACCTGACCTCCGACCGAGGGCGGCTGGACAAGCGCCGGGCCATCGTGGAGGCCGCTCTGCGGGTGTTCGCCCAGGTCGGCTACGCGCAGGCGAGCCTCGACGTGATCGCGGCCGAGGCGGGGGTGGCGAAGCCGACCATCTACAACCACCTCGGCTCCAAGGAGAACCTGTTCCGCCACGTCATGACCGAGACCGCGGCGCGGGCCAACGGCAAGACCCTGGAGGTGCTCGAGTCGTTCCCCGACGAGGCCGGCCACCTGCGGGCCGGCCTCGAAGACGTCGCCGCGAAACTGGTGGCCTGCTACATCGACGAGCAGTCACAGGCGGTGCGGCGGCTGCTCTACGCCGAGGCGCTGCGCTTCCCAGACCTGTTCGACCAGGTCAGGGCCAGCGGCCCCGACCAGTTCATCGAGGCGTTGGCCGGGCGGCTGGCCCGCCTGGCCAACGCCGGCCACCTGCGCATCGACGACCCCGTCAGGGCGGCCAACCAGTTCATCGCGCTGGTCTACGAAGAGCTCCCGACGCCGCTCGACTCCGGGGAGGCCGAGAAGGTCGCGGTCGCGGGGGTCGACACCTTCCTGCGGGCGTTCGGGGCGTGATCGGTCACTCGTCCCAGTCGGCCTGGTGGGGCTCGACCACGAGGCGGGTCACGCCGTCGTCGGGGTGGTCGATCGGCCCGGCCGGGCGGAACGCGTCGAAGTCGGTCGTCTCGCGGAAGGCGGGAATGCGGTAGAGGTCGCGGGCGTAGCGCCAGAGGTTCGGATGGTCGCTCAGCCCGCGCTCGCTGATGCCGTTGCGGGGGTTGGTCGCCAGGTCGAAGCGGACCAGCGCCACGAAGAGCTGCACGTCGGAGGCGGTGACGTCGTCGCCGAACAGGTAACGGCGGTCGGCCAGCCGGGTGTCGAGACGGTCGAGCGTGGCGACCACGGCGGCCCGCCGCTCGTCGTACTCCTCCTGGGTCGCGGCCCGGCCCACCCCGTGGGCGGCGAGGCTGAAGTCGCGGGCGATCTCCTCGTCGAGGGCGATGATCTCGGCGCGGGACGCCTCGGGGTAGAGGTCGAGCCCGGCGCCGGAGAACTGGGTGCCGAGGTCGATGGGGATCTCGGGGTAGTCGTTGCTGACGACCTTCCCGGTCTGCCGGTCCCACAGTGTGGGCACCGAGATGTGGCCCGGGTAGCCGGGTTCGGTCGCCTCGTAGGCCTCCGCGAGGAAGCTGAACCCGTTGACCGGGTCGGGCCCCCGGTTCTCGCGGAACGCCCAGCCCCGCGAGTCGCGCGCGTCGTCGACATAGGACAGCGACACCACGTCCTGCAGCCCGGCCAGGTCACGGATGATCGCGACGCGCTGGGCCCACGGGCAGATGTAGGCGAGGTAGAGGTGGTAGCGGCCGGGCTCGGCGGGGAAACCGCTGGAGCCGTCGGCGGTGATCCGGTTCTGGAACGGATAGACGGGCCGGTCGGTCACGCGGTCGAGGCGGCCGGGACCGTAGGGGCCGAAGGTGGCGACGTCGACGGGACCGGCGTAGGAGGGCGAGTACGTGGTCATGGAATCCCCTCGGGACGACTATGTCCATAAAACCTACCAAATTTATAGGCTTTAGGCGTGGGCGGGCAGCAGCGTCAGGTCGCCCAGCAGCCAGTCGGCCAGCTCGTCGCGCTCCACGATGATCAGCGGCTGCCGGGCCGCCGCCGCCTCGGCCTTCGCCTGCCGGGTCAGCGTGCCCGAGGTGACCAGGATGCCGGTGTGCCCGTCGAAGGCGTTGGCCAGCGCCCCCAGGAAGTTGCGCACCTCGGGCGCCCCGACGGTGCCCCGGTAGCGCTTGCACTGGACGGCGTAATGGCCGTGCCCGAAGGCGGTCGCGGTGATGTCGACCCCGCCGTCGCCCGCGCCGCCGCGCTGGGTGACCTGGCGGAACCCGTCGGTGCGCAGCCGTTCGGCGACCAGGCGCTCGAACTCGGGCCCGCTGAGGCGGTCGACCCGCGCCAGTTCGGTGTTCGCGGCCAGGAACCGCCGCCGGTCGGCCTCGATGCTCCGGTGCCGCAGGGAGAGCCCGCCGGCCGTCAGCGCCAGCATCGCGACGGCGATGCCGACGGCCAGCTCGGGATGGGCGCTGACGAACCGCCAGACCGCGATCAGGGTGACGACGCCGACCACGGCGACCAGCACCCAGAGTTCCTCGCCACGGCCTTTCTTCTTCCGCCCGTTTCTCCGCCTCGCCACGGAACCCCCTCAGACAGACGCCATTGAAGGTGAGTGTGAACTCCGGCTCCGACAAAAACTCGCGAGCCGGAAAATCGGCGTACCGAAATAGTCTTTTATGCATTTAAAGGAATCACCGGCACACCGACGAGGGCGCGCCCTCGGTGAGCCGCCCGGTGACCGCCCGCGCCAGCGCCGCCGAGAACGTGCCGTAGTAGGCGTCGCCGACGTCGGTCACCGCACCGGTCACGACCGCCCGCGCGCAGCGCCGGAAGACCTCGCTGAACCTGCTGTAGTGCGGGATCGGCGGCCGCAGCCCGGCGTCGGCGATGGCGGCGCGCACGGTGGTGGCCAGGACGCGGAAGTCGGCGCGGTAGGTCGCGGCGTCGGGGGAGTCGCCCAGGTCGAGGCACCCGTCGGCCACGGTGAAGCCCAGCCCGGCGAAGGTGTCGAGGTCGTACGACTCCGCCAGCACCGGCGCGTAACTTCCGCAGGTGAACAGCTCGGCCTGGGTCCGCGGCGAGGTGAGATGGTCGATCAGCACCCGGGCCGCCGCCGCGCGGGCCGGATCGAGACCGCTGGAGACCGCCAGCACCGACCCGCCGAGCACCCCGCCGGGCACCGGTGCGATCGTGAACGACAAGCGCCCGTCGTCGGTACGGAACCGGTCGGCCGCCGCCAGCGCCCCGAACGACGACGGCCAGTTGCGCATCACCACCGGGCCGGGGGAGAGCCGGAACTCCTCGACGCTGTCGCGCTCCTTGAACCGCGCCGAGGCGCGCATGCCCTCGTTGTCCCGGTAGAGCCGGGCCCACCGGCCGAGCCCCGGCTGGAACGCCCGCCGCAGCGCCGCCGCACCCGGCACCTCATCACCGAAGTTGGCCAGGTTGGCCGGCCCGATGGCCTCCATGAGGTTGACCGAGGCGCCCTCGTAGTCGTCGAGTTGCACGATCACCTTGCCGGCCGCCTTCCCGTCGGTCAGGGGCTCCCGGCTCCACGCCTGCCGCACCAGCTCGGCGGTGTCGCCCCGCGAATAGAGCAGCGGCACGTCGGCGGCGAACGGCACGCCGTACTGACGCCCCTGGTAGGTGCCCGCCTCCACGGTCTTCGGCAGGAACGCACGCCCGCTCGGCGGCGTCACCTCGGCGATCGCCCCGGAGGCGGCGAACTCGGCCAGGTGCGCCACGTCGAGGATGAGCACGTCGAACGGGCAGTCTCCGGCGGAGGCGGCCATCTCGACCCGCTTCTCGTCGGTGACGGGCGAGATCTGGGTGAACGCGGCCCGCCAGCCGTTGTCGCTCCACGCCCCGATGATCCGCGACCGCTGCTGGTCGACGCTCTCGTCCCATCCGGCCGCGACGGTCAGCGTGCCGCCGGACGCGGCGCATCCGGACGACCCGGCGGGCTCCCAGGGCGGCCCGAAGGCCAGCCACCCGAGCAGCGCCCCCACCAGGGCGCCCGCCAGCAACCGGGCCGTGGCTGCCGACATCCGGAGCCGGTTCATCGTGACCTCGCCCAGGTCAGCAGCTTCTCGACGTCGAGTTCGTCGAGCCGCACACAGGTCACCGGAACGTCGTCGGCGCCGGGCGGCGGCAGGGCGTCCGGGCAGGGGGAGGGCCCGACGTTGACGATGGCCAGGCGCGATTCGGTGGCCAGCCCGCTCACCCGCTCCTGTAGGGCGGTCACGGAGCCGCGCGTGGTGTCGGTGATCGCCACGAACACGTCGGCGTCGGCCCGCGCCGCCGCCAGCAGTCCGATGGTGGTGTCGAGGTCGAGGTCCCAGGCGCGGGGTGTCCACTGCTGCACGTACCGGCGGATGTTGTCGGCCTGAAGGGCGGCGGTCTCCAGCGCGTACTCCTGCCGGATCTCGGGCGGCCCGTCGCCACCGGCGGCGAGGCGGCGCGGCACGGTGAGGGAGACCTCGTCGGTCGAGCGCAGCGTGTCGAGGATCCGCTCGACCGCCCCGACCCCGCCCGCCAGATGGGCCCGCATCGACCCCGACCCGTCGAGCAGCAGCGCGATGGCGACACTCCGCTCGGCCTGGACGGCGGCGGCCAGCGCCGTCCGTAAGTCGGCGACCGTCTCCGACGGCGAAGGACCGGCGGGCGCGGGCGGCCCGAAGAATCGGGTCCGCAACCGCTGCTCGACCGTGAACCACCGCGCCAGCGCCCTGACCGCCTCCGCGCGGGCGGCACCCCGGCGATCGGGCCAGGTCAGCAGCACCGCCGGATAGTCGAGCCGGCCCAGCGGTGCGGCCACCGGCAGCTGCTCCCACTGCCCCTGCCCCAGCGCGGCCGGGCACCGGTCGCGCAGCCCGTCCTGATACTGCCGCCGCAGATGCCCCGGTACGACCAGAGCCGAGCGCCGCAGGTCCTCACTGGTGGCCGTGGTGGTCGAGGGGCCGAGCATGGTCCCGTCGCGGAAACGGCACAGCAGCTCCAGCGGATCGGCGTACCGGATGGTGTCGGCCGCCCGCAGCGCGCTCTCGGCCTGGGCCGTCGAACCGAAGACGGCCGACTCGCCGATCATCGGCATGGCCGCGAGCCCGGTGCCCGACAGCAGCGGATCGGCCCGCCGGACCTTCCGCTCCTCCTGCGTGAAGTGCCGCAGCAGCAGGTCCCGCGTCTCCTCCTCCCCGGCGGCCGTGGCCCCGGCGAGGGTGTCCTGCAACCGGCGCCGCTGCGCCTCCGGCACCGCCAGCACCAGGTCGTCGGTGGCCACCGACCCGAGCCGCTGCGCCGTCACCCCCTGCGCCACCCCGGGAACGGTCAGCACCGCGTCCGCCACGGCAGTGCTCTCGGCCACCCACATGTCGGGCCGGGGCCCGAGCAGCCGCACCCCGTCGCCGGTACGCCACCCCGCCGCCATCGCCCCCGCCAGCCGCGACACCGGGGGAGCGCCACGCACCCCCACCCTGACCGGCGGGCACCCCGCCACCGCCAGCCCCGCCTCGTGCTCCCGGGCCAGCACCTCGAAGTCGCGCACGTCCTCGGGCGGCACCATCACGGTCAGTTCGAGCGGCGCCCCGCACGGGTCGTTGCGCAGCGCCAGCCAGCGGTCGAAGGTCAGCCCCAGCGACACGACCCCCATCGCGGTGACCACCACGAGCAGCCAGAGCAGCCCCGGCCACGCCTTCCGCCAGACCCCGACGAACCGGTTGCGCACCCCCGCCCGGCTCATCCCCCATCCGACGGTGAGCCCGACCAGCAGCACGAACGCGCCCGCGGTGGCGACCCGGGCCGCCCACGGGTCGTCGCCGACCAGCTCCTTCAATACCGCGTTGCCGCCCGCGACCAGTGTGCCGAGTGCGGCGACGACCGCCGCGGCGGCCTCCAGTACCCTGACCGCCCGGCCGAGTTTCGTCGGCCGTCCCTCGCCCTCGTCCGGGGGCGTGGACTCGGTCATGGCTCGCGTTCTCCCTCATAAAGTGTGCGATCCGGGTATGTGCCCATCCTGCCCCGTGAGTAGCGTGCGACAAATGGCTGTTCAATGTCGAAAGAAATGAATTCAGCGAATGGCACTGCGCCCCGTTCAGGTGAACATCAAGGCTCTCGACGCCCCGGCCGTCGGCCGTTTCTGGGCTGAGGCGCTCGGCTGGAGCGCCTACACCCCCGGCGTGACCACGTACGCCGGTCCGGCCGGTGGCCTGGTCTGGCCCGACCCGGTCTTCGTCGGCGTGGACGTCGTCCCCGTCAAGGAGCCCAAGACGACGGCGAAGAACCGCGTCCACCTCGACCTCGCCCCCACCTCGATCCCCCGCCTGCTCGCCCTGGGCGCGACCCCCGTCGACATCGGCCAGGGCGAAGTCCCGTGGACGGTCCTCGCCGACCCCGAGGGCAACGAGTTCTGCGTGCGGGAACCCCGTGAGCTCCACCGCGACACCGGCCCGATCGCGGCCGTGGTCGTCGACTGCGCGAACCCGCGCGCGATGGCCCGTTTCTGGGCCGAGGCGCTCGATTGGCCCCTCCACACCCTGACCGACGACCACGCGATGCTGCGCTCCGCCGACGGAGCCGGCCCCTACCTCGACTTCCACCGCACCCCCGGCGCGAAGACCGCGCCCGACCGGGTGCACCTCGACCTGCTGCCCGGTGGCGACAGGGCGGCCGAGGTGGCCATGCTGCGCGTCCTCGGCGCGACCGACCTCGACGTGGGTCAGGGCGACGTGCCCTGGACCTGCCTGATCGACCCGGAGGCCCACGAGTTCTGCGTCTTGTAGGGCGTCACATCATCCGGGATCTCAGCACGTCGACCTCGCAGCCCGGCGCGTCGGGGTCGAAGCCGTTCTCGGCCAGCCACCGGACCACCACCAGGCTCCGCCACGACCACCACGCCCGGATCACGTCGCGGTCGACGTCGGTGCCGTATCCGGCGAGGAGGTCGTCGAGGCGGTCCTCATGTCCGAGCGTCAGGGTGGCGAGGTCGAACAGGGCGTCGCCGGGCGCCCCCTCCGACCAGTCGATCACGCCGGTGACCTCGTCGCCGTCGACGAACACGTGGCCGATCTGCAGGTCGCCGTGGACGAACACCGGCGTCCACGGCCGGAGCGCGCCCTCGGCGATCTCACGGTTCCTGGTGACCAGGTCGGCGGGCAGGACGTCGTTGGCCAGAAGCCACGCGCATTCGCCGTCGAGCCGGGAGGCCAGGTCGTCCAGGCTCTTGCCGGGCCACGGAGGCGGCGGCGCGTCGTGCAACCTCCGGACGGCGGCCCCCGCGGCGGCCCACGCCGCGGGCGAGGCGGCCGACGGCTCGCCGAGCCGCCCGAGCGCCGTGCCGGGAACGGCGGCGAGCGCGAGCACGGGCGGCCTGCGCCACAGGATCTCCGGAGTCGGGATCGGCGCCCTGGCCATCGCCTCGACCTCGATATCGGCCCGCGCCTGATCGCCGTCGATCTTCAGGAACACGTCGCCGACCCGCAGCGTCGCCCGCTCTTGGTGGGCGACCACGACCTCGATCTTCTCCACGCCGCCTATCCTGCTCCCGTGGCCCTGCGTTTCGAGACCCGCGCGTCCGATTCGCCGTGGATCGACACCGTGTGGACCTGCACGAGCGAGCACGTCGCCGAGATGACCTCGGTGGCGACGGCCGGCTGGGGCCTGGTGTTCTGGGAGTTCGAAGGCGTTCCCTACGCAGCCGTCACCGGCCCCGAGACCGGGACCGGCACCGCGCCGGTCCCCGAGGGCGCCAGCTTCGTCGGCATCGAGTTCGCGGTCGGCACCGGCCTGAGCACCGTCCCCACCCCGGCGCTGGTCGACGGCGGCCTGGCACTCCCCGACACCACCCGCACGACCTTCCGCCTCGACGGCCTCCGCTGGGAGACCCCCGGCGCCGACGACGCCGAAGCGCTGGTCGAACGCCTGATCCGCGCCGGAGCGGTGGTCCGCGACCCGCTCGTCACCGAGGTCCGCCGCGGCGGCCGCCCCGAGGTCTCACCCCGCACCGTCGAACGCCGCTTCCGCGACGCGACCGGCCTCACCCAGGGCGCCGTGCGCCAGATCGAACGCGTCCGCACCGCCTCGGCACTGCTGGCCGCTGGCACCCCGGTCGCCGACGTCGTCACCAAGCTCGACTACTTCGACGAACCCCACCTGGCCCGCGCCCTGCGCCGCTACGTCGGCCGCACCTCACGCCAGCTCCGCGAGGGCACCGGCGGCGCGATCGCCCTCGGCCTCGATCAGCCGACGACGTCGTAGACCAGCTTGACGATCCCGTTCGGGTAGGACTCCGACGCCCGCAGCCGCAGCGCCTGCTTCTCCCTGTCGGCGCCGCTGAACAGGCTCTTCCCCGCGCCGAGCAGCACCGGGAACACGAGCAGGTGATAGCGGTCGACCAGCCCGGCGTCCGACAGGCTCCGGGCGAGCTCCGCGCTCCCGTGGACGAAGATCGCCCCGCCCTCGCCCTTCTTGAGCTCGGCGATCTCCTCGACCGACCGCAGGATCGTCGTCGGCCCCCACCCCTCGACGAGGGCGTCCTCGGCGAGGGTCGTCGAGACCACATACTTGGGCAGATCCCGGTACGCGGCGTGATCCTCGGAATCCCGCCAGGTCGGAGCGAACGCCTCATAACTGCGGCGCCCGAACATCAACGCCGTCGTCTCCTCCAGCTCCTCACCCTTGAGCGCGAACGCCTCGGGCAGGAACTCGATGTCCTTGATCACCCAGCCCCCGCTCCGGTGCTCCTCACCCGGCCCGCCACCGGGCGAGTCGACCACGCCGTCGAGCGAGACGAACCCCGTATAGACCAGCTCACGCATGCCGCACTCCTCATCGCTTCGAATACCGAGCCCATGCTAGAAAGCGCCGCCGACAGTCGTCTTGTACGGAAACGTCATCCGTTCGTGAAGCACAGCGGTAGGAGCACGGAACGGGGGAATGACGTCCGGTGAGTTGATCTTCGAGAGGAGCCCCACATGCGGATCGGCGTCGTCTTCCCCCAAACGGAGATCGGCCCCGACGCGGGCGCGGTCCGCGCCTACGGTCAGCGGGTGGAGGAACTGGGCTTCCGCCACGTCATGGCCTACGACCACGTGCTGGGCGCCGATCCGGCCGTCCACCAAGAGTGGTCCGGCCCCTACGACGTGACCACGACCTTCCACGAACCGATGGTCCTGTTCGGCTACCTGGCCGCCCTGACCTCCCTGGAAATGGTCACCGGCATCATCATCCTGCCCCAGCGCCAGACGGCCCTGGTCGCCAAGCAGGCGGCCGAGGTCGACCTCCTGACCGGCGGAAACTTCCGCCTGGGCGTGGGCCTGGGCTGGAACCAGGTCGAATACGAGGCCCTCGGCCAGGACTTCACGAAGAGAGGCCGCCGGATCGACGAACAGGTCCCCCTGCTCCGCCGCCTCTGGACCGAACCCTCGCTCACCTTCACCGGCGAGTTCGACCGGGTCACGGGCGCCGGCCTGGCCCCGCTCCCGGTACAGCGCCCGATCCCGATCTGGTTCGGCGCCCAATCGGCTCCCGCCTACCACCGCGCCGGCCGCCTGGCCGACGGCTGGTTCCCCCAGATGTCCCCCGGCCCCCACCTGACCGAGGCGAAAGCGGCCGTCGACGAGGCCGCGGTGGCGGCGGGCCGCGACCCGTCCACACTCGGCATGGAGGGCCGCCTGTCCTGGCAGGGCGACCCCGACGCGGTGGCGGCACTGGCCGAGCAGTGGCGCGACCACGGCGCGACCCACATCTCCATCAACACGATGAAAGCGGGCCTGCGCACCGTCGACGATCACCTGACCGCCCTGGAGTCCGCCGCTGCGGCCTTGGGCCTGTCGAAGCACTAGGCCTTCGGTTCTCAGGGCCGGGGACGGCGGCCCCGGGCGCCGGCATGTGGACCGTTGCCGATCACCGCTGACGGCCCTGGAGGTCACAAACGCTCGGCCCTCGGGGTTTGAGGGCCGGTGACGGCCCCCCGGCACGTGGACCGTCGCTGTGACTTCCAGGCCATCGAAGCCCGTGAGCCGATCTAGGTCGCGGCGAGTCGGACGGACAGCTTCTCACCTGCGTCAACGCTCTGATGGAGTCGCAGCGAGTCTGCGGGAGTCAGAAGGTGTTGGCTCCCCGAATTGGCTCCTTCACAAGCGGGAGAAGCCTATCCAGCAACCAGATCAAATCGACGACACCGTCGCTGGACGGAGTCAGGTGCCCCGAGGACGCTTTGCGTCTAACGCCGCCCCAACTACCTGCTGTCCACGACACCACTCGGCACGCGTGGACCTCGGCGACGAGGGGCCTCCGAGGTAAGAGAAACATTCCCGAAAGTAAGCCTTACGTAGCCGTCATCGTGCGACGCGATGACGGCCAGCAAAAATGTCAGTGCCGGCATGCATCATCGAGAGATGGACAAAACGACATCCAACGAAGATCGAGCACTTCACCCAAAAACTTTCGTTGAGCTTGCAATGGATCATCAACGCGATTACGCCGCCTACTACGTTGCAACGCACCGCAGAAAGCGCACCATTTCATGGATACTCGCAATAATATTTGCATCCTATGCACTATCAATGGTAATTCATCTTCCGCCGTCCGAGACAAGTCCGGCATGGATTCAGGTCGCTATATTCGCCGTCGCGACAGTTCTACTTCCGCTCAGCCTGGCCGCTAACGCAGCAGAAAAGGCCAAAGAATGGACTGCAAATTTTACACTATGGCTCGCAGCATGGACATTCCCCACTATAAATACGGCATCACTATTGATCGATACACCAACAGGGCCGGCTAGCTTGCATCAAATTTCCGGAGTGCTAGCGAGCATCTCAATGATCGCCGTTCTCGCAATCGGTCTGCGAATTCCAGAAAGCCCCTTCCTGGACTGGGATACCGTATTCGAGGACTATATATCGAATGTCGGTACTGCGACAGGTGGGGCATCGGCAGAAGCGATTCTTGCCGACTACCGCGACGCAGAGTTCATGGCTGCAGCATGGCTGCGAAGGTTTGGGTATCGAGATGCGAAAGCTGTTCCACCTGGTCCTGACGGAGGTGTTGATGCATATGCAAATCGAGCCATTGCCCAGGTGAAATTTTGGCGCGACAAGCGTGTGGGGATTGGTGATGTCCAACGCCTATCAGGAACTGCCAAACCTGGGCAGGCAGCCTATTTTTTTGCCGCTTTCGGCTACACAAAGAAAGCAGAAGAGTGGGCGCGCGACCCCGAAACCAATGTGGCCCTGTTCCTAATTAGATCCGATGGAAGCCTAGTTGCGAAGAACTATCTCGCAAGGCGAGCAATCTGGAAGTCCCGCACTATGCTACCAAGCGCATTTAGAGAACCAGGTTCCTTAAGAAGCAAGATCGTCATTTCTGTCGTCTCCCTGGTCGGCCTGATCTTCTTCACTTCCCTCCTCGCTTATCTAACCATTACGCAAGCCTCATTCGGAGCACTGCTTTTCGCTATCGTCATGTTATTGATTTATATTTACCTATTCTTCGCTACTTTACATCGCGATATAGCTCGGCTCAGATCGGCTATTAGCCGATCGCGCACAGGAGAGGGCTGGCCAAAATGGCGGGAGATCATCCAGGTTGACTTCACAGAATATCCCGATGCCAACCTTCCCCCAGACCAGTTCTATGGTTACGACGATGCAAAACTCCGCGTCTTCTGTATTTTAGCCGACACTGTTTTGATCTTCAGAAGAACTAGTTCGGTCCTTAGAAGACGCATTCGGCCGTAGTATCGCACTCCCGGACAGAGGTGGAACTTACTTCTAGCAGCACTCACTTCATGTCGAGATGGATGCGCACTCGCCCTTCGGCGGTCAACTTCCACTATGGCGCGATCTAAAGAAGCGACCGGAGTCCGTATTGACAAGCCTTAGAACAGCTACCACCGACACTATTTTTCCGACCTTCAGAAACCAGCGAATGTCAGCCTATCTCAAATGCCCATATTTCTGGACCTCACTCCCAGGTGCTTGCCACTCCCCACTACGCACCAGCAGTGCCTTCCGCTGCGCTCGGAGAAGATTTGAGCCCAGGTCATTGGCCGGGGTTTTTATCCGTAGATTCTTCTAACTGCAATTCACGCTTGCGTTGCTCATCCTTCAGCTCTTCCATGTTCTGAGCAAATCGTTTGAGCACTAATGCTTCATCCTCCTCGTCGTACTCGCTAATCCGTAGCTCTACAGCTTTTAGATGTCGCTTCATCGCGTCAGCCGTCTGCTGTTGAGTTGTTCTGCGTTCACGGAATTTGAAGAATCCCGCAGCAGCTGCAGCGACGCTGACGAGCCCACTTGAGATGGCAGTGATGAGGCGCACTACAGGTTGATCACCACCACCTACCGCTATACCTGCCAGGCTCGTAGAGACTACGGAGCCAAGGATCACTATCCACTGCAGGATATTGGCATAACGCTGGTTGCGTCGCGCATGGCGACTCAGCTCATCGATATCACTGGAAGCGATCAGGCGATAAATGCGAAGGGCTGAGATCGGGTTAGCCTCCTCCCTCGCAGCCAAGTGGAGTTGTTCCGTCTCAAGCGTTCGAAGCGTGTGTACATTTTCAGATACTTCAGGACGGAGCTTTATAAGGTATCCAGCAGCAAAAACTGTTGAGATAGCTGCCGCAGCAAACCCTATAAGGGTAAAGGGCGTTCGATAGTTGGTCCAGATCCCAATAAACATAGCGCTGCCAAGGAACGCGGCCGCCACCAGACTTGCGATAAGCCATATCGCTTGAAGGAGTCTCGTGGTTCGAAGATTGCGCAGTGTCGACTGTTGTTGGACGATCTTACGTTCTGATTCACGCCGCTCAGCGTCGAGATCTCCCACTGTATTGTTGCCCGAGCGAGCTGGCACGCCACCACTCATATGCCCCCTCTTTCATTACCTCACGCGCACAGGTCCCTACATCGCTGCACTCACGAGTGCATCGCTATAGAACCTTGGATCGTAACGGGTGCGGTCACATTGTTATCTTCAGCATGAGTTGAGGTGGCTCTGCGCGAGGACATCACCCGAGTTCCTGCGCAAGGTGTGACGTGGCAGGCCGTTCGAAAACGGGCGAAGCGAGGCCCTGCCGGGGAGCGCGAGTGTCGGGGCCCTTCGCCAGGGAGCAAAGCGACCCAGGGTGAAGCGATACGAGGGGCGCGCAAGCGCACCAAGGGGAGCGCGAGGGGCGCAGCCATCTCTTATCGGAGGTTCGGGCGTCGTCCCCTCTTATGGCCAAACACGAATGGCCCGTGATAGTTGCTCGAAGAGCAGCAACCACAAGCCACCAAACGTTAACGAAACGAACATAGCACCACCGAGGCAGCTATGATTTAGGGTTCGAGCGAACTTGGCTGGCTCGCGCGACTCACTGCGACTCCTGCACTCTTCCCCTGCCAGCAACTTGGGCTACGGTCACACAGCCCTCTTTTTTGATCTTGATAGCTTTCGCACTGCGACATCAATGGACCCTTGAACAGGCAAGCAGGCCGGCAACAGAACGGACAGGTCGGCATTTATCGACCGAGTCGGGATCGAAAGGTCCTCTTTCACTCCGCCCGGCATGACCGTTACAGGAGTATCATCACTGATCATGTGGCTGTGGCGTGAATTACGTGGGGCAGAGTTCACGCCACCACTACATTTGATTACAGGGAATCGAGATGGAAGTCAGGGGATCGGCCGTGCAACTGGACCTCAATCGGAAATGGACTCTCGCTGAGCCTATCGGCAAAGGAGGTTTTGGCCAGGTCTATGCCGCCAAGGCAACCTCAGGTCAGAGCGCGGCTGCAAAATTCATCCCCAAGGCATCAGGCGCACAGCGGGAGCTTCTGTTCGTGCAGCTCGACGGCATCAGTAACGTGGTGCCGGTGATCGACAGCGGCGACACACCCGATGCCTGGGTGATCATTATGCCGCGAGCGGAGAAGTCCCTGCGCCAACACCTAGATGAAACTGACGGCCCACTCAGCCTCGCTGAGAGTGTCGCTATTCTGTCGGATATTGCCGAGACGCTCGTCGACCTGGACGGCAAGGTGGTCCATCGCGATCTCAAGCCGGAGAATGTGTTGCTCCTGAATGGGCGGTGGTGTCTGGCGGACTTTGGGATTTCCCGTTATGCCGAGGCAACTACAGCTCTGGACACCCGGAAATACGCTATGTCGCCACCCTACTCCGCCCCTGAACGATGGCGAAACGAACGAGCTACGATCGCAACTGACGTCTATTCATTGGGCATCATCGCCTACGAGTTGGTGTCTGGTGCATGGCCCTTTAACGGTCCAGATATGCACGATTTTCGCGATCAGCACCTTCATGCAGATCCTCGACACTTGACCTCCCATCCGGCATCCCTAAGTGCACTAGTTGAAGAGTGTCTATATAAAGCCGCCGAGGCGCGTCCCCGCCCGAGTAACGTCTTGGCCCGCCTCTCCGGAATTTCAGCGAAAGAACCGGCTGGTGGTCTCGCACGATTGCAAGAGGCATACCGTGCTGAGGTTATGCGCCGTAGCGAATCAGAGCGGCAACTATCGCAGGGTCGCACCGAAAGCGAGCGGCGAAACGCACTTGCCGAAGCAGCCTCCAAGAGCCTGGCGAGAATCTCCGCCACCCTGAAAGAAGCGATTATCCGCGCCGCTCCATCTGCAACTGTTCAGGCTGGACATGGCAACGGATGGTCAATTATTTTGAACCACGCCAATCTCGCAATGTCCTCTATAACTAATACGGAAGCCGCGCCATGGGGAGCGTGGACACCACCCGCTTTCGACGTTATCGCGCACGCGGCCATCGGAATTCGCCTCCCGTCAAATCGCTATGAGTACGATGGACGGAGTCATTCTCTGTGGTATTGCGACGCCCAGAATGAGGGCCAATATCAATGGTCCGAAACAGCATTCATGTATTCGCCGCTCATGGCGAAGCGAGGTCGCCTTGACCCCTTCATGCTGGAGCCCGGAGAAGAGTCGGCAAAAGCACTCTGGAGCGGTATGGCCGAGTGGCAAGCCGCTTGGCCGTTCACGCCTTTGATCGTTGGCGAACTTGACGAATTTATCGACAGATGGGCTAGCTGGTTCGCAGATGCAGCGGAGGGGCGACTAAGCCATCCCAGCCACATGCCAGAGCGAGAGCCTCAGGGAAGTTGGAGACAAAGTAGGCCGAACTGAAACACGCAATCCAGCCCGCGCTGTTGGCGCGGGCTTTGGTTTTAACGCCCCAATACTCTCGGTTCCCTACTCCGTGGTCCGTGACGGCATGTCTTCCGGACGGGCGACGTAGGTTCCCTTCGCCGGCAAAGTGACCACCAGTCCTCGATCGCGAAGGTCCTCGACTGCGCGTCTCGCGGTCCCTAGTGCGACGCCATAGTCTGCGGCGAGATCCCTCTCTCCAGGAAGCCGTGAACCCGGTGTAAGTTCGCCAGCCTCGATCCGTGCAGCAATATGGTCGGCCACCCGCGCGTAGACGTACATGGCGGGCCCGGGTGCGTCAGGATCGTACGGCGGGATGGCACTCATGCTGATCACCCTAGAACACCCCTGAGCTGCATAGACGTGCGTGACGCGACATACCGCTATTTACCGCTCTATATGCCTGTCTATGCTCTGCGGCGGGCGGTGACGAGACCTTGGAAGGTCCGCACTTCCACCTGATCAGGCCCGTCGGCTTCTGGCGTCACCCAAGGTCGGCGGGCCGCCCGGCATGGTGACGCATGACCCCTGACCAGCTCAGAGAGCACTACCCGGAGTGGACGATCTGGGAGCTGGGAGGCATCTGGTACGCGACGAGTGCTTGCCCGGCTCAGTTCTGCGAGTGCCGCCGCACTCTGCACAGCCCCACGCTCGCCCGCCTCGCCCAAGTCCTTGCGGAAGCCCTTCAACCAGCGATCGGGAGCAGGTGATTTCGATGAAGCGCCACCAACCTGGCGACGATTCTACGATGCCCGTTCCCTACATCACCGCGTACTCAGGCGAGACCGACCCATCACCGCTCATCTTCATCAAGAACCACGTTGGCGCGCTACGGCTTGCCTACGAGCATGCGCGTGACGACGACAGGCGGCTGGGAGTGCTCCGCGCTCGCGCCGGTCAATCGCGTGAAGGCCGGCCCATCTGGGGCTCACCCAACGCGCGCCGCCAATGGGAGTGCATGGAGAACCTTCTGTGCCAGGTCTGTGGCTGTCCTGCCACGGACTACAAGTCGGGAAGGGTTCCATGGCTCGTAACCGACGAGGTTTTCCGCCGTACAGGGATCGACTGCGGCCAGACCGCCACACCACCGACCTGTCTGGACTGTATGCCTGTGGCGCTCTCCTTCTGTCCTCACCTTCGTGACGCGCCGGCGGTCTACATGGTGGGCAGGCCAACCCGGTGAGCGTCCTCGCCCACGTCTACACGCCCGCAGCGGACGGCTACGCGGCTTTCACCGGCGAACACGACGTCGAACTTCCCCTGTCGGGAAGCGATCTTCTGTCCTACGCCGTCGCTCACCAACTCGTGGTGTCCATGAACGAGATCACGCCAATCTGGCGGGTTCGATAGTCCTCCGGCGGGGCCGCTTCGAGGTCACCGCTCAGGCAGCCCCGCCGGAGCACCACATCTCAGTAATCATTCGTGATCTTGAGTGCAGTGATGATCGTCTGCGCGGCGGTCTCGACATCCATCAGGTGCGTCTCAACGCAGAGATGGAATGGAAACCCCTACGAGGGTTAGCACCCTCGACGGAGTCATACCGGCGAGATGTAATGCGGGCCATGGATTGCCGAGCGCATCACGGGTTGTGGCCCCTGGTGGGATGCTGGCTGGCGCTCGAGGTGCGTCGCCGGTGGCGGTCCCTGGTGGTGCTCGGGCTGCTGGTCGCCTTCTCGGCCGCCGTCGTGCTCGCGGCGGTCGCGGGCGCGGTGCGCGGCGTGACGGCGACCGACCGGCTGTCCGCCGCGACCGGTGCGGCGACCGTCGCGATCCGCCCGTTCGCCTCCGACGACCGTTTCTGGTCGATGGTCAGGGCGATGGACGACGTGGCGGCGCTCACCACGTTCCCGGCGGCGGCCTTCGCCGTCGACGACCGCCCCGACACGTTGAGCGGCCTCACGCTGCCACCCGCCGACGCCGATCTGTTCCGGACGATCGAAACCCCGGTCGTCCTCGAGGGGCGCCTCCCCGACCCCGGCCGCCTCGACGAGGTCGTGGTCACCTCCCAGTACGGCAAACACCCCGGTGACCTGGTCACTCTGCGGTTGCTGACCCCCACGCAGGCGGTCGCCACCAACAGGGTCGGCGGGGGAGTCGTCCCGCGCGGCCCCGTCGTGCCGGCCCGCGTCGTCGGGGTGGTCCGCTCGGCCTGGTTCGCCGACGATCCCGGCGGCCGAGGCGGCGTCATCGCGTCCCCGGCGCTCCTGGCCCGCTACCGCGCGAACCTGCTCGGACCCCCGGAGGACGAGGGCATCCCGATCGTCGGCCTGGCCCGCCTGACCGGCGGATCCGCGGCGATCGACGCCTTCCGGGGCCGCCTGAACACCGCCGCCGGCATGGACGTGGACGTCCAGGACATCGACGCCACCCTCACCGAGCACCGGCGCCGCGTCGACCGCACCGAGTCGACCAGCCTCCTCATCTTCGGCGCGGCCGCCGCCGTGGCGGCGCTGGTCCTGGTGGGCCAGGCGCTCTCCCGCTACACCACGACGGCCACGGCCGAACTGACCGCTCTGCGCGCCGCGGGCCTGACCGTCCGCCAGCACGTGGCCGCCGCCTCGGCCGCCCCCACACTGGCCGGGGCGGTCGGCGCGGTGGTCGCCGTCGGGGGCGCGGTTGCCGCGTCGTACTGGATGCCGATCGGCAGCGCCGCCCTGCACGAACCGGCCCCCGGCGTCCACGCCGACCCGCGGATCCTGCTCCCCGGCGCACTGCTGACCATGGCACTGACGGCGGCGGGATCGGCGGCGAGCGCGTGGGCGGCCCAGGCGGGCGGTTCGAGCGGGACCGGCCGCCCGTCGGCCGCCGCCCTCGCCGCGGCCCAGATCGGACTGCCGGTACCGGTGATCACCGGAGTGCGGTTCGCGCTGGAACCCGGCCGGGGACCCACCGCCGTGGCGGTCCGCCCCGCCTTGGCAGGCGCCGTCGCCGGAGTGCTCGGCGTGGTGGCGACCCTGACCTTCTCGGCGGGCGTGAGCGAGGCCGCGGGCAACCCGGCCCGCTTCGGCCAGACCCAGCAGGTGGAGATCTACCTGGGCTTCGGCGGCCAGGACAGCGTGGCGGCCCGCCCACTGCTGGAGACCATCGCCCGCGACCCGGCGGTGGCCGGAGTCAACGACTCCCGCAGCCAATGGGCCGAGTCCCAGGGCCTCACCTTCGTCGTCCTCACCCACAACCCGGTCGGCGACCCGCTGCCCTCGGTACTGTCCCAGGGCCGCCTGCCCGCCGGCGTCGGCGAGATCGCCCTGGGCACCGCGACGGCAGCCAACCTGCGCGCCCAGGTGGGCAGCAGAATCGTCGTCACAGGCGCGACCCCGCGGACCCTGACCGTGACGGGGATCGGATTCGTCCTCGCAGGCCTGCAGAACACGTACACCGAAGGGGGCTGGATGACCGCCGACGGTTACGAAGACCTGTTCGCCGGAGCGCCCCTGAACTACCTGTGGCACGTAGGCCATATCGCCTTCACCCCAGGCGCCGACCAGGACGCCGCCCTGGCCCGCCTCCATGAGCTGGTGGTCGTGCGCGACCAGGTGGGCTTCGTCCCTCCCGTGGCCCGCCCGGGAGAGATCGCCGAGATCGGAGACGTGGCGGTCCTGCCGATCCTGCTCGGCGTCTTCCTCGCCGTACTGGCCACCGGCGCCGTCGGCCACGCCCTGTCCATGGCGGTACGACGCCGCCGCCACGAGGTGGCGATCCTGCGTGCCCTCGGCCTGACCCGCCCGCAGGCCCGCCAGATCGTCTTCACCCACGCGGCCGTGCTCGCGGCCGTCGCCCTGGCTTTGGGCCTCCCGCTGGGCGTTGCCCTGGGCCAGGCGGTATGGCGCTTCGTGGCCGAGACCACACCCTTGCAGTACGTTCCGCCGTCCACACAAGGGACGTTATGGCTGGTCATCCCGGCAACCCTGCTCCTGGCCGCCCTGCTCGCCGCCGCCCCGAGCAGAACGGCGGCGAGGCTACGGGTAGCCGAGATAGGCACTAGAACGGCCAGGCAGGAGTGACGTACGGACCGGCCGAGGACCGCAAAGCGTCCCCGGCCGGTGCCGGGCAGAACCGATCCCGCGCCGGGAGCGCCCCGGTGGCCAGGAAGGTGTTCGTCGCCTCGTCGGCGCAGCTACCCAGCCCGAACACCCCGTGACCGCCCTGATCGACGGTGATCATGACAGCCCGCCGCCCCAGCGCCGCCCGCATGCCACGCGCGGCACGCAGAGAGGTGGACGGATCACGCGTGTTCTGCAGGATCAGCACATTGCGCGGCCCATGATCGGAGACCGTCACCGGCGGCTCGATCGGCCGCGTCGGCCACGCCGCGCACGTCCAGAAGTTCGACGGCATCCCCGCCGTCAGGGGCCACGCCCGCCGGTCGCCCGCGACGTCCCGGGCGTACAACGCCACATCGCGCGGCCAGGCGGCGTCACCGCAGACCACGGCGTAGAGCGCGGCGACCTGGTTGTCCGCCGGCACGCCCGCCGCCCCGGCCAGGCCGCCGACCGTCAGCCCACCAGCGGAGAGGGCTCCCGCACCGTCCACCGCCGATCCCGTGGAGACGGCCTCGGCCACCTCCTGCCAGACCCCGGCCAGGGTCGGCAGCGCGAAGTCGAAGTAGAGCAACCACCGGGTGACCTCACGCAGCGCGTTGCCGTCGAGCTCCGGCCCACCCGGATTCGGCAGCGGCCGCTCGTCGAGCGCCGAGGTCAGCCGGTCGTACGTACGCCGCACCTCATCCGGCGTCGCGCCGAGGTGGTAGACGGCGTCCCGCTCGGCAGCGAAGGCGAGCAGATCGGGCAACCGCAGCGCGACCGCCTCACTCCAGGTCCGGAACATGTCCCGCCACACCAGGTTCGGATCGGCGGCGCTGTCCAGAACGAACCGGTCGCTCCGGCCAGGGAACAGCGAGAGGTAGACGGCCCCTAGGTAGGTCCCGTAGGAGGTGCCGTAGTAGGAGACCTTCCGCTCGCCGAGCGCGGCCCGGATGCGATCCATGTCCCGAGCGGTGTTGGCCGTGGTGATGAACCGAAGCACGTCGCCGGAGTGCTCGGCACACGCGGCGGCGGTGGTCCGCGCGAAGGCGACATCACCCCGGATGTCACCGTCCGGCGCCGGATAGGGCAGCACCTGCGACCGAGGGGTCGCAGGGTCGATCCCACAGGTGACCGGCGTACTGTTGCCGACCCCTCGCGGATCGAACCCGACCAGGTCGTACCGCTCGAGAACCTCCGGTGGCAGCACCCCGGCCAGCGCACTGGGCAGGTCGAGCCCCTGATCGCCGGGCCCACCGGGGTTGGACAGCAGAATCCCCCGCCGGGTCGCGGCCTGCGCGGTCGCGACCCGGGAGATCGTGATCTCGATGGTCCGCCCGCGCGGCGCACGGTAGTCCAGCGGCACCTTCAAAGTCGCGCACTGCTGGCGCGGATCGCGCTCGACGCCGGGTTGCGGCGCCATCGCGCACTCACCCCAGACGGGCCCCGCCGTGCCCGGAGGCGTCGGCGCACCCGCCCCGACGGTGGCCATCGTGACCGCACCGACGATGAGCATTGTCAGACCTAATCGCACGAATACCTCCGGGATGTACTTCCCTTGGTGACGCGGACGGCTTTCCTTTCACCACCCACTGAACCCGCACGTGCCGCTTGGCGCGCGGCACGATTCGCGACTATTGCTCGTCGAGAAAGAGCTCTTCGATCGTCAGGTGGAACAGTTTGGCGAGCCGAAAGGCGAACGGAAGGCTCGGATCGAACTTCCCGGTCTCGATCGCGTTGATCGTCTGCCTCGACACACCGACACGTTGTGCCACGTCAGCCTGCGTCCAGGAGCGTTCGGCCCGAAGCTCCTTGATGCGATTCTTCATCGGTACCTGATCTTGCCGATGACGAAGGTGATCGAGTAGACGACTCCGAGGAGCACGGGAAAGAGCGCGATGTTCACGTCGTAAGCGATGAGCCCGGCGGCGTCCGCCACGACATAGGCGAACCCGCAGACCCACCCCACTCCGAGAGTGACCTCCAGTGCGTCCCGGAGGAATTTCCGCTGTAGTTCATCGATCCCTCGAAGAAAGCGCGCGAAGGCGACGATCCATCCGACGCCGACGACGAGATTGACGGCGACGGCGGCCCAGCTGGCCAGGGGTTGCCGCGAATCCCAAAGAAGCCCCGGCCCGAACCTGGCCAGGGCGAGCGTCGCCACCCAGGCGAGCGTCCAGAGCCCGAGCCGAACGGTCGCCTTGATCGAGTCCCCATAGGCCCCGGCCGCGTTGTGTGCTTGCACGAGCTGCCCTTCCTGCGACGAAAAGTAAAGTGTGCTTGACACGGTAGAAGGCGCCCGTCGCGGTGTCAAGCACACTTGACACCGACCAGGCTGACCCACCTGGACTGGGCAGACGGTCGCGCGGTGCGCGGTCTCGCCTCGCCTCGCTCGGGCTGCTTACGGGCCATCGGCGACCGAGAGAGCCTTGAGGCGACGCTGATGGTGCCCGGCGACTAACCCTCCGCGTTGGCTGCGGCGAGGATCACGGCGTATTCGTCGTCGATCCCTGTTCTTGCGGGTGATTTCGCGGCGCCATCCGAGACCTCACCGCCGACCCCGGGGCGAGTCATCCCTCCGTCTAAACGAAGGAGACCCGTAAAAGCCGCCGCGAAATTTCGCAGGTCGACCCAGGTAATGCCGAGTTGAGGCGTGAGGAGTAAGGGAAGCAGAAAAGCACTGGCTCCCCGATTGGCTCCCGTGACTCCGAGAGAAAGGAGGACACCCGGCGTACAGCATCAATCTTGTCTGGCATCCACCGCGCGGTTCGGGTGCGATGACGCCGGCCTGACAGCGCGGACCGCCTGGCGCAGACATGAGGTGTACACGGGTACGAGCGGAGCTGGACCGTGCGGGCGACAACGGACTTCCGCTCAGCCGATGTGTAAAAGCGTCAGGTCGATGAGGTCCCATATGCTCCGCCAATGGAGGCAGGCGAGATCACTCCGCAACCGGTTCCCCATCGTTTTGCCGATGCGGCCAGACCCGGCGCGGGCCGCCCTGCACGCGATTTTTGCCAGTGCGTCGGCCGCTCGGTCGCGACCCGGCCTGCGGCCGTCTCCTTCCACGAAGACCGGCAGGACACCGAGGCAGCAGGCTGGCAGCATCTGCTCGCGCGGATCGACGAGGCGGTTGCGGATGGACGCACGCTATTCAAGCCGTTCGTAGGTATGAGCGCTTCCGAGCGCCGGCAGATTGTCACGCTGCCACCAGCGATCGCGAACCTGACCGCCGTCAAGCATCTGGTGCTCTACGGCACGAATCTGGTTCGCATCCCACCCGAGATCGGGGCCATGACGAGCCTGGAGACCTTCGTGCCCTACACCTCACACAGACTGCACTGGTATCCATATGAGCTGACCAGATGCGCCAAGTTGGCCGATAGCACGGTGAGCACTCGCGTCCTCTACGGCAATTTCAAGTTCCGGCCGCCGTTTCCGAAACTGATGCCGGTGACCGGTGCAGAAGCGGCAGATTTCGCAGCGCTAGACCCGGGTGTCTGGGGCACCGACGCGGTGCGGACCTGCAGCATCTGCGACGGGCCGGTCCAAGATGAGCATTACCAGGTCTGGATCTCCCGCTGGGTGGGCACCGACGTGCTGCCGTTACTGGTGAACGCATGTTCTGCGGCGTGTGTGGCGGCGCTGCCAGAGCCACACCCGGGTTACGTTCCAACACCGCACACCGGCGGCCCGGACGTCGTGCAGCCGGCCGCCAAACGATGAGGTAGCGACCGCGATGCCGTCGCGAACCGTCACCGCAGACCACCAGTTTGCCTTGGCTTTGCATGCTCACGCTCTCGTTAGATTCGAGGTGAAGCGAAAGGTTCAGCGGTGGGTGTACCGAGCGGTGGTCCGGAAGTTCCCATGCCCAACAATCATGGCCACATCGGTGAGGGTTTAATCGTCGGCGAGTCGGTTGGACTTGAAGCTGCGGCGGAGGTTGTGAGTGCGGAGAGTTCCTGCCGGTGGTGTGACGAAGGTCCCGCCGATTCAATCTGGAGGCGCCCGAAGCTCCATGGGCTAAGCGGTGGAGGATTATGATGATGGACATCTAGCCATGGGCGTTGGGGTAATTTTCTGAATATCTCCAGTCTGAATCAACGATTTTGCAAAATCAAGGGTTGGCATCAAAAGCACGGCATCCCAGGGGTTGCTTTCGTCTAGAGAGCATAAACGTCTAGAGATAATTTCGTTCGGGTTGGCGAGTCGCACGCGACCATCAGGATACAGAAAAGTGATCTGGTGGTCGTCGGCGTTCGCCACGAATACGGCAGCCTCCGGCTCTTGTCCAATCTTGATCGCTTCGACTGGCAGTGCATTATTTGTTGTAACAGTGAGTACGAGCGCCCCACTAATGAGCGATCCTATTAGAATCCGTAACAGTGCCGGCGTTTGTGAAGAATAGCGTAGTCGCGTGGCAATGGTTTGACTGAAGCCAAGTGCGGTGAAGATGAATGCCGAGACTGGTGGCAGCACGACCACTGCGAGCCCGAGGAAGACTCCTCGTACGGAATTGCCCCATGGCGAGGTGTGGGTTGCGGCTATGAGGATCATGGCCACAATAATAAACATTGTTGGGAAGCTATTAATGAAGCTGGCGTATGCAAGTGCTGGTAGGTCAAGTCGGTGTGATAGTACGAGGAGAGTGTCTCGACTTCCTCTGGCCATAAATAATATTCGAGTTAGGCTGATCGCAATGGGGATTAAAATCAATATAAGCCCCAGGGTTCCGCCATGCTCTTTTAAGAAGCCGGTGATATCGTTCCGCTCATCTCCTTCGTCTGTTCCCTGTGCATTGCGCTCATCTCTTGCCTGCGTGTTGCTGTTACTTCCGGCTTGCTGTGGGCGGCTTGGCCGACGATTGCTGGAGCCCATCGATTCCTCCTCAAGAGAGATTCTCGCGCGAAGCGGTAGCATACATGGGCTGATGCGTCTTACGGGTGATTTCCTGGAGTCTCGAAGTGTCGACAATAGGCACATCGTCAAGGGAAATTTTCGGGGGCCGAAGTTGGAGGTCGACTAAGTGTAGGAATATACAAGTAGTAAGATCACCAAGCGAGCCGCTGCTTCTAGTAGCGCAGTTCGCCCGTATACCCGATCGGGACTCCTCGGTCACGGAATCCTCTTGTCCGGGTCAGCGGGGTATCGTTGGCCGGGCAGCTGAGTCCGATGTCGCGCAGCCACGTCGTAGATCCAGAATGGGCGAGGTCGTCATTCTTGAACACGACTCCAGCCCGTAGTCGGTTCGTATTCGCTGTTCCGGTTGCGTCGCTACTGACGGACAACGCCTGATCGGATACCGGCCGCGGCTATGAACTCGTGCTGTGAGAGCGCTGGCGGCGAGCTAGGTCAACATGAAATCAGCGCCGGTGCTGAGAGGGACAGCAAACAACCGCAAACAACGAAAGACCCAGGCTCTCACAGCATGTGCTGTGAACTGGGGCTCGGTTCGTATATGACCACGTCACCACTAGTGCTGACGTTCCGAGTTTCGAGGCGAAGCGCTAAGAAGCAAGCGAGCGGAGCGAGATCAGCCCGAGCGGAGCGAGGCCTTGCCTGGGAGCGCGAGGGGCGGAGCCCTTCGCCAGGAGCGCAGCGACCCGGAGCGAATGCGACGTCGGGGCCGCGATAGCGGACCAGGGGGAGCGTGAGGGGGCGAAGCCCCCTGTCATCGGGGGGTTCGGGGGGTCGTCCCCCCGTACAAACGAAGGAGACCCGCCGAAGGCGCTAGGCGCCGACCGCAGGTCTCCCGTCTCCTGGTGGACGATACAGGGATTGAACCTGTGACCTCTTCCGTGTCAGGGAAGCGCTCTCCCGCTGAGCTAATCGTCCAAGCAAACTTCCGAGCGGAAGACGGGATTCGAACCCGCGACCCTCACCTTGGCAAGGTGATGCTCTACCCCTGAGCCACTTCCGCGTGACGCCTCGGATTTACCTCCGCGACACCTGTCTTACTCTAGCGGACTTCACGACGTCTCGTGACGACCTGGAGGTGGAGACGGGATTTGAACCCGTGTACGCGGCTTTGCAGGCCGCTGCCTCGCCTCTCGGCCACTCCACCGAGCGGAAGACGGGATTCGAACCCGCGACCCTCACCTTGGCAAGGTGATGCTCTACCCCTGAGCCACTTCCGCGT
>NZ_BAAGDO010000008.1:389241-402625 GCF_054661255.1 Herbidospora sp. RD11066
GATCTTCCGTTCCCCCTCGGGGGCCCGGCCTCACGAAGAAGACTTTAGCGTGTTTCCAGGGTGCTCGTGCGCACCAAGCGCGTGCCGCGCCCCGGCGAGGATCGCGCCGTACTGGATGGCCACCAGGTGAGCGATGGGTATCGTCTGGTCGGACATCTCGTTTTCCGCGTCCGCACACCACTTCTCGTAGATCTCCGACAGCGCGCGGCAGCCCCTGCGGATGGCCGGAGTCCCGTTGCCGATGGCGAGTTCCCCTTCGAGGCCGCGCAGCAGCATCCCCCCGAACCGCAGCCGGTAGCTGTGCACGAGATCGCGGCACGACGAGACTTCGGCGGCGGTCGCGAAGCGCGACGCAGCAGGAGCGGAAGACCGGTTCTCGTCGGTCGCGGCGATGCTGGCCAGCATCGGGATGAAGAAGCGGGAGGCGCGGATAAACGGGGAGGAGCTGATCAGGTCGGCCGTCACGCCGTTCAGGGTCTCTTCGAGGATCGTCGCGGTGTCGCGCAGGTGGACGGCCTGGGTGCGGATCAGGTCCCCGTACGAGATCGAGGTCTCCGACGTGTCGCCGGCGGCCGGGTCGACCCAATAGGGGAGTTCGGCGGTGAGGCAGAGCGTGCCCCAGCGGGCCGCGTAGGTGTCGGAGGCGGCGCCGGTGATCACTTCGGTCGGGTCCTGGCCGAGGGCCTCCACGTAGTCGTAGGTCTCCTCCATGCGCGGGGTGAGGAAGATCGCGGGGGCGAGCTGGCCGATGGCGGGGTGTTCGGGTTCGCCGACGTGCAGGGGGAGGCCGAACACGGCGGGGAGTTCGGCGAGCACCGACTGGAGTTCGGGTTCGGGGCGGGACAGGTAGTAGAAGACGCCGCCGAGTTCTCCGTTGTGGAGGGTGGTCAGGAAGGCGGGGCGGGTGCGGTCGATCAGGCGCATCAGGGCCAGGGTCTCCGGCAGGACGCGGTCGAAATAGGAGCGTTTGTAGGTGAAGGGGAAGGTCCATTCGACCTGTTCGTCCCCGGCGGGGCGGTAGAAGTGCCGTCCGTAGTGGGCTTTGGTGTACGGGCCGGCGAACCAGCCCTCGTTCAGGCGGGTGCCGTCGGGGTCGAGGCAGCCGACGATGTGCCAGCGGGCGCCGTTCCGTAACGCGCGGTCCTCGCAGAGCCGGCGGGCCAGGTGCATGACCGTGAGGCCGCCGATGGGCTCGTTCGGGTGCGGTCCGGCGGCGACCACGATGTCGCGGTCGCCGTCGCCGATGGTGAGGCACAGGAGGGGGTCGCCGAGGCGTGAGGTGCCGATGCGGTCGATCGAGGCGAGGTCGCGGTGCGCGGCGGCCAGGCGGGTCAGACAGTCGTTGACCTCGTCGACGGTGGCGAACCGGTCGTACTCGGGGACGGTGCCGAGTTCACGCGTCAGTTCGGGAGCAAGCATCCCTTAAGTTTGCACACGGACCATACCCCCTATAAAGACACAAAGACTGACAAATAAGGTTTGCGCATGTCTCTGCTGTTCAGGAATGCCCAAGTTGGGGTTGGTGGGTCGCTCACTTCGTTCGCGATCTCGGAGGCCGGGCGTGTCGTCGCCCCCGATGCCATCGTGCCCGACGAAGTGATCGATCTCCAGGGTGCGATCGTGCTGCCCGGTCTCGTGGACGCCCACGTGCACTCCGTGCAGTGGGCCCAGAACCGCCGCCGCACCGACCTCTCGGCCGCGACCTCCGCCGCGCACGCCGTGTCGATCATTCTTTCCTCTGTACGACCTGGGGAGCCCACCCTCGGCTTCGGCTTCCGGGACGTGTTCTGGGCCGACGAGATGCACAAGGACCTCCTCCCGGGCGAGCACCCGATCATCCTGGTCAGCAACGACCTCCACACCGCCTGGTTCAACCAGGCCGCGCTCGACCTCATCGGCCGGGGCGACCACCCGACCGGGGTCCTCCTCGAAGGCGACTGCTTCCGCGGCCTGGCCGCCCTCCCGCCGCCGCCCGCCGACCAGGTCGACGCCTGGGTGGCCGAGGCCATGACGGCCGCCGCGGCACGCGGCGTGACGGGGGTCATCGATTTCGAGTACGCCGACAACGTGACCGACTGGCAGCGCCGCCGGACCGACGTGCGGGTGGCCTGTTCGATCCCCCGTGACCGCCTGGAGGAGGCGGTCGCCCGCGGGCTGCGTACCGGACAGGAGATCTCGGAGTTTCTCACGGTCGGGCCGGTGAAGATGTTCGTGGACGGGTCTCTCAACACCCGGACCGCCTACTGCGCCGACCCCTATCCCGGCACGACCTCCCGGGGCCTGCTGGAGCTCCCGCCGGAGGAACTGGCCGCCACGATGGCGCTGGCCGCCCGGAACGGGATCCACCCCGCCGTGCACGCCATCGGCGACGACGCCGTCACCATCGCCCTCGACGCCTTCCACGACCTCGGCTGTCCCGGACGGATCGAGCACGCCCAACTCGTCTCCCGCAAGGACTTCCCCCGGTTCGCGTTGAAGGGCCTGGTCGCGGGCGTCCAGCCGGCGCACCAGCCCGACGACCGGGAGGTCGCCGACCTCCAGTGGCACGGGCGGACCGACCGGGCCTACGCCTTCGCCGACCTGCTCGCCTCCGGGGGCACGATCGAGATCGGCTCCGACGCCCCGGTGTCGCCCCTCGACCCGTGGGACGGCATCGCTTCGGCCGTCACCCGGACCGACGACGACCGCCCGGCCTGGCACCCGGAGCAGGCCATTCCGCTCGCCACCGCCCTGGCGGCCGCCTCTCAGGGCAGGGCGGGAGTCCACGAAGGAGACATCGCCGATCTCGTCATCGTGGGTGACATGTCCGACCTGCGCCATCCGGAGGTCCTCGGAACGGTGCTCGCCGGGAGGTGGACGTACAGAAACGGGGTTTGATGCCCGATTCCGGGCAGGATTCTTGGTATTCCCGGTTCCTCCTCCGTAAGGTCCACTCCTGTGCCGTTCGACGACCTCATCGCCCACCTCATGCGGACGACCTCGCTCGGTCCGGGTGAGGCGGCACGGGTGGTCGCCGACGTGCTCGGTTACTTCGGCGAGAGCACCGAGGCCTTTGTCAGGCGTCGGCACGCCGAAATGCGGGCACGTGGGCTCGGCAACGACGAGATCTTCCGCCGGGTGGCCCTCGAGCTGCCCGCGCGCCGGGTCGCGGCACCGGAGCTGTCGCAGCGCCAGCTCCGCCGGATCATCTACGGAGGGTGAACTACATGTGCGGAATCGTGGCCTACGTCGGGCCCAAGGACGCCGCGCCCATTCTGCTGGAGGGGCTCCAGAGGCTCGAATACCGCGGCTACGACTCCGCGGGCGTCGCCGTCGTCGCGTCGAAGACGCTCAAGAACCGCAAGGTCAAGGGCCGCGTGGCCGACCTCGCGGCGGTGATGCCGGCCCGGTTCAAGGGCACGACCGGCATCGGCCACACCCGCTGGGCCACCCACGGCGTGCCGAGCGACGTCAACGCCCACCCGCACCTGTCGACCGACGAGCGGATCGCGGTCGTCCACAACGGCATCATCGAGAACGCCGACGCGCTGCGGCAGCGTCTCGAAGGTGAGGGGATCAAGTTCCTCAGCGAGACCGACACCGAGGTGCTCGCCCACCTGATCAGCCGCGCCGTCGAGGAGACCGACTCGCTCGAAGACGCGGTCCGGCGCGCGCTGAAGAGCGTCGTCGGCACGTACGGCATCGCCGTCGTCGACGCGCAGCGCCCCGGCGAGGTCGTGGTGGCCCGGCTGGGCAGCCCGATCGTGCTCGGCATCGGCGAGAAGGAGATGTTCGCCGCCTCCGACGTGGCCGCGCTGGTCCGTTACACCCGCCAGGTCGTCCACCTGGAGGACGGCGAACTGGCCGTGCTCAAGGCCGACGGCTTCCACACCTTCGGCGGCGACGCGCGGGAGACCGCGAAGGAGCCGCTGACGGTCGACTGGGAGACCGCCAACTACGACACCGGCGGCTACGAGCACTACCTGCTCAAGGAGATCTCCGAGCAGCCCGACACGATCGCCCGCACCCTGCGCGGCCGTCTCGACGACCGCTTCCACGTCGCCCACCTGGGCGGCCTGAACATGGACGCGCGGGAGACCCGCTCGTTCAAGCGCGTCAAGATCATCGGCTGTGGCTCGGCCTACTACTCGGGCCAGATCGGCGCCCAGCTCATCGAGGAACTGGCCCGCATCCCCGCCGACGCCGAACCCGCCTCCGAGTTCCGCTACCGCAGCCCGGTCGTCGAGGCCGACACCCTGTACGTCGCCATCAGCCAGTCGGGCGAGACCTACGACACCCTGGCGGCCGTCCAGGAGCTCAAGCGCAAGGGCGGCCGGGTGCTCGGCATCGTCAACACCGTGGGCTCCGCGATCGCCCGTGAGTGCGACGGCGGCGTCTACCTGCACGCGGGCCCCGAGGTCTCGGTCGCCTCGACCAAGGCGTTCACCTCCACGGCGGCGGCCTTCGCCCTGCTGGCCCTGCACCTCGGGCGGGTCCGCGACCTGTCGCCCGCCGACGGCCGCCGCATCTGCGAGGGCCTGCGCGCGCTGCCCGACCAGATCAAGGAGATCCTCACCCAGGAGGAGCAGATCAGGGCGCTGGCCCACAAGTACGCGTCGTCGTCCGGGATGATGTTCATCGGCCGGGTGCGCGGCTATCCGGTGGCCCGCGAGGGCGCGCAGAAGCTCAAAGAGGTCTCCTACGTCCACGCCGAGGCCTACCCGGCGAGCGAGCTCAAGCACGGCCCGCTGGCCCTGATCGGGCCGGACATGCCGACCGTCGCGGTCGTCCCCGACGACGAGATGCTCGACAAGAACCTCACCACGCTCGGCGAGATCCGGGCCCGCAGCGGCCGGATCCTCATGATCGGCCACCGCGAGTCCGACCAGGCCGACGACTGCATCGTCGTCCCGAAGAACCAGAACGAGCTCGACCCCATCCTGCTGACGATCCCGCTCCAGCTCTTCGCCTACCACGCCGCCGTCGCCCTGGGCCGCGACGTCGACAAGCCCCGCAACCTCGCCAAGAGCGTGACCGTGGAGTGAACTCAGCGCCGGCGATGCCACCATCGCCGGGGCCTCCGCAGGCGGGCCAGTTCCTCCAGGGTTCTGATCGACGCCTCTCGCAGGTGCGGTTCGCCGGTTGACGCGTACATCTCCTGCTGGCCTTCGGCCGCGAGGGTCAGCAGCGTGACGCGGTCGGCCAGGGGGAACCGGTCGATCGCCCGGAGCAGGCCGTCGACGTCACCCGTCACGAGTCCGCGCAGGTAGGCGCCCATGACCGAGCCGGGAGGGAAGGTTTCGACCGTCTCGCGGAGTGACGTCACGTCGTCGGTCATGAAGGCCGGGAGCATGGCCAAGAGCGGTTCGTTGTCCGCCGCTGTGGCCATGCGCCGGTTCTCGCCCTCGGCGAGGGCCTGGAGGTTGTCGACCAGGGTGATCAGGTGAGGGTCGCCGAGTTCCTCCGCGCGGGTTCTCGCGGCGGCCAGGTCAGCGAGATCTTTGGTCTGGGTGTAGGTGACGATCAGGGCGGAGATCGCTGGGTCCACCCGCCCATTCTGGCTCCGCCGTCGTTTTCCGGGGTCGCATCGTGGTCACGATCAGCAGGGCCAGGAGGGCGAATCCCGCCGCCGTCAGGAACGTCGCCTGCAGTCCGCCCGCCGCGTGGACGGTCACCAGCACCGCCAGGCCCAGCGATCCGCCGATCTGGTTCATCGCCTGGAGCAGGCCCGACGCGGCCCCGGCGTCGTCGACCGCCACTCCGTTGATGATCCGCATGCTCATCACGACCAGGGCCGCCGCGACGCCCGCGCCCATGAGGATCAGCGGGACGAAGATGCCCGGGAAGTAGCCGCCGAGCCGCGACAGCCAGACGTGCCCGATCGCGATGAGCAGCAGTCCGGCCACCACCGCCACCTGCGGCCTGACCACGCTCAGGATCCGGCCCGCGAGCTGGGACAGCGTCAGGATCGTCAGCGCCAGGGGGAGGAAGGCCAGGCCGGCCTGGAGTGGGGTGTAGCCGAGGCCGATCTGCACCCATTGGGTGAGGAAGAAGAACATGCCGAGCATCGAGGCCGGGACCAGCAGCATCGCCGCGTAACCGGCCACCCGGGCGGGCTCCGACAGCAGGCGCAGCGGCATCACCGGCTGCGCGGCCCGCCGCTCGACCCGGATGAACAGCGCGAGCAGCGCCAGGCCGCCGGCCAGGGACGCCAGTGCCCCCACGTCGGTCCAGCCGCGTTCGGAGGCGCGGACCAATCCGTACACGAGACCGGACGAACCGGTCGTGGCGGTGACGGCTCCGGCCAGGTCGAAGCGGCCGGGGACCCGCTCCGTTTCGCGGACGAACACCGGGGTCAGGGCCAGGATCGCCAGCCCGATGGGGACGTTCACGAACATCACCCAGCGCCACGACACCAAGTCGGTCAGCACGCCGCCCGCCAGCAGCCCGATCGCGGCCCCCGCCGCTCCGACCGAGGTGAAGACGGCGATGGCGCGGTCGCGGAGCGGGCCTGCCGGGAAGTTGCCGGTGATCAGCGCCATGCCGGCCGGGCCGGCCAGGGCGCCGCCGACGCCCTGGAGCACCCGGGCGGCGATCATGGTCTCGGGGCCCGGGGCGAAGCCGCCCAGCAGGGAGGCCAGCGTGAAGATCAGCACTCCGGCCATCAGCGCTCGGCGGCGGCCGAAGATGTCGCCGATCCGGCCGCCGAGCAGCAGCAGCCCGCCGAGGGCCAGCATGTACGCGTTCATCACCCAGGACAGCCCTCCGGGGCTGAAGCCGAGCTCCTCCTGGATGCCGGGGAGGGCGACGGTCACGATCGTGCCGTCGAGGATCAGCATGAGCTGGGCGAGGGCGATGACGAGCAGCGTGATGCGCTGTCGAGGGTTCATGGGGAGGCCCTTCGGGCGATAAAATAATCGGAGGCCGACTCCGGTAAATATACGGAGGCCGCCTCCGCTTATGCAAGGGAGTTGTCGTGAGAGCCGATGCGCGCCGTAACTACGACCGTCTGCTGACCGAGGCCGGCGCGGCGTTCGCGGAGAAGGGCACCGAGGCGTCGCTGGAAGACATCGCCAAGGCCGCCGGGGTCGGCGTCGGCACTCTCTACCGGCACTTCCCGACCCGGCAGGACCTGATCATGGCCGTGCTCCGCGACGGCTTCGACGCGATGGCGACCACCGCGACCGAGCTGAAGTGCGACGACCCGGGCCTCGCCCTGCGGCAGTGGCTGCTGGCCCAGCTCGGCCACATCACCGCCACCCGCGGTCTGGCCGCCGAGATGTCGGTGGCCATCAACAACCCCGAATCTCCTCTGTACGGTTCGTGCGAGATCCTCTTCGCCGTCAGCACCGACCTGCTCGACCGGGCCAAGGAGGCCGGCCTGGTGCGTCCCGACCTGACCCAGGCCGACCTGTCGAGCGTCGTCCAGGGAATCGCGTGGTCGTGTGAGAGCGACCCGGCCCGGCAGGAACGCCTGCTCGACCTGTTCCTCGAAGGCGTGCTGCTGTAAGTTTCAGGCTTCCACGCAGGTCGGAGCCTCTGCGGGAGAGCGGCGATAGGTCGCTTCACCAGGCCGACCTACCGTCCGTGACATGAGACGCATCGCCCTCGTGGCGGCGCTGCTCGGCGGTTTCGTCCTCTTCGGCGTCACCCCCGCGCACGCCGCACCCGTCATCTGTGAGAAGTACGGTGCCACCACCGTCCAGTCCGGCCGCTACGTTGTGATCAACAACGTGTGGGGCGCGAACACCCCCCAGTGCATCGACGTCAACCAGGCGGGTGGCTTCACCATCCAGTCGGCCGGCCACAACAACGCCACCAACGGCGCCCCGGCCTCCTACCCGACGATCTACGCGGGCTGCCACTACGCCAACTGCTCGACCGGCAGTAGCCTGCCCATGCAGGCCTCCTCGTCCGCGTTCGGCAACGTCCGGACCAGCGTCAGCATGAGCTACCCGTCGAGCGGCACGTGGGACGCCGCGTACGACATCTGGTTCGACCCGACGCCCCGTACCGACGGGCAGAACACGGGCGCCGAGGTCATGATCTGGCTCAACCGCCAGGGCTCCATCCAGCCGATCGGCAGCCAGGTCGGGACGGTGAGCCTGGCCGGGGGGACCTGGCAGGTCTGGTTCGGCAACATCGGCTGGAACGTCATCTCGTACGTCCGCACGTCCGCCACCTCGTCGATGGACTTCGCGGTGAACACCTTCTACAGCGACGCGGTCTCCCGCGGCTACGCGCAGCGGTCGTGGTATCTGACCAGCGTGCAGGCCGGTTTCGAACCGTGGATCGGCGGCGCGGGGCTGACGGTGAACAACTTCACGTACACGACCAGCGGTGGTTCCAACCAGGACACCACCGCCCCCAGCGCGCCCTCGAACCTGACGGCGAGTGGGACCAGCCTGACGTGGGGGGCCTCCAGCGACAACGTCGGCGTGGCGGGCTACCGGATCTACCGCCGCCAGGGGACCAGCGGATCGTTCGCGCAGGTCGGGACGTCGTCGTCGACCTCGTTCTCGGCCACCGGCCTGTCGGCGTCGACGACCTACCAGTTCTACGTGACGGCCTACGACGCCGCCGGGAACGTCTCGTCGCAGTCGAACACGGTGTCCCTGACGACGGGCTCAGGAAGCGGGCAGACCGGCGGTTGCACCGTCCGGTTCGACCAGTGGGGCGGCGGCTACGTCGCCCAGTTCACGCTGACCGGCCCGGCGTCGAACTGGTCGCTGCCGTTCACGCTGCCCTCGGGCCACCAGATCACGTCGAGCTGGAGCTCACAGGTCGCCGTCAGCGGGTCGAACGTGACGATCACCGGCATGAGCTACAACGCCAGCCTGAGCTCGGGCCAGAGCACCAACTTCGGCTTCCAGGCCACCCGGCCGGGCAGCAGCGGAGTCCCGGCGATCTCCGGATGCACTCAGGTTTGACCTGGAGTGCACTCCAGGGTTCAGGGTGGAGATCATGACCTCCTTAGTGCTCGGGGCCATGAACTTCGGCACCCTGACCGACGAACGCACCTCGTTCGCGCTGCTCGACCGGTTCGTCGACGCCGGTGGCACGGTGATCGACACCGCCAACTGCTACGCGTTCTGGAACGACCCCGGCGGTAGGGGCGGCCAGAGCGAGCTGCTGATGGGCCGCTGGCTGGCCGCCCGTCCGGGCCTGCGCGACCGGCTCACCCTGGCCACCAAGGCCGGGGCCGAGCCGGTCGGCCCGGGGGAGTGGCCCGCCAACCGCGAGGGCCTGTCGGCGCGCGCCCTCAAGGAAGCCCTGCACCAGAGCCTCGACCGCCTCGGGATCGACCACGTGGAGCTGTTCTGGACCCACATGGAAGATCGTTCCGTCCCCCTGGAGGAGACGGCCGAGGCGCTCGCGGGCCTGGTCGCCGACGGCCTCACCGGCCGCGTGGGCGTCTCCAACCACCCCACGTGGCGGGTCGAACGCGCCCGCGCCCTGGGCGCCCCGTATGCGGCGCTGCAGTTGCGTTATTCGTACCTGACCCCGAGACCCTGGACCCGGGTGGAGGGCGTCAACCACCGTTTCGCGTGGGTGACCGACGAGACCCTCGACTACGTGGCCTCGGAAGGCCTCGATCTCTGGGCCTACACGCCTCTCATCTCCGGTTCCTATGTACGACCTGAGCGCCCCTTCCCCGAGGCCTATGACCACCCCGGGAACACCAGGAAGCTCCAGGCGCTTACACAGGTGGCCGACGGCCTCGGGGCGACCCGGAACCAGGTCGTGCTGGCCTGGCTGCTCGCGAACGGGGTCAGCCCGATCATCGGGCCCTCCACGATCGCCCAGCTGGACGAACTGCTGACCCTCCCCCGGCTCTCCCCCGGGGACCTGGCGGCGCTGGACGTCTAGCCGGGATCGCGGTGCGTGACGAACCACCACGCGCCCGCGACGAGGGCCCCCGCGAGTCCGGCTGTGATCGCGGCCTCCACCGCGCCGAGCGTGGCGGAGGACCAGCCGAACTCGCGGGTGGCCCGGTTGCGCAGCCCCTCGGCCATGAGCTGGCAGGCGGCGACCCCGAAGAACGCTGACCCCATCGCGACGGTCGTCCTTTTCGTCACGGCACTCCAGAACGTGCCCAGGGCCACCCCGAAGAGCGTCCAGGTGAACGGGAGCGGACCCCACAGTTCCTGCGGCAGCGTTCGCAGCGACCACCAGATCAGCGCGGTGACCAGTCCCGTGGTGACCAGCGCGAGCCCCGCCGCGGTGAGGACCTGCGGGGCCAGCCAGCGGCTGCGGGTGACGCTCTGCGTCCAGGCGAACTGGTGGGTGCCGCGTTCGTACTCCCGCGACAGCAGCGGCGCCCCGAGGAACACCCCCATGACCAGGGGGAGGTAGGCGAACAGGCTGGCCGAGATGCCCCGCATGCCCGGGTAGAGCCGCTCGAGGGTGACGAGCCCCGTCCACAGCACGACCACGAGGGCCATACTGATCATGCGGATGCGGTGCTGCCGGATCGCGAGCCAGGTCACAACGCCACCGGCCTCGGGACGAGCACCGCGTCGGGCGCCCTGAGATAACCGAGCACCATGTCCTCCAGGGAGAGCTCGCGGACCGTCCAGCGGGGGTCGTGGATCGGGCCGTTCAACCTGACGAGCAGGGTCGTCTGCCGCTCGGTCTCGCTGCTGCCGACGACGTCGTAGGCGCCGGCGGGAGCCGTACCGGACGGCCCGATGAGCAGCCGATGCGCGGACACCAGCTCCTCGATGTCCCCGGCGACCTGCACCTTGCCCCGCGACACCAGGATGAGGTGATCACAGACCTCGGCCAGCTCGGCGACCACATGCGACGAGAGCAGCACCGTGAGCCCGCGTTCGGCGACGGCGGACATGAGGCCCTCCATGACCTCGTGGCGGGCGAGGGGGTCGAGGTTGGCGAGGGGCTCGTCGAGGACGACGAGATCGGCCCGCTTGGCGATGGCCAGCGTGATCGCGACCTGGGCCCGTTGGCCGCCTGAGAGCTGGCGGACTTTCTTGGACGTGGGGATGCCGAGATCGTCGAGCCTCTTCGTGGCGCCGGGGGTGTCGAAGCGGGGGTTGAGCGCGGCACCCGCCTTGATGGTCTCGGCGACGGTGAGCTCGGGGTAGAGGGGTTTGTCCTGCGCGACGAACGCGACCCTCGGCAGGTTCGCGCCCCGTGGCGGCTGGCCGAACACCTTGACCTCGCCTTCGTCGGCCCTCCGCAGCCCGACGGCGAGCCGCATCAACGACGACTTCCCGGCGCCATTGGGCCCGACCAAGGCCGCCACCCGACCTTGCGGCACACTGGCGAAACACCCACGGAGGGCCCAGGCCCGGCCGTACCGAAGCCCGGCACCGGTCACCTCAAGGGCGGGCACGTGTCCCGAAATTTCGGTATGTGCATGGTGAGCGGCAACGTCCTGGATCATGCCTCGCCTCCTGTGCCTGGCGATGGGTGGGGGAGTGGCGGGACCGGCTCATGCCGTCCCGTAATTTCGTGATGTACGCCGCCGGTGGCAAGGTCATGGATCATGTCCGCGCTGCCTACGCGTGGCCTTAGCGCTCCTAACGAAATGAAGCCGGCCGAATCCGGTGCCGGTGAGGCGCGATGCATCACCTGTATCGGCGGCGCGTGGCGACGGTGAGTTGTCGGGCACCGGAGCCTTTTTGTCAGGGCCTCCTCGACGCGAGCGCCTCCCAGGTGAGGAGGGGGGAGCGCGGGGATCGGTTGGGGCGGTGTGCGGCGCTGTCCGGAGATTTCGAGATGCGCGTGGTGCGCGGTCATGCCGTCGCCTCCGCCGAGCCGTCGGCCAGGGCCGATTCCACGAGGGCTCTGATGTCATCGGGTGCCAGTCCGGCCGCTAGCGCCTCGCGCACCCACGTCGTCAGGCCTCGTTCCAGGACGGGGTCACGTGGCCGTCCCAGTGAGCGGCGCACGAAGGTTCCCAGGCCCGGGCGGGGCTCCACCAAGCCCCGGGACTCCAGTTCCCGGTAGGCCCGCAGGACCGTGTTGGGGTTGATGGCGAGCTTGCCCACCACCTCGGCCGCCGTCGGGAGGCGGTCCCCCGGGCTCAGGCGGCCTAGCCGCATGGCCTGTTCGACCTGCTGGACGATCTGCATGTACGTCGCCACGCCCGACCTCTTGTCGAGCGAGAACTCGATCACACTCATCACCTCAATCCACTAATGCATTAGTTAATTGATGAAATCGATCAACGTCAACCCAGACCCCGCCTATGTGACGTTGAGTAATCGGACATATGCTCATCGTGTAACCGAAGGGAGGGCGGAGTGCGGCGTCGGGAGTTCCTCCTGTGGGGAGCCGGGCTTGCCGCATTGGCCGCCGGCTGCGGGGCAGACCCACGTCCATTGGGCGTGCCGCTCTCCCTGGTCGTCCCGGCCACGGTGGGCGGCCAGGACGACCGGTTCGCCCACGAGCTGCGCACGGTGGTCCGGCGGCGCGGCCTCGCCCACGCCGTCAACGTCACCACCTGCGACGGCGACAAGGCCACGATCAGGGGCTTCGCCCACGGGAAGAGCCACGGCAGGCTGCTGGTCGCCGGTCCGGCGCTGGTCAACACCGTCGGCACCGTCCCGCTGGCGCGGATGGCCGGTGAATGGTCGGTGGTCGTCGCGCCGATGGGCTCCAAGGTCCGCGACTTCGACGGCCTGGCCGCCACCCTGCGCCGCAACACCGCGTCGATCCTCATGGGTGGTCGCACCTACGGTGGCCCCGACCACGTGCTGTGCGGTCTCATCGCGAAAGGTCTCGGGGCCGACGCCCGGCTGGTCGACTACGCCGCCTTTCCCGACAAGGACGGCCTCCTCAGCGCGCTCCTCGACGGCCGCATCGCCGCCGGGGTCGGCGGCGTCGCCCAGCTCGCGCCGCAGATCCGCGCGGGCCGCATCAGGGCCCTCGCCGTCTCCGCACCCGAGCGCCTGCCGGAGGTCGATGCGCCGACCCTCATGGAATCGGGTGTACGCCACATCCACGCCGACTGGCGCGGCCTTCTGGCGCCCGGTTCCCTCCGGGACGAAGACCGGGCCCACCTGCTCGACATCTGCCGCGGCGTCAGCGCGTCGGCGGAATGGCGTGCCTCCTGCCGCCGTCACCGCTGGACCCCGCTCTACCTCGACGGTCCCGACTTCCACGACTGGTTCGGCGTCGAAACCATCCGCTCGCGGGACATCCTGACTGACTTGGGCATCAGGCAATAGGGAGATGAATCGGTCTTCGGCGATTAAGGCTTTGGAGCTTGCCCGATCGACTTTCTCTGCGGCTTGGCCCGGACTCTGCGTCCGAGATCGGACTCTGGGTCCATGGCCCATCTCTGTGTCCGAGCCCCGACCCTGTGTCCGAGCCCCGACCCTGTGTCCGAGCCCCGACCCTGTGTCCGAGCCCCGACCCTGTGTCCGAGCCCCGACCC
>NZ_BAAGDO010000008.1:402725-454289 GCF_054661255.1 Herbidospora sp. RD11066
TGTGTCCGAGCCCGGACTCTGCGTCTTTGGCCGATCTCTGCGCGCGTGGTCGGCCTCTGCGCCCGTGGTCGGCCTCAGGGTCCGTGGCTGGCTTCTGCTCCTGGCAATAATCTGACAAAAAGCCGGAAATGTGATGATCTCGTCACGTGACGGACGCATGGAACTGGATCTCCCTCGCCATCGCCGTGCTCGCCGCCCTCATCGCGGTTGAGCTGGTCAGACGCATCCTGCGCTCACGGCTCATCGGAGAACGATGGGCCCTTGCCGGGCCGCTGGTCCGGCGTTGCACCTGGCCCGGGTTCGTGACCGCGGCCCTCGCCACCGCCACGGCCGTCTACGATCGCGGCCTCATCCCGCCGGATGCCGAAGGCTGGGTCGGGCATCTCACGACACTCGCGCTGATCTTCTGCGTGACGTGGCTCGTCATCCAGGCGGCTTATTCGGTAACGGATGTCGTCCTGGAACGGCTGGTTCTGGTCGAGGGCGAGGCCAACCGGCGGGCGCGCCGGATCAGGACACAGATCGCCCTCGTCAGACGGGTCTGCGCGGCCGTCGTCATCGTGGTCGCCCTCGGGGCGATGTTGTTCACATTCCCTCAGGTCAGGGCACTGGGTGCGGGATTGCTCGCATCAGCGGGGATCGCGGGGGTGCTCGTCGGTATCGCCGCGCAGTCGACCCTCGGCAACCTGCTGGCCGGGCTCCAGCTCGCCTTCTCCGACGCCATAAGGCTTGACGACGTCGTAGTGGTCGAGGGGGAGTGGGGGCGCGTCGAGGAGCTGACCCTGACCTATGTGTCGCTGCGGCTCTGGGACGAGCGGCGGCTGATGCTGCCCGTCTCCCACTTCGCCAACAACCCGTTCGAGAACTGGACCCGGCACGAGAGCCGGATCCTCGCCACCGTCTTCCTCCGGGTCGACTGGATGGTGCCGATCCCCGAACTACGGGCCGAACTGCACCGGGCGATCAAGGAGAACCCCCTCTGGGACCAGAAGGACTGGACCCTCCAGGTCACCGACGTGCTCCCCAACGGCTTGGTCGAGATCCGCGCCCTCATGTCCGCCGCCGACTCCGCCAGCGCCTGGGACCTCCGATGTGACGTCCGCGAACACCTCGTCACCTGGATCCGGGAGAACTACCCCGAAAGCCTCCCCAGGTTCCGGATCACAGAAGCCTGATCGTCGCGCCGATCTGCTCGAACAGGCCCTCCTTGCCCGGCAGGTCGGTCGTCAGGGTGACCACGCAGGTCGTGCCCTTGGGGGAGGGGATGTAGTACTGGGTGCCCTGGGACTGGGTGCCGTACATCTCCGCGGTGTAGCGGATGCGCACGCCGCGGACCGTGCCCATTGTCACCGGGCGCGCATCGACGATCTTCGCGTCGTAGGCGGCGATCTCCTTCTTGGCCGCCGCGATCAGTGCGTCGTCGGAGGCGCCCACGCTGGGCGCGCACAGGCCGCTGAGGTTGGTGACCAGACCGGCCGGGGACTCCTGCTGGCTGGCGAGATCGACGGCGTAGACGGCCTTGGTGGATATGAGGGCCCTCAGGGTCTTCCTGGCCCGCTCAAGGGCCTCGCCGGTCAGGCCGGTGGCGTTCATCTGGGCCTCGCCGTCGGGCTTCGAGAAGTCGGCGCTTTTCCAACTGGTCGGGACGCCGATCGAGAGGCCGGTCGCGGTGCCGCCGATGCGGTGGAAACCGCTGGGGACCTCCGTGCCGGGGATGGGCTTGGGCTCCTCCTTGGAGCAGGCCGTGAGCAGGAGCAACGCCGTGAGGACGACGAGGGCTGGACGCACGCCCTCGAGCGTAACGCGAACCCTGGGAAAGCCCTCCTGACAAATTCGGAAATAGGCATAAACCGGATGTGAAGTGGTAGGTCTCCCTAGAGGTGGGGAGATGGCTGCAAATCCCGTGATCCGGTTCCGGCGTTGGCTCGGATTCGACCGGAACCCGTTGCGCCGCCCGTGTGACCGCGTCGAGGCGACGGTCCGTCGGTTGGCCGTCCTCGTCACGCTCGCCGCTGTGGTGTGCGGGCTGATGCTGGGGATCAAGGCCTACGGCGAGGGTGTCCGTACGGAACAACAACAGGCCCATGCCCGGCACGCCACCGAGGCGACACTACTGGGCGACGCCCGCATGCACACGAGCGTCAACGCCCCGGCGACCGCGACCGTCCAGGCGAGCTGGAAGGGCCTCGACGGTGTGAACCACGAGGGGCTCGTCCAGGCCCCGGTCCTGGCGGTCAAAGGCCAGAAGATCACCATCTATACCGACGCGAAGGGCCAGGTCGTGCCGCGTCCACGCGACCGTGAGACCACCGTCGTCGCCGCGCTGACCGTGGGCACCGGAGTGCCCCTCGCGGCGATCGTCGGCACCTGCGCCCTGCTCGGCCTGACCCGGATGCTGGTGTGGCGCCGGGTCCGCCGGGAGTGGGCCGACGCCTGGACGGTCGTCGAGCCCACGTGGCGCATCAACGGCAGATGAAGAAAGGCCGATCCGATCGGCCTTCAGCGGTCGATGATCTCGTTCTTGCCGATCACCACGACACCGTCATGGGTGACCGCGAAGCGTTCGCGGTCCTCCTCGAGATCGAAGCCGATGCGGGCGCCGTCCGGGATGACGACGTTCTTGTCGATGATGGCGCGGCGCACGATGGCGCCGCGTCCGACCTTCACGTTGCCCATCAGCACCGAGTCCTCGACCTGCGCGTGGCTGTGCAGGATCACGCCGGGTGACAGCACCGACCGCAGCGCCAGGCCGCCGGAGATGATCACACCCGCGGACACCAGTGAGTCGATCGCCCGGCCGACCCGGTCGCCGTCGTTGTGGACGAACTTGGCCGGCGGCAGCGGGTCGTGGCCCGTGTAGATCGGCCACCGGTCGTTGTACAGGTTGAAGACCGGGTGGGGGGAGATCAGGTCCATGTGGGCGTCGTAGTAGGCGTCCAGGGTTCCGACGTCGCGCCAGTAGCCCCGGTCGCGCTCGGTCGAGCCGGGGACCTTGTTGTCCTTGAAGTCGTACACCTCGGCGCTGCCGGCCTTGACCATCATCGGGATGATGTTGCCGCCCAGGTCGTGCTTGCTGGCGGGGTCGATGGCGTCCTCGCGGAGGGCCTCGATCATGGCCTGGGTGCGGAAGACGTAGTTGCCCATCGAGGCGTAGATCTCGCCGGGGGAGTCGGGCAGGCCGACGGCGTCCTTCGGCTTCTCGCGGAACGCGGTGATGCGGCGGCCCGTCGGGTCGGTGTCGATGACGCCGAACTGGTCGGACAGGGCCAGCGGCTGGCGGATCGCCGCCACCGTCACGTCGGCGCCCGAGTCGATGTGCTGCTCGACCATCTGGCGCGGGTCCATGCGGTAGATGTGGTCGGCGCCGAAGACGATCACGTGGTCGGGCAGCTCGTCGTACACCAGATTGAGGTTCTGGAAGAGGGCGTCGGCCGAGCCGGAGAACCAGCGCGGGCCCAGGCGCTGCTGGGCGGGGACCGGCGTCACGTAGTTGCCGAGCATCGCCGACAGGCGCCAGGTGCGCGAGATGTGCCGGTCGAGACTGTGGTTCTTGTACTGGGTCAGGACCACGATCTGGAGATAGTGGCCGTTGGCCAGGTTCGACAGGACGAAATCGATGAGCCGGTAGATCCCGCCGAACGGTACTGCCGGTTTTGCCCGGTCTGCGGTCAGCGGCATCAGCCGCTTCCCTTCCCCACCGGCGAGCACAATTGCCATGACCCTCATGACGCAGACCTTAACCCGTCAAAACGGTCGCAAACACTAGGCTGCGCATATGCGTGTCGATCTTTTGAGCCGTGAGTTCCCGCCCGACGTTTACGGCGGCGCGGGTGTGCACATCGAGTACCTCTCGCGCGAGCTGCGCCGGCTCCTCGACGCGCGGGTCCGCTGCTTCGGCGAACCGCGCGATGGAGCCGACGCCTACGCCACTCCACCCGGCCTGACCTCGGCGAACGCCGCCATCCAGGTGCTCGGGACCGATCTGGAGATGGCCTCCGCCTGCGCCGGGGCCGATCTCGTCCACTCCCACACCTGGTACGCCAACTTTGCGGGCCACATCGCCAAGATGTTGTACGGAATTCCGCACGTCGTCACCACCCACAGCCTCGAACCGCACCGCCCCTGGAAGGCCGAGCAGCTCGGAGGCGGCTACGTGCTGTCGTCGTGGGCCGAGCGGACCGCGCTGGAGGCGGCCGACGCGATCATCGCCGTGTCGGGCGGCATGCGCCGCGACGTCCTGACCGCCTACCCGGAGATCGATCCGAACCGGGTGACGGTGATCCACAACGGCATCGACACCGACGAGTACGCGCCCGCGAAGACGCAGGAAGCTCTCACCAGGCACGGCATCGATCCCGGCAAGCCCTATGTCGTCTTCGTCGGCCGCATCACCCGCCAGAAGGGCCTGACCCACCTGCTGCGGGCCGCCCGCGACTTCGACCCGGCGGCCCAGCTCGTGCTCTGCGCCGGAGCCCCGGACACGCCCGAGATCGCGGCGGAGGTGACGGCGCTCGTCCAGGAGCTCCAGGCCACCCGCGAGGGGGTCATCTGGATCACCGAGATGCGCCCGCGCCCGGAGATCATCGAGATCCTCACCCACGCGACCGTCTTCGTCTGCCCGTCGGTCTACGAGCCCATGGGCATCGTCAACCTGGAGGCGATGGCCTGCGAGACCGCCGTCGTGGCCACCGCGACCGGCGGGATCCCCGAGGTCGTCGCCGACGGCGAGACCGGCTTCCTGGTGCCCATCGACGCCGGTGAGCACGGGGAGCCGCGCGACCCGGCCGTCTTCGCGCGCGCCATCGCCGCCGACGTCAACCGGCTGCTCGCCGACCCCGCCCTCGCCGCCCGCATGGGCGAGGCCGGGCGGAAGAGGGCGGTCGGCTCGTTCTCGTGGCCGGCCGTCGCCGAACGTACAAGAGACCTCTACGCGAGCCTGCGCAGGAGCTGAGCGTTGGTCGCGACCACGACGGTCGAGGCCGACATCAGGATCGCCCCGACGGACATCGGCAACGTGAACCCGATCGGGGCGAGCACGCCCGCCGCCAGCGGGACCGAAATCAGGTTGTAACCCGCGGCCCACCAGAGGTTCTGCTTCATCTTCCGGTAGGCCGCCCGGGACAGATCCATGATCGACAGCACGGCTCTGGGGTCGTCCCCGGCGAGGATGACCCCGGCCGACGCGATCGCGACGTCGGTCCCCGCCCCGATCGCGACGCCGACGTCCGCCCGCGCCAGCGCGGGCGCGTCGTTCACCCCGTCGCCGACCATCGCGACGCGCCGCCCTTCGTTCTGAAGGTCCTGTACGGCTCCCGCCTTGTCCTCGGGCCGAACCCCCGCGTAGTAGCGCTCGATCCCCAACTTCGAAGCGACGACGGCGGCCACCTCACGGGCGTCCCCGGTGATCATCACCACCTCGACACCGCGCGCCGTCAGCCGCGCGACCGCCTCCCGCGACTCCGGCCGGATCTCGTCGGCCAATGTCAGCGCCCCGGCGATCACGTCGTCGGCCAGCACGTGGAGGACCGTCGACCCCTCGCTCTCCCGCAGCGCCACGGCCCCCTCCTGAGCGAGGAGTCCAGGCCCGCCCACCCGCACCCGCACGCCCCCGACCAGCGCGGACACGCCGACCGCGGGGAGGAGGTGAACTCCGAGGCCGGTTCGATCGCCAGCCCGCGCTCCTTGGCCGCCGCCACGATCGCCCTGGCCAGCGGGTGTTCCGAGTCGGCCTCGGCCGCCGCCGCGAGCGTCAGCACCTCGTCCGACGTCACCCACGTCACCGCCGGTTCGCCCTTCGTCAGGGTGCCCGTCTTGTCGAACACGACGGTGTCCACGGTCCGCATGCTCTCCAGCGCCAGCCGGTCTTTGATCAGCACGCCCATCCGCGCCGCCCGCTCGGTGGCGATCGACACCACCAGGGGGATCGCCAGCCCGAGGGCATGGGGGCAGGCGATCACCAGCACCGTGATGGTCCTGATCACGGCCTCGTCGGGCTGCCCGAGCAGCGTCCACACGACCGCCGTGACCAGGCCCGCGCCGAGCGCGAACCAGAACAGCAGGGCCGCCGCCCGGTCGGCGAGCCGCTGGGCCCGGGAGGTCGAGTTCTGCGCGGCCTCGACCAGCCGCCGGATGCCGGCCAGCGCGGTGTCCTCGCCGACGGCCCGTACCTGCACCCGCAGGCCCGAGTCGGTCGCGACCGTCCCGGCCACGACCTGGTCGCCCTCGCCCCTCCGGACGGTCGCCGACTCGCCGGTGATCATCGATTCGTCCATGCCGGCGGAGCCCGAGACGATCACGCCGTCGGCGGGCACCCTGCCTCCCGGCCGGACCACCACGACGTCGCCCACCTCCAGCTCCGAGGGCGGCACCACCGTGCCGTCGGCGCGCTCGGCCTCGTCGGGCAGCAGGGCGGCCAGGGAGTCGAGCGCCGAGGTGGTGCGGGCCAGCGAGCGCATCTCGATCCAGTGGCCCAGCAGCATGATCACGATCAGCAGCGCCAGTTCCCACCAAAAGTCGAGCCCGTGGTCGAGCAGCCCGAGACTCGCCCCCAGCGAGGCGACGAAGGCGACCGTGATGGCCAGCCCGATGAGCAGCATCATCCCGGGCCGCCGCGCCTTCAGCTCGCCGAACGCCCCGGTCAGGAAGGGGCTGCCGCCCCAGAGATACATGACGGTGCCGAGGACCGGTGAGAGCCAGGGCACGTCGGGCGCCGAGTAGCCGACGATCATCGCGAACATGCCGGAGGCCAGGACCGCGGGCACGGCCAGCGCCAGCATCACCCAGAACAGGCGCCGGAAGCGCGCCACGTGGTGATCGTGCATTTCGTGATCCTCCTTGAAATAACCCCCCGGGGGTATGCTAGCTTCTATACCACTACCCCCTAGGGGTATGATTTCGCAAGGACGAAGCGCCGGGGAGGTCGCGATGCACGGCTACACCGATCACAAGCAAGACCATCTGAAGCGGCTCCGCCGCATCGAGGGGCAGGTCAGGGGCCTGCAGCGGATGGTCGAGGAAGACAAATACTGCATCGACGTCCTGACGCAGGTGTCGGCCGCCAACCGCGCGCTCCAGTCGTTCGCGCTCGCGCTGCTGGAGGAGCACCTGGCCCACTGTGTCGCCGAGGCCACCGCCAAGGGCGGTCCCGAGGCCGACGCGAAGATCAAGGAAGCCTCCGAGGCCATCGCCCGGCTCGTCCGTTCCTGACTCACGAAAGAGAGAAATCGCCATGACCGTCACCGCATACACCGTCACCGGCATGACCTGCGGCCACTGCGCGAGCTCCGTCTCCGAGGAGGTCGGCGGCATCGCGGGCGTCAGCGACGTCAAGGTCGACGTGCCGACCGGCCGGGTGACCGTGACCAGCGAGGGCCAGGTCGACGAGTCCGCCGTGAAGGCCGCCGTCGAGGAGGCCGGCTACACCTTGGTGGGCCCGGCGTGAACACCGCCACGAAGCTGGGCGTCTTCGCCGCCGGCCTCGCCGTCGTCTTCGGCGGGGCCTACGCGGTCGGCGCGACCCAGACCGACCCTCCGCGCGGCTCCGCGACCTACACTCCGGAAGAGGCGCCCGCCCACGGCGGCGGCCACGCCCACGAGGAGACGACCGGCGAGCCCGCGAGCCACGTGCCCGGCGGTCTCCAGATCTCCCAGGACGGCTACCGCCTCCACCCGGTGACCACCGACCTGAAGCCGGGCGAGAGCCACGACTTCGCCTTCCACGTGATCGGCCCCGACGGGAAGCCGGTCACCGCCTACCAGGTCGCCCACGAGAAGAAGCTCCACCTGATCGTGGCACCGCGCGACCTCGGCGGTTTCCAGCACCTGCACCCCGAACTGGCCCCCGACGGCACCTGGACGATCCCGCTCACCCTCCCGGACCCCGGCACCTACCGCATGTACGCCGATTTCGCCCCCGAAGGCGGCCCGGCCCTGACCCTCGGCGCCGACCTGACCGCGCCGGGCGACTTCCGCCCGGAGCCGTTCCCCGAGACGAGCCGCACCTCCACGGTCGACGGCTACACCGTCACCCTCCAGGGCGAGATGAACCCGGGCCAGCCCTCACCGCTCTCGTTCACGGTCAGCAAAGACGGCGAGCGCATCCGTGAGCTGGAGCCCTACCTGGGCGCCCAGGGACACCTGGTGGCGCTGCGCGCGGGCGACCTGGCCTACCTGCACGTCCACCCCATGACCGGGCTGATCTTCATGGCCCAGGCGCCCCCGGAAGGCGGCTCCTACCGGCTGTTCTTCGACTTCAAGCACGACGGCACCGTCCGAACCGCGTCGTTCACGCTGGCGGGATAGACATGTCCAATCTGATCCAGCTCTCCATCGGCGGCATGACCTGCGCGTCGTGCGCCAACCGGATCGAGCGCAAGCTCAACAAGATCGACGGCGTGACCGCCACGGTCAACTACGCCACCGAGAAGGCCAACGTCGTCTTCGCCCCGGGTGTGTCGGTGAAGGCCCTGGTCGAAGAGGTGGAGAAGGCCGGATACACGGCCCAGCTCCCCGAGGAGAACCCGCCTGCCGAGACCGGCGATCCTCTGCGCGCCAGGCTGATCACCGCCGTCGTGCTCGCCGTCCCGGTGATCGTGCTGGCGATGGTCCCGGCGTTCCAGTTCACCTACTGGCAGTGGCTCTCGCTGACGCTCGCCGCCCCCGTGGTGGTCTACGCCGGCTGGCCCTTCCACAAGGCCGCCTGGACGAATCTCCGCCACGGCGCCGCGACCATGGACACCCTCGTGTCGCTGGGCACGCTGGCCGCCTTCGGCTGGTCGCTGTGGGCGCTGTTCCTCGGCACCGCCGGGGAGCCGGGGATGGTCCACCCGTTCTCGTTCGCGATCGAGCGCACCGACGGCTCCGGCAACATCTACCTGGAGACCGCCGCGGGCGTGACCGCGTTCCTGCTGGCCGGGCGCTACTTCGAGGCCCGCGCCAAACGCCGCGCCGGAGCAGCGCTGCGCAGCCTGATGGAACTCGGCGCCAAAGACGTCGCGGTGCTGCGCGACGGCAAGGAGACGCGCATCCCGGCCGAACTGCTCAAGGTCGGCGACCTGTTCGTCGTCCGGCCGGGGGAGAAGATCGCCACCGACGGCGTCGTCCACGAGGGCGCCTCGGCGGTCGACGCCTCGATGCTCACCGGTGAGTCGATGCCGGTGGAGGTGCGCGCGGGCGACGCCGTGACCGGCGCGACCGTGAACGCCGGTGGGCGCCTCGTGGTGAGGGCCGTGAAGGTCGGGGCCGACACCACGCTCGCCCAGATGGCCCGCATGGTCGAGGAGGCCCAGACCGGCAAGGCCCAGGTGCAGCGGCTGGCCGACCGGATCTCCGGGGTGTTCGTGCCGGTGGTGATCGCCCTCGCGGTGGGCACCCTCGGGTTCTGGCTCCCGGTCGCGGGCGCGACGGCGGCCTTCACCGCCGCCGTGGCGGTGCTGATCATCGCCTGCCCGTGCGCCCTCGGGCTGGCCACCCCGACCGCGCTGCTCGTCGGCACCGGCCGGGGTGCCCAGCTCGGCATCCTGATCAAGGGCCCGGAGGCACTGGAGTCGACCCGGCGGGTGGACACCGTGGTGCTCGACAAGACCGGCACCGTCACCGAGGGCCGGATGACCCTCACCGAGGTGACCGTGGCACCCGGCTTCGACGAGGAGACCGTCCGCCGCCTCGCCGCCGCCGTCGAACACGCCTCGGAACACCCCATCGCCAGGGCGCTCACCCGTGGCCACACCAACCTGCCGCCGGTCACCGACTTCGTGGCCACCCCGGGCGAGGGTGTCCGCGGGCGGGTGGAGGGCCGTGACGTCGTCATCGGCCGCGCCGACCACGGCATCGCCGTGACGATCGACGGCGAGCCCGCGGCGCGGATGACGGTCACCGACGTGCTCAAGCCCTCGTCGGCCACGGCCGTCGCCGAGCTGAAGGCGCTCGGGCTCAAGCCGGTGCTGCTGACCGGTGACAACGAGGCCGTCGCCCGCAGGGTCGCCGACCAGGTCGGCATCGACGAGGTCATCGCCGGGGTCCTCCCGGTCGGCAAGGTCGACGCCGTCAAGCGCCTCCAAGCCGAGGGCCGCGTGGTCGCCATGGTCGGCGACGGCGTCAACGACGCCGCCGCGCTCGCGCAGGCCGACCTCGGCCTGGCCATGGGCACCGGCACCGACGCCGCCATCCAGGCCGCCGACCTCACCCTGGTCAGAGGCGACCTGCGGGTGGCCGCGTCGGCGATCCGGCTGTCGCGGCGGACGCTGCGGATCATCCAGGGCAACCTGTTCTGGGCCTTCGCCTACAACGTCGCCGCCCTGCCGCTGGCCGCGCTGGGTCTGCTCAGCCCGATGATCGCCGGGGCCGCGATGGCGCTGTCGTCGGTGTTCGTGGTCACCAACAGCCTGCGGCTGCGCGGCTTCAAGGGCTGATCAGCGTCACCCCGGGCCTGCCACCCAGGACGAGTGCCTCGGGGGCCTCGTCCAGGGTGATGGTCCGGGTGATCAGCATCTCCGGCACCAGCGAACCGCTCTCGATGAGGGCGAGCATCTCGGGGTAGGCGTGCGCGGGCATGCCGTGGCTGCCGAGGACCTCCAGCTCCCACGCGATGACCCGGCCCATCGGCACGTCGGCGCCCTCGGGCAGCAGCCCGATCTGCACGTGCCGCCCGCGCCTGCGCAGCCCGGCGATCGAGTTGACGCAGGTCTCGGGGCTGCCGTAGGCGTCCATCGACAGATGGGCCCCGCCGCCGGTCACCGAGACCAGCCGGTCGAGCCGGCCCGGGGGCAGCGTCTCGGTCGCCCCGGCCGCGGCGGCCAGCGCGAGGGCGTCGGGGTGCACGTCGACCGCGACCACCCGGGCCCCGGCCGCCGCCGCGATCATCACCGCGGACAGCCCGACCCCGCCGCACCCGTGGACGGCCACCCACTCGCCGGGACGTACCCGCCCCACATGGACCACGGCGCGGAACGCGGTCGCGAACCGGCACCCCAGCGCGGCGGCGGCTCCGAACGACAGGTCGGCGGGCAGCGCGATGAGGTTCACCGCCGCGTTGCGGACCACCACGTAGTCGGCGTAGGAGCCCCAGTGGGTGAACCCGGGCTGGGTCTGCGCCGGGCACACCTGGTGGTTGCCGCTGCGGCACTCGGCGCACTGGCCGCACGACATGATGAACGGCGCGGTGACCCGGTCGCCGGCCGCCCAGCCGGTCACCCCGGGCCCGACCTCGGTGATCACCCCGGCGAACTCGTGCCCGGGGACGTGCGGGAACGTCTGGATGTCGGAGTCGTGGCCCTGCCACCCGTGCCAGTCGCTCCGGCACAGCCCGGTGGCCTCGACCTTGACGACCACCTCGCCGGGCCCCGCGACCGGATCGGGCACCTCGCGCACCGACGGCTGTTCCTTGAAAGCGTCGTAGACCACCGCGCGCATCAGCGAACCACCACAAAAGTCATGAACGCCACCTTAAAGGCGGGCGGCGGTCTCCTTCGTCAGGTCCGCGACCAGCGGAATCAGGTCGGGCCGCTCGCCCAGCAGTTCGTCGAACCGGGCCCGCCACATCCCGGTCTCCGCGACCGTGACCTCGTCGTTCTCCAGGACCCGGAGCCGGGTCTCGGCCAGTTTGAGTTGGTACATCACGCCCAGGTGGCGGTTGACCATGTCGCCCACCCACCAGTAGGCCTCGGCCGTCGACGCCTCGACGATCACCCGTGCGGCGTCCCATGCGACCCGCCGGGCATTCAGGACTGCTGCCATATACCGGATCGTAAGCGTCATGCAAGGAGATTCCGAGATGGTAGGAGCACAACAGAGACAAACCCCCCGAAGGGAACCAGCCGTGCGCCTCCTTGGCGGCCTCGTCGCAGCTCTCGCCCTCGTCGTCCTCCCCACCGCTCCCGCGTTCGCCGACACCCCTCCGGTCGCCTCGAAGACCGAGCTGGCCCAGCAGGCCCCCGCCAAGAAGTTCGAGCGTTACGGCGCCGGCAAGAAGTCCTACGCCTACGGTTCCGTCTCTGGCGTCATCACCAACCCCGGCGCCGTCATCGAAGACGCCGACATCAAGGTCAGCGGCAAGATCGCCGACCTGAACAAGGGCACCAACTGCGGCTACGCCATCTTCCGGATCACCTACCAGAAGAACGGCCAGCAGCCCTTCACCCACAAGACCTACCGCGACTGCACCTACAAGACCCCCGCGGCCTACAGCTTCACGTACAAGCACGCGACCCACGTCGAGCTCAAGGTCTGCTCGGAGCCCAAGCGCAAGAAGGTCGTCGTCTCCGACCAGTGCCTCTACGGCGGCGTGTGGAAGGTCATCTACTCCACCCTGTGAAGTTTGCAGCCTGATGCGCGAAGATCTACCTGATCTGTAGATTTGTTGCACATTGGGGGATTTCGATGGGTGAGCTCGACCATCGCTACCGGGGCGAGCATCCGATCCGGACACTCGCCTACCTCTACCGCGACCACCGCGCATCGCTCCTGATCGCGGTGGTCGCCTTCGTGTTCAAGCACAGCCCCACGTGGATGCTGCCGCTGGTGACCGCCAACATCATCGACGTCCTGGTCGACGGCGGCCCGGTCAGCGGGATCTGGGTCAACGCCGGGGTGCTCTGCCTGCTGCTGACCCTGAACTACCCCTTCCACCTGCTCTATGTACGCCACCTCAGCGGCACCATCCGCAAGGTGAGCACCGGACTGCGCTCCTCGCTCTGCGCCCGGATGCAGCAGCTCTCGATCGGCTACCACGCCCGGGTCAGCGCCGGAGTGCTGCAGACCAAGGTCATCCGCGACGTCGAGAGCGTCGAGACGATGTCGCAGCAGGCCGGCGACATCGGCCTGTCGGCCCTCGTGATGCTGGCCGGGGGCGTGACGGTGATCGCGATCAAGGTGCCGCAGGCGCTGCCGGTGTTCCTGGTCGTCGTCCCGGCCGCCGCGATCCTCGTCATGAAGATGCGCGACCGCATGCGGACCGACAACGAGAGCTTCCGCCTGGAGGTCGAGCGGCTGTCGTCCCGGGTGACCGAGATGACCCACCTGATCCCGATCACCCGCGCCCACGGCCTGGAGAAGGACGCCCTGCACCGCGTCGACGGCACCCTCCGCAACGTGCTGCGCTCGGGACTGCGCCTCGACCTCGTCAACGGCCGGTTCGGCTCGCTCGCCTGGATCCTGCTCAACACCCTCGGCGTCGTGTGCCTCGCGGGGGCGGCGCTGGTGTCGTACTACCGCGTGTTCGCGCTGTCGCCCGGCGACGTCGTCATGCTCAGCACCTTCTTCACCACGCTGACCACCGCGATCACGTCGCTGATGAGCCTGACCCCGATCTTCAGCAAGGGCCTGGAGTCGGTGCGCTCGATCGGCGAGGTCCTCCAGGCCCCCGACCTGGAACAGAACGACGGCAAGGCCGAGGTCGCCCGGGTCACCGGCCGCCTCGACTTCCAGGACGTCGCCTTCACCTACGGCGTCAAAGATCTTTCCCTCTCTGTACGCCCCGGCGAAACCGTGGCCCTCGTCGGCGCCTCCGGCGCGGGCAAGTCCACCGTCCTCAACCTCGTCATCGGCTTCCTCCGCCCGACGCAGGGCCGCATCCTGCTCGACGGCGTCGACATGGAGACCCTCGACCTGCGCACCTACCGCCGCTTCGTGTCGGTCGTGCCGCAGGAGTCGATCCTGTTCGAGGGCAGCGTCCGCGAGAACGTCACCTACGGCCTGCCCGAGGTCCCCGACGAGGTCGTGCGCCGGGCGCTGGAGGACGCCAACGCCACCGAGTTCGTCGACCGCTTCCCCGACGGCTGGGACACCGTGGTCGGCGAACGCGGCGCCCGCCTGTCGGGCGGCCAGAAACAGCGCCTGGCCATCGCCCGCGCCCTGATCAGAGACCCGAGAATCCTGATCCTGGACGAGGCCACGAGCGCCCTCGACACCCGCTCCGAGAAGCTGATCCAGGAGGCGATGGCCCGCCTGGTGGCCGGGCGGACCGTGCTCGTGGTCGCCCACCGGCTGTCCACGATCCGGACCGCCGACCGCATCGTGGTCATGGAACACGGCCGCGTCACCGAGACCGGATCCCACGACGACCTGGTCCGCGCCGGCGGCGCCTACGCCCTGCTCCAGTCGGCCTGACACGCGTTTGCAAGCCGCTTGCAGGCGCCCGGGTGCATAAGGGAGGGCAACGCCCACGCCCCCTGGAGCTCCACCCATGATCCTGCGTACCCTCACGGCCGCCGCCTTACTGCTCGGCGCTGTCGCCGTCCCCGCCCAGGCCGCCGCGCCGCAGCTCTGCCGTGAGGGCTTCGTCGCGCGCGCCGCCCGCCCCGCCGACAAGGTCTGCGTGACCCCCGCGACCCGGGCCCGCACCCTCGCCGACAACGCGCTCAAGCGCACCCGCTGGGTGGACGACACCCACACCTGCGAAGACGGCTACGTCTGGCGCGAGGCCTTCCACGAGGACGACGTCTGCGTCCTCCCCTCGGTCCGCGACCAGGCCAAGGCCGACAACGCCGCCGACGAGTCCCGCCAGGTCCTGGCGAAACTGTGGATCACCACCAACGCCCACCTCGTGAAGCTCAACGGCAGCCACTACAACGTCGGCCAGGTCAAGCTGTACGTCCGCCGCCTCGACGGCGACCTGGTCTGGAGCGGCGTCATCGCCGCCGCCGAGTTCCCCGGCTACCCGGGCGGCAGCTGGGGCAAGAAGACCGGCCTGCCCCACTGCACCGGCACCCCCAACGCCTACGCCCGAGCCCAGGACGCCACCTCGGGCCGCTGGTCGGCGAAGGCACCCTTGCGCGTCGGCTGTTGATGTTCGTCGGGCGTCCGCCGGGGTAGCACGGGCGTCCATGACGGAGATGCGCCGATGGCTGTTGGGACCCGATGGTGCCTTGGGCGCCCGGCTGACGGTGGCGGCCCTGGCGGCCGCGGTTCTGCTGGTCCCCTTCATGTTGCTGCTCGTTCTGGTGAAGAACGCGTTCACGCCGCTCTACCGGCTCGACCAGGGGGTGGCGGCCGATCTGCACGGGTTCGCCCTCCAGAATCCGGCCTTCGCCGATGTCATGCGGTTCATCACCGACGCGCTCGCGCCGGAGACCTGGCGGGTGCTGGTGGGCGGCGCGGCCGTCTACATGGTGCTGCGCGGGGCGCCCCGGCTGGCGATCTGGGCGATCACGACGGTGATCGCGGGTGGGGTGATCGGGCTGGCCGTGAAGGTCGCCGTTGAGCGGGCCCGGCCGATGCTGCCCGACCCGGTCTCGTGGGCGCCCGGCTGGTCGTTCCCGTCGGGGCACGCGCTCAACGCGGCGCTGGGGGCGGTCACGCTGGTGCTGGTCCTGCTGCCGGTGCTGCACGGTGTCTGGCGCACGGTCGCCTGGGTGCTGGCCGCGCTGGTGTCGGTGACGGTCGCGTTCACCCGGGTGGCCCTCGGGGTGCACTGGGTGAGCGACGTCGTGGCCGGGATGATCCTCGCGCTGGTCGTCGTGTTCGCCACGGCCGCGGGCTTCGAGGCCTGGCGGCGAAGGATGGGCCGCCGCCCGGTCGAACCCCACTTGGAAGGCATCGAACCGGAGATCGTCACGCCGAACGGCCGGGGCGAACTCCGATGACCACCTCATCAGAAAAACGTCGAGCCCGAGATGGGAGCCCCCGATGGTGACGACGAGTCCCGCCCCCTCCGTTCCGGCGAAGCATCCCTGGCAGCGGGTCGACTTCAAGGAGGTCGGGCGGCGGATCCTGCTTCCCCTGTTCGCCTTACTCGTCGCCACGCTCGGGACCGGGCTGCTGCTCGTCAACGTGCTGGGGGACAGCTGGCTGATCGAGCGGGACGAGGCGGTCAGCCGGGAGGTCGCGGGGGAGCGGTCACCGTTATGGAACGGGGTCACCGACGTCGTGTCGTCGTTCTCGGACACGCCGGTGATCGTCGTCGCCACGGCGATCTTCGCGATCGGGTTCCGGATCGCCTACAAGCGCTGGCGTGAGTCGGTCTTCCTGATCTTCGCCGTGTGGTCGCAGTCGCTGATCTTCCTGGCGTCGACCGTCATCTCACAGCGGCCCCGGCCCGAGGTCGCCCACCTCGACCCGGCGCCGCCCACCTCCAGCTGGCCCTCGGGACACACCAGCGCCGGGGTCGCCTTCTACTTCGGGGTCGCCGCCGTGCTCACCCTGCACCTGCACCGGCACGCGATCATGCGATGGGTGCTGCTGGCGATCGGCCTGGGCATCCCGCTGGGCATCGCCGCCTCGCGCCTCTATCGGGGCATGCACCACCTGACCGACGTGAGCTGGGGCTTCATGCTCGGCGCGGCCTGCGTGGCGATCCTCGCCGGAGGCGCGCTCTATCGACCCGCCCTGAAGGCCAGCGGCCGGCTGTCCACCTGATCGTCGACCGGCGCCATGGCCTGGACGTCGGCGATGGAGGCCGTCAGCAGATCGCGCAGGATCGCGTCGGGGTCGTCCACACACGCCTGTGAGACCCCCCTGACCGCGAGCTGAACGGTGTTCGGCGCGGCGTAGCGGCGGAAGCCGCGGCGGGAGACCTTGACCCCGCTGCGGAAGCCGTAGGCCCAGCGGGCCGCCTCGGGCACCAGGTCGAGCGCCTCTTTGCTGGCCGGTTCGAGACCGGGTTCCCGGCCGTCGAGGTCGGCGAGCACGTGTTCCGCGGCCAGCACCGAGACCGCGAGCGCCAGCTGGCGCTCGGCCGCGACGACCGGCAGGGCGGTCGTCGCCGCGCGCAGCGCGATGCGGACGTCGGCCCGTGGATCGGTGGTGGTGAGCCCGATCACCGACGGGATCAGCGGCGCGAGGCGCTGCCGGTTGGCGTCGGTGGTGTAGTCGTTGACCAGCCGGGCCATGGCGGCCAGCAGCGGGTGGGTGCAGGCCGGATGATCACTCCATCGCTCCCCGGCCAGGTAGGAAGCGAACTCCATGAAACACGCGCCCTTGCGCGGGTTGCGGTGCTTTCCTCGGGACAGCAGCGGGACCGCCGCCGGAAGGTGACTATGCACAGCCGCTCCATGCGATTTCGCCCAGGATGTCACTTTCCATAGTGCGCCCGGATCACGCGGATCGGAAGGCCCCCCACCGATGGCGGCCCCACTCAGTGGACGTCAGCCCCCGCTCTTGCGGCGGAACGAACGTTTGCCGCCGGCGGCTTCATGCGTGCCGTGGATCTTCGAAGACCCACGAGCGCCCTTCCCGTTGCGGTCGGACTGCGCCTGACGCTTACGGTCGAGCGCCTCCCGGAACTTGCGCTTGAGATCGTCTTCCGTGGTCTCCGCGTCGGTGACCCCGTCAGCCGACTCGTCGATCACCTCCGCCTCGACGGCGGACTCGGGCGTGCTGTCAGACATCGGACCTCCTGGGCTGTCACTTTACCGTGACACTCCACACGGTAAGGTTCCCGCTGTGCTGGAAGCCGTCCTTCCTCCCGGGGTCGCGTGGCATGAGGCCTTCGGCGATCCCCCCGGCGCCGATCTCCATCCCGACGAGGAAGCGATGCTCGGCCACGTCGTGCCGCGCCGCCGCGCCGAGTTCGCCACCGCCCGCTGGTGCGCCCGCCAGGCCCTGTCCTCTTTCGGCCACGGTTCCGCGCCCGTCCTGCGCGGCCCGAAACGCGAACCCGTGTGGCCGAAGGGCATCGTGGGCAGCCTCACCCACTGTGACGGCTACCGGGGCGCCGCCGTGGCCACCGACGACGTGGCGGTCTCGATCGGCATCGACGCCGAGCCCGACGAACCCACCCCCGAGGGCGTGCTCGGCGTGGTCTCGCTGCCCGAGGAGCGGGTCGTGATCGCGGCCCTGACGGCCGACGACCCGTCGGTGGCCTGGGACCGGCTGCTGTTCAGCGCCAAGGAGTCGGTCTACAAGGCGTGGTTCCCGATCACCGGGCGCTGGCTGGGGTTCGAAGACGCCCATGTGACCTTTGATGAGGGTGGGTTTACCGCCAGGATCCTCATCGACTCGCCCCTACCGGCGTTCCGGGGCCGCTGGGTGGCCCGGGGCGGGCTCATCGTCACCTCCGTGGTGGTGCAGGCGTAATGTCGCTTATGTGCGAGTGATCGTGTTCGGGGCGACCGGAATGGTCGGCCAGGGGGTCCTGCGGGAATGCCTGCTCGCCCCCGACGTGTCCGAGGTGCTCGTCGTGGGGCGCACGCCCACCGGCGTCACCGACCCGAAACTGACCGAAGTGATCGCCAACGTGTCGCGCCCGTCCGGGTACGCGACGTTTCTCCAGGGGTACGACGCCGTCTTCTTCTGCATCGGGGTCAGCTCCAGCGGGATGAAAGAGGCCGACTACCGGCGGGTGACGTACACACTGACCACCGATGTGGCCCGCACGCTGCGGCGCGATGTGGTCTTCGTGTACGTCTCGGCGCAGGGCACCGACCCTCATGGGCACCGGATGTGGGCCCGGGTGAAGGGTGAGACCGAGAACGCGCTGTTCGAGCGGTTCGACCGGGCCTACGCGATGCGTCCCGGCTTCATCCGCGCGATGCACGGCGCGGTGAGCAAGACGCCCGCCTACCGGGTCATGTACAAGATCGGCAGCCCGATCTGGCCGGTCTTCACGCGGCTCTTCCCGAAGATGGTCACCTCCACGGAGGAGATCGGCCGGGCCATGCTGACCCTGGCGCGCGGAGAGAAAAACGCACCAAAAATCCTGTATGCGACCGGTATCAACCGACTCGCCCGGATGTGAAAGGCTTCGGTGCCATGGAACGCATTTGTGTCACCGGTGCCGCCGGTAAGGCCGGCAAAGTGGTCGTCGCCTACCTGCGCGAACACGGCTACGACGTGGTCGCCACCGACCTCGCCGGCCCCGGCGTGCTGGCCGCCGACCTGACGGATTACGGGCAGGCCGTCGAAGTCCTCGAAGGCTGCACGGCCGTCGTCCACCTGGCCAACATCCCCGCGCCCGGCCTGGCCACCCCGGCGATCACCTTCCAGCGCAACGTGACCATGAACGCCAACGTGTTCCTGGCGGCGGCCGCCCTGAAGCTGCGCCGCGTGGTCTGGGCCTCCAGCGAGACCACGCTGGGCCTGCCCTTCGACGACGACCCCCGCTACGCCCCGGTCGACGAGGCCCACTATCCGGTGCCGACCTCGACCTACGCCCTGTCGAAGGTCGTGACCGAGACGACCGCCGAACACGTGTCGGCCTGGTCGGGCATCCCGTTCGTGGCGCTGCGGATCTCCAACATCCATCTGGTCGAGGACTACGCGAACGTCCCGTCGTACTGGGACAGCGCGGCCTCCCGCCGCTGGAACCTCTGGGGTTACGTCGACGCGCGCGACGTGGCCCAGGCCTGCCGCGTGGGCCTGGAGGCCGAGGTCACCGGGGCCGAGAGCTTCGTGATCGCGGCCGCCGACACGATCATGAACCGCCCGTCGGCCGACCTGCTCCGCGAGGAGTTCCCCGGCGTCGAGCTGACCCACGACGTGGGCGAGTTCGGCACGCTGCTGTCGATCGACAAGGCCAGGAAGGTGCTCGGCTACAACCCGGAGCACTCGTGGCGTGACCATGTGAGCTGAGCGGTCGTGGCGCCCGAGGGCAGGCGGGAGCCGTAAAGAAAAAGGCTTTTAAGGCTTTTAACGGCCCGCCTGCCGGAAGGCCCGTTCTGTGCCCTCTTCGATCGCTGGCAGCAGCAGGAACAGGTCGATGATCCGGGCCAGCCGGGTCACCTCGGTGCGGTGGAAGGCGGGCCCCTCGGCGCGGGCCAGCAGCAGGGTCAGCGCCAGCGGGGGCAGCGGCGCGTGGACGACGTGGACGCCCCCCTCCAGCGTCGCCGCCACCGGGCGGGACGGCGCGAGCTCGGGGAACCTGATCGACTCGGGCGCCCGCCAGCTCGAACAGACCACCTCGCAGGCGCGCTCGGTCGCGCAGGCGGCCCAGTCGGCGCTGAACATCACCGGCATCGCGTCGACCAAGGTGGCCAGCGCGCGGTCTCCGGCGGTGGTCAGGAACTTGAGGATCTCCAGCTCGGGGTAGGTGCCGGGGGCCTCCCGGGTGGCCCAGACCCCCTCGACCTTGATGTCGGGGATCTCGTCGAGCGCGCGGATGAGATGCTCGCGCGGGGCGGTGTCGGGCCAGGCGATCGTGAAGTCGTCGACCGCGCGTTCGTCGCCCCGGTCGAGCACGACGACCTGGATGATGTCGGCCCCCGCGACACCGAGGGCCTGCGTGACGGTGCCCAGGGCACCGGGACGGTCTGGCAGTGCGATCCGTAGCCGCAGCAGCATGTGATCAGGCTAATGCACCGGTCACTTCTTCCCGTGAAGGACAATGAGAGGATGAAAATCGGGTCGCTCGACGTCTGGCCCCCCGTGGTGCTGGCCCCCATGGCGGGCATCACCAACCGCGCCTACCGCACCCTCTGCCGTGAGCAGGGCGGTGGCCTGTTCGTGTGCGAGATGATCACCTCGCGGGCGCTGGTCGAACGCAACCCGCTGACCTACGAGATGATCCGTTTCGGGCCGACAGAGACGCCCCGCAGCATCCAGCTCTACGGCGTCGACCCGGTGATCATGGGCCGGGCCGCCAAGATGATCGTCGACGAAGACCTGGCCGACCACATCGACCTCAATTTCGGCTGTCCCGTGCCGAAGGTGACGCGGCGGGGCGGCGGCGCGGCGGTGCCGTACAAGCGGCGGTTGCTGCGGTCGATCATCCGCGAGGTCGTTGCCAGCGCGGGCCCGCTGCCGGTGACCGTGAAGATGCGCAAGGGCATCGACGAAGACCACCTGACCTACCTCGACGCCGGCCGGATCGCCGCCGAGGAGGGCGTCCAGGCCGTCGCGCTGCACGCCCGCACCGCCCGCCAGCACTACGGCGGCTTCGCCGACTGGGACGCCATCACCCGGCTGCGCGAGGTCGTCCCCGCCGACGTTCCGGTGCTGGGCAACGGCGACATCTGGACCGCCGACGACGCCCTGCGGATGGTCGCCCAGACCGGCTGCGACGGCGTCGTGATCGGGCGCGGCTGCCTCGGGCGGCCGTGGCTGTTCCGCGATCTGGAGAACGCGTTCAACGGATCGCCCGAGCGCGCCGAGCCCCGCCTCGGCGAGGTGGTGACCATGCTGCTGCGCCACGCCGAGCTCCTGGTCGAGGTGATGGGTTCGGAGAAGCACGGCGTCTCCGACTTCCGCAAGCACGTCGGCTGGTATCTGAAGGCGTTCTCGGTCGGTGCCGAGACCCGGCGGCTGACCGCCCAGGCCTCCAGCCTCGACGAGCTGCGGGAGCGGCTGTCCGGGCTCGACCTCGACCAGCCGTGGCCGGGCGAGGCCGCCGACGGGCCGCGCGGGAAGAGCGGGGAGCGCGACAAGGTCTCGCTGCCGGTGGGCTGGCTCGACGACCCCGACGACTTCGCCGTGCCCGAGGTCGAAGACGCACTTTCCGGCGGTTGATAGGCAGTTTATAGATTCGTGACTTATCGTGCTTGCATGCGTCGCAGATCGGCTGTCGCCGCCGTGTTCACGGTGGCCCTGTTGGCTGCGCCCGCGAGCGCGGCCGCGGGCGGACCGGTGACGACCCTGACCCCGACCGGGGGCCGGGCGATTTACGACCAGGGCGTGCTCGACGTGTGGGACACCGAGGCCGACGGCCACGCGGTCCGGACCTACGTCGGCGTCGGGGGCGTGGGCCAGGGGTTCGACGAGAACACCGGTGGCGCGGGCACGGTCGTCCGGCACTACCTGAAGCCTGCGGAGGGTGCCGACGTGGCGTTGCAGACCTGCCGGCTGACGGGGACCTTCGTGTCCGACTGCGGTGCGGTGGGAGGCTAATGAACCACCTGGGAAGGCGTGCCACGAAGCCGGCCTTGCGTGTGGCGGGCCGGTTCGTCGTTGTCCGCCGCAGCTCTGTGGGGGGCTGATCTTGCGCATACTGCTCGCCGCTCTCGCGCTCACCGGCACGTTGAACGGGTCCGCGCTCGTCGAACGTCCTCCGCTCGTGCAGAACCTCTGGCCGCAGGCCGTGCACGTCATTCCGGCCGTGCTGGCCGACGGGCGGGCCGTCACGCCCCGGCTGTTCCTCGACGACGACACCCTGCTGCTGACCGCGGCCAAGGGGTTCGAGCGGGCCGAGGCGCTGGTGGCGTACAAGCTGACGAACGGGGAGACCACCGAGCTGGCCGACCTTCCGCTGCCGCCCCGGACCGTGGTGCACCCTTCGGGCGTGGCCGCAGGGGCCGGGCACATCGCCTGGTGGACGGCCCGGCGTGACGGCACCGGGCGGGTCGGGGAGATCTGGGCGGTGCCCGTCGAGGGCGGCGACCCGGTGGCCATCGCGGCGTTCGCGCTGACCGGGACCGTGACCGGCCTGGAGCTGACGGCCCAGGGCGTGGTCTGGTCGACCGACTCCGGGGGCGTGTGGCGGGTGCCCTATGAGGGCGGGCGGCCGACCGCCGTGCCGGGGACTACTGGGCAGCACGTGCTGAAGTGGCCGTGGGTGGGGTCGCCCGCGCGTGAGTTCACCACGGCGATCAACCTGGAGACGGGGGAGCGGCGGGCCACCCGGGCCGGGTCGCTGTGCGGGGTCAACCTGTGTGTGGGGCCCGATCGGCTGGCGTCGGCGCGGTCGGGGGCGGGGTTGCGGGCGACCAAGCTGACCGATCCGCCGGTTTCGCGCCCGGCGCGGGACCGGTTCGTCACGTCGAGCACTCTGGCGGGGCCGGGGGAGGTCTGGGCGGGGCTCTACGACCTGGTGTCGGGGCAGGTGGCCGATCTCGGGGTGAAACCGCTGCCGGCGCGGGGGGTGCAGGCGGGCGGGGTCGCGATTCCGGTGCCCGCGTCCGACGACCGGTTGCTGAGTTACCAGCAGGACGGGCGTTATGTGGTCGTCGACCTGGCCAAGGCCGGAAGCTAGTCTTCGAGCGCTACCTGGGCGATGGCGATCGATCGGACCTGGGGGTTTTCGTACAGGGTCGCCACCGTCTCCACACCTGACGTTTTCATGATGACGCCGCGAATCCGGTGCTGTTTCGCGAGTTTTCTCAACTCGATGAGGTCCAGCCCCACTTGGGCGAGAACGCCTCGGTCTTCTTCGCGGAGAAGAGATACCCACTGCCGGAATTGGGCCGTCGCCGAGAGGGCGTCGCAGCGAGGCAGGGCGACCTCCTCGCAGTTGTGGTTGTTCCGCCACGAGACGGGCTTGCGGCCCTCGGCGACCAGTCGGAAACGTTCCGCCATATCCGGCGTCACGCGGCTGTCGGCCTCGTGCCACGCGCTGGACGGGACCAGTGTCCCGACGAGGATCAGCGCCGCCGCGAGGCCGCCCATGCGAAACAGTCGCCCACGGAATCCGCTCATTCCATGAATTGTCCTCCGGCGGAGGACGATCAGAGGCGGTTGATGCCCACCACGTGGAGCACCGCCGAGCCCTCCTCGTCGGACGCCGCCAGGTCGACATCCGCCGCGACCCCCCAGTCGCCGTCTCCGTTGGGGTCCTCGATGACCTGGCGCACCCGCCACACCCCGGCCTCCTCCTCGATCCGGAGGAAGGCCGGGCCGCGCGCCGACGGCCCGGTGCCGATCGTGTCGTGTTCGTCGTAGTAGGCGTCGAGCCCGGCCGCCCAGTCGACATCCGGATACATCTCTTCGAGCGTCTCCTGCTGGTCCAACGCCGCGAGCTCGACCATCCGGAACATCGCGTTCCGCACCAGCACGCGGAACGCGCGGGCGTTCGCGGTGACGGGACGCAGCTTCGACTCCAGTTCGTCGCGCTGCTCCAGGGCCTCGGACGGGTTCGCCAGCTTCTCCCACTCGTCGATCAGGCTGGAGTCGACCTGGCGGATCAGTTCGCCCAGCCACTCGATGAGGTCGATCAGGTCTTCGGTCTTCATGTGCTCGGGGACCGTGCGGGACAGCGCGCGGTAGGCGTCGGCCAGGTAGCGCAGCACCGTCCCCTCGGAGCGGGACAGTTCGTAGAAGCCGATGTAGTCGGTGAAGGTCATCGCGCGTTCGTACATGTCGCGGATGATGGCCTTCGGGCTGACCGTGTGGTCGCCGACCCACGGGTGTCCCTGCCGGTAGGTCTCGTAGGCGCCGAACAGCAGCGCCTCCAGGGGCATCGGGTAGGTGATCTCCTGGAGGAGCTCCATGCGCTCCTCGTATTCGATGCCGTCGGCCTTCATCTGGGCGACCGCCTCGCCCCTGGCCTTGTTGAGCTGGGCGTGCAGGATCTGCCGGGGGTCGTCGAGGGTCGACTCGACCACGCTGACGACGTCGAGGGCGTAGGTCGGGCTGTCGGGGGCGAGGAGTTCGAAGGTGGCCAGGGCGAAGGTGGACAGCGCCTGGTTGAGGGCGAAGTCCTGCTGGAGGTCGACGGTCAGGCGGGCGTAGCGGCCCTGGTCGTCGGGTTCCTTCAGCGTCTCGACGATGCCGCCGGCCAGCAGGGAGCGGTAGATCGCGATGGCGTGGCTGATGTGCCGTCGCTGGTTCTTGCGCTCCTCGTGGTTGTCGGTCAGCAGGCGCTTCATCGCGTCGTAGCAGTTGCCCGGACGGTTGATGACGGCCAGCAGCATCGCGTTGGAGACCTTGAAACGGCTGGTCAGCGGCTCGGGTTCGGCCGTCTGGAGCTTCTCGAAGGTCTCCTCGTTCCAGTTGACGAAGCCCTCCGGCGGCTTCTTGCGGGCGTAGCCGCGTCGCCGTTTCGGGTCGTCGCCGATCTTCGCCAGGGCGCGTTCGTTTTCGATCACGTGGTCGGGGGCCTGGCAGGAGACGTAGCCGATCACGTCGAAGCCCGCCCGGCCCGCGCGGCCGGCGATCTGGTGGAACTCACGGGCGCGCAGGCGGCGCACGCGGTTGCCGTCGTATTTGGTCAGCGCGGTGAACAGGACCGTGCGGATCGGGACGTTCACGCCGACGCCGAGGGTGTCGGTGCCGCAGATGACCTTCAGGAGACCGGCCTGGGCGAGCTTCTCGACGAGACGGCGGTATTTCGGCAGCATGCCCGCGTGGTGGACGCCGATCCCGTGGCGTACAAGACGGGAGAGGGCGCGGCCGAACTTGGTCGTGAAGCGGAAGTTGCCGATCAGGGCCGCGATGGCCTCCTTCTCGGGCTTGCTGCACATGTTGATGCTCATCAGCGCCTGCGCGCGCTCCATCGCGGCGGCCTGGGTGAAGTGCACGACGTAGACGGGGGCCTGTCCGGTCGACAGGAACTCCTCCAGCGTCTCGTGCAGGGGCGTCATTCTGTACGAATAGACCAGCGGCACCGGCCGCTCGGAATGTTTCACCACGGCCGTCGGGCGGCCGGTGCGGCGGGTGAGGTCCTTCTCGAAGCGGGTGACGTCGCCGAGCGTCGCCGACATGATCACGAACTGGGCCTGCGGGAGCTCCAGCAGCGGGACCTGCCAGGCCCAGCCCCGGTCGGGCTCGGCGTAGAAGTGGAACTCGTCCATGATGACCATGCCGACGTCGGCCTCGCGGCCCTCGGCGAGCGCGACCTGGGCGAGGATCTCGGCGGTGCAGCAGATGATCGGGGCGTCGGCGTTGACCGAGGCGTCGCCCGTCATCATGCCGACGTTCTCGGTGCCGAAGACGGCGCACAGGTCGAAGAACTTCTCCGAGACCAGCGCCTTGATCGGGGCGGTGTAGAAGCTCACCTGGTTGTTGGCGAGCGCGGCGAAGTGGGCGCCCGCGGCGACCAGCGACTTGCCCGAGCCGGTGGGGGTGGACAGGATCAGGTTGCTTCCCGTGACCACCTCCATCAGCGCCTCCTCCTGCGCCGGATAGAGCGTGAGCCCGCGCTCTTCGTTCCAGGCGGCGAACGCCTCGAAGAGGGAATCAGGGTCGGGGGTGCGCGGCAGGCGCTCGATCAGGCTCACCGCTCTATCCTGCCCCGAAGTGATGGGGGAGCGAAAACGAGTGTTCGTACAAGATCGGGAAAGTCCGCGTGTCAGGGGGGTCGCCGCCCGCCGGGAGCGTCGACATTGGCGGGATGCGGGAGACGATCGACCGGTGGCGGGAGGGCTGGGACTCCCTCGATCAGGAGCGGCGGAACCGGGTCGTCGACGTCGCCCTGGCCGCCACGCTCCTGGTCTACACGCTGCCTCCGGCGCTGGTCGATCCCAACGACTCCGCGATCGCGGCCCCGACCTGGGTGGCCACGGCGAGCGCGGCGGTGGCGTCGCTGGCCATGCTGGTGCGGCGGCGGTGGGCGGGGCCCTCGCTGGTGTTCTCGCTGGTCTGCTACCTGCTGACCGCCCAGGCGATGCCGGTGTCGATCTCCGCCTACGCCATGACCGCCCACCGGACGGTGCGCTGGTGGCAGGCGGTGGCGGCGGTCATGACCGTGGGGTTCGCGCTCGGGAACTACTACCAGCCGCACGAGAACCCCAACGTGCTGGTCAGCGTGGTGCGGGCCGTCACCACCGTGTACGTCGCCGCGGTGCTCGGCACCTGGGTGCGCGGCTACCGTGACCTGATCCAGAGGCTGACGGACGACGTCCACCTCAGAGAAGAAAATGCCGCCGCGCGGGAGCGCAGGCGGATCGCGGCCGAGCTGCACGACACCGTGACCCACGCCGTGACGGTGATGGTGCTCAAGGCCGGGATGATCCAGGAGGACACCGACGCGGAGGACAACCCCGCGCTGGCCAGGGACATCGAAGACCAGGGTGTCCGCGCCCTCACGGAACTGCGCGAGCTGCTGACCGTGCTGCGCGCGGGCGACCTCCCGGCATCGGCCCAGGGCGTCGACGCCATCCCGCAGCTCGTGGCCGACAGCAACACCACCGGTCAGCGGGTGGAACTGAACTTCGCGATCCAGGGTGTACGCCTGTCGCGCAGCATCGAGCACGCCGCCTACCGCGTGGTGCAGGAAGGGCTCAACAACGCCCGCAAGCACGCGCCCCGGGCGACCGTCACGGTGACGGGCACCATCTCCGACGACCAGCTCGTGATCGTCATCCACAACGCGGCGGGTCCGCCGCGCGGGATGGTGTTCGGGGAGTCCGGTTACGGGCTGGCGGGCCTGCGCGAGCGGATCATGCTGGTCGGCGGGACGCTCGCGGCGGGCGCGAGCTCCGGAGGGTTCACCCTGACCGCGCGAATCCCGGTCGTTCCAACAGTTCCCGAACCGTCCTGAGCGCCTCCTGGGCGCCGGTGCCCGGGATGGGGACGTACATGATCAATCGCTGGCCCGAATCGGGGATGTCGAGGATCTGCCTGCGCACGTCGATCTCCCCGACGACCGCATGGAGCAACTGTTTGCGCAGCTCACGGCGGATCTCGACGTCGTGCGCGGCCCAGAGCCCGGCGAAGAGGGGGCTGCCCGCGGTCAGCTCGGCGACCAGCTCCCGCAGCTCCGGACGGGTCGCCGTGGCCGCCCTGAGTTCGCGCACGGCCGCCGCGGCGAACGAGTCGGCGTAGCGGCAGACCTCGTGGTGGAGGGGGCCGGAGAAGATGCCGCGCATCTCGTTGCCGCCGACCTTCAGGTAGGGGATCAGGTGCAGCGCCAGCGGGTTGGCGGCCAGGATGTCGAACCCGTCGTCGAGGACGTAGGCGGGAACGTCGGTCAGCGTGGCGAGGAGCTCCTGGATTCCCTGCCGGGGCGCCTTCGCGGTGCGTGCCGGGCCGTCGCCGGGGGCCTCTCCCGCGAAATGCCGGTGTCCAGGCACCTCGCCGGCCAGGTGGTAGAGGTGGGCGCGTTCGTCGCCGTTGAGCATGAGGGCGCGGGCCAGCGCGTTGAGCACCTGCCGGGACGGGTGCGGCCCCCGGCCCTGTTCCAGGCGGATGTAGTAGTCGATCGACATCCCGGCCAGCTCGGCGACCTCCTGCCGCCGCAGCCCCTCGGTCCGCCGCCGGGCGCCGTCGGGCAGCCCCACATCGCGGGGCTTCAGCCGGGCGCGCCGGGTGCGGAGGAAGTCGGCCAGCCCGTTTCTGTCCATGAACCGATTTTTCCTCTTATTGGGACGGCGTGGGTGGTACCGCCGATCCCAGCCTCCGGCGTTCTCTCGTGCCCATGACGCGTTCCGGCCACGCTGGGCCGCATGACAACAGCACTCATCACCGGCGCGAACAAGGGAATCGGCTTCGAGACCGCCCGACTCCTGGCGGAGCGGGGCGTGACCGTCGTGATCGGCTCCCGGGATCCGCGCAAGGGGGAGGAGGCCGCCGCCCGCATCGGCTCGGGGGCGGTCTCCGTCGAGCTCGACGTGACCTCGCAGGCGACGATCGACGCCGCCGCCGCGTTCGTCGAGGAGCGGTTCGGCTCGCTCGACATCCTGGTCAACAACGCCGGGATCGCCCTGGGCGGCCCGCCCACCGAGACCCCGCTCAGCCTCATGCGCGACCTGTTCGAGGTCAACGTCTACGGTGTCGTCGCGGTCACCAACGCCATGGTCCCGCTCCTGCGGAAGTCACCGGCCGCGCGGGTCGTGATGGTCTCCAGCGAGGTCGGCAGCTTGACCCGCACGCTCGACCCGGCCACGCCGTGGTACACGATGAACGGGCTGGCCTACCAGTCGTCCAAGACGGCGCTGAACATGGTCACCGTGACGTACGCCAAGGAGCTGGCCCCGATCAAGGTCAACGCGATCTGCCCCGGCTACTGCGCGACCGATCTCAACGGGTTCTCCGCGACCCGACCGGCCGCGATGGGTGCGGCCGTGTCGGTGTCGATGGCCCTGCTCGGCGACGACGGCCCCACAGGCACGTTCGTCAACGAGGAGGGTGTGCTGGCCTGGTGATCAGATGCGCTCGATGACGACGACGGGGATCTCCCTGTCGGTCTTCTTCGTGTATTCGTCGTACTGAGGCCAGGCGGCGGTCATCACGCGCCACATGTCGGGCTTCTCCTCCGGGGTGGCGGTCCGGGCGCGGGCGCGGAACTTGTCGCTCCCGACCTGGAACCCCACCTCGGGGTTCGCCTGAAGGTTCAGGTACCACTCGGGCGCCGCGTCGGCGCCGCCCTTGGAGGCGACGATCAGATAGTCGTCGCCGTACGTCTGGTAGATCAGCGGTGTCGTGTGCTCGTTGCCGGTGCGGCGACCCGTGGTGGTCAGCAGTGCCGCCGTGGTGCCCTGCCAGTCGTGACCCTCGGCGCCGTCTGTGGCCTGGTAACGCTCGACGTGTTCCTTACCGAAAAGCATGTGGAATCACCTACCCTTTCGGGCGGATCAACCCGCGTCCGACTCGATCAATTCCAGGGCAACCTTCAATGAGGTCTCGTAGCGCTGGTCTTCGTCGATCTCCTGGCCGGGGAGCATGAAGCCCACGGCGTGGATGGCGAACAGCGCGAGGCCGCGCTTCAGCCGGACCTCCAGCGCGTCGTCGGGGGAGACGAGCAACTCGCTGAGTGCGACGACCTTCTCGCGCATCTGGAGCATCACCGGATGGTGCTTCATCGCCGTCGGGTTGCGCTCCATGAAGCGGGTGATGGCCCGGCCCTCGTATGCGCCCTTGGCGTAACGCTCGATGGCCTCGCGGCGCATCTGGGGCGTGACCGTGGCGTGGGCGCGGAGCTCCTCGATGATCGAGTCGAGCGAGGAGATGCGGTCGGCGATCATGCCCGCGACGATGTCTTCCTTGGTCTTGAAGTGGTAATACAGCGCCGCTTTGGTCACCCCCAGCGCCTCGGCGATCTCCCGCAGGGAGGTGGCCTCATAGCCCTGTTCGGTGAAGAGGTCGAGGGCGATCTCCTGGATGCGCGCTCGGGTGTCTCTGGGGGCGAACGCACTCTCCGTGCTCGTTCGCTCGCTCATAGTGTCGGTAGTCCTTTAATCCAACTTGACGGGCGGCTAGGACGGACCTTACCTTAACTCCGGCTACTTGCCGGTCGGCAAGTAAGTTACGGGTTAGCAAGGGGGCCCCGAAATGTCGGAAACCGCCGCCGCTCCTCCTCCGGCGCGGTCCAGAGAAGTCATGATCATCCTCCCAGGTCTCCTCCTGGCGATGATGCTCGCCTTCCTCGACAACATGATCGTCGGCACCGCGATGCCCCGCATCGTCGGCGAACTCAACGGTCTCGAATACTTCACCTGGGTCACCACCGCCTACATCCTGGGTACGACCGTCTCGACCCCGATCTGGGGCAAGCTGGGTGACCTCTACGGCCGCAAGACCGTCTTCCTCACCTCGATCGTCATCTTCCTGGTCGGATCGGCCCTGTGCGGCATGTCCGGCTCGGAGTTCTTCGGCGGGGTCGACAACGGCATGACCGAGCTGATCGCCTTCCGCGCGATCCAGGGTCTCGGCGCCGGTGGACTGATCGTCGGCGTGATGGCCATCATCGGTGACCTGGTCCCGCCGCGTGAGCGCGGTCAGTACCAGGGCATCATGGCCGCCATCATGTCGCTCGCGATGATCGCCGGCCCCCTCGCCGGCGGCTTCATCACCGACCACCTCGACTGGCGCTGGGCCTTCTACGTGAACCTGCCGCTGGGCGGCATCTCGCTGGTGTGGCTCTGGCTCAAGCTCGACCTGCCGAAGAAGCGCACCGAACACCGCATCGACTGGCTGGGCGCGATCGTCCTCACGGTCGGGATCACCGCTTTGGTCCTGATCACCTCATGGGGAGGCCAGAGTCATGGCTACCCGTGGGGATCGTGGCAGATCATCGGCCTGGGCGTGCTCGCCGTCATCTCGTTCGCGGCGTTCATCCCGATCGAGCGCCGGGCGCCCGAGCCGATCATGCCCCTCCACGTCTTCAAAGACCGGAACTTCAACCTGATCTCGTGGATCGGCTTCCTGCTCGGCTTCGCGATGTTCGGCGCGATCTCGTTCCTGCCGCTGTTCCAGCAGCTCGTGCAGGGTGCGACCGCGACCAACTCGGGTCTGCTGCTGCTGCCGATGATGGCGGCGTCGATGGTCGTCTCCCTGTACGTCGGCAAGCGCATCACCACCACCGGCAAGTACAAGGCGTTCCCGGTCATCGGTGGTGTGGTCATGGCGATCGGCATGGGCCTGCTGACGCTGATGAACGTCGACACCCCGCTCTGGCAGACCGGCGTGTTCATCGCCGTGCTCGGCCTCGGCATGGGCTTCCTGATGCAGACCACCATGCTCATCGCGCAGAACAGCGTGGAGCAGAAGGACCTCGGCGTCGCCTCCAGCGCGTCGACGTTCTTCCGGTCGATCGGCGGCTCGTTCGGTGTGGCCCTGTTCGGCGCGGTGTTCAACAACCACCTGACCGACAGCCTCACCGACAAGTTCGGCCCGCAGGCCGCCGACATGGTGTCCTCGGGCGGCTCGATGAGCCCGGCGGCGCTCGCGCAGCTCCCCGCCGAGATCAAGGGCGGCTTCCTGGAGTCGCTGGCCGGAGCGATCAGCGGTGTGTTCCTCTGGGCCATCGTGTTCGCGGTCGTGGTGCCGATCCTGGCGGCCTTCATCAAGGAGGTCCCGCTGCGGGGCGGCCCCGAAGAGCTCAGCAAGGAAGAGCCCGTCGCGGCGCTGTAAAGAACCTTCCCTTCTCCGGTACGGCCCTCGCCTCAGGCGGGGGCCGTACTCGCGTTCCAGGACGTCACGAGCTGGGTGCGGGCCCGCGCCACCCGGGAGCGCACGGTCCCGATCGGGCAGCCGAGCAGCTCGGCCGCCTCGGCGTAGGGCACCCCGATGACCTGGGTCAGCACGAACGCCTCCCGGCGCTCGCAGGGCACGTGGGCCAGCAGGTCGGCCAGCGCCACCCCCTCGTCGAGCCACGGCACGTCGCGGGGCTGGCGGCGTTCGGCGGTGGTCTGCCAGTCGGCCAGGTCGGCGACCTTCGGCCGGGCGGAGGCGGCCCGGAACCGGTCGACCACCACCCGCCGGGCGATCGACAGTAACCACGTGCGCGCCGACGACTGCCCGGCGAACCTCGGCAGGCTCGGCAGCATCCGCAGAAACGTCTCCTGGACGAGGTCGTCGGCGGTCTCCCGGTCGGTGAGGTGGACGAGGAACCGGCGCACGTCGGGATAGGCGGCGCGCACGAACGCGTCGATGTCGGCGGCGCGGCCGGTGCGGGCGGTCAGCGCCAGTTCGGTCAGCGGGTCGTCGAGAAGGACATCCATGATCGTTCCCCTGTGGTGGGACGGCCGTCACCGGCCGGGCGCGACCCGGCCGGTGAGGAGGAAGGACGTGATCAGACCGCAGGGGTCAGGACAGGACCTCTTGGCCGATCCAGCCCTTCTCGTCGCAGCCCCGGGGGACGGCGAAGACCGCCGACCCGATCGGGGTGATCCACTCGTTGAGCAGGTCGGCCTCGGCGAGCCGTTTCTGGATGGGGACGAACTGGCGCTCGATGTCGGCCTGGTAGGAGGCGAACACGAGACCCGAGTCGGCGTGACCCTGGGCGGTGACGTCGTCGTCGTAGTTGTAGACCCGGCGCAGGATGCGCAGCGACGGGTCACCGGCGTGGGCGCGGCGGATGTGGGCGTACTCCGAGATCACCGGGAAACCGTGCGCGCCGGTCGCGGCGAAGTCGGGTGCGTCGTGCTCCTTCGTCCCGGTCAGCGGTGCGCCGGTCGACAGGCGGCGGCCGATGGTGAACTCCCTGGCCACGACGTCGGCGGCGTCCCAGGTCTCCAGCTCGGCCCTGATCCTCCTGACGACGAGCTGGGTCGTGCCGTCGGGGCGCCAGACCGCCAGGTCGAACTCCGGCGTGCCGGGTTTCGGGTTGGCGGTGCCGTCGAGCTGGCCCATCACGTTGCGCGGGGTGCCTCCGCCGCTGGTACGGCGGAAGCCGCGCTGGGTCCAGCGGACCGTGGCGAACGAGCGGGCGTCCTTGACGATCATCCGCAGCGCGTGGGTGACGGTCAGCGGGTCGTCGGCGCAGATCTGGACGAGCAGGTCGCCGCCGGTCCACTTCTTGTCGAGCTTGTCGATGGAGAACCTGGGCAACTGCCCGATCGGGGACGCCGTCTTCGCATGGGCGTACAGGCCCGGACCGAAACCGAACGTCACGGTCAGCCGCGCCGGGGAGGCCGCCAGTTCGGGCTCGGTGTCGGCGAGCGCCGGGCGGCCCTGGGTGAGCCGCCTGGCGTCGTCGGTGAGCAGCCGCATCATCCGGCCGAGGGCGTCCCGGTCGGTGTCCTTCCGCAGGTCGAAGGCGACGAACACGGCGTGGGCCTGCGGTTCGGTGGCGATCCCGGCCTGTCGCGGGCCGTGGAAGGGGACGATGGTCTTGGCCGCTTCGGCCTCCCCGGCCGCCGCGGCGGGGGTGAGTGCGACCACCCCCGCCACGACGCCGCCGGTGAGAAGCCCCCGGCGGGTGAGGTCAGCCATTGTCGGACATGCCGGACATGTCGGGCTGGTAGTCCTCTTTGGCCCCGGCGAAGTCCTTGCCGAGGGCGGTGAACTCGAAGGTGCCGCCGTCGGCGAGGGTGAGGGTGAACGGGATCTCGGCGCCGGGCTCGACCGGCTCCTTGGCGTCCATGATCATGATGTGGTCGCCGCCGGGCGTGAGCTCGTGGGTGCCGCCCGCGGGGACGACGAACCCGCCCTTCTTGGGCTGCATGACCATCTTGCCGTCGGACTCGACGACCTCGTGCAGCTCGATCATCGGCGACAGCGGGGAGACGCCCGACACGACCGTGATGTCGGCGCCGGAGTTGTTGACCAGGGTCCCGAAGGCGGCGGTCATGCCCTTCTTGGCGGTCTTCACCCACGGATCGGTGATCGACAGGGCGGGACCGGCGGGGGTGGAGACGACCGGCGCGGGCGCGGGTGCGGCGGGTGCGGCCGCCGGGGTCGCGGTGGTGCCGCAGGCGGAGACGGCCAGGGCGAGGGCGAGCAGGGACAGCGCGAAGCGCGAAGACATGAGAGAAGAACCCTTCCGGGGGTGGACGGCAACGTCAGAGAAACCGCGCTGAGCTGCGACTCAGGCGGCGAGAGGGCTGACGATGCCGGGAGGACCCCGGCGGCTGATCTCATGGCGGAGCGAGGCCGAGGCCGGGATGACGACCCGGTCGGCGGCGGGCAGGGCGAGCTGAGGATGGCCCGGTTCGAGGGCCACGCGCAGCAGCAGGAGGAGCCGGACCTCGATGCGGCGCAGCAGCGCCCACAGGACCGCCTCGCCCCGCGACAGCCACAGCGCGGTGACGCCGGCCGCCCAGACGTGGGTGACCAGCATGCTCAGGCTGGGCAGCAGCGTGGACGTGTGGTGGTGCCCGGCCGTCATCGGCTCGACGGCGTGGGCGTAGGAGAACATCAGGTGCAGCGCGGCCTGGCACCCCGCCAGCGCCGGGAAGATCACCTGGGCCGACCGTTCGCGCCCGGCCAGGGCGAACCCGACGAGGAACGCCAGGGTCAGCGCCACCAGCACCGCGGTCGCGGTGGTCGAGCCACCCGCCCAGGCGTGCGCGCCGACGCTCAGCACGACCGAGACCGCCGCGAAGGCGGTGGCCCGGGCGACGCGGAAGGGCGTCGAGGCTGAGGTGGCACGTGTCATGGCGCGGTCATCATTGCATGACCTTCGCCCGGCTCCCAAGAAGTCCGGAAAGCCGGGAACCAGACGGAGCGCGGACACGACTCCTCATTGCAGCGCCTGATTTCGAGAGGACTCCCGTGACCGCCGACCCCGTTCCCCGCCGAGGCGTGTGGGCCCAGCTGCGCCCCCTGCTGCTGCGCATGCACTTCTACGCAGGTGTGTTCATCGCGCCGTTCATCCTGGTCGCGGCCGTCACCGGCCTGATCTACACCACCGCGCCACAGCTCGAGAGCATCGTGTACGACCACGAGCTCCGCGTCCCGGCCGGGCAGACGGCGCAGCCGCTCAGCAAACAGGTCGCCGCCGCGCGGGCCGCGCATCCGTCCGGGGACATCAACTCGGTCATGCCGGCCGTCGACGCGACGAGCACGACCCGGGTGGTCTTCTCGGACGAGACCGTGCCCGCCGACTACGAGATGGCGGTGTTCGTCGATCCGTACACGCTGGAGGTGCGCGGCCAGGAGCGGACCTTCGGGCAGTGGCTCGGCGTGCGGGCCTGGATCGACGACCTGCACCGCAACCTGCACCTCGGCGCGTTCGGCCGCAACTACAGCGAACTGGCCGCGAGCTGGATGTGGATCGTCGTGCTCGGCGGCCTGGCCCTGTGGATCGGGCGGCGCCGGAGCCTGAAGCGCATCACGCTGCCGGACACCTCGGCCAAGAAGGGGCGCTCGCGGAACCTGTCGTGGCACGCGGCCACCGGCGTGTGGATCACACTCGGCCTGCTGCTGCTCTCGGTCACCGGCCTGACCTGGTCGAACTACGCGGGAGCGAAGATCGCGGACGTCCGGACGCTGTTCGACTGGACCTCCCCGCCGCTGGAGACGAGCCTCACCGCCGACGGCCAGGCGGCCGAACACCAGCACGCGGGAACCGCCCCGGCCGCCGAGGGCGGCGACGCGGTGTTCACCTCGGGCGTCGGCATCGACGGCGTCATGGCCACCGCCACCGCGCAGGGCCTGCGGGTCCCCCTGTTCATCGCGCCGCCCGCCGACGGCCAGTCGGCCTGGAAGGTGAACGAGAGCAAGCGCGACTGGCCCACCCGCTTCGACGCGGTCACCGTCAACGGGAGCACCGGCACGGTCGTCGACCGGGTCGACTTCGACGAGTGGCCCTTCATGGCCAAGATGACCAACTGGACCATCGACGCCCACATGGGCATCCTGTTCGGCATCGCCAACCAGCTCGTGCTGGCCGCGCTCGCGATCGGCGTGATCTTCGTCATCGTGCGCGGCTACGGCATGTGGTGGCAGCGCCGCCCGACCCGCAACGGGGGCGCGAGGTTCGGGCGCCCGGCGCCGCGCGGCAGCCTGCGCGCGCTGACACCGGGGGTTTTGGCGCTGGTGGTCGTGACGACGGTGTTCGTGGGCTACTTCGTGCCGATGGTCGCGGTCAGCCTGGCGGTGTTCCTGGCGGTCGACGTGCTCCTCGAACGGCGCCGGACCACCCGGCCGCCGCTGCTCGCCGACACGCTCGACCCACCCGCGCCGGAGGAGGAGGCCCCGGTCGCCGTCGGCGCCGAGACGCGTTAGAGGAGCTCCCACCTCGGGCCGTCGCCCGCGTCCTGAACGGTCACACCGGCGGTCGCGAGCGCCCGCCTGAGCTCGTCGGCCGCCCGGTAGTCGCCCCTCGCGCGGAGTTCGGCGCGGAGGGCGACGACGGCCGCGACGACGCGGTCTGTGTGCCCCGCCGACGCGCCGAGCTTGGCGATCATCAGCCGGAGGGCGTCGCGGGCCTGCTCGACGCCGCCCTCGTCGGCCTCGGTGTCGGCCGACCACCGGAGGATCTCCGCCTCCAGGTCGAGCACGGCCGCGGCCGCCTCCGGGCCGTCGTAGCCGGCCAGCGCCGAGGTGAAGCGGTCGGCGCAGCCGCTCATCACCTCGGCGAGCGTAACGTCGGCCGCGGTCGCCGGGGGAGCGGGCGGGGAAGCGGCGACGGCGGCGCCGTGGGCGAGGTCGCGCAGCCCGGCCAGGTCGGTGACGGTCCCGGCGGGCAGCCGGGTCTGCACGCCGTGGCGGCGGATGGTCAGGCCGCCCCGGCCGGCCACGGTCACCCGTCCGGTGCCGAGGTCGACGGTGACGGCGGTGTGTTCGTCGAGGCCGAGCACGGAGACGTCGTCGTCGAGCTCGGCCTCCATCAGGGTCAGGCGGCGCTCGCCGAGGTAGCAGTAGCGCGTGTCGTGGGTGCCGCCCTCGGTGTTGTCGTAGTGGGGGATCACGACGGCCCGCAGCCCGAGGGGACCGAGCAGGTCGAGGCCCTCCCGCCAGTGCGGGGGCGCGCCGACCTTGTAGATCTCGTACACGGGAACGGTGGCGACCCCGGCGGTGCACGCGGCGGCGGAGGCGAGCACGGTGACACCTTCGCGGGCCGCCACCCGTGACCGCAGGTCGGCGCCGAGCGGGCCCTCCGACCAGCGGTCGAGCGCGTAGGTCGGGCTGCCGGGGCCGGAGAACACCCAGTCGGCCCCCGCGACGTCGGCGCCGACGGCCACGTCGAGACCGACGCTGCGGGCGAAGTAGTCACGGGCACGGGCCGAGATGTCGGCCGCGTTCTCCTGGAACGCGTAAGGGGTGTCCAGCAGCACCGCCCGGGGCCGCCCACCCAGCGCGCGGGCCGCCGACCGGTGGACCTCGACCATGGTGGGGCTGGTCTCACCCGACCCCATCAGCACGAACAGTCCGGCCATGGTCTCCGCCTCTCGTCCACAACCTGCGATCGGTACGCTGCTGCATATCAGTTGCAACAAGTGGGAGGAAGCTCGTGGGGCTCGTACCGCTGTCAGTGGAGATCCTGGCATTGCGCGCCGACGACCTCGGCTGGCGGTACCGCCGGCTGGAGACCACGTTGCGCGACGGCGAGACCCCCGACCAGGCCGCCCGCCGCCACGCGGAGGTCGCGGCCGGCGACGCGGTCACGGTAGTGCACTCCACGAGCTGGCGCTACGAGGCACACGGGAGGCTGGTGCTGACCTACGCCGTCTGCCCCGACCCCGACCCGGCCTCTCCCGCCGACCTGCTGACCGACTACCGGCTCGCCCGCGGCGAGGCCCCCGCGACACCGACGCCGCAGGACCTTCAGGTGGAGAACGTCGCGGCGCACGCCCTGCGGCACCTGGCGCACCTGCTGCACAGCGATCCCGTGGTGGGGGAGGCGTTCGCGGCCACTCCCTCCGTCGTGCGGGGGCTGCGGCTGCTGCCCACCGAGCTGGTCGCGACATAGTCGTACAATTCGGGAAAGGCGAGCGCGGACTGAGGAAACCGGTGCGAATCCGGCGCGGTCCCGCCACTGTGACCGGTGCGTGAGCACCGGGAGCCAGAGACTCACGCGGTCGCCTCCTCACCAGCCGGGGCGGATCTCCCCGAGAGAGGCCCGTGTGAAGAGGATCACGGTATGCCGGGACTGCTGCTGCGGCAGCGCCCGCAAAGTGCCCCATCTCGACCACGACGAGCAGATCAGGTTGTTGGGCGAGGTCGCCGAGGTCCGCGTGACCGACTGCCTCGACGTGTGCGACCAGGCCAACGTCGTCGTCGTGCAGCCGACGCCGGAGGGCCGCGCCGCCGGAGGGCGGCCGGTGTGGCTCGCCTTCGTCAACGACGAGAACGCGACCGCCGACATCGCGGCGTGGATCAGCGCGGGCGGCCCGGGTCTGGTGCCGTTACCCGCGATCCTCGAACTCCACCGGTTCCGGCCGCCCCGCCGCCGGCCGTAGGGTGGGAGCGCAGTCGGTTCGCCCTGTCAGCCAGGCGGGGAGTCGCAAGAGGGAACCCGGTGTGAATCCGGGACTGCCCCGCAGCGGTGAGTGGGAACGACCGCCGTCAACCAGCACTCGGCCTTGGGGCCGGGGAAGCGACGGCCAGTAGGAACGAGCACGACGCCCACGAGTCCGAAGACCTGCCACTGCCCGCGCGCGGCCGCGCGCGGAAACGTCGATGGCCTCGAGGGCGGGCCGGCGCAGCGGGCGGGCGTGGTTCCGTGCCGTGGCCGTGCCTTCGTTCGAGTGCGATCGGATGTCTTCCGTGACTCGCGAAGGAGAGTTTCGTGACACTCGCCACCGTCTACGGCTACCCACGACAGGGCGCCGACCGGGAACTCAAGAAGGCCGTCGAGGGCTACTGGGCCGGTCGTCTCAGCGCCGGCGACCTGCGCGCCACCGCCGCCACCCTGCGTCGCGCCAACTGGCGCGACATGGTGGAATCGGGTCTGGCCGAGGTTCCCACCGGTGATTTCTCCCTGTACGACCATGTGCTCGACACCACCGTCATGGTCGGCGCCATCCCCGACAGGCACCGCGCCGCCGTGGCGGCCGACGCGCTCGACGGCTACTTCGCCATGGCGCGGGGAACGCAGGACGTCGCGCCGCTGGAGATGACCAAGTGGTTCGACACCAACTATCAGTAGTTGGTGCACAAAGGCAACAAGGACTTCGAGGGCCAGAGACTAGGCACCGAGCGGTCCAGGTTAGGCGTTTGTGTCGTTGACCAGCACCACTACATGAACCTCGGGCAGTCTTCCCGTTTGGCGAGATGTCTGCAAGATCGGTAGGGAGCACACGGCCGCGAGGATTTTCACTACAGGGTCAAGGCGGCCCGCCTGCGGCGTGCCGCGCGCTTGGCGGTCGCGGTCCGCGCTGCGGCTCTTCGGCCGGTCACGGACCGCGCCGCCGCGCAAATCATGTTCGGGGCCATACTGACGTGACATCGGTACGTCACCTGTTCACGAGAACAAGTCCATCAAACCCAATGGTCAAATTAGGGCCAGGGGATCCAATCGGCGATTTTATTGGTAGCAATTCCAACCAAAATTACCCCGACGAGGCCAGCGAGCCATTTGATTGCAGGTATTCTATATTTCTTTATCGCCCACTCAAGAAGGGCACTTCCTCGCTTGCGGGGCAGGACTTGCACAAGAGTAAAAGCGATCGAATGTTGCAGCATTCGATAACCTAACCCCAAGATCATTATAGCCGATGCAGCACTTGCGATGACGAGAAATGAACGAGAAACATTGTTTTCGGCGTTCTCTTGAATAAAAAAGGAGACGAGCATCATTGGGGCAAGGGATAGGAGTATCCAAATTGGCGCACGCCATCCACCCATTCGATCAACATAACCAATCATCATTTCCTGGAAAACTAGCTGAGTAACTCCGAGTACCTTTGCTTGGTCGTTTCCGTTGACGTTAACCAGAAGTCCAGGTATTCGCTGGCGAGCAACTACGAGTCCAGATATTCCCTGCGGGCTCGATGCTACTTCGACCCGAAGAGAGAAAATTTCCTCAAGTGTTGCACCTTCCAATCTTTGATTTAGTGAATCAATGTTTGATATCACTTCCTGCTGTCCACTGGTCCACGATATCCAGGCGCGCACGATCGATATCTGCTCGACGCCGATTGCCTGAGGCAGTGACCTGATGGCCACCATCAACTCATCGAGCGTCCCCTTCCAACATTCGATGCCCGCAGCCGCCAAGAAGCTTCCTTGGTTCATCGCAACTATGCGAGGTGTGTGGCTGTATGCGCCGCTGCTCCACTTCGCCTGCCTGGCGGTTGACACTAAAGTCCCCCCTTTTGTCCTACGGTGCCCATAATCTACGCATTTTGATTAGGTGACGTATATACATCGGGTGAAGTACGAATACTACCAGCACCACGCCTGCCGCAATAACCGCTTTGATGATGGGATTTATCAATGATGTGATTAATAAAGGAATTGAGAGGATGCTTATTGCCAAACCGGGCACGATAAACATCATTGCTTTCTCGAACCAGTTTGACAGCTCTCCTTCGATGCCAGTTCCGGGGGGATATGGTAGCCCTTTGCGTGCTAAGGGGGTCACGCCAAAGATTCGACCTTCTAGGATTACTCTGTTAGCTAATCCTGCAACAAGGAGCTGGATCTCTATCATGTCTCCCGGGTTAAGCAATAGTGGCGCAATTCTGGCGCGGTCTCTCTCGATGGAGAGTTCTGGATTCAAATCTGGAGGCCTGATGCTCGTGATCGATGCTGAGACAATCTCTTCGGCGCCCAATGCGCGGACGGCGAGCTCTGTATTGAAATTCTCTGGAGAGAATGGTTTATCGCCGGTGTTGACGATGCGAATAACTGTCACTGATGCATCAGGTATGGGCTTGCCATTGTATGTGACATCAAGGCGGGATGCTACCGCTCTTGGCACTACCGAAGTGTTGTTCACCACCACATACTCAAGGCGAGATTTTCCGCGCTGACTCCTATAGGTTAAATAGGCAATAGCGAGTGCTGCCGGTGCGATTATTGCCGTCACCCAAGCTGCCGCCGCTTCCAATTTGAAACCTCCCAGGCTTCATAGCAAGCATGGCTAGCTCGCCATTAGCTCACTTGTGCAAGTCATCATCCTGCACCCAAAGCCCACAATGGGTCTACTGTTGCGGTTGCCCCCGCCGCCCGATTGTTCGTGGCCCTCTGTCGGCGTCAACGCCGTCTGTGCAGGTTGGGCATAAGGCCGGGGTGTACGTCGTCAGTGAACGGACACGCGAAGACGACATTGACCCCTCGGTCGGGCCACTGATGTTGGCAGCTATTGGGGGCAGCGGAGAGGACTGGACCGTCTGATGGCCCGGGCGCATCAGCGGCAATCCCAAGGACTATCGCGCTTCGCCGCGTAGCAGGCGATCCCACACAGCCTTAGCGTCCCTGACGGCCCAGCGGTACGTCTCTGCGACCTTCGGTTTCGGCTCGCTCTGGATCGTCTTGCGGATGAAGGCCCGCCCACCCGCATGGAGCAGCTCATAGACAGTGGCGCGGCAATCGCACGTCCACGCCATGGCCCGCACCCGATCAGCCCCCGCAGTCGGCGCGTACCACTCAAGCCGCATGTGATCTTTCTGCACGACCGCATAGTGAGGGCTCATGCAGCCGATCAAGTCGTCTAAAGATCCCATCGCCGGAGCCGGTTCACCGCGTACCGTCGGCGGCCCAGTCGACGAGCCGCACGGCTACAGATTGCGGCTCCGCAACGGGAACCCGTGAGACCTCCCAGCCAGCCCGCCGCCGCGTGATCGCGAACCACGACGAGCCATCTCCGAGGCTCACGGTGACGATCGCAAGCTGCCCGCGCTGCCCGTAGACGTCGAGCTCGACCCCTCTTTCCTCGGAGGCCGTCCAAGCCTGCCCCAGCCTCAGCGCGATACGCCGAACGAGACGAACACGAAGGCCATGCGCCGCCAGGGGCGCACCGAGTGCGCGCAAGGTCCGGCTGCGCCGCTCCACGTCCTGGTCGCTGATGGCGATGGTCGGGCGCATGGGTGCTCCTCTCGCGGGCGGGCAGTAGGTCGAGGCTACGCCAACCTTCCTACTCCTTCCTAGTCCTACCTATAGGTTTCCATGGGTACGCCTGGTAACGACATGGAACGCTGTCGTTCCTAACCTGGTCCAGTGATCGAGTTCCGGCCCGACGAGCTCAAGTGGGAAGCCGTCCTGGCAGAGATACGCCGTCGCATCAAGTCGGGGGAGTACAAGGTCGGGCACCCCATCCCGGGCGAACCTCGCATGGCCGAGGAGTTCGGCGTCGCCAGGGGCACAGCCCGCAAGGTCATCAGGGCCCTGCTGGAGACCGGCGAGATCTACACCGTGGTCGGCAAGGGCACCTTCGTGGCCGACCCGCAGACCGGTGGTCGCCCCCAGCGTGACGAGTCCGACGAGTAGCACGCACGCCATCAGTTCGGGAATCGCCGTGGTGCCGCCGGCCCAACCGCTTCGCGGCCCTTCGGGTGCTTCGCATTGCGCCGGCCGCACCACTCCGTATCGGCGGATCAGTCAGCCTGGTTCCGTCTTCGCTCGCGTTCGATCTGTCGCGACATGGCTACCTGGTTCCGGATCATCTCCCCCCACAGATGCTCACCGTGACGGAGCCCGGCACCGGCGAAGCGCCATTGACCTACGGTGATCGTCTCTTTCTCTCCCGGCCCGGGCAGCCCTTGCCGTTCCTGGGCTTTCTCCGCCTGGTGGTCGGCGCGGACCTGACGCAGCGCCCCCAGCGTGGTCGAGAAATGACGGCTCTTGGTCGAGAAGTGTCCCCGGTAGCCGAGCATGTGCGCCCACTGCCGTAACGGCACGTCGGCGTAGGCCGGGTCGCTGGCCAGGCCGAAGCAGGTGTAGATCATGCGCCGCGCATGCTCGGTCACCTTCAACCGTGCCACGTCCCCGAGTTGCCGAATCGGCCGGTCCACCGTCCCCGCCGACTCGGCCCCCTTGGTCGCGTACTTGGCGATGTAGCCAGCCACCCGGAGGTCACCGAGGTCATCGAGCGACGAGGCGACATAGATGGGATCGACATCCAGTTGGGTTCCCCACCGGCCGACGAAGCCCGGCGTGGAGACCGTCACCATTCCCGCTGTTTCACGGATGGCTTCCTGAAGTACCGGCACAGTCGCCCAACCAGGTGGTGAACCGGCTGGTCCCTCCGGACCGTCGAGCCGGATCACGGCATGGAAGTGGACCAGGCCCCGCGCCTGGTACTCGGCCACCTTGGCGTACGACAGACGAAGCTGTCGCCGCAGCTCAGCCCGCGAGATCCCGAGACGTCGAGCGAAGGTTGCCGGAAGCGCCTGTGTGAACCGCCGCCACAACTCGCCCGCGTGCGCGTTCCACAGCACCGCACCGGCGTAGTCGTAGCAGTCCACGCAGATGGGCTGGCCTGACTGCTTGTCATCCTCACCATGCCGGACGCCGCATCCTTCCGGTCTCCCGTGCTCGCACACCGGCCCATCCCGGCGAGGGCGACACGGCACTACCTTGTCGCCCTTTCGCCGAGATGCATGGACAGCCCCGAACGAGGGAGCGGTGAACGTGGCGAAGACCCGAGGATGGCCGCTCACATCCTCGGGTACGCCCTTGCCGCCCCGCAGGCCGGAGAGGATCAGGTGATAGGTGTCGTCCCGGTAGACCTCGGAGCAGGCCGGGCAACGTGACGCGCGACGGTTGCCGCACGACGTCAGCAGGTATCCGGTCGGCTCGTCGCGCGTCCGGTAGACGTCCAGCACTTCCAAGCCGGAATCGAAGGTGATCCGGTGACCTTGCAGCCGGATCGGTTGGGCGCAGCCGCCCGTCGCGCGCACCATCTCTCGCCACCGGGTGAAGTCCGGCATAGCGGCGCGCTGGGCGGCTGCCAGGATCTCGGGAGTGAAGGGGCTCGGCTCGGTCATGCCGCGTCCTTCCTGCTCCGCGAGGGAGACGAGTCGTCGGCGTACCGGATGCCGTGAATGGCAGCGATACGACGCCATTTCTCGGCCGACCACCGAGGCGACTCGTCGACCTTGCGCTTGCACCACTCCCCGACAAGCGCGGCATATGGACCCAGTTCCTCGGGTACCAGCAGGGGCCTCCTTTCCTACGTAGGGAAGCCGCCCGCCACGTCCGACGAGGCATCCGCGCGCATGCTGAAGACGGCTCACGGCGGATGCAGGGATGGTGCTTTCAGCGAGGCGAGTGCAAGGAGGGTCTGTGCGACGGTGAACCGGTGAGCGATGCCGATGCCTACCGCTGGGCCGGGTCACTCCAGCGGAACGGCTGGTGGTTCTCTTTCACCCGGTGGCTTGGTTCGCTCTGAGTCGTCGCGGCCGGTTGCTCGCTGCGTCGGAGGGAGGGGGCTTTTATTACCTTCAGATGTACCACGAAATGAGGGAGTCCACGCAGGTCAGAGTGCGTGCCAGTCATTCACCGCAGATGTCCGTAGGCGTCCCTTGGGGTCCGTTGGAGTCCCATGCCGTCCGTCTCGACGGGCGGAAAAGAGTGCCGAGCAAGGGAGCTGTCACCTTCACGACAGGGTGAGGACGTCCAGGACGTCTTACTCCACCCAGACCGGTTCGAGCAGATCCGGGTTGAAGGTCGTGCGCCCCCTGCCCGCCGGATGCACGATCACCGCGTGGAGCATCTCACGGACGTGCGCCCGCTTCCGCGACAACGGGAGCCCGCCATCTTCCTCGGACTTGTACCAGCGCTCCCGGATGTCCTTGATGTCGATCTCCCGGTTCACCCGCACACGTTCCGCCATACCGACGATCGAGTTCTTCTCGGCCCGCAGCCGGGAGATGTCGGCTTCAAGCCCCGGCACCTGCTCGAAGTACAGGTTGTTGGAGATCCGCTTGGCCCGCCACTGCCGGGTCAGCTCCGCCAACTGCTCTTCGACGTCCTTGAGTTCCTGCTCGCGAGTCCACGTAGGGGTGTCCGTGTCGGAGACGAACTGAGCCCTCTCCATCTTCTGGAGCACGAGTTCCGAGATCGCGAAGTCCACCAGGTCACCGCGCCGGGAGACTCCGCCGCAACCTCCCACGTCCTTGCCGGGGCAGTAGTAGTTGAACCGCGCGCCGAGCTTCTTGGTCCGCAGAGCCGTGTTGCAGACACCGCCACCGTCAACGGGACGCCCGCAGCGCACCACCCCGGTCAGCAGGTAGCGATGTTCCCGGTAGTCATGGGGGAGAGGAGCGCCGACCGCGCCGCCGCGCTTCACAGTGTGACCCCGGCGCGCATCGATGATCTCCCGGACGGCCAGCCACTCTTCCGGGGTGAGGATCGGGTGCCACTCACCAAGAACAGGGTTGCCCGCCGCGTCGCGGACCAGGTCGCCGCGCAGTTCGCGATAGCCGCACATCCGAGGCTTGAGCAGGGCCGCGCGAAGGGTGGTCTTGATCCACTCGTTGCCACGAGGAGTCTTGATGCCCCGGCGCTGCCAATCCATGACGATGGCGTAGAGCGACGAGCCGGAGACGAAGTCTCGCGCGGCCTGTCGCAAGAGAGCGGCCTCATCCTCGTCGAGGGCTATGCGGTCTTCCTTCCAGCCGAACGGCCGAGGCCCGCCGACCGCCCGTCCCTGGATTGCCCGCGCCTGGTGCGAGGCGCGCATGCGGCGTTGCATCTTGCGGACTTCCATCTTGGAGATGACCGCCCCGAACAGGCCCATGCTCTCCACGTCTTCGCTGTAGAGGTCCGACCGCTGCTTGGAGTCCGCGAAGACGAAGCCGTCGTTGTACGTGAACGCCTCTACGAAGCGTTCGTAGTCGCCGGGGCGACGGGCCAGCCGGTCATTGGCAACGACCACGGCACCCCGCACCGTCGAGCCGTTCGCGAGCTTCCCCGCCCGCAGTGCCTTCAACATTGCCTCGAACTCGTCGCGGTAGACGTCGGCCTTGGCAGCGGACTTGTCGTTGTCGGTGAACTCGTGGACGACGGTCCAGCCGTGCCGGGCAGCCGTCTCGCGGTTCACCCGGTGCTGCTCTTGCACACCGTGTTCGTCGCCCCGCAGGTCGGCGGAGATCCGGGCGTACGACACCACGGGCACCAGGTCAGTGGCCATGTTCTCCTCCGTCTGCGTAATAGGGCCTATATGAATGTTCTAGCACTATCTGGTGCCCGAGCTGGGCCCCGGCACCGCGTTCACCGCCGACCCCCGCAAGCAGGTCGCCGAACTGCGGGAGGCGCGGCTCCAAGGGCACAACGCCCGTCCGGTGCTGGTCGGGCCGGTCACCTACCTGCTGCTGTCGAAGCCCGCCCCCGACGTCGCGGCCGACTTCGATCCCCTCACGCTGCTCGACCGGCTCCTTCCCGTGTACGCCACCCTTCTCGCCGCCCTGGCTGAAGAGGGGGCCGAATGGGTGCAGCTGGACGAGCCGGCTTTCGTACAGGACCGGCCCGAGGCGGTTCTCGCCGCGCTGGCCCGCGCCTATGAGCGGCTGGGGAACCTGGAGCGGCGCCCCAAGATCCTGGTCGCCTCCTACTTCGACCGGCTCGGCGAGGCGCTCCCGGTGCTGGCGGCGGCGCCGATCGAGGGACTGGGGCTCGACTTCACCGCTCCCGGCGCCCTCGACGAGCTGATCGCCTTGGGCGGTCTGCCCGGGAAGCGGCTCGTCGCGGGGCTCGTCGACGGGCGCAACATCTGGATCAACGACCTCGGCCGCTCGCTGGCGACGCTCACCAGGTTGCGGGGGCTGGCGGACCGGGTGGACGTCGCGGCCTCCTGCTCGCTGCTGCACGTGCCCTACGACACCGCGCTGGAGACCGACCTCGACCCGGAGATCCGGAGCTGGCTCGCGTTCGCCCGGCAGAAGACCGCCGAGCTCGTCACCCTCGCCGGGGGCGGACCGGAGTTCGCCGCCAACCGTGCCGCGCTGCGGTCGCGGGCCGAGTCGGCGCTGACGCGTGACCCGGCCGTCCGGGCCCGGACCGAGGCGGTCACCTCGGCCGACTCGCGTCGGACCAGCCCCTACGGCGAACGGGTCGCCGCGCAGCGGGCCCGGCTGAAGCTTCCGCCCCTGCCCACGACGACGATCGGGTCGTTCCCGCAGACCGCGGAGTTGCGGGCGGCGCGGGCCGACCTGCGGGCGGGGCGGATCGACGAGGCCGCTTACGACGAGCGGATCGCCGCCGAGATCCGTGACGTCCTGGCGTTCCAGGAGGAGGCCGGGCTCGACGTCCTGGTGCACGGCGAACCCGAGCGCAACGACATGGTCCAGTACTTCGCCGAGCGACTCGCCGGGTATCTCGCGACCCGGCAGGGGTGGGTCCAGTCGTACGGGACCCGGTACGTCCGGCCGCCGATCCTCGCCGGTGACGTCTCCCGCCCCGAGCCGATGACGCTGCGCTGGACCACCTATGCCCAGTCGCAGACCGCGCATCCGGTGAAGGGCATGCTGACCGGGCCGGTCACGATGCTGGCGTGGTCGTTCGTCCGCGACGACCAGCCGCTCGGCGAGACCGCCCGCCAGGTCGCCCTCGCCCTGCGCGACGAGGTGTCCGACCTGGAGGCGGCCGGGACCGCGGTCATCCAGGTCGATGAGCCCGCGCTGCGGGAGACGCTGCCCCTCCGCGCCGCAGGCCGGGCGGCCTATCTGGAGTGGGCCACCGAGTCGTTCCGGCTGGCGACCTCGGGTGTCCGCGACGAGACGCAGATCCACACGCACATGTGTTACGCCGAGTTCGGCGAGATCCTGCCCGCCATCGACGCCCTCGACGCCGACGTGATCAGCTTGGAGGCGGCCCGGTCGCACATGCGGGTGGCCCATGAGCTGGCCGAGGGCGGCTATCCGCGCGAGGTCGGGCCCGGTGTCTACGACATCCACTCGCCTCGCGTCCCGGACGTCGCGGAGATCACGGCGCTGCTGCGCCGGGGGCTGGCGGCGATCCCGCTCGACCGGCTGTGGGCCAACCCCGACTGCGGGCTGAAGACCCGCGGCTGGGACGAGGTCCGCCGCACTCTGCACCACCTGACCGAGGCGGCGGGGACGTTGCGCGAGGAAAAGTGATCATGACGTGAACTTATGGACGTCTGCGGGCGTCCATGAGGCCATGAGGCGATCAACGCTGTTACCGGTGCTCCTCCTGACCGCCGCCTGTACGACCGCTCCGCCCCCCGTCACGGCGCCCCCGCCGTGCCCTGTGGAGTGGACCGGCGAGGTGCCGGAGAGAGCGACCGTCTACGGCGTGTGGGACAAACTGGTGCCGGGAGATCCGGTCGGGGCGCTCGTCTGCGCCTATCCGGGGACGAACACCGACCCGGGCGGCGAGCGCCTCGTCGGGCAGCGGGAACTGCCGGGCGAGGTGGCGGAAAGCATGGCCGGCGACCTCGGCTACCTCCCGTCCGGCCCCGGCCCAGGTATCTGCAGCCTGGTCGGTGGAAGGCAGATCAACTACCTGGTCCGCTTCGACTACCCGGGCGGCGAACGCGTCTGGCTCACCACGGCCGAGGAGCCCAACAGGTGCGTGAGCACGAGCAACGGCGTTTTCCGCACCCCGAGCTACATCGGCAGCGCGATGACCGCCACCTTCCGGACGGGCCGATGGAGCCGCCTGGAAAACGAGGACCCCTGCTGGAAGTCGGCAGGGCGCCGGGGCCAGGAACGCCGCATGGTCCCCGACCGGCCGATCGGTGTGCTGGTCTGCGGCAAGGACTCGAAGGGCGGAAACGTGGGGCGTGACCACGGCCCCGAGGTCGCCGCATCCCTCGCCGCCGAACTGAACTCGATCGTGGTCCACACCAGGATCGGCGTGTCATGCCAGGGCCCGTCAACGGCCCACTACAACCTCCAGTTCCGCTACGAGGAGGGCCCCGGCGCGGGAGTCACGGTGCTGGAGGGCTGCGACCCTTCCATCCACAACGGCTTCCTCAGCGGGACGGGGGAGTTCCCCCGGCTGAAGGAACTGGCAGGGGGCTGACGTCTACCTGCCGCCGCTGGAGAGCAGCCCACGCGTCGAAGGGGCCCTGAACCGGAGGGGGCCGCAGGACGGGATGGCGGCCTGCGGGTCGGAGGCTAGACCGAAGGCCAGGAGCGACCGCGCGGGTGGGGGATCGTGCGCCAAGGAAGGCCGCGTTGGAAGGGAACCGGAGCCGGAAGAAGGCGGGGCCGGAAGAAGGCGCGCTGGAAGGGAGCTGTGGGCTGAGGGGACCGCTCCGGAAGGGCGCTTGCGGCACAGGTGAGCTTTGGGCTGGAGGGGACTGTGCGCCAGAGGTGGGGTTTGCACCCTAAAGGTAGGCGATGTCCTCGAAGAGGTGCCGCGCATCGACGGACCGGCCGTGGGCGGAATGTCTGACCGTGTGCCGAGGGCGGATCGCAGGTCGGAGAGGAGGCATGTCCTCAAGAGCAGGCCGCGCGTCGAAGAGGAGGGTCATGCTCTCGGTGAGGGCCGCGCTTTGGGGGAGGGGCGCGGTTTGAGGGAGGGCCGTGGTTTGAAGGTGCGCCGCGCGCTGAATGGCAGGACGCGTGTCAGAGGGAATGCGAGGGGGGCTCGCATCTGAAGGAAGTCTGGTCGAAGGGCCGTGTGTTGATTGACGGCCGTGTGTCGGGGCGGGCATGCGCTAGAGGGGAGATCGTTTACGGAGGGGAAAGCCGTGCTCTGGAGTGGAAAGCCGCGCGCCGAAAGGTGGGCGTGTCCGGAATGCGGCCTCACTCCGGAAGGGGGCGTGCGCTGGAGGGCGGAGCCGCGCCGAGGCGGAGGTCATGCTGATGGGAGGCGCAGTGGGGCCATGTTGGAGCTGGCAGGCGATTCTGTCGGGAATTCGAGTGGGCATCGCTGAATAACCCCTCGGTATCTCCGTGCCGGTGAATATCCGGGGGTCCGCTAATTTTGTGTGGCATGTTAATGCCGTTGAATTCTCAGCGGCGGTCTGTTGATTCTCGTACGACCAACTCGGGCTCTACTGTTCGGCGTTCGGCTGATTCTGCTCCTTCCATTTGGTCGAGGAGGAGTTGGAAGGCCTGGCGGCCCAGGGTCTCGAAGTTCTGACGGACCGTTGTCAGCGGCGGCCAGAAGTAGGCGGCTTCGGGGACGTCGTCGTAACCGACCACGCTCACGTCCTCCGGGACCGGTCGCCCGGCCTCGCGCAGGGCGCGCATCAGGCCCAGGGCCATGGGGTCGTTGGCCACGAACACCGCCGTCACCGACGGGTCGCGGGCCAGGCGTTTGCCCTGTTCGTAGCCGCTGTTCGCGGTCCAGTCGCCGGCCAGGGGCTCCGGTGCCGCGTGGTCGCCGAGGGCCTTGCGCCAGCCCGCGATGCGGCCGTTGGCGTCGATCCAGTTGGCGGGGCCGCTCAGGTGGTGGACGGTCTCGTGGCCCAGGTTGAGCAGGTGGCGGGTGGCGCGCATCGCGCCCGCCTGGTGGTCGACCGCTATGGCCGGGACCGGCAGGCGGTCGCCGCCGCCGACGTCGACCACGGGCAGGTCGGGCGGGAGGTCCTGGAGGCTCACGGCGCCCGACTCGTGGGGGGCGATGATGATGATGCCGTCCACCGACTGCTGGCGGAGGCGGTCGACTCCTTCGGCGATCGAGCGGCGGGTCATCGCCTTCAGGCTGGCGATGTTGACGAGGTAGTCGTGTTCTCTGGCGGCGCTCTCGATGGCGTAGAGGGTGGAGGCGGGGCCGTACAGGGTGGTGTCGAAGCTGACGACGCCGAGCACGCCGGAGCGGCCGGTGGCCAGGGAGCGGGCCGCGAAGTTGGGGCGGTAGCCGAGTTCCCTGATGGCGGCCAGCACGCGGGTGCGGGTCTCCGGGCGGACCTTCTCCGGAGTGTTGAGCACTCGCGAGACGGTCATGGCGGAGACCCCGGCCAGGCTCGCGACGTCCTCCAGGATCGCCGCTTTGGCCCGTTCGGCCGGCCCGCCGCCGGAGCCTGGTGTCATTGCGTTCAAATTCGGTCCTATCGGGCTGCGCACTGCTCAGCCCAGGGTCGAAGGACGGTGATCGCTCCTGCCGTCGGGTCGGGGGGAGGGCGCGATGGAGTCCTTCCTGCTGACGACTGTTATCGCTAACTTTTAATGCTGTCAATGGCCGGTGGTAAAGGCGTCATTCGTTTCACTGTCGGTGGTCGACCTTGTCCGATCGCGTGATCGGCAGGTTTCGCGGACGTTGCCCGCGATAGTCGGAGAAGGGGTGGCGCGTAACCGTACCGTGACGAGGGGAGCCCTTGACGTTCACCTATGTTAGCGCTCACAGTCGACGCAGCAGAACACGCTCCTCTGCGCTGGCCCCGCCATTTGTGTGAGCGCTGGATGGCAAGGAAGGAATTCGGCCCTTGTTTAAGAAGATCATTGCCCTGGTGGCGGTCGGTGTGCTGGCGACCGCTTGCGGTGGCGGTTCGGATACGGCCGCCGAAGGCGGCGGCACGGCCGGCGACTCGACGATCACGATGGGCTTCGCCCAGGTCGGTGCCGAGAGTGGCTGGCGTACCGCCAACACCAAGTCGGTGCAGGAGTCGGCGAAGGCGGCCGGGATCGATCTGAAGTTCTCCGACGCGCAGCAGAAGCAGGAGAACCAGATCAAGGCGATCCGGTCCTACATCCAGCAGAAGGTCGATGTGATCGCCTTCTCGCCGGTGGTGGAGTCGGGTTGGGACACGGTGCTGCAGGAGGCCAAGGCCGCCGGCATCCCGGTGATCCTGACCGACCGTGCGGTCGATTCGGCCGACACCTCGCTGTACAAGACCTTCCTCGGGTCGGACTTCGTGGAGGAGGGCAAGAAGGCCGGCCAGTGGCTGGTCGAGCAGTACGCCTCCGAAACGGGCGATGTGAACATCGTCGAACTCCAGGGCACCACCGGTTCGGCCCCGGCCAACGACCGCAAGGCCGGTTTCGGTGAGGTCATCGGCGCCGACCCGAAGTTCAAGGTGATCGCGTCGCAGAGCGGTGACTTCACCCGGGCCAAGGGCAAGGAGGTCATGGACGCGTT
>NZ_BAAGDO010000009.1:0-389737 GCF_054661255.1 Herbidospora sp. RD11066
TCCTTCTCGCGCCCGATCACCGGGTCGAGCTTGCCCTCGCGTGCGGCCTGCGTGAGGTTGCGGCCGAACTGGTCGAGGACGAGCGACGTCGAAGGAGCGGTCTCCTGCGGACCACCGGAGGCCGCGGCCTCCTTGCCGCCCTGGTAGCCGTGGAGAAGCTGGATGACCTGCTGGCGGACCCGGTTGAGGTCGGCGCCCAGCTTGACGAGGACCTGGGCGGCGACACCCTCGCCCTCACGGATGAGACCGAGCAGGATGTGCTCGGTGCCGATGTAGTTGTGTCCGAGCTGAAGCGCCTCACGGAGGGACAGCTCAAGGACCTTCTTGGCACGCGGGGTGAAGGGGATGTGGCCGGAGGGCGCCGACTGGCCCTGGCCGATGATCTCCTCGACCTGCTGGCGGACGCCTTCGAGGCTGATGCCCAGGCTTTCGAGGGCCTTGGCGGCGACGCCTTCGCCCTCGTGGATGAGGCCAAGCAGGATGTGCTCGGTGCCGATGTAGTTGTGGTTGAGCATCCGGGCCTCTTCTTGGGCCAGGACGACCACCCGCCGCGCTCGGTCGGTGAACCTTTCGAACATCTCTCGCCGCTCCATGGAGTCCGGGGGGCCCTGTTACTCCATAGAACGCGCTATTCCGAGTGATGGATACCAAATACGCGATTGGCGAAGTTCACTCTGGGCGTACGGTCAACCAGGTTAGAGCTGGCGGAAAGTGTTGCGCCCACCAGTAGCCGTCGTGCCCGCCGACCCAGTCGACGTGCCGGACCTCCGCACCCGCCGCCGTCAGCTTGGTCGCCCACTCACCGGCGGCCCACCGGAAGCCCGCTTCGAGCGTGCCGCCTCCGACGTACGTCCTGGTCAGAGCATGTAACTCGGTCTCCGGGTGGATGCCAGGGCTGAGGCCGAGCGCACCGGAGAAGACGTCGGGCCGCCGCTGGGCCGCGTTGAGCGCCCAGACGGCGCCGCTCGACATCCCGGCGGTCAGCCAGGCACCGGAGGCGGGGAAGCGTTCGTCGGCCCACGGGAGCACCTCGTCGATGACGAAGGCGAGATGGGCGGCGAACCGCGAGGGGTCCATCGACGGCAGGTATTCGTGCGACCTCGGGTCACCGGCCCCGTCGGCGGAGGCGACCCCGACCATGGCCACCGGCGGGCAGTTCCCCGCCAGCACGGCCGCCTCGACCACCGGCACGATCCCCGGCAACATCTGGCCGTCGGCCACGCAGACGGCCGGGACGAGCCCTTCGACCCCGGGCGGGACGTAGAGGTGGACCTTGCGGTGGCCGTCCAGAAAAGGGAGGTCGTGCTCTTCGAAGGTGCCCTTGAGCTCCCCGGCCTCGGGCAGCGCCGGGATCGCCCGGGGCCCCCGCCAGACCTTCTCGGCCACCCCCGACCGCGACGCGACGGTCACCGTGATCACCGCCTCGTCGAGCCGCCGGACCCGGACCGAGGCCTCCCAGAGATCGCCCTCCACCGGCCACAGCACGCACTGCACCCCGCTGAGGAGCCGGTAGGGCTCACCGTCACCGCGCCAGAGGATGTTCAGCACGTCGTCCTCCGCCCAGACGGCCAGCTCGTCGGCCCCGAGGCGGGCGCGCAGGGCGGCGGGGTCGCGCGGCGTCCACACGCGCTCGATCTCGGCTTCGGACGGCAGCTCGGCCGTCCAGTTCTCGGCGGCCCGGGTCTTGTTGACGGCGATGAGCGACTGGCGGCGCTGGGCGGTGGTCTCGCGGCCTGCGGCGGCGCGTTCCTCGTCGGTGACGTCGGGGTGGAAGGCGACTTCCAGCTCGCCGTCCATCTCCACTGTCCACACACCCAGACGATCCGCCACGAATCGAACGTACACAACGGAGTAACGGACCGCGAGATCTTCTTGCCCGACGGTGACGACGCGGCAGCTCAGGAGGCCGTCGAGTGGTCTGAAACTTCATTGGGGGCGCGAAACCACCGCACCTGCACTAGCAGGGCACGGGTAGTGAGGGGCGTGGAAGTCGGGACAGCCGACCACCGATGTGTGGCCGTAGCGTTCGCCTTTCAGCCAGTGGCCCCACGCCATGCTGCCGCAGTGCGTCAGGGCGTCGCGGGCGTACTGGAGACGCCCGCCCATGAGCCGCTCCTGGTGGGGGAGGGCGAAGTTCGGCTCCAGCTGCCGCCACTGATCGGACAGCCAGGAAAGGGCCGCTTCCAGGTCACCGGTCGCCTTGATGTGGCTCTGGGGCTTGAGCAGCCAATCGCACATCCGGAAAGGCGGAAGGGGAGAGTTGCGGAATTCCTCCGGAGACGTCGGTGGGGGCGGTGGGGTGCGGACACCGCTCGACTTGTCCAACGCCGACGCGTAGCCGATCCACTGGAATGCATGGAAATGTTCCGGCATCTCTTTCCTCGTGGCTGGGTGGCCCCCACGTGAGGACGCGCGGGGGCCTTTTCCGTTACAGCGTCCCTATTTCGGCGGCGAAGCCGGCGAGTTCACCGCGCGTGAACCGTAGCGTTCCCGCGCCGGGATTCTTGCTGTCCCGCACGGCGAACGTGCCGGGCCGCCCCGGAATGGCCGCGACCTCCACACACGCCTCCCCGTCGTCGCCGGTGTATCCGCCGCAGAAACGGCGGAAGCTCGCGCCGGAGAGATCGGCGTCGTAAATGCTCATATGCACCCCCTTTCTTCCCTCAGATCAAAGGTCCATGGAGTGACCGTAAGAGGAGGCCATTCAGTGGCTCAACGAGTGTGCGCGTACTTGCACGCTCAGGCGAGAGCGTTGATCGCCGCCGTGATCAGGCTCCGGGCGGGAGGTCCATATACCGCGAGGCGGGCGAGGTCGGTGAATACTCGCATATACATTTCGATCTCTTTCGGCTGCGTGATCGTCAGCCACGCCGAGACCAGTTCCACATTCACCTGAGCCTCGTCGAAGATCCAGAAATCCTCTACTGGCCGCATGGCGCTTCGGTCCACGGAGGAGGGAAGGATGCCGAGGCTGACACTCGGCAGTGCGGAGACCTCGAGAAGGTGTCCGAGCTGGCCCGCCATCACATCAGGGCCGCCGATCAGCATGCGGAGGGTGGCCTCCTCTATCAGGATCGCGAATGTGTGATCTCCTTCGTAGAGAACACGCTGCCGTTCCATGCGAACGGCCACCGCCCCTTCGACGTCTGAGGAAAGTCCCCTGCGTGCGGCCGTGGCCTTCAGGATGGCTCGGGTGTACGTGGCCGTCTGGAGAGGCCCGGGAATCAACCACGTCGAGTAGGCGTGAAAGCGGCGGGTCCGTTCGAACAGGGGCCGAGCCGATTCCTGCGCCTGTTTCAGCCCGGCGCGCTCCAAGCGGCGCCACTCGACATACATGGTGCCCGCCGATCGCGATGCGGCGATCAGTTCGGGGATGAGTTCTTCGGCGCCGCAGATGCGGCACCAGATTCGAATGTCGGCATCGGAGGGAGACGTGCGGGCGTGCTCGATTCTCGAGCATTTCGACTCATGCCATCCCGCCGCCCTGGCGACCGCGCGTGCCGAGAGTTCCGCGCTCAGGCGGATGTCTCTCAACCGGTCGGCGATGGCCTGCCTGGCCTGCTGGACGCTCGAAGACGGCGGGGTACGCATGTTCACCGACGCCTACGCGGGCCGATACTCCGCATGGTCGGTCGCCCGTTCCCAAGCGGCGGCGAACGACGAGACGCACAACTCGACCGAGGCGGGATCTTCGCTTACTTCGCGGGCGACCACCACGCCGTCGCCGTTGAAGTGAATCCACTGGACCGCCGTGTCGTCGAACACCCAGAAGTCGTTGCCCGGAAAGGCCAGGTCTGAGGCCCGCCTGCGCGGCAGCCATCTGACCTGTTCGCCTGCGGCGAGGTTCAGCCCTTCGGTGATGTCGTATTCGAATCGGATGTAATCACTCACCGGCTCGGAAACGATGCGCAGGCGCCGGACTTCGACGCCTCTGGTGATCGCAGGACCCAGGATGCGACGCCAGGCCGGCCAGTAATCCACCGGATCGATCCGAGCTCCGGCCTGCCATGCGATGAACGCCGGGTCGTCGCGCATGTAGCCGTCGCGCATCTCAAGGTGGAGAGCGGACTGCTTCGCCGACGCGAGCAGTTCGTCAAACGACGGTTCCATTCGTGCCGTTCACCTCCGGGAAGAACTGCATCATCCGTTTGGGCAACCGTAGGACCGTCTCATGCCCGGGAATGGTGCCGATCTCCGCCAGCGTCGCGTCGTCGGTGATCCGCCAGCCCTGGATCACGTAACAGTCGCCGTCTTCCCAGATGGTGGGCGAATCGTTGACCGGCGACTCGGGGTCCTTGCCAAGGAACCGTAGTGCCATTGATTGCCTCCTGCGTCGCTCGTGTGCGCAGATTTGCACTCTGGCGAGAGTCACCCGCGAGGCCGAATTCGTCAAGCGAAACCCTTCTTCTGGGCAGCGGTTTTTGTGTGTTAAAGGTTAAAAGTGGCAATAATGTCCGATCGGGTGGCAGGGTGGGCGGAGCCGTAAAGAAAGAAAGTTTTTGACGAGCGGAGCGAGGGCTTTCCGAGCGGAGCGAGGCCCTGCCTGGGAGCGGGAGGGGCGGAGCGCCCTCCCACGGAGCGGAGCGACCCGGAGCGTCAGCGACGCCGGGACGCGACAAGCGGCCAGGGGGAGCGCGAGGGGGCGATAGCCCCTTCGCATCGGGGGGCTCGGGGGGTCGTCCCCCCGGCCACAATGGAGTGATGGACCGCGAGAAGATCACGCTCGCCGGCGCCCAGGAGACGATGCTCGCCACCCTGTGGAGCCGAGCTCTCGACAGTCGCTCCCCTCGCTCTTTTCTCAACGACGGCGCCGCGCAGCGGGCCGTCGAGCGGATCGACTACGACTTCGCCAAGACCGGGATCACGCCCATGACCGCCGCCGGGGTGGCGTTGCGTGGGCTGCGGATCGACGAATGGACGCGCGACTTTCTGACAGAGCATCCCTCCGCCACGGTGCTTCATCTCGCCTGCGGGCTCGACACCCGGGTGCAGCGGCTCGATCCGGGGCCTCTGGTGAGGTGGATCGATCTCGACTATCCCGAGGTGCTGGAGTTGCGCGACCGGGTGATCGATCGGCCCGACGGCGACTACCACTCCATCGCGTCGTCGGTGACGAGTGAGCGGTGGCTGGCGTCGGTGCCGGACGACCGGCCGACGGCGGTGGTGTTCGAGGGGCTGTCGATGTATCTGCGGGAAGACGACGGGCGCCGCCTGATCGAGCGGCTGACCGGGCGCTTTCCGAGTGGGGCGCTCATCTTCGACTGTCAGAACTCGACCGGGATCCGGTTGCAGAAGCTCAACAGGCCGGTGCGGCAGACGGGTGCCACCCTCCACTGGGCGATCGACGATCCGCGTGAGCTGGAGGCGTGGCATCCGGGGCTGACGCTCCAAGAGGCGCAGAGCGTGGTCGACATGCCGGGGGTCGAGGACTATCCGACGTCGGGGCGGGTGGCCATGTGGATCATGGCTCACCTGCCGGGGTTCCGGAACATCGGGCAGATCCTGCGCTATTCGTGGGGCTAGAGGACGGCGGCGATCGCGCAGACGGTGGCGAGGGCGACCGCGGCGGCGATCCAGCGTGCCCGGCCCAGGTGCCGCATCGGGGCCATGGCCACCACGGCGAAGCCGGTCGCGGAGATCAGTGAGATGGCCAGGAAGCCGGGGGTGGCGGACGCCGAGGCGGTCCAGCCGATCAGGTACGCCACGATCGACCCGCCGATGACCACGAGCCAGGCCCACGCGACCCGCAGCAGCAGCAACGCGACCCAGGCGACGGCCCAGCCCACCACGACCGAGGCGACGAGGTAGTCGAAGATGCACTCCAGGCCCCCTGAGCAGAGGAGGGAGAAGACTCCTATGGAGTCGAGCAGGCGGGCGGCGCCGAGCATGACCGCGGGCAGGGCCGCGCCGACCACCCCGGCGGCGATGATCTTCCTTACCTCGGGGCGTTCGCGTGTAAATTTCAGCAAATCAGCACTCATATCGCCAATATCCGCATATTCGGGGTCGGTGGAATGAGTACGCCTACTCAATATCCGCCACGTGATCCGCCACGTGTCGGGAATCGCCCACCGCTTGGCGCTTGGGGCTCACGGGACGCCTCATCAGGATGTGAGACATGAAAGTCGTACCGTTCGATCCCGAACTCGCCGCAGCACTCTCCGTGATATCGCAGAACCTGCCGCCGTCGCTCACACCCGACATGATCCCGTTGCTCCGCCAGGGCTTGGCCCCCTCCGAGGATCTCACTCTCGGTGGCATCGTGACACTCAGCGACATCGATCTCGGCGACGGCGTGTCGGTGGTCGTCTGCCGCCCGGTCGCGGCGCCCACGCCCGCGCCGGTCGTCTACTGGATCCACGGCGGGGGCATGATCCTGGGCGATCATCGCACCGGGCTCGGCGATCCTCTCTCGTGGGCGGTGGAGCTCGGTCTCGTCGTCGTCTCGGTCGACTACCGGCTCGCGCCGGAGCATCCCGATCCCGCGCCGGTCGAAGACTGCTACCGAGGTCTCGTGTACGTCGCCGAGCACGCCGCCGACCTGGGCATCGACCCCACCCGGATCATCGTGGCCGGCGGCAGCGCCGGGGGCGGGCTGGCGGCGGGGACGGTCCTGCTGGCCCGCGACCGGAGCGGGCCCGAGGTGTTCGGCCAGGTGCTGGTCTGCCCGATGCTCGACGACCGCAACGACACCGTCTCCGGGCAGCAGATGGCCGGGCTCGGAATATGGGACCGGACGTCCAACGAGACCGGCTGGTCGGCCCTCCTCGGCGACCGCAGGGGCGGCCCCGACGTGTCGATCTACGCCGCCCCGGCGCGGGCCACCGACCTGTCGGGGCTGCCGCCGGCCTTCATCGACGTCGGCTCGGCCGAGACCTTCCGCGACGAGGACGTCGCCTACGCCACGGCGATCTGGCGGTCGGGCGGACAGGCCGAACTGCACGTGTGGCCGGGCGGGTTCCACGGCTTCGACATGATGGTGCCGCAAGCCGCGCTCTCCCAGAGCGCCAAGCAGGCCCGCCTCGACTGGCTGCGGAGACTGCTCGGCCGTTAGGGAGGAGACTGGACGGATGCGGGAGCTCGTCGGGCGGCTGGCCGCGCTTGATCCGGATGCCAGTGCCGCCGTGCAGGTCATCGCCTACTTCGACCGGCTCGCCGAAGGGCGGGCGGGGCTGGAGGCCACCGTGCGCGGGGTGGCGGTGCTGGCCGGGTGCGCGGCGCGGCTGACCGACGAGGAGCGCGGCGTCTTCTTGCGGGTGCTGGCCGACGGGCACCGCGACGATCATCCGGACCCCGACTCCGACGACTGGCCCCGCCGGCGGACCGGGGACGTCGAGCTGGTGCTGGAGAAGGCCGGGCCGCCCTCGCCGGTCGATCTGATGGTGCTGGAGCGCGGGGTCGCGCTGGCCCGTGACGTCCTCGACCGCACCCGGGGGCGGGCGCCCGATCCCGCATTGGTCGAGCTGGTGGTGGACGCCTCCGCGAGCGAGGCGGCCCGGCTCCACGCCGCCAAGCGGCTCCGGCTGGGCGAGCGGGCCCGCGCCATCGCGCTGCCCGACGGGGGAGTTCTGGTTGAGCCCCACCCCGAGACCCGTCATGAGCTGGGCGGATCGCGGGCCGGCGTCGGTCCGGCCGTGGCGGTCGCCAAGCTGCCGAAGTCCTACGCCGAGGCGAAGATCGCGCTGCGGTTCGCCGACGACACGTTCGGGCCGGAGGTCGTCCACTTCGACGAGCTGGGCGGGCTGGCCGCCGTCGCCGCCGCGATCGGGCCCGGCACCACGCCCTCGCCCGATGTGGTCACACTCGGCGGGCTGCCCTCGTGGGCGCTGGAGACGCTGCACGCCGTCGGCGCGGCCACCAGCCTGCGGACCGCCGCGACCGGGATGAACCTGCACCACTCGACGCTGGTCGACCGGCTGGGCCGGGCCGAACACCTGCTGGGCTGGGAGGTACGCAGTCCCGACGGCCGCTTCCGGCTCCAGCTGGCCTTCGCGCTGCGACGCCTGCACGCCCACCCGGAATAGGCTGTGCCCCGTGGCCACGTTCAGGATCAGTGAGGCCGCGGCAATCCTCGGCGTGAGCGCCGACACCGTACGCCGCTGGGTCGACTCCGGGCGGCTCGCCGCCAGTCGCGACGAGCACGGGCGGCGGCTCATCGAGGGGCCCGACCTGGCCGCCTTCGCCCGCACCCAGATCTCCGGCGAGAGCGGCGGGGCCACCTCGTCGGCCCGCAACCGGTTCAGGGGGATCGTCACCGAGGTCGTGCGCGACACCGTGATGGCCCAGGTGGAGATCGCCGCCGGGCCGTTCAGGGTGGTGTCGCTGATGAGCCGTCAGGCCGCCGACGAGATGGGGCTGGAGCCGGGGGCGGTCGCGGTGGCAGTGATCAAGTCGACCAATGTGGTCGTGGAGGTCTCCTAACCCCGGTGGGTGCGGTGGGTGTGGCGCGCGTGACCGTGGCGTACGCCGAGGGCTTCGGAGACCGAGCGGCTGACCTGCAGCCCTTCTGCGGCGAGCAGGCCGTTGACGCGCAGGACCTGCCGCGCGGGCGCGGCCAGGGTGAGACCGCCGCCGCGGCGGCGGAGCTCCTCGTCGGCCCGGCACAGCGTGAGCAGGCCGCCGAGATCGGTGAAGGTCAGGCCCGCTGCGGCGACGACGACACGTGTCACGCCCCGGGCGTGCAGGCCGATCAGAGTGGCCTCGACGACCGGCTGGGTGAACATGTCGAGTTCCCCCACCAGAGTCATCAGCACGATTTCTGGACCGATGTCGGTGATGTCGACCGTCAGGTGCATGCACGTTCCCTTTCGCTCGGTAGTCACCGTCTCAGCCCATAGTCACCTTTGCGCGGCTCTCTGACCAGTAAGGTGGGATCCCAGTCAGTTATGTTGACGCCTGTGATCCTTTACGAGAACCCCTGGCTGTCGCTGCTGGAGGCCGACGGCTACGTCTACTCACACGAGACCCGCTGCCAGGGGCGCATCGTGGCGGTGCTGCCCTATCGCGAGACGCCCGGCGGCCGGGAGTTCCTGGTGCGGTCGGAGATCACGCCGTGCTGGGGGCCGGAGCCCGTCCTGTCGGCGGTGACCGGGGGATACGAGGGCGGCAGGATCGCCGACGACGCCGTCAGGGAGCTCGAAGAGGAGACCGGCTACGCCGTCTCCGAGGCCGATCTGATCCCGCTGGGGGAGTCGTACGCGTCCAAATCGGCCGACACCGTCTACACGCTCTACGCGGTCGACGTCACCGGGCGGACGCCGGGAGAACCGCTCGGCGACGGCACCGTCCACGACAGTGAGGCGACCACACGGTGGCTGACGGCCGTGGAGCTGGCGCAGATACGCGACCCGCAGGTGGCGGTCATGTACGTGCGCCAGGCGGTGTTGGGTTTCTAGAAGAGGACCGTCGCCAGTTCCCGCCACTGCGTGAGCGGCAGTTCGCCCGCCGGGGTGCCGAGCACCTGGAGGCACACGTGGTCGGCGCCCGCGTCGCGGTGCTGGTTGAGGCGCACCGCGCACTGGTCGGGGGCGCCCCACACGAACAGCGCGTCGATCAGGCGGTCGCTGCCCCGGCCGCTCACGTCGTCGGCGGTGAAGCCGCCGCGCAGCCAGTTGTTCACGTAGTTGGGCATGGCCAGGTAGGGGTGGAGCGCCTCGCGGGCGAGCTGCCGGGCGCGGGCCGAGTCGGTCTCCAGGATGACGCCCTGCTCGGGCGCGACCAGGCGGCCGGGGCCGATCGCCGAGCGGATCGCGGCGGTCTGCTCGGGGGTCACGAGGTAGGGGTGGGCGCCCGCCGCCCGGTTCTTCGCCACTTCGACCATCTTCGGACCGAGGGCGGCCAGCACCCGGCGGTCGGGGGTCACGCCCTCTTTGTCGAGCTCGTCGAGGTAGGTCGTCATGGCCGTGAGGGGCTTCTGGTAGGCCCCCGGGCGGAACCGCTCGACCATCGACTCGTGGCTGACGCCCAGGCCGAGCAGGAAGCGGCCGTGGTGGGCGCCGGCCAGCGCGCGGGTGCGCTCGGCGGCCTCCCTCGACGGCGTGGACCAGATGTTGGTGATGCCGGTGGCGACGGTGACGTCGGTCGTGGCGGACAGGATCTTCTCGGCGGTGTCGAGGCCGCTGTCGGTCCCGCCGGGCACCCACAGGGCGCCGTAGCCGAGTTTCTCCAGCTCGGCCGCCGCCTGCCCGACCTCGGCCGGGTTGTCGGTCCGGAACTCCCTTGCCCAAACGCCGTAGGGTTTCATGTCGCCTCTTTCGTGTCTTCGCGCCGGGGTGAACGGCGTTACCTGGTGACGTACCGTGATCACCAGCTACCTAACCCCGTGATGACGGGCGGGTTGGCCGGGGGCGTTATGGATATCGTTAAATCCGGTCCTGTTGCTTACCGAACGTGTCGGCCACACTCGAATCCGCAGGTGGCGGGCCATGAGAATGTTCTTTCTCCGGCGTTCTGCAATAGGGCGTACCGAAAAAGGGACTGGCCATTGTCTAACGCCGTTGGGCGTTACCCTTTAAGACAATAAGTACACAGAGCAGAAGAGGTGCCATGGCCCGGCCCAAGGTCCCGCTGATCTCCCGGAGAAAGGTCCTGGAAACGGCGCTGGCGATCGTCGACGACGAGGGGCTCGACGCGCTCAGCATCCGCCGGTTGGGCGAGGCCCTGAACGTCAACGGGGCATCCCTCTACCATCACTTCCGCAACAAGGACGAGATCCTTGACGGGGTCACCCAACTGGCGTTGGAGAGCGTCGACTTCCCGCTGCCCGACGAGTCGAACTGGCGCGTCTGGCTGCCGTTGACCGCTTATCGGACGCGGGCCGCCCTCGTGGCCCATCCGGGATTGATTCCGGTGATGTTACGCCGGGCCTCCCTCGGCATCGGGACCCCGGAGGCCGAACAGTGCGTGGCCCGATTACAGCGTGAGGGCGTCTCGCCCGGGGTGATCGCACCGCTGATCGAGAGCCTCGAACTGCTCGCCGTCACGAGCGCGCTTCAGGAGGTCGGGGCGAAGGCGATGGTCGCCCCCGACGTCACGAAGTCGGGCCTGGCGGCGGCGCGCGGAGCCCGGGGGGTCTCGCCCGGTGAGCTGTTCGAGGTGATGGTCTCCTCCACGATCTCTCTGGTCGAGAGCGCCATCACGCTGAAGGAGTCCCGCGAGGCGCTGGAGCGGGTGCCGCACGGTTCCCGCTGATCTGCGCGGGGATTAGACGTTTATGCAGGTTGATGCCATAGTTTCGCCCGTGCAGCGAGAATTGGGGCCTAACGACACCGATGTCCTGAAAGCCGTGGAACGTCGAGTTCTCTGGCTCTCCATGGCGATCGTCCACCATGCCAACCGGGTCCGCCCCAACCCCACGGGCCTCAAGGTGGGCGGCCATCAGGCGTCTTCGGCCTCGATGGTCTCGATCATGACCGAGCTCTGGTTCCGGCACCTGCGCCCGGAAGACCGCGTGTCGGTCAAGCCGCACGCCTCGCCGGTGCTGCACGCCATCAACTACCTGCTGGGCGACCTCGACCGGCGCTACCTCTCGACGCTGCGCGAGTTCGGCGGCCTCCAGTCCTACCCCAGCCGCGCCAAGGACCCCGACCAGGTCGACTACTCGACCGGCTCGGTCGGCATCGGCGCCACCGCCCCGATCTGGGGCGCGCTGGCCCGCCGCTACGTCGACTCGATGACCGGCGGCGCCACCCAGGGCAGGCAGTACTCCCTCGTCGGCGACGCCGAACTCGACGAGGGCGCGGTCTGGGAGGCGATCGGCGACCCCATGGTCTCGGGCCTGGGGGAGATCGTCTGGATCGTCGACCTCAACCGGCAGTCGCTCGACCGGGTCGTTCCGGCGCTGGGCACCCCGCGCCTCCAGGGCATGTTCGCGGCGGCGGGCTGGCAGGTCATCACCGTCAAATACGGCGACCTGCTCGAATCGCTCTTCCACGAGAAGGGCGGCGAGGCGCTGCGCGGGCGCATCGACGCCATGCCCAACCCCGAATACCAGCGGCTGCTGCGCTGCGACGCCGCCCAGCTCCGCGAGCGCCTCCCGGCCGGCGACCCGGAGATCGAAGAACTCCTTCAGGGCCTGGACGACACCACACTGACCCGCGCGATCAGGAACCTGGGCGGCCACGACTTCACCGCCCTCAACCAGGCCTTCGCCGAGATCGACGACACCCGCCCGACGGTGATCTTCGCCTACACCGTCAAGGGCCACGGGCTGGCCGTCGAGGGCCACCCGCAGAACCACAGCTCCCTGCTCACCGTGGAGCAGCTGGCCGAGCTGGCCGCGCAGGTCGGCGCCGACCCCGGCGACCCCTGGGCGCCGTTCGCGGAGGACTCGCCCGAGGCGCGGTTCTGCGCCGACGTCGGCGCCGGGCTGAAGCGCCCGCCGGTCGCCACGATGTTCCCGCCGCAGGTGCCGACCGACTTCGGCCGCACCCCGTCGGGCACCGCGACCACGCAGGCCGCGCTCGGCCGGACCCTCCTCGACCTGACCCGCTCGGCCCCCGACGCGGCCCGGCGGGTGGTCACGCTCAGCCCCGACGTGAGTTCGTCGACCAACCTCGGCGGCTGGGTCAACAAGGTCGGCGTCTGGTCGGCGACCGAGCAGGTCGACTGGTTCGCCGACGACCCCGAGACGATCCTGCACTGGCGCGAGCGGCCCACCGGCCAGCACATGGAGCTCGGCATCGCCGAGACCAACCTCGTCGGGCTGCTCGGCGAACTCGGCGCCACGTGGTCGCGGTGGGGGCAGCCGCTGCTGCCGATCGGGGTGCTCTACGACCCGTTCGTCCAGCGGGCGCACGAGCCGTGGTCGTTCGGCATCTACGCCGGTGGCCAGTCGATCCTGGTCGGCACGCCGTCGGGGGTCTCGCTGGCGCCCGAGGGCGGCGCGCACCAGTCGATCACCACGCCGTCGCTGGGGCTGGAACAGCCGGGGTGCGTCACGTACGAGCCCGCGTTCGCCCTCGACGTCGAGTGGACCCTGCTCGCCTCGCTGGCCCGGCTCGGCCGTCCCGACGGCAGCTCCGCCTACCTGCGGCTGTCGACCCGGCCGGTCGACCAGTCGCTGGCCGAGGTGCCCGCAGATCCGGCGGCCCGCGAACGGCGGCGGCGCCAGGCGGTGGCGGGGGCGTACCTGCTGCGGAAGGCCCCAGGAGACCCCGCGGTGACGATCGTCGCGATGGGCGCGACCGTCCCGGAAGCGCTCTCCGCGACCGAACGCCTCCAGCGCCTCGGCATCCGCGCCGACGTCGTCTGCGTCACCAGCCCGGGGCTGCTGTTCACCGCCACGCAGGCCAAGGCAGGCCGCCAGGACGGCGCGACGTGGGTGCTCGACGTCGCCTTCCCGGCCCACCGGGCCGCGCCGATGGTCACCGTGCTCGACGGTCACCCGCACACGCTGGCGTTCCTCGCCGGGATCAACAACGTGAAGGCGATGCACCTCGGGGTGACCCGGTTCGGGCAGTCGGGCGACCTCGAATCGGTCTACCGCTACCACGGGATCGACGCCGACGCGATCGTCGGGGCTGTTCTGGATGTGTCAGGTTGACCCGTTCACATTTGTGATCATTGCTGTAAGCCCTACCATTTCGGACTCGTGACGAGAATTACTCGCTATATCGTTGTCGCGGCCATATTGATCACGGCGGGGGCGGTGCTGGCGGCCCCCGCGCGGGCCGAGGCCGCCGCCAAGGTGCCCAAGTCGGTGGCGACGGCGAACCCGCTGTACAAGACGAGGTTCGGCACGGTCAACTGCGGCGCCGGCTCGCCGACGGCCGGCAGCCGGACCTCCTACCGGACCTTCCTCACCAAGGTGAACACCTGCCTGGCGACCGCCTGGCGCAAGTCGTTCGCCCAGGCGGGCAAGAAATTCCGGGCGCCGAAACTGGTGCTGGTGAACAAGCGGGGCAACACGTCCTGCGGCAAGTTCCCCTCTCGGTTCGTGGGCTACTACTGCTACAACTCCGAGACGATCTACATCTACATGTGGAACACGCCCATCAAGAACGGCTACCCGCTGTGGGGCGCCGAACTGCTGGCGCACGAATACGGTCACCACATCCAGGGCCTGGCCGGGATCCGGGGCTACTCGCTCCAGGTGCCGGGCAACGAGACCTCCCGCCGCCTCGAACTCCAGGCGCAGTGCTTCTCCGGGGCGTTCCTGCGGAGCATCAGCGGCTCGGTGCGCGGCATCGCGGAGAACTGGGCGTACGAGCTCGACTGGTACAAGAAGAACGGCGGCGACGAGGCCGGCGGCCCGCCCGACCACGGCAGCGGCCCGAACAACTCGTTCTGGCTGAACCGGGGCTGGAAGTCGGCGAGCCCGGGGTCGTGCAACACCTGGAGTGCGAGCAGAGCGCGCGTGGCTTGACGGAGGGGCGGAGGAGGCGGAGCATTCTGCTCTGAGAGCGCTCTCTCATCCTCTGTTCCCCCGGGTCGGGGCTCGTCCGGCGCCGTGCGTTGACCCCTCGCACACGTCTGGATGACGCATGCCCTTACGCAGAAGGCTCATCGCTCTGTTGGCGATCGTGACGGCGGCCTACGCGGCCGTCGTGACGCTCCCCGCCCAGGCCGCCGACACGCTGCTGTCCCAGGGACGGCCCGCCACCGCCTCCTCCCAGGAGGGCGCCGCCACCGGCGCGGCGGCGGCCGTCGACGGGCAGGCCGGCACCCGCTGGTCGTCGCTGTTCAGCGACCCGCAGTGGATCCAGGTCGACCTCGGGCAGACCGCCACGGTCGGCTCGGTGGTGCTGAACTGGGAGGCCGCGTACGCGCGGTCCTTCCAGATCCAGGTCTCCGCCAACGGCACCACCTGGACCAGCGTCTACTCGACCACCACCGGGACCGGCGGCACGCAGACCATCCCGGTCTCGGGCTCGGGCCGCTATGTGCGCGTGTACGCGACACAGCGCGGCACCGCCTGGGGGTACTCCCTCTGGGAGTTCCAGGTGTACGGCACCATCGGCATCGGCAACCCGCCCGGCTGCGGCGGCGGCAACGCGGCCCAGGGACGGCCGGCCACCGCGTCCTCGGCCGAGTCGGCCGCGATGGGCGCGTCGGCGGCGGTCGACGGCAACCCGGGCACCCGCTGGTCGTCGCTGTTCGCCGACCCCCAGTGGATCCAGGTCGACCTCGGTTCCTCGGTCACGGTCTGCCAGGTGGCGCTGACCTGGGAGGCGGCGTACGCGAGCGCCTTCCAGATCCAGCTCTCCGCCAACGGCACGACCTGGACCACCGCCTACGCGACGACCACGGGCACCGGCGGCACCCAGACGCTGAGCGCCCCAGGAACCGGCCGCTACCTGCGCGTCCTCGGCACGACCCGGGCCACCCCCTACGGCTACTCGCTGTGGGAACTGGCCGTCCGGACCGTCGGAGGACCGGCCTCGCCCTCACCGTCGCCCTCGCCCAGCCCGTCGCCCGACCCGGCGGGATTCTGGGGCGACACCACGACGATCCCGCCGAAGCAGAACGTCGTCATGCTGAAGATCCTCAACCGGACCAACGGCCGCTACCCCGACAGCCAGGTCTACTGGAGCTACAACGGGATCACCCGGTCGATCGCCGAGCAGCCCTACTTCGACATGCCGGTCAACACCGCCGGGCGCATGTACTTCTACCTCGGCTCGCCGAACAGCCAGTACCAGGACTTCATCGAGTTCACCGTCGGGCCGAACGTCTTCAACGGCAACACGACCCGGGTGGACGCCTTCGGCCTCAAGCTGGCCATGAGGCTCAAGGCCGCCGACGGTTACGACGTCGCCGTCGGTGAGGACCAGGCGACCTTCGCCGAAGACCGGGCGGTGACGTTCCAGAGGTTCGTCGACGCCGTCCCGGCCGAGTTCAAGCACCTGGGGACGGTTCAGGCGCCGTACCGGATCCCCTCACCCGGCAACAGCCCGCAGTTCCGCGCGGGCGGGCAATATGCGAACTACATGACCGCCTACGCCGCCTCGCAGGGCGTGAACGCCCAGACCAGCGACGTGTTCGGCTGCGCCGGGCCGCTGTCGGAGGCGCCGCAGCTGTGCGCCGCGATCAACCGGCACGTGCCGCCCGCGCAGCAGTCGAACCCGGCGACCTTCTACCAGACCGCCCCGGCCAACTACTACTCGAAGTTCTGGCACGACCACTCGATCTCGAAGCTGTCCTACGGGTTCCCGTACGACGACTACGCCGACCAGAGTTCGTTCGTGTCCCGCCAGAACCCGCAGTGGCTGCTGATCGCCGTGGGCTGGTAGCCGCCGTCAGTACACCCACCAGGCGCGCGACGGGTGAGAGTCGCAGGTGAACTGCACGAGCCTGATGTTCGGCGCGGTGGAGACCCCGCCCGCCACCGTCAGGCACTTGCCCGTCTGCACGTTCTGGAGCTTGTAGAGGCCCGGCGTCCCGGTGTAGCTGAGCAGCCACGACCGCGAGTTGTGGTTGTCGCAGTCGAACTGGACGATCGGCAGGTTGTTGTCGGTCGACACGCCACCGGCCGGTGACAGGCACTTGCCGGTGTAGACGTTCTGCAGCTTGACGCCGCCGCCGACGCCGGGGGCGAGGTTCCACCGCCGCGACCCGTGGCTGTCGCAGTAGTACTGCACGGCCTCGACGTTGTTGGCGGTGGACACCCCGCCGGCGATGGTGGCGCACAGCCCGGTCTGCTGGTTCTGGACGTAGTAGCCGGTCGCCGCCTGCGCGGCCGGAACCGTCGCGAGGGCGAGCCCGGTGACGGCGGCGAACGCCGCACCGGCGCGGACGAGATTGCGGAACATGGTCTCTCCCGTTGTCTGGAAGGGGATCGGATGAGACCAGGCTCGGCTCTTTTGGCACGGTCCACATGAGTAGCCCCCTGCCCAACCTCGCTGGGCAGGGGGCTCACCTCAGTAGCCCGACGGCCGGGGGATGTTCCACTCCGTGGCCGACTGGATGTTCGACGTGTAGAGGTTGAAGAAGATCCGGTCGACGGTCTTGCTCAGCGTCCACGACTTGCCGGCCCAGACGCCGTTGCACTCGCTCCAGGTGGTCGACCCCTGGGAGGCGCCGCTGTTGAGGTGGGCGCTGACGGCGAGTCGCGCGCACCAGCCGTCGCCCGCCCCCGAGTCGCGGAGCTGCGCCGAGACGGTGACGTAGCGGGTCCCGTCGCTCGGGTCGTGGCAGAACCGCGCCACGATGCTGCGCGCCTGCGCCTTCGGCGACCCGGTCGCCGGGTAGTTCTTGTCGGGAACCGACTTGTTGATGCACTTGACCGCCGCCTGCGCGGGCGCGGCGGCGAGGCCGAGCCCGGCGATGAGAGTCCCCGTTACGGCGACGGCCTGGACGATCTTCTTCATGATGCCCCCATCTCGTTGATCGCTGGGGATGAGCCTGCCGGAGCGCCGTACAGGAGCCGTATCGCCGCCGTATATGCGCTGGTCAGCAGCTGCGGATGGCCTCTTCGACGAAGGTCATCGCTTCGGGGTGTTGCCTCAGCAGGCCGAGGCTGTGGTCGCCGACCGGGAGGATCTTGATCTGGCCCTTCGTGGTCTGGGGGATGCGTTCGAAGAGGGCGGTCGCGTTGGCGGCGAAGGCGGTCTCGGCCACCGTCCACAGGCTCGGAACCGGTCTGTTCTCGGCGAGGGGGGCGACGCCACCCTCGATGCCGGTGAGCGGGGAGACCGCGATGGCCGTGCACATCGGCAGGGCGGTCGCCCGCTGGGTGGCCAGCACGGCGATCGGGCCGCCGTAGGAGCTGCCGAGGGCGGCCAGTTTGGTGGCGCCGTCGTCGCGCAGCCAGGTCAGGGCCTTGTGGAGGTCTCCGGCCAGCGCGGCGACCTCCTCCTCGCCCTCGCTGGAGCCCTTGCCCCGGCGGTCGGGGATGATCACTCGTACGTTCAGCTTCCCCGCGAGGGCCGACATCTCGGGCAGCCAGTCGCAGAGCGTGTGACCGGCGCCGTGGGCGACGGCCACCCCGGCCGTCGCCGTCGCCGGGCCGACCACCGCGGCGCCCAGCCGGATGCCGTCGTCGGCCAGGAGCGTGACACGTTCGGCCCCGGGCGGGACGGTGTCGCACTGGTCGGCCAGAGGGCTGTCGGGTGCCACGGCGCAGCCCGTGAGCAGGGCGAGCGCGATCAGGAAGCGGAGACGGGACATGAGCCCGGATGCTAACGGATGCCCAGACTTGGGTGATTCGCTAACTTGTATCGTTCGTGTTTAGAGCGATAGGTTGGACGCATGACGGCACCCACTGGTCAGACCATCGCGGAGGAGTTGCGCGGGGCGGGACTGCGGGTGACGGCGGCCCGCGTCGCGTTGCTGGAGACCGTCCGGGGTGGCAACCACCTCGGCGTCGAAGACATCGCCACGGGCATCCGTGACCGCGTCGGTCACGTCTCACTTCAAGCCGTATACGAAGCCCTGCACGCGCTGACCGCCGCGGGGCTGGTCCGCCGGATCGAGCCGGCCGGGAGTCCGGCCCGGTTCGAGGGACGCGTCGGAGACAACCACCACCACGTTGTGTGCAGGTCGTGCGGCGTCGTCGCCGACGTCGACTGCGCCGTGGGTGAGGTGCCCTGCCTGACCGCGTCCGATGCCCACGGCTTCCAGATCGACGAGGCCGAGGTCATTTACTGGGGCCGCTGCCCCGACTGTTCCGCCACCACTGTGAGCTGAGATAGTCCGGAAGGATTTCGATGTCCGAGAACCACGACGCCATCGTCACCGACGCGAAGGAAGAAGGCGTCTGCCCGGTCGCGCACGTGCGCGCGGCCCACCCGACCCAGGGCGGCGGCAACCGCCAGTGGTGGCCGGAGCGGCTCAACCTGAAGATCCTCGCCAAGAACCCCGCCGTCGCCAACCCGCTCGGCGACGACTTCGACTACGCCGCCGCCTTCGACGGCCTCGACCTCGCGGCCGTCAAGAGCGACATCGCCGAGGTGCTCACCACCTCGCAGGACTGGTGGCCCGCCGACTTCGGCCACTACGGCCCCTTCATGATCCGCATGGCCTGGCACAGCGCCGGGACCTACCGCATCAGCGACGGCCGCGGCGGCGCCGGCGCCGGCCAGCAGCGCTTCGCGCCGCTGAACAGCTGGCCCGACAACGGCAACCTCGACAAGGCCCGCCGCCTGCTGTGGCCGGTCAAGAAGAAGTACGGCCAGGCGCTCTCGTGGGCCGACCTGATGATCCTCACCGGCAACGTCGCCCTCGAGTCGATGGGCTTCGAGACCTTCGGCTTCGCCGGTGGCCGCGCCGACGTGTGGGAGCCCGAAGAGGACGTCTACTGGGGCCCCGAGTCGGTCTGGCTCGACGACCAGCGCTACACCGGTGACCGCGACCTCGAGAGCCCGCTCGGCGCCGTCCAGATGGGCCTCATCTACGTCAACCCCGAGGGCCCCAACGGCAACCCCGACCCGCTGGCCTCGGCCCGCGACATCCGCGAGACCTTCCGCCGCATGGCGATGAACGACGAGGAGACCGTCGCCCTCATCGCCGGTGGCCACACCTTCGGCAAGACCCACGGCGCCGGCCCCGCCGACCACGTGGGCGCCGACCCCGAGGCCGCCTCGATCGAGGAGCAGGGCCTCGGCTGGCGCAACACCTTCGGCACCGGCAAGGGCGCCGACGCGATCACCTCGGGTCTCGAAGGCATCTGGACGACCAAGCCCACCCAGTGGTCCAACGACTTCTTCGAGATCCTCTTCGGCTACGAGTGGGAGCTGTTCAAGAGCCCGGCGGGCGCCAACCAGTGGCGTCCGAAGGACGGCGCCGGCGCGGGCACCGTGCCCGACGCGCACGACCCGTCCAAGAAGGTCGCGCCGACCATGCTCACCACCGACCTGGCCCTGCGCATCGACCCGATCTACGAGCAGATCTCCCGCCGCTTCCTTGCGAACCCGGCCGAGTTCGCCGACGCCTTCGCCCGCGCCTGGTTCAAGCTGACCCACCGCGACATGGGCCCGGTCGTCCGCTACCTCGGCCCGGAGGTCCCGAGCGAGGTCCTGATCTGGCAGGACCCGCTGCCCGCCTTCACGGGTGACACGCTCTCCGCCGACGACATCGCCGCCCTGAAGGCGCAGATCCTCGACTCGGGCCTGTCGATCCCGCAGCTCGTCTCGGCGGCGTGGGCCTCGGCCTCCTCCTTCCGCGGCAGCGACAAGCGCGGCGGCGCCAACGGCGCCCGCATCCGCCTCCAGCCGCAGATCGGCTGGGAGGTCAACGACCCCGACCAGCTCGCCAGCGTGCTGTCGACCCTGGAGGGCATCCAGGCGTCGTTCGGCAAGGCCGTGTCCCTGGCCGACCTGATCGTCCTGGCCGGCTCCGCCGCCGTCGAGCAGGCCGCCCGCGACGCGGGCGTCGAGATCGAGGTCCCGTTCACCCCGGGCCGCGTCGACGCCACGGCCGAGCAGACCGATGTGGAGTCGTTCGCGGCCCTGGAGCCCGCGGCCGACGGCTTCCGCAACTACGTCGGCAAGGGCAACCACCGCTACCCGGCCGAGTACCTCCTGCTCGACCGCGCCAACCTGCTGACCCTGAGCGCGCCCGAGATGACCGTGCTGGTGGGCGGCCTGCGCGTGCTCGGCGCCAACACGGGCCAGTCGGCCCAGGGTGTCCTGACGACCCGTCCGGGGACCCTGACCAACGACTTCTTCGTCAACCTCCTCGACCTGGGGACGACCTGGAAGGCGACCTCGGAAGACCAGACCGCCTTCGAGGGCCGCGACGCCACGACCGGCGAGGTGAAGTGGACGGGGAGCCGGGCGGACCTGGTGTTCGGCTCGAACTCCGAGCTCCGGGCGCTGGCCGAGGTCTACGCGAGCGACGACGCCGCCGAGAAGTTCGCGGCCGACTTCGTGAAGGCCTGGGTCAAGGTCATGAACCTCGACCGCTACGACCTGGTCTGACGCTGATTTTCCCCGCCGGGCCGGTCCACATGGACCGGCCCGGTTCGGTTTTCCGGAGGGCGTTCATATGATGCGCCATATGATGCGCTGCGACATGTAGCGCCGCATCATATGGACTGCTGATCGGTGACGATTGGGACGCGGACGCGGTCGAATCGGGCAATGTCGACTTCAAGGAGACGCCGGACACCGCGAACGACAGGTCTCCGGGAGCGAGAAAGAACTTCCGGGAGATGCTCGCCGAAACCGCCGTCTGCCTCGCCAACGGCGAGGGCGGGGCGATCGTCGTCGGGGTGAAGAACCGGGCCGCCACCGTCGAATCGGCGATCGCCGGGGTGCCGTCCGTCTACGAAATCGAAGAGCTGGTTCGGTCGATCTTCGAGAACACCGCGCCCGCGATCACGGTACGTCCTCAGGTCCGCGAAATCACCGGCAAGCGCGTCTTCATCCTGGTCGTGCCCAAGGGGGCGGGGGTGCACAGCACCCGCAAAGGTGTCTACAAGATCCGGCTCCACGACAAGTGCATGCCGCTGGCGGGTGATCAGCTGAAGGGGCTTCGCGCGCTGCGCGAGCACTACGACTGGACCGCCGAACCGTCGGGGGTGGGGATCGAGTCCTTGTCTCCGGCGGCTCTGGAGCGGGGCGCCATGCTGCTCCGCCGTTCCGGTCACGCCGACCTGGCCGACCTGGCCGAGGTCGATCCGGAGGCGTTCCTCCGCGCCACCGGGCTGCTGAGAGACGGCCAGATCACGCGGGCGGCGATTCTGCTCTATGGCAGACCGGACGCCCTGCACGCCACCAGCTCCGGGGTGGGGCGTCACTCTGCAGACCAGAGAGTCTCCGGGTAGCGAGCCGACGATCCTCATCCGTCATACGGAATCCCACTCCGACCAGCCGCTGGTCACCCTGCTGGAGGGACTGATCGCGGGGGTCCGGGTCCTGTCCAAGGTGAACACCATCCGCGTCGGCGCGGCGCAGGTGGAACTGGTCGACTACCCACCTGACGCGCTGCGCGAAGTGTTCGCCAACGCGTTCGTGCACCGGGATTGGGAGGCTCCGGGCGTGGTGGAGGTGATCCACTCTCCGGACGAGCTGGTGGTCACCAGCCCCGGAGGGCTCCTGCCGACGTTGCGCGTCGACCGGTTGCTTCACGACGCCTCGGCGCCCCGCAACAGGCTGCTGGCCGAGAACATGTCCCGCCTCAGGCTGGCCGAGATGGCGGGCTTGGGTCTGGACCGGGCGTTCCGTGAGATCGCCCGGCTGGGGAAGGAACCGCCGATCCTGGAAGACGGTCCTCGATTTCGGGTGGCCCTGCCGGGAGGCCGCGGCGACGAGGCGTTCGCACGGTTCATCAACGGTCCGGGCTTCCCGGCGAATCTCTCCGGTGACCTGGACGTCCTGATGATCCTCACCGCGCTCAGGCACACGAAGAGCATGAACTCCACCGCACTGTCGGGTCGCCTTCAGCGGAACGTGGGGGATGTCGACCGGATCCTGCATCGTATGAGCGAGGTCGGCCTGGTCCAGCCGACCAAGGGGACCGCGCGCAACCAGTCCCCGAAATACACGCTGACGCCGGCGTCCGTTGCCGGGATGCGGGCCGCGATCAGTTACCGGGTCGACACGATCGACGCCGAGGACACCAAGCTGATGCGCCATCTCGAACGGCATGGGCGCATCTCCAACGAGGACGTCCGGAACTATCTCGACTGCGACAACGCGATCGCCAGGAACCGGCTGACCAGGTTGCGGCGGAAAGGGTTGATCGACTTCGCCCCCGACAGCCCTCGCCGAGGAGCGAAGGTCGTTTACGTGAAATCGGGAACCCGCTCCCAAGCGGGCAACGAGGCAACGCCGAAGAAGCCCTACCCAGGCCAGCTCGCACTCGGAGAGTGAGTGACTCCCTCGTAGCGCTGGCGCATGATCGGGCCTGCCGCCGGGCCGGCCGCGAAGACGTAGTGATCTCCGTCGGCGGGTTCGCCCGTGACCGCGTCGACGACCACCGGCTCGGCCTCGAGGCCGGTTCTCCTGTCGACGAGGATCATCGCGCGGTCGTCCGGGCCGAGTTGGGCGTTGCGCCAGGCGGCCATCGCGAGCAGGACCGGTCGCAATGAGCGGCCCAGGTCGGTGAGGACGTATTCGTGGCGCACCGGCCGGTCCTGGTAGGGCCGCCGGGTCAGGATGCCCCGGTCGACCAGCATCTTCAGGCGGCTGGTCAGCATGCTCGATGACAGGCCGATGTTGGCCTGGAAGTCGTCGAAGCGCGTGTAGCCGTCGAAACAGTCGTGGAGGATCAGGACCGTCCACCACTCGCCGACGATGCTCATCGTGGCCGACAGCGGGCACTCGCGGTCTTCCAGCCTGACCTTGCTCACCATGACTGCTATGTTAGCACTGACCCAGTCACTTCTAAGTTAGAAGCAACTCATGACGTACCCGCCATCGTTCTCTCTCGACGGACGTCTGGCCCTGGTCGCCGGAGGCACCAAGGGCACCGGCGCCGCCGTCGTCGACCGGCTGAAGGCCGCCGGGGCCGAGGTGGTCGCCGTGGCACGCTCAGCCCCGCCGGGCAGTGCGGCCGATCGCGTCGTCGTCGCCGATCTGGCCGCGCCCGGGGCGGCGGACGAGATCGCGGCACAGGTTCCGGCGCCCGACATCCTGGTGCACGTCGCCGGTGGGTCGAGTGCGCCGGGCGGGGGGTTCGCGGCGCTCGACGACGCCACCTGGCGGCAGGAGCTCGATCTCAACCTGCTGGCGGCGGTGCGGCTCGACCGGGCACTCGTGCCGGGCATGCTGGCGAAGGGCCGGGGCGCGGTCGTGCACGTCTCTTCGATCCAGGCGCGCATGCCGCTCTGGAACGGCACTCTCGGGTACGCCGCCGCGAAGGCCGCCCTGCGCGCCTACAGCCTCGGCCTGGCCAACGAACTGGCCCCGCGCGGCGTGCGGGTCAACACGGTCTCGCCCGGCGGGATCCACACTCCGTCGGCCGATCGCCTGGCCGCCCGGCTCTCCGCCCAGTTCGGCGGGGATCTCGATGCCGCCTGGGCTTCTCTGTACGACTCCCTCGGCGGCATCCCGTTGGGGAGGTTCGCCGAACCCCACGAGGTGGCCGAGGTCGTGGGCTTCCTCGTGTCCGACGCCGCCGCCAGCGTCGTCGGTGCCGACTACGTGGTCGACGGCGGCACCGTTCCCACCCTCTGAAAGGACGCAGATGCATCCCGACGCCGTACGCGCCTATTTCGCCCTCTCCACCGGCGACGACCCGGCCGCCGCCGTGGTCGCGTTCGCCGACGACGCCCACGTCACCGATGACGGGCGCGACCACCACGGTCACGCAGAGATCAGGGAGTGGCTGGGGCGGACGTCCGCCGAGTTCGACTACACCTCGACCCCGATCGGGGGTGAGGGCACCACGGTCATCTGCCGGGTCGAGGGGAACTTCCCCGGGAGCCCGGTCGAGCTCGACTACCGGTTCGGGCTCGATACCTCCGGGCGGATCTCACGGCTGTAGATCGGCGTGCATTAGACCGTGCCCCACACGATCGGGGCGTCCAGAACCTCGGGGAATTTTCGTTCGGCGTATTTCACATACTCTTCGATGTGCGTGGTCATGGCGGCCGCCGACGCTTCCGGGGAACGGTCGGCGAGGGCCTCGTAAATCTTCACGTGGGCGCGATGCGCGGCCGAACGGCGCACTTCCGGATAGTCGATTCCGATGGCCGAAGAGTCGAGGATTCCGAGTAGCGCGTCGATCAGGTAGCCGAACATGGTGTTGCCCGAGCTGCGGGCGATGATGTCGTGGAATCGTTTGTTCTCGGCCAGGAAGACGCTCTGGTCGGCGAGATGGGCGCGCATGTTGTCGACGCTCGACTTGAGCTCGGCGAGTTGTTCGTCGGCGATTCTCTCGGCGGCGAGCCTGGCCAGCATCGGTTCCAGTGCGCCGCGGGCCTCGGCGACCGTGCGGAACGGGGCGTTCTCGAACTGCAGGAGCAGGGTCAGCGTGGTGACGAGGCTGGTCGCGTCGGGTTGCTGGACGACCGGGCCGCCGCCGGGGCCGGGCTTGAGGGCCAGGACGCCCTGGAGTTCGAGGAAACGCAGCGATTCGCGGAGGGTGCCGCGGCCGACTTCATAGGTGTCGAGCATGGCGCGTTCGGGTGGGAGGCGGTCGCCGACGGTGTTGCCGCGGCGGTTGATGTCCGCCACGATGCGCTGCGCGACCAGCATGGCCGTCTTCTGCGGACGCAGTGACGTCTGTGCCATTTCTCATGACCTCCGAGAGCGAAACGCGATGACGCCCTCGCTCTAGGACGGCATTGGGTTTTCCACCTATGAGGGAGACGTCCGATAGTTTCTCACATACGGGATGAGGCGGAGCATCAACGTTTTATTTCGTGCAATTGAGAAAAAATCGATGCGCATGAATTAGTCGGCGTGCTGCCAACGCGGGGTCGGGCGAAGCCGGGTCATGACGAGCGTGACGGCCATGGCCACGGCCGGGACGCACAGGGCGGTGAGCCAGCTCGTCATGGCCATGTGCCGGACCGTCTCGACCCGGCCGTGCACCAGGATGATCACGGCGAACTGGGCCATCGCGGCCAGCGGGAGGATCACGGCCAGACGTCCCAGGGTCTTCTCCGAGGCGGTCAGCGAACGGCGGCGGACCACCAGGAGACCGGCGCCGAGCGTCGCCAGCCAGAGCACCAGCACCAGCAGCGGGCCCCTCTTGAGCATCTCCCAGATCGTCGAGTAGACGGCGACGCGGTGCTCGCGCTCGCCCTCGGCGTGGCCCGCGCCCTCGGGGTAGGAGCCCAGGTAGTGGGGGCTGAACCCGGCGACTCCCTGGAAACCCCATCCGACGGTACGAATGGCGTGCCACGGATGGGTCGCGTAGAACCCGGCGATCCGCAGCGGTGAGGGGTGGGCGGTGCGGTGGTACTTGTCCGCGAAGGTCACCCAGTTCTCGCCGGTCTTCGCCAGCCCGGCGGCCGGGGCGAGTTTCGGGTCCAGGCCGAGTGAGGTGAGGTCGGCGCGAGCGGTGGGGTTGTCGTACAGGATGGTCTGGAAGACGATCTCATGCGGGTCGAACCGCGCCTCGGTGACGGTGTGGAAGATCCCGATCCCGGCCAGCCACGTCGCGACCATCAGCGCCACCACCCGGCGCCCCCGCACCCAGAGCAGCGCGAACGCGATCACCGGCACGAACGTCACATACTCGGGCCGCGCCCCGACCACCAGCAGCGCCGGAGCGACCGTCGCCAGCACCCGCGGTACCGTCGGCCGCTCCCACACGAACAGCAGCGCGACGAGGAGGAACCCGGCGGCGACCAGCGCGACCGGTTCCGCATAGGGCGAGATCAGATATCCGGCGAACGCGGCATCGGCATAAACGAGCCCCACCGCCGAAGCGAACACCACCCGGACCACCGGCCTCCCCGGCACGACGGTCACGAGCAGCCCGCAGATCACCCCGACGAGCACCCCGAACATCACCCCGAGCGCCCGCAGATCGAGCGCGCCCGGATACCCGAGCAGCGGCGTCAGCCATTTGCCCGCGGCCTGCGCGAGCAGCGCCGTCGAGGGTTCAGGCGGGCAGGTCTCACCCGTCCACGAGTGCGAGGTCCAGATCGGCTGTACGAACTCCCACCCCGCCAGCGCCCGATTCCGGAAGTTGGCCAGCCCGAGCTGACAGGGCAGATTCTCCCCGAACCCGGCAAGCCCGACATGCCCCCCCGCGAACAGCCGAACCTGCATGACCACAGCCCACAGAACCCCGGTGACCACCGTCCAAAGCGGATACCGCCGAACCCCCACCCGCTTCCGCCCTCGCCGAGAACCGGGAGCGAGCCGGGTCTGCGCATCGGACCTGACCGGCTGGTGCTTGCCCGTGCCAGAGCCGGAGGCCGGATGGTCCTGGGGGCGCGTCTGCGCGCGTGAGCCGAACAAGGTCCGGCCGCGCTCGCCTGCGCGGGAGTCAGGGCCGAGCTTGGAAGCGCCGGAGGCGAACCAGGTCCGGCGATGCATGCCCGTGCGGGAGTCAGGACCGGGCTCGGAAGCGCTGGAGGTGAGCCAGGGTCGGCGACGTTCGCGTGTGCGGGAGTCAGGGGCGGGCTTGGAAGCGCTGGAGGTGAACCAGGTCCGCCTGCTCATGCGTGTGCCGACTTCGGAAGCGTTGGAGGTCGGCTGGTGGCTGCCCGTGCGTGAGCCGAACCAGGCCCGGCGGCGGCTGGGGGCCGCGCTCGGGGGTTCCGGGAAGCGGTCGCCCCACGTTGGGGAGTCGTGTTGGTCGAGGGTCATGCCATCACTCCGTCGCGCAGGGTTCCGACCGAGATGCGGTGGCGTTCCTGGCCGACCCAGCACGATCGGTCGCGGCCCAGGCGGACGCGGATTCCTCGCAGGCCGCCCGCGAACATCGCCGCGTTCGCGCGGCAGCGGTTGCGGGTCAAGCCCTGGGGTTCGACCCACTCCCACTCGTGCGGGGCCGCGCACTGGACGTCGCGGCCCTCCAGGTGGCAGCGGCGGATCGCGGCCGACTCCGGCCTCGTCATGATGCCGCGCAGCGGGGCCGTGAGCAGGGGGCCGCCGTTCGGGTGGGTCGTGGGGACCAGCAGGTCGCAGCGCAGGGTGCGGTCGCCGGCGGCCCACTCGTCAGGGGTCGGGACCTTGCCCCACACCGACACGCCCCACTGGGCGTCGTGCGGGCCGGCGGCCAGGTAGGGGCGGATCGGGCGGTAGTCGCAGCCAGCCGTCACCAGGGGGACCAGGAGTTCGTGGGGCGGGCGGACCGGGGCCTCGGTCAGGGGGCCCGTCATCTGGGTCACCAGGTAGGTCTCGCTCTGGTGGGGCTCGCTGCACGGGACGGGGGGCCGCACGTCGCTCAGGGCGTACAACTCCTCGGGCTGGGACATCACGTGGCAGCTGCCGACGGGCATGGAGGCGCTCGGGTGCGTGGTCGCCGGGGCGCCGCATCCCGTCGCGCAGAGCAGCAGAAGCGCGAGAGCTGCGGATCCGCCCCAGAGAAGCCGGGTCGTGCCCACGGGACCTCCTCTGGGGCGTAGAGAAAACTCGCGGCACGGTAACAAGCGGGCACCCGGCAGGACCCGGAGGACGCGCGGTCTCTGACCCTGCGGAGTGAGGCGCCGGGCGCGTTTCAGAGGTGGGAACCCCGTGCGCGGCTACGTTGCAGGTCGTTCAGGAGGGGGGAACATGGCCTTTCGGGTGGCCCTTTCGGGGGTGCTTGGCCTGCTGCTGGGGGCCGTGCTGCTGGTCGACGACCAGGTGCGGGGCTGGGAGGCGGTGCTGGCCTCTCATGTGGTCGCGCTGTTCGCGCGGACCGAGACGGCGGTCAACTCGGTGATGGCGATCGTGTCGTTCAACGAGGAGACGGGGGACGCGCACGGGTTGTGGATCTCGCCCGAGTGCACGTCGGGGTTTCTGGTCGTGCCGCTGCTGGGGGTGACGATCCTGATCCTCTGGCTGACCAAGAGGGTGAGCGTCTGGCCGCTGGTCGCGCTGGCCGTCGCGGTCGCGGTGCTGTTCGCGAGCAACCAGGTCAGGATTCTCGCCGTGGTGGTGCTGATCAAGGGGCTGGGCTTCGAGCCCGGTTACTACTGGGGGCACACCATGGTCGGGTCGGTGATCAGTGTGTTCGGCATCGGGGTGGCGCTGGTGGCGTACACGCTGCTGACGATGCGCGGTGTGCGGCAGCGGGACAAAAGCTGATGGGCTATCTGCTGGGGCTGACCCAGGCGTTCGCGCTGTTCCTCAGTGTCACCTTCCTCACGTACGTCCTCACGATCGTCCGGCCCTATCTGCGGCAGCGGCCCGACCCGGCCGGTAACCCGGCGGCGTTCGAGTGGCACGTCTTCATCCCGTGCCGCGACGAGGCCGCCGTCATCGGGGCGACCCTGCACTACCTGCGCGAACGGTTCTCCCACGTCAACATCTGGGTGGTCGACGACGCCTCCGACGACGACACCGCCCGGATCGTCGAGGAGATCGCCCTGCAAGACGCGCGGGTGCACCTGGTCAGCCGCAAGAGCCCGGAGGCGCGCACCGGCAAGGGCGACGCGCTCAACGCCGCCTACCGCGCGCTCGACGACTTCCTCTCGCCCGACACCGACCGGACCCGTCACGTGGTCTGCGTCCTGGACGCCGACGGGCGGCCCGCCCCGAACATGCTGAGCGTGTGCGCGGGCGAGAAGCTGTTCGCCGATCCCGCGATCGGGGCCGTGCAGGTCGACGTGTGGATGGTCAACCGCGACGACCGGAACCCGTGCCCGGAGCGGGGGCGATTCAAGAACGCGTTCGGGCGCCTGCTGGTCCGGATGCAGGACCTGGAGTTCCGGGGGCCGATCTCGGCGATCCAGCTCGGGCGGCGCCGCAGCGGTACCGTCGCGATGGGCGGGAACGGGCAGCTCACGCGGCTGAGCGCGCTGGAGAAGATCGCGGGCGAGGAGCGGCGGCCGTGGGGCGGCTCGCTGCTGGAGGACTTCGAGCTCGGCGTGCAGCTGCTGCTGGCAGGGGAGCGCAATGAGTACACCCCCGACACGTGGGTCGAGCAGGAGGGCCTCTGGTCGTTCCGGCGGCTCATCACCCAGCGGACCCGCTGGGGGCAGGGGACCATGCAGTGCGCCAAGTATCTGCCGGAGATCTGGCGGTCGGCCAAGTTCAGCAGCCTCGGCGCGCTCGAAGTGCTCTACTACCTGTCGCAGCCGTGGATGCAGCTCCTCGGGACGCTCATCTACCCGATCCCGATGATCTATCTGGGCAGCCGGCTGCTCGCCGACCCGGCGGGGATGTCGTGGTGGCTGGTCGACGGCGGCTGGATTCTCTTCGCCATCTACGGCACCTTCGGCATTCTGCCGTTCCTCGTTTGGGGACCACTTTACTGGTGGCGCTGCGAACCCGGGATCGGCCTCGGTAAAAGCCTGCTGTACGGCGTCGCCTACGCCTTCTACATTTACAATTTCTACATCACGTCATGGCGCGCCTTCTGGCGGGTGCTGCGCGGCAGAAGCGGCTGGGCGAAAACCCGGAGAAACGCCGAAACGCATGTCGCGGGAACGCCCGTGGCCCGGGAGATGTGAATTCCCGGGCCACCGGAACGAATTACCTCACATGGTGCATGCGGAACAGCAACGCTCCGCCGACGATGAGCACGACCGCCAGTGCGACGATCACCAGAAGGGGAATTCCGGTGAAGGGCAGAACGGCGAGTGGGACACCGGTCTGCCAGCGCGGGCCGTGTCCCCAGGATCCGTACACAATCACACCTCGGTTCTCGTAGAAAAAAGCTCCGCACATGCGCGGGCCACCCGCGCCGCGGCGTGGCCGTCGCCGTAGTGGCAGGGGGCGACGTGCCTGACCCGGCCGGCCACGGCCGACTGGAGGAACAGCCCGGCGGTCTTGGCGACCAGGTCCTCGTCGGTGCCGACCAGGTGGGCGCCGCCGCCGTCGAGGGCCTCGACCCGCTCGGTCGACTCGCGCATGACCAGCACGGGCAGGCCGAGCGCGGCGGCCTCCTCCTGGATGCCGCCCGAGTCGGTGATCGCCAGGGCGCTGACGGCCAGCAGCCCGGCGAACTCCCGGTAGGCCATCGGCGGCACGCACCGGATGTTGTCCCTGGGCCGGACGACCTGGTCGAACACCTCGCGTACCGCCGGATTGAGATGGGTGGCGACGACGAAGTCGACGCCGGGATGCTCGGCGGCGAGCCGGTCGGCGACGCGGGCGATGCGCCGCATGGGCTCACCCCACGACTCGCGCCGGTGCGCGGTGATCACCACCACCGGCCGCTCCCGGGGGGAGGGCCGGTCGGTGAGCACGGCGGCCAGCGCGTCGACCACGGTGTTCCCGGTTACCAGCACCCGCTCGGCCGGAACCCGCTCGGCGAGCAGGTTGTCCCTGGCCCGGGGGGTCGGCGCGAGGTGCAGGTCGGCCAGCGGCGCGATCAGCCGCCGGTTGGCCTCCTCGGGGAACGGCGTCGCCTGGTAGCTGCGCAGCCCCGCCTCGACGTGGGCGACCGGGATCTGCCGCAGGTACGCCGCCAGCGCACCCCCGAACGCCGAGGTGGTGTCGCCCTGAACCACCACGAGATCGGGCCTGGCGGAGACGAACACCTCGTCGAGCCCGAGCACCACCGACGAGGTCAGCGCCGCCAGCGAAGCCCCCGACCTGCGCAGATCGAGATCGACGCGAGCGCCGAACAGCTCCAGCACCTCGGCCACCACCGCGCCGTGCTGCCCGGTGGAGACCACCTCGACGTCGAAGAACGCCCGCAGCGCCGGGATCACCGGGCCGAGCTTGATCGCCTCGGGCCGGGTGCCGACGACCACGCAGGCGCGCCTCACCAGCCGCTCCCGGCGCGGGCGTCGCCGAGCACGACCGCGATGGCGTGCGCCCGGTCGCGGGCGCCGATCTTGCGCAGGATCGACTTGACGTGGGTCTTCACCGTCTCGTGGGCGATGCACAGCCGCCCGGCGATGGCCCGGTTGTCGAGGCCCAGGATGATCTCCTCCAGCACTTCGTGTTCGCGCGGGCTCAGGTCGAACCGGGTGCGGTGGCCACCGCGCCCGGCGGCCGACCGGCCGAGCCGGTCGTCGACGATGATCTGGCCCTCGGCCACCCGCTCCAGGTGGAACAGCAGGTCTTCGAGCGGTGAGGACTTCAGCAGGTAGGCGTGCGCGCCCGCGTCGAGCGCGGCGCGAGCCAGGTTGACGTCGTCGACCGAGGTGAGCACCACGGGCATCACCTCGGGGTGCTCGACCCCGAGCCAGCGGCACAACTCCAGACCGCAGTCGTCGCCGATCCGTGTCTCGCATATCACTATTTCCGGAATTATCCGGGAAATGAGCCGGCGGCCTTCCGTTCCGGTCGTGGCGGAAGCGGCGACCGCGAATGCCGGGGCCTGCCGGAAAAAGGCGTGCAACGCGAGATGCGCCAGCGGCCCCTCGTCGACGATGACTATCTGGCACGTTTCCCGGCGGACAGCTCCGCGTGTCCCCATTGATGCTCCTGTTCTTCGAAGCCCAATGTAACGAGCGAATCGCGCCGGACCGGGACCACGACACTCACTCTCTGGAGTGAACTGACAGGTCCCTTACCGATTCCCGCTCGGCGCGCACATAACTTGGAGCGGCATCGACTGATATAGGAAGCCCGCGGAGGGTGTGCATATGTTTCTCGGCCGTACTTTCGCTGTTTCCATAGCGGCGGTATCAACGCTGCTGATGGGGATGACGAGCACCACCCACGCGAAAAGCACAGGCGTCAACGCCTTCGGCGCGCAGATCAGCCTGCCGCTGGGCATCACCTTCGGCCCCGCGCCGGTCGCCAACCTCGGCACCCCGACCGCGTCGCTCGCGTCGCTCAACGTCGGCACCGTGTCGACCGGCGTCATCGGCGTGGAGGTCGAGCAGAACACCACGATCGGGACCGAGGCGGCGCGTGCGTCGGTCGACGGCCTGAGCGCCACGCTGCTCGGCATCGGCATCAGCGCCGGCGCGATCCAGTCGGAGTGCACGGCGACCACCGGCCTGCCCACGACCGGCTCGACGTCGCTGGCCAACGCGCAGGTCCTCGGCACCGCCCTGGCCGCCAACCCGGCGCCGAACACGACGATCCTGTTCCCGCCGCTGCTGCCGCTCATCGAGGTCCGCCTCAACGAGCAGATCAACAACCCGAACGGCAGCCTGACCGTGCACGGCATGCACGTGATCGCCCTGTCGGGTGTCGGCGACATCATCCTGAGCTCGTCCACCTGTGGCCCGGCCACCCTTGACCCGCCGGACCCGGTCCCGCTCGCCTCGGGCGCCGGTCTCTACCTGGCCCTCGGCCTCGCCGCCGCCGGTGGCACCACCATGCTGATGCGCCGCCGCCGCGCGGTCGTCTAGCTCTCAGTGCGAAGGGCGCCTCCCCGGTGGGAGGCGCCCTTTTCTATTCCGGTACGTAGAGGGCGAACCAGGAGTAGCCGAAGTCCTTGAAATACCGGGCCTTGTACGTTTTCTGCAGGGCCAGATAGCTCTCGTCGGTCTCCACGAAGGCACTGTTCTGGTGCTCGCGGCCGCCGGACACGACCCAGACCCGTTCGTAACGCCCGGGTGTGCGGGTGAGGTCGATCAGGTTCGTGTACGCCTCGTCGTAGACCGCGGCGAACCACTTGTTGTTCCGGTCGACGTACAGCACCGCGTCGCCGGGGCGCTGCCGTTCGAGCAGGGCGGCGGCCATCGACCGCAGGTCGTCGGGGCGGTGGTCGGGGGCCCTCAGCCACAGGTGCTTGGGCACGGTCAGCGCCGTGACCAGGATCAGCCCCGCCCAGGCCAGCGGTTTCGGCCGCAGCCGGTCGAGCCCCGCCCCGGCCAGCAGGGCGAGCCCGGGGAGTGCGAACAGGACGTACCGGGGGCTGTAGATCGGATAGACCAGCGAGACCAGCATCGACAGCGGGATCATCAGCGCCCACGCCCCGGCCACCCGGCCCAGCGCCCCGCGCGCGCCGAAGACCGCCAGCGCCAGCAGCGGGACCAGGCCCCACCTGCTGCCCATGACCTCCTGGGCGAACTCCGGCAGCGCCGCCCACGTGGGTGAGTGCAACCACCCGAGCTGGACGCCCCGCTGCCCGGCCGCCAGGATCGCGAGCGGCACCAGCCCGACGGCCGCGACCCCCATGGCCTGCGCGAACCTGCGTCGATCCGGCGCGACGAACACGTGGGCCACCACGAGCAGCAGCCCGTAGACGTGGGACCACCCGAGCAGGACGATCACGACGGCGTACAGGACGTGGTTCTTCCTGGTCACCAGCAACCACGTCGCCAGCACGGCCAGCGCGGTCACGATCGCGTACGACCTGACCTCCTGCGCGTAGCGCGTGACCATGGGCAGGACCGCGAACACGAGCCCCGCCAGCAGGCCCACTCTGGCCGACGCCAGATGCCGGCCGATCGCCGCGACTCCCCAGGCGGCGGCGGCCATCGCCAGCACCGAGGGCAGTCGGAGGGCGAACTCCGAGGTGGAGATCCACGCCACCGGGCGGAGCAGCAGGTAGTAGAGGGCGTGCACCCGGTCCATCTGGCCGAGGAACTCCCACAGTTCGCCGATGGGCCGCGAGGCGGCCAGCGCCGAGACCGACTCGTCCCGCCAGAACGACGGCACCCACACGTTCCACAGCCCGATGACCAACGCGACGACGGCGACCACGGGCTCGGGCCGCCGCCACGTGCGCGACCTCACCGGCGCCTCGGTCTTCACCGTCGTCATGGCGATATGTCATATCACTTGACCGGGACCTCATCGTGAACGTACGTTCATGAACATGCGTTCACCATCGATCGTCAACACCCACCAGGCCGAGGCGTGGAACGGCTACGAGGGCGCCCACTGGGCGGCCCACCATGATCGCTACAACGGCGTGAACGACGCCTTCAACCCGTTCCTCCTCGACGCCGTCAGGCCGGGGGATCGAGTTCTCGACCTCGGCTGCGGCACCGGGCGCACCACCCGGCTCGCCGCCGGGAAGGCCGTCTCCGCCGAGGGCATCGACCTGTCGGAACCGATGCTGGCCAGGGCCCGCGAGCTGACCTCGGAGGACAACGTCACCTTCACGCACGGCGACGCCCAGGTCCACCCGTTCCCCGATGCGGCCTTCGACCTGGCCATCAGCAGGTTCGGCATCATGTTCTTCGGCGACCCGGTCGCCGCCTTCACCAACATCGGCCGGGCCCTGGCCCCCGGCGGGCGGCTGGCCCTCCTGTCGCTGCGCGGCTACGGCGATCTGGCTCAGGTGGTCGCGGCCCTGGGCTTCCCCGAATCGCCGCCCGGCGCCGGGCCACTCGCGCTGGGCGAGCCCGCGACCGTCGAGCGCGTCCTGACGGAGGCCGGATTCACCGACATCGTCTCCCGGCCGGTCGACGCACCGCAGAACTGGGGCGCCGACGCCGCAGACGCGGCCTCCTTCCTGGCCGCGTGGGGCCCGATCCGCCACAACGCCGGAGAGGCGGCGGCCGAGCTGATGCATCCCGCGCTACAGGCCTTCGAGACCCCCGACGGGGTGCTGCTCAACGGCGAGGCGCTGCTGGTCAGTGCGGTGCGGTCGTGATGTCCTCCTGCCGGGCCGCAGGAGACGGCCGAGTGCCGCTGGTCAGTGCGGTGCGGCCGTGATGTCGCCGCGTCGGGCCGAGGGTGTGGGTGATGGCCGGGAGTTGCGCGATCACCTGGTCGAGACCGCCACCCGGCTGATCGCCCGCCGGGGCACGGCCGGGCTGACCGTGCGGGAGATCGCCAAGGAGGCGCGGGTGGCGACGGGGGTGCTCTACAACCACTTCGCCGACAAGGAGGAGCTGATCGCGCTCGGGCTGCACGGTCACGTCCAGGCCGTCGAGCGGGATCTGCCGCCGCTGCCCTCCGATGAGGAGGCGGTCGAGGTGGCGCTGGTGGCGTACACGAAAAGGGCTCTTGAGCTGCACAAGGGGATCGTGCCCGCGTTCGTGAACCTGGCGCCCGAGGTGCTCGAACGGTTCGTGGCGCTCGGCAATCCCGCCGCCGGGGGGCTGGGGCTGCGCGAGCAGCTCGCGGCGTATCTCCGGAGGCGGCGGGTGGCTGACCCCCTCGCCGAGGCCGCCGCGACCATGATCATCGGGGCGTGTCACGAGGTCACCGTGCGGCAGCGGGGCGGCGTTCCCGACAGGTTCGCCGACGACTTGGCGACCATCGTCCTGACAGGGATTCAGGTGCGGTAACGAAGCGCGCGATACCCTCAAGAAATGGTGCGATGCTCGTTGAGGTGCCCATGAATCTTCCCGGGGCCTGGCCGATCACCGACGACGTCGGGTCGATGCGCGACCGCATCGACGCCTTCGCCTCGGGCGCCGGGCTTGTCGGGCCCCGGCTCCACGATCTCGTGTTCGCCGCGAACGAGGCCGTCGTCAACGTCATCGAACACGGCGGCGGGCGTGGCACCGTCCGGATCTGGCAGGAGAACGGCCAGGTCATCGTCGAGGTGACCGACCAGGCCGGTCGGCTCACCCCCGCCCACCTCAGCCCCTCCCGGCCCTCGCTCGACGGTCGCCGCGGCTTCGGCCTGTGGCTGATGAGCGAGGTCTGCGACCAGCTCACGATCGAGCAGGGCGACGGCGGCTCCCGGGTGGAGATGCGCATGAACGTCCACGAAGGCGACGGGATCAAGCCTCGCGGCGGCGCCCAGCAGCGCCTCGGCGTGGCCGTCACCCACCTGCCCGCCGGGCCGCTGGTGACGGTGTCGGGCGATCTCGACGCGATCACCTCGCCGCAGCTCCAGGCGGTGGTCAACGATCTGCTGGCCTCCGGCCGCCCGTTCATCGCGGCCGATCTGTCGGGGGTCGGGTTCTGCGACTCCAGCGGGCTGCGGGTGCTGCTCGTCTCCACCGTGGCCGCCCGTGACCTGGGCGGGCTGCTGGTGCTGGCCGGGGTGACCGGGCCGATCGACCGGCTGCTCCGGCTGACCGGGAGCCTGACCGTGCTGGCCGTCTGCGGCAGCGCTGAGGAGGCGTTGAACCTCCTGTCCGAGCATCGGGCCGGATCATGACGAACGAACTCGACGACCTGATCGCCCGGCTCCAGGAGGAGACCCGGCTGGTCGAGACGCTCCACGAGGTCGGCCGCGCGCTGGCCGCCGACCTCGACCTCCCGAGGATCGTGCAGACCGCCTGCGACGCCGCGACCTCGCTCACCGGCGCCGCCTTCGGCTCGTTCTTCTACAACGTCTACGACATGCAGGGGCAGAGCTACTACCTGTACGTGCTGTCCGGTGCCCCCCGCGAGGCGTTCGAACGCTTCCCGATGCCCCGGAACACGAAGGTCTTCGACCCCACGTTCCAGGGCGAGGGCGTCATCCGCATCCACGACGTCACCCAGGACCCCCGCTACGGCCAGAACCCGCCCTACCACGGCATGCCCGAGGGCCACCTCGACGTGCGCAGCTATCTGGCGGTGCCGGTGATCTCACCGTCGGGCGAGGTGCTCGGCGGGTTCTTCTTCGGCCACCCCGAGGTGGGCATGTTCACCGGCCGCCACGAGCAGCTCGCCTCCGGCGTGGCCGCTCAGGCCGCCGTCGCCATGGACAACGCCCGCCTCTACCAGCGCCACCGCGACGCCGCCGTGGAGCTCCAGCGCAGCCTGCTCTCCCCGTTGCCGCAGGTCGACGGCGTGCGGCACGCCTGGCGCTACTACCCGGCGCGCGGCATCGACGTCGGCGGCGACTGGGTCGACCTGATCCCGATCGACGAGGGCCGGGTCGCGCTCGTGGTCGGCGACGTCATGGGCAAGGGCATCCAGGCCGCCGCCGTGATGGGCCAGATGCGCACGGCCGTGCGGGCGCTGGCGGTCAGCCACATGCCGCCGGGCGAGATCCTGCGCCAGTCGGCCGTGGTGCTCAGGAACGCCGACCAGGCCCGTCTGGTGACCTGCTGCCTCGCCGTCTACGACGCCCGCACCGCCACCCTGACCTGGGCCAACGCCGGCCAGCTCCCGATGCTGCTCGACGTGCCCGGCGGCCCCTACCGCTTCCTCGACGACGGCGCCGGGCCGCCGCTGGGCGTGATCGACTACGACTACGTCGAACACGAGACACCCCTGCCGGCCGGGTCGCGCCTGCTCCTCTACACCGACGGCCTGGTGGAGCGCCGCGAACGGGCGATCGACGCCGGGATGGCCGCGCTCAAGGACGTCTGGCAGGACACCAGAGAGCTGGCGGATCTCGACGCGGTCGCCGACCGGCTCGTCGAGGAGCTGGTCGACGTCCGCGCCCACGAAGACGACATCGCCCTGCTGGCGGTCACTACCAGCTGAAAGTGGTCGTCAGCTCCAGGGCCTGGCCGGTGCGGGCCGACTCGTGCGCCTTCAGCATGATCTCCAGGGCGTGCCGGGCGACGTCGCCGCCCATGACCTCCTCGGCGGTGCCGTTCACCACGTCGGCCAGGTGGTCGACCAGGAGCGCGCGGCGCAGCTTGTCGACGCGCTGCTGCGCGGGCTCCAGGTGGGCGAGGTCGAGCTCGACCCAGCCGCTCAGCCCGGCGGCGGCCTCCAGCAGGAACAGGTCGATGCCCCGGCCGCCGTTCACGGGAAGGTTGTTGGGCAGGTTCAGGGTGCCCTCGCGGCCGAAGACCTCCAGGCGGGGGCCCTTGGCGGCGTTCACGTTGAAGGTGCCGTCGACGACCGCGAAGGTGCCGCCGCCGAAGTCGAGCATGATCAGCGTGTTGTCGTCGGTCGTGACGGTGATCTCCTTGCCGGCGTAGGGGCCGGAGCGCACGGTCCTGGTCGGCTCGGTGATGCCGGAGAACGCGGTCACGCGCTTGGCCGGGCCGAGCAGGCCGAGCATCTCGTGGATGCCGTAGACGCCGACGTCGAACAGCGGCCCCGAACCCTCCTGGTAGAACCACGACGGGTCGGTCGGCCAGTTCATCATCGAGGCGGGACCGCCGTGGCTGGCCCGGACCTTCGCGAACGCGACCTTGCCGATGACGCCCTCACGGATCAGCCGGGCGGCCTCGATGCGGCTCGGGTAGAGCATGTTCGGCGGCGAGCAGACGATCTTCAGACCCTTATCCGAGGCCGTCGCGATGAGCGCGTCGGCGTCCTCCATCGTCGTGGCCAGCGGCTTCTCGGTCGCCAGGTGCTTGCCCGCCTCCAGGATCTTCAGCGACGTCGCGCCGTGGGCCGGGATGGGCGTCAGGTTGAGGACCAGGTCGATGTCCGACTCGTCGAGCATCGCGTCGAGGGTCGCGTAGGTCTCGCGCGCCCCGAACTCCTTGGCCGCCGCGGCGGTGCGCTCCTCCACCGGATCGCAGAGCGCGACCAGCTCCACCTTGTCGGCGATGTGGTGCAGGTTGGGCAGCACCCCGTAACCGACCGTCGCGATCGCGCCGACCCCGAGGACCCCGAGCTTCAACATCAGACCAAACCCTTTCTCAACCCTTGACCGCGCCCGCGACCATGCCCTGCATGAGGCGCTTCTGGACCAGCAGGAAGAACACGACGACCGGGATCGTGAAGATCACACTGGCCGCCATCACGCCGCCCCAGTCGGAGTAGTAGCTGGAGAAGAACTGCTGCAGCGCGACCGGGAGCGTCTCCCTGGACGACTGCTGCATGTACGTCGCCGAGAACATCAGCTCGTTCCACGACGTGATGAACCCGTAGATCGAACTGGCCGCCAGCCCCGGCCAGACCAGCGGGAACACGACCAGCCGCACGGCCTTCATCCGCGAGGCCCCGTCGACCATCGCCGACTCCTCCAGGGAGACCGGGATGTCCATGAAGAAACTCCGCAGCATGTACGTCGCCAGCCCCACCGTCAGCGCCAGATGCGACAGCACGAGCCCCTGGTACGTACCGAGCAGATCGGTGGTGCGCAGCACCGTGAACAGCGGGATGACCAGCACCGTCTGCGGCAGCATCTGGATCGACAGGATCACGATCAGCAGATAGCGCTTCATCGGGATCTTGAACCGGGCCAGCGCGTAGCCCGCCAGCAGCGCGATCAGCCCGGTGATGAGCGTGGTGGCCCCGGCGACCAGCAGCGAGTTGAGGAACTGGCGCGGGATCGCCCCGGAGAACAGCTCGGTGTAGCGCGACAGGATCGGCTCGTGCGGGATGAACTGCGGCGTCACCGTGAAGATCTCGGTGTCCGGCTTCAGCGACGTGATGATCATCCAGAAGAAGGGGAACAGCGCCACCAGGGAGATGACCACCATCGCCGGATAGACGATCAGCTTCCGGGTCATGTGCCCTCCTTCGACAGCTTCACGTAGATCGCGGTGATCCCGGCCAGCAGCACGAACGTGACGACCGCCATCGCGGCGGCGACCCCCTGGTCGAGCACGGTGAACGCCTGCAGCCAGGTCAGCAGCGACAGCACCTCGGTGCTGTGGCTCGGCCCGCCGGGCGGCGTGGTCATCACCAGGAAGTGGTCGAACGACTGGTAGGCGAAGATCGTCGACATCACGCCGAGGATCGTGAGCAGCGGCTTCATCATGGGCAGCCGCACCCTGATCAGCTGCTGCCAGAAACTCGCGCCGTCGACCCGCGCCGCTTCCAGCACCTCACCGCGCGTGGCGCGCAGCCCGGCCAGCATCGAGATCGCGATGAACGGCACCGAATGCCAGACGACGGCGATCGTGATGGCCACCAGCGAGGCGAACCCGTCGTTGAACCAGGCGTAGCCCTTGAACTGCTCGAACCCGAGGGAGACCAGCAACCAGTTGGCGATGCCGTACTGGTCGTTGAACATCCACTTGAAGATGATGCCGCTGGCCACCCGGGGCATCGCCCAGGGCAGCAGCACGATCACCGTCACGATCCTGGCCACCCACGAACCGGCGTCCAGGACCAGCGCGATCGCCAGGCTGATCAGCAGCGTGCAGACCACGCAGACGACGGCGAAGATCGTGGTGCGCAGGAGCGCGGCCAGGAAGTAGGGGTCGCCGAAGATCTCCGTGTAGTTGTCGACGCCGTTGAAGGCGCCGGTCATCAGGTATTCGCCCTCGTGGAAGGAGAGCCATACGGTCCGGACGATGGGGTAGCCGACCACTCCCAGGATCACGGCCAGGAGCGGGGCGAGCAGCAGGCTGGGGAGTCCGAAGCGGTCCCACCTCAGCCCGGCCCGGGCGGGCGCGGCCGAGTGCCGCGCCCGCCCGGTGGTGGTAGAGGTCATTGCTGTCCGATCGCGGCGTCAATCTGCGAGGCCAGTTCCTTCATGGCCGCTTCGGGCGTCTGCTGCCCGTTCATGATCGCCTGCATCGCGTTGACGATGGCTCCGGTGCCCTCGACCTTGCCCCACGTGGACACGGGCGGGATCGACCGGGTGCTGGGCGCCTGCTCGGCGTAGGCCTTCAGCAGGGGGGTGGAGAACGAACCGCTGGTGCGCTCCTTCTCCAGGGCCTCGACGGTCGCCGGGAGGAGACCGATCTTGGTGGTGACCGGCACGAGGTTGTCGGTCTTCATCAGGAAGTCCACGAAGCTCTTGGCGGTGGCCTTGTTGTCACACCCCTTGAAGATGGCCAGGTTGCTGCCGCCCGCGAAGGTGTCGTTGTTGCCGCCGGGGCCCGCGGGCAGCGGCGCGGTGGCGAGCTGCTGCTCCATCCCGGGGTTCTGCGCGAGGATCGTCTTCAGGTCCCACGAACCGCCGACCATCATGCCGATCTGCCCGAGCGCGAACGCCTTGGACGCGTCGGCGCCCTGCCAGGTGGCCGAGCCCGCCGGGGCCAGCTTGTGCTTGGTCAGCAGGTCGGCGTAGAAGGTGAACGCCGCGACCGCCTCGGGCGAGTCGACCTTGGCCTTCCACGCGCCGCCCTCCTGGGTGGCGATCTCGCCGCCCCAGTTCCAGACCATCGGCAGCCAGTACCACTGGTTGCCGCCGATGATGCCGAAGCCGTTGACGCCGGGGTTGTCCTTCTGGACCTGCGTCGCCGAGCTCAGCACCTCGTCCCAGGTCTTGGGCGCCTGGAGGCCGGCCTTGTCGAACAGGTCCTTGCGGTAGATGAGCGCCCGGACACCGGTGTCGTAGGGCACCGCGTACGAGACGCCGTCGAGCACGGTCGAGTCGATCATGCTCTGGGTGTAGACGCCCTTCATCGCCGCCGGGTCCTGGGCGATCGGTTCGAGGGCCTGGAGACCGGCGAACTCCGGGCTCCACGTGTTGCCGATGAGGGCGACACAGGGCACGGTGCCACCGGCGATGCTGGTCAGGTAGGTCTTGTGCGCGTCGGCGCCGAGGAACCTGAGGTTGACCTTGGTGCCGGGGTGGGCGGTCTCGTAGTCCTTGGCGAGCTGGATGATCGTCGGCTGCTGGGTGGCGCCGATCGGGTCGCCCATCCAGACGTCGATGGCGCCGGTGACCTCACCTGAGGCCGCGGGGGCCTCGTCGTCCCCGCCGCATGCCGAGGCGAGCATGAGTGCGGCCGCCGCCGACGTGGCGGTGATGATCTTCAGTGCGCTTTTCCACGGTCGTTGCATTTCTTCTCCTGGCAATGGCGGTCGCGATAGCGAGGTATGAGCGCCCCCCGAAGTGCGCTGAGATTTCCTTGGGTCGAGCAGCCCGAGGGCTACCGGTGGCGTTCCTCCAGCCGGAGGAACTCCTCGAAGAGCGGGTCATACTTCGTCGCCAGGTGGGGATCGGCGGGCACGGTCCTGGCAGTCCGTGCCCACCGCTCGTGGGAGACCTCTCCGGTCAGAGCTCGGTCGGCGATCATCGCCGTGCCGAGGATCCCGGCCTCGGTCGTCTCGGGGACCGTCAGGTCCCGCTTCAGTACGGCCGCGAGAATCCGCAGCCAGAGGTCACTGCGCGCACCGCCGCCGACCGCGACCAGCTCGTCCGGGCCGTGTTCGTCGAGTGCGGCTCCGGCGATGGCCCGGAGCCAGAAAGCGGTTCCTTCCAGTACGGCTCTCGCCAGATCCGGAGCGCCATGGGCGAGGGTCAGACCGTGCACAGACCCCCTGGCGGCCGGGTCGTGGCCCCGGCCGCGCTCGCCCATCAGGTGGGGCAGGAAGAAGACTCCTCGTGCCCCCGGCGGGACGGACTCCGCCGCCGCGACCGTTTCGGGGGCTCCTTTGCCGGTCAGCCCGCCGATCCAGTCGAGCGCCGACCCCGTCGAGGTCGCGGCGGCGAAACACAGGGGCTCGGTCAGCGCGCGGGCGGCCTCCGGAGAGGCGAAACCCCCGACCGCGCCGGCCGTGCCGAGATAGACGCAGGCCCGCCTGGGCAAGACGGCCTGCGCGCCGAGCAGGGTGGCCATCCAGTCGCCGGTGCCCATGACGACGAGCGTTCCTTCGGGAAGCCCGGTCGCGGCGGCGGCCTCGTGGGTGACGGCCCCGGCGATGTCGGTCGGTTCGCCGATCGGCGGCAGCCGGTCGACGGAGACGCCCGCGTGGGTGGCCACGGCCGGAGACCAGGCGCCGTCGCGGAGGAACCCGGTGCCGCCCGCCTCGTAGCGGTCGGTGGCGACCGCGCCGGTCAGCCGCATCCGCAGGAAGTCCTTGACCGGCAGATACCACCGGGTCAGCGCGGCCAGCGGGTCGTGCCCGGCCCACCACGCCACCCGGTCGGCGGCGCTCGGCCCGGCCGGACGCTGGTCGGGCCACAGCAGCGCGGGCCCCAGAACCTTGCCCTCGTCGGTGACCGGCACGACCGTGTGCATGAAGCCGGAGATCGCGACGGCCTGCACGTTCTCCACCGGCAGCCGGGAGACGCACGACACCAGCGCCTGCCACCACATCTCCGGGTCGGCCTGCGCGGCGGTCGTCTCGGGATGGTCGACCGGCGTGCGCCGTGAGGTCATGGCGACGATGCGGCCCTCGCCGTCGACGACGGCGGCCTTCGCGCCGCTCGACCCCTGGTCGATCGCCAGGACGTGCATGCCGGTCACCCCCCTTCTAGGGCTCGATCAGGACCTTCATCGCCAGCGACCGCTCCTTCTCGTCGGCGGCGGTGAACGCCTCGACGATCCGGTCGAGCGGGAACCGGTGCGTGATCAGCGGATCGGCCGCGACCCCGCCCTCCGCGACCAGCCGCAGCGCCTCGGCGTACGCGCCGGGGCCGTAGCTGTTGGACCAGTGGATGGAGACCTCCCGCACGTAGGCGACGTGCGGTTCGAGGCGCGGCGGGGTCGGATAGACGCCCAGCACGCAGACCGGGGAACCTTCGGCGACCGACTCGACCGCCTGCTGGAGCGTCACGTTCGGGATGGCGACGGCGTCGACGACCAGGTCGGCGCCCTTGCCCTCGGTGAAGTCCTCGATCGCCTGCTTGGCCTCGGCCGCGAAGGCCACTTCGTCGGCGGCGCCCGCTTCGAGCGCCAGGTCGAGGAACTCCTTCGCGGTGCCCGTGAGCAGGACCTTCACCCCGTGGGCGCGCAGCACCTGGCCCATGGTCAGGCCCATGGTGCCGCTGCCCAGGACGACCGCCCGGCTTCCGGCGGGGGTCTTGACCAGGTTGTAGGTGTGCACGCCGCACGCGTAGCAATCGAGGATGGCCCCCGCCGCGAGGGAGACCGAGTCCGGCAACACGTGGACCCGTTCGGCGGGGGCCAGGTCGTACTCGGCGAACCCCTCGCTCGTCACGTGGACGTCGCCGACGTAGCCCCTCCGGCGGCACAGGTGCGACCTGTCGTTCAGGCAGGGCGGGCACTGGCCGCAGGCGATGAGGTGCTTGGGTTCGACGGCGACCCGCTGACCTTGGGTGAGGCCGGTGACGCCGGCGCCGATCGCGGCGATCTCGCCGGCCAGCTCGTGACCGTCGCGGCCGGGCTTGTCGGCGGTGTGCTGCCACGGGCCCTGACCTCGGAAGGCCAGCACGTCGCTGCCGCAGACCCCGGCCGCGCCGACCCGGACCAGCACCTCACCGGGGCCGGGCGCCGGGATCGCCATCTCCTCGATCCGGATGTCCCGGCCGCCGTGGAAGACGGCGGCACGCATCATCTCTCGGGCTCCTTCGCTTACAGGGGGATGTTCAGGTGCTTGGCGGCGACGTCGACGCTCGCGCCGCCGTGGACGATCTCGACCAGGGCCGCGACCATCCGGTCGGGACGCTCGGCCTCGACGATGTTGCGGCCGTAGACGATGCCGCTGGCCCCGGCCTGGATCGCGTCGTGCGCCATCTGGAGCGCGTGCAGCGGGGTCGGCTTCATCGGCCCGCCGAGCGCGAGCACCGGGACCAGGCAGCCCTGGACGACCTCGGCGTAGTCCTCCGGCGTGCCGGCGTATTGGGCCTTCACGAAGTCGGCGCCCGCCTCGGCGGACACCCGCGCGCCGTGGGCGATGTTGGGCAGGGTGTGGGCTTCGAGGGCCTTGAAGCCGATCGGGATCGGCTCGGCCATCACCGGCATTCCCCAGCGGTCGGCCTCGGCGCAGAGTTCGCGCAGCTCACCCATCTTGGTGACCTCGGGGTTGCCCGGGAACACCTTCAGCTCCAGGGCGTCGGCACCCCAGCGGACCGCCTGCTCGACGCCGTACTGGGCCGAGGGGATCTCGCTGTCGAGGGCCAGGATGAGGCCGGTGCCGCCCAGTTCGTCGGCGGCGGCGCGGGCCAGGCCGATGGTGGCCAGGATCGCGTCGACACCTCCGTCGACGATGCGCCTGACCGCTTCGCGGCCCCGCTCAAGGCCGGGGGCGACGCCCTTGGTGATCCCGGCGTCCATGGCGGCGATCACGGCTCGCCCGTCGGGGGCGAAGACGTGGTGCATGCGACGGCGGGGCCAGTGGGTGCTCATGACTCTCCTTCTGCGACGACCAGGGACTTCAGGCCGAGCTGCTGCTTGGTGGTTTCGAACGCCTCGGCGACCGCGTCGAGCGGGAACCGGTGGCTGATCAGCGGGGCGACGTCGACCTGGCCGAAGCGGAGCAGGCGCAGGGCGGTCGCGAAGTCGTTGGGGATGAAGTCGTGGCTGCCGTTGATGGACACCTGGTCGTAGTGCGGCACGTCCGGGTTGAGGGCGAGGTTTCCCTTCGGGTGGGTGCCGGCGAAGAGGTTGACCACGCCGTTCTTGGCGACCAGGCCGAACGCGGCCTCGATGACGGCGGGGATGCCGACCGTGACGACGACGACGTCGGCGCCGCGTCCGTCGGTGAGGTCGAGGACCGCTTCCCGCTGACCGGCCGAGGCGTCGACCACGTCGTGGGCGCCGAGTTCCTGCGCCACCTTCAGCCGGTCGGCCTTCATGTCGGTGACGATGACCCGGCCGCCGCGCGCTTTGGCGACCTGGGTGTGCAGCAGGCCGATCGGCCCGGCGCCGACGACCAGCACGTTCTCGGTGAGGGGCAGCGGCAGGGCGCGGTGGGCGTTGAGCACGCAGGCCAGCGGTTCGGCGAAGCTCGCGGCCTCGAAGCCGACGCCGTCGGCGAGCTTGGTGAGCTGCCGGACCGGCATCACGGTCGCGTCGGCGAAACCGGCGATCGGATATTTGACGAGGTTCTCGCAGAAGTTGGCGGCGCCCCGCGCGCACTGGTGGCAGTGCCCGCACACCCCGCGCCAGTCGACCGCGACCCGGTCGCCGACCTGGAGGTCTCCGGTGTCGCCGCTCCCGAGTTCGGTCACGACACCGGCGATCTCGTGGCCGGGCGTCCACGGGTCGCGCTTGGCGGCCGTGGCGGCGGTGTAGCTGCGGATGTCGCTGGGGCACACCCCCGAGGCGTGAATCCTGATGACGGCCTGGCCTTCGCCCGCGACCGGGTCGGCCACCTCTTCGACGCGCAGGTCGTTGTGGCCGTACAGCAGAGCTGATTTCACGCCGACCCCTTTCTCAGCAGCCGGTCAGGCTGTCTGCTTGTCTGGCAGGTTTGAAATGTTGCCTGGTGTTACAGAGCCGAACAAGGCTCCGTTTGTCACGATTTGGTGTTATTGGAATAGTTCGCGCAGCACGCGGACGGTCCTGAGCTGGTCTTCCGGCCCGCCGCCCTCGTGGTTGTTGTACGGCCAGACCGTCATGTCCTTCGGGCCGTGGTAGGCGTTGAAAGCGGCGTACACGGTCGAGGGCGGGCAGACGCCGTCCATCAGCGCGACCGAGAACGAGCCCCGGCACGTCGCGCGGGCGGCGAAGGCGGTCGCGTCGAAATAGGCGAGCGTGGCGAACGCCCGCTCCCACTTCGTGCGGTGGATCGAGCACCATCGGACGATCTCGGCGTAGGGCTCCCGCTCGGTGATCGCGGTGCCCCGGCGGAACGCCGACAGGAACGGCACGTGCGGGACCGCCCCCGCGACGTCGTCGCGCAGACCGGCCACGACCAGCGACAACGCGCCGCCCTGGGATCTGCCGGTGACGGCCACATCGGCGACGTGTTCGTGCTTTTTGGCTGCGTCGACCGCTCTCACCGCATCCGTGTAGAGGCGGCGGTAGTAGTAGTCGGCCGGATCGAGGATGCCCCGCGTCATGTAGCCGGGCACGGCCGGGCCGGTGGCCGAAGGGTCGCCGGTGTCGCCCGCCCGCCACGAACTGCCCTGACCCCGGGTGTCCATGATGAAGTGACCGAAACCCGACGACACATAGGCCAGGGATTCGATCGGGATGCCGCGCCCGCTGCCGTACCCGAGATATTCGACCGCCGTCGGAACGGGGCCTGACCGGTTCGCGGGCAGCAGCAGCCACGCCTTGATGGGGTCGCCGCCGTAACCGGTGAACGTGACGTCCCAGGTGTCGACGGTGGTCAGACCGGCGTCGTAGGGCTCGAAGGTGACCGTTGGTTCGGGTTGATCTTGGAGCGTCCTGGCCCAGAAGGCGTCGAAGTCGGCCGGTTCCGGCTCCGGGTAGCGGTATTCGCGCAGTTGGGCGAGTGGGAGGTCGAATTGCGGCACGTTCTCACCCCTTCAGGGTCGGGAAGAGCCGGGCGGGATTGCCGGTGGCCACGGTGGTCAGGTCGCCGCCCAGCATCTCGGCGGCCTCCGCGAGACACGACCGGAAGGTGTTCGCGTCGACGAACGGGAAGTCCGAGCCGATCAGGAACCGTTCCGGACCGGCCAGCTCCAGCGCCGAACCGAGCGCGTAGGGGGTGGTCGCGAGGGCGAAGTCGTAGTGGAACCGTCGCAGCGCCCGGTAGATGCCGCCTTCGCCGACCTGCTGCAACTCCGGCAGCGGTTCGGCGATGGCGAGGCGTCCGGCCAGGTAGGGGGCGGTGCCGCCGCAGTGGGAGAAGATCCACGTGATGCCGGGATAGCGGTCGTGGGCGCCGTTCAAGGTCAGGTTGACGATGGCGCGGGTGGTGTCGAAGACGTACTCGATCAGTGAGGGCCGCAGGTCGATCTCGGCGGCCGGATAGTGGACCGGCAGCTGGGGGTGGACGTGCACCACCGCCTCCCGCCGGTCCAGCTCCGCCAGCACCGGCTCGAAGGCCGGGTCGCCGAGATACCGTCCCGCGTAGTTGGTCAGCAGCCCGACCCCCACGAACGCGTCGTGGTCGGCCCACCGCTCGATCGCGTGCAGCGCGTCGCCCACCGACGGCAGCGGCACGGCCACGAACGCTCGGAACCTCTCCGGATGGTCCGCGACCGTCTTCGCCAGGTCGGCGTTGGTCTGTTCGCACAGCTCACGGGCGAGCGGCTGGTCGTCGTCGAAGAAGAACCCGGGCGACCCGGCCGACAGGACGGCCAGGTCGATGTCCAGGTCGTTCATCATCGCCAGCGAGGCGCCGACCGACCATTCCGGCAGGCCGATGCCCGGCTGCGCCCCGATCCCCAGACCGCTGAGGACCTCGGCGTACGCCGGGAAGATCGCGTGGTGGTGGACGTCGACGCGCATGGCTAGGAGTCGAGGACCGCGTAGGCCCGGTAGTTGGACGAGCCGGGGCCCGCCGCGCGGTTCTTCATGATCGCCGTGGCGGTGTAGGCGGGGGAGGAGTTCGGCGGGGACGCGAGCTCGGGCAGCGGGCCGCCCTTGGCGGGTTCCCGTGCTTCGAGGGCGTCCTTGATCGCCGCGCAGAACTCCGGCAGGTCGTTGGGCAGGCGCGAGGTGATGAGGTTGCCGTCCACCACGACCGGTTCGTCCTTGAAGTTCGCGCCGGCGTTGATGACGTCGTCCTTGATGGTCGCCACGCACGTCGCGTCGCGTCCGGCCACGATCCCGGCGGTGGCCAGCATCCAGCCCGCGTGACAGATGGCCGCCACGACCAGGTTCTTCGCGTCGGCGTCCCGGACGAGCTTGACCATCTCGGGGTTGCGCCGCAGGTACTCGGGCGAGAAGCCGCCCGGGATGATCACGGCGTCGACCGAGTCGAGATCGATGTCCGACGGGATCAGGTCGGCGCGGGCGGGGTAGCCGATCTTGCTGGCGTACACCTCTTCCGTCGATGGACCGACGACCCGCACCTGCGCGCCGTCCTCGCGGAAGCGCAGGACCGGATACCAGAGCTCCAGCTCCTGGTAGAGGTTTTCGACCAGCACGACGATCCGTGCCTGTGAGAGTTCCACGATGTTCCTCAGACCTTGATGGAGAAGATGCGGCTGGCGTTGTCGCGGGTGATCGCGTCGATCTGATCGTCGGTCACGCCCTTGCTCTTCAGGCGCGGGATGAACGAGGTCCACATGTAACCGAGGTCGACGCGCTCGTTGGCGAGCTGCGGGTCCGACTCCGTCACGTCGGAGCGGGGGTTGTAGAACCAGCGGTCGTAGGAGAGCACGAGCTGGCTCGTGTACCCCTCCTTGATCAGGCCGACGAACGCCTCGGCCATGCGCTCGTCGAGTTCTTCGACGGTGTCGACCCGCCACGGGATGCCGATGTGGTCGAGCTGGAGGTTGGCGCCCCGGTCGAGGATCTCGTGCAGCTGACCCTCGTTCGGCTCGACGAAGGCGTGCCCGATGATGACCTTCGCCGGGTCGGCGCCCTCCTCTTCGAGGATGTCGAGCTGCTCGATGCCGGGGTTGGTGACGCGGTAGTCCATCGGGTCGGTGTGCGTGTTGATCGCGCAGCCGACGATGCGCGAGGCCCGCCCGGCGGCCCTGATCACCTTGTCCTCGACCTCGTGGATGCGGCGGCCGTTCGGCCCGATCGGGCTCGGCAGCGGCGTGACGCTCTCCTGCCCGGTGGCGATCTTGATGGCGCCCGCCTTGTACGGCGTCTGCTGCCACGCGAAGACCATGCCCTCGGTCAGGTCCTTCACGAAGAAGTCGGTCAGCTCCTCGACGGTCTGCCGTCGCCAGTAGTAAGGGACGCCCATGCGCTCGGGGAAGAAGCCGGTGATCGCGATGACGTTCATGCCGGTCCGGCGGGCGACCTCGGCCATCAGCTCGGGGTGGCGGCCGACCTCCGGCGGGGTCATGTCGACCAGCGTGCCGAAGCCCCAGTCCTTCATGCCGTCGGCGACCTGCTTGGCGATGAACGCGACGTTGTTCTCGTAGTCGAGCACGGTCCGGTGGTCGAGCTCGGCGCCCGGGTAGCCGTAGAGGAGGTGCTCGTGGGTGAGGAACCGGCCTGACGTCTCCGGCGAGACGTCGCCCAGAACGGTCCTGAAGACTTCCATCGGTGGTCAGACTCCTCTGCGAAGGGTGGCGAAGAACTCGGCGAGGTCGTTGGTGCCTTCGACGGCGACGACCCGCTCGGCGTCGTCTCCGATGGCTTTCGCGATCACGGAGGCGCCGTTGCCGACGGAGGCGACGTGCCCTCCGGCCGCGTGTACGGCCGTGACCAGGGCGATCTGCTCGCCGGTCGGTGCGGGCAGGTCCCACGGGGCGACCCCCGGGGCGATGATCACCGCGACGGAGGCGGGGTCGAGGTCGGCGGCGTCGGTGTCGGGGATGACGGGGTAGCCGAGGATGCTCTCCGCACCCTGCGCTGCGGCCACGATGTGCACGGTCGCGCCCTCCTCGCGGCTGCGCAGCACCGGATACCAGAAGTCGAGCTCCTGATAGCCGGGGTACGCGAGGACCACGACCTTCTGCTGGGCCAGCGACATTGAGACTCCATGTCTGTTTTGTCCGGGTGGAGATTATTCGGCGGGATGGGATGAGGCAAAAGAGTCGAGGACGTCGGCACAGGCCCGCAGCGCGGCGAGCGCCACCCCGTTGTCGACGTGCGGCGCGGCGCCGCTGACGCCGATCGCGCCGATCAGCTCGCCGTCGGACCGCAACGGGAACCCGCCGGCGATGACGACGATGCGCCCCGCGAGCGCCGAGGTCAGACCCCAGTCGGCCGCGCCGGGCTTGGTGACCTCACCCCAGGCGTCGGTGGGCGCGTTGAACGCGGCGGCGGTGAACGCCTTGTCGATGGCCAAGACGAGGGCGACGCGCGAGGCGCCGTCCATCCGGGTGGCAAGGATCAGCTCGCCGTGGCGGTCGGTGATGGCGATGGCCATGGGTTTCTCGGCCGCCGCCTGGGCGGCGAGAGTGAGTCGCTGGGCCAGTTCGAGGGTGACGACGGATTCGGCGCGGATCATGTGTGTGGCCTTACGAGGCGAGGAGGCCGCCGTCGACGACGACGGCCTGGCCGGTCAGGTAGCGGGAACCGGGGGAGACGAGGAACTCGATGACGGCGGCGACGTCGTCCGGAATCCCCTGGCCGCCGAGGGGGATGCGCGACTCCAGATTCGTGAGTGTCCGGTCGTCCTTGCCGCCGACGCGCTTCCAGTAAGGGTCGTTGAACGGGGTGTCGATCCAGCCGGGGCACACGCAGGTGACGCAGATGCCGTCGGGGCCCATTGCGACGGCGAGTGACCTGGTCAGCGCGACGAGACCGCCCTTGGAGGCCGCGTACGCGAAACTTCCGCCGCCGCCGCGGAAGGCGGCGGTCGAGCCGGTGAGCACCACCCGGCCGTGTGGTGAGTCCTTCAAAAAAGGAGCTGCGGCCTGGGTGGTCAGGAACGGGGCGCGGAGGTTGAGGGCCATCGTCCGGTCCCATTCGGACGCGGAGAAATTTGCCAATTCGGTCTCGACGAGGAGGCCCGCGCAGAAGACGATGGCATCAAGGCGGCCGTGCGCGTCCACCGCGTCGGCGACCGCCTGGGCGGGTCCGTCGGCCGTGGCCAGGTCGACATGGCTCGCCGTCCCCGAACCGGGGTGGGTGTCCAGGGCCTTCACGACCTCGGCGGCGCCCGCCGCGTCGATGTCGGCCACGTGCACGTCGGCGCCGGCCGCGCGCAGCCGGGCCGCGGTGGCGGCCCCGATGCCGCTCGCGCCACCGGCTATCAGCACAGATGTCACCACAACTCCAACCTGTAGGGCTGCCTGACATCATGAACCTGTGTTTTGAGTTCTGGCAAGGCGTTATGCCCGAAAAAGCCGCTAGTTGACACTTTTGGACGTGCACTCCCACAATCAACATGTCTGACAGCCAGGCACCCTGGACGGTGTCAGGCCTCATGTGAGGGAGCGGCCTGTTCCATGCACCCGATGTACCCCGTGGTCCGGGTAGCCGGGCCACCCGCCGAACGCGGCAAGCAGTACGGCACGCTGGCCCGCACCCGGATCCACCGTTCGATCACCGCCTACCAGCGGGTCTTCGAGCACTACGCCGGATGGGACTGGGCCACCGTGCGCGCGCACGCGGCCGGCTACCGCGACGTCGTCGGCGACTTCGCGCCGTCGTCGCTGACCGAGATGCGGGGCATCGCCGAAGGCGCGGGGGTCGACGTGGAGGAGATCCTCGCCCTCAACACCCGCAGCGAGATCATGTTCCACGCGGGCAACAAGGACATCCCGCACGAGTGCACGTCACTGACGCTGCTGCCCGACCGCTCGGCCACCGGCACCACGCTCATCGCGCAGAACTGGGACTGGCTGCTCCACTCGATGGACACCGCGATGCTCCTCGAGGTGACCCGCGACGACGGCCCGTCGTTCATCACGCTCGTCGAGGCCGGGCTGCTCGCCAAGGTCGGCATGAACGACGCAGGCGTCGGACTGTGCACGAACACGCTGGTCAGCGATGGCGACGAGGGCCGGTTGGGGGTGCCCTACCACGTGCTGCTGCGGGCCGCCCTCGACAGCAGGTCTGGCGCCGAGGCCGCCCAGACGATCATCGGCGCCGAGCGCGCCCTGTCGGCCAACTACCTGCTCGCCGACGACACCGGCTTCGCGGCCGACCTCGAAACGGCCCCCCGCGCCGACGGGGTGAGGGTACTGACACCGGAAGACGGCCAGATCACCCACTCCAACCACTTCCGATCGACGGACCTGACAGGCGAGGATCTGTACGCGCGCCGCAAGCCCCACACGTACACGCGGCTGCGCAACGTCACCGAGAGCCTGAACGACCGGTCCGGCCTGTCGGTCGACGACCTCAAGAAGGTGCTCGCCGACCATCGGGACCTCCCGTCGAGCGTCTGCCAGCACCCGAACGAGGACATGCACGAACGTGAGCGAACCGCGACGATCGCCGGTGTGATCATGGACGTGTCCGGCCGTACGATGCATATCGCCGCGGGGCGACCCTGCGTGGCACGGTGGGAGACGAGAACTCTGGCGCCCAGATGAAGAAGGACCTGCCTGTAATGAAGGTTGTCCCCGTCGAGCAGAAGAGCGCGGCGGAACACGTCCGCACGCAGCTCATCGAACTGATCGAGTCGCGCCACTTCGCGGTCGACGACCGCCTCCCCTCAGAGGCGGAGCTCGCGTCGTCGTTCGGGGTCAGCCGCTCGGTCATCAGGGAGGCCCTGCACAGCCTGAACGCGTTGGGGCTGACCAAGTCGTACGCGGGGAAGGGCACCTTCGTCGCCGCGACCCGCGTCCAGTCGCACCTGCTCAGCGGGCAGTACCTCCCGTCGCAGCTCAACGAGGTGCGGCGCTACCTGGAGGTCCCGGCGGCCCGGCTGGCGGCCGAACGCCGCACCCCGGAGGACCTCGACGGCCTCGCCGAACTGGTCGCCGCCTTCGAGGTGAACGACGACCCGGCCGAGCGCAACAAGATCGACGCCCTGTTCCACATCGCGATCGCGCAGGCCACCGGCAACCCGCTGTTCTCCCGGCTGGTCGAAGACCTGCGTGCCGTCCTCCAGGACCAGGCGCTGGCGGTGAGCGCCTCCCCGGGCCGGGCGGCCCAGGCGAGGGCCGAGCACCGCGCCATCTTCGAGGCCATCAAGGAGGGCGACGCCGAGATGGCCGCGCTGGCCATGCGCCGCCACCTCCAGGCCGTCGTCAACACCTCGGCCGCGCTCACGGACTCCTGAAGTCGGTGTACGTCGACCGGAACGTCGTCGTGTACAGCCCCGCGTCGCCGAGCGGCCGGCCGAAGTCGAGCTTGAAGGACACCGGCCGGTTCTCCTCGTCGATCGTCAGCGTGTAGGTGACGATCGACCGGTCGAGGGCGTCTCCGGCGTATTCGAGGAGCAGCAGCTTCAGCGTGTCCCCGGTCAGGTTCGCCGGGACGATCCCCCGGTAGACCCGCCCGTCGCGCTCGAACGTCACGTTGGCCTGCACGACGAGCGACCGGATCACGGTCAGTCCGGCCGTCGCCATGACCAGGATCGGCGGCTCGTTGGCCCCGTCGCCGAACTCCCCGAGCGACGCGCCCGACTCCATCACCGTGCGGTCCCTGATTGTGTAGCGCTTCGTCTTCTCGCTGCCGTAGGTGATGTCGGCGACGAAGTCGTCGTGCGGCAGCTCGGACGCCCCGGTGACGGTCACGGTGCCCGCCGACGTCGTGAAGGTGTCGCCCTCGCCCATCCCGCCCTCGCCGGCGAAGGTGGCGGTCGGCGTCTTCCGGTAGACCTCCGACAGCATCGCCGCGAGCTCGGCCTGCGTCTCGGGCGGCCGGTCGCCTCGCGGCCAGAAGAAGAACCCGGCGACCAGCGCCGCGACGACCAGCGCCGCCACCCCTGCCCACGGAACGCGCCGCCGCGTCACCGGCCGGGTGGCCTCGGCCTGACCCGACGCCAGAACCTTGAGGTCGTCTTCGTCGTCGTGCCCGAGGAGGGTGAGCAGCACCTCCTTCGAGGTGGGCCGCTCGGCCGGCGCCTTGGCGAGGCAGCGGCGTACCAGAGGAAGCAACGCCGGGGGCACCCCGGTCAGGTCGGGCTCGGAGTGCAGCACCCGGTAGGCCACCGCCGCGATGCTGTCCCCGCCGAACGGCACTCGCCCGGTCGCGGCGAACACGATCGTCGCGCCCCACGCGAACACGTCGGCGGCGGCGGTGACCCGCTCCCCGGAGTACTGCTCCGGGGCCATGTAGGGCGGACTGCCGATCGCGCGCCCGGTCGTCTCGCTGTGGACCAGCCGGGAGATCCCGAAATCGATCACCCGGGGCCCGTCGGGAGCCAGCAGCACGTTGCCCGGCTTGAAGTCCCGATGGATCACCCCCGCCCGATGGATCGCCACCAGCGCCGTGGCGGTCCCGATGGCGACCCGCTGTAACTCCGCGCCCCGGCGCGGCGGCACCCGATCGAGCGGCGTCCCCGCGACGTACTCACTGACGATGTATGCCGGATCGTGATCGAGCACCACATCGATGATCCGCGCGGTGCAGAACCCCGCGACCTGCCGGGTGGAGTTCACCTCCCGGATCACCGCATCGTCCCCACCCCGCCGCAACACCTTGATCGCGACCGGCTCTCCACCCCATTCGGCCAGGTAGACGACCCCCTGACCACCTTCCCCGAGCCGAGAAACCACCATGTAGGGCCCGATCGACCGGGGATCCCCGGCCCGCAATGCCATAGTCACAACCCCATTGGACGTCATCACACCCCGCGCGGTTGGGTCTTGTGACGGATTGGCCCGCTCGCGTAAGAAGACGGCCGGATCACTCGCTTCCCTGTGCAGGCAGGCGAAGGAGGACACATGGCCGACCCCGAGGGGCGGTTCACCGAACTCTACGAGGGGCTCTATCCACGGGTGCACGCCTACGCCGTGACCAGGGTCGGGCGCGGCCTGGCCGAGGAGGTCGCGCACGAGACCTTCCTGGTGGCGTGGCGGAAGTTCGACCGGTTACCCGACCGGCCGCTCCCTTGGCTGCTGGGGGTGGCGCGGAACGTGGTGCGGGAGACGTACCGGGAAGAGGTGCGCCGCAGGGCGCTGGAAGAGGAGATGGCGCGCTGGGTGCGCGCCGAGGAGGACGTCGCCGACGGGGTGACCGAACGCGCGGCGGTGCTGCGCGGGCTCGCCGGCCTGAGCGACGGCGACCGTGAGCTGCTGACACTGGTGGCGTGGCAGGGGCTGACACCGGCGGAGGCCGCCGAGGTGCTCGGCTGCACCACGGCGACCTACTTCGTGAAACTCCACCGGGCACGCCGACGCCTGGAGAAGGCGCTACCGAAGGAGCGGGTGCGATGACGGACGTGCTGAAACTGCTGACCGAGGCCCGCCCGGCCGCGCTCGACCCCGGACGGATTCCGGAGTTCACCGCTCCCCGGGCGAGGGCCCGGCGGTGGCCACTGGCGGTGGCCCTCTTCGCCGTCGCGGCGGCCACAGTGGTGCTGGTGCCGGATCGTCCCGAGCCGGGCCCGGCACGGGCGGTCCTGATGGCCGCCGCCGAGACGGCCGAGAAGTCACCGCCGGGGAACGGCCGCTACTGGTATGCCAAAAGCGAGAACTGGCAGGTGGGAGGGGTCGGCGTCTGCCGGCATGAGGTCTGGGCGGCCGGCCGGCCCCAGGACCGCAGCTGGTGGATGGTGCGCACCTGGATGCGGGTGCCCAACCCCCGTCCCCATGGGTTCGCGTGGATCTGTCCCCAGGGAAGGCGCTGGTCGGGGACTCATGAGGCCGGACCTCAGGCCTTCGAGATCAAGGCTGGCATCCACACTCTGGGGGGTTCCGTCTGGCCCGTGGAGAACGGCGGGGCCGTCTCCGCCGCCGATCTCCAGGATCTGCCCACCGACCCCGGCGACCTGCGGGACACCCTGGGCGGATGGACCGACGGATCCGACGAGGCCGTGTTCGCCCAGGCTTCCGACATCCTCATGTATCTGCCCGCGAGTGCCGGTGCGCGCGCCGGACTGTTCCGCATGCTGGCCGACATGCCCGGTGTGCAGGCGCTCGGGCGGATGACCGACCCGCTCGGCCGCCCGGCGACCGTGGTCGCCGAGTCCTCCTGCCACGACGCCGGATGTGAGGTGACCCAGGTCATGTTCGACGAGGACTCCGCGGGGCTGCTCGCCATCCGGACCCTCGTCGGGCCGAAGGGGGAGGAGCGGCTGCGGCAGTGGTCGGCGCTCACCAGGTCGGGGTGGACGGATCAGGCGCCCGACCTCGACGGCGTCACTTTCCCGTGAAGCCTCTGAGGAAGGCGGTCACCGCCTCCTCGAAGCGTTCCTTGGTCACCCCGAGGTCGCCGAGCACCGGGTTCTCGACCTGGAGGAGGGCGAGGACCATGTGTTCGGTGCCGATGTAGTTGTGGCCCATGCGCAGGGCCTCGTTGAACGTGAGTTCCAGGAGGCGCTTGTTGTCCTCGCCGAGTTCGCTGTTGGCGGTCAGCGCCTCGGCGGTTTCGGGCAGGGCGGCGGTCGCGGCGTCCCGGGCGGCGGCGAGGTCGACGCCGAGGTTGACCACGGCGCGCGTCGCCAGCCCGTCGGCGTCGAGGAGGATGGCGGCGAGCAGGTGGTTCTGGCCCGCCTCGGGGTGGCCCGACTCCTTCGCGATGCGCTGGGCCTCGAAGATGGCCTGCTTGGCGCGCATCGTGAAGCGGGAGAACTGCTGCTGCGGGTCGTCGAGCTTGGGGACGAACCGCTTCTGGGCGGCCTGTTTGGTGACGCCCATGCTGCGGCCGATGTCGGTCCAGGAGGCGCCCGACTTGCGGGCCTGGTCGACGAAGTGGCCGATGAGGCTGTCGGCGACGTCGCTCATGTGCTCGGCCATGAGCACGGCGCCGGAGAGCTGTTCGAGCACGTTGGGGTTGGCGGACTTGATCCCGGCGATGAGATCGTCCAGCCGGACCACTGGAGAGGAATCACTCATGCGTCAACAGTAGGTTGACGCCTCCTGGATCGTCAACCCTCTGTTGACGGTGATGGCTGGGGGAGACGCCGCGGACGCGTTTGAAGGCGACGCTCAGCGCGAACGCGTTGGCGTAGCCGACCTGGCGGGCCACCGAGTCGATCGTGCTGTCGGAGCGGCGGAGCAGGTCGGCGGCCAGGGTGATGCGCCAGCCGGTCAGGTAGGTCAGAGGCGGCTCGCCCACGAGGTCGGCGAAGCGGCGGGCGAAGGTCGCCCGGGAGGCGCCCACCTTCCCGGCCATCGAGGCGACCGTCCACGGATGGGCCGGCGCGTCGTGGATCAGGCGCAGCGCGGGGCCGATCAGCGGGTCGCTCTGCGCCCTGTACCAGCCCGGCGCCCGCGCCTCGGGGCGGGCGAACCAGGCGCGCAGGGTCGCGATCAGCGCCAGGTCGAGGAGGCGGTCGAGGACGATCTGCTGGCCCGGACCCTCGCCGCTGACCTCCTCCGCGAGCAGGTCCATGATCGGGGACGGCAGGTCGGACCGGCGCACCACCACGATCTCCGGGAGCGCGTTCAGCAGCCGGTCGCCGATCTCGCCGTCGACCTGGTAGGTGCCGCTCGCCACGGTCGTCGACCCGTCGGGGGAGACCCCGCTGGTGTTGGGCGCGAGGCGCAGGCCCTCGGTGACGTCGACGCCGTCGAGTGTCGTCAGCCGGTTGCCCGGACCGACGACGATGTCGGGTGCGGTCGTCGGGTCGTCGCCGACGGTGTAGGGGGCGGGGCCCTTGACGATGGCGACGTCACCGGTGTTGAGCAGCACCGGCTCGCCGTGGTCGGGGACGATCCAGGCGTGCCCGCGCAGGGCGGAGGCGAGGGCGAGCCTGGCGCCGTCGGCGATGCGCAGGGCCCACGGCGGCTGGAGGATCGCCTTGCAGAAGGCCGCGCTGTGGGCGCGTACGCCCTGGAGGAGGTCGGCTAAGGGGTCCACATCTTCAGGTTAGACGAACGGACATGGATTCAAGCGGAACGAACATGGATCGTCTCACTCAATCCGCGTGTACTTGGTCGTACCGACAAAGACAACACGGAGGTTCCGATGTACGCGATCACGGGAGTGACCGGCCATGTGGGTGGGGCGGCGGCGCGGGAGCTGCTGCGCCGGGGAGCGCCGGTGCGGGCGGTCGTCCGCGACCCCGCCAAGGGCGACGGCTGGCCCGAGGTGGCCGTGGCCGATCTCGGCGACCCGGAGGCGCTGGCGGCGGCGTTCCGCGGCTGCGCGGGGGCGTTCGTGCTGCTGCCGACCGACATGGCCGCGGCCGATCCGGACGCCGCCCACCGCGCGACGGCCGACGCGATCGCCGACGCGGTGCGGGAGAGCGGGGTGCCCCACGTGGTGGTGCTGTCGTCGATCGGCGCCGACCTGGCCGACGGCACCGGGCCGATCCGCTGGCTGCACCACTTGGAGAACGCGCTGCGCGCGACCGGCACCCGGGTCACCGCGCTCCGCGCGACCCACTTCCAGGAGAAGGCCGAACTGCTCCTCGGCGCCGTGCAGGCGGGCGTCTACCCGGTCTTCGCCGAGTCGGCCGACGTGCCGACGCCGATGGTCGCGACCCGGGACATCGGTGACACCGTCGCCGACCTGCTCCTCGCCCCCGGCGGCGCCTCCGAGACCGTCGACCTCGACGGACCGTCCTACACCGAACGCCAAGTGGCGGAGGAGCTGTCGGCGATCCTCGGCCGGCCGCTCCAAGTCGTCACGATCCCACAGCCCGGCTGGGCCGCCGCGATGGTGGACGGCGGTCTCCCGCCCCAGATCGCCGCGGAACTGGTCGGCCTGTACGACGCAGAGCAGCGCGACATCCTCCGGCACGTGGGCGACCGCCTCCTGACCGGCCGCACCGAGCTGGCCGAGACCCTCGGCCACCTGGCGAAATCCCTCTAAGCCTGGACGCCCAGCACATCGGCCGCGGCGTCGTCGAGGTCCCCGTACACGGAAAGGGACAGGTGGGCGAAGGCGGGGGCCAGCCTGGTCAGCGCCGCCACGTCGTCGACCAGCAGGTTCCTGGCCTCCAGGGTCTCCAGCTGCGGGAGGACCGGGGACGCCGCCAGCGTTTCGAGGATGTCGAGGTCGTCGGCGTCGAACTCGGCGAGGCCCAGGTCGAGGTGGCGCAGGGCGGGATAGCCGCCGGGGGTGAGTTCTTCGAGCTGCTCGACGGGACACACGGAGCCGAAGATGTCATGGCCGGTCTCCAGAGCGAGCGTGACGACGCCGGGGGCCCGCCGGGGGAAGACGGCGCCCTCGGCGAGCACCGCGCCGCGCAGCCGCAGGTCGGTGAGGGCGGGCATCGCGTCGCCGTCGATGTCGTCGAACAGCAGCCCGCCCTCGGCGGTCAGCTCTTGGAGCGCCGGTAGCGCGTCCCACAGGCGGTGGCTCGTGTCGTCGGCGAAGCCCTCGTGCAGGCGGCTCAGCGGGTCGAACTTCTCCCCGGACGAGGTGGTGAAGTGCTCGTAGAGGTAGGTGAAGTCGTGGCCGAAGTACAGGCTGGTCAGCCGTTCCCGCTTCCAAGTGGCCAGCGCTCGCGCGGCGGCGGTCGCGGAGAGATGGACGTCGGTGAGATGCAGCTCCAAGCGGCTCAGCCCGGCCGAGGCCGGGTCGGTGAGCAGCGCCTCGATCAGCGAGGACTCCGGTTGTGCCGCGCCGGGTTCCAGCCGGAAGACGGCCTCGTCGAGCCGGTCGCCCGACCAGGTGAGCCGCCAGGAGCCGCCGGTGCGCAGTGCGTCGAAGTCGATCATCACGGCATCCTAGGGACGGGCCTCTAGAGGACGCCAAGTGGCGTCCAAATCCGCACCAAGGGCTGGTTGACATCGTCCCGGTGATCGCCAATTAAAGGAGATTCCCGTGCGAAAGCCCTTTCGTACTCTGCCACTTCTCGCGATGACGCTGGTGGCCAGCGTGGTCGTCCAGCTCGGAATGGTGCCGCAGGCGGCTCAAGCGGCGCAGCCCGCCGACCCGCTGCCCAGGGCCTACCGGGTCGACCGCGTGACCGAGGTGCCCGACCTCGAAATGAACGTCGGAGAGATCGAGCTGTCGGCCGACGGTGAGACGGCGTTACATCTGTCGCCACGAGGGGACGATCCACCGGTCCTGGTCGCCACCGACCTGCGCGACGGCGGTGAGGAGGTCGTCGGCCTCGACCTCGAAGACCAGACCGTGCGGCAGGCGACGGACATCGCGATCAGCGGCGACGGGCGGACGGTCGCCTTCCTGGCCGACGGCACCGACGCGGCCGACCTGCGGCTCCCGGCGAGCGCCGACCCCTTCCTGCGGCAGGCGATCTTCGTACGGGACCGGCTCACCGGTGCCACCACCTGGGTGCAGGTCCCCGACCTCGGCATTCCGGTGTCGCACCACACGCTCAGGGGCCTGGCCATGAGCGCCGACGGCAAGCGGCTGGCCGTGGGGATCTCGCTGCCGCTGCCCGAATACGACCACATCGGCTCGCCGAAGGGCGTGCTGCTGGTCACGCTGCCCGCCGACGCCGCGCCGGTGACGCACGTCGTCCGCCCCGAGGACCTCGTGGGCGAGCGGCCCAACGTGGAGAACTTCGCGCTGTCCGGTGACGGGAAGGTCCTGGCGGTCAACGTGCTGAACGGCGCCCAGCGGGTGCTGCTGCGCTTCGACGCCGACTCGGGCGACCGGCTGCCCGGCGAGCGCGCACTGACCCAGCCCCAGCACCGGGCCTGGCTCCCCAACCTCGACCAGTCGGGCCGCCACACCGCTTTCGGCGGTCTGGGCGCCGGCGTGGTCGTGGCCGACCTCGTCACCGGCCCGTCGGCCGACGTGACGCTGGACGCCTCGGCCAAGGCGCCGTACGTTTCCGGCGATGGCGACTTCGGCGGGGATGACCTGCCCGCCGCCGCCCGGATCAGCGCCGACGGCGGCAGCGTCGCCTTCCGCCGCTCGGGCGCCCTGTGGACGCAGCCTGCCCAGGCGGGCAAGGCGCCCGTGCTGGCCAGCCCCGGCCTGGACGGCCGCATCGCCGACCCCGTCCTCGGCGAGCAGACGATCTTCCCCGACTTCGTGAACTCGTACGCGATGAGCACGAACGGCCTGGCCTTCATGTCCAGGAGCACCGCCTTCACCGAGCCGCGCACGGACGAGCCGCGGCCCTCCCACCTCTACCGGGCCGTCCCCGCCGACGCCCCCGCGCCCACCTGGCCGGAAGGCGCCGCGCTGACCGCCGAACCGGGCACGACCAGCGTGAACCTCTCCTGGCCCGCCGCGAGCGCCACCGCGCGGACCTACGACGTCAGCGTCAACGGCACGAAGGTCACCACGGTCACCACCACCCAGACCGTACTGACCGGCCTCACCGCGGGCTCGACCGTCGACCTCGCCGTCGTCGCCAGGGACGCCGACGGCCGCGCCTCGGCCCCGCTGACCAAGAGCGTCACCCTGCAAGGTGACGTGCCCCCGGGTGAGGCGCCGCTCTCCGCGGTGTCCGGCCCCGGCGCGCGGGTGCGGCTGACCTGGGAAGCAGCCGCCGCGACCGGCTACCGGGTGTTGCGCGACGGTGTGAAACTGGCCGACCTGGCTCCCGACGTCACCACCTATGACGATGTGAAGGTCGCCGCCGACACCGAGTACACCTACGCGATCGCCGTGCTGCGCGGCGCCGAGCAGATCCGCCTGACCAAGGACGCGCAGGTGCGCATCGACACGATGACCGTCACCGAGACGGCCGCCAACCTGCCCAAGGTCGCCGGTTCGACCGTGCTCGCCCTGGGCCGCGAGGCCACGTTCGCGCTGGTCGGCGCCCCCGGATTCACCGCCTCAGCCGATCTCGTCGTGCGCACCGCCGACGACCCGGCCAAGCCGGTGACCGTGGAGCTGAAGGAGGAGCCCGCCGGACGCTACCGGGGCTCCTGGCCGCTGCCCGAGGGCGTCACCGAGATCGTCTCGGGCACCGTCAAGATCGCCGACGGCGCCGGGCACTCGGTGTCCCGGCCGGTCACCGGCCTGCCCGCCACGGTCGGCGGACTGGTCAGGGTCGGCGTCACCGTTCCCGGCGGGGAGCCCGACGGGGTCCGCCTCCAGGTATGGAGCGACACCACCCGCACGGGCTACGTGACCCAGCTCAAGGCCAACGGCACCCTCAACGTGCCGGTCGTCCCGGCCGCCGACCACACCATCACCACCCGGCGCTCCGACGGCCTCGACGGCACCCCGCCGAAGACCGTCCCCGTCGCCTCCGGCCAGGCGGTGGACGTGACCGTCGCGCCGCACGCCCCCGCGGAGCTCACCCTGTCGCTGCGCCGGGCGGGCAACGTGGTGCTGGCCGGGGTTCCGGTCGTGCTCACCACCCGGACCGGTCCGCAGTCGGGCCGTACCGACGGGGACGGGCGGGTGACGTTCGGCACGCTGGATGCGGCCACCGACGTCACCGCCAAGATCACCGTGCCCGCGCAGACCCTCGCCACCTACGGCCTGGCCGCCGTGCCCGACAAGACGGTGACCCTGGTGCCCGGCGACAACGCGGTCGCGGTGACCGCCGAGGCGCTGCCCAAGGTGACCGTGCACGGCACCGTCAAGGACGCCGACGGCCGCCCGCTCCGCGCGGCGGTCACGGTGCGGCAGACGGTCGGCGGCGTCGGCGTGCCCACGCGCGCCGAGTCGGCCGCCGACGGCACCTGGTCGGCCCAGGTGTTCGGCGGCGGCACCAAGACCGTCGTGTCGGCCACCCGCGCCCAGCAGACGACGGCCGAGGTCGAGGCCGGCACCGGCCCGGTCGACCTGGTCTTCCCCGACGTGTCCGGCTATGTCGTACGGCCCAAGCTGATCACGGTCTCGATCGACGGTGAGCGTACCGAGCAGACCTTCGACACCGAGACGGGCGGCCCGTTCAAGCCCGAGGTCCTGGCCGGCGGCAAGCGGATCTTCGTCTGGCAGAACGAGGTGCCGATCGACGTGCCCCCGGGCACCACGGTGACCTTCTGCGTCGATGGCGCCTACCGGGGCCTGACCAAGGCGTGCGCCGACGTCGTCGCGGGGGACGCGGCCGACATCCCGGTGACCGTGGAGATCCACGAGACCTCCAGGATCGTCGCGCGCATCCTCAACCCCGACGGCACCCCGCACATCGGCCGCACCTGCGCCCGGATCGACGGCAAGGACACCACGGCGACCTCGAACTTCTCCGATTCGCAGCTGCGGGTCTCCGCGCCGGCCGCGGGCACGTACGTGCTCTCCGTGATCGCCTGCAAGGACACGCTCAGCGGTTCGATCAACCGGGTCGTGACCGTCGCGGCGGGCGAGGAGCTCAACCTGGGCGACCTGCGGCTCGCCCCGCCGCTCACGCTCATCCGCGGCGAGCGCAGCGGCTTCGACGCCGTCACCGACGCCGTGCTGCCCGGCGGGCTTGCCCACCTGCGCGCCGACATCGAATACCTGAACTCCTCGCTGAGCGGCAGCACCCGGCTGGCGCTTCCCCCGGGCGTCACCGTTCCCGACGACGCGGTGCTGCGGGACGGGAAGCCGGTGGCGTTCACCCGCGAGGCGAACGCCGTCGTGATCCCGCTCCCGGCCGCGCGGGCCCGAACCGTCGACGTGTACGTCCGGGTGCCGCAGACCACCGGGGGAGACCTCCCGTTCTCCCTGTCGGTGTCGTCCGGCGAGCTCACCGAACAGCTGGGATCGGCCGGGATCCGGGTGGGGATGGTCTCGCTGCTGGCCCCGGCCTCCAGCAAGACCGGGCGGTTCACCGCTTCGGGCCTGGCGCCCGCCGGTGCCCACGTCGTCGTCCGCGACGGCGACACCGTGGTCGCGGAGGCCGACGCCGGTGACGGTGGCCGGTGGAACGCGATCGTGGACCTCGGCGCCGGAGCGGAAGCGGTCCGGCACACCCTGCGGGCCTCCGCCGCCGGGCTCACGTCCGAGCCGGTGACCGTGACCGTCGACCCGTTCGCCAGCGTGCTGGAGACGGTGATCATGTCCCAGAAGGGCGTGACCAGGACCTTCCACCCGACCGAAGGCGTGGCGCGGTTCCCCTGGGTGTGGAACCCGGCCAACGACGTCACCGTCCGGGCCGAGTTCAGCGGCCCGGTCAGCGGCCCGCACGCCTGGCTCGGGGCGATCGACCTGACCCTCACCCCCGTGGCGGGCCAGGAGAACGTCTACAGCGTGACGACCAGGACGAAGGCCACCGAGGTCGGCGACCTGACCATCACCTACGCGCCGAAGCAGGACCGGCCGGCGCTGCCGATCCCCCCGGCGCCCGACCCCGGCGACGCGCTGTTCGACCCGCAGGCCGCGGTCGTCGAGGAGCCGGTGATCGAGGGCGACACCGTCAGCCAGGAGTTCACCGTCCCCGTGCCGAAGCTGGGCCCGGAGGCGCAGGGACGCTTCAAGCTGACCGTCCAGCCGCTGTCCGACTATGAGCCGGACGCCGACGGGGACGCGGCCTCGCGCGCCTCGGGTGTGCCCGTCTACGCGCCGGTCCTGTCGGGGAGCGACCCCGACGCGATCGCCGCGACCGGGCGCTACAACAGCGAGGTGGCGGCGATCGTCGACCTCGGTGAGCTCGCGAAGCAGTCGCCGAACTCCAAGCTGGTCAGGTCGCTGAGCGCCGCCGGATTCATCAGCGGACCGGCCCGGTTCATCTTCTCCGACCAGTTCTTCCGCATCAGCAACGCCGACGCCCTCTACTCGGCGGCCACCGGCTTCGAGAAGTACTCCGAGCTCAACAAGCTGCTCGACCAGGCCAACCGGTGCATGAACGAGGTCAGGAGCGACGTCTACCGCCAGGCGCTCGACCGGCTGTTGACGCGGGCCATCGCGCTCGACGTCTACAACGGGGTCTCCGCCGCCGCGGGCCTGGTGCTCGCCCCGGCGACCTTCGGCATCGGCACCGTCGCGCTCTGGGCGGTGACCTGGGGCATCGGCAAGTCGCTGGAGATCCCGCTGAACAACGACATCGAGGCGCTCCAGCGGCAGATCAACAGCGACCCGAGGTGTGACTGGGACAACCAGGACATCTATCCCGATCCGCGCCGCTCCTACCCGGACGCCGACATCGACTACCGCTTCGACCCGTCGGGCTACCTATACGAGGGCCTCGACGAGCGCCGGGTGGCCGGTGTCACCGCGACCCTGATGCGCGCGTCCGCCCCCGAGGGCCCCTGGCAGGTGTACGACGCCTCCGTCTACGGCGACCTGAACCCGCAGATCACCGACGACGAGGGCCGCTACGGCTGGGACGTGCCCGAAGGCTGGTGGAAGGTCGTCTACACCAAGAAGGGCTACCTGCCGGCCGAGTCCAAGGCCCTGAAGGTCCTGCCCCCGCACACCGACGTCAACGTCAGCCTGCTCCGCGCCGACCTGGCCGAGGTCTCCACGATCGAGGCCGACGGCGAGGGCCTCACCGTCACCATGACCCAGCCGATCAAGCTGGCCCAGGCACTCTCGGGCGCCCTCACCGTCACCACCACCGACGGCGCACCCGTGGGCGGCCAGTGGACGGCCATCTCTCCGAAGTCGGACACGCTGGCCATGGCGTTCCGCTTCACCGGCGAGAAGCGGACCGGCGAGGTCAAGGTCGTGGTCGATGGTTTGCTCCAGGACCATGGAGGCCGCGCCCTCGCCGAAGGCACCGAGAAGACCCTCGCGGTGAAGTGGACCGGCCCTGACGCGGCCGGCCCGGAGGTCAACGTCACCGGCGTGACCGGTGGCGCAACCTACCGCCTGCACGCCGTGCCCGCGGCCAAGTGCGTCACCGTCGACCGGGGCTCCGGCGTGGCCACCCAGGCCACCCTGACCCTGACCGGCGGAACCCCTGCCGGGGTGGGCGTCTACACCGCCACCTGCGCCGGGGCGAAGGACAACGAAGGCAACGTCACCCCGCCGGTGACGGCGACCTACTCGGTGGTGTACGTCTTCACCGGCTTCGCCGCCCCCGTCAAGAACGACGGCGTGGTCAACAAGGCCAAGGCCGGCCAGGGCATCCAGATCAAGTGGCGCCTGACCGACGCCTTCGGCGCCCCGGTCAACGGCCTCACCACGGCCGCGCTGACCGTCAGCGCCCTGGACTGCCAGACCGGCCTGCCCACGAGCCAGGAACGGACGCCCGCCGAGGGCGCCGACCAGCTCCAGATACTGGGCAACGGCGGTTACCAGGTGGTCTGGCGCACTCCGAAGTCCTACCTCGACCAGTGCCTGACGCTCCACGTCGACACCGGGGAGGGCGCCGCCGCGTCGCACACCGCCCTGTTCCACTTCACCCGCAACGAATCCCTGTAGATCCGGAATCGGTGCCGCGCCCGCCTCTCCTGCGGGCGCGGCACCGCCGTTTTCAGGCCTGGAACCGGCGTACCAGCTCCTGACCCCGTGCCACCTGCACCTTCTTGGCCTGGCTCATGGAGAACCGCAGCAGCCCGAAGGGCGCCGACAGCCGGTAGTGGTCGACCAGGTCGGTCCCGCCCGGCACCGGTACGAAGCGGTACCCCCACTCGATGCGGACGCCGCCGGGGCTGACCACGTCGCCGGTGATGACGCCGTCTCCCAGCCGCAGGGTCACGTCGATGACGTTGCGGCGGCTCAGCGGCCCGAACTTGAACAGCTCGACCACCGTGTAACGGGCCTCGTGGGGGCCCCGGCGGATGTCCCGGACCTCGACGCTGACCGGAGACAGGCCGAGATGGTTGCTCGGATCGGCCAGGTGGTCGAAGACCACGTCGGCGGGGGCGGGCAGGGTCGTGGTGGTGCTGAACTCGACGGTTCTCATTGCGGTGTCCCGGTGGTTCGAGGAGCTACGAGGGAGGGAGGAGCCGGTCGAGAACGGCGCCGACGTCGACGGCGTCCGGCCCGAGGAGCAGGCAGTCGGTGCGCATCCCGTCGATGACCTGCGCCAGGATCACGGCGGCCGTCGCGGCCTGCGGCGTCCCGACGCGCTCGAACTGCTCGCGGAGCAGGTCGAGCAGGATCGTGCGCTGCGCCCGGTAGTGCGCGGCGAACTCCGGATCGGTCGTGGCCCGTGACACGAACGCCTTGGCCACACTCGCCTCGGCGGCGCGCTCCTCGTCGAGCGGAAGCAGCTCCGTCACGATCGCCGACAACATCTGACGCGGCGACAGGGCACCCTCATCCGACCGGGCCCGGAGCCGGTCGGCGCACCGACGGCAGTGGTGCTCCAGCGCGAACAGCAGCATCTCCTCTTTGGTGCTGAAGTGATGCTGCAGCGCCCCGGTCGTCACCCCCGCCTCCGCGGCGATCTCCCGCATGCCGGGAAACGTGCCGTGACCGCGCATCAGCAGCCTCCCGACCGCATCGGCGACCGCGGTGCGGCGCGCGTCGGGCAGCAACCGTTCTCTCATCTCCACCTCCATTACAAGTGTAATGTAGTGGCTGCCAGAGAGAGAAGAGGACAGATTCCGGCCGCAATAGGTGACATCGTCAGAAGGTGACCGTTCTCGACACCCGGGCCCTCAACCGGGCGACGCTCGCCCGCCAGTTGCTGCTCGACCGCGCAGACCTCCCGGTCCACGACGCCGTCGCCCACCTGTGCGGACTCCAGGCGCAGGAACCGCAGGAGCCGTTCATCGGGCTCTGGTCGCGGCTGCGCGCCTTCGACCCGGCGACGCTCTCCGACCTGCTGGTACGCCGGGGCGTCGTGCGCACCCATCTGATGCGCCGCACCGTCCACCTGCTCACGGCAGACGACGTCCTCGCCTGGCGGACCAGGCACGACGGCATGCTCCGGCAGAAGGTCCTCGGCGTCTACCGCCAGGACCTCGCCGACGTCGACCTCGACGAGCTGGCCCAGGCCGCCCGCACCCTGCTGGCCGACGGCGAACCACGCTCGATGGCCGAACTCACCCGCGCGATGGCCGTCCGCTGGCCGTCGGCGGAACCCCGCGCGCTGGGGGAGATGATGATCTCCGCCCTGGTCCCGATGGCCCAGATCCCGCCCCGTGGCGTGTGGCGGACCAAAGGGGGAGTCCGCAACGTCCCGATCGCCCTCTGGCTGGGCCGCGACCCCGCCCCACCCGCTCCGAACGGCTCGGACCCGGTCGGTGAAACCCTGGTCCGCCGCTATCTGGCCGCCTACGGCCCCGCCGCCACCGCCGACCTCCGCGCCTGGTGCGGCCTCGCCGGACTGCCGAAGGCCGTCGCCGCCGTACGCGGTGAGCTGGTCTCCTTCCGCGACGCGCGTGGCCGGGAACTCCTCGACCTGCCCGACGCCCCGCGCCCCGACCCCGGCACCCCCGCCCCGGTCCGCTTCCTCCCCGCGTTCGACAACGCCCTCCTCGGCTACGACGACCGGAGCCGGATCGTCGACGACGCCCACCGGAACGTGTCGGTCGCCGGAATCCGCGTCGTCCTGGTCGACGGCCGCGTCGCCGCGACCTGGACCGTCGACGCCGGCACCGTGGCCGTCACCCCGCTGCGCCCCTTCTCCGGGCCGGAACGCGACGAGGTCGCCGAGGAGGGGCGGGCCCTCGCGTCCTTCCTGTCCGACGGAGAGAGCGAGGGCGTCCGGATCTACGCGTAGGTGCCGCTGGAACCGATGGAGTAGATCGTCGCGATGCAGAACGGGTCCGGCGAGGCGGCGTTCTCGAGTGCCTCGACGGCGCACGCGTCGGTGGGGCGGGCGAGGAGCGGCGGGATGGGCATTCCGGCGGGAACGATCACGCCGTATTCGGCGAGCGTGGCGCGGGGGTCCTGCGCGAAACGGGCCCCGACCGAGCTGTCGGACCAGGAGTCGGAGGTCAGGCGGGCGAACTTCAGAAGGGCGTCCCGATCGTGGAGATTCGCTGATGTCGTCATGCGACCAGGTTCAGCGGATCCCCGCTTCGCCACCAGAAGCCGTCAACACCGACCACCCGTGACAACCGTCATGCGGTGAACTCCTCGGCCCACTCCACGACCTTGCGCGCGCCCGCCTTCTCCGCCACCTCGCGCGCCTCCGCGATCAGCGCGGCCGCGTCGTCGTCGCGGCCCTCGTCGCGCGCCACGTAGGCGAGCCCGACCAGGTTCGCCGCCACCCCCGGCAGGAAACCCAGCTCCCGCCGCAGCCGGGTCGACTCCTCCAGGAGCTCTCTTGCGGCCGGGGTGCCCTTGGAGGCGAAGGCGAGATGCCGCAGCGTGTACGCCAGCGTCATCAGGTCGCCGCACCCGGTCGCCAGGTCGCGGGCGCGTTCGAAGAACGGGAGGGCCACGTCGTCCTCATGGCCGACGACCTGGTGGAAGATGCCGATCCAGAAGACCGCCTCGGCCTCGCCGCGTACATCACCCAGAGAGCTGTAGAGATCCGCGGCGCGCTCGAACGCGGTGACGTCGCCGGGCCCCTCGCCGTTCAGGAAGCGGGCGTGGGTGACGCGCCCCCGGGCGAGCATGAGATCGGCCTCCACGCCGTCGAGCTCCAGGTCGGCCGTGTCGAGGGCGCCCTCGGTCCCGGCGAAGACGGCCTGCTCGTACAGTGTCCTGGCGTTTTCGATTCGTCCCATTCGGCGAGCCTACGTCCGGGAGCATGGACCTCATGGGAATCACGTGCCAGTACCTCAACGTGCGGCCCGAGGAGATCGAGACACTCCTGCGGTGGCCCCAGCGGATCGACGAGCTGATGGAGGACGTCGAACGCGCCCTCGACATCGACAAGTCCTGGGACGGCCTCGCCCACCTGCTCGGCGACCTCCCGGTCAACGTCATCTTCGGCGGCACGCCCCTGGAGTCGGGCCACGACTTCGCCTACGGCCAGCCGCGCTACCTGTCCCCGGAACAGGTCCAGATCGCTGCCGAATCACTCCCGGGCGTGCTCACCTACGACGGCGCGGCCATGGCCGACGTCTATCCGGGCACCGACGACGAGCCCTACTACCGTCACCACTACGCCAACCTGTGGGACTTCTTCTCCCGCTGCGCCAAGAACGGCGACGCCGTCGTGGTGGCACTGTTGTAGTCATGGACGACCACTTCGGCGACGAGGTCGCCGCCCGCTACGACGACCCCGCCGACCCGATGTTCCAGGCCGAGACGGTCGGCCGCACCGCCGACGTCCTGGCCGACCTGGCCGGAGAGGGCAGGGCGCTGGAGTTCGCGATCGGCACCGGCCGCATCGCGCTTCCCCTGGCCGCGCGGGGCGTGGACGTCCACGGCATCGACCTCTCGCACGCCATGGTGGCCAGGATGCGGGACAAACCCGGCGGCGACCTGCCCGTGGTCTTCGGCGACTTCGCCACCACCCGCGTCGAGGGCGAGTTCGCGCTCGTCTACCTCGTCTACAACACGATCATGAACCTGACCACGCAGGACGCCCAGGTCGACTGCTTCCGCAACGCCGCCGCCCACCTGCCCCCTGGCGGCGCGTTCGTGGTCGAGGTCGGGGTGCCGGTCCTGCGCCTGCTCCCACCCGGCCAGACGGCGATCCCGTTCCGGGTCGCCGCCGACGGCATCGCCTATGACGTGTACGACGTGGCGACCCAGGCCATGAGCAGCAACTACGTCGAGGCGACCGGCGAGGGCGAGGCGACGTTCCGGAGCATCCCCTTCCGGTACGTCTGGCCCTCGGAACTCGACCTGATGGCCCGCCTGGCGGGGATGCGCCTGGAACACCGCTGGGCCGACTGGGCGAAGACCCCGTTCACCGCCGAGAGCACTCAGCACGTCTCGGTCTGGCGAAAGGTCAGCCCCGCAGCGCCCTGACCGCCGCCCCGACCGCAGCGGCTTTGACCTGCTCGTAGGGCTCCTGCGCGAACCGCACCACCGTGTCGGACAGCCCGCCGACCGCGACCGTGGCCCGCACCCGCGCGTCGAGCGGCGGTCCGGCCCCCACCAGAAGCGTGGTGAGCCCGTCGCGGACGCCCAGCATGCGGGCGATCAGGTCGAGTTCGTGCAGCACGGCCAGGTCGGACAGGATCGTCACCAGCACGTCGCGCCGCCGCCAGGCCAGGTCGAAATAGGCCGCCAGCAGCTCCTCGGCAGGGGCTCCGGCCTGGTCGTCCAGGAAGGCTTCGAGCTCGTCGAACAGCGGCAGGACGATCGTGCGCAGCAGGTCGCCGCGCGAGGCGAAGTGGTAGTAGAGCGCCGGTTTCGTGATCCCGAGCCGGTCGGCGATGTGCTGCAGGCTGGTGTCGCGCACTCCCTTTTCGAGGAAGAGCTCCCTGGCGGTGGCCAGGATGCGGTCGCGGGTGTCGGTCGGCCTCGCCATGGAACTCAGCCTGACTTACCATCCGTTAGGTAAGCAACTTACCTTCCGTTCAGTAAGGAGCTTTCCGATGCGCATCCTCATCTCCGGCGCCAGCGTGGCGGGGCCGCTCACCGCCTATTGGCTGTCCCGGTACGGCCATGCGGTCACCGTCGTGGAGAAGGCCCCCGAGCTACGCAAAGCCGGTGGCCACGCGGTCGACCTGTTCAGCCCGGCGGTGGAGATCGCCCGCCGCACCGGCGTCCTCGACCGGATCAGGGACCGCCGCACCCACGTCGAACTGCTGTCGTTCCGCCGCCCCGGCGACCCCCGCCCGGCCGAGATCCGCGTCGACCGCCTGACCGCCGACCACGTCGAGATCATGCGCGACGACCTCAGCGAGATCCTGTACGAAGCGGGCCGCGACCACGTCGACTACGTCTTCGGCGACTCGATCTCCGCCATCCACGGCCGTACGGTCGCCTTCGACCGCCGCGCTCCCGAGGAGTTCGACCTGGTCATCGGCGCCGACGGCCTGCACTCCAACGTGCGCGGGCTGGTCTTCGGCCCCGAGCGGTCGACGTGGATCGGCGCCTACATCGCGGTGATGACCCTGACCGACCACCCCGGCCCGCCCGGCCGCGTCGACGGCGTCGTCGACGTGAACCGGATGGCCGCGATCTACCACGACCCCGCCAACCAGCGGGGCCTGTTCCTCTTCCGCACTCCGGCCCCGCTCGACTACCACCACCGCGACGTCACCCGGCAGAAACAGCTCGTCCGCGACCACTACGCGGGCCTCGGCCACGAGGTGCCGTGGCTGCTCGACCGCCTCGACACCACCCCCGCGTTCTACTTCGACGCGGTCACCCAGTTACGGATGGACACCTGGTCGAAGGGCAGAGTGACCCTGGTCGGCGACGCCGGATACTGCCCCGGCCCCGCCGTGGGCGGCAGCACCAGCCTGGCCATGGTCGGCGCCTACGTGCTGGCCGGTGAACTCTCCCGCTTCCCCGACCCCACCCACGCCTTCGCCTCTTACGAGGGGGAGCTGGCGCAATACGTACAGAGAAGCAGAACCTTCGCGGTCGGCGCGGCCCGGCGCCTGGTCCCAGAAAGCGACCGGGCCGTGCGCACCCTGATGTGCGGAACCCGCCTGCTCGACCGCCTCCCGGGCCCCGTGGTCCGGCTGCTGACCGCGTCGAGCGTCGGGGCGCGGGTGCACACGTCGTTCCGCCTCAGGGACTACTGACTAGAAGCGGCGGCACTGGTCTTCCTTGTTGCCGCCGGCCCTGTTCGCGTTGCCGGTCGGCCGCGGCGAGTTCTCCTTGCACTGAAGGTTGCCCTTCATCGTGTTCCGGTTGATCTGCGCCCCGCCCTTGTTGCCCACGACCTGGATCGACCCACCCACCCGGTTCGAGTTGACCTTCAGGTAGCGCCGGTTGGCGTCGAGCTGGATGTCCGAGTCGACCCGCGACGACGTGACGGTCGCCGCCCCACCCTGCTTGACCTGGATGCTCCCCTTGACGTGGGATCCGGCGAGCACACTGACGGCCTTGGCGTTCTCCGCCTGCACGTTCTCTTCGACCTTGATCCCCCGCGCGATGAGTGTGGCACCGCGTTCGACCTTGAGCGTCCCCTTGACCTTCGTCCCGGACAGCGTGCACGTGGCCCCCGACGGCACCCGCAGATTGTCGACGGTGACGGCCCGCATGCTCTTCCGGCACGACCTCTCCTCGGCGGCGGCCGGCGCCACCAGCCCGACCCCACCGAGAACCGCACCCAGCACGACCCCACCCAGCAGAACCTTCGCGTTCACAGGAACCCCTCCCCAGCTGAACCGGGCATTCCGCCCGCCTGAGAAGAGCTTCGAGGCCGGGAGTGAGCGACCCATGAGCCCTGGATGAGCGGCCTCTCATACGCGAGAGAGCCCGGCGCCGGCTGCGCCGGGCTCTCTCGATCAGTCGGTTACTGGGCCGGGGTGAAGGTGTACGTCGCGCCCTTCACTGCGTTGATGCGCAGGGTCGCCTTGCCGGCGCCCACGTTGCTCACCGTGCCGTTGTCGGCCGAGACGTTGACCTTCGTGCCGGTCCACGGGTTCTTGATCTCGAAGACGCCGCCCTGCTCGCTCTTCACGGTGATGTACTCCACCGCGTCACCCGTCCGCGAGGCGCTGACCAGGAGGCCGCCCTCGTCGCGGAGGTTGTGGAAGGCGCCGCTCTTGCCGGCGGGCCAGACCGGGAAGACCTGGACGAGGCCGTCCCAGCTCTGGAGGAGCATGTTGTTCAGGGCCTCGATGGCCCCCGCCTTCTCCAGGCCGTGGTTGCCGTCGGCGATGCGCAGGTTGGCCACCTGACGCTGGTTGATCTGCTGCTTCAGGCGGTCGATGATCGTCTGGCCCGGGTAGCCCACGCGGGCGGCCTGGGTGAAGACCTTCGGGAAGCTGTTCTCCTGGCCCCACGAGTTCATCGCGTTGATCGTGTCGATCGCCGTCTGGCGCTCGGTAGCGGGGGAGCCGATGCCGATCTGGCGGCCGGGGGCGATGAACTCCAGGTTGACGGTGTTGTCGCCGGGGCGGATCGCGCGGTTGTCGCTGACCGTGCCGGGCTCACCGAGGGCGTACACGGTCTTGCCCTGGTACACCGTCGTCGGAGCCGCGGGGAGGTTGCGGAGCATCTTGCCCCACACCCAGCGGTGGTCGGCGTCGACGCCCAGCGTGGTGCTGGTGTCCTCCAGCGTGGTGAGCAGGAGCTTCAGCATGCCGAGGTCGGCGCCGGGGTTCTTGGCCCAGGTGATCTCGTGCGGGCCGCCCCAGAAGGACAGCGCGCCGGTGGCGGGGTCCTCCTCGACCCAGTTCTCGAAGAACGCGGCGACTTCCTTCATGAAGGGGTAGCCGGTCTCGCGGAGCCATTCTTCGTCGTGGGTGTAGTTCCAGTACTCGATGTGCTGGGTCACCGTGAACAGGGCGTTGGCGACCTGGTTGTGGTAGTTGTCGTCGCTGACCGTGCCGAACGGGCTGATGCCGACCGGGAACAGCAGGCCGCTCTTCACGCCGCCGTTCGGGAAGCGGGCGTCGACGTAGTCGGGCTTCACGCGGCGCAGGTCCTCGGCCGCGCGGCGGCGGGCCTCAGGGACGAAGGCGTCGACCGCGTCGAAGTAGGGGAGCGCCAGCTCCGGGCGGTTGGAGCTGTAGACGCCGTAGTAGTTGGCCTGCCAGTTGTAGTTGAGGTGGAAGTCGCCGCCCCACTGCGGGAAGTCCGTCGTGGCCCAGATTCCGTACAGGCCCGAAGCGGTCTTGCCCTCGCGCAGCGAGGAGCCGAGGAAGTACAGCGAGCTGTAGTAGAAGCGCTCCAGCACGTCGTCGTCGAGGTCGACGTAGGAGCGCAGCCAGTAGTTCTTCCACCAGTCGAGGTGCTCGGTGTAGAGCTGGTCGACCGACGACGCCGTCTGCGCTCCGGCCAGACCCAGAGCGGCCGGGCCGGGGTCGGCCGGGTTGACGCCGCCGCCCGCGACCGCGGTCACGACGTCGACGGTCTCGCCGGGGGCGAGTTCGAAGTCGATGCGGCCGTTCGCGGCGGTGGGGTTGCCGCCGATGACGCGGGTGGCCAGGGACGCCCGGGAGACGCCGCGGGTGCTCGCCGGGGTCTGGCGGGTGGCCCACAGGGTGTCGCCCTGGACGCCGGAGGTCTGCACCATGCCGCCGCGCGCGTCGGGGGTGCCGGCGACGGTCTGGGCGCGGAGCCTGACCGGCTGGGTGCCCTGCGAGGTGATGGAGGTGACGACCACGTTGCTGTCGGCGCCGGTGAAGGTCTTCATCGTGACGGGCACGCCGCCCAGCTGCATGGACGTGTCGACGTCACCCTTGAGGACGTTCTGCTCCTCCAGGAAGGTGCCGGTGGGCTGGGTGGGGCCCTCCTGGTCGTACAGCTCGAAGGCGCCGACGCGGGCGCGGGGGTTGTTGATCGAGTCGGCCGTGGTGCCCTGGGTCGGCTCGGTGAGGTTGAGCCGCACGTAGCGGGCGGTCACCGGGGCGAACGTGCGGTCGCTCGTGGCGGCCGTGTTGCCGGTGACGGTGTCGATCGTCGTCCAGGTCTGGCCGTCGGTGCTGGTCTCGACGGTCCAGTTCTTGCCGTTGTTGGCGCCCTCACCCGGCCGGGCGGCCTGGTCGTGCTTGAGGATGTAGCGGCGGAAGGTCTTCGCCGAGCCCAGGTCGAGGCGCAGCCACTGCGGCTTGCCCACGTTGGAGACCCAGCCCTCGTAGCCGGAGGCCCAGGCCCCCGACACCGCGCGCGACGGCGGGAAGGACGGGTGGCTGCTGGACGACGTCGCGGTCGACCCCAGCGCCAGGTTGGTGGCCGTGATCGTGGTGTCGGCGGAGATGGAGACGTTGCCGAGGGCCACCAGGGAGGGGCTGCCGGCCGCCGTCCAGAAGTCGCCCTTGGAGATGTAGAAGGTCTTGGTCCCCTGGCTGCCGCCGGAGGTCACGCCGATGTCGCCGTTGCCGAGGAGGGCGGTGTCGGGCATGGTGCGGCTGACCGCGCCGGAGTAGGTCTGCGTCGTCCAGCGGCCCTTGACGGCGCCGACGATCTGCTGGATCTCGGCCCACTGCTGGTCGGCGGTGGGGACCGCCGCGTTCGCGGGAAGCGCCGTCAGAAGGGAAGCGGCGACCGCCGCCGCCAGGATGCCTCGGGTTGTTCTCATGGGGGGTGCCTTTCTGCCCCTGCCTGAGCAGGCAAAAGACCTCTCACGGCCTGGTTGGACCGGTCGAGATAACGTTATCTCGGAACGATAGAACGTTTCCGGCGGGTTTCAGAAGATGGGCGTACATAACAGGTTCATCACGTGTCCCAAACGCCCATCGGGCCCCTGGACTTATGCCGATGTCAGCCCGACCTGCTGGAGAACGCTCTCCCAATGACTTAATTCATGGCATGTGGTTACCTTGATCAAGGCGTTGTACTGGCCCTTCAATGCGAGAGAGCGCTCTTGTGAACGTATTGACTCGATCCAGTAACACGGTCAGGATTCGGCGTGTGCAGCCCTCCATGCGAAAGAGACGCTTCGCCGTCCTCAGTGGTTTGTCCCTGCTGTTAAGCGCCGTCGTCGCCTCACCGGGGCCCGCGACGGCCGCCGAGCCTCCGGTCGCCGGGCCGCCCGCCCTCGAGAACGGGTGCGCGAAGATCGAGGACACCCTCCCGACCTACAGCGACTGGCCCAAGGTCGAGAGCAAGATCGAGAAAGACCCGGCCATCGAGCGGAAGGTCGCCCGGCTCGTCGCCGACATGACCCTCGCCGAGAAGGTCGGCCAGATGACCCAGCCCGAGATCAACGCGATCACCCCGGCCGAGGTGAAGCAGTACTCCATCGGCTCGGTGCTGAACGGCGGCGGCTCGTGGCCCGGCGGGAACAAGCACGCCGCGGTCGGCGACTGGCTCGGCCTCGCCGACGCCTACTACGACGCGTCCGTGACGACTCGGACGAAGATCCCCGTGATCTGGGGCATCGACGCCGTCCACGGCAACAACAACGTCTACGGCTCGACGATCTTCCCGCACAACATCGGCCTGGGCGCCGCCGCCGACCCGTGCCTGATCCGCAAGATCGGCGAGGCCACCGCCGAGATGCTCCGCGTGACCGGCCAGGACTGGGCCTTCGCCCCCACCCTCGCCGTCGTCCGCGACGACCGCTGGGGCCGGACGTACGAGGGCTACGCCGAAGACCCCAACATCACCCGCGCCTACGGATACGAGGCCGTCCAGGGACTCCAGGATTCCAGTTGGCGCCGCATGGGCAACCGTGGCGTGATCGCCACGGCCAAGCACTTCATCGGCGACGGCGGCACGACCAACGGCGCCGACCAGGGCATGAACACGGCCAGCGAGGCCGACATGATCAACATCCACGGCCAGGGCTACTACGGCGCACTGGCCGCGGGCGCCCAGTCGGTGATGGTCTCCTTCAACAGCTGGAACGAGGAGGGCAAGCTCCACGGCAGCAAGAAGGCCATCACCGACATCCTCAAGGGCAAGATGGGCTTCGACGGCCTGGTCGTGTCCGACTGGAACGGCATCGGCCAGGTGGCGGGCTGCACCAACGCGAGCTGCGCGCAGGCCATCAACGCCGGCATGGACATCGTGATGGTGCCCAACGAGTGGAAGGCGTTCATCGCCAACACGATCGCCCAGGTCGAGTCGGGTGAGATCGCGATGTCCCGCATCGACGACGCGGTGACCCGCATCCTGCGCGTGAAGTACCGCGCGGGCATCTTCGACGGCCGCAAGCCCTCGGCCCGGGTGCTCGCCGGAGACGAGTCGCGCCTCGACGCCGAGAAGCTGGCCCGCGAGGCGGTGCGCAAGTCGCAGGTGCTGCTGAAGAACAACGGCAACGTGCTCCCGCTGGCCCGCAACTCCAAGGTCCTGGTGGTCGGCAAGAGCGCCGACAACCTCCAGAACCAGACCGGCGGATGGTCGCTGACCTGGCAGGGCACCGGCAACACCAACGCCGACTTCCCCGACGGCACCAGCATCCTGACCGCCCTGCGCGAGGCCCTCGGCACCGCCAACGTGACCTTCAGCGAGACCGCCGACGGGGTCGACCCGTCACAGTTCGACGCCGTCATCGCCGTCATCGGCGAGACCCCCTACGCCGAGGGCGTCGGCGACCTGACCCGCCGCACGCTCGAAGCCGCCAAGCTCTACCCCGGTGACCTGGCCGTTCTCGACAAGGTGGCCGGCAAGGGCGCTCCCGTGGTGACCCTCTACGTCGCCGGACGTCCCCTCTACGTCAACAAGGAGCTCAACCGCTCCGACGCCTTCGTGGCCTCCTGGCTGCCCGGCACCGAGGGCGGCGGCGTGGCCGACGTGCTGTTCGGCCGCCACGACTTCACCGGCAAACTGTCCTACTCCTGGCCCAGGAGCGCCTGCCAGTCGCCGCTTACCCCCGCCGACAACCCGCTCTTCGCCGCCGGATACGGCCTCAAGAACGGCCAGCCCTCCAATGTCGGCCAGCTCGACGAGACCTCCCACGAGTTCCCGTCGTGCACCTCCACCGGCGGAGGCGGCACCGCGACCGAGGACCTGGAGATCTTCGTCCGCACCGACATCGACCCCTACCGCAGCTTCATCGGCTCGCCCGAGAACTGGGGCGGCACCCAGATCGGCCCCGACGGCGCCGCCTCCCACGCGGAGATCAACACCGTTCCCGCCGACGTGAACGTCCAGGGCGACGCGCTGAAGGTCACCTGGACCGGCACCGGCCCTGGCCAGGTCTACTACCAGAACCCGGCGGGCGGCGGCGACCTGCGCGGCTACCTCAACGCCGACGCCGCGCTGGTCTTCGACACGATCGTCCACTCGGCCCCCGCCGCTCGGACCGTCATCAGCGCCCACTGCGTCTACCCGTGCTTCGCCGAGGTCGTCGCGACCAACCTGTTCACCGGCCTGGCCGGTGACGGGAAGTCGACGGTGAAGATCCCGGTGTCCTGCTTCACCAACGGTCTCGACTTCGAGAACGTCAACACCCCGTTCCTCGTCTACACGGAAGGGGCGTTCTCGGCATCGTTCGCGAACGTCCGCTGGGTCCCCCAGGCGGCCGACGATCCGGACGCGCTGGCGTGTTCTGATCTGACGTAGTTCTCATGAGCCGGGCCGGTCGAATTCGACCGGCCCGGCTTTTCTTTTACAAGCAGAAAAGCATTCTTTCTTTACGGCTCACGCACCCCCCACAACGCCACGACCAGCGGAGATCACCGCCACATCAGACGCGACGGCGAATCGACAGCCCCGTGAGGGCGGCCGCGAGCACCGTGACCCCGATGAGCAGGACCGCCCGCCCGTCGGGCCCCACCGAACCCCCGCCACCTGTGGCGACACCACCGGCGGGCGTCTCCATGCCGTTGTCGTCGATGTCCTCTTCGATGATCGTCTCGTCCTCTTCGGGCTCCGTCGTGACCGTCTCGGTGACGGTCGCGTCGGGATCCGGCGTGGTCGTCTCGTCCGTGCCGGAGCCGGTGACGATGAGTTCGTAGGTCGTGAGGGCGTCGCTGTTCTGCGGCTCGCAGTCGATCAGCCGCTCCTGCGGGGTCGTGCCGAACGTGATGTCGCCGGGCTTCACGGTTCCGGTGCCGGCCGTGCTCGGCGTCGAGCGGACCGCTGTGGTGCTGGTCGGCAGGGTGACCGTGTTGCCCGCCGTCACGGGCCCGACGACGTCGCCCACCCCGGTGCCTGAGGTCAGGTTCGACGGGAAACCGCTGATGGAGACGTAGGCGTACATCTTCGCGCCGTCGGGCAGGCCGTTGGGCGCCGTGATCGCCGTCGAGTCGGAGTAGGTGGCGCGGTGGGTGATGGAGAACTGCTCGCCGGGGCGCGCGTTGGCCGGCATGGTGAGCTCGACCTGGATCTGGACCGTCTGCGCGGTGCCGTCTTTGGGAGTGCACGAATATTCGACGACGTCGGTGGCCGCGTGGGCGGGGGCGGAGAACGACAGCAGGCCCGACAAGCCGATGACCGTGAATAAAGCCGCTCGCTCGCGCACCGTCACTCCTCATATTCCGCCAGGGCTTATTTAGACGGCCCGCTCAGCGGTGTGGTTGACGTGACTCCTGATTTGTCGGCGGTGATTGCTAACGTCCAGGAGTTCGAATTCCCTGGAGTGGAGGAGACCCGGTCCGACATGGACTATCGATCGTGGAGTGACGTGGAGCAGGTCCGGGCCCATCTGGCGGCCGGGGTCGATCCCAACGAGCCCTCGCGCTTCGGCGAACCACCGATTTTCGCCGCGGCCGAGACGGGCACTCCCGAAGCGGTGGCCGAGCTGGTTGCCCGGGTGGCCGACGTCGATGCGATCTGCAACGGTCACACCGCGCTTTGGGCGGCCGTCTTCCACGGCAAGCCCGGCAACGCCCGTGTCCTGGTCGAGGCGGGGGCCGACCCGTATCGTCCGATGATGGCGGGCTGGTCGCCGGCGAAACTGAGCCTGGCCGGGCCGACGCCCGACCTGTTCCCGCAGGGTGACGCCGCGCTCTCGCCCGAGGAGGCGGCGGCGGTGGCCCGGTCGCACGACGTGATCGCCGCTCTCGAGTCCATCGACGACGACGGCCACAGCATCGCCTGCGTCGCGGGCGTCACCGCCGCCGAGGCGATGCGCCGATTGGGCGGCACGCTCGTCACCGAAGAGGAGATGGAACCGGTCCTGGACGACCCCTTCGAATACTGGTTCGACGACGAATGGGAGTGGGTCTTCGGCGTCACCGACGTGCCCGGAGGCTGCGTGATCATGCAGCCGTTCGGCTTCCGCTCCTCCGACCCTGGTCTGCTGAAGAAGGTCAGCGAGGGCACCCGCTGCTACGCCATGTTCGCCAACCCCAAGAGCGGCAACCAGGGCGCCTGCGCGGTCGACGGCGAGATCGTCGACTGGGACACCCACCCCGGCTACGCCGAACCCTTCGAAGACGACACCACCGAAGACAACCTGCCGAAGTTCCTCTACCACGGCCACGCCGAGGCGTTCTGCTGCGGCTACGCCGGTCTCCACCTCACCGACGACCGCGCGGTCGTCGGCCCGCCCGACTTCTGGATGCGCATCCCGCCCACGGAGTGAAAACCAGTGGCGCCCCGGGCCGGAAATCGATTTCACTGTCCGGCGTGTACGCAGTCACCGCCGCCACCGGCAATCTCGGCCGTCTGATCCTCGACCGCCTGAAGGGCGACGTGATCGCCGTCGTCCGGGATCCGTCCCGCGTCCCCCCGGGAGTGGAGGCGAGGCCCGGCGACTACGACGACCCGGCCGGTCTCCGGGCCGCGTTCGCCGGGGTCGACCGGCTGCTGCTGATCTCCTCGCCGGAGCTCGACGCCGCCCGCCGGATCGCCCACCACCGCAACGCCGTCGAGGCCGCGGTGGCGGCGGGTGTCCGGTCGATCGTCTACACCAGTTTCCTGGGCGCCGACACGGTCGCGACCGGCCTCACCGAGGCCCACCACGCCACCGAGAAGCTGATCACCGAGAGCGGCCTGGCCGCCACGTTCCTGCGCAACCCCTTCTACGGCGACGCCTTCCTGCCGCAGGTCACCGACGGCGTGATCCGCAGCAGCACCGCCGGGCGCGGCCTCAACACCGCCTTCCGCACCGACCTCGCCCAGGCCGCCGTCAACGCCCTGACCGGCGACGACCACGAGGGCCGCGCCTACGACCTGACCGGCCCGCTGTGGACCTACCCGCAGGTCGCCGAGGCTCTTGGCGTCGCCTACGAAGAGGTCCCCGACGCGGCGCCCGGCCCGATGGCCTGGCTCAACGGGCTGGTCCGCGCGGGTGCCATGGAACGCCAGACGCCCGACCTGGAGATCCTGCTCGGCCGCCCGGCCGAAAGCGTGGCCGACCGGCTGAAGTGGTCCTGACCCACTCTCCACGCGGAGCCGCGCTCTTCTAGGGTGCGGTTCCGTGGGAGTCGTCAACGCATACGTGAGCATCCCGGCCGACCGGCTCGACGCCGAGGTGCCCGAGCTCGGGTTCGACATCGACTTCGATATCGACTTCGATATAGACAAGGCTGGCGACGACCTCGCCGACCTGCTGGCCGACGCGCCCTACGACGTCATCGACGGCGACCGGCTCACCCCCGACCAGGTCAGGGCCTCGGCCGACTTCCTGGCCGCCACGCCGTGGGAGGCGCTCGACCACGATCTCACCGACGACGAGGCCGACTACATCAGAGATCACTACGAGCGCCTGCGGGCCTTCTTCGCCCAGGCCGCGCACGAGGGGAACGCCGTCGTCATCGTGCAGAGCTGAGCAATATCGTTCTGCCCCATGAGCACCCCCCTCGTCATCGGCCTGGCCGCCACCCTGCTGGCGCCCTCCGACCTGCCGGCCAAACTCGTCAAGAACCCCCTCTACAAGGCCGGTCCGCTGCCCGCCGTGGTGTGCAGGGAGCCCGCCCTCAAGAAGAACGACGCCGCCTCGGCGAAGCGCTACCTGACCACGGTGTTCGCCTGCATCGACCGGGCGTGGGGGCCGTACGCGAAGAAGAAGCGCCTGCCCTACAAGCGGCCCACCGTCCACATCATGACCGTCCCGGGCAAGAAGGACGTCTGCGGCACCGACTGGCAGACCGACTACATCGGCAACCTGTGCGGCACCACGATCGGCATCATGCTGAGCGAGACTCTGCTGAAGAGGTCCGACCCGCTCTTCCTGATGGACATGGCGTCCGGCCTGGCCGGTCACGTGTTCCTCGAAGGGGTCGGCATCGACGACACGACCGTCGGGCAGATCCCCAAGCTCACCGACGCCGAGGACGAGGAGATCAACCGGCGGCTGATCCTCCAGCGCGAGTGCATGTCGGGTGTGTTCATCGGCAGTGCGTGGAAGTCGCTGAAGCGTCCGGCCAAAGACTGGGCGGCGCTGCTGGAACGGCGGGAGCGGACCGGCGACGACAAGATCGGCGGCCCACGCCTGCGCGGCAACAGCGACAGCATCGTCTACTGGATGAAGCAGGGCTTCACCAAGCGCAACCCGGCCGCCTGCAACACCTGGACCGCCCCGGCCCAGCGGGTCAGCTGAGCCGGTCGCACCAGGCGATCAGTTCGGCGCGCAGCGGCGTGGCGCGGGCGGCGAACTCGCGCTGCGCGGCGGCGTAGACGGTCCGGCCCTCGGGGGTCTCGATCGGGATCGGTGCGTAGCCGAGGTGCTGGAGGTCGTAGGGGCTGGCGCGCATGTCGACGGCCCTGATGTCCCAGGCCAGCGCGAAGCAGTCGGCCACCAGCTCGCTCGGGACCAAGGGGGAGAGTTTGACCGCCCACTTGTAGAGGTCCATGTTGGCGTGCAGGCAGCCGGGCTGCTCGGTCGCGGGCTGGAGTTCGCGTGAGAGCGTCACGGTGTTCAGCGGCCGGGCGGGTTCGGTGAAGAAGCGGTAGGCGTCGAAGTGGGTGCACTTCAGCGGCCGTTCCTCGACCGCTGCGGCGACCCGTTCGGGGGAGAGCCGCAGCGGCTGGGAGGAGTGGCGGATCTCGTCGGTGCGGTAGACCATGGCCCATTCGTGCATGCCGAAGCAGCCGAACTGACCGCCGCGCGAGGCCGTGCGGCGCAGGAGGTCGGCGATCCACGTGATCGATTCGAGCCGCCGGTCGATCAGTTCGGCCGTGTCGAGGGTCTCGCCGCCGGGCACCGCGACATAGCCGGTCCCGAACCCCGAGACGCCCTCCAGCACGGTGAACGCCCCCGGATGCCACCGCCGCAACCGGCTCGGCCGGTAGCCGTAGTAGCTGAACAGGAAGTCCTCGACCGGGTGGGCCTGTGATCGTCTGCGGCGTTCGAGATGGGGCTCGATCCACGCGTCGACCCGTGCGTGGTGGGCGTCCTGGCGGGCCCGCCACTCTCGTTCGTCCAGCCTTCTCACGAGCATCATGCTAGACGTGCGGCGTACCTACCCTGACGGCGATGCCTGGATAGTCCACGACCAGGCCCGACGGGTCGTAGTCGAGGCGGCAGAAGGTGCCGAAGGCCGGGGACGCGTAGTCGAAGGACGTGCCCCCGGTCCGGGTGTAGTGCTGTTCGAGGCGTTCCACCCGCAGGTCGGCCGCCCGCACGTAGACCGCCGGGGCGTCGAACGCCTCAGCCGACTCCCGGTGCACCGGGAACGCGTTGGTCATCGCGGACGACTCCAGGTCGACGTCGTGGAGGCCGTCGAGTAGGGGGGCCGGTTCCCCGTTCACGGTCCAGTGACCGGCGCCGTCGCTCTCGATCAGCACCTCGCCGGCGCCGCGCGACGACCGGTTGCGCACGACGGCCCGGCGGGTGTGCCACGACGCGTCGAGCGTGATGTCGTACTCGACGTACCAGGGTTCGCCGTCCTCGACGGCCGAGGTGGAACCGCGGGCCCGGATCCCCTCGGGCGAGACCTCGAAGAAGACGACCTCGAAGCCCTCGACGTGCCGCCAGGCCGCCGCAGAGGGAAGGCGTTCGAAGAGGCTCACGACGCGTACTGCTGGATCGCCATCTGCCTCGCTGCCTCGATCTCCTCGGCCGTCGCGGTGCCCGACGCCTCGATGGCCGCGACCCACGCCGCCACCGTCGCCTGCCCGTATTCCTTGGTCACCTTGCCTTCGACGCCGGTCAGGAAGACCTCCAGCGCCAGGAAGGCCTCGTCCCAGCCGGGCCCGACCCACAGCGCGCCCGCGCCGCTCTGGGCCATCGCGACCGGGACCGAATGGGTCAGCTCCAGCGTCGTCGACTCGTCCTTCCCGGTCAGGCCGACCGTGACGATGCTGGTCTCGCCGCCGTAGGTGACCTTGAGAAAGGGCTTCTCGCAGGTCAGGATCTCGCCACCCGCGCCGCCTTCGGTCGCGAAGGTACCGCCCGGACGGAGATCGCCGGAGACCGGGAGGAACCAGCGCTTGAGGCGTTCGGGGTCGGTCAGGGCGTCCCAGACGTCGTCGACGGGCGAGGCGAAGTCGCGGCGCAGCACGACGGCCACGGTCTCGTCGTCGCGGGTGACCTCGCGGGTGGTCCAGCCTATGTCGATCATTTCTTCCTCCTCGTACGGGCCAGCTCGGTCTCCAGGGCGTCGAGGCGCTGCGACCAGAAGCGGCGGAAACGGTCGAGCCACACGTCGACCTCGTTGAGCGGGGTGGCGTCCACGACGTAGAGGCGCCGGGTGCCCTCGGCACGCACGGTCGCGAAGCCGCTCTCGCGCAGGACCCGCAGGTGCTGGGCCACGGCCGAATGCGAGATCCCGAACTCCGCGCGCACGGTCGCGGTGATCGCGCCCGAGCTCTGTTCACCCTCACCGAGCAGCTCGATGATGCGGCGGCGGACCGGATCGCCCAACACGTCGAAGGCGTTCACGTGCCCGACTATGTCAGTCTGATCTTATATAAGTCAATGCTGTCGTACAGACACAAAAAGAAGGGCCCGCGTGGGAGACGCGGGCCCTTCTCAGTTTCTAGTGGTTATCCCTTGTAGCGGGGTGCGAGGCGGTCGCCCGTCACGCAGTACTCGCCAGTGAAGAAGGTGCTCTCCGGCACGCAGCGCCACATGCTGGGGTTGGTGTAGCTGGGGGCGAGGCGGTCGTCGATCGCCTGCTCCAGTGCGTAGCCGCCGGCCAGCAGCTTCGCCTCGGAGAAGGCGCCGCCGATGAGGGTCACACCGATGGGGTTGCGGCCCGAGGAGCTGGCCTGCGCGCCATACCCGGCGGGGATGGTGAGCGCGGGGTAGCCGGCGCGGTCGGCGTAGCCGATCACGTTGCTGCCGCTCGGGACGAGGATGAGGTCGTAGCCGCTCAGGACGGTGTCGAGCACGGCCTTGTTGGCGGCCTTGCCGTTCGCCAGGTCGGCGGTGTACTTCGCCGAGACGGCCGGGTCGGCCAGGTCGGTCGCCTGGGCGGCGAGGAGCTGACCCTGCTGGTACTTCAGGCCCTCGACCGGGTTGGCGATGTTGTAGTCGATGATGCTCTGGAGCGTCGTCCCGGGCTTGGTGGTGGCCAGGTAGGCGTTCAGGTCACGCTTGAACTCGGTGCCGACGACGCTGTCGACGGCGGCCGGCGTGGCGATGGACACCTGGGTCACGGTCGCGCCGAGGCCCTGGAGCTTGGCGATCGCGTCCTGGTAGGGCGCGCTCGTGCTGGACACCACGGCGATCTTCTTGCCCTGGAGGGCGGTTCCGGAGAGCCCCGCGGTGTAGTCGGTGTCGGCGTCGTCGATCACGTTGAGGATCGTGGCGGCGTCGCCGACGCTGCGGGTGATCGGGCCGACCGCGTCCTGCGACTTGGCGACCGGCAGGACACCGGCGGTGCTGACCAGGCCGACGGTCGGCTTGAGGCCCACCACACCGGCCGCGTCGGCCGGGGCGAGGAGCTGCGCCGAGTCGAGCGAGGTCTCCATGCCGATCGTGATCGCGGCCAGGCCCGAGGCGGTGGCCGCGGCGGCACCCGCCGACGAACCCGCCGGGGTCTTGTCGGTGTCGTTCGGGAGCAGGACCTGGCCGCCGAGCGAGCTGTAACCCTTGGGCAGGTTGGCGTCGAAGACGCCGTTCAGCTCGGTGACGTTGGTCTTGCCGAGGACGATCGCACCGGCCGCCTTCAGCTTGGCCACGAGGGCGGCGTCGGCGGCGGGCTTGGTGCCCTGGAGGGCGATCGAGCCACCGGTGGTCGCCAGCGACTTGGCGTCGATGGTGTCGTTCAGCAGCACCGGCAGGCCCCAGAGGGCGGGACGCAGCGGGCGGGTGTCGTAGGCGCTGGTCGGCTCGCCGGTGCGGTACTTGTACCGCTCCTGGTCGAGCTTCTTCGCCTCCTTGATCGCGTCGGCGTTGATCTCGCGGACGGCCTGGGTGGCCGGGCCCTCGGCGTTGGTCAGCGCGATGCGGTCGAGGTAGGCGCGGGTGAGCTCCTCGGCCGAGACCTCGTCCTTGTTGAGCTTCTGGATCAGGCTCTGCGCGGTCTCGGTCTCCAGGGAGAAGCCGAGGTCACGCGAGTCGTAGCCGGTCACCTTGAGGACGGCGTCGTAGTCGGGGTTGCAGCCGCCACGCGCGGCGAACGGCGGAGCCGGGGTCGTCTTCGCGCAGCGGTACATGCTCGGGTTGACCAGCGAGGCCTGCTGACGGAGCTTGGTGGCCTGCTCGATGACGTACGCGACGCCGATCAGGTCGTACTCGTCGTAGGCGCCACCGTGGATCTGCACGCTCTGCGCGCGACGCTGGGTCGCGGTGTAGCCCATCGGGATGGTGACCGACGGGTATCCGGCCTGCGGGGCGCTCGGCGCGCTGCCGAGGATGGCGATCACCGGGTCGGCCGGCTGCGCCGGGTTCGAGTTGGTGTACGTCATCATGTCGTCGATGCCCTTGTGCCAGGCGGCCTTACGGATCGCAAGGTTCGTCCGGTACGCCTGCTCGTTGGCGCCACCCGGGGTGACGTCCGACAACGACGAGTTCAGGTGGTTGCTGTTGCCGAACTTGAGCGCCTGGTGCGCCTCGGCCTGGTTGACCTGCACCTCTTCGATCAGCGAGTTGATCGGCGCCTGCGGCCCGAGCCGCTCGTAGTAGGAGTCGATGCTCTTGTGCTGCTCGTAGCCGCTGGGCAGCGCGGGCAGCGAGGGGATCGTCGACTGCGGCCGGGACACCATGATCGCACCGGCGGCCACGAGGGCGTCGTACGCGATCTTGAGAGGGGTGCCCTCGGTCAGGGTGCCGTTGTAGCCGATCTTCTTGCCCTGGACGAAGTTGAGGTCGAGGGCCTTGGTGTAGTCGGGCAGCGTCGCCGGGAGCGGCGGGATGATGCCCTTCTCGATGTAGTCGTCGCCGAACATGGCCTTGTAACCGGCGTCGGCCACCGGGTCGGGCCCGGCGATCGAGGCCAGCGTCAGCGCGGCGTCGCCGACCGTGCGGACCATCGGACCCGCGATGTCCTGCGATGCCGAGATCGGCGCGATGCCGTACCCGGGCACCAGACCCACGGTCGGCCGCAGGCCGACGAGGCTGTTGGCGCCGGACGGCGAGATGATCGACCCGGAGGTCTCGGTGCCGATGCCCAGCGTCGACATCGCCGCGGCCATGGCCGAGCCGGTACCCGACGAGGACCCCGAGGGGTTCTGGTCGGCGTCGATGCCGTTGAGGACCTGGCCACCGTAGTTACCGAAGCCCGAGGGCTGCGATCCGAAGCTGTTGGCGAACTCCGACAGCCCCAGCTTGCCGAGGATGACGACGCCGCTCGCCTTGAGCTTCTTGGTGATCCCGGCGTCGGTCGCCGGATAGGACTCGCGCAGCGACCAGTTGTTCGCCGTCGTGTGCATTCCTTCGACGTCGATCAGGTCCTTGAGCAGGATCGGAAGGCCCATGGCCGGGCCGAGCGACTTGCCCTTCTTGCGAAGCCGGTCGTACGCCTCGGCTTCCTTCAACGCGTTCGGGTTGAGGTCGGTGACGGCGTTCAGGCCAGGACCGCGCTTGTTCAGGGCTTCGATCCGGGCGATGTACGCCTTGGTCAGCTCGACCGAGGTCAGCTTGCCGGCGGCCATGAGGGAGATGGCCTCGGCACCGGTCAGCGTTTCGAGGTCGAGTTCGACCTTGGCGCTGGCGGGCTGCGGTTGAAGGGTGACCAGGGTGAGGGAGAGAGAGATGAGGGAGATCAGGACTTTGCGCACCACGTGCTCCTTGAGGAACCCGGCATTGCGCTGGACGCTATAGATCATCCGTTACGGTGATATGTCATATATGTTCCCTGGGAGAAACCTGCCGTACTGACTGGTTTATTAGGGCGTCCGAGAACGCGTAACGTTCCATCGACTACCGTGAGTGCCCATGGTCGAGCAGATCTCCAGCCGGGTCGTCTACTCCAACGCCTGGATGACCGTCAGGGAAGACGAGATCATCCACGCGGGCGGGGCGCCGGGCATCTACGGCTACATCGAGCGGGCCGACTTCGTCCTGGTGATCCCCGAGGAGAACGACGGCTTCCACCTGGTCGAGGAATACCGCTACCCGATCAGGCGCAGGTCGTGGAGCTTCCCGCAGGGCTCGGCCAAGGTGGCCGACCGCGAGGAGGAGGCCCGCACCGAACTGGCCGAGGAGACCGGGCTCCGGGCGGAGAAGATGCGCTTCCTGGGGCGGCTCGACAACTCCCACGGCTTGAGCAACCAGTCGATGCACGCCTTCGTCGCGACCGGGCTGACCCAGGGTGAGCACGCGCGGGAGGCCAGCGAACAGGACATGCGCCAGAAGTGGGTGTCACGCGAGGATTTCGAGCAGATGATCCTGGGCGGCGAGATCACGGACGCTTCGTCCGTCGCCGCTTATGGCCTTTATCGGCTGATGGGGCGGTAAGACCTTTGGCGAAAGGCGACCCCGAACTCGCTGGCGCCGTGGTCGAGGGACCTGTCGCTGACGCTCCGCAGCGTCGGCTGTCGCTCGCCGGGATCGGCGCTTCCGGCGAGGGCGACATTGCAGAACGGCTCGAGGAAGTCCTGGCGGAGCGGTTCACCCGCTCTTGTTAGATCTGCTCGTCTCGGTGTCAGGCGGATAGCCACGTTGGATCGGCGGGATTTCGGTCTGGTGCGTCCGCGTCACACCCCCGCATTCCACCTGTTGCCGGAGACGCTCTCCTAGGAAACCTCAGGCCGGAGCACCGCACGCAGGTTCTCCAGGGTCGCGGGGTCTTCGATCGTCGACGGAACCGGTTCCTCCCGGCCGTCGGCCATGGCGCGCATCGAGCGGCGGAGGATCTTGCCCGATCTGGTCTTCGGCAACGCGGCCACGATCGCGACGTCGCGGAAGGCCGCCACCGGGCCGATCTCCCGCCTGACCGCGTGGACCAGGTCGTCGCGGAGGCGACCGGGCGAGATGTCGGCGCCTGCTTTCAGGACCACCAAACCCAAGGGGATCTGGCCCTTCAGCGGGTCGGCGACGCCGATCACGGCGCATTCGGCCACGGCGGGGTGGGCGGCCAGGACCGTTTCCATCGTCCCGGTCGACAGGCGGTGGCCGGCGACGTTGATGACGTCGTCGGTGCGGCCCATGACGTACAGGTAGCCGTCGTCGTCGAGGAAGCCGCCGTCGCCGGTCAAGTAGTGGCCCGGGTAGCGGGTCAGGTATTCGCGGATGTAGCGCTCGTCGTCGTGCCACAGCGTCGGCAGGGCGCCCGGGGGCAGCGGGAGTTTGAGGGTGATCGCGCCGTCGTCCTGGATGCGGACGTCCCAGCCCGGCAGCGGGACCGTCGCCGAGCCCGGTTTGACCGGCATCGGGGTGAGGCCGCGCGGGTTGGCGGCGATCGGCCAGCCGGTCTCGGTCTGCCACCAGTGGTCGACGACCGGGACGCCCAGATGATCGTGGGCCCAGTGGTAGGTGTCGGGGTCGAGCCGTTCCCCGGCCAGGTAGAGGGCGCGGAAGGTCTTCAGGTCGCCGATCAGCGTGCCGTCGGGGTCGACGCGTTTGATCGCCCGCAGTGCCGTCGGCGCGGTGAACAGCGTCACCACGCCGTGCTCGGCGATGACCCGCCAGAAGGCGCCGGCGTCGGGGGTGCCGACGGGCTTGCCCTCGTACAGGATCGTGGTGGCGCCGATGAGGAGCGGGGCGTACACGATGTAGCTGTGCCCGACCACCCACCCCACGTCGGAGGCGGTCCACCAGACCTCGCCCGGCGCGATGTCGTAGACGTTCAGCATCGACCAGGCCAGCGCGACCGCGTGGCCGCCGGTGTCGCGCACGACGCCCTTCGGGCGCCCGGTCGTGCCCGACGTGTAGAGGATGTAGAGCGGGTCGGTCGCCTTCATCGTCACCGGCTCGGCCGGGGTCGCGGTCGACATGAGCTGGGTCCAGTCGACGTCGCGTTCGTCCATGCGGGCGACCGCCTGGTCGCGCTGGAGCATGACGATCACCTCGGGGCGGTGCCGCGCCAGGCGCAGGGCCTCGTCGATGATCGGCCGATATTCGACGGTACGTGTCGGCTCAAGACCACACGAAGCGGCCACGATGGCCGTGGGGGCGGCGTCGTCGATGCGCGCGGCCAGCTCACGCGGCGCGAACCCGCCGAACACGACCGAGTGGACCGCGCCGATCCGCGCGCAGGCCAGCATCGCGATCACCGCCTCGGGGATCATCGGCATGTAGACGACGACCCGGTCGCCCCGCCCCACCCCGAGTGACCTGAGGCCGCCCGCGAACCGGGCGACCTCGTCGAGCAGTCTGGTGTACGTATACCGCCGCACCCCACCCGTCATCGCGCTGTCCCAGATGAGCGCGGTCTGCTCGCCGCGTCCCGTGGCGACGTGCCGGTCGAGGCAGTTGTACGCGGTGTTCAGCTCCCCGTCGGGATACCACCGGTAGAGCGGGGCGGCGGAGTCGTCGAGCGCCCGGGTGGGCGGCGTGACCCAGTCGACGGCCCTGGCGGCGTCCAGCCAGAACGCCTCGGGGTCGGCCAGGCTCCGCCGATATACGTCTTGAAAGTCGCCCATGAAGTCACATTACGCTTCGATCATGGCCCTCTCCGATGCAGAAGTCGCCCTCGCCGCCGCCGAGGCCGGCGCCGCCGTGGTCCGCTCTCTTTACGGCAAGCCGCTGCCCCGGTACGACAAGTCTCCCGTCGACTTCGCCACGGCCGCCGACATCGAAGCCGAGCAGGCCATCCTCGACGTCATCCGCGAACACCGCCCCGGCGACGCCTTCCTGGGCGAGGAGGGCGGCCTGACCGGTTCGTCCGACCGGATCTGGCTCGTCGACCCCCTGTGCGGCACCTTGAACTTCGCCGCCCAGACCCCGCTGATCGCCGTCAACGTGGCCCTGCGCTTCCAGGGGCGGGACCTCGCCGCCGCGTCCGCCGACCCGATCAGCGGCGAGATCTTCTGGACCGACGGCGACCACGCCTACCTGGGCGATTCCCCGCTCACGCCGTCGCCGGACTCGAAGCTGGTCGACCTGAACATGGACCCGCCGTTCGACGCCCTGCTGTCGGTGTTCACGGCGCCGGGCTTCGGCGCGCGGTTCGGTCCCCGGGTTCTGTCGACCACGCTGGCACTGGCGTGGGTGGCGGCGGGGCGGCGGGTGGCGTACCTGAGTGATGGGGACAAACGGGACAGCGTGCACTTCGCGGCGGGCCTCGCGATCTGCCGCGCCGCCGGATGCGTGGTGACCGACCTCAACGGCGAGCCGTTCGAGACGGGGGAGGGCCTGCTGGTCTCGGCCGACCGGGAAACCCACGAGACCCTGCTCGGCCTGATCCGCGCAGCCCCATGAACGTACGCCGCTGGGTTGCCGTCGTCATTCTGATCGGTGCGGCGGGGGTGGTCGCTTCGGACCCGGGAGAACCCGAGCCTGGCCCGACCTCCGATGAGGACCTCGTCGCCGTGGTGGAGACCGTCGAGGACCTCCCCTGCATCGGCGAGGGCTGCCGGAACCCCGTTCATCCCGTGCCGGGCCCGGACGAGGACTGCGCCCAGAGTTCGGCCTACCTCCAGGTCCGCCCGGTCGGCCGCAAGACGACCGCCGCGATCAACCGGGAGTGGCGGCGCCTGGAGACGTGGCTGAAGGAGAACGCCCCCCTCACCTACGCCGACCTGGGCGAACCGGCCACGCCCGAGCAGATCGCCACCGCCGAGAACGTCATGGGCAGGCGGTTCCCCGGCGAACTCCGGGCGTCGCTGCTCCGGCACAACGGCGGCGGCATGTCCTTCTTCGGCCACCCACTGCTCCCCGCCGACCGCATCGCGGCGACGTGGACGCAGTTCTGCCTTGCCGACCGGAAACAGGACGCCGACCCGCGCCGCCAGGGCTGGGACGGCCAGATGATCCCCTTCGCGACCGACGGCCGGATCGGCCACCTGGTCCTCGACTCGGACGGCCACGACATCGGCGAATTCGAGTTCAACGGCTGGATGACGTTCGTGCCCTCGTCGATGCCCGGCCCTTCGCCGACCTATCTGTGGGTGCTCAGGACGACCGTCGACACCCTGCGGAAGGGCGGCAGGATCGGCCCGTGGGAGCCCAAGGTGAACGGCGGGCGGCTGGTCTGGGAATTCCACGAGAGCTGATTTGCCCACAGTCAGAGAGCCGGGAAAAATGTCCGCTTTGTGAGACGAACCCTGGTCACCGGCCTGCTCCTGACGCTCGCCCTCTCTTTAATCGCACCCCCGGCCCACGCCGCGGTCGACGACCCCCTCCTGACGAAGAACAAGCTCTACGGCGTGGGCACGATCCCGCGTTCGACCTGCGCCGAGAAGCCGATCAGCAAGCCCAACAACGTGCCGATCGCGAAGGCTTACGTCACCTCGGTGGTCACCTGCCTCAACCGCGTCTGGGCGAAGCAGCTCGTCAAGGCGGGCGTGAAGCTGAAGGCGCCGAAGCTGACCCTGCTGACGAAGATGCCGGCCAAGTACTGCGGTGGCCAGGCCTGGGAGGAGCGGGTGATGAGCTACTGCAACCGTCAGATCATCGCCGTCCTCGACAAGCGGATCCTGACCCGCGACCCCGACGACCTGTGGATCTTCATCGAGGTCTCGCGCCGCTACGCCGAGTACGTCCAGGACATGGTCCGCATCACCCCGGCCGTCTACGACAACAAGCCCGAAGACGATGAGGAGGCCTGGAACGAACTGGCCCGCCGGGCGCAGCTCCAGTCCTACTGCCTGGCGGGCGCCTTCACCGCCAGTGTGTACAGGTCGCTGCCGCGCAAGACGTCGGAGTGGACCTCCATGGTCCGCCAGCTCTCCAAGCCCCCGCGCTTCCCGCAGCTGGGCAGCGGGAAGAGCCTCACCTACTGGATGAACCGCGGCTTCAACTCTCGCAACCCCAAGTACTGCAACACGTGGACCGTCTCGTCGTCCCTCGTCGCCTGAACACCGAAAACTTTCTGGTACGTGACCGTTCGCGGCCATGATTTCAGCTAGTTTCCGATAGCTCCGAAACGTACAGGCAGATCGAAGCAGTTCAGGAGGTCGCAGTTTCGCGAACACCTGAAACGTTTTCGTTCGTTCGTTGACGCCTTTCGGGCGGATTCACACACTGGGCCAGCCACCCAACCCTCCCGAAGGGAGAGCCCTGTGTCCATCCGCTCGATGGTCGTCGTGTTGACGACGGCCATCCTGACGGTCGCCGGAGCGGTCACCCTGTTACCCGCCTCGGCCGCCTCCACGGTCGAGAACGAGGGCGCCGACTGCGCCGTGACCCTGCCCGACGCCGGATCGCTGCCCACCAACTCCCGGCTGCCCGACCCCTTCAGACGGCTGAACAACACCCGGATCACCAGCAAGGCCGACTGGCGTTGCCGCCGCGAGGAGATCAAGCGTCTCTCCGAGCGGTTCATCTATGGCGAGAAGCCCGGCAAGCCGTCGAGTGTGACCGGCACGGTCTCCCGCACGAGCATCACCGTCAACGTCTCCCACCAGGGGCGCAGCTCGACCTTCTCGGCGCCGGTCGAGGTGCCCACCGGTAGCGGGCCGTTCCCCGTCGTGGTCGTTTATGGCGGATTCGGCGCCGACATCAACACCATCAAGGCCGCCGGGGTGGCCGTCATCAGGTACGACCCCTATTCGGTCGGGCGTGAGGGCACTCCGCGCAACAACAAGCAGGGCGCCTTCTACAGCATCTACGGCGCGCAGAGCCAGACCGGTCTGCTGGCCGCCTGGGGCTGGGGCGTCTCCCGGATCATCGACGTCATCGAGGCGTCCGGGAGCACCATCCTGAAGGCCGACGCGACCGGCGTGACCGGGTGTTCCCGTTTCGGCAAGGGCGCGTTCGTCGCGGGGGCGTTCGACCAGCGCATCGCGCTGACCATGCCCATCGAGTCGGGTACGGCCGGCGTGCCGATCCTGCGGGGTGTCCCGGGCGAGGGCGCGCAGAGCCTGAGCAGCGCCTACGGCGAGCAGCCGTGGTTCGGCGACGCGTTCTCCTCGTTCACCGGCAGCCCGACGCGGCTCCCCGTCGACACGCACTCGGTCGTGGCGATGATCGCTCCGCGTGGTCTGTACGTGATGGACAACCCCCACATCGCCAACCTCGGCCCGCGCTCGGCGAGCGTCGCGGCCCTGGCCGGCGCCGAGGTCTACAAGGCGCTCGGCGCGGGCGACAACATCTCCTACTGGTCGGACGTGGCCGACGGCACCCACTGCGCCAACCGCTCGGAGTGGCGTGACCAGCTCACCAAGAACCTGCGCAAGCACCTGCTGAAGACGGCCAACGACCCGGGCGCGATCCGCGTCTCGTCGCGCGCGTCGGGCAACCTGGCCGACTGGCGCGACTGGACCACCCCGACCCTGACCGACGGCCCGCCTCCCAGCCCGACGCCCACCCCGTCGCCGACCCCCACGCCCTCGCCCACTCCGACCCCCAGCCCGTCTCCGACGCCTTCTCCGACCCCCACGCCGTCGCCGGAGCCCGGCGGGGCGTGCACGGCCACCTACCAGCAGATCAACTCCTGGCCGCAGGGCTTCCAGGGTCAGGTGACGGTACGAGCCGGGACCGCCGCCATCCAGGGCTGGACCGTGACCTGGACCTGGCCGGGCTCGCAGACGATCACCCAGCTGTGGGGCGGCGTGCGCTCCGGCAGCGGTCAGAACGTCATCGTGAAGAACGAGACCTACAACGGCAACCTCGGCGCGAACGCGAGCACGACGTTCGGCTTCACCGGCGGCGGAACCGCCGCCACACCTACCCTGACCTGCACCAGCCCTTGATCTGTACGTGGTGAGCGCGGACCCGTGGCCTTCCTGGGCCACGGGTCCCGTTCATGACTTGCCGGTTTACACCCGTAGCGGCACGATGTGGGCCTTGTGAGACGAACCCTGATTTCCGGCTTGGCGTTAGTCGCCGTCCTCGCGGGACTGGCCACCCCGGCGGCGGCCGACCCCGCCACCGACCCCAAGCTCACCAAGAACTCCCTCTATTCGACCGGAGCGTTCCCCCGCTCCGTCTGCGCCGAGAAGCCGATCAAGCAGCGCAACAACGCCGCCGCCGGCCGGGCGTACATCACTTTCGTGGTGGGTTGTCTCGACCGGATCTGGTCGAAGCAGTTGGCGAAGAAGGGCATCAAGTTCAAGAAGCCCAAGCTCAAGCTGCTCGCCAAGGACCCCGCCCGCTACTGCGGGATCAAGTGGACGAACACGAGCGACATCGACTACTGCGAGAGCAGCAGGGAACTGATGGCCGTCCTCGACCGGACCATCCTCAACCTCGGCCCCGACGACCTGTGGATCTTCACGTCGCTCTCCAACGCCTACGCCGAGCACGTGCAGTACCTCACCGGCATCGAGACGGCGATGTGGAAGATCCTGCCGGAGGAGGACGAGCCCGGCTTCGACGAGACCAACCGCCGCGTCTTCCTCCAGGCCTTCTGTCTTTCCGGCGTCTTCACGGGCAGCGTTTTCCCGTCGATGCCGCGTAAGACCTCCGAGTGGAACTCCATCGTGAAGGCGCACGCCAAGTTCCTCAACGGTGAGGCCCTCGGGAGCGTCAAGAGCATCACCTATTGGATGAACCGCGGTTTCACCTCGCGCGATCCCAAATTCTGCAACACCTGGATTGTCTCGAACTCGCTGGTGGCGTGACGTCGTACACAGAAAAGGGCCCGTGGCGGAAACGCGCCACGGGCCCTTTCTGGCACCATATGGATCTTGTGCGACGCATTCTGATCCCCGCTCTCGCCTTATCCCTGGTGGCGGCCGCTCCCGCCGACCCCCGGCTCACGGGGAACGTCCTCTATAAAACCGGTGTGATTCCGCGGTCGGCCTGCGCGGAGAAGCCGGTGGAAAAACGCAACGACGTGAAGGCCGCCAAGGCCTACGTCACCTTCCTGGTCGGGTGTCTCGACCGCGTCTGGTCGAAACAGCTCGCCAAGGCGGGCATCAGGTTCACCAAACCCAGGCTCAAACTCCTCACGAAGAACCCGGCGCGCTACTGCGGGTGGAAGTGGGAGAAGGGCGCCTACGACGACTACTGCGAAAGCGACAAGGAGATCCTGGTCGTCCTCGGCCGGACGCTGCTCGACGTCGACCCCGACGACCTGTGGATCTGGACCGCCGTCTCCAGCAGATACGGCGAGCACGTGCAGTACCTCACCGGAATCCAGCGGGCCACGGACAAGGCGTGGCCGGACGACGAGGCCGCCCAGAACGAGGTCCTCCGCCGCGTCTTCCTCCAGACGTACTGCCTCACCGGTGCCTTCACCGCGAGCGTTTTCCGGTCGACGCCGCGACGGCTGTCGGAGTGGAAATACATCGTGGGCGAATGGACGACGATCGAAAGCAAGGAGGCGGGTTCCGCCGAGAACATCGCCCACTGGATGAACCGCGGCTTCAACACCCGCGACCCGAAGAACTGCAACACCTGGACCGCTCCGACCCGACTGGTGGCGTGACCCGTGCGACGCATCCTGCTTTTCGCCCTGCTCTTATCCCTGGTGACGGCCACCCCCGCCTACGCCGACCCCATCGACGACGTGGGACTCACCGAGAACGCCCTCTACGAGACGGGCCCGATTCCCCGTTCGACGTGCGCGGAGAAGCCGATCTCCCGGATCAACCACGCGCCGACCGCCAAGGCCTATGTCACCTTCGTGGCGCGCTGCCTCGACCGCGTCTGGTCGAAACAGCTCGCCAAGGCCGGCGTCACCTTCAAGAAGCCGAAACTCTCGCTGGTCACCAAGGATCCCCGCACGTTCTGCGGAGCCGGCTGGCAGAAGAACCAGATCTTCGCCTACTGCGACCGCACCGGGACGATCATGATCGTCCTCGACTGGAAAATGCTCAGCAAGAAGCCGGACGACCTCTACATCTTCACCCTCATGGGCAATCTCTACGGCAACCACGTCCAGCGGCACATGGGGATCCTCGGCGCGTTCAGGGAGATCGTGCCCAACGAGGAGAGGAAGATCATCCCCCATTTCGTCCGCCGCCTGTACCTGCAGTCGTTCTGCCTCTCGGGCGCTTTCACCGGTAGCGTCTACCGGTCGATGCCGCGTAACTCGGCCGACTGGAAGTTCATCGTCCGGATCAAGGGCCGGGAGGCGAGCTGGTACAACGGGACGGCCAAGAGCATCGCCTACTGGATGAACCGAGGCTTCAACACCCGCGACCCCGAGAACTGCAACACCTGGGTCGTCTCCGATCGACTGGTGGCGTGAAAGGTCTTGTGCGACCTACGGCGGGCCGCCACGATCTTGGGTTTGTGAGACGCATCTTCATTCCCGGTCTGGTGGCGGCCGTCGCCGTCACGGGCCTTTCCGCGCCCGCGAACGCGCACCCCTCCTCCGACCCCGTTCTCGCCGAGAACGCCCTCTATTCGACGGGGCCGATTCCGCGTGCGAAGTGCGCGGAGAAGCCGATCAGGCGGAAGAACCACTTTCCGACCGCCAAGGCCTATGTCGAGGTCGTCGCCGGTTGCCTCGACCGGGTCTGGGCCAAGCAATTGGGGAAGGCGAAGTTCAGGTTCAAGAAGCCGAAGTTCCGGCTGCTGGCGAAGAATCCCATCTGGGACTGCGACCTCAAATGGGAGAAGCAGTGGTCCTACGGCTACTGCGCGGACAACCGGACGATCACCATCGTCCTCGACAAGCGGCTCACCGGCCGCACGCCGGGTGACCTGTCGCTCTTCACGCTGGTCGCCACGCTCTACTCCGAGCACGTCCAGTATCTCGCCGGGATCGAGAAGGCGTGGGTGCGGGCGCTCCCCGACTCGGAGGACCTCGGCGCGGAAGAGACCGAAGACGAGATCATCCGCCGCCTCTACCAGCAGTCCCTCTGTTTCGCCGCCGCCTTCACCGGCAGTGTCTACGCCTCGATGCCGCGTAAGTCGGCCGACTGGAAGGCCGCGGTGGCGAAGAGGTCCAAGGAGCGTCACTGGGGATCGCCGGAGGACACCACGTACTGGATGAACGGCGGTTTCACCACGCGTGACCTGGCCGATTGCAACACCTGGCGGGCGGAGAACTCGCTCGTCGACTGAAATCTCAGGATCTTGCCAAGAAGGGTCCCTATCGTCCCGATCGCCACATCCGGTCACACGAAAGGGAATCCCTCCCATGCGGCGTAGCACCTTCGTTCCCGCTCTGCTCGGCGCGGCCCTGGCCGGCGCCACCCTGGTCGGCGTCGCTCCGGCCTCCGCCACCAACGCCAACCCGTGCGAGAAGGCGCCGTGGATCGGCCAGGTGCAGGGCAAGCCCGCCGGCCTCACCGCCGGTTCGCGCGCCGGCAACTACTTCTGGCACGACAAGAACGGCTTCCACATGCGGATCACGCAGAAGGCGCCGCGCAAGGCCACGGTCTACACCGGCACGATCACCTCGAACACCCCGATCCGCGACTTCAAGTGGGTCAAGCTCGAGTCGAAGCAGGACTCGGTCGTGCTGTCCGAGGACAAGCTCACCGTCACCTTCAAGGTCGTCAACCACGGCCGCCTCGACGGCTTCTCCTTCCGCACCTCCTGCGCCGACACCCTCACCGTCTCGGGCCTGACCATCAACACCAAGGTCCTGCCGACCGGCAAGGTCTACCTGGGCAAGACCAAGTCCCACCCGGCCACCATCCCCTTCACGGTGAACCGCAGGGCCTAAGCTCCCAGGTCCAGGAGGTAAATGCGGTATGGGCGCACACCGGATCCTGGCCGTCGACGATGACCCGGCCATCCTGAGGGTGCTCCGGCGGGGGCTCACGCTGGAAGGCTTCTCCGTGGAGGCGGCCGGCGGCGGCCAGGCCGCACTGGAGGTCGCCGACCACGTCGACGCGATCGTCCTGGACGTCTCGATGCCGGGCGTGACGGGCATCCAGGTGTGCGCCGAACTGCGCCGGCGGGGTTCGGAAGTCCCGATCCTGATGCTGTCGGCGCTCGACGAGGTCGCCGATCGCGTCGCCGGTCTCACCGCCGGCGCCGACGACTACATGGTCAAGCCGTTCGACCTCACCGAACTGGCGCTGCGGCTGCGCGCGCTGCTGCGCCGGTCGGGGCCGGCGACGGTCGGCTCGGGCGTGCGGGTCGGCGGCCTGGTCCTCGACACCGACGGCCGCGACGCCGTCTTCCACGGCCGCCCGCTCGGCCTCACCCGGCGGGAGTTCGACCTCCTGGAGGTCCTGGCCAGGAACAACGGCATCGTGCTGTCCCGCGAGACCCTGCTCGAAAGAGTCTGGGGTTACGACTTCGCGGTGACCGCCAACGCGGTCGAGACCTTCATCGGCTACCTCCGCCGCAAACTCGAGGCCGAGGGCGAGCCGAGAATCCTGGAGACGGTCCGCGGCGTCGGATACGTCCTCCGGATCCGATCATGAAACTGTCGACCAGGTTCGCCCTGTGCGTCGCCCTGCTGGTGCCGCTGCTGGTCGGGCTGCCGGGCCTCCTGGTCGTCCACCTGTCGGTGGAAGACCTGCACACCGCCCGCGACCAGCGCCTGACCCAGCGCCTCCAGGCGCTCACCCCGCTCGCCACCAACTACGTGACGCGCCCGGTCCGCATCCGCCCCGCCGAGGGCGACCTGACCGAAGGCGCCTACGTCGATCCGGTACGCGGCCAGCCGCTGGTCGTCGGCGCGGTGCCTGGCGGGCTGCCGGCCCCCTCCACGTCCCCCGCGACGGCCGGAACCTGGCGCTACCTCAGCACCGACCTCGGCCGCCGGGGCCGCCTGTGGGTCTTCGAGGAGCAGGGCCCTCTCGAAGCCCAGATCTCCGACCTGTACGACCAGCTCCTGATCGTCACCCTGATCGCGCTGGCCGCCGGGGCCTTCGCCGGCCTCGCCCTCGGCCGGTTCGCCCTCCGCCCGCTGGCCCGCCTCACCAAGGACATGAAGGCCGGCAAGGGCCGCCTGACCCGCAAGACCCGCGCCCGCGAGATCGACGAACTGGCCGGGCTGGTCAACGCCCTGCTCGACCGCCGCGACGAGGCCGTCCACCGCACCGCCGAAGCTCTGGAGACGGCCCGCGCCTTCGCCGCCACGGCCGCCCACGAACTGCGGACCCCGCTGACCAGCATGGGCGGCAACATCGCCCTGCTCGGCTACCCGAACCTCCCGCCCGGGGAGCGGGTCGAGGTGATCCGCGACCTGGCGATGGAACAGGCCCGGGTCGAACGGCTCATCACCATGCTCCGGCAGCTCGCGCGGGGAGAGCTGATGGAACCCGACTCGCTGAAGGACGTCGACCTGGCGGGGGTGAGCGAGGTGGCCGTCCAGGAGGCGACCCGCAGGCACCGGCACGCCCACTTCGTCGCGCATCTGCCGGTATCGGCGATGGTCCGGGGGTGGCCCGACGGGCTGCGCATGATCGTCGACAACCTGCTGGAGAACGCGGCCGTCCACGGCGTCGGGCCCCGGGGGACGGTACGGGTCGATCTGACGGTACGGGTCGAGGGGACCGTGGCATTGTTGCGGGTGGCCGACGACGGGCCGGGGATGCCGCCCGAGCTACACCAGGAGGCCTTCAACCGCTTCAGCCGCCGGGCGGGGAGCCCGGGCACGGGCCTGGGGCTGACCTTGATCCACCAGCAGGTGGTCCTGCACGGCGGCACGGTGGAGATCGAGCCGTCGTCGGGGCGAGGTCTGTCGGTGCTGATCCAGATGCCGATCGCCTGGCGGCCCGACGGGCCGAGCGACGGGCTGTCGTGGCTGTCCCTGCATCAGAAGCTCTGATGACAGAACTCGTAGCCGTCCTCGTCGTAGGACCGGAACTCCGGCAGGTCGGCGTCTCCCACGTAGCGGTTCCAGTCGTCTTGGCCGATCTTGACGGTTCGCGGGCCCTCGCAGAACCACTCACCCGGGTCGGCGGCGATCTCGGCCAGATCGCGGAGGTCCCACAGGGTGCTCCCGGTCGCTCCGGAGGTCAGCGCGATGCCGCCGTCGGCGCTGAGGGCGGCCGAGGAGATCTCCCGGTCCTCTCCGTTCAGTTCGAGCAGGCGGGCCGGGTCGGCCGGGTCGGACAGGTCCCAGACGAAAGCGGACCTGTACGCACCGCTGATCAGGGCGGTCTTGCCATCCGAGGTCAGGGACAGGTTCTCGACGTACTCCAACGGCACCTCGAACTCGGCGAGTTGCACGGGCGGCGACCCGTCGTCGAGGCGCCACAGGTCGAGTTCGCTCTTCCGGCCCGCCAGAACGGTCCGCCCGTCGGGGGTCATCGCCACCGGGGTCTGCGTGCCGGTGGGACTGGAGAGGTCGGCCGATTCGACGGGATCGGCCGGATCGCGGAGATTCCAGACATGGACCGCGCCCACTCTGTTCGCGACGACCGCCTTGGTACCGCCGGAGTCGACGGCGATGTCGTAGAAGCCGAAATTGCCCGCCTTGGTCACGGACAGGCGCTCGGGACGCGAGATGTCGGACAGATCCCATACGGCCAGGTTGCCGTCTCTGTCACCGGCCACCGCCAGCCGCCCGTCACCCGACAGCGCCAGCGCGTCGACCGGTGCGCCTCGCAGGGTGCCACCCCGCACGGGCTTGGCCGGGTCGCTGAGGTCCCACGTGGTCACGCGGTCTTCGTCGTCGGTGGTCGTCGCGGTCCGGCCGTCGGCGGACAGTTCGGAGGGGTAATCCTCCAGGGCGGCGATCGGGCCGTTCATCTCGTACTTCCCCCCGAGCCAGGTGGTCAGGTCCATGACGGAGGACCCGGCCAGGGCGCGCAGGCCGTCGGCGCTCAGGGCCACGCCGCTGGGCAGGTCCGTGGGCAGCTGCCGGTTCCACCACCACACCAGCACGTCGGTCAGCTGGCCCCGGGTGTGGTCGTCGGGATGGATCTTGAATGCCGCAGCCGCGAGATCCCTCGCGGTGGCGGGATCGGTGTCACGCAGCTCCGCCGCGTGAAACGCGAGGCGATACGCCGTCGCCTCGCGCGTCCGGGCCGAAGAGGCGTCGTGTTCGCGCAGCCAGCCGACGCCCAGAACCGGAATGGCGGCCAGCAGGATTCCGAGCGCCGCCAGCATGCTCACGTTCCTCATGGCCGGAGGAAACACAGTGGGAGGAAGTCACGGTCGGTCGGTCCGTAGTCCGACCAGTCGGTGTCTCCCATGAATCGGGCCCAGTCGGCTTTTCTGATGTCCGCGCCGGGGTTGTGGTCGCAAGCCACGTCGCCCGGGTCGGCGACGATCTCGTCCAGCTCGCGGAGGTCCCACAGCGTGACCCCCTCCGACCCGGAGGTCAGTGCGACGCCCCCGTCACCGCTGATCGCGGTCGAGCGGATCTCGCTGTCCTCCGCCTTCACCTGTGCCAGGTGCACGGGGGCGGACGGGTCGGACAGGTCCCAGAGGAAACCGGTGGGGGTGCTCCCCGCTATCAGGGCGGTCGTGCCGTCGGCGGTCAGCGACAGGGCGGCGACGGTGTTCAGCTGCATGATTTCCTCGAAGAGGGCCGGAGGCGGGGCGACCTGGGCGATGCGCTTGGGTGGCGACCGGTCGTCGAGACGCCACGTGTCGAGCCCGATGGGTGTCGCCACCAGGACCGTCCGTCCGTCGGCGCTCATCGCCACGTCGGCCGTGCTTTCCGTGACGTAGAGGAGGTCGGCCGACTTGACGGGCTTGGCCGGGTCGGCGAGATCCCAGGTCCGCACCGTGCCGTCGTCCGCCGCGGTGACGGCCACGCGACCGTCCGCGCTGAGGCCGATGTCGCTGATGACGGTGTCGTGCGCTTTCGTCACCGACACGCGCGCCGGTCGTGATCGGTCGGTCAGATCCCACACGAACAGGTCACCGTCGGAATGGCTGAGGAGCACCCTGCGCCCGTCGGCGGACGACGCCACCGAGTCCACGGCCGAGGTGTGCTCCTCGCCGTCGTCGTCGCCGGGCAGGGTGGCGAGCCGGACGGGCTCGGTCCCATCGCCGAGGTCCCACACGATCGCGACCTTCTTCCGCTCATCCGAGGTGATCGCGGTCAGGCCGTCAGCGGAGAGTGCGATCTCGCCTCGCCAGTCGGGGTCTCCCTTCAACACGGCCCGCGGGTCGATGTCCCGGCGGCTCTCCGGGTCGAGCAGGTTGGTCAGGTCCCAGACCTCGGTCGTCGAGCCGTCATCGATCAGAGCGGTTCGCCCGTCGGAGCTCAGCGCCACCTCGCCGGCCAGACCCGAGAGATCATGGCTGAATATCAGCCGGTCGATCAGCCGGGCTCTGGTCGCCGCGTCGGGATGGATCTCGAATGCCGCGTGGGCGAGGCGTCTGGAGAGGAGGGGCTCGGTGTCGCGGAGTTCCGCCGAGTGGAACGCGAGCCGATACGCCACCCTTTCGTCTCGCTGCGCCGAGGCGTCGGCGTGTCCGCGCGCCCAGCCCCAGCCCGCGCCGGCGACCACGGCGGTGGCCAGTAACGCCGTGAATAATCGGGTTCGGCTGTTTTCGCGCAGCCCGGATAAAGCCATGTGCCCCCGCCCATGGTGCTTTTCTATGATCTTCCGCAGAAATTACACATGGTTGCCTGAATGTGCCAGGGTCCGGTCACACATGGACCGGCACCACTCCGCGGGGCACACTGACCGGGTGACGGTGGACGAGGCCTGGGCGGTCGCGGTACCCGACGGTTATCGCGTGGGGGAGTGGGAGGTCGTCCGGCCGATCGCCTCCGGGAGCTGGGCCAGCGTCTACGAAGGCCGGCGCGATTGTGGCCGCGTGTCGGCGCTGAAGTTCCTGCCGACCGGGACGGTCACCCGCCGCCAGGTGCGCCATCTCCAGGACATGGCCGAGCGCGAGATCCGATTACACGACCAGCTCCGGCACGACCGCCTCATCGGCCTGCACGAGATCCTCACCGTCGACGACGCCGCACGTCCCGAGCTCGACGGGGCCTGTGTGCTCGTCACCGAACGGGCCGAGCGCTCCCTGGCCGACCTGCTCCAGGACTCGGTTCCGGTACGCCACACGCCGCGCATCCTGGCCGAGATCTGCGAGGGCCTCGCCCACATGCACGCCGAGAAATGGGTGCACGGCGACCTGAAGCCCAGCAACATCCTGATGATGGCCGACGGGTCGGTGCGGCTGGCCGACTTCGGGCTCAGCGCCGAACTCCACGGCACCCACGGCTATCTGCCGCCGATCGGGTCGATGGACCACCTGCCGCCCGAGCGCTGGAGCGAACCCCTCACCGTGCGGGGGAAGGCGGTGCGCACGTCGGCCGACATCTGGGCGCTCGGCGTGACGGCCTGCCAGCTGTTCACCGGGCGCTATCCGTTCGCGGCGCCGACCCCGCGCGGGCGTTACGTCGCGGCGGCCGAGTACGCCGCGGGGCATCGGGGGCTCGACCTGCCCGCGTCGATCCCCGACGGCTGGCGTGAGTGGATCGCCTCCTGTCTCGACCGGGACGTGCGGTCGCGGCCGACCGCCTTCGAGCTGCTGCACCGGGCGCGGGTGCTCAACGGCGCGCCCGACCCCGTCACACCCGCGATGCTCAGAACCGTCAGGTCGCTGGTGGCGGCGCTGTTCGTGCTGGGGTGTACGGCGGCCTCGACCGTCCAGATCGCCGCCGACCCCTACGCCCGATGGTTGAACCCGGCGGCCACCGACATCCCCGGGCAGTACAAGGCGCTGATCGTCGAAGCGGGCACGATGTGCGAGGAGCCCGGGGTGAGCCCGGCGCTGATCGCCGGGATGCTGAAGGCCGAGAGCGGCTTCGACCCCGCGCTGTCCGACCCGGCCAAGGACGAATACGGCATCGCCCGCTGGACCCCCTCCGTGCTGGCCTACTACCTGCCGAACGACCGGCGCGGTACCGTCCTGCCGCCGCCGCTCACGGTGGAGGACTCGATTCCGGCGGTCGGGCGCTATCTGTGCAGCCGGTTGCGGTTCCTCGCGTCGGTGCCCGGCGATCCGGGGCTGCTCGGGGCGGCGGCGTTCCGCAGCTCCGACGACACGGTCAGGAAAGAGGGCGGGATCCCCGAGCGGTTCCGCGCGCACATCGAGCAGGTCAGGCAGGCGCGGGACCGCTATCTGCCCGCCTCAGCCGTCGAGTAGCTTCAGGTGCTCCTCACGTACGAGATCGAACCGCAGCGCGATCGACACGAGCGCGGCCCGCTGCCAGTCGGCCTTCCGCGTCTCCTCGGGTGGCTTGACGCGGAGTTTCGTACGGGCCAGGTAGTCGATGTGGAAGTTGACGGCGCTGCGGGTCAGGTCGGTGGCGCCGACCCGGTCGAGGATCTGCGGCACGGTCGGGATCACCGACGACGCGCAGTCGCGCAGCCTGGGCTCGCAGAGGGCGACCAGCACGAGGAAGTATTTGGCGGTCTCGTCCAGCGAGAACATCGACAGCGTCGGCTCGCCTTCGCGCGGGCGGACGCGGTCGACGAAACTGTGCTGCGAGGCGAAGACGAGAAACGTGCATTCACCGACGGCGACCGGGAGAACGACCCGGGCGAATTCAAACGGAATGGGGGCGGCGGCCCTTCCGGGGGCGACTTTGAGGAATTCGCCGCCGCCTTCCGGATTTTCCACGACGAGTGTGGCGTCGTGACTGTAATTGGTCAGCAGCCAGAAGTCCTGAACAGCGGAGATGGCCCCGGCGAGGCGCGAGACCTCGGGATGGTCGAGGGAGAAGTCGACGTTTCCCCGGCCGAACGTCGCCTCCTCTCCCGGCCGGAGCCCGAGCGGAGTCGCATCGGAATTCTCCCTTTGGAGTAAGACCGTCTGATCAGTGGACATACCCCAACAATATGCTCGGCGGGTTTGTCGGTGGCGGCCTCTACGCTCCGTGCTCATGACTGAAGACGGAATGCAGACCCTCCGCTTTGAGCTGCACGTCGAAGACTGCGGCCAGGTCCACCTGCTCGAATATGATCTCGGTGACACCTCCAACGGGGAGCAGAACGTCGCCTATGTCGAGGTGCGCAGCGGCATCGCCGACTTCTGGATCTCCACCCAGTGGGGCGACATCCCGTTCACGGTGACCGTCGCCGACCGTGATCCGGGTGCCGATCTCGACGGCTATGACGACGTCGTGGAGATCGACTACTGCTCGGCTTCGGGCCGGCTGGTGATGGGCGGCTGGGCCCTCGACTGGAGCGACGACGACGCACGTCAACTTCCGCCGCTCCCCGGCGGTCCCGGCACCTACCGGTTGCGCTACCACGTGCGCGGCATCGACGAAGAGCGCTGCGGCATCGACGACCACTACCTGCAGATCTGGCCCTCGGAACCGGCCGAACCCGCAGTGCTCAAGGCCACGAGCCGGGCTTACGAGTACTTCAAGGACCCCGCGGCCGCCGAGAGGGCATGGGAGGAGGCCCAGCGGCAGGCGGCAGGTTCCTGACCGGCTACACCCGCCCCCAAGGCGGCGAGGTCAGACCGACTAAGAGGTCCTCCGATGCCCGACCACTGGCCGTTGCCACGTGCCGCCTATGCAGGCGATGCATCTCGCCGCACCGGCGCCGGGTTCAGCTAGCTTCACGTTGTTAGGAGCTCTCAACCCGCCCACAAGCCAGCAGGTCAGACCGGCTGCACAGCCACCTGCGGTCCGTGGCCCGGCGCGACCGAGCCCTGCAAGACGAGGGCCGCGCCGCCGATGGCCGCCGAGTCTCGTGGGTTGCTCGACAGGTCGACCTGCACCGGGTGGATCCGGCGGGAGAACGCGCGGGTGGCGAGCCGGTGGCGGATCTCGCTCACGTACAGGGAACCGGCGACGGCGAAGCCCGGCCCCGCCAGCACCAGAGTGTCGAGGTCCCACAGGTTCGCCAGGGTCAGGGCGCCGTCGGCCAGTAGGGAGGCCGACTCGTCGATCAGGGCGCGGGCCTGGTCGTCGCCGTAGATGGCGGCTCGGGCGAGCACGTCGAAGGCCCGTGAGTAGGGGTCGTCGGGGCGGATGCCGAGGCGGTCGGCCAGGCCGGGGGTCGCGCGGGCGCGGGCGACGAGGGCGGAGGGGGCGGCGTAGAGCTCCAGGCAGCCGCGGTTGCCGCAGCGGCACGGGCCGCCGTCGCGGACCACCGACATGTGGCCGATCTCGCCCGCGTTGGAGCTCGCGCCGCGTTGGAGCGCTCCGTCCAGAACGACGCCCGAGCCGATGCCCGAGTTCATGTAGAGGCAGCCGAAGGTGCGGTCGCGGGAGACCTGGCGGCCCCAGAACTCGCCGACGGCGGCGGCCGCGGCGTCGCCGTCGACCAGGACGGGCACGCCCAGCCTCGCCGACAGTTCGTGGCGCAGGTCGACCTCTTCGAGCCCGGACAGGCCGAGGAACCGGCCGCGCGCCACGTCGACCGGGCCGGGCGCGACGACCGCGAGGCCGGCCACGCTCTGCGGCGCGAGGCCGAGGCCGCCGGTGACGTGCTGGTAGAGCGCGACGAGCTGGGCGACCAGGTCGTCGGAGACCGCGACGAGTTCGCGGCCGATGGTGCCGCCCCGGGTGTCGGTGACCACGCACGTCAACGCGTCGGTGCCGACGCGGATGCCCACGCCGTATGCTGAACGCGAGTTGATCACCAGCATGGTGCGTGGTTTGCCGCCGGTCGCTACTGTGTCACCGGTCTCGCGCACCACGCCGTCGTCGAGCAGGCGGCGCACGATGTTGGAGATGGTCGGCTGGGTCAGCCCGGTCGCCTCGACGAGTTCGACCCTGCTGATCGGGCCGGCCGACCTGATGAGGTCGACGACGAGCGCACGGCTCCCCGGTCCCGCAGCCGCGGACTCTCGCCTGGCCAACGCTCGACCCGCCTCTCTATTCTTGCCGCCACACCGGCGGCATCTGGGCACGAGGTTAGTTCACGAGGAGGACATCGATGCTCCCTGGTCCGCGCGCGGGCACACCGGTGGGGCTCGCATTGGTGCGGGACGCCGAGGTGCTCGGGGCCGAGCCGTTCTTCCACGAGTTCATCGCGGGCATGGAACGCATCCTCGTGCCGCTCGGGGTCCCGGTGTTGTTGCAGGTCGTGGCCACGGTGGCGCAGGCGTCCGAACGCATGCGGGCGTGGGCGGCGCAGGGGCAGGTGCAGGGGGTCATCCTGATCGACCTGCTGCCGGGTGACGAACGGGTGGAGCTGGTCGGCGAACTCGGCATGCCGGCGATAGTGATCGGCGACCCGGTCACCGCCGGAGGGCTGACGGCGGTCTGGACGCAGGACGAGGTCGCGATGCGCGACGTCGTCGCCCGGCTCATCGCGGGCGGCCACCGCCACCTGGGCCACGTCGCGGGCCCGGCCGAGATGGCCCACACGATCATCCGGCGGCAGACGTTCGACGACGTCGCCGCCGAGCAGGGCATCCGGACGACCACCTTCGACGGCGACTACTCCGAGGCGGCCGGCGTCCGGGCCGTCACGGCCCTCGCGCAGATGGACGACCGGCCGACCGCGCTGGTCTTCGACAACGACGTCATGGCCCTGGGCGCGCTGCAGGAATCAGGAAAAATCGGTATAAACGTCCCACGTGATCTGTCGCTCGTCGCCTGGGACGACTCCGCCCTCTGCCAGCTCGCCGAACCCCCGCTGAGCGCGGTCAGCCACGACGTGCAGGCCCTCGGCGAACTCGTCGGGGCGGAGCTGCAGGAGATCCTCTCGGGGACCTCGGCGAAGGTGGTCAGGGCGGTGCCCGCGGCCCTCGTCGTCCGAGGGTCGAGCATTTAATAGATTACTAATCTTTCTTATTGACGCCGGGGCTTCCTGTCCTGTTTGCTGTGGTTCAGCACACCCCAGCAATCTCTTCGCAACCCCTGAGTAACTCCGGGGACATCAGCAAAGGAAGCCCCATGCGTCGCTTTGCCTTCGCGGCCGGAGCTCTCGTTCTCGCCCTCGCCTCCTGCGGCACCTCCTCCGAGGAGCCTTCCGCCGCCCCCGCCACGGGCGGCAGCGCCCCCGCCGGCGGCGGTTCCATAGATGTCGTCACCCGCTGGACGGCCGGCAACTCGGCCGCCGCGGCGCAGAAGCGCGTCTTCGACGCGTTCACCGCCGAGACCGGGATCAAGATCAACCTGACCGAGGGCCTGGAGGCCATCGACGACCAGGTGGAGACCTCGGTCGCGGCCGGGAAGTCGCCCGATCTCGTGATCGTCAACCTCTTCGACAAGACCGTCGGCTGGCTCGACGCCGGGGTCACCGTCCCCGTCGACCAGTACGTCAAGGACTGGGGCCTCGAGGGCAAGATCAAGCCCGAGGCGCTGAACGAGTGGAAGTCGGCCGGTGGGGAGACCCAGGGCCTGCCCTACTCCGGGTTCAGCTGGCCGCTCTGGTACAACACCGAGCTGCTCACCAAGGCCGGGGTCGCCGCCCCGCCGAAGACGACCGACGAACTGAAGGACGCCGCCAAGAAGCTGCGGGCGGCCGGGATCGGCCCGCTCACCGTCGGCGGCAACGACTGGACCGGCCAGAAGCTCTTCTACCAGATCGCCCAGTCCTACACCGACGCCGCGTCGATGCAGAAGGTCATGCAGGAAGGTGGCTACTGCTCGACCCCCGCGGTCATGAAGGGCATCGAGCTGTTCACCGACCTGCGCGACAGCGAGGTCTTCGTCGACAACGTCGCGGGCCTGTCCGCCGACGACATGTACGCCTCCTACTACTCGGGCAAGGCCGCGATCATGTCGGCGGGCTCGTGGGCGTACACCGAGTCGAAGGCGGCCGGCACCGGCATCGAGACCCGCACCACCCTCGGCGGGTTCCCGGCGGCGAGCGGCGGGGCCTACGCCAAGCCGACCGCCTACCAGGGCTTCACCGGCGTCGGCTTCATGATCACCAAGCAGGGCGCCTCGCCCGAGAAGATCGACCTGGTCAAACAGCTCGTCACCCGCTTCTACGCCGACCCCACCGTCGGCGACTTCGTCAAGGACAGCAGCATCCTGCCGCCCACCACCGGTGACTTCGCGAGCTTCGCGACCGACCCGCTGCTGAAGGCGTCGCTGGGCCTCGACGGCACCGTCGACTACGCCGTCCTGCCGGACGTCTGGATCGGTTCGGCCTCCGACCCGATCACGACCGTGCTGGCCGGGGCGTACGGCAAGGCCACCCCGCAGGAGATCTGCGAAGGCCTCGACACCGCCACCCAGGGCTAGGACCAACCACCGGGTGGGGGCCGCCGTGCGCCGCGGCGGCCCCCACCGCCCTCGCTGCAAGGATTTCCATGCGTAGGTCCCGCCTTCTGTGGCTGACCGTCCCGTCTCTGCTCTGGTTCGCCGTCTTCTCGGTCGGTCCGCTGGTCGCGATGTTCGTCATCGCGACGCTCAAGTGGAAGGGGCTGCTGTACGAACCCACGTACATCGGCCTCGACAACGTCACCAAGGTGTTCGCCGACCCGACCTTCCACGCGGCGGTGCGCAACAGCCTGATCCAGGTCGCCGTCGCGATCCCGGTGATGATCCCGCTGGCCTTCATGCTCGGCTACCACCTGAACACGCGGCCGCGCGGCTACCGGGTCCTCTCGGTCCTCTACTTCTCGCCGGGCCTCATCTCGATCTCCACCACCGGGATGATCTTCTACGGCGTGCTGTCCCCGAACGGCGGCGTCAACGGCCTGCTCGGCGCGGTCGGCCTCGACTCGCTGGCCACCGCGTGGCTGGCCGACCCGGCCACCGCGCTGCCCGCCCTGATCGCCATCGACCTGTGGCGCGGCGTCGGCTGGACGGCCGTGCTCTTCGCCGCCCGCCTGGCCAGCCTCGACGGCGAGGTGCTGGAGGCCGCGCAGATCGACGGCGCCGGCCGGTTCCGCACGATGTGGCAGGTCGCCTTCCCCATGGTCAAGGACTACGTCCGCACGCTGACGATGCTCCAGTTCCTCTGGACGCTGTTCACCTCGGCCGCCCTGATCCTGCTGCTCACCAAGGGCGGGCCCGGCACCTCGTCGACGACGCTGTCCTACCTCGTCTACGCCAAGGCCTTCTCGCAGCGCGACCTCGGTTACAGCCAGGTCGTGGGCGTGGTGCTGCTGCTGGTCGGGATCGCCGGGATGTTCCTCATCCGGGCTCTCTTCCGTACGAAGAAAGGAGAGGACCGATGAAGTTGCGTCCGGCGACGTTCCTCTCCTGGCTGTACGCGCTCATCCTGGCCGTGCCGCTCTACTACCTCGCGGTCAGCGCGTTCAAGACCAACATCGAGATCTTCACGAAGCCCTTCTCCCTCCCGGCCGAGTGGCTGTGGCGCAACGTGTCGACCGCGTGGGAGACCGCCAAGCTCGGGCCCGCGCTGGTCAACTCGGTGCTGGTGTCGGGCGTGGCGATCGCGCTCACGCTCGGGCTGGCGATCCCGGCCGCCTACGCGCTGGCCCGGACCGACAACAAGCTGGCCAGGGCGATCACCGGCACCTTCTCCGCCGGGTTCCTGATCCCGCCGTTCGCGGCGCTGATCCCCACGGTGGTGCTCGCCATCGAGCTGGGCCTGTACGGCACCCGCGAGTTCCAGATGCTGTTCCTCCCGGCCAGCGCGCTGCCGCTGTCGGTGCTGCTCCTCACGCAGTTCATGCTCACCGTGCCGCCCGCCCTGGCGGAGTCGGCCGCGATGGAGGGCGCCGGGCACTGGGTGCTCCTGACCCGCGTCTACGTGCCGATCGCGATGCCCGGGGTGGTCAGCGTGGCCATCCTGCAACTCCTCACCTTCTGGAACGAGTACCTGTTCGCCCTGACGATCACCGGCACCTCGCCGGACGTCCGGACCGTCCAGGTCGCTCTGCCCACCTTGCTCTCCGACGCGACCAACCTCGGCGTCCTCAGCGCGGGCACCGTGCTGACCGTGCTGCCGGTGTACGTCGCGTACGCACTGCTCAACCGTCGTATGCAGGAAGCACTCACCGCGGGGGCGGTCAAGGGATGACTCAGACAACAGACACATCGACCACCATCCGTCGCGACCTCGGCGGCGTCTGGGAACTGTCCTGGGCCGGTGGTCCGGGGCCGGAACGCTCGATCACGATCCCGGCCACGGTGCCGGGCGAGGTCCACACCGCCCTGATGGCGGCCGGGCTGCTCGACGACCCCGACGTCGGGCTGAACGAGCTCGCCCAGGTCTGGGTCGGCCACTCGCAGTGGGTCTACCGGCGCACCTTCGACTGGACGCCCGGCGGCCGCACCGACCTCGTCGCCGACGGTCTCGACACCATCGCCGACGTCTACGTGAACGGCCACCTGGTCGGCCAGGCCCGCAGCCAGCACCTCGCCCACCGCTGGCAGGTCGACGGCGTGCTCGTCGACGGCGAGAACACGGTCGAGGTCAGGTTCGCCTCCGCTTGGGAGGCCGCGCTCGCCCACGAGCACAGCCACGGCCCGCTGCCCAGCCCCTACGACGAGCCTTACGCGCACGTCCGCAAGGCCGCCGCGAACTTCGGCTGGGACTGGGGACCCCACTTCGTCACCGCCGGGATCTGGCGGGACATCCGGCTGGAGACGTACACGGGCCGGATCGACCATGTCCGTCCGCTGGTCACCCTCTCCGACGTCGGAGCGCTGGTCTCCGTGCACGTCAGGGTCGACGCGCCCGAGGCCGCCGAGGTCCGCGCCGAGCTGACCGACCCGTCGGGCCGGCCCGTGGGCGCGGCGACCGGTTTCGTCGAGGGCGACGAGGTCACGCTGCACCTCAGGGTCGACGACCCCGAACTGTGGTGGCCCGTGGGCCTGGGCGCCCAGCCGCTCTACCGCCTCGACGTGACGCTCGGCGCCTTCGACGCCCATACGACCCGGCTCGGCCTGCGCAGCGTCGAGATCGACGAGACCCCCGACGACCTCGGCACCCGCTGGGCGCTGAAGGTGAACGGGCAGCGGGTCAGGATCCGCGGCTACAACTGGATCCCCGACGACACCTTCGCCAGCCGGGCCACGCCCGAGCGCGTCAATCAGCGGATCGACCAGGCCGTGGCCGGGAACGCCAACCTGCTCCGCGTCTGGGGCGGCGGGTATTTCGTTACCGAAGAGTTCCTCGACGCATGTGATGAGCGCGGTGTCCTGGTATGGCACGATTTCCTCTTCGCGTGTGCCGCGTACTGCGAGGACGACGAGATGGTCGAGCTGGTCACCGCCGAGGCCGAGCAGGCCGTCGCGCGGATGGCGGCCCACCCGAGCCTCGTGATCTGGTGCGGCGGCAACGAGACCGTGCTCGGCTGGCACCACTGGGGCTGGGCCGACCAGATGGGGGTCCGCGGCTGGGGCGCCCGCTTCTACATGGACGTCCTGCCGAAGGTGCTGGAGCGGCTCGACCCGACCCGGCCCTACGTGCCGAACTCGCCCTGGTCGGGCAGCATCGACCGCGACCCCGCGGCCGACACCCATGGCATCAGCCACCTGTGGGACGCCTGGAACGAGCGCGACTACGCCCACTACCGCTACCACGACCCGTCGTTCGTCTCCGAGATGGGCTGGTGCGGCCCGCCCGCCTGGACCACGCTCCAGAACGCCGTACCCGGAGAGCACCCCGGCCCCGAATCGCCGCTGACCAAACACCACCTGCGCGCCATCGACGGCATGCACAAGCTGACCCGTGGCCTGCAACCGCACGTGCCGGCGCCGCGCAATGACGCCGACTGGCACTTCGCCACGCAGGTCGTGCAGGCCCGCGCGGTCGCCGCCGGCGTCGAGTGGCTGCGGTCGCGCGAACGCTGCGCGGGCGCGGTGGTCTGGCAGCTCAACGACTGCTGGCCGGTGATCAGCTGGTCGGCCGTCGACGGCAGGGGCATCGAGAAGCCGCTCTGGTACGCCCTCCGCCACGCCTTCGCCCCCCGGCTGGTGACCGTGCAGCCGGTGAACCCCGGCCCGACCCACGACCCGACCGGCGACGCCGGCCTGGAACTCGTGCTGGTCAACGACACGTCCACCACCTGGGAGACCGACGTGGTCATCCGGCGTGTGTCGCTGGACGGCCGCGAACTCGCCCGCGTCTCGACGACCCTCGCCTGCCCGGCGGACGGCATCGTCAAGACCGCCATCGACCTGACACCCGACGACCCCGCCGCCGAGATGCTGGTGGTGGAGGCCGACGGGACACGTACCACCTGGACCTTCAAGCCGGACCGCGAGCTGACCGCTCCGCGGCCCGAACGGACCGTCGGCGTCACCTTCGCCGACGGCGCACTCAACGTCACGGTCACCGCCGTGACCACGCTGCGCGACGTGTGCGTGGCCGCCGACCGGCTCGCCGGGACGCTCGGCCTCGAACCGCACGCGCTCACCGTGGACGACGCTCTTGTCACGCTGCTCCCCGGCGAGAGCCACACCTTCAGAGTCACCCGCCGAGACGGTCATGTGATCGGCCATGCCGTTCTCCCCAACACCCTGCTCGACGCATCGGTCCGGTCCTTCGCAGAGGTCACCGGCCCGACTCGCAAAGGAAATTCATGAGACTCAAGGCCATACTCGGCGGCCTGATCAGCGCCGTCATGGTCGCGACGATGGTGACGCCATCGCACGCGGCCGCCGGGCGCCAGCTCCACGTGGCGAAAACCGGTAACGACTCCAACGCGGGCTCCTCGGCCGCGCCCTACCTCACGATCAACAAGGCCGCGCAGGAAGCGCAGCCCGGTGACACCGTCGTCGTGCACGCCGGCCTCTACCGCGAGTGGGTCCGCCCGGCCCGCGGCGGCACCGGCGAGGACGCCCGGATCACCTACACCAACGCCGGCGACGGCGAGGTGACGATCAAGGGCTCGGAGGAGATCAACACCTGGACGCAGCAGAGCGGTGACGTCTGGAAGGTCACCCTCCCCGACACCTACTTCGGCTCGTTCAACCCCTACACCGCCAAGCAGTGGCAGGGCGGCGAGGGCGGGTCGTTCCCCGGCTACAGCGCCGGTGACGTCTACCTCAACGAGCAGGCCTACTACCAGAAGCCGTCGCTGAGCGCGGTCACGTCGGCGGCCAACACCTGGTTCGCCGAGGTCGGCGGTGGCAACACCACCATCTACGCCAACTTCGACGGCGCCGACCCCAACGCCAAGCTCGCCGAGATCAACGTCCGCCGCCAGATCTTCGCGCCGGAGGCGTGGGGCCTGGCCTACATCACGGTCAACGGCTTCACGATCAAGCACGCGGCCGGCACCTACTCGGACTTCCCGAGCAGCCCCGACCGCCGCCAGGCCGGCGCGATCAGCGTCAACGGCGGCCTGCGCTGGATCATCGAGCAGAACAAGGTCATCAACGCCCGCACGATCGCCATCGACATCGGCCTCGGCTGTGACGAATGGGCCGGCAACCGTCCCGGCACCACGAAGACCAACTTCCGCGACACCGCGAAGTACGGCTCGCACATCGTGCGGAACAACTACATCGGCAAGGCCGGGCAGTCGGGCATCGCCGGTGTGTTCTCGTGGAACTCCGAGCTCCTCTACAACATGATCGAGGACACCAACTACCGCGGTGAGTTCAGCGGCGCCGAGACGGCCCCGATCAAGGTCCACTACATGAACGAGGGCCTGATCAAGGGGAACTACGTCCGCAACTCCAAGGGCGGCAACTCCGCCGGCATCTGGACCGACTGGGGCAACCAGAACGTCCGCGTGACCGGCAACATCGTGATGAACGCGCCCTGGGGCTACTACGCCGAGGCCGTGCACGGGCCGATCCTCGTCGACAACAACGTGTTCATCGGCGCGCAGGACATCCGGATGCTCGACGCGACCGGTGTCGTCTACGCCAACAACCTCTTCCTCGACAGCGGCCGGTTCGCCGTCGACGGCGGTGGCCGGGACAACTACTACTTCCAGCCCGGCACGATGAACGAGACCAGCGCGGTCAACTCGGTCCAGAAGTTCTTCTGGTTCAACAACCTGGTCCAGGGCATGACGCTGCCGGTCGACGCGACGAACAAGACCCACGTGAAGGAGGGCAACGCCGTCGCCGCCCTCTCCAACGTGGCGGTCGCGTCCACCAACAAGAACGTCAAGCTCGACTTCACGCTGACCGGCGGCACCGGCGCCACCCCGGCGACCAAGGCCCGGGTCGGCGTCATCCCGCTCGCCAACGAGTCGATCGCCGCCGACGTCACGACCGACTTCTTCGGCAAGCCGTTCAGCGGCGTGGCCGGGCCGTTCGCCGAGGCGACGCAGGGCGCCAACTCCTTCACGCTGTGGCCCCCGGCGGGCCAGACCGTGCCGGAGCCCCCGGCGCCGCCGACCGACACCCCGGTCAACCTCTCGCGGAACGCCGCCGCCAAGGCGACGGCCTCCTACGAGGACGGCACCTACCTCGCCAAGAACGCCATCGACGGCGTCGCCTCGGGCGCCTCGCGCTGGTCGAGCGACCACAGCAACGACCCGAACGCGTGGATGCAGGTCGACCTCGGCGATAAATACGACATCTCGCGTGTGGTCCTCCAGTGGGAGGCGGCGTACGGGAAGTCGTACAAGATCCAGCTCTCGGACAACGGCGAGCAGTGGACCGACGCCTTCTCCACCACCACCGGGACCGGCAGCACCGAGTCGATCACGATCCGCAAGCAGGCGCGTTACGTCCGGATGCAGGGTGTGCTGCCGCAGACCCAGTACGGATATTCGATCTACGAGTTCGAGATCTACGGCACCCCTGTGCAGCCGGAGGTCCCGGTCAACATCGCGCTGAACCTGGCGCCCTCCTCGTACACGGCCTCCTCGCAGTCGAACGACGGCAGCGGCCCGACCAACAGCCAGCCGCAGAACGACCGTTCGGCGTTCCGCGCCTTCGACGGCAACGACGCCACCCGGTGGGGTTCCGACGGCGGCGACACGCAGTGGATCCAGGTCGACACCGGTAAGAGCAACCTGGTCGACAAGGTCGTCCTGAAGTGGGAGGCGGCCTACGCGTCCCAGTACAAGATCCAGACCTCGGCCAACGGCACCCAGTGGTCCGACGCGCACACCGCCGCGACCAGCGACGGCGGCACCGACGAGATCACCTTCGCCCAGCCGGTCGAGGGGCGTTACTTCCGGGTCCAGGGCGTCAAGGCGGCCACGCAGTGGGGCCTGTCGCTCTACGAGTTCGAGGTGTACGGCAAGGCGAAGCCCGCCGACACCGGCCCCACCTGGCCGTCGTCGGCCCAGATCGCGCTGAGCAACCTGACCGGCACCGCGGGCACTGCCACCTGGCCCGCCGCGACCGGCAACGTGACGGCGTACAAGGTCTACCTCGGCGCCGCGCTGAAGGCGACGCTGGGCGCCGACGCGCGCACCTACGCCCTGACCGGTCTGTCCGCAGGTCAGACCTACACCGTCAAGGTCGTCCCGGTCGGTTCCGTCGACGGCGCCGGGCTCACCCGGACCTTCACGACCCCGGGCAACCCCGCGACGCGGGCCATCTCCACCACCTACCCGAAGACCTATGCCGACTGGGAGGAGGGTCTGCTCGCCGGTGACGGCAAGCAGGGCCTGATCGTCTTCGGCAACCCGCGTGACGAGACGACGGTCTTCACCGACCGCGACTTCTTCATGGCGCGGACCGAGTCACGTCCCCACCGGACCTTCAACACGGTCAGCACGGGCAACCTCCAGAGGATCCGCGACCTGCTGATCGGCGGCCAGTACCAGCAGGCCAACCAGCTCGCGGCCGACGTCCAGGGCTACCAGGGCGGCGGCGAGGGGTCCAAGCACCCCGGCTTCAAGATGACCATGCAGGTCGCCGGTTCGAGCGAGGTCACCAACTACGTCCGCTCGACCGACTACTCGGCCGGGGTCGTGTCGGTGAACTGGACCGACGACAAGGGCGACTGGCGCCGCGACGCGTTCGTGTCGCAGACCGACCACGTGGCCGTGCAGTACCTGCCGGCGCCGTCGGGCCAGAAGCTCGACGTGCGGCTCGGCCTGTCGATCGACCCGGGCATGAACCTGCTCAACAAGGGCCTGGTCGCGACCAACAACTCGTCTGTCGACTACCTGAACCTGCGGGTGAAGTACCCGAACGGCAGCTACAACGCCGGCTACGAGGGCGTCACCCGCATCATCACCGACGGCACCAAGACGCTGGTCGGCGGCGAGGTCCAGGTCACCGGCGCCACCTATGTGACGCTGCTGACCCTGACCCAGCGCTACGACGGCACCTACGAGGGCGGCGTCCCGGCCGAGCAGGACTGGAACAAGAACCTCCTCCAGACCAAGCTGGCCGCGCTGCCGAGCGACTACCAGGTTCTCAAAGACCGCCATGTCGCCAAGCACAGCGAGATGTTCAACCGCGTCGCCATCGACCTCGGCGCCTCGGCCGCCGACCGCTCGAAGTCGAACGAGGACCTGCTCGCCGAGCAGAAGACCGCGACGACGCCCAACCTGGCCCTGTTCGAGCGCCTGTTCAACTCGGGCCGCTACCACCTGATCGGTTCGAGCAGCGCGACGGCGCCGCCCGACCTGCTCGGCAACTGGACCGGCGACAGCAACGTCGGCTGGGACGGCTACTACCACCTCGACGCCAACCTCAACCTGCAGATCTCCGGTGGCAACATCGGCAACCTGCCCGAGGTCATGCAGGGCTACTGGGCCATCAACAAGGCCTGGCAGAAGGACTTCCGGACCAACGCCCAGAAGCTCCTCGGCACCCGCGGCATGCTGACCGGCGGTAACACGCCGAACGGCGAGGGCCTGATCTCCAACATCAACTTCGACTACCCGTACCAGTACGTCACGGGCGGCGAGTCGTGGCTGCTCTACCCGTTCTGGGAGTACTACCAGATCAGCGGTGACCGCACCTTCCTGGAGCAGCAGTACTACCCGCTGATCCGCGACATGGGCGACTTCTACGAGGACTTCCTCACGACGAAGGACGCCAACGGCAAGTACATCTTCGCCGGGTCGATCTCTCCGGAGAACCGTCCCGCGGGCGGCGTGCCGCTGTCGGTCAACTCGGTGTACGACATCTCCGGCGCCCGGTTCGCGCTGGAAACCCTCATCGCCACCAGCAAGACGCTGGGCAAGGACGCCGACAAGATCGCGCTGTGGCAGGAGAAGCTCGACAACCTGCCGCCGTACATCGTCAACAACGACGGCGCCCTGGCCGAGTGGGCCTGGCCCGACCTGGCCAACAAGAACGCCTACCAGCACCGCCACTCCAGCGGCCTGATGCCCGTCTGGCCCTACGGCGAGGTGACCCCCGAGAAGAACAAGGGGTTGTACGACGCCGCGAAGGTCTTCCTCCAGAAGAAGGACGGCGGCAGCTACGAGAACGCGGGCCACGGCCTGCTGCACGGCGCGCTCATCGCGGCCAACCTCAACAACGCCGACTCGGTCAACGCGAAGCTGATGCGCTTCGCGAAGGACGACTACTACTACAGCAGCCTCGCGACGTCGCACTACAACAACAAGGGCGTCTTCGCGACCGACGTGGTCAACTCGGTGCCCACGATCATGATGGAGATGCTGGCCACGACCGACCCCGGAACGCTGGAACTGCTTCCGGCCCTGCCCAAGGGCCTGAAGAAGGGCAGCATCTCGGGCCTGAAGGGCAAGAGCCGGTTCACCATCAACCAGCTCTCGTGGGACATGGACACGCACAAGGCGCGCGTGACCATCACCTCCGACGTCGACCAGAACCTCACCCTGATCCAGCGCGCCGGCATCGAGCAGATCACCGGCGCCACGGTGCAGAACTCGCCGCTGGGCAGCATCGCTCGGATCGTCCCGCTTCGTGCGGGCCAGCCGGTGACGCTGGACCTGACCCTGCGGGACGTCTCGCGGGTGAACCTGGCCCTGAACAAGACCGCGACGGCCTCGTCGCAGTCGAACGCCGACCAGGCCCCGGCCAAGGCCTTCGACGGTGACCCGGTCTCCCGCTGGGCCGCCAGTGAGGACCCGGCCAACTGGGTGCAGGTCGACCTGGGCGGCATCTACGCCCTCACCGAGGTCGATCTGGCCTGGGAGGCGTCGTACGCCAAGAAGCACAAGATCCAGGTCTCCATGGACGGCCAGGGCTGGACCGACGCGTTCACCCAGAACGCCGGAGCCGGCGGCACCGAGAAGATCCCGCTGAACACGCAGGCCCGGTTCGTCCGGATGCAGGGTGTCGAGAAGGCGCTCCAGTGGGGCTACTCGATCCACGAGTTCGAGGTCTACGGCCAGGAGGCGCCCAACATCGCCCTCGGCAAGACGGCTCTCGCCTCGTCGGCGTCCAACGCCTCGCAGACCGCTGCGGCGGCCTTCGACGGTGACGCCTCCTCACGCTGGAGCGCCAGCGAGGCGGCGAACAACTGGCTCCAGGTGGACCTCGGGGAGACGTACAAGGTCTACCGCGTGGCCATCGACTGGGAGGACTCGTACGCCAAGGGCTACAAGATCCAGACCAGCCCGGACGGCCAGGCGTGGACCGACGCGTTCACCGAGACCAACAGCAACGGCGGCTCCGACATCATCGACCTCAACGCCGACACCCGGTTCATCCGGATGCAGGGCGTCACGAAGGCCGGTCAGTGGGGCTACTCGATCTACGAGATGAAGGTCTACGGGTCCATCCCGCAGACCGGCAACACCATCCTCATCTCGGGCGTCGACGACGGCGGCTCGTACGGCGACAGCCAGAAGCTGACCATCGGCTGGGACGTGACCGGAACCGGCGTGAAGACCGTCACCGGCACCCTGGACGACCAGCCGCTGGCCTCCGGCGCGGTGACCGAGCTCTACAAGCTGGCCCTCGGCGAGCACACCCTGACGGTGACCGCCGAGACCCAGTCGGGCGCCTCGTTCGAGCAGTCGCTGAAGTTCACCACGACAACCTCGACCGACGAGATCTCGGCCCTGATCGTGGCGTTCAAGACGGCGGGCACGCTGTCGACGACGGGCGCCGCGAGGCTCGAGGACGACATCTCCAAGGTCATGGTCTCGGAGGACAAGGGCCGGGAACGCGACCAGAAGAAGATCGTCAAGAAGCTGACCCGCTTCGTCGAAGAGGTCAACAACCCCAAGACCGTCAACAACCCGGTCGTCAGGGACACCTTCGTCCGCGACGCCGGCGATCTGATCGAGGCCAACCAGCCTGAATAAGAGTCCGGTGCGGTGGCCGACCACCGCACCGGATGTGTCGGGTCCCGTCACCGAGGCCCGGCGGTCGGCGCATCCCCGTCGCTGGTTCGTCCAGCGGCGGGGATGTTTTCATCCAGGGCCTGAGCCGCCCACGACCTCGGCGTCGGTCCTGGGGTCCACCTCGCGCAGCAGTTCCACCACCACGGCGAGGTCGTCGGTGCCGTCGACGGCGATGACCCATTCGAACTGGAGCGACGGTTCGCCCTCCGGGAGGTCACCGGGGCGGCCCGGAGACCAGAAGTACACGGTGACCTCGTCGTAGGCGTCGGCACGCGCGAACGCGCCGTCGGACACGCACTGCCAGGCGCCGAGCAGGCCGGGATCCTCCTCCAGGAGCCGGTCGAGCTCGCGGGCCACGCTCTGGGCGGGCCACTCCCAGCTCCGGTCGCGGTCGGCGCGGGCGACCGTCTCGTCGTAGTGGGCCGCCGGGAAGCGAAAGGTCTCCAGCACGGCCTTCCCCGAGGCGAGCCAGTCGCGCCAGACCACGGTGTCGCCCTCCCGGACGATCGTGACGCGAAGGGCGCCGCAGCACTCTTCGGCGCACCACGCCGAGGCCAGCGTCGTCTCCCGTGGTTCCTCCGTCGCCGCCAGAACCCGGGCCAGTGCCTCCGGCCCGAACGACCCGCCCACGCGGAACGCCTCCGCCACCACGGGCCGGCCGTCCACCAGCACCCGGGTGCTGACGTACTCGCCCGAAGCGGGGTCGGGCGCGACGGCGTGGACGGCGAGAGGTCCGTCGCCGACCGGAAGCGGACGACCGGCCCTGGCCGCCCACTCCGCCCGCCACCGGGTCATCTGGTCGGGTGACCCCGCCGCCTCCGCCACGACGGGTGCCCAACGAGGGGAGACGAGCAGCCGCTCCAGCCGGTCGAGCACGACCGCGCGCTCGCCGGGCGGCCAGGGCAGGCAGGCGGCGTGCCCGGCGCGCAGGTCATGGGCCATCGTGATGACCGAGGCCAGCAGGTCGAGCTCCGGCTCGGCCGTCTCCGCCCGGACCGCGAACCCGGCGACGGCGCGGCAGGCGTCGGCGTATTCGTGCAGCCGGACGGTGTAGTCCTGCGTGGACACGAGCGCCTGAAGGATCCGGCCCGCCTCGACGGTGACCGCCGCGCCGCTCTCCAGCAGGTCGGCCAGTGACACGGTCTCGGCGATCCGCAGGGCGTGCTTGCCGGGGTCCGCCCGCAGCAGCCAGGGGAAGGTGTCCGGATCACCGATCCGGCACAGCGACTCGACGACCTTCTCTCGCACTGGCCACCTCGATCGATCGGCCAGCCAGGTCAGGGCGCCCGCCGCGCCGGGGATCCCCGCCAGCACGTCCACCGCCAGTGACCCGAACCGGTCGAGCAGGCCGATGGTCCTGACCAGCGGAACGTCCTCCGGGAGGGCACGGCCCATCAGCAGCCGGAGGCCGGTCTCCACCGGGAGGGAGCCGATGCCGCGGCGGACCAGCCAGACACCCGTCTCACGGGCCTGATCCGGCAGGATCCCCGGTAGCTCGGCGGCCCCCGAGCACGACTGGAGAGCGTCGTGCAGCGCCTGGACCGAGCGGCCGGGATCGGCGAAGAACGTTTTCAGCAGGGCGACCGGATCGGGGCCACCGGATCGGGGCCGCACGGGCTCGTGGTGCTGTTCGGAGAGAGGCCCGTCGGGCGTCAGTGTGTGCAGGCGGGACGCCTGGTCGTACAGGGACGCGGTCATCGGGAGTACTCGACGTGGAGTTCCGCCGCCGGACTCCGGCGGTCCAGCCAATGTCGGCCCATGCCGATCTCGGCGCAGCAGTGGTCCTTCCGACTGGCCGCGATGCGCGCCGGGCTCTCCTCGGCCAGCGCCCGGACCACGTCGATCTCCATCTCGAACGCCGCATGGCTCCCGGTCAGGAAGAGCGTGTCGGCGGCGACGCCCCACCGCAGGTGGTCACGGCACGCGTCGTAGGGCCGGGAGAGGTCCAGGGTCCGCCGGAACGCGCGCGGCGGCAGCGTCACGCTGTGCCGGGCTCCGGCCCCCAGCCGGGCGCGCACCTCTTTCCACCGGGAGATCGGGAACCCCAGCCGGTGATGCAAGAGCACGAGATCCAGCGGTCGCACGCCCTCGCTCGGCGAGGCTGTGCGCAGCGGAAGGTGGACCAGGCTGTGCGGGGAGCGTCCGGCCAGCGCCCACGCCATCGCGAACGCCGTGGCGGCCCGCCTGCCGACATCGAACTGCACGCCGAACCCGTCCCGGTAGAGCAACGCGCCCTCGACCGGCCGCGCGGGCCTGACCACCCGATATTCGTCACGCCCGAGGCGCACCTTGCTGACCAGCACCGGCCACGCCTGCTCGGAAAGCCGCATACCACCCCTTTTCAGGTCTGGCCTGGAGGCTACGAGACGCTCTACCGCCCTGCCCACCGGTTTTCCAGCCACCCGATCGTGGCCCGGCGCCCCTGCTCACGCCGTTGACGCAGGTGTGGAGCATGCTCCAGCCCGGGCAGCGCGGCCGTGTGCGTCCAATAACTGGCCAGCGCGACGAGAAACGCATCGACCTGATCGGCGTCGGCGACGCTTCCGAGAAGCGGCTCGGGGTCAAGGCCACCGAGGTCGGACTGAAGGAGCAGACAGACCCGGTCGGTCCACGCGGGCCCGAGGCAGGCGCGCCCCCAGTCGACGATCCGCGCCGTGCCGGTGGCGGGGTCGACGAGGATGTTGTCGAAGCGCGGGTCGAAATGCACCAGCGAGTCCCCGACGACGACCTCACTCCACACCCCCTCGACGGCGGCCAGCCGCGACAGATGCCCCCGCTCCCACGCGCCGATGCTCTCGACGAGCCCCCAGACCCCGTCACGTTCGAGCCCCCGCCAGGTCTCGCACCGTCCGGCCAGCCGCTCACCCAGCGTCGGCAGGCCGTGGACCGGCGACGGAGTCAACTCCCGGGCGCATGTGTCGAGCATGTCGAGCGCGGCGGCCAACTCGTCCAGCTGCCAGGGCTCCCTCGCCAACGCGCCCGGCGCGACCTCGAAACAGAGCAGAAACCACCCACCCGCCTCGACCGCGAACAGCAACCGCGGCGTCGGAACAGAGCGGGGCAGCACGGCCGCGACCAGCGCCTCGGTCCGGTAGTCGGCGGCGTTCCCGGCATCATCCCGGACGGCCTTGACGAACACCCGCCCACCATCGGCGAGCGTGGCCACCCCGAGCACCCCGAACGAGAACCCGCCCTGCCGCTCCTCGAAGGAGACCACCGCGGAACCGAGCCGCGTCTCGACATCCTGGACGACCGAAGCGGGAAGCTCACCCCAAGCGATGCGCTGAGTCCTCACCCACGTCAGCCAATCACGAACCTCAGCTCGCGGGCGGACCGTAGAGGTGCCGGTGGATGGTCGCGTCGTTCTCCAGGATGTGGTCGACGGTCTGCCAGTAGTCGGCGAGCCACGGGTGCCCGAGGGCCGCCTCGCGGTCCAGTTTGCGCCCGTAGAGCGGTTCGTCCGCGCGGACGGAAGCGGCGGCCACCAGGCTGCACATGGGGGCGGGGTGGCCCTCGATCGGGCCGACGCGGCAGCCGAAGGTGACGCGGTTGGGGCTCGGCTGGTTCACGATGTCCTCGCGGTCCCAGGCGTCGTCGAGGATGACGTCGATCCAGGCTTCGTGGACGCCGTCGTGGTGGTAGCAGTTGGCGAAGTAGATCGCGTAAGCGCTGTCGTCGTTGTTGATGAAGCCGGTCACCCGGTCGGAGTCCGTGCCGCAACAGTCACACGTGTCGGCGGTGACCTTCCGATCCGGGTCGATCTGCAAGTTCATGGGATCAGCATCCAGCAGTACAGCCGGCGACCGCCTTCGAGGGTCCGCACGGCCAGATCTCGCAGCTCCATGAGGATCCCGGTGAGTTCCGCCGGGTCGGCGTGGCCCCAGAACTCCTCCGTCTCGGACCACGGCCCCGCGACGGCGCGGAGCTCGTCGTCGGTGGCGGCGGCGAGGGCCGACGTGAACTCGTCGCTGATGGTGACGACCGCCTCGCTCTCGTCGTCGTGGAGCCTGAGCAACCTGGCGTGGCGGGGGCGGGCGGAGATCTCCTCGTAGGGCACGCCGGTGAGCAGCGATTCCAGGCTGCCCATCATCACGTGCGGGTCGATCATCTTGAGCTCGACGCGGTCGTTCGGCGAGACCCCGGACGGCCGGCCGATGACCGCTATCGCCTCGTCGTCGGTGGCGGCGCTGAAATAGTCGTCCACCCGGTCAATATGTCAGAGAATCGGGCGGTACCAGCCCATGGTCGGCGAGGGCCTTGAGGGCCTTTTCCAGGCATTCGTCCGCTGAGAACGCGTCCACCCGGAAAGACCATTCGTCGCCGTTCGCGGCGAAAGTCCACGGACGTACTCCGCCGCGTCCCGCGTCCACCCGGAGAAGCGCGTTGACGTCACACTCCAGCAGCCAGTCGAGCAGGGCGATCGCATCCATCCCGGCACGTTACAGCAACGCTTGACGATCGCACAGAAACGCGGTCTCTTAAGTGAGGCGGTCTTAATGGGATCTTGACTGGGTGACCGGGTCGTGTTGTCATCGGGATACCCTCCATTACCTGCCAGTATGATAGGAAATTCCGCATGCGCTCAATTCGCCGGGCAGCGATCACCACCGCACTCCTCTTAGCCGCCGCAGGACTTCCCCTCGCCCACAGCGGCACGGCGCAGGCCGCGCTGCCGACGGCGGCCGTCGCGCTCGGCGACAGCTTCATCAGCGGAGAGGGGGCCGGCAGCTATCAGCCGGTCGTCGACTCCAACGGCACCGCGCAGGGGTTCCCCGGCTGGTCGGCGCCGAACAACAACGCCTACTTCTGCCACCGGTCGGCCAACGCCTCGCTGTTCAAGGCGTCGCTCCCGGGCATCCAAGACCGGTTCAACCTGGCCTGCTCCGGCGGGCAGCCGACCGACGTCGCCAACGCCTCCAGCGCCCGGCCCAACGGACGCACCGTGAAGTCGCAGCTCGACCAGCTCCGCACCGTCGCGCAGACCCACGACATCGACGTCGTGCTCATCGGGCTGGGGTCCAACAACAGCCAGTTCACCTTCGGCGACGTCGCGACGCTGTGCGCGAACCGGTTCATCGCCGACGCCTGGACCGGCTGGTGGGAGTTCTGGGCCTACCTCGGTGGAGACGTCCCGCAGGAGCCGTGTACGGTGTCCGACCTCGCCTCCGACGCCGAAGTGGCCACGGGAACGGCCGAGACGGTCGCCGCCCTCCGCCAGATCCTCGACACCCTCGCCCAAGTGGACGCCGACGGGCAGCACCAGGTCGTGCTCCAGACGTACACGAACCCCCTGCCCCTGGACGTGGCCACGCAGTACCGCGACGAGGACAACCGCACCGACACCCGCGACAAGTTCCGCGAACTCGGCGCCGAGCGTTACGCGGCCGGATGCCCGATCCACCGCGCGAGCCTCGCCCCCGGCCACGTGTTCTCGGCCAACCTGGGGAATCTGGTGAAGAACGCGTACACGACCATAGCCGCCGAGCGACCCACCGCCGACCTGCGCGTTCTCGACGTGCAGAAGGCCTTCGACGGCGCCCGCCTGTGTGAGAACCCGGGCAGCCCGGGGAACGCGCTCGCCACTCCGGTGAGGGTGATGGACGGCCCCTCGGGCAACCACATCACGTCGCTGTCGGGCCGCGACAAGATCGCCATCCAGCGGTTCGCGAACACGTGCGTGACCTACTTCCAGACCTGCCAGGAGTCGTGGCACCCCAACGCGGCCGGCCACACGGTCCTCGGCCAGTGCCTCACCGGCGCCCTCACCGCCGCCACCCGGACGGTCGTGACCTGCGCCCGCAACGCCAACGGAAGCCTGACCATCTCGTGACGTCACCGATCGGGGGGCGGGCTCTCCGCCACGTGACCGCCCTGTCGTCAGGTGGCCCGCTGGCCCCCCGATCACCCGTGACGCTGAACTTCCATCCGCAACCGCCGGTGCTGCGCGCCCTCGCGGACACCGGCCGCTACCACTCGCAGTTCGTCACCGGCACGAGCAACGGCGGCCTGACCGCCCACCCGGGCGGCGACCGGTGGAACTGGGAAAGCCGCATCTTCGGCGGCGCCTACGACCACGCCCCCGCCGACGAACGCCCCGTCTATGGCGCGCTGAATTTCCGCCGGAGAATCGCCGGCGCGGCCCCCCGGTTCGGCTCGGCCCATTTCCGTCTGAACGACGAGGTCCTCGCCCGCACGACCTTCTGCTATCCCGACAGCCATTTCGAGCCGACGCATTTCGGCGTCGCCTCCCGCATGGCCCTCATCGACCTGGCCGAAGCAGACGATCGAGATGTCCTGGACGACTACATCGAGGCCCACGTCCACGGCCCGGTCAGGCTCGATCGAGATGTGGAGGCGCTGGTCCTGGATCCCAGCCATCGCGGAACGGACGTGGAAGCCGCCGCGCGGAGTCTTCCCTGCCCGATCGAATGGCATCCCGGTTTCCGGGTGACCATCGACTGTTTGCGGCACCACGAGGACTATCGCGGCAAGGAATACGTCGACCTGGCCGCCGAGATCGCCGTCGACGGGTGGCTGAATCCGCACATCCTCGGAATGGCGGCCGGTCATGATGCGCAGGCGCTCAAGAAGGTCTGGCACTACCTGGCGAGATTCGGCAGCCCGAGACGCTGCAAAACTATGTGTCGCTCATGATGCGCTCCAGGCAGCGCCGGCCCATTTCACTCATGACGGGATTGGTGTCGACGTAATACCAGACGCACCCCATCGCCTGGACGAACGCCCACGCCCGGCCCCGCTCCCATTCGAGGTCGTCCGGCCGGAGCAGCGACCGGAACACCTCACGCGGCCCCGTCTCCAGCAGGTTCCAGGCGCTCAGCAGATCGAGCGCCGGATCGGCCGCCCCGAACCCGCCGACGTCGAGCACCCCCGCGAGCCGCCCGCCCTTCACCAGCACGTTCCCGTGCAGGAGATCGCCGTGCGTCATGACATCGCCGGATGCGCGCGGCAGCACCCGGAACTCCGCCCACATCTTGCGCAGCCTCGGCACGTCGAGCAGCGCCTCGCTGTGCCGCAGACAGGTCTCGATCCATTCGTCGTGTACGTGGATCTCCCCGCCCCGGCCACTCCCGGAGAACGTCCGTCCCCGGGTGTCGATCGCGCGCAGGTCGGTGATGAGCTCGGCCAGGTCGTGCGCGAACCCGGCCGACTCCCCGGGATGGTCGTCGACCGCCACGACCCCCGGCACCCACGTCTGCACCGACCACGGCACCGGATATCCGGCCCCCGGCGCCCCGATCGCGATCGGCTCGGGCGAGGGGAACCGGATGCGCCCGTGTAGCTCCCGCGCCGCATCCGCCTCGGCCTCCAGCCACCGTCGCGTGGCCGTCACCCCGTCGGGCGGCTGGAGCGGGAAACGGGCCGTGAACCGGTCGCCGATACGGAAGATGGCGTTGACCGTCCCATGTGAGGCGACGCTCGTGACGGCCAGGCCACGCCACTGGGGAAACTGCTCGTCGACCAACGCGCGCACCGTCGTGGGCGACACCGTCAGCTGGTTGGCATGCATCTCCCCGACCCTTCTCCGCCCGGACGTGGTCGTGCAACGCGTTTTCAGCCCTGAAGGTCGTTGGCCTCGGCGTACGTGACCGAGTCGCGCAGCGAGCCGAAGGTCCCCGTGTCGGCGATCTCCCGGGCGGCGGACAGGGTCGCCGTCAGCGCGGCGCGGGACAGGGCCGAGCCCAGGCTCACCCGCCGCACTCCCAGTTCCGCGAGGTCGGCCACCGACATGCCGAGCACCGGGCCCGTGACCAGCACGTTCACCGGCTTCGACACCGCCGCGCACACCTCCCGGATCGCTTCGGCGCTCGGCAGGCCGGGGGCGTACAGGACATCGGCTCCCGCCTCTTCGAAGGCGCACAGGCGGCGGATGGTGTCGTCGAGGTCGGGGCGGCCGTACAGGAAGTTCTCGGCGCGGGCGGTGAACGTGAACGGCACCGGCAGCGCCCGCGCGGCGGCCGCGGCTGCGGCCACCCGCTCGACTGCCGCGTCGAAGTCGAAGACGGGGCGGTCGGGATCGCCGGTGGCGTCCTCGATCGAGCCGCCGACCGCGCCCGCTTCGGCGGCCAGGCGGATCGTCTCGGCCACGTCGCCGAAGCCGTTCTCCAGGTCGGCCGACACCGGCAGGTCGGTGGCGGTCGCGATGGCGCTGATGTTGCGCAGGGTCTCGTCGCGGCGGATCAGGCCCGCGCCGTCGCGGCGGCCCAAGGTGAACGCGAGGCCGCCGCTGGTGGTGCCGAGGGCGGCGTAGCCGAGGCCGGCGAGCAGGCGGGCGGTGCCGGCGTCCCAGGGGTTCGGCAGGACGAACGTGCCCGTCTCGTGCAGCTTCGCGAACGTCAGGCCCTTGGCGTGCTGGTCAGGCATGTCGCCCCTCTCAGATCAGCGGTTCCCCTGATCGCACCATACGAGCCAGCCGCCAGAGCCCGATCCAGCTCTCGGGGAACACCGACGTGTCGACCAGCGCGGCGTGGGCGCCCGCATCGGGATCGGCACACGCGTCGGCGCAGACGGCGACCTCGTAGCCGATGTCGCGGGCCCAGCGCGTGGTCGACAGCACCGTGCCCGAGGTCGCGACGCCGCCGATGACGATCCGGCCGACCCCGGCCTCCTGGAGCCGTGAGTGCAGGTCGGTGGTGGCGAACGCCGACATCGAGGTCTTCCCTAGTACCGTCTCGCCCTCGCGCGGCGCCAGCGTCGGATGGATCTGCTCGCGCATGGGCTCGGGGACGACGTGGAAGACGGGCAGCCCCTCCGCCCTGGCCGAGTCGAGCGCGGCGGAGGCGTGCTCGACGACGGCGGGATCATGGCTGAAGTTCTCGACGATGTACGTGACGTAGTCGAGCGCGAGGAACGCTGATCGGGTCATGCCGGTATCGTAAACGGAGACATCGCCCCGTTTTCAGGGAGGCCCCATGAGATCCGACGCCCGCAGGAACCGGGACCGGATCCTGGAGGTGGCCAGAGAGGCCTTCGCCGCCGACGGTCTCTCCGTTCCCCTGGACGAGATCGCCCGCCGCGCCCACCTCGGCCCCGGCACCCTCTACCGGCATTTCCCCACCAAGAAGTCGCTGTACGAGGCGATCATCCTCGATCACCTCCACCGCCTGGTCGAGCGGGCCCGCGAGGCGCTGACCGACCCCGACCCGGCCGAAGCCCTGTTCACCACCCTCGAACGGGTCGTCGCGGACGCCGAGGCCAAAGGGGAGATCATCGATGCCCTGACCGGCGCGAATGTCGACGTACAGAGCCAGATGGCCGCGCGGAGCGCGGACCTGCGCGACGCGATCGCCCTGCTGCTCGCCCGCGCCCAGGAGCACGGCGGCCTGCGCCGCGACGTCGGCGCGGGCGAGGTGATGGCCCTGCTGGGCGGCGTGATCCTGGGCATCCGCCGGGGGAGCGGCGACCCGCGCCGGGCGCTGGCGATCCTGCGCGACGGACTGAGAGATCCACTACGGTCGCAGCCATGAGAATCCTGGTCGTCGGCGGCAGCGGCTTCCTGGGCGCCGAACTCGTGCGGCAGGCCGCGGCCGACGGCCACTCCGTGGCCGCGACCTACCTGACCGGGCCGGGCCCGGCCGACCTGGCCGACTGGCACCTCCTCGACCTGCGCGACCGCGCGGCCGTGTCCGGTGTGATCGCCGCGACGGCCCCCGACGTGGTCGTCAACGCCGCCTACCGCCAGTCCGACTGGGAGACCACGGCCGACGGCGCCGCCCACGTGGCCGTCGCGGCGACCGGCCGGCGATTGGTCCACGTCTCCAGCGACGCCGTCTTCTCCGGCGCGGCGATCACCTACGACGAGACCGGCGTCCCCGATCCGGTCTACGCCTACGGCGCGGCCAAGGCGGCGGCCGAGACGGCCGTGCGGGCCATCGACCCCGCCGCCGTGATCGCCAGGACCTCACTGATCGTCGGCGACGGCGGCTCACCGCACGAACGCCTGGTCCACGCGCTGGCCGGAGGCGCTCCCGGCATCCTGTTCACCGACGCCGTGCGCTGTCCTGTTCATGTACGCGACCTCGCGGCCGCCCTGCTCGAACTCGCCAACTCTGACCGCTCGGGCATCCACCACGTGGCCGGGGCCGACGCCGTCAGCCGCTACGAACTGGGCGCCCTCATCGCCGAGCGCGACGGCCTGGACGCGTCCCGGCTGACGCCCGGCCTGTGCGCCGACGTCGGTTTCACCGGGCCGCGCGACGTGCGCCTCGACTGCGCCCTGACCCAGGGGCACCTCAAGACCAGGCTGCGCGGCGCCCGGGAGTTCATGCGATGACCTGCGTGTTCTGCGCGATCGTGCGCGGCGAGGTCGAGGCGAGCATCCCCTACGCCGACGACCGCGTCATGGTGATCATGGACATCGGGCCCGTGACCCCCGGCCACCTCCTGGTGATCCCGCGCGTCCACGCGGTCGGGCTGGAAGACCTCGACGAGGAGACAAGCACCCACATCTGGCGGATCGGCCACCGCATGGGCCGGGCGCTGCGCCGCTCCCGCCTGCGGTGCGAGGGCGTGAACGTCTTCCTCGCCGACGGAGCAGCCGCCTTCCAGGAGGTCTTCCACTTCCACCTGCACGTCTTCCCCAGGTTCGAGGGCGACGGCTTTCGCGTCGAGGCCGACTGGGGCACGAGGGAGCGGAGCCTGCTCGACCAGGAGGCGCGCGCGATCCGCGACGGCCTCGACCTTCTGGGCCTTCCGGATCGCCGCCCAGCGCCGGAAATTCTTCTGGCACAGTAACCCTCATGCCGGCGATCATCGTGACGACCCAGAACGGGCAGCGGCACCTGCGGCCGACCGAGACCGACCTGGCCGATCTGGTCCGCCGGCTCGGTGACGCGAGCGATCAGTGGCTCGTCGTCCAGCGCGTCCCCGATCTGCCCGCCGTCTTCATCCAGGTGGCCCACGCGACGGGCGAAACGTACACGCTGGAGTATCGCGACGGCACCCCCGGCCTCCGCTTCGAAGCGAGCCTCGACGCCCCCGACCAGGTCATCGCGGCGATGATCGGCTGGGCGCGGGCCGACGACGGCTGGAACGACGGAATCACCTGGTCACGGGTGGAATTCGCCACCGACCCCGTCCCTCCGCTCGACCTCGACGACGAGAAGCGGAACCGGCTCGAAGAGCGCGTCCGTGAATGGCTGGTCTGCGGTTACGTCACGCGGCAGGAACTCGCGGAGCGCACCGAGGAGTACTTCGTCTCCGGCGGTCGAAAGCTGGTCTCGGCGGACCAGGCCCGGCAGCTCGCCGACCGTCTGTGGGTCGAACGCGTCCAGGAACAGGCCGCCTGGAGCGGGGAGACGGACCCCGACCGCATCTCCCGCGCCTTCGAAGAACTCGACACGTCGGGCATCACGGCCAGGGAGGACTTCACCTGCTGCCGTACCTGCGGAAACAGCGAGATCGGCGACGAGGGCGGCCCCGGCGCACGAGGCTTCGTCTACTTCCACTCCCAGGGCACCGAGGCCGCCGCCGACGGGCACGGGCTGTCGCTCATGTACGGCGGATTCGACGGCTCGCCGGAGACCACGGCGGCCGTCGGCCGTGAGGTCGTCAAGGTGCTGGAGGAGGCGGGCCTGCCCGTGGTGTGGAACGGCGACCCCGGGCAGGCCATCACGATCACCCCGCTCGACTGGCGCAAGCGGCTGATCGGCTGATCAACGCTGGGCGGCGTCCAGCTTCTCCTTGAGGGCCGCGGCGTCGCTGGGCACGCCCGGTGACTCCCAGAAGTTCGCGGTCTCGCCCGCGTAGAGACCGCCGTAGGCGGGGGTGCCCGGCTGGTAGCGCCACCCGTCCGCGAGCGATCCGGCGTCGACCGCGTCGTAGCCGATGCGGTCGAGGAAGGCGGTCGCCTCCGCCTTCGCACCGGCGTCGTCGCCCGCGATCGCCAGGGCGCTGCGGTCCTCGGCGCCGGTGGCCCGCGGGAGGGCCAGCAGGTGCGCGAAGTAGATGTTGTTGAAGACCTTGACGACCTTGGACGTCGTCAAGTGCTCCTGCAGCAGCTCGCTCGACGTGGTCGAGGCGGCGTCGAGCTCGGCGATGACCCCGTCGCGCTCGGTGTAGTAGTTGTTGGTGTCGAGGACCGTCTTGCCAGCGAGCGGCTCGACCGGAACCTCGCGATACCTGCCCAGCGGAATGCTGACGACCACCAGGTCGCCCGCCGCGGCCGCCTCGGCGGCGGTCGCCGCACTGGCCTTCGGCCCGAGCTCGTCGACCAGTTTCTTCAGGGTCTCCGGGCCACGCGAGTTGCTCAGCACCACGTCGTAACCGGCCGCGACGGCGAGACGGGCGACCGTGCCACCGATGTGCCCGCTGCCGATGAATCCAACAGTTGTCATGGCAACCATTAACTGCGGGGTCATCCCCGGCATTCCCCACCGAGCAACTCGGTTTAGGGAAATCCGCGCCCGCGTTTCCTGGAGTTCGAGAGTCATGAGAGGGCTGGTAGGTTCCCGGAGGTGTTCTCGCTGCAGGAACCCCCGCTGTTCACCCGGCTCAAGCGGGCGCGACGGATTCTGATAGCCGGAGCCGGCGGAGGGTTCGACATATTCGCCGGACTTCCCCTCGCTGTCGAGTTGTGGGAGGCGGGGAAAGAGGTCCACCTGGCGAATTTGTCGTTCAGCCGATTACACGGCCTCGACCTCGACGTATGGCTCGCCGAGGATCTCGCCGAGATTCGCCCGGAGACCGTCGCCCGCGACACCTATTTCCCCGAACGCTCACTCGCCCGCTGGCTCCAGGCTCACGACCTTCCTTCCGTCGTGTACGCCTTCCCCAAGGTCGGCGTCGACCCCCTGCGCGCGGCGTACCGCGCACTGGCCGACCGTCTGGCCGTCGACGCCATCGTCCTGGTCGACGGCGGAACCGACATCCTGCTGCGCGGCGACGAGGCGGGCCTCGGCACCCCCGAAGAGGACATGGCCAGCCTGGCCGCCGTCCACGGGCTCGACGTGGCGGAGAAGCTCGTCGTCTGCCTCGGGTTCGGCGTCGACTCCTATCACGGGGTCAACCACGTGCAGGTGCTGGAGAACCTGGCGGCGCTGGACCGCGAGGGCGGCTATCTGGGCGCCTTCTCGGTGCCCCGCGAGAGCAGGGCGGCGCAGCTCTATCTGGACGCCGTCGCCCAGGCTCAGGCCGACACCCCCGACCACCCGAGCATCGTCAACGGCTCCATCGCGGCGGCCCTCGACGGCCGGTTCGGCAACGCCCATTTCACGACGCGCACCAGGGGCAGCGAACTGTTCATCAACCCCCTGATGGCCATGTACTTCGCCGTCGACGCCGGAGCCCTCGCCCGCCGCTCGCTCTATCTCGACCGTCTCGAAGGCACCGTCCTCATGCGCCACGTCATCTCGATCATCGAGGGCTTCCGCAGAGAGATCACTTCTCGCCCGCCGAGGATGTTCCCGCATTAGACTCTTTTTAAATTGTTCAACAATACTTACATTGAACACATGGCCAAATCCTTGATCGGTGTCTTAGTGGTCGCCCTGATCGGGCTCACGCTGATCACGTACACGACCGGGTTCAGCTCCACGGACGCGGGCGTCATCACCGTCGTCCGCGACGGCGGCCCGCTCGACGAGAGCGGGATCCGCCAGGTCCTCGACCCGGCGACCGGACCCACCTGGACCGGTTTCCTGTCCTCCACGCACGCCTACCCGGCCCAGCAGCGCATCTACACGATCACCTCGGACCCCAAACGGGCCACCACTCTCGGCGTGGACGAGGTCGTCATGCCCAGCGGCGACGGCGTCAACGTGGGGGTGGAGGGCACGTTCTACTTCACCCTCAACCTCGACCACGAGACCCTCAAAGCCTTCGACGACCGCTACGGCACCCGCACCTACATCGGTGACGACGACGAGATGCTCTACGCCTGGGACGGCGACGAAGGCTGGAGCGCCTTCTTCAGCCAGGCGGTCCGCCCGGTCATCTACAACACGCTGCGCGTGCAGATCGGCGCGATGCGCTGCGAGGAACTCGTGCCCACCTGCGCCTACCTCAACGGCGCCGACCTCCCCGAGCCGAGCGCCGGCCTGGCGAACCTGGCCCGGGTGCAGTCGGGCGTCAACTCCAGCCTGGAACGCGAGATCCAGGCCATGCTCGGCGGCCCCTACCTGACGGGATTCCGTTTCAACCTGGTCAGGGTCACCCTCCCGGCCGAGGTCCAGCAGAGCATCACCAGCGCCCAGGGCGCCCAGGCCAACCTCCGCCAGTCGGAGGCCAAGGCCGAACAGGCCAAGATCGACGCAGAGGGGAGGGCCGAACAGGCCAAGATCGACGGCCGGGCCCTGGTGACCGGCGCCGAGGCCGAGGCCGACGCCAACCGCATCCGCCAGAAGGGCTACGAGGCCTGCCCCGCCTGCGTCGAGATCGACAAGATCAACGCCTTGCCCGACGGCATCACCGTCTACGCCCCCGGCAACCCCGAAGGCGTCAACGCCGCCGGAAAGTAGGGAGACGACCGTATGGGACAGTGGGGCCATGGCGGCGGAGTTCCACCTCGGCGAGCACATCCTGGTCCAAGACGGCCGGACCCTGGAGATCTTCCACCGGGGCCTGTCCGAGAGCAACCGCTACCACGTGGCGTTCCTCGGGGTGGACGTCCAGCCGCACCGCGACGGCTTCAAGGTCCGCATCGGGGCCAGGCGCGGCGAAGACCAGGTCGTGGGCGGCGTCAGCCTGAAGATGGACGAGTCCGAGTTCACCCGGTTCCGCGCCTTCATCGCCCTGGCCATCGCGGCCCGCGACGCCCCGCATCCCCCGTGAGAGCTACCCCAAGTGTTCGCCAGCCGGGGATCCGTGGCCCGTGCCCGCGTTCGTAGCGTTCCCCTCATGAAATCGACTTTCGTCTGGCTCCCGGTCGGCTTGCTCGCCGTCGGCGCGGTCTCCGCGCTGGCCTCCGGCGGAGCCTTTCTCGCCGTCGTCGCGGCGGTCGCCGCACTGGCCGTCTACTGGACGGTCATGCGCTACGTCGCCCGCCGCCCCCTGCCCGAACTGGCCAGAGAGGGCGCCCTCCGGGAGGCGGCCAAGGGCGGGGCGGTCGGCCTGGGGTTCGTCCTCGTCTCGGTCCTGCTGATCACGATCCTCGGCGGCTATTCGTTCACCTGGTCACAGGGACTGTCGGCGGTGCTGCCGCTGGTCGCGATCTCGATCGGCGCGGCCGTCACCGAGGAGTTGCTCTTCCGCGGCCTGCTGTTACAGGCCCTTGAGGGGTGGTTCGGCGGCCGGATCGCGGTCGCCATCACCGCTTTGCTGTTCGGCGGCCTGCACCTGGCCAACCCCGGCGCCACCCTGTGGAGCTCCCTGGCCATCGCCGTCGAAGCGGGCGTCCTGCTGGGCGCCGCGTTCCTGTGGCGCCGCAACCTCTGGTTCGTGATCGGCCTCCACTTCGCCTGGAACGCCACCGAGGCGCTGCTGGGCATCCCCGTCTCCGGCCACACGTCCGAGGGAGTGCTGACCACGCACCTCTCCGGCGCCGAATGGCTCACGGGTGGCGCGTTCGGCCTGGAGGCGTCGGTCATCCCGGTCATCGTGAGCGTGCTGATCGCGGTGGCGATGCTGACCCGCGCCAAGCGTGGTTAGGCTCGTCGGATGTCAGCCAAAAGGGACGCACTCTTGGCGGCGATCCTCACGCTGCTCGCGTTCGTCCCCACCGTGTCGGGCATCGGCGCCGAACTGGGCGACCTGCCCGAACGTCCACCGGAGATCTTAGGCGTGGCAGTGACCCTGGCCATGACCCTCCCGCTGGCCGTCCGCACCAGATGGCCCGCCACCTGCCTGGCGATCGTCGCCACCGCGTTCGCCCTCCACCAGACGCTGGCCTACCCGCCGACGTTCGCCACCGTGGGCATCTACCTGGCCCTCTACGCGGCGGGCGCCCACCAGATCCGCGGCCGCCGCACCACCCAGATCACCGCGATCGCGGCCTACGCCGCTCTGGCGATCACCCTGTACGTATTGGGCTCCCCCCAGCAGATCCCCGACTACCTGGCGTTCTTTCTGGCCCTGGCAGCGGCGTGGGTAACGGGAGCAGCCGTCCGCCGCCGGCGGGCCGACGAGGCCGAACGCCGCCGCCTGTCGGCCGAGATCGCCGTCACCGCCGAACGCAACAGGATCGCCCGCGAACTCCACGACGTCGTCACCCACCACGTGACCGCGATGGTCGTCCAGGCCGACGCCGCGCAGTACCTCCTGACCGGCGCCCCCGACCGAGCGGGCGAATCATTGACGGCGATCAGCGGCACCGGCCGCCGGGCGCTGACCGAGCTCCGCGCCTTGCTGGGCGTCCTGGAAGCGACCGGGGAGTCGGCCGCCGAACGTACACCCGCGTTGGGAAAGGTGAGCGACCTGGTGGAACAGGCCAGGTTGTCGGGCCAGCCCATCGAATGGACCGAAGAGGGCAGCGCGCCGCCCCAGAGCGTAGACGTGGAACTGGCCGTCTACCGGGTCGTCCAGGAGTCCCTGACCAACGCCCTCAAATACGCGACCGGCCACCCGACGTCGGTACTGGTCCGCCACGGCGCCACCCACATCGAGATCGAGGTGACCACCGAAGGCCCGCCCACCACCTCGGCCGTTGGGTCGGGCGGCCGGGGCCTGTCCGGGTTGCGGGAGCGCGTCCGCATGCTCAATGGTGAGCTGATCGCCGGCGCGAGACCCGAAGGAGGGTTCAGCGTCCGCGCGCAGATCCCCTCCAGGAGCGACGCATGATCCGAGTACTGGTGTGCGAAGACCAGGCGCTGGTCCGCGCCGGATACGTCACCATCTTCGACGCCCAACCGGACATGGAGGTCGTCGGCGAGGCCCCCGACGGCCGCACGGCGGTGGAGACCGCCCGCCGCCTGAACCCGGACGTGATCGTGATGGACATCCGCATGCCGGTCCTGGACGGCATCGAAGCCACCCGGCAACTGGCGGGTCCGGGCGCCGTGAACCCCGCGAAGATCCTCGTCGTCACCACTTTCAACGTGGACGAATACGTCTACGAGGCGCTGCGGGCAGGGGCCAGCGGTTTCCTGCTGAAAGACGCGCACCCCGCCGAACTGATCAACGGCGTGCGAACGATCGCGGCTGGCGAATCCCTGCTGGCGCCCGCGGTCACCCGCACCCTCATCGGTCACTACGCCGAACGCCTCCGCCCAGCGGTGGAGAACAAGGTGGTGGACGTGCTGACGCCCCGGGAGTTGGAGGTGCTGCGGCAGATCGCGGCAGGGTTGTCGAACGCGGAGATCGCGGCGGCACTGTTCATCACCCCGGAGACGGTGAAGACGTACGTGTCCCGGATCCTGACCAAGCTTGACCTGCGCGACCGGGTGCAGGCGGTCGTGCTGGCGTACCGAACCGGACTGGTCTCCGGATGATCGACGAGTCGCTGGCCTGGGCCGTCTTCGACGGCGACCTGCCGACGGTCCGCACCATGCTCGCGACCGGCGCCGATCCCGACGCCGTGGACGAGGATGGAACCACCTTGGTCGAACTCGCCGTCTCCTACCGCCACGCGGATGTCCTGCGCTTACTGGTCGAATCCGGCGCCACTTTGGCCGTCCCGTCGCTCTTGCACAACCTCGTGGCAGGCCGGGACCTCCCCGAGATGCTCCCCATCCTCCTCGAGCTGGGCGCGGACGCCAACGCCCGCGATGCGGCGGGATGGACCCCTCTGCACTTCGCTGCGGCCGACGGCTACGAGGGCTCGGCCCGCCTGCTGATCGCCGCCGGAGCCGAGGCCGACGCGGTCACGGACACCGGACTCACACCGGCCGAGGTCGCCCGGCGAAACCATCGAGGAACTCCAGGAGCAGACGGTTGACCTCGTCGGGACGTTCCTGCTGGATCCAATGACCACAGTCCAGAAGATGGCTCGCGGTGAGGTTCGGGAGCGTCCGGGGATAGGCCTCGATGGCATCGGACAGCCACATCGTGGAGGCGTCCCGGGTGCCGCCGATGAAGAGCGACGGCTGCTTGATCGGGGATCCGGCGTAAGGAGCCAGGTCCTCCCAGTCGCGATCCATGTTGCGATAGCGATTGAGCGCATGGGTAAAGCCCGTCCGCTCGAACTCGGCCGCGTAGAAGTCGAGGTCGTCGGGTGACATCCACGACGGCAGCACCCCGGAGGGGAACCGCTCCCGCATTGTGCCGCCGAGGGCGACGAAGTGAGGGTCGGGGCCGTCCACCATCGTGTCGGACGACAGGGCGCTGTAGATCCCGCCCAGCCAGCCGCGCACATCGGGCTCGATCTCGGCCTCGGCCCGCCCCGGCTGCTGGAAGTAGGAGATGTAGAACTCCTCCTCACCGCCCATCCGGGCGAACACCTCGCTGGGACGAGGCCCGCCAGGCGGAGTGTAGGGAACGCTCAACATCGCGACCGCCCGGAACACGTCAGGCTCGACGAGCGCTGAGTGCGCCGCGATCGACGCCCCCCAGTCGTGCCCGACGACCACAGCGGAGCTCTCCCCGAGCGCCCGCACCACCGCCACGTTGTCAGCGATCAGATCGAGCATCCGGTAGGCGGCCGGGTCGTCCGGCTTGGACGAACGCCCATACCCCCGCACATCGATCGCAACGGCCCGATACCCGGCCGCCGCCAGCACGGGAAGCTGCAGCCGCCACGAGTACCACGACTCGGGAAACCCGTGGACGAGCAGCACCAGCGGACCGCTGCCCTGCTCCACCACGTGAATCCGTCCTGCGCCCACATCCAGGATCCGGTGCATCGCCCCTCCACTCGTTGATCGTCCCCGACCTTAGAGTCAGGCCAGGTCAGAGCCCAAGCCGTGTTGCCAATCCGGCAAAACGCGGTCATCGGTCAGGACCGGCATCAACGGCATTGGCGGGGCCTTGGAAGCGAGGACGTGATGTGAACAGGTTGTCTCGCGACCGACGGTCAGGGGAGACGCGGCTGAAGCTCGAGCCATTGGTCAAGCTGCGTTCTCAGCGGTTCGGCGGTCACCCGGTCGGCGATCGTCCTCATCGGTTCGAGCAGGTTCTTGCAGGTGCGCAGAGCCAGGATCTCGATCCGGGGCCGGGCGGTCCAGTCTGCAGTCCAGGTCTGGGCCTGCTGCAGGGACAACGGCAGAGCGGCCAGTACGTCCGCGCCGAGTGCGTCGGGATCCCACAGGGGATCTCCGTCGGGTGGCAGCTCATTGATCAGCAGGCCGCGGAGGTGGAACCGGACGGCGTCCGCGTGCCGCTTGGGATATCCGGCCTTCTCCGCGCCGTCCAGGGCGAAGAAGGCCATGTGGGCGAACACCCGCCGGCCCTCACCCCGTTCAGGGTGTTGGGCCTGGATTTGGTTGAGCTGATAGGCGGCTATCCAGTCGCCGACATTGGCCGAGCCGCTTTCGTCTGGCGTCTCCACTCAGTTCCGGCCCCCCTTCAGACAATCCGGATGTGCAACGGCCTGGCTACCGGGGCTCAGGATGGTGGGCCTCGCGCTTTCTGTCATTCTCTCGTCTTGCCGCACGTGAATTCGGCAGGCGACCAATCCCTGCGGAATACAGGCCGTCTGTGAGGTGAAAAGATAGAGGGCCGGTGATCGCGTCTGCAGGAGGATGGTGGCCGTGTCAACTGCTTCACCAGAGGAACTGCAGCCCCATCGCTCTTTATCGAGTAGCCAACGGCGGTGGGCTCGCCGTGCGGTGAAGGTGCTCACGGCGATTCTGCTGGTCTACGCGGTTCTCATGGCGCCGGCATGGTTCCACAATCATCTGCTCGCCGGTTTCGCGGACCGGGTTATGAGCCATCCCCTCCCGCAGGGGACCGACTTCGGCGATTACGAGGCGCAGGGCGTGGTGGCGCCCGGCCGGAATTCCAAGGACTCGTGTGGCTATCGGGTCCGTTTCGACCTGCATACATTCATGTCGGCGGAGGAGACGCTCGAGTACTACCAGGCGGCGAAGATCGAACCGGTCGAGGGAGAGGGGCCGTTTGAGATCTACGTATGGACACTGTCTCAGCCACAGCCTTCCCCGTCGGACGACGGTGGTCGTCGGCGGATCATCGTCGAGATTCAGGACAACGGCCACGACGGCCATGGTTGGGACCTTCGCTGCTGGTGACTCCCAGCCGGGGTCAGATACGGCGTTGTCGGCCGCAGTGACCAGCGAAGTCGGTTGGCCGGAGAGCAGGCGAAGCCGTAACAAAAAGAAGCTCTTAACGAGCGAAGCGAGGCCTTGCCCAAGAGCGCGGGGGTGCGACTCAGCGCTGATCGGCGTTCTGGCACGTTCGATACGACACGGATGCCGGAGCGCGGTGATAGACAGCCGGAGTGGAGAACACTCTGGAGTTCCCGGATCTGCTGAGGCTGATCGGCGAACGATCGGCCGCCTTCCGCGCCGCGGTCGCCGTCGCGCCCGGCCTCGACATGCCGGTGCCGACCTGCCCCGAGTGGACGCTGTTCGATTTGGTGCGGCACCTGGGCGAGGGGCGCCGCTCCTGGGCCGCGACCATCGCCGCCGGACCCGCCGCCACAACCAAATCCGTGTGGAAGGGCGCCCCGCCTCGGGAGCGCGAGGCCCTGCTGGCCTGGTCGGCCGCATCGACGCAGGAGCTATTGGACGCACTACGGGAGGCCGGCCCGGATCGCGGTTGCTGGACGTGGTGGGGCACGTCGCAGTCGCCGCAGACTTGCGGTGCCGTCGCCCGGCACCAGCTCCAGGAGATCGCCCTGCACACCTACGACGCCCAGGTCACCGTGGGCGCCCCGCAACCGCTACCGGACGAGGTGGCGCTCGACGGTGTCGACGAATTCCTGTCCACCTGCGTCGCCGGGACGGCCCCCTGGCCGCACGAGCCCGCCGCCGTCGACTACCACGCCACCGAGGGCCGCTCCTGGCGCCTCTCCCTCTCCGCCGAAGGCGCACGGATCACCCGTCTCTCCGCGCCGGGCACCGCGGCTGACGCCTCCGCCCGGGGCACGGCCGGTGAGCTGGTCCTCGCTCTGTACGGCCGGATTCAGGTGGACTCGCTGGAGCTCGACGGCGGCCGACGCCTGTTCGACCTGCTCCTGGCCTGGGAACCGGACGAGTAGGACGTGCCCTTGGGACGGGAGTATCGCCGCCGTGACCACGCGTGTCATCGCCATCTTCCCCGAGATGAACACGGCAGGGGTCGAGCGATTCCGCGATAGGTGGGATCCTCTCGCCGCCGCCGTGCCGGCCCACATCACCGTCGCGTTTCCGTTCGAGTGGCCTGGGCCGGTGTCCCGGCTGGCGGATCGCGATCGAGCTCTCGACTCCGACGGTTTGGTTCCTGCTGGTCGGCGTGGGTCGAGAGCAGGTGCGGTGGCTGCACGAGTCCATCTACCGCCAGGTGCTTCGCGGTGTGCGGCAGCCGTCGCTTTTCCTTCCTCACATGACCGTCGGGCGCCATGCCGACCAGGCCGCATTGCGAGTCGGCTTCAGTGAGGCGGCGGGGATGAACCTGCCGCTGATCGGCAGGGCGTCGTCCCTGAGCGTCTACCGCCGGGACGAAGACGGAAGGCGAGTTCGAGAGCTGGACATTCCCCTCGGAGGGGCTTCGGACGGCCAGAGCGCAGGTGACTAGGGCGCCTCAAGCTGCCTTATGGTGTGCCGTCCCAACGTTGCCTGCGATCGGAGTGACAAGGTATGGGGCTAACGACACCGCCGCCACCGGTGGATGTGGCGGCACTCTTTCCGGAACTGGCCGGCCAAAGCAAAACCACTGTCCGCCTGCACCCGCGCCGCGGCACACCTTCTGTCACGGACAGTTCCATGGGCGGACCGTTGCTCTGGCCCGTCGACGAGCCCTGGCCGTTTTGCGAGTCCGCCGACCACGAGGACCTCTCGGGCTCGCAGCCGATAGCGATGGTGCCGATTCTCCAGATCTACGCTCGGCATGTGCCTGAACTGCCGTTCCCGGCGGGTGCTGATGTGTGCCAGGTGTTGTGGTGCCCGTTCGTCCACGAATCCGACTATCGGCCGGTGGTGCATGTGAGCTGGCGTGATTCGAAGCTCATCGAGGACGTCATCACCGAGGTGCCCGAACCCGCAGCCTATGAGAAGGGATACATTCCGAGGCCCTGTGTGCTCTCGCCTGAGCGGGTCAAGGAGTTTCCGGCTTCGGAGGAGATGACAGCGGAACTGTTCGGGAAACTCGATGAATGGGAGTCGTCTCTGGACGACCCGGAAAAGTGGAGTTACCAATATCACCTGTCGGTCGCTCCGGGAACGAAGGTCGGCGGGTGGGTCGACTGGGTCCAGTCTTCCGAGGTCGTGACGTGCGGCCAGGGTCACGAGATGCGGCACTTGCTGACGATCGCCAGTTGGGAGCACGATCCTGGATCCGCGACGAGGTGGGTCCCGATCGAGGAGCGCCATCTCCTGAGTTCGGACTTTGATCTGGAGCAGATGGGCCCCGCCGGCATCATGATCGGCGATGCTGGGTCGATGTATCTCTTCGTCTGTACGGAGTGCCCAGACCGACCTGTCAGGGGCGTCAACCAATGGTCGTGAAGCCGACGCCTGACGTACCGACCTCGGTGTTACGACTGGCGGAGACGCTGGTGATGCTGGCCGCCTCCGCTGACGAACAGGTCGCGTGGCTTGACCGGCACGGGTGGAGCGAGGACGAATTGGCGCTCGATTTCGACTGGGCGAACGGGTGGGTGCCGCACAGCGTCGACGAGCTGTCCCCGGCCTTTCATGAGCTGTTACGTCGCATCGACGACCGTTTGGCAGAGATGAGTGGTCAGCCCAACGCCGACAAATGGACCCCCGAAGGGCTCGCCACCGATCCCGGATGGGCGGAAGTCCGAGATCTGTCTGGTCGGGCACTCACCGAAATCGCCGCGCTGGGGATGATCGCCATCCCCTCGCCCCGTGAGCTGTAGACGAACTCTCCAAACGACGACGTGGCCACGCCGGCGGTCACCGTCCCGCCCTGAGGTCAGGCCGTGGTCGGCCGTTGTGACGCAGCCGGAGCCGTCGCCGGGGGTGCGAGCGCAGCACCGGGTGAAGGTTCCAGCCCTGCTCCGAGGCGACGCGCAGGACGTAACCGGCGCCGGCGCCGCGGAAGTAGTGTGCGCCGAGTTCCAGGTCGCGGTGGTACTGAGAGGTCTCCACGCGTCGGGTCTGCTTCTCGACGCGCCGGTCCACACGCTCTTGGTAGTACGCCGTGTCGCCCTCCCGCACCAGCGCCACCGGGGTCACGCACCACAGCGGGACGAACGGTAATCGGCCCAATGTGGCGTCCAGCATGCGGATCGCGCCCTTCTCGGCACGCGGCACGACGTAGACGATCAGCTGGGCCACCGGCGCCAAGCAGTAGAGGCAGATCGCGAGGACGACCCACACCACCCACCACAGCGGCAGAACCACCAGGGTCAGGGGCAGAAGCAGCAGCCATCGCAGCGCCGCCGGACGAACGGGAAGCGGCCCCCAGGCCGGGACGTCGTAGTCATGCACGGACGGTGTTTCCTCTCGGGTTCGCCATCGCTCGACGGTGCGCCCGTGAGCCTAATGGCGGTGGTGCGCTCAGCCCTTGTTCGCGACGTCGAGCAGCCTGGTTGGATGGCCGACATGACGGATTGGTCCCGGCTCACCCATGCCTATGGCTCCGCGGAGAACATTCCCGATCTACTCGATCAGCTCGTACCGGATTCCCGCGCAGAGGTATGGGAGGAGCTGTGGTCGTGCATCTGCCACCAGATGACGGTCTATCCGGCGAGCTTCGCCGCGCTTCCACGCCTGACGGAGATCGCCCGAACCTGGGCCCCTGAAGACCGCACCATGATCCTCTCCCTGTGCGGCTCGATCGTGGCCGGGGCGAGACAACCACACGGAGCCGGGGACGTACGCGCGATCCATGCTCCGGAGATCGAAGAACTGCTGGTCCTGACCGATGAGACCATGCACGCCGCCATTGACGAGGACTCGTTCACCTACATGCTGCAGGCGCTGCTCGCCTTCGAGAACGTGCCGGTCTGGGACGAAAGTCTGGATCAGTTGGCGCAAGGGGAGTTCGAGCTGGAGAACTGCCCCGGCTGCGGTGTCCATCTCTTCGTCGCGATAGGTGCGGACGGCTATTTCGCTACTTCGGGCGACTACGCGATCGAGGACGACCCTCCGAAGGGTGAGCTGGCTCCTGCGCTTCCCTCCGGACTCGACCTTCTGGCGCGGCGCATGTACGACATGGCGCAGAGTCTCGGCCGGGAGAACCTCGCGATGAAACTGCTCCACCTTTTCGGAGACGCGACCTGCCCCGACTGCCGGACGACGTTCCAAGTCGCCGACCAAGTGATCAAGCAGTATGGCTAAGGCAACGCCTCCGCATCGGGATAGAGCCGCGATACCTCGTCCAGAACTTCCTGCATGGTCGTCTCCACGTCCCACCACGTGCTGTCCAGGGCGCGAATCGTCAGATCTACAGCCGACCCGTCCGCATCGTGAGCGGTCAACTCACCATCGATGAGCTGAGCATCGTCTCCGAACATCGCGACAAGCTGCTCAGTACGAATGAGGAAGCTTTCCGCGGCTTCGGTGATCTCCCGGTGGCGGGGGCTGAGCAGTTCGTCCACCACCAACCGCCACCGGTATCCCTCGACCATCGAACCCAGAGAGGTAAGAAGGCCTGCGAGGGTGACGAGGCCCTCCTCACGCCAACATGGAAAGGTCAAACCGCTCTCCGCCACTAGATGGCCGCCTCTCGAACATGTGTGGACGCCGCTGAGGCTGGAACCGCGCAACGTCCACTTTGATCTGGTCGAGCTGAAGGAGACGTGCCTGGGCATCTACGCCGGGTAGCCGTGGTGGCGGGTCCAGGGTGCTCCGACGTGGGGGCGGGTCGCGGTGTGGCCCGGGGGCAGGTCGAGCACCTCGGCCAGGGTCGGATCCGTGTCCACCGCATGGTGGAGATGGCCGATCTTTCCGCTGCTGTCGGCGGCCGTGGTGCCGATGAGCTGCCAGAGGCCATCCCCGGCGTCATGACCGATGAGGAGAACAGGCTCACGAAGGTCGAAGACTTCAGCGGTCTGGATGCAAGAGGTGCCGAGAAGCCAATGCCGCATCCACAACGCGCGCTGATCACGTTCTATGACCTGGTCTACGACCCACCAGATGAACGGCAGGTCCGGATGGGCGCGTGCCTCGTCTGCAGTCAGGTCCGGTCCGCCCTCAGGCACCCGCTCAAACGGCTCATCGGTGAGCGAGAACGCATGACCGTCCTCGTTCTCGAACACCACGGCGTGGAATGTTCCGCCCCCGGGATTGCCGGCGCCGATCCCGACCGTCAAGCGGGCGACTCTCGGCTCCTCCCCGGTCGTCCACCCGAAGGCGTAGGAGGCCAATTCACCCTGGGGGCCCACGAACTCGCCAAAGGCGCGCCGATCCATACCCTTCGCCTCAGCGGTCGGCACTTCGGCAAGCCGCCCCTGAACGATCTGGACTTCCACCCGACGATCCCTCCGAAACCACCCGAACATCCCGCGAGCCTAGCGAGGCTACAGTCCCACCATCGGGCGCTGTTCGGGCACGTCCGATTCGCCTGTGTCAGGCTGAACTCCTTTGCGATGATGGGTAGAGACGAGAGGGGGTGAGGATCCATGTCGTACGAGCCGAGACTCGCGGCCGCGTTGTCCGGCGCCACGCTGAGGCAGCTCCAGCACTGGCGGAAACCCGGCCCGGACGGAACCCCGATTCTCGTCCCGGAGATCTCACCGGAACGCCCGATTCTCTACTCCTTCAAGGACATCGTCGCCCTCCGAACCTGCGTCAGCCTCCGCCGCGAGCAGTCTCTGCAGAGCATCCGCAAGGCCCTCAACGAGCTCCGCTTCGGCCTCGGCTTCGCCGAACACCTTTCGGCGTACAAGCTCGTGGCCGACCTGTCGACGATCTACCTGGTCGAACCTGAGCATGCGATCGACCTGGTCAAACGTGGCGGGCAGATCGTCATCGACCAGTTCATAGACGTCCTCCGGCCCTTCTACGTCCAGGGCCGCCAGATCCCCGACCTCATGAAGCCCCGGGAGCACCTGGAAGTCGACCCGGAGATCCGCGGCGGCGAACCGGTCATTGAAGGAACCCGCGTACCTTACGAGGAAGTCGCGGGCCTGCTCCGCGACGGCGTCGCCCCCGAACGTATTCAGCGCTTCTACCCGCAGGTCTCTCCTGAAGCCGCCCGAGACGCCTTGGACTTCGCGAGGTACGTCGAGAGCTACCGCCCGCAGACCGGGACGGCCGCTTGAGGCTGCTGCTCGACGAGAACGTCGCCACCCCCATCGCCGTAGCCATCAGAAATCTCGTCGAGGATCTCCACGAGATCACTCACGTCCTCGACCTCGACGGCTGGAAGGGCGCTAAGGACCTGGCCTTGTGGCCGATGGCCGCCGACGAGGGGTTCGGGGCAGTCCTGACCAACGATGCCAAGCAGATGCAGCGCCCGCATGAGGTCGAAGCAATCGCGCTCCGGTATCCACCGCATCCAATACCCGCACAAGCACGCCGGCCTCACCGGCACGGGCATCGCAATCGCGACTGTCTGCGCGGCGCTTCCGGGCGTCCTGAACCTGCTCGCCCATGCCACGGCCCAGCATCTCGTCGTCTTGACCGGTATCGACCCGAGCCCCGGCTCAAGGTACAAACTCTGCGTACCGTCCGAGACTCCGCCCAAATTCTGGCCCGTTTCCTGAGCCAGCCATGAGAAATGAGCAACTCGGCCAGACATGACACTGTCGGCCCACAGTGATCGGGGAACCAGAGTCGGTCGGCCAGAGAGCAGGCGAAGCCGTAAAGAAAGAAGGTCTTCACGAGCGAAGCGAGGCCTTGCCTGGGAGCGCGAGGGGTGGAGCGCCTTCGAGCGAAGCGACGGCGGGGACGCGATAGCGGGCCGGGGGAGTGTGAGGGGGCAAAGCCCCCTGACATCACAAGAGCCTGACTGCGGTTCAGGCGCTTTGAGGTGAGGTGAGCTACGGTCACCCGCTTCTGCCCCTGTTAGGCTCCTGCGACCCTTTGTGCGTGACTGTGATTGGCCTCCACCGGGGGCAAGAGCTCTTGCGGCTGGGGCTACGCCGTCTGATGATGACTTTGCTGCTGATCACCAATGTTCCTGTAGCTCAACTGGATAGAGCGGCCCAAAACGAAGGGTGTCATGCCAGAGGGTTGCGGATGCACCGGGACCGGGCCTGTACGGGTAACCGTGCGGGTTGGGGAACCTTAGCCCCCGGCAGGGAAGCGCGATTTCCTCACCTGGCTACGTTGATGCGGGTTCGAGTCCCGTCAGGAACACTGTGATGTTCATAGCGGCTTGAGCTGCCGGCGGCTGGGGGCGACTTCCACGCCGCCCGCCCGACTGCCGCCCGTGAGTGCTCGGGTGGAGGCCGAACGCGGCGTGACGACCCGTCGGCTAATGGTACGAACGCCACTTCTTGGTCTAGGGAAGTGCCGTTCAGCCGGTGGTGCCTAGGAGATTTCGAACTCCTGGCATCCTGCTTGTAAAGAGCATTAACGATCTTGATTGAGCTGAGAATGCCCAGTTCGGGCTGCTCATGGATCGGAGCGATAAGCCGATTCCCGTCCCAGAAGTCGGTGTAGCAGGATCTGGCCTCGGCTGCGACGAGGTCATGTCTTCCTTGAAGTCGTCCTCTAGGAAAGACGCTCACTCAATCCAGCAGACCAAGGCCCGTGATCCCGTGCATACAGCCGGACCGGGAATCACTTGAGACGGATGACCCCGCGGGAGACGGTGATCTGCTTCCGGGGCAGTGGCTTGTTGGCCGGGCCCTGCACGACGGATCCCGTGGAGATCGCGAACTTGCTGCCATGGCAGGGGCAGTTGATCGTGCCGCCGCTGACGCTCGCCACGGTGCACCCCTGGTGGGTGCATTTCGCACTGAACACCCGGAACACCCCCTTCTTGGGCTGGGTCACGACGTACTTTCCTTTGATGATCTTCCCACCGCGTACAGGGATGCTCTTGGTCTTGGCGAGGACCACTCCCGCAGTCGCGTCCTCGGCCGCAGTCTCCACGGACGCGTGCGCCGGGCGTATTCCGACCAAGCCGAGCACGGCGGCGAATCCGCCGGTCAGGCTCCTGACGATCACCGTACGACGTGTAGTCCCCGACTCGTCGACCGACATGCCAACCTCCGCTGCTGAGGGAAAGGGAGATCTCTTTCCTCCACCATGTACGTCACACGGGCCTGGTTCAACCCGCGGGAGGGCGGGTTGAAATGACGAGTTGAAGGCTCCCGCCACGGGAACCGGTATGTCCCGGGCCTCTGTGCGGCCTTGCCCAGCGGTCCTCTTCTCGCCAAGTCACGTGAGACCTGAGCGTGAGACCTGGTCGACCGGAGGAACCGGCCCCGAAGTCGATCGGCTGCAGGCTGGGCGAAGCCGTAATAGAAAATGGTTCTACGAGCGAAGCGAGCAGCCGACCGAGCGAAGCGAGGCCTTGCCAGGGAGCGCGAGGGGCGGAGCGCCTTCGCAAGGAGCGACGCGACGACGGGGACGCGACAGCGGACCAGGGGGAGCGCGAGGGGAAGAAGTCCCTTCGCATGCGGGGCCCAGGCAACGCAAAGTCCTGCGAAGGCGCCAGAAGCGCCGAGCAGGGCTCGCCCAAGAGTGGGTGACGGGAATCGAACCTGCGCTGTTCAACTTGGGAACCAACGGCTGAAGGCTGTTATCCAAGCTGGGTGAATCCAGTCCAACAGGTGAAGACGGTTGACCGTGACAACCCGTGAGAGCCTTTGAGTGACCCTGCGTTCTGGCAAGGGGATCATCGATGGCTTCAGCGTAGGGGGAGCGCTCGTACTCGGATGCCGTTCGGCGAGAAAGCCGTGACTGCTCCCGACTCGAGATGCTCCTGGAGAACCTCGAGGTTGGCCAGAATGATGTTGACGAGTTCTGGTGGCCGGAGTCCGATCAGCTCTCGTACGAGGATGACGGATGGTTCGGTAGCGCGGCTATAGGCCAGAAGCGCCCCGAAGTCAGTGTCCGCAGACACGATCACCCTTCCGCCATGTACAGCGAGCTCCATGATCGTCACGTCTGGAGCACTCGTCGCGTGGAGATCGCGTACGTGTACCGCATCGTGACCGGCCTTGCTCAACAGCTCGGCGACTCGGGGCGAAAGGTTCTCGTCGATCAGGAAGTTCACGCCGGTTCGCGGAGACTGTAGAAGTGGACGTTCGTGGAGGCCGCTGCGTATTCGAGCGCCTGCCTGATGTCCTCAAGCTCCAGGTCGGGGTAATCGGAGAGGATCTCGTCGAAAGTCCATCCTCCGGCGACCAGCCTCACCAGCGTCTCGACAGACATGCGCAGGCTACGGATGGTCGGCTTACCTTCAAGCCTCCCAGGCTCCACGGTGATCCGATCGAAGTTCATAGTCTCAGCCTCCTCCTCTGATGATGCCAGCTCGCCCGCGAAGGAACGGCTCAGGCTGATGACGCCAACCAAATCCTTCGGCCCACTGGAGTCACCACGAGCATCGGGTCTCCTGACGGGTGGCAGGAGACGGTTGGGCGGCCGGCCAGGCGAAGCCGTAACGGAAAAAGGGATTGAACGAGCGAAGCGAGCAGCATCCCGAGCGCAGCGAGGCCTTGCCAGGGAGCGCGAGGGGCGGAGCGCCCTGGCAAGGAGCGAAAGCGACCCAGAGGTGAAGCGATGCCAGGACCGCGAAGCGGGCCAGGGGGAGCGTGAGGGGGCGGAAGCCCCCTGACAGCGGGGGTCTGGGGGTCGCCCCCCAGAATGACAAAAGCCCCGCGAAGGCGCCAAAAGCGCGAGCAAAGCTCGCCCGAGAGCGGGTGACGGGAATCGAACCCGCGCTGTCAGCTTGGGAAGTGCATGGATCACGGCCTGTGGGGGCCTTGACCTGGGAAGCTTGTTGGTCACGCCTGACCGTGGTTGACCCCTCCTTGCCTTGGCTAATGGCACGCAGTACGCCTGCCAGTGCATGGCGAACACGCGGTGAGGGCGTCCGTCAGGCGCGATACTCATCGCTTGAGTCGAACCGCTGCGTCACCCTGAGGGGCCGTGAGATCTCATGTGGTCAGGTTCCTGGTGGCCGATCAACTCACCTATCGGCGATCTCCTTCATTTTCCAGCAGCGACACGCTTGCTTGGTGCGGCACTTCGGAACGCGTCCTAGCGGGCTGCAGCTGACACGCTGCTAGACAAGCGTCCCTATAACCTGCGGTATGTGTGTCTACCTACCTGGCTAGCCTGGGTGCCCGGCCACAAGTCAAGCAAAGTGACTCCACGGAAGCCCGGGAGCACTACCTGACGGTGCATGATCGACGTCTGACCAGCCCATATCTGGTTTAGTCGATGACCACGCTTGGCACTAGTAATCCGTCAAGCTGTCATGCCAAGGTGAGTTATGCCCACGAGCCGATCGAAGTCTCTTCCGGACGACCTCTTGCCAGAGGTACACAAGCTCGCAGAGTATATCAACTTATTGTTCAATCAACTTGACAAATCAATTCGAGAATATGCTCAAGAAAAATCAATGAGCACTCGGTTGATCTCGCGCTTCCTGCGTGGGCAAGAGATTCCTCCGCCTGACTTCATATCCTCGTTACTGAAGGACGCTGCTGCCGCGAATCGGCGACCGTTGTCCACTGGAGAGATCGAACGAGCGCAACGACTGCGGCTTGAGGCCGTACGGGCAAGCGCCAACGCTCGGTATGAAGTAGAGGATCTGCGAGCAAAGGTCGAAATCGCCAATGCGGCCAAGGAAGAGGCAGATGAGCGACTGCGGACACTTATCGACGTGATATCGGCATTACGTGGGGAGGTAAGCCTAGTACAACAAGAGGGAAGAGAATTGGAGGAATCGACCGAACTAAAGGCCATACCTGCCAGAAGGCAGCGAGAAATTGAACAGCGCAAACGTGATGACCGCGCTGTTCTCGTTCAGGCGCAAAAAGGCATCGAAGTGGAGATTGAACGACTGAATGCCGACTTAAAAGAGGCTCGTGAGGCTAAGGAAAAGGCTGAGAAAAAATGCCAGGATCTCGAAATCGCCTTAAAGGAGGCTCTGCGAAAGTTTGCTATTATGGGTGGATTAATCGGGCGTCCCGATCTAGAACTGCCTGCAAGCATAATGGCCTACATTGACGACCGAAGGATTCGCTGGGGCGGCATCATCGGTTGGTGTATAGGGCCCCTTACGGTCTATGGTCTACCAGCCTACCTAGGTGTCATGTACCAATTGGCATTCGACAGGGCTATGATCCTTAAGGTGGCAACATTGATTGGCTTGATCATCCCTGTTTGGTTTGCCTATGGCATTAAGCGGCTTGAGCGGGCTGGTGTCTCTCGCATTGTTCACCTGATCTATTCTGTGATTGTCACGGCGATAATCTTTGGAGTCACTTCCACCCTCCCGCATATTTTATGGCTATCTTAGGTCGTCTGCATTGAACAAAAAGATATAAGGAGCGGGGCACGTATGCGTCACCGTGCCGCTTTTGCCCTCTGGGCGCTAGCGCTGGTCGCTTTTCCCTTGATTGGCAATCTTGCAACAAACACCATAAAAATACCCGAGTCGTACACTCCATGGATATGGGGTGTACTTACCGTGTTGGCCATCTTCGCACTCCTGCAGATTTACCTCGGACTACCAACAGGCGCTGGGCGGCGTGGCGGTGATTCTCCAGTTGCAGGCTCCGACTCTTCCACATTGTTGCGGTTCTTAGGTGGCAGGTTAGAGGTAAGTGATCTAGAGGTGAAGTTGGTGAAATGGGGAAGCCGCCCACTTATTGTCCCTTGGTCAGAGGTTGTAGACATTCATATCGGGTTAGGTGACGATTGGCCTGGTGACTATGCAGATGTCGTAGCCCTTGGAGATTTCTTACTCGCTCAACCAACCCCGGCCTCGTCCCTGCTAACCACAAGTCCAAGCATGTCCGCATACGACTCCAGGCTGAACAGAATTCGCATCCTAAATCTAGAGAGAGTTGGCATTCCACGCCACGCTGTCGAAACCGCCCTTTTAAGGTATCGGCCGTAAGGGCTATAAGCCGGCAGCGAATCGAGTGCTCGTTCAATCGCGCGCTCGGCTCCAAATGGACGGTTGCTGCACGGCTTCTAGCCTCCTCCTCCACTGACAGCGAAGCGAGAGCAGTCTGAACGAAGCGAGGCTTTACCAGGGGCAGACGGGAGCACCTACTCCCTCGCACCGTTCGTCGATCTGCTTGGTTGAGCGAAGGCCAGCTTGCTTTAAGCCTTGACGCTACGTCTCCGATGGGCTGGGGCTGAGGAACGAAGCCTCAGACCGGCGATCGCCACGACCACCTACGGCGCTCAACCCCACCAGGCGATCGTGAGGGTATTACTGGTCGCTTGCTATCGCTCTGGTACGGCCTTGTCGTGTGGACCAACGGCCACTGGTTCCGCTGGCAGTCAGGGCGCACATCCAGGTCTGGTCGTCCGGTTTACGCCTTCAACCCTGCGAGTGACTACGTAACGGCCGCTCGCCGGATCGCCATGAGATATGAGCAACTCCGCCAGACATGACCTTGTCGGCCCACAGTGACCGGGCAGCCGAAGTCGATCGGCCACCGGCCAGGCGAAGCCGTAAAGAAAGAAAGTCTTAACGAGCGAAGCGAGCAGCAACCCGAGCGCAGCGAGGCCTTGCCAGGGAGCGCGAGGGGCGGAGCGCCCTCGCAAGGAGCGCAGCGACCCAGAGCGATAGCGATGTCAGGACGCGATAGCGGCCGGGGGGAGCGTGAGGGGGCGAAGCCCCCTGACAGCGGGGGTCTGGGGGTCGCCCCCCAGAATGACAAAAGCCCCGCGAAGGCGCCAAAAGCGCCGAGCAGGGCTCGCCCAAGAGCGGGTGACGGGAATCGAACCCGCGCTGTCAGCTTGGGAAGCTGATGTTCTGCCATTGAACTACACCCGCAAGGTGCATCGCCCACTCTACATGATCCCCGCCAGGTACACGCCCCACTTCCCACTACCCTGTGGTCCGTGCTGCTTTCAGATCGCGACATCAAAGCCGAGGTGGAACGGGGCAGAGTCAGGCTCACCCCCTACGACCCCGACATGATCCAACCGTCCAGCATCGACGTGAGGCTGGACCGGATGTTCCGGGTCTTCGAGAACCACCGCTACCCCCACATCGACCCGTCGATCGAGCAGCCCGACCTGACGAGACTGGTGGAGCCGGAGACGGACGAACCGTTCATCCTCCACCCCGGGGAGTTCGTCCTCGCCAGCACCTACGAGGTCATCTCGTTGCCCGATGACATCGCCAGCCGTCTGGAGGGGAAGTCGAGCCTGGGAAGGCTGGGCCTCCTCACCCACTCGACCGCCGGCTTCATCGACCCGGGGTTCGACGGTCACGTCACTCTGGAGCTCAGCAACGTCGCCACGCTGCCCATCAAGCTGTGGCCCGGCATGAAGATCGGTCAGCTCTGTCTCTTCCGGCTGAGCAGCCCGGCCGAGCACCCTTACGGCTCCGCCAAGTACGACTCCAGGTACCAGGGCCAGCGCGGCCCCACCCCGTCAAGATCGTTCCTGAACTTCCACCGCACCAAGATCTAAAACGAGCAAAGAACCTTATGTGTCAGGGGAAGCCCATTGGGCAACCATTAGGTGACATCTACCTTAAGTTCACGTTCTGCCTGGTTGCCTCTACTCTTCTCTGCGGACAGTCCCCGCACATCTGGAGATCCACGTGCGTCTGCGTCTCACGCCCCGTGAGGACAGTTACTACGACTTGTTCGCCGACTCGGCGAACAACCTCGTCACAGCGTCACGGCTGCTGGTCGAGATCATCAGTGACGGTTCCGACCGTGAGGCTCTCGCTGAGAAGATGCGCGCGTGTGAACACGCGGGCGACGAGCGTACTCACGCCATCCTCAACCGGTTGAACGAGAGCTTCATCACACCGTTCGACCGGGAAGACATCTACAAGCTCGCGTCCAACCTCGACGACGTCATGGACTTCATGGAGGCGGCGGCCGATCTGATCGTGCTCTACCAGATCGATCATCTGCCCAAGGAGGTCGTGCGGCAGGTCGAGGTGCTGGAACGCGCCGCCGAGCTGACCGCCGAGGCGATGCCGCGGCTGCGGAGCCTGAACAACCTCAACGAATACTGGATCGAGATCAACCGGCTCGAGAACCAGGCCGACCAGGTCTACCGGCGGCTGCTGGCCAAGCTCTTCTCCGGCGAGTACGACGCGCTGACCGTCCTCAAGATGAAAGAGGTCATCGACCAGCTCGAGTCGGCGGCCGACGCCTTCGAGCACGTCGCCAACACGGTCGAGTCGATTGCGGTCAAGGAAAGTTAAGTGGAGCTTGCGCTCGTCATCAGTGTGGTCGTCATCGCACTGGTGTTTGACTACACGAATGGGTTCCACGACGCGGCGAACGCGATCGCGACCTCGGTCTCGACGCGGGCGCTGACTCCCCGGGCCGCGCTGTTGATGGCGGCCGTCATGAACTTCATCGGCGCGCACCTGGGGGAGCAGGTCGCCAAGACCGTCGGCAGCGGCATCATCGAGCCGCCCGAAGGCACGCATGGCCTGGTCATCGTGGGGGCGGGGCTCGTCGGGGCGATCACGTGGAACCTCATCACGTGGTACTTCGGGCTGCCCTCCTCCTCGTCCCACGCGCTCATCGGCGGGCTCGTCGGGTCGGCGCTGGCGGCCAGCGTGACCGTCCACTGGGACGGCGTGCTGGAGAAGGTGGTCATCCCGATGATCATCTCGCCGCTCGTCGGCTTCACCCTCGCGGGTGGCATCATGATCGCGATTCTGTGGATCTTCCGCAAATCGAACCCCCACTCCACGGGGCGGGGCTTCCGGTACGCCCAGACGGTGTCCGCCGCGGCCATGGCCCTCGGCCACGGTCTGCAGGACGCCCAGAAGACGATGGGCGTGATCTTCCTCGCGCTGGTCGTCGGGGGATACGCCGGTCCCGGCGAGGACATCCCGCAGTGGGTCATCCTGGCCGCCGCGGCGGCGATCTCGCTCGGCACCTACGCGGGTGGCTGGCGGATCATGCGGACCCTCGGCCGGCGCATCATCGCCCTCAACCCGCCCCAGGGTTTCGCGGCGGAGAGCGCGGCGGCGACGGTTCTCTACGTCGCGGCCATCGGCTTCCAGGCCCCCATCTCCACCACCCACACGATCACCAGCGCGATCATGGGCGTCGGCGCGACCAAGCGCCTGTCGGCCGTCCGCTGGGGGGTCGCCGGCAACATCGTCACCGCCTGGGTCCTGACCATCCCGGCCGCCGGAATCGTCGCGGCCATCACCTACTGGATCGCCCACGCGATCATCGAGTAGCCCTATTAAAGAGAACAGGCGTGTGATCACGGGGATCACACGCCTTTCTTTTCTCCGTTACGGCTCCGCCCACCCCGGCACTGCCCGCCGTCTCCGCTGCGCTCTGTCATCCGGCGTCAAGCCCGCGCTCCCGGCGGGCCGCCGTCACGGGTCATCCACAACGCCATGGGTGGGTGGGCCAGGGTTATCCACAGCCCGTGGAAGCGGCATCCGAATCCGTCGGCAACATCGGGCATGCTGATCCGGCCCCGGGTGGGTGGGCCGGGCGATCTCACGGGGACGGTGCGTACATCACGTCGACGTCCCAGCGGCTGAAGCCCAGGCCCTCGTACAACCTGATCGCCGCGCCGTTGTCCTCATCCACGTACAGCATCACCTGCGACAACCCCAGCGCCCGCAGGTGCGAGAGCCCCGTCAGCGTCAGCGCCTTCCCCAGGCCAGAGCCCTGCTCCGAGGGGTCCACGCCCACCACGTACACCTCGCCGATGGGCTCGTGGCCGTGGCCGCCGTCGCCGTGGACCTTGGTCCAGTGGAAGCCGGCCATCGTCTGCCCCCGGAAGGCCGTGAAGAACCCGGCCGCGTCGAACCAGGGCTCCTCCTCGCGCCGCTTCACGTCGTCGATGGTCCAGGAGCCCTGCTCGGGGTGGTGGGCGAACGCGCGGGCGTTGAGGCCGACCCATTCGAGTTCGTCCTGGCCGGGCGTGAACGTGCGGATCTCCACGCCCTCGGGCACCCGGGCGGCCGGGAACGGGGCGAACAGGCTGCGGCGCATCTGCCAGAGCGAGCGGACCCGCTGGAACCCGGCCGAGGAGGCCAGGCGCCCGGCGGCGGGGTGGTCGCCGTGGGCCCACAGGCGCAGGCGGCCTCCGGTCTCGGTGACGACCGCGTCGAGCAGCATCCGGCCCAGGCCGCGTCCGCGGGCGGAGGGGGCGACGACCAGTTCCCCGGACGGTCCCTCGACCTCGTCCGTCGGGTCCAAGTGGGCAAAACCTGACAAAACGCCCGAGTCGTACAAAAGTGCGCTCTTGGCGCCGGGGTCACCTCCGTACCGGAGATGGAGCATGACGTGCTCGTTCAGCGGGCGGACGCCATCGGCGTCGGTCGCGGCCTGGACGAGCCGCCGGACCTCGGAAACCGTGTCTTCATCCAGTCGTTCCCTGATCTCCACGTGCGCGTTCATGGAAGGCACTCTACGTACCCCCTACTGGCAAATCCCGCCAGGTGTCGCTACGGGGAATCGTTACCTTTGAGCCATTGGCTGGCCAGGTGGTCACTCTAGGCTCAATGACCATGACCCCTGCTTCCCTCAAGAGACTCGCCGTGGCCACGGTCGCCACGGCGGGTGCGATAGCTCTCGCGATCGGCCCCGCGGGTGCGAGCGCGTCCGGCAAGGACAAGAAGGACGAGCTGATTCCGATCCGGATTCTCTCGATCAACGACCTGCACGGCAACCTGGAGCCCCCGACGGGCTCCAGCGGCCGCATCGCCGACGAGACCGGCACCATCGTCGACGGCGCGGGCGGCGCCGCCTACCTCGCCACCTACGTCAAGCAGCAGCGCAACCGCGACACCGTCCTCGTCGCGGCCGGTGACCTGATCGGCGCCTCGCCGCTGCTGTCGGCCGCTTTCCACGACGAGCCGACCGCCGCCTTCCTCGACTCGCTCGAGCTGGCCACCTCCAGCGCCGGTAACCACGAGTTCGACGAGGGTTACGCCGAGCTCAAGCGCATCATGGAGGGCAAGTGCCACCCGGTCGACGGGTGCTCGCCCGCCGGCAAGTGGAAGGGCACCGACTTCGAGTTCATCGCGGCCAACGTGATCGACAAGAAGAAGAACAAGGACGCCCTCTCGCCCTACTACGTGGAACGCATCAACGGCGAGAAGGTCGCGTTCATCGGCCTGGTCACCAAGACCACCCCGTCGATCGTGACCGCGTCCGGCATCGCCGGGCTCGAGTTCACCGACGAGGTCGCCGCCGCCAACCGCACCTCCGAGTACCTCCGCGACGTCAAGGGCATCAAGGCCCAGGTCGTCCTGGTCCACGAGGGTGACCAGGTCACCCCGAACCAGAGCCCCGACGCCTGCCCGATCACCAAGGGCCCCGGCTCGCGGATCGCCGAGGGCATCGACCCCGAGATCGACGTCGTCATCAGCGGTCACTCGCACCAGGCCTACATCTGCCAGGCCATCGACCCGGCCGGCCAGACCCGGGTCTACACGCAGGGCTCGTCGTTCGGCCGCGTGCTGACCCAGATCGACTTCAAGATCAACAAGGCGACCGGCGACATCGTCCGGTCCTCGGTCGTCGCCGACAACACCGTCGTGCGCCGCACCGTCACGCCCGACCCGGCCACCGTGTCGTTCATCAACGACTGGAAGGCCCGCGTCGCGACCGTCGCCAACAAGAAGGTCGGCGACATCACCGCCGACATCAACAACACCGCGGTCGCCTCGGGTGAGTCCCCCCTGGGCAACCTGATCGCCGACTCGCAGCTCGAGTCCGCCAAGACCGGCGGCAACGCCGAGATCGCCCTGATGAACCCGGGCGGCGTGCGGGCGAACCTCACCTACGCCAGCTCGCCCGTCGGCGAGGGCGCGGGTGTGACCACCTACGGCGAGCTGTTCACCGTTCAGCCGTTCAACAACCTCGTGCAGGTCGTCACGCTGACCGGCGCCCAGCTCAAGACGGTTCTGGAGCAGCAGTGGGTGGGTGGCCCGAACAACCAGGCCTTCACCAAGATCCTGCAGCCGTCGTCCAACTTCACCTACTCCTACAGCAACAGCGCCGCCTGGGGCTCGAAGGTGTCGAACATCAAGATCGACGGCGTGCCGGTGACCCCGACGCAGTCGATCCGTGTCGCGGCCAACAACTTCCTCGTCGGCGGCGGTGACGCCTTCCTCGGCTTCACCGCGGGCACCGACCTGTGGAGCGGCGCGCTCGACATCGACGCGTTCGAGGCCTACTTCGTGGCGCACTCCCCGATCGCGCCCCCGGTCGCGAACCACATCACCGTTCTGCCGTAGCGAACAGGAAAGCCCCCGGTCAACGACGACCGGGGGCTTTTCCCATGCTGTGACATGTCTCAGCGGCGAGCGGCTTCCAGCTCCTGGGCCATCTCGTTGCCACGGTCGGGCACGAAGCGGTAGCCGACGTTGCGGACCGTGCCGATCAGGGCCTCGTACTCGGCGCCCAGCTTGGCGCGCAGGCGCCGCACGTGGACGTCGACGGTGCGGGTGCCGCCGAAGTAGTCGTAACCCCAGACCTCCTGGAGGAGCTGGGCTCGGGTGAAGACCCGGCCCGGGTGCTGGGCCAGGTACTTGAGCAGCTCGAACTCCTTGAAGGTGAGGTCGAGCGCCCGGCCGCGCAGACGCGCGGTGTAGGTCGCCTCGTCGATCGCCAGATCGCCGCTGCGGATCTCGTCGGGCACCTCCTCGGCGGCGGCGAGCGACAGCTTGCCGATCGCCATCCGGAGGCGGGCCTCGACCTCGGCCGGGCCGGCGGTGTCGAGGATCACGTCATCTGCGCCCCACTCGGCGGTCATCGCCGCGAGGCCGCCCTCGGTCACGATGACCAGGAGCGGGCAGTCGATTCCGGTGGTCCGCAGCAGCCGGCACAGGCTCTTGGCCTGCACGAGCTCACGCCGCGCGTCGACCAGGATCGCGTCGGAGGGTGGGGCGTCGAGCAGTGCGGTCCCCTCGGCGGGGGCGACCCGGACCGAGTGGAGCAGCAGCCCGAGCGCCGGCAGAACTTCGGCGGACGGTTCCAGTGCGTTGGTCAGCAATAGCAAATTGCTCATGAGGCCTCCTCGCCAAACGGGCGGGCGTGCCGGGAGAGCACCGCGCTGTGCACGATCACAGGCTCGCCTCCTTCGATCCGCGTCAACGGCAGGGCCGTAGAAACACGTAAGGACCCGGGGGCTACGTCGCCCAGGTCCCGTTGCTCGTAGATTAGCCCACAGCAACTTTGCGTCCAATGTGCGTCCACCGTGTGAACAGCACTTCACGTGGAGAATCACCGTATCCAAACGCTCACTGTGAGTACGCGGAAATGGGGCTGGAGAGGCGTATGGCTAGGGGAACAGTGCGCTTTTGGGCCGCGGCGAAGGAAGCGGCGGGCGTCGGCGAGGAAACATTCGACGCGGAAACACTTGGCGAGCTTGTTACCAAAATCACAAGGACCGAGGCGCTGGCCAGAGTGCTGCCGCGCTGTTCGTTCCTGGTCGACGGCCACCCGGCCGGCACCCGCGACCCCGCCACGGTGATGCTCCCGGAAGGTGCCACCGTGGAGGTTCTGCCGCCGTTTGCCGGCGGATAGGCTGACCCGAAACCCCCCGGCCGACGGAGGATGCGGTGCGCAAGCTCGTGGTGGCGCTGCTCGTGCTCATCGTGTTGGCCGTGGTCCTCGACCGCGTGGCCGTCGCCGGTGTGCAGCGCGAGATCGCCAAGCAGATCCAGGCCAGTGCCGATCTCAACGTCCCGCCGACCGTCCAGGTCAACGGGGTGCCGTTCCTGACCCAGGCGATCAGCGGCCGCTACGAGGAGATCGCCATCGACATCGGTGACATCGAGCGCGAGGGGATCCGGCTCAGCGACGTCCAGGCGACCCTCTACGGCGTGAACGCGCCGCTGATGGATCTGATCCAGAACGCCTCGGGCACCGAGATCACCGCCGAGCGGGTCACCGGCACGGTCACCATCTCCGAGGAGACCCTCAACGCGCGGGCGCCGCGCGGCATCAAGATCGAGGGCGGCGGCGGCAACGGCACGGTCCGGGTCTCCGGCGAGGTGACCGCTCTGGGCAACAAGGTCCCGGTCACCGCCGACATGAAGGTCGCGGTCAAAGACGGCGTGCTGCGCCTCACCCCCGCCAAGGTGACGATCGCGGGCGGCTTCAACGTGCCCAACGCCGAGCGCCTGATCACCTTCACCGTCCCGGTGAAGGGACTCCCGCTCGACCTGGAGATCACCGAGGTCCGGTCGGCCCCGGGTGGCGGCCTGGCCATCGACGCGACGGCGACCGATGTCCCTCTTTCGCGGTGAACCGAAGCGCCGCCGGGTGCGTTCTGAGGATGTGAGCGCAGCCGGGACGGCCGACGAGGAACTCGTGAGGGCCCTCTTCGACGACCATGCCGGGCCGCTCTACGGTTACGTACTGCGATTGACCGGTGACCCGGGGAGGGCGGAGGACATCGTGCAGGAGACCATCCTCCGGGCCTGGAAGAACCCCATCGCCGACCGCCCGGTCCGGGCGTGGCTGTTCACCGTGGCCCGCAACCTGGTCGTCGACCAGGCCAGGGCGCGCAAGTCCCGCCCGCAGGAGACCGGCGACGAGGCGCTGGCGGTCCTCCCGGCCGCCGACGAACTCGACAAGGCCGTCGAGTCGTGGGCCATCGCCGACGCGCTGGCCTCGCTCCGGCCCGACCATCGTGAGGTCCTGCTGGCCGTCTACTACGGCGGCCAGTCGGTCAAGGAGGCCTCCGAGTCGCTCGGCATCCCGCCGGGCACCGTGAAATCGCGCACCTACTACGCGCTGCGCGCGCTCAAACTGGCGCTGGAGGAGCGGGGGCTCGCGCCGTGAACCACGACGACGTCAAGATCTCTCTGGGTGTGTACGTATTGGGCGCCCTCGACGCCCGCGAGACCGCCATGGTCGAGGCCCACCTCGACACCTGCGACGAGTGTCAGGCCGAACTGGCCGAGCTGTCCGGCCTGCCGCCGATGCTGGGCCGCGTGTCGGCCGCCGACGTCGAACACGCCGCGACCCCGCCCCGGGCGGTCCTCGACCGCCTGCTGGCCGACTCGGCCAGGCGCCACCGGCGCCTCAAGATCACCCGCATGATGCTGGGCCTGGCCGCGACCGTCGCGATCGTGACCTGGGGCGGCGTGAGCGTCCTCAACACCGCGTCCGAATCGCCGGCCATGACCGCCGCCGGAGGCGCTCCGGAAGCAGCCCCGGCCGCCAGCGCCGCGGCCCGGGCTCCCGGCTACACCGCGGCCGACACCCCCGATGCGGCGGCGGAAGACGGCGCGAACAGCGCCGCGGCGGGCACCGGCCCGTCCGAGATCAAGATCGAGTCCGCCGAACCGCCGGCCGCCCCGTCGAAGGCGCCCAGGGTCACCCAGGCTCCGAAGGCCACGACCGACGCGCCCGCCGACGCCACCCAGCCCGGCGACGAGGCGGTCACCAAGATGGTCGCCGAGCCCGTCACCGTCGAAGGTCATCGGGGCAAGGTCACGCTGCGCCTCGACCTGACGCCCGGCGAGGGCGGCACCGAGGTCGCCGCCACCATGACCGGCGTGCCCGTCGACACCACGTGCCAGCTGTTCGCGATCCCGCGCCAGGGCCCCGACACCCCGGTCGCGAGCTGGGACGTCAAGGCGGGCGGCGCCTACGAAGACGGCACCGCCACCTTCACCGGCTCGACCTCACTGGCGATCGCCGAGATCGCCCGGTTCGAGCTGCGCGCCGCCAACGGCACCCGGCTCATCACCATTCCCGTCGGCTGACCCGGGAATGAACCCGGGGCTCCCGGTGGTTGCCCCCGACGATGACCGGTTTCGTCGTGCTCGCGGTGACGCTCGCGGCGGGGACCTTAGCGGGGTTCCTGCTGAAGGCGCGCGCGGGCGCGTTCCGTGAGAGAGACGGCGCGATGGATCTTGGTGAGCCGCTCGGAGAGCGGGCCACGCTCGTCCAGTTCTCGACCGCGTTCTGCCAGCCGTGCCGGGCGACCCGGCGGGTGCTCGCGGAGGTCGCGGAGATGGTGCCCGGCGTCCGTCATGTCGAGATCGACGCCGAATCGAGACTTGATCTCGTACGCGCCCACGACGTGATGAGAACGCCCACGGTTTTCGTCCTGGACAAAGACGGAAGAATCGTGAAAAAGGCATCTGGCCAGCCCAGGAAGGCCGACGTCATCGCGGCGCTCGCTCTGGCCGTGGACAATCCGTCTCAGTAAGCGGACGGCATGTGACAGATGGCGAGACGAAAGGTACTGTCGCTCTCATGACTCCCACGACAGAGAAGCTCACGAAGCGACGGGCGGTTGACTTCTGCCGCGTCGCGACGGCTCTCTGTCGCATGGCCTGAGGGTGATTCCAGCGGCATTCACCGCCGCAGTCACGAAACCCATCAGGAGCATCCGACGATGCAAGTCGATCCCCGAGGCCCTCGCTTCGGCGCGGCCGTCACCACTCTGGTTCTCGCGATAGTCCTCGTCACGGGGAGCGCCTGGTTATTGGCGCTCCAGGCGATCGTCTTCGCGTTCGGCGCTTTCGGCCATCCGCCCTACGGGCTCTTCTTCAAGAAGTTCGTCAGGCCCCGGCTCGGACCGCCGTCAGAACTGGAAGACGCACGTCCGCCCCAGTTCGCGCAGGGCGTGGGCATCTTCTTCAGCGTCGTCGGCCTGATCGGTTTCTCCTCCGGAATCATTCCTCTGGCCCTGGGTGCGACAGCAGCGGCACTGCTGGCCGCCTTCCTCAACGCCGCCTTCGGCTTGTGCCTGGGCTGCGAAATGTATCTGCTCATCCGCCGTCTACAACCTGGGAGAAATTACTCATGAGCCGCTCCGCTGCTCTGGTCGACGCTGACTGGGTCGAGGCCAACCTCGACACGCCGGGTGTCGTCCTCGTCGAGGTCGACGAAGACACCAGCGCCTACGACAAGGGTCACATCCGCGGCGCCGTCAAGATCGACTGGCGCGACGACCTGCAGGACCCGGTCCGTCGCGACTTCGTCGACAAGGCCGGCTTCGAGGCGCTGCTCTCGTCGCGCGGCATCGGCAACGACGACACCGTGGTCCTCTACGGTGGCAACAACAACTGGTTCGCCTCCTACGCCTACTGGTACTTCAAGCTCTACGGCCACGAGAAGGTCCAGCTCCTCGACGGCGGCCGCAAGAAGTGGGAGCTCGACTCCCGCGAACTGGTGAAGGACGTCCCGAGCCGCGAGGCCACCACCTACACCGCCCAGGAGCAGGACGCCTCGATCCGCGCGTTCCGCGACGACGTCGTGGCCGCGATCGGCAAGCTCAACCTGGTCGACGTCCGTTCGCCCGACGAGTTCACCGGCAAGCTGCTGGCCCCGGCGCACCTTCCGCAGGAGCAGGCGCAGCGCGCCGGCCACGTGCCGACCGCCCGCAACATCCCGTGGAGCAAGGCCGCGAACGACGACGGCACCTTCCGTTCCGACGACGAGCTCAAGACCCTCTACGCCGACGCCGGGGTCGATTTCGGCAAGGACACCATCGCCTACTGCCGCATCGGCGAGCGTTCGGCGCACACCTGGTTCGTGCTGCACGAGCTGCTCGGCCAGGCCAACGTCAAGAACTACGACGGTTCGTGGACCGAATACGGCTCGCTCGTGGGCGTGCCGGTGGAGCTGGGAGAGGCCCGATGACCATTCAGACGCAGGGATGCGCCGCGCCCGAGCAGACCGTCGCGCTGCCGGCCGGGATCGATCTGTCCAAGCAGGCCGTGATCCAGGGCGTCGTGACCGGCGCCGGCACCGCCTACGCCCGCCTGCTCGACCACTCCGGTGAGTTCACCGGCGAGGTCGTCGTCTCCGACGAGGGCATCTTCCGCTTCTTCGCCGCCCCCGGTTCGTGGACCGTCCGCATCATCGCGGGCGGCGGCCGGACCAAGGACGTCGCGGTCGAGGCCAAGCTGGGCGAGGTCGCCCAGCTCGCCGTCGCCGTCTAGGTAGCGTTCCACCGAAGGGCCCGTTCCGCGTGAACGGGCCCTTCAGTGCTGTCCGGCCAGTTGTTCCAGCACGTCGATGAGCGCGTTGTGCTCCCCCGCGACCTTGAAGAACTCGTGGTCGACGTCCTCCACGACCGCGGCGGCCCGCTCGGCCAGCCCGCGGCCCTCGTCGGTGATCGCCAGCACCTTCTTGCGCATGTCGGCGGGGTCGTCCTCGCGCCCGAGCAGGCCCTTGACCTCCAGCACCCGCACGACCTGGCTGGTCATCATCACGTCGATGGTGGCGTGCTCGGCCAGTTCGCGCTGGCTGGGGCGGACGCCCTGACTGTCGAACCACCACAGGTCGACGAGGAGGGCGAACTGCACATGGGTCAGGCCCATCGTCTTCAGCGCCGTGGTGATCTCCCGCTGCCACCGAAGGGTCGCCCGCCACAGCAGGAAACCCGGGCTCCGGCCGGGGCCGGCGTCCCGTTCCGCACTCACTGTCTGAATCCCCGATCTACGACTTCAGGGAGTGTCCCACCTCGCCCCTCGCATACCCGTCGTTGACCAGCCCGGACGGCGGATCTTTGACCTTTAGGACGGACGGGCGCGGGGTCAGAAGAAGCGGCCCCAGCCCTTCTTCTTTTTCTCGGGCTCGGCCGGCCTCGGGGGAGGCGGCGGCTCCTCCTGGGCCGGAGGCGGGTCGGGGAACGGCGGATAGGGGTCGTGGAAGGCCGGCTGGGGCTGCGTGCGCGGCAGCGGGCGCCCGGCCGCGATGGCCGGGAAGGGCTGGGTCGAGTAGCCCTCGTCGTCCTCCTCGGGCGCCGGGGGAGGCGGGGGCGGCGGCCACACGAGAACGTCGCTGGGCGGAGCCAGCGGCGGGATGTAGGACGGAATCATCTGCGGGAGCGGTCCCGAATAGGTGATGTCGTCGATCTCGGTCGGCTGCGACGGCGGTGGGGAAAACCAGTCGCGTGGTGGCTCTTGCTGGTTCACGTGCCCTCCCGGGCCAGCGCGTTGTGCTCCACCGGCGCTTCGCCGCCGGTCAGCCCGAGATCAATCCGTACGTGCGCGGCGACGCCATTTTCGGTCAGGTCACCAACGTTGGTGACCTTGAGTACTAATTCCATCGGGTGCCGGCGGCCCTCGGCAAGGTCGTCCGGCTTGACGAACCGAGTCCGGCAGAGACTTCGATCTTCGGCCCGGCGTGGCCTGGGCGGGGAACCGGGCTGCTCATCGGTCACGGCGGTCACCCCGAGCCGGGACGCCGAAAGCAGCGCCACCACGGGCACGCGCACCGCTCGCCGACTCATGGCAATGGATGGTAGTACGCCCACACACGACCCATCCGCCGCAATCGTCCCTATCTTTGGTGGGAAACACGTCCGAATGGCGAGAACCCTGCCCTGACAGGGTAAGTAGCTCCTACGCTTTGACCCTACGACGAATACGGAGGGGCCAGGCGCGACCATGGGCAGGCTGACCGACGCGCACCCCGAGCACGCGGAGTTGCGCGCCGACCGCATCTACCTCGGGTGGCAGTACCTTCTGCTGCACCCCGATCCCGGCCCGCCGCCGAAACGCCCCCCGCGCGACGACGCCGAGTCACCCCCCGATCCCGGGCCCGAACTGCTGCGCGCCGAACGACTACAAGAAGACCTGTTGAACCGGCCGGTCAAGTTGTTGCGCAACGTCGTCGCCGGCCTCGCCGTGGTCGTCGCCGTGCTCGGGTTCGCCGGGGTGATCGGCTGGCCGTTCGTCGGCATGGGAGTGATCGTCGCCGCCGTGGTCTTCGGGGTCTGCTCCTTCGCGATCAACCAGGGCAACCGGGCGGTCCGGTTCCGCGTCCAGGAACGCCTCGCCCAGGCCGAGCGCGGCCGGGCCAAGCGCGAGCGCGAGAACGTCCGGCTCCAGGAGGAGCATGCCGAGCGCTACCGCGAGTGGGCCGAGCGCAAGGCCGTCTACGACAAGCAGATCAGCTGGTACGCCGTCGCCGTCCCCGACGCGATCGACCGCATCGACGTCGCCGGTGGCACGCTCCCCGGCTGGTCGGCCCTCATCACCCTGATCGGCGCCACCCGCCTCTACAGCGGCGGCCACCTGACCGTCCTCGACCTGTCCGAGGGGGTGATCGCCAAAGACCTGATCGAGCTCGCCCGGCGCGGCGGCGACGACCCGCTCGTCTGGGTGCTCCCCTCCGACCTGCCCAAGCTCGACCTCGGGGCGACCCTCAAGCCCGAGGCCTTCGCCGACGTCCTGGCCCACGTGGTCAGCGTCAGCGAGGAGACCAGCCGCGACATAGGGTTCGACAACGCGATCCTGGAGCGCGTCCTCGAAGTGCTCGGCGAGACCGCCACGATCAGCCAGGTCACCGCCGCGCTGCGGGCCCTGGCCCAGGTGGGCGACCCGCGCGACGACCTCAAGTCGGGGCAGCTGACCGCGACCCAGTTGGAACGCATCGGCACCCTCTTCGGCCGGGGCGTGGCCGACCGGGTCGTCATCGAACGCGCCTGGGCCCTCGAATCGCAGCTGCGCAAGCTGGAGACCCTGGGCGCCGACGCCGTGCGGCTGCCCCCGGCGCGCTTACGCGTGGTCAGCATGGACCGCCAGGCCGGGGTGTTCGGCAACCGGGTGCTCGGCACCTACGTGGCGACCGCGCTGACCCACATACTGCGGCAGTCCCCGGCGGGTGAGCGGCCCTGGCACCACACGATCATCGTGGCCGGGGCCGACAAGTTACGCGGCGACGTCCTCGACCGGCTCATGGACGCCTGTGAGACGTCCAAGACCGGCCTGGTCCTCACCTACCGTGCCCTGACCCCGACCGTCAGGGAGCGGCTCGGCAGAGGCCACGCGGCCGTCGCCTTCATGCGCCTCGGCAACGCCGAGGACGCCAGGGTCGCCAGCGAGCACGTCGGCACCGAACACCGCCTGGAGCTGGCCCAGCTGACCGAGTCGGTGAGTTCCGCCGTCAACGGGTCGCGGGGGAGTTACACGTCGACGGTGGGCGAAGGACGTACACACCAAGGAGCCCTCGCCGAAGGCGACCTGAAAGAGGGCATCACCGAGTCGACCGAGTGGGGGCGCAGCGCCGGTTCGGTCACCGAGGGCGTCATGCAGCGGTCGCGGGAGTTCCTGGTCGAGCCGCACCAGCTCCAGCAGCTCCCGACCACCTCGGTGATCGTCACCCACGCCACCGCCGAGGGCCGCGAGGTGCGGCTCGCCGACGCCAACCCGGCCATCCTGACCTTTCCGAAGACCACCCTGGAAGAGGTCAGGACCCTGGCCACCACCCCTCCCGTGGTCCCCGCCAAACCCGACGAAGAAGCACCGCCACCGAATCTCGGTCCGCCCCCACCCCGGCTTGACTGGCGCAAATCCTGAATGCGCCCCGGGTAAGGGGTTCGTCAACGGGGATGTGTGACCATGATCGGCAAAGGACCGTGAAAGCCTGGCAGAGAGGGGTCTCATGCAACCGTTCCCCCTGAGCGGGCCGTGGTATCGGATCCAGGCGATCACCGCTCCCTCGCGCACGTCGTCGGCCGAGTGGGATTTCGTCAACGTGCTGCCCGCCGTGCTGTCAGCGGCGCAGCGTGACCGGCCCTTCGTCATCGGCTGGCTGTCCCGGGGGTCCGGGGCGCCGCTCGAACTGATCACCAACGCAGGGCCGCTGACCCCGCCGCGCTCGCCGCGCCGGGCCGCCGTCTCGCCGATCGAGGTGGTGCCGACCGGGCCGCAGCCGCTGCTGTTCCCCGGTGGCGCCCGGGGCGTCGAGATCGGCGACGACTGGCTCGCCGACCTCGCCGATCTGGTGTGGACGCCGTGTCCGGGCCGTCAGGCCCCGCCGCTGAACGGGCGGCGCGAGCCGGAGCCCGACGAGCCGAAGCAGCCGACCCTGTTCGAGTCGACCCTGACCACGCTGATGTCGCGCCCGTTCGGCTGGGTAGTCGTCGCCGAGCCGACCGACCTGCTCGACGCCGAGGTCGCCCACCTGCGCACCCAGCTCAACGTGCTGCGCCAGTACGGCGACGCGTCAGAACGCTCCAGATACGACGCCGAGCGCGCCGAGCGCCGCATGCAGGAGCTCGACGCCTTCCGCGAGGCGGGCCTGTGGAACGTGCGCGTCCTGGCGGGCGCGGCGGGCCCCGAGGAGCTCCGCCAGATAGCGCCGGTATTGGTCGGTTCGGTGGAGATGAGCCACCACCCTTACCGCCTGCGCAGCGCGATGGCGGGCCCGGCCCGGCCGACCGCCCAGGAGCCCGTCTACAGCTTCACCGAGGCCCTCAACGTCAACTTCCAGGACCCGACCGACAGCGCCGCCGCGCCCTTCGCCGCCACGGCGGGCGCGCTCGCGGCACTGGCCGGGCTGCCCAGGCGTGAGGTTCCGGGTGTACGCGTCCTCGACGCCGGATTCTTCGACGTCACCAGCGAGGCCGACTCGACCGGCGGCGACATGCTCGACCTCGGGGCCATCGTCGACGGGCAGGACCGGGCGGTCGGCACCTTCCGGGTGCCGCTGGCGACGCTCAACCGGCACGCCTTCGTCACCGGCGCGACCGGCTCGGGCAAGTCGCAGACCGTGCGGCACCTGCTCGAACAGCTCACCAAGGCGGGCATCCCGTGGCTGGCCATCGAACCGGCCAAGTCCGAATACGCCGCCATGGCCGGGCGCATCGAGGGCCTGGCCCCGCTGACCGTGATCAACCCGTCGGCGCCGGGCGACGTGCCGTTCAGCGTCAACCCGCTGGCGCCCGAACCGGGCTATCCGGTGCAGGCCCACATCGACATGGTCCGGGCGCTGTTCATGGCCGCCTTCGACGCCGAGGAGCCGTTCCCGCAGATCATGTCGCTGGCCCTCCAGCGCGTCTACGAGGCCAACGGCTGGGACGTCGTCACCGGCGGCGGCATACCGGGCGCGGCGGTCCAGCCGCAGGTGCCGACGCTGGAGCAGCTCCAGCAGCACGCCCTGGAGGTCATCGAGGAGATCGGCTACGGCAACGAGGTCCAGGCCGACGTCGAGGGCTTCATCTCGCTGCGGCTGCGGTCGCTGCGGGTCGGCTCGGCCGGGCGGTTCTTCGAGGGCGGCCACCCCGCTGACATCGGCGGCCTGCTCCAGCGCAACGTGGTGCTCGCGATCGAGGACGTCGCCAACGACGAGGACAAGGCGTTCCTCATGGGCACCCTGATCATCCGCATCGTCGAGCACCTGCGGATGCGGGCCCGCCAGGAGAAGTCGCGGGGGCTCCAGCACGTCATCGTGATCGAGGAGGCCCACCGGCTGCTGCGCGACCGGGGTTCCCAGCGGGCCTCCACCCACGCGGTCGAGCTGCTCGCGGGCATGCTGGCCGAGATCCGCGCCTACGGCGAGGGCATCGTCGTGGCCGAGCAGATCCCCACCAAGCTCGTCTCGGACGTCGTCAAGAACACCGCTCTGAAGGTCGTGCACCGTCTTCCCGCCGAAGACGACAGGTTGCTCGTCGGTGCCGCCATGAACCTGTCGGAGGAACAGTCGCGCCAGGTCGTGTCGCTCCAGCCGGGCTTCGCGGCGGTCTTCGCCGACGGCATGGACCGGCCTCTGCGCATCCAGGTGCCGCTGGGGGAGGGCAGGGAGCAGGTGCGCCAGAGCCCGGCGCCGCCCATCAAGGGCCGCCGATCGGCCGCCTGCGGTCGAGAGTGCCGTACCGGAAAGGCCTGCACGCTCTTCGAGGTCCGCGAAGCGGACCTGCTCGCCGTCGCGCCCGAGTGGGCGTGGCTCCGGATCTGGACCGACACCGTGATCCTGTCGTTCGTCGCGAACCGGTCGCTGCCCGGCGTGCCGCGCATCCTGGCCGACATCTGGTCGGAACTGCCCACAAGGCGCCGCGAATGCCTGCTCGCGACGCTCGTGGAGCGCAGCGTCGCCCGCCGCGCCTGGTCGCTGCGCACCTGGTTCGACCCGACCCTGCTGACCGAGAAGGCCGCCGAGATCGCCGCCGGGCTGCTGGCCGGTTCGGGCGCCGGCGACAAGCCCGGCCCGGCGTGGGTGATCCCGCAGATCAGATGGCTGCACGAGGTCGACCGCCTGTTCCCCTACGGCCACCCGGCGCCCAACCTGCGCAGCCCCGCGCCGACCATGGAATACGCCCTTTTCGGTACGGACCCCTCAGGCCGCCCCTACCTGCACGCCGGCGTGAACGGGGGTGGCGTCGCGGTCGAGACCAGAACGGAACTTCTCGGACATCGGGCCAAGGCCCTGCGCCACCATCCGCTGTCGATGGAGGTCGACCGCAACCGCGCGCTGGCCTGGCGGGTGATCCTCGGCGACGACGAGCACGAGGGCATCCAGCGCGACATCTCGACCGTCGCGGTCGGTGTCGAGCCCCGGGAACGTATCCGGCATGTCGCCCACACAATGGGGGCGGCGTGGCTGGAAACCATCCTTTCCTGGCCGCGCCGGTTCGTTCTCCCGTTCGACGGCGACACCCCGGCCGAGCTGTCCTTCACCGACCCCGTCCCCGCCGAGCGCGGATAGGATCACCGACATGAGTCAGTTGCCCTTGCGCGCCCAGCTCGCCAGCGCGCTCGGCCGCACCGCCGCGACGCTCTCCCGGGCGACCGGGCGCGGCGACGGATCCGTGATCGGCGGCCGGGTGGGCATGCTGCTGGAGCCCGACCTCCTGCGCAAGCTCGCCGCCGACAAGAAGCTCGCGCTCGTCAGCGCCACCAACGGCAAGACCACCACGACCCGCCTGATCGCCTCGGCGCTCCAGGAGCTCGGTGAGGTCGCCACCAACGCGTTCGGCGCCAACATGCCCGCCGGGCACGTCTCGGCGCTCTCCTCGCAGAAGAGCGCCCCCTACGGGGTGCTCGAGGTCGACGAGAAATACCTGCCCGAGGTCCTGGCCACCACCGAGGCCGGGGTCGTCACGCTGATGAACCTCAGCCGCGACCAGATGGACCGCGCGGCCGAGATCTGGCTGCTGGCGCAGAAGTGGCGCCGCGCCCTGGCCGGCAAGCCCGCCCACGTGATCGCCAACTGCGACGACCCGCTCGTGACCTGGGGCGCCTCCACGGCCGCCCGGGTGACCTGGGTCGCCGGCGGTCAGCGCTGGCACGAGGACTCGTGGTGCTGCCCCGAGTGCGGCGGCCCGCTCGACCGCGCCGAGGGCATCGTCAACGCCGACTGGGCCTGCCGCGAGTGCACGTTCAGCCGTCCCGAGCCCAACTGGATCCTCGACGGCGAAGACGCCATCGACCCCTACGGCCAGCGCTGGCGGCTCGACCTCCAGCTACCCGGCCAGGCCAACCGCTCCAACGCGGTCATCGCGCTGGCCACCGCCGCCGCCTTCGGCCTCGAACCCCAGCGCGCGCTGCCCCGCCTGCGCGAGGTCACCTCGGTGGCCGGGCGCTACACGACCGTCCAGCGCGACGGCCGCGTGATGAAGCTCCTGCTGGCCAAGAACCCGGCGGGCTGGCTGGAGGCCTTCGACGTCACCCGCGCCGAGCGCCCGATCATCCTGTCGGTCAACGCGCAGGGCCCCGACGGCCGCGACACCTCCTGGCTGTGGGACGTCGACTACCGCATCCTCTCGGGCCGCCAGGTCTACGTGACCGGCGAACGCCGCCTCGACCTGGCCCTGCGCCTCGACGTCGCCGGAGTGCGCTTCGTCCTGGTCGACACCTTCGGCCAGGCGGTCAACGCGCTCCCTCCCGGCGAGATCGACGTCATCGCCAACTACACCGCGTTCCAGTCGATCCGGACGGAGTTCGGCCGTGCAGTCTAGTCTCCGCATCGTCTGGATCTACCCCGACCTGCTCTCCACCTACGGCGACCAGGGCAACGTGCTCGTGCTCGAACAGCGCGCGCGCAGCCGGGGCATCCCGGTCGAGACCGTCCACGTGCGGTCGTCCGACCCGGTCCCCGAGCAGGGCGACATCTACCTCATCGGCGGCGGCGAAGACCGCCCCCAGATCCTCGGGGCCGAGCGGCTGCGCCGTGACGGCGGCCTCCACCGGGCGATCCAGCGGGGCGCGTCCCTGCTGGCCGTCTGCGCGGGCTACCAGATCATGGGCTCGGTGTTCGGCGGCGAAGAGGGCCAGCCGGTGCCCGGCATCGGCCTGCTCGACATCTCGTCGGGCCGGGGCGAGCGCCGCTCGGTCGGCGAACTGGCCGCCGAGGTCGACCCGTCGCTGGGCCTGCCGACCCTGACCGGCTTCGAGAACCACATGGGCGTGACCCGCCTGGGCCCCGGCGTGACCCCGCTGTCGCGCACCCTCGTCGGCACCGGCAACGGCGACGGCACCGAGGGCTGCTTCGCCGGCAAGATCATCGGTACGTATCTGCACGGCCCCGCCCTCGCCCGCAACCCGGCCCTGGCCGACCTGCTGCTCCGCTGGGCCGTCGGCCCGCTCCCGCAGATCGACGACACCTGGTACGACCGCCTCCGCAACGAACGCCTCGACGCCGTGCTCAAGCCGTAGGGCCGAGGTCCCACGTCCACACCGAGCCGTCCCACGTGCCGGCGAACAGGTGGGTCCGCCCGTTCAGGTGAGCGACCTCCATGCCCTCGGGCCCGGTGCTCGGCCCTCCGAGTGGAGGGCCGACCTGCTTCGACGTGGTCAGGTTCCACTCACGGAGGGTGCCGTCGTCGGCGCCCGAGAACCCGATCGTGGTGCCGCCGACGTCGGCCAGCGCGACGCACTTGACCGGGTTGGGCAGCCTTTCCCCCAGCAGGTGGCCGAGGGGCTGCTCGGCCGTCAGGTCCCAGAGGCGGGCGGTGCCGTCCTCACCGGCCGACAGGGCGACCGCCTTGCCGTCGGCGCGGCCCATGGTGAGGTTCCAGATCGTGCCGTCGTGACCGCCGAGGGGCACGCCCGTGGGCTTGGCGTCGAGCGGGGACCACCGTCTGACCAGCCGGTCGTCCCCTCCCGAGAGCAGCACCGGCACCCCGCCGACCAGGTCGAACGCGATCGCCTTGGGTGGGAGCGCGAGCGGCTCGCCCAGCACCCGGTGCTCCGGGGTGGCCGACGCCACATCCCATTGGCGGATCGTTCCGTCGTCTCCGGCCGAGTAGGCGACCAGGTGCGTGCCGATGAGCCCGAGTGCGAGGGCGTTGATCCCGCCGGTCTCCTGTCCGGCGTTGAGCACCCGCCCCTGGCCCGAGGCCAGATCCCACACCCTGACCGTGCCGTCGGCTCCTGCGGTCACCCCGATCGTCGGCCCGCCTGGGGGAGTGGCGACCTTGACGGCGAAGACGGCCCGGTCGTGACCGGTGAGCACCCCGCCGATGCGCTCACCGGTGACGAAGTCGCGGAGGTGCACCGTGCCGTCCTGACACCCGAACAGCACGACGGGCCGCTCCCCGAGAAACCCGCAGGACACCGACCAGACGGCACCGTGCTCCCCCGACAGCGGCCCACCGAAGAGCGTCCCTTCCCGCGGCCCAGGCTCACCCGACCACAACCGAGGCACCAGCACCGCACCTGCGGCAGCCACGAGTGCCGCTGAGATGAGCAGCGTCCGCCGCGACAATCCAGAGGAACGGGCCACATCCGATTTGGCGTGGGATGCCTGGTCAGGTGTGGCCGCACCCCAGTCGCCGATCTCTTGTGCGGCTGCTGCCGGGATTGTCTGAGCGTGTGGTGGCGCGAGCGCGGTTTCTGCGGCGGGGATCTTCTGCGCGGCGGCTGGGGGGATTGTCTGGGTGTGGGGCGCTGAGGGCGCGGTTTCCGCGGCGGTGATCTCTTGTGTGGAGGGTGCGGGGGTCGTCTGGGTGTGCGTTCCTGCGGGCACCGTTTTTGCGGCGGTCTCTTGTGCGGCTGCTGCAGGGGTCGTCTGAGCGTGTGGTGGCGTGAGCGCGGTTTCTGCGGCGGTCTCTTGTGCGGCCGCTGCGGGGGTCGTCTGAATGTGGGGCGCGGACGGCACCTTTTCCGCGATGGTGGTCTCTCGCGCGGTGGCTGTCGGAATCGTCCGGGCGTCTGGTGGCGTGGGCGCGGTGCTCTCTTGTCCTACGACAGCGGGGACCGTCTGAGCGTGTGTTGGCGTTGTCCCGGTATCTGCGGCGGCGATCTCTTGCGCGGCGGGGTTCGTCTGAGCATGTGTTATCGCAGGCACGGGTCCTGCGCCGGGGAGCGATTGGCCGGCAGTCTTGGCCTCCGCGGCAGTGGATCTTGCCTCGGAAGGTGGCTGGTCTGCTGGGAGGTGTCGGCCTTGCGCACCCGTGCCGGAAATTTCGTGATGTGGTGTGGTGCTTCCGATGTCGTGGGGCGTGGGGGCGGCCGGGCCGGAGGGCGTCGCGGGGGTGCCTGCGATCGGGGCAGTGATGGCGGCGTCGGCGGTGAGCCACAGGCGGTGGAATTCTTCGGTCCGGGCGCCCAGGGCTTCGGCGATCAGTTCGAGGGCGCCCCATCTGGGGAGGCGTTCGCAGAGGATGACCGTTCTCGCCGTGGTGTGGCTCATGCCGGTCTGTTTGGCGAGTTCGCGGTAGCTCGGTTTCCCGGCCACGCGGTATTGCTCCTGAAGGCGGGAACGTAATTCGGCCAGCGGGTCACCGGGTGTCATCTTTAAGCCCCGTACAAGAATAGAAGGGACTTGCCTCGCTCAGGCCGAAGCTTAATGGCCTCAGTAGACCAGCGCCTGGACACCTTCTTGGGTGATTTCCTCGACGAACGTCGGCGCGCCCGCGATGCGGATCCCCTCGATCAGGTCGTCGAGGGTGATGCCGCGCCGGGCGGCGCACTGGGTGCACAGGGTCACCCGGCCCGCGGCCAGCACGGCGGCCAGCAGGTCTTCGAGCGGGGCCGCCTCGGCGAGCTTGAACTCCTCGGCCCGGCCGGGCAGGGCGAACCACGACGACTCGCCGGTCAGCCAGAGCGACACCCCGACCCCGCTGACGATCGCCGCGGCGGCGACGTTGAAGGCCTGGTTGCACCGCTCGGGGGCGTCGGCGCCCGCGGTCACTTTGATCACCAGTTGGCGTGCCATGCCCGCAGCCTAAACCCGCACTAGCCTTGTCGGCATGGACGTACATCCCGATCTTGAGCCGATCGCGTTCCTGCTGGGCCACTGGGAGGGCGCCGGGGTCATCGGCTACCCGACGATGGAGAGCGCCAACTTCGGCCAGGAGATCGTTTTCGAACACAACGGCAAGCCGTTCCTCAGCTACCGCAGCCGCACCTGGCTGCTCGACCAGAAGGGCGAGAAGGTCCGTCCGCTCGCCAGCGAGTCGGGCTTCTGGCGCGTACAGCCGGAGCGCCAGATCGAGGTCATGCTGGCCCACCCGACCGGGATCATCGAGATCTACGTCGGCGAGGTCGTCTTCCACAAGATCGAACTCATCACCGACGTCGTGGCGCGCACCGTCACCTCGAAGGACTATGCGGCCGGCAAGCGCCTCTACGGCCTGGTCAACGGCAATCTCATGTACGCCTACGAGATGGCCGCCGTCGGCCTCCCCCTGCAGGACCACGCCTCGGCGGAGCTGAAGAAGGTCGCCGACTAGGATCGGGCGCCATGAGCACCCCGCTGACCTCCGACGCGGTCGAGGCGATCAAGAAGCACATGAACGACGACCACGCGGCCGACGCGCTGCTGATCGTGCGGGCCCTGGGCGGCAAGCCCGACGCCACCGCGGCCCGCACGACCGACGTCGACACCGAGGCGATCCATTTCGAGGCCGACGGCGACCCGATCACGGTCAAGTGGCCCGCGCCGATCACCGAACGCGCCCAGGTCCGCAAGGCGGTTGTCGAGCTCTACCAGCAGTCGTGCGAGATCCTGGGCGTCGAGCCGAGAGGCCACTGAGACGGCCCGCACCGACAGGAACGCGAACCGGCCTGCCGAGGAGCCACTGAGGCGGCCTGTAAGCAAGACACGAAGTGGGCCCACGCACGCCGCTCACGAGCACGGCCGGCGGCGCAGGAAGTCTCTCGCGGATGTGGCTCGGCGGGCAGTGGGTTGTTCGCGGGTAGGGGCGCGGCGGTGCAGCAGGTCGTTCGCGGGCATGGCGCGGGTGGTGCAACAAGTTGTTCCCGAGTAGGGCCCGGCGTTGCGGCCAAGTCTTTCGCAGACGTGGTCCGGCGCTGCAGCAAGTTATTCGCGGGGGCGGCCCGACAGCACAGAAAGTCTTTCTTGGGCATATCCCGGCGAGCATCAGGTCGTTCGCGGGTGTGGCCGGCGGTGCGGCAAGTTGTTCGCGGGAGTGGCCCCGGCAGCACAGAAAGTCTTTCGCAGGCGCGGCCCCGCGGGCAGCGGGTCGTTCGCGGACGTAGCCCAGTGGTGAGGCAAGTCTTTGGCGGGTGTGGCCCGGTGGTGCGATGACACGGGGGCAAGAAGAAACCCCGGGCGCGTTCCGCTCGGATGAGCGGGCCGGCTGGACCAATGGGAAAGGGTCTAACGCCCTGACCCGCCGGCTGCCCGGGGTTCCGGTGTCTGTCTGGATCTGCGCTCGGACGCGCCGACCCGGAGCTGGCCCGGATCGGATGTCCTAGCGGACAGCCACCTCGCTAGCCCAATCATGATTAATCATTAGTCGGACCACCTCCTTTCTGCGTGCTTCGTACGCTAAGCGCTCCCTTCCGGGGCGGGCAAGTCAATTACGAGCCGTAGGATTTCCGCATGACCGACACCTGGCACGACGAGCTCCGGGCCCGCGGATATCGGGTCACTCCGCAGCGCCAGCTCGTCCTCGAGGCGGTCAGTGCGCTCACCCACGCCACTCCCGAGGAGATCTGCGCGAAGGTCCAGGAGACCGCGCGCGGCGTGAACATCTCGACCGTCTATCGCACCCTCGAACTCCTCGAGGAGCTCGGGCTGGTCACCCACACCCATCTCGGCCACGGGGCGCCGACCTACCATCTGGCCGCCGACGCCGACCATGTCCACCTGGTCTGCCGGGGGTGCGGGCAGATCATCGAGGCGCCTCCCGAGCTGGTCGGCGACATGGTGGCCAGGCTCGACACCGAGATGGGCTTCCAGACCGACGTCCACCACCTGACGATCTTCGGGCGGTGCCGCGACTGCCGCTGAGCGGGCTTAGCCTGAGAGGTATGCGCAGCCCTTTGCTGGACGTCCCCGGAGCAGTCCCCGCCGCGTCCCCCGACGACGCCGTGGCCGCCCACTACGGCGATCTCTACGCCGAACAGCGGGCCCTGGCGGCCGGGCGGGCCGTGGTCGACCGCAGCAACCGTCCCGTGATCACCGTCTCCGGGCCCGACCGGTTGAGCTGGCTCAACAGCCTGAGCTCCCAGAAACTCGACGACCTCAAGCCCGGGGTCTGGACGCAGACGCTGTTCCTCGACCCGCAGGGCCGCCTCGAACACCACCTCTACCTCCGCGACGACGGCGACACGACGTGGATCCACGTCGAGCCCGGTGCGTCCGAGGCGCTGGTGACCTGGCTCGAGAAGATGCGCTTCATGCTCCGTGTCGAGATCACCGACGTCTCGGCCGACTGGGCCGTGATCTCCGGCGTGCCGGGCGACGACCGGCTGATCCCCCGCTCCGAGCTGGCCGAACAGTCGTCGCTGGCCGGGTTGTGGGCCTATGAGGCGCTGCGCATCGAGGCGTACATCCCCCGGTTCGGGTTCGACACCGACCACAAGACGATCCCTCATGAGCTGGGGCTGATCGAGACGGCCGTCCACCTGAAGAAGGGCTGCTACCGGGGGCAGGAGACGGTGGCGCGGGTCCACAACCTGGGCCACCCGCCGCGCAGGCTGGTCTTCCTCCACCTCGACGGCAGCGTCGACGACCTGCCTCCCCACGGAACCCCGGTGACTCTGGGCGTCAGCACCCCGGCCGAGGCCGACCCCGAGGCGGCCACCGACGGCGCGGCGACCCCGGGCCAGATCGGGTTCGTGGGCTCCTCCGCACGCCACCACGAACTCGGGCCGATCGCCCTCGCGGTGGTCAAGCGCACCGTCCCGGTCGACATCGACCTGGTGGCCGGTCATGTGGCCGCCAAGCAGGAGGTGATCGTGCCGCCAGACGCCGGTCGCAACGTCACGGTCGACCCGGAACTGCGGCGCCAGGCCGCGAAGATGGAGCGCGAGCGCTCCGCCAAACGCCCCAATCTGATGTAAAGGCCCGGCGGAACTGCGGCGCCGGCCCCCTTACGGCCCGTGAACGGCCGGCTGAGCGCCTCAATCGGCGATACTGCGGCCGCCGGGCCGTGATGGTGGCCGGTGGACGGTCGGCTGAACGCCTCAACCTGGTGTAAGCGCCCGGCGGACCGAGTTGTCAGGCCGTGATGGAGGCCCGTGGGTGCTCCGCCAAACGTCCGGCGGTACTTGCGGTGCCGGGCCGTGATGGTGGCCGGTGGGCGGTTGGCTGAACGCGCCGACCTGATGTGAGCGCCCGGCGGACCGAGTTGTCAGGCCGTGAGGGTGGCCCGTGAGTGTTCCTCCAAACGCCCGGCGGTACTGTGGCGTCGGCCCGCGAACACACTCCGGCAAACGCCACAAACTGATACAAAAGCCCCGTTGGCACTAACGTGCTCGCATGGGACGTGCCCTGGTGTCGATCGTGATGTTGTGCGGGCTGATCGGAGTGGCCGCTGCGCAGCTCATCGGGTTCGTTCTGCTGTTACGGGCGATACCCCCGGGAGGCGTGCCGGCAGGTGGCTTCGTGCTGCTCGTGCTGGTCATGTTCGGCTGGGCCGGCTGCCTGGTCTACGCGCTGGGGCGTGGGCTGTGGCGGGCGCTGCGGTGGCGGGACGAACACTCGTCCGGGCCCGCCCTCGACGCCGATCAGGCCCCCGGGCTGTGGCGGCTGGTGCGGGAGGTCGCAGAGGAGGCCGGAACGCGTCCTCCGCACGAGGTCCGGATCACGTCGGAGATCAATTTCTGGTACGGCCATGCCTTCGTGCGGGGCCACCGCGCTCTGTTCCTCGGTCTGCCGCTGCTCCAGACGATGACGGTCGGCCAGGTCCGGTTCGGCCTTGCGCACCACCTGGGGCACTTCGCCGCTGGTCACACCCGGTGGGTCGGGGTCGCCCTCCGGTGCGGCACGGCCATCACCGCCACCGCCGAGGCCCTCGGCCCCACCAATCCGGCCGGGTGGGCGTTCCGTGCGTACAGGTGGCTGTGCGGGGTGATCGACGGCTTCGTCTGCCGTCGCTGGGAGTTCCGCGCCGATGCCATCGGCGTGCGGGTGGCCGGGTCGGCCGCCGCGCTCGATGCGATGCACGAGATCTGGGCGATCAGCTCCGCATGGAACTCCTTCCACGAGTTCCACCTGCAGCCGGGTCTGGACGCGGGACATCTGGCCGGCGACCTGTTCGGCGGGTTCGCCGAATTCGTCGCCGCGCGCAAGAGCGAGGTCGACGCCCTGCGGGCCAAGCCGCTCCCCGGCAAAGAGTCATGGCGGGATCCCTATCCGGCCTCGGCGACCCGGGCTGCGCGGTTTCGCGAGTCCCTCGTCCCGTCGGACGGGCGGCCCGCCACAGCGCTGATCCACGACCTGCCCGCCGCCCAGGCGGCGGTGCAAGCCACTTTGCTGGAGATCACTGTGGCGGCCATTCGGGCCGAGGGCAGGGAGCCCGAAGAGGACATGGTGCTGGCCTGGCCCGAGTTCACCCATGCGGCCACCACCGCGCAACTCCAGCGTGAGGCCGACGGGATCCTCGCCACCATCGGGCTCACCGGCCCTGGGCTGCCGCAGGTGCTGCGGATGCTCGAAGACGGCCAGCTCGAAGACGTCGCGCGGCCGCTCTTCCCGGACGCCAAGACCGAGGAACTGTCCGAGCTGTTCCTGACGCCGTTGGAGATGCTGATGAACCTGGCGGCGGTCCACGCGGGGAAGGCCACGTTCCGGCACTCCTGGAGCGAACCGGCCGAACTGGTCACGTCAGACGGGAGCCCCCTCGACCTGACCGGGGTGGCCGAACGCGCGGTCACCGACCCGCGGGGCGCCACCGCCGAACTGGCCGAGCTCGGCATCGGGATCTGGCGAGCCTAGACGTCGATGACCAGGGTGATCGGGCCGTCGTTGAGCAGGCTGACCTTCATGTCGGCGCCGAACCGGCCCGTCTCCACCCGCGCGCCGAGCCTGCGGAGTTCGTCGACGACCGCGACGACCAGGGGCTCGGCCACCGGGCCGGGGGCGGCGGCCTGCCAGGTCGGGCGGCGGCCCTTCTTGGTGTCGGCGTAGAGGGTGAACTGGCTGATCACCAGCAGCGGCGCCCCGATGTCGGAGCAGGACTTCTCGCCGTCGAGGATCCGCAGCCCCCACAGTTTCGCGGCCAGTTTGACCGATTCGGCGGGCCCGTCGGTGTGGGTGACACCGACCAGGACCATCAGGCCGGGTTCATCTATTGCTCCGACGACGGTCCCGTCGACCGTCACCGAGGCCTGGCTCACTCGTTGGACCACCGCGCGCATGGCCGGATTCTGCCATGCCCTACAGTCGACGGCATGTCCGAATTGCTGGTCGAGGTGGTCCGCTCCGGGTTCGTGGAGTCGGTCCACCGCGCCCGGGTCGTCGCCGTCGACGCCGAGGGTTCCCCCGTCCTGGTCCATGGCGACGTGCAGGCCCCCGCCTCGCCCCGCTCCTCGATGAAGCCGCTGCAGGCCGTCGGGATGCTGCACGCCGGGCTCGACCTCGACGGCGAGCTGCTGGCGCTGGCCTGCGGCAGCCACGCGGGCGAGTCCATCCACGTCGAGGGCGCCCGGCGCATCCTCGGCGACGCCGGTCTCGACGAGTCGGCGCTGCGGTGCCCGGAGGACTACCCCGACGACCGGGCCTCCCTCGACCACGGCCGCGTCTACATGAACTGCTCCGGCAAGCACTCGGCGATGCTCGCGACCTGCGCGGTCAACGACTGGCCGACCGAGGGCTACCTCGACCCCACCCATCCGCTGCAGAAGTCGATCAGGGGCACCGTCGAGGAGCTCACCTCGGAGCGGATCGCCGCCACCGGCGTCGACGGCTGTGGGGCGCCGCTGTTCTACGTGTCGATGGTCGGGGTCGTCCGCGCGTTCCGGCGGATCGTCACCGCCGCCGAGGGGACGAGAGAGCGCCGGGTCGCCGACGCCATGCGCGCCCACCCCGAGCACACGAGCGGCACGAAGCGGCCCGAGGCGGCGCTCATGCGCGGGGTCCCCGGGCTGATGCTGAAGGCGGGGGCGGAGGCGTTCGACGCGTTCGCGCTGTCCGACGGCCGTGCCGCCGCCGTGAAGATCGTCGACGGCGGCCAGCGGGCCCGCGTCGCGGTCACCGCCTACGCGCTGAAGGCCCTGGGAGAAGACGTCCCCGACGGCCTGGTTCCGCCGATCACGGGCGGCGGCCGGCCGGTGGGGGAGCTCCGGGTCAGAATGGCCTGAAACACCTGCGGAGTAGGCTGAGCCGGTGGCACGCACCCGGCTCTACCGCAACGGGAAACTCGAAGCCGAGGGCTTCCCGATCGCCGACGTCTCCGATCATCTCGACGAGCCCGACGCGGTGGTCTGGTTCGACCTGTGCACGCCGACGCGCGCCGACCTCGACGCGATCAGCGAGGAGCTGGGCCTCCACCCGCTGGCCATCGAAGACGCCCTGCACCCGAGCCAGCGCCCCAAGCTCGACATCTACGACACCCACATGTTCCTGAACGTCTACGCCACCCACTTCGACGAGCACACGGGTCGTCTGGAGTCGGTCGAGGCGTCGGCGTTCATCACCGAACGGGCCCTGGTCACGGTACGCACCAGCGAGTCGTTCTCGATCGACCAGGTCCAGCGGCGCTGGGACTCCGGCGGCAACCTGGCCGAACACGGGGTGGCGTTCCTGCTGCACGGCCTGCTCGACTACGTCGTCGACACCCACTTCGACGTCGTCGAGGCGATGGACGACCAGATCGAGAAACTGGAAGAGGGCCTGTTCCACGAGACCCTGCCGGGCCGGGACGAACAGCGGCAGACCTTCGAGCTGCGCAAGAGCCTGGTGGGCCTGCGGCGGGTGGTCGCCCCGATGCGGGAGCTCGTCAACACCCTGTTCCGCCGCAACGACGTCATCAGGGACAGCAGCCTGGCGCCCTACTTCCAGGACGTCTACGACCACGCCGTGCGTGCCGCCGAATGGACCGATTCACTGCGCGACCTGCTGGGCAACATCCGCGAGGCCCACATGACCATGGCCAACAACAAGATGAACCTGATCATGAAGCGGGTCACCAGCTGGGCCGCGATCATCGCCGTGCCCACCATGATCACCGGCTTCTACGGCCAGAACGTGCCCTACCCGGGCTCGCAGCAGCCGTGGGGATTCTGGACGTCGACCGGCCTGTGGCTGGTCGCGTCGGTCATCCTCTACACCCAGTTCAAAAAGCGCGACTGGCTTTAACGACGCGGACGGGCGAAGGTCGGCCGTTGCCCGCGTCGGGCATCTGCTCGACTGAACAGGCCCCCTACCACGGACCGTAGGGTCCCTGGTTGCCGCCGCTGCCGCCTTTGTACTCGTTGACGGCAGGCTTCACGTCGGCCAGGTAGATGCCGGACGCGATCACCGAGGCGATGGTTAGGAAGTTCAGCATGTACATCCCCTCGCCCATGTATCCGGTCGCGGCGGCGAGGGTGAATAGCGTTGCCAGCGCAGTGAAGATCATCCAAAGGTTCTTGCTGAGTTTGCCTGCGGCCTGGAAGGCCCGTGCGGGGGTGCGGATCGCGTGGATCAGGGCCCACGCCGACATCCCGAACGCCGCGACAGTGAGGCCCCAGAAGATGATGTCCAGAACAGGGTTGAGCATCTCGTCACTCCCGCTGGGTCAAGGTCGGAATGTCCACCAGCCTAGTGTCTGGTTTCGGTAGTGCGCAGGACGAGAAAACCGTGGCCCCGGCGGGATTCCTCCCGCCGGGGCCGTCGACCTCGGTCGTTACGACGCCTTCGAGGCCGTCGGGGTCTTGCGGGGAGCCGGGCGCTTGACCGGCGTGGTGGCCTTGGCCGCGGTGGCCGGGTCGGCCGCCTCGGAGACCTCGGTCAGCTCCAGCGCGGCCTCGCCGCTGGCCTGGCTGACGATCTGGCGGCCACGCTTGGCCAGGTCTTCGTAGAGGGCGTTGAGCCGCTCGGCGACGGTGTTGGCGACGTCTTCGGCCTTGCCCTGCACGCGGCCGGCGTAGGCGTAGGCCTCTTCCCGGCGGATCTGCTGGAGCTGGATGACGCGGTCGGGGATCTCGCGCAGCTTCTCGACCGCGTAGTCGCCGGCGCCGGTCAGCGCGTAGAACGGCTTGGACTCGGTGATCTTCTTGACCTCGGTGGCGATGGTCATGACAGGTTGTACCCTTCTGAAGTGGCGTGACCGTTTAGTGAGGCCGCATCCAGGGGCTCAGCCGGTTGCGTCGGCTGGGCTCCTTCGGTTTCCGCGGCCCGGTTCTCCTTGCGGAACGACTCGTAGATGTCGACCAGCACCTGGCGTTGGCGCCCGGTGATCGTGACGTCGGCGCGGATCGCCGCCAGGACGTCACTGTCGGGCTCACGTTCGTCGATCAGTCCGGCCTGCACGTAGAGCGCCTGGGACGAGATGCGCAGCCCTTTGGCGATCTGGTTGAGTATCTCGGCACTCGGCTTGCGCACGCCTCGCTCGACCTGGCTCAGGTATGGAAAGGACACCCCCGCCTGGGCCGCGAGCTGACGAAGCGAGATCTTCGCCTGCGTCCGCTGCTCGCGGATGTATTCACCGATCGAGCCGACCTTGGGGAGTTCCATGTCGTCCAGCTTGCCAGAGCTTGTATGCATTTGCAAACGCTCTGGTTAACGATAGCTAACTCACTGGGGCAAGAACCACAAAAGGGGTGCCGACGTGGTAAGCAGGGCGGCCCCCGCGACGATGCCGTAGCGGTAGCGTCTGCGCATCGCCGGACCGGGCTTGACCAGGCGGTTCACCCGGGCCATCACGTTTTCGGCGCCCATGCCGAGCGCGCCGTGGGGGGTCAGGGCGACGCCGGCCGCGCCGAAGCGCAGCAGCGCGGTGGCCAGCCGCTTGGGCGGCACCCGCAGCCGGGCGTGGTCGTCGGCGGCCATCTCGACCAGCAGCGCGACCGACGCGTTGGCGTCGCGGACCACCTTCGACCACGGCAGCACCCAGCGCAGCGCGGCGAACGGCAGCAGCACCAGGTCGTGGCGCTCGCGCGCGTGGGCGTCTTCGTGGGCGAGCACCGCGGCGAGTTCGTCGCGGGACAGCAGGCTCAGGGTGCCCTCGCTGATCACGACCTGCGACTTCAGCCCCGGTACGCAGTAGGCGGCGGCGCCGGGGTGGTCGACCACACGTACACCCGGAACGGCGGGTTCGTCGCGGGCCACCAGCGACAGCAGCAGGCGGTGGCGGCGGCGGGCCTGGAGGGTCTGCGCCATGGCCACCACGACCACGGCCAGCAGCACGGTCAGCAGCGCGAGCCCGGCGGCCAGCGCGCCCACCCGCTGGAGCCCCGCGGGCTCACGCCAGTGGGTGACCAGGTAGACCAGCCCGTGGATCACCCCGCGCCCCCACGGTTCGAGGGCGTAGGCCAGCAGCGCGCCCACCGAGGCGAGCCCCCATGTCAGGCCGAGGGCCTGCCACAGGGCGATCGCGGCCCTCGGCGCCCGCCAGGTCCAGCGGACCGACGTCATCCGCCACGCGGCCAGCGCGCAGACGGTCGCGAGCGCGGCGAGCGCGACGGCCGCGATCACTCCTCCTCCAGCTCCGTGAGAGCTTTTCGGAGCACGTCGGCCTCAGTGCCGGACACGGCCTGGGCGAACCTGGTGAGCGCGGCGGAACGGTCTCCGGTCATGTCGAGGGCCTCCAGCATCAGCTCGGCGATGTAGGCGTCCCGGCTCGCGGCCGGTTCGTATCGCCAGGCGCGGCCGTCGCGGACGCGGGTCAGGAAGCCCTTGCGCGTCAGCCGGTCGAGCACGGTCATGACGGTCGTCGGCGCCAGATCGCGATCGGCGATCAGCCGCCCCACCTCGCGGGCGGTCAACGGAGCCCGCTCCGCCCAGAGAACGTCCATGATGCTGCGCTCAAGCTCGCCAAGACCCTTCACGACATTCAGCCTACCCGGCGTAGTACTACGTCCCGTAGAGGGAGGGTGGGTTGTGGTTCAGCTTACAAGCGCCGACCAGGGCAGGGACAGCTCACCGAGCCGCCATCGGGCCGTTCCGCCGAACGGAGCGGTCCGGTAGACGGGCCAGGAGTCCTGAAGACTTTCAGCCGCCCGGATCCAGCGCTGCCGGGTCCCGTAGGCGCGGAAAGGTGCGGAGACCGCCCAGGCCCGGTCCCAGTCGGTGAGGAAGGCGTGCACCCTCTCGCCGGGAACGTTGCGGTGGATGAGCGTCTTGGGCAGCCGTTCGGCCAGGTCGGAGGGCCGGTCGACGCCGTTGAAGCGGGCCGCGAAGGTCAGGGTGCGCGGCCCCTCGCGGTCGAGGCCGACCCAGACGGCCCGGTGGCCGATCTCCGAGCAGGTGCCCTCGACGATCACCCCGCCGGGCTGGAGCCGGGAGGCCATCAGCTCCCAGTGGCGCCAGGCCTCGGCCTCGGGATACTGCCGCAGCACGTTGAAGGCCCGGATCACCAGCGGGGAACGTCCCGGGATCTCGAAGCCGCCCCGGCGGAAATCCAACCCCTCGGTCCTGTACGCCATCGCGGCGGCGACCCGTTCGGGGTCGATCTCCACTCCCACCACTTCGACCTCCCGCCGGACCGCGCGAAGCCGGGCGAACAGCTCAAGCGTGGTGACGGGGGAGGCGCCGTACCCGAGGTCCATCACCAGCGGATCGGCGGCGGCCCGCAACAGCCCGCCGTGGACGGCGGCCAGCCAGCGGTCGGCGCGCCGGAGCCGGTTGTGGCCGGTGGTGCCCCGGGTGATCGCCCCGACGGGTCTCATGACACGCGGTGGACCTTGTGCTGGGCGGCCTGCGCGCGGGGCCGGATCACCAGTCGGTCGATGTTCACGTGGGCCGGGCGGGTGACCGCGAAGGAGATCACGTCGGCGATGTCGTCGGCGGTCAGCGGGCCGGGCACGCCCTCGTAGACCTTCTTGGCCTTGTCGGCGTCGCCGCGGAAGCGGTTGAGCGCGAACTCCTCGGTCTCCACCATGCCGGGGGCGATCTCGATGATCCGCACCGGTTCGCCGACGAGCTCCAGGCGCAGCACCTCGGTCATCGAGGTCTGGCCGTGCTTGGCCGCGCAGTAGCCGCCGCCGCCCTCGTAGGAGACCAGCCCGGCCACCGAGGTCAGCATGACCAGCACGCCGTCGCCGCTGGAGACCAGCTTCGGCAGCAGCGCCTGGGTCATCCGGAGCGTGCCCAGGACGTTGACCTCGTACATCTCGCGCCAGTCGTCGAGCAGGCCGTAGGCGACCGGTTCGAGGCCGACCGCGCCACCGGCGTTGTTGACCAGCACGTCGACCGTCGGGACGGCGGCGTTGAAGGCGTCGACGGACTCCTGCGAGGTGACGTCGAGGGTCATCGGGACGATCCCCGGGTGCTCGGCGGCGAGGTCGTCGAGCCGTTCACGACGACGGGCCGCCGCCACGACCTGGAACCCCTCTTTCGCCAGCCGCCGGGCCGTCGCGGCACCGATTCCGCTGCTGGCCCCCGTGACCACCGCTGTTCTCGTCATGTCCGCAATCCTAGTGAGGGCGGGAATCTTGGGCTGAGTGTCATGGTTAGTCGTTGTTTGGAGGTGGTGTGGGGTGCGTCGGGTGAACCGGGTCGCGACGATCAGCATGCACACGTCACCGCTCGATCAGCCGGGAACCGGCGACGCGGGCGGGATGAACGTCTACATCGTGGAGACGGCCAAAAGGCTGGCCGAGCTCGGCATAGAGGTCGAGATCTTCACCCGGCAGACGGCACGTGACCTGCCACCGATCGTCGAACTGACGCCGGGGGTGACGGTCCGCCACGTCACCGCGGGCCCCTACGAGGAGCTCGACCGCTCGGACCTCCCGGGCCAGATGTGCGCGTTCCTGTCGGGCGTCCTGCGGACCGAGGCGATCTACGAGCCCGGCCGCTACGACGTGATCCACTCGCACTACTGGCTGTCCGGCCAGGTCGGCTGGCTGGCCAAGGAGCGCTGGGGCGTGCCGCTGGTGCACACCATGCACACCATGGCCAAGGTCAAGAACCTGCTGCTGGCCGAGGGCGACCGCCCGGAACCCCCGGCCCGCGTCTTCGGCGAGGAACAGGTGGTGGACGTCGCCGACAAGCTGGTCGCCAACACGGCCGCCGAGGCCCAGGAGCTCATCTCCCTGTACGCCGCCTCGCCCGACCGCGTGAGCGTGGTGAACCCGGGGGTCAGCCTCCGGGTGTTCCAGCCCGCCTCGAAGGGCGCCGCGCGCCACCGGCTGGGCCTGCCGCAGGACGCCGCCGTGCTCCTCTTCGTCGGCCGCGTGCAGCCCCTGAAGGCCCCCGACGTGCTGCTCAAGGCGGCGGCCCGCATGATCGCCGACGACCCGGCGTTAAGGGATCGGCTCGTGGTGGCCTGCGTCGGCGGCCCCAGCGGCACCGGCCTGGCCCGGCCGTCGCTGCTCACCGATCTCGCGGCCGAGCTGGGCATCGCCGATCTCGTCCGGATCGCGCCGCCCGCGCCCCAGCCCGAGCTCGCCGACTGGTACCGGGCCGCCGACGTCACCGTGGTGCCCTCGCACAACGAGTCGTTCGGCCTGGTCGCCCTGGAGTCGCAGGCGTGCGGCACCCCGGTCGTGGCGGCGTCGGTCGGCGGTCTGCGCACCGCCGTCAAGGACGGCGTCTCGGGCCTGCTCGTCGACGGTCACGACCCGGCCGACTGGGCCCGCACGCTGGCCGGGCTGCTCGACCGCCCCGCCTGGCGCGACTTCCTCGCCGAGGGGGCGATCCGCCACGCCGCCGCGTTCGGCTGGTCGGCCACCGCCGCGCGGCTGGTGGAGGTGTATACCGGAGCCATGAGCCAGCTCCTGCCCGTGGCGGCCGCCCGATGAGCGTCGCACCCGTGATCGAGACGGCCCTGACGTCGATGGAGCTCACCTACGAGAGCCCGCGGCCGGGCTCCTACCTGGTGAAGCTCCCCGGCACCCACAAGCTCCAGACCATGGTCTGGCTGGTGGAAGACGAACAGGCCCTCAACATCGAGGCCTTCTTCTGCCGCGGCCCCGACGAGAACCACCAGGAGTTCTACCGCTGGCTCCTGGCCAAGAACGGCTCGATGTACGGCGTCCACTTCGCCCTCGACCACCGGGGAGACGTCCACCTCGTCGGCCGGATCCCCCACGAGGGGGTCACCGAGGCCGAGGTCGACCGGCTGCTCGGGTGCGTGCTGACCTACGCCGACGAGCTGTTCGACCCGGCCCTGGAGATCGGCTTCGCCACCTCGATACGGCGTGAGTGGGAGTGGCGGCTCGAACGCGGGGAGTCGACTGCCAATTTGCAGGCTTTCGCCCGTTTCGCCGACCCGGAGCGTTAACCGTCCACCACTAAGATGCCGGTCATGGCGACTTTGGTACTGCTCCGGCACGGCGAGAGCGAATGGAACGTCAAGGGCCTGTTCACGGGCTGGGTCGACGTCAACCTCTCCGCCGCCGGAGAGGAGGAGGCCGCGCGCGGCGGCCGGCTGCTGCTTGAGGCGGGCGTCCGCCCCGACGTGGTGCACACGTCCCTGCTCACCCGCGCGATCCGCACGGCCAACCTCGCGCTGGAGGCGGCCGACCTGCTCTGGCTGCCGGTCCAGCGGTCGTGGCGGCTGAACGAGCGCCACTACGGCGCCCTCCAGGGCAAGGACAAGGCGCAGACCCGCGCCGAGTTCGGCGATGAGCAGTTCATGCTCTGGCGCCGCTCCTACGACACCCCGCCGCCCCCGATCGCCGACGACGACGAGTTCTCCCAGTTCGCCGACGCGCGCTACGCGGGCCTGCCGGCCGAGGTGCGCCCGAAGACCGAGTGCCTGCTCGACGTCGTCGACCGCATGCTGCCCTACTGGTACGACTCGATCGTGCCGCAGCTGGCCGCCGGTCAGACCGTCCTCGTGGTCGCCCACGGCAACTCGCTGCGCGCCCTGGTCAAGCACCTCGACGGCATCAGCGACGCCGACATCGCCGGCCTGAACATCCCCACCGGCATCCCCCTGCGCTACGAGCTCGACGCCGACTACAAGCCGGTCAGCTCGGGCTACCTCGACCCCGAGGCCGCCGCAGCAGCCATCGAGGCCGTGGCCAACCAGGGCAAATAACTCGTTTCAGGCATAAGAAAATCCCCGGCCCCCCGAGGGCCGGGGATTTCGTTTTGGGGTTTACTCCTCGCCGCCGTCGCGGGAGCCGGTGACCAGGTAGACGACGTCGCGGGCGACGCGGACCGCGTGGTCGGCGTAGCGCTCGTAGTAGCGGCCCGCGAGGGTGATGTCGATCGCGGCCTCGATGCCGTGGCTCCAGTTCGGCGAGAGCAGCACGCGGAACAGGCGGCGGTGCAGGATGTCCATCGCGTCGTCGTCGGCCTCGAGCTCCTTGGAGAGCTCGACGTCGCGGGTGGCGATGCAGGTGCCGGTCTTGGTGATCAGCCGCTCGGCGATCTGGTCCATCTCGACGATGGTGTCGCGGAGCTCGGCGGGAATGGCCGACTCGGGGTGGCGCATCCGGGCGATCTTGGCGATGTGCTCGGCCAGGTCGCCCATCCGCTCCAGGTCTGCGGCCATGCGCAGCGCGGTGATGACCGTACGGAGGTCGATCGCGACGGGCTGCTGAGTGGCCATCAGCTCGTAGATGGAGGTCTCAACTTCGGCGTAGAGCCGGTTGACCTCTTCGTCCTGAGAGATCACACTCTCGGACAGGTGAAGATCGGCATCGAGAAGGGCCGTGGTGGCCCGGGACATGGCCGAGCGAACCAGGCGGGTCATCTCGACCAGCTTGATCGTGAGGGTGTCCAACTCGAGATGATAGGCGTCGCGCATGCCCGTCACGGTAATCGTCGCTTCGTGAACGATCTGAAACCGGAAAGTGAACTCTTCCGGAAAGGCCGTGGTCAGTAGGCATTAGGCCGTGAGGAACATCCATATTCCCGCCTAGCATCGAGGCGTGAATGAGTTGCTGGCGAGTCTTGCCGCGATGGGTGGCTTCCTGGTGGGCACCCTCGTCATGCTGGCGATCCGGCGGCAGTCCGAACCTCCAGCGCTGCCGACCTCCCCACCCGAAGACACGCTGTCTCCGGGTGTGGCCTCCCTGCTCGCGGTGCTTCCGTCCTCGGCGGTCGTCCTCGACAGGGAAGACCGCGTCCTGCGGGCCAGTTCGGCGGCCCGCGCCTACGGCCTGGTCCGGGGCGACAACCTCATCTCGGCCGAACTGCTCGCGCTGGCCCGCAAGGTCCGCCGCGACGGCGAGATCCGCGAGGGCGAGATCGAGGTCCCGGGCCGTAAGTTCGGCCAGGAGTCGACCAACTTCGCCGTGCGTGTCGCGCCGCTCGGCTCCACCGGCCAGGTGCTGGTGCTGGCCGAAGACCAGACCGACCGGCTCCGGGTCGAGGCGGTCCGCCGCGACTTCGTCGCCAACGTCAGCCACGAGCTCAAGACCCCGGTCGGCGCGCTCAGCCTGCTCGCCGAGACGATCCAGGACGCCGCCGACGACCCCGAGGCGGTCACCCGCTTCGCCGGCCGCATGCAACACGAGGCGGCCCGGCTCACCTACCTCATCCAAGACCTGATCACGCTGTCCCGCATCCAGGGCGCGGAGAAGATCCCCACTCCCGAGCCCGTCCCGGTCGACGAGGCGGTCCACGAGGCCATCGACCGGTGCAGCACCAAGGCCGCGTCCAAAGACATCCTGCTGGTCGCCGGTGGCGCCGGTGGGCTGAACATCTGGGGCGACGACGAACTGCTCGTCACCGCCCTGCGCAACCTGATCGACAACGCGGTCGCCTACAGCCCCGAGCACACCCGCATCGTGGTGAGTGCCCGTCCGGCCGGCGACTCGGTCGAGATCAGCGTCAGCGACCAGGGCATCGGCATCCCCGAGACCGCCCAGGAACGCATCTTCGAGCGCTTCTTCCGGGTCGACGCGGCCCGGTCGCGCTCGACCGGTGGCACCGGCCTCGGGCTCGCCATCGTCAAACACGTCGCCGTCTGCCACGGCGGCGAGGTCTCGGTCTGGAGCAAAGAAGGCTCCGGATCGACCTTCACACTCCGCCTCCCCGCCTTCGGCGGGGTCGCGGTCGCCCCACCCCGCACAACGTCAACTCCCCTGGAGGCGGCCACATGACCCGGGTACTCGTCGTGGAAGACGAGGAGTCGTTCTCCGACGCCCTTTCCTACATGCTGCGCAAAGAGGGCTTCGAGGTCGCGGTCGCGGCCACCGGGCCCGAGGCGCTGGAGACCTTCGACCGCAACGGCGCCGACCTCGTGCTGCTCGACCTGATGCTCCCGGGGCTCCCGGGCACCGAGGTCTGCCGATCCCTCCGGCAGCGGTCCAAGGTTCCCGTCATCATGCTCACCGCCAAGGACAGCGAGATCGACAAGGTCGTCGGTCTGGAACTCGGCGCCGACGACTACGTCACCAAGCCCTTCAGCTCCCGTGAGCTGGTCGCCCGCATCCGCGCCGTGCTGCGCCGCCAGGGTGACGTCGAGGAGGTCGAGTCGGCCGTCCTGGCGGCCGGCCCGGTCCGCATGGACGTCGACCGTCACATAGTGGCCGTCCGCGGCCGTCAGGTGCAGCTGCCGCTGAAGGAGTTCGAGCTCCTTGAGGTGCTGCTGCGCAACGCCGGCCGTGTCTTGACCCGCGGTCAGCTCATCGACCGGGTCTGGGGTGCCGACTACGTCGGTGACACCAAGACCCTCGACGTGCACGTGAAGCGGCTGCGGGCCAAGGTCGAGTCCGACCCGGCCAACCCGCGCTGCATCCTCACCGTGCGCGGCCTGGGCTACAAGTTCGACCCGGTGATCGAAGACTAGGTATTCGCTCGGCTCCTGCCGGCCCGTGCACGGACGCGCGGGTCGGCTTCAGGCGTTTACGGCTTCGCCCACCCTGACCCCGCCCGGGTGTCCTGTCAGGCGTGGCATAAGACTCGTTCTGCCATGGAGGGGGCGGGAGCCGTACAAGAACTCCGGGGTTTAAAACGAAACGGCCCGCGCGGGATGCGCGGGCCGGACCTTGTTCGCTCAGTGGCCGGACGACTCGCCCGCGGCGGGGGAGGCGGCGGCCGTGGGGCTCGGGGCGGGGATCGCGCCCGGGACCGGCGGCAGGGTGGCGTATTCGCGGTTGCGGGTGATGACCGGGACGACCATCGTGACCTGGCCCGCGTTCTGGAAGTTGAGCGTCAGCGGGATGCTCTCGCCGCCGCGCAGCGCGCTCTTGACGCCCTGGATCTGGATCTGCGGGTTGGCGCCGGTGCCGGTGTGCACGAGGGTGCCCGCGGGCAGCGGGACGGCGCCGCCCTGCGCGGTCGCGGCGGCGTTGGCGTCGGGCGTGATGCCCAGCAGCGTGTCGGGGACGGTCGTGTCGTTGGTGATCGACAGGTAGAGCGGGACGGTGCCGCCGGCCGGGATCTGGCCGCCCGGGTCGGGCCCGAGCATGTAGGCCTGGCTGACCTTGATGCCGTTGACGCCGTAGGCCCCGTCGCGGATCAGCACGCCGGCCTCGGTCGGGGCGTAGGGCTTGTTGGTGTTCGCGTCGGTCCCGGCGCCACACGCGGCCAGCGCGGGGGCGGCGGCCAGAAACGCGGCGATGGCGATCACCCTGCGGCTGGTCGTGGTCACGGTCGAGAGTCTCCTTGTAACGCGCGCGATCGTATGCGGGGATCACCATATCGGCGAGGCATGGCCGTCCGATAACCGCCCTGTTATTGGGCAGAGGAACCCTGGAGGTGCAGGTCATCCCGCCTGTTGGACGGCTCGATTCACACAGTCGAGCTCTTGTCAAGTCCCAAAATGAGGCTTTGACCTGCAGTTATGGTGATTTCACTGTTCCGGGAGACTGTTGGCGCGTGGTACCCTGGAGTACAGCGGAAGGGGTACTTGTCACATGACTTTCCAGGTCGGCGACACGGTCGTCTACCCCCATCACGGGGCTGCTCGGATCGAAGCCATCACCACTCGGACGATTAAGGGTGAGGAAAAGACCTACCTGGTACTGAAGGTCGACAAGGGCGACCTCACCGTCCAGGTGCCTGCGGAGAACGCGGAGCTCGTCGGCGTGCGCGATGTGGTCGGTCAGGAGGGCCTAGAGAAGGTCTTCGACGTCCTGCGCATGCCTCACACGGAAGAGCCCACCAACTGGTCCCGTCGTTACAAGGCGAACCTCGAGAAGCTCGCGTCGGGTGACGTCAACAAGGTGGCCGAAGTGGTTCGGGACCTCTGGCGCCGCGACCGCGAGCGTGGACTCTCCGCTGGTGAGAAGCGAATGCTCGCCAAGGCTCGGCAGATTCTGGTCAGCGAACTCGCCCTGGCTGAGAAGACCAACGAGGACAAAGCGGAAGCCCTGCTCGACGAGGTGCTGAACTCCTGAGCGCGAAACTTCCTAGGGTGGGCGTCGGTGTCGACGTCCACCCTTTCGCTTCTGGGCGTGACCTTCACCTGGCCGGGCTGTTCTGGCCCGACGAGACCGGGCTGGCCGGGCATTCCGACGGCGACGCGGCTGCTCACGCGTGTTGTGATGCTCTGCTTTCCGCGGCCGGGCTGGGGGATCTGGGGAAGGTCTTCGGGACCTCCGATCCGCGCTGGTCGGGGGCGTCGGGGGTGACGTTGCTGACCGAGACGGCTCGGCTGGTGCGTGAGGCGGGGTTCGAGATCGGGAACATCGCGGTTCAGATCATCGGCAACCGGCCCAAACTGTCACCTCGGCGCGCCGAGGCGGAGAAGACTCTTTCGGCCGCGGTGGGGGCTGATGTCAGCGTCAGCGCGACCACCACCGACGGGCTCGGGCTGACGGGGCGCGGCGAGGGGATCGCGGCGATCGCGAACGCCCTGATCGTGGCGAGATAGCTCTGGCGTCGCCCGTCGAGAAGGCTGGTTGAGCCGCCGCCGTTCTGGTGTTGCCCATCGCGAAAGGGCTGGTCGGGACGCTTTGGCTCCGGCATTGTCCGGCGCGGACGGTGGTCGCTGTGATTCTCGCGGTGTCGGTATGGGTCGAAAGCGTTGATCGTGGGGCGATATCCCTGCGGTATTGGCGTGGCGTGGTGTCGACGGCGTTGATCGCGGTGCGGTGGGCTGTTTGTGATCGCTCCCGTTCCGGTGGATCGGGTTGAGCCGGTGCGGGTTCTCGTCCTGCGCCCTGCGCCGGAAATTTCGGGATATGGCCTGCGGCGTTACGGCGCTTGCTGTGAGCGGTTGAGGGGCGCCGGGTGGGGTCCTGATCTGCGGCGGTGGTCGGGGTCAGGGTAGGCGGAGCCGTAACGGAGACTGGGCTCTGTCGCTGTTGGACGGTAACGCTTTGGTCCGTTCCAAAGTGGATGGCAACCGGTGCCCGGGATGTGGCGTCTCATATGCGGTTGGGGCGGCGATCCCGTAACCAGGCGCGGTGCGTGGATCGCCGTCCCTTTTTGGGTACTTCATCCCCTAGAGGTGCAGATGTCACCTCATCGGGGGGAATGTCATGATCGCTTCGATCCTTGGCGCCATCATCATCGGTGTGGTGATTGGGGCGCTGGCGCGCCTCATTCTGCCGGGGCGGCAGAACATCAGCATCGGGATGACGATCCTGGTCGGGATCGTCGCCGCGCTGATCGGTTCACTCATCGCGGCCCTGTTCGGATTCGCCAACACCCGCGGCTTCGACTGGTGGGAGCACATCCTCCAGCTCGTGCTGGCCGTGATCGGTGTCGCCTTCGTGGCCGGACGGGGCATCGCCACGGGCAAGGGCCGTGGGCACGGCGGGGCCACGGGCCGGCCGGGGCACAGCGGGATCTGAAAAATTCCGGCTTAACGCATATTTTGCCGGTGGAGGGTATTCGACCGCTTGAGCGTGAAGGTGTCACCCTCAAGGGGAGGTCGAATAATGACCATCGAGACCATTCTTGGCGCCATCGTGATCGGCGCCGTCATCGGCGTGCTGGGCCGCCTGCTGCTGCCCGGCCGCCAGCCGATCGGGTGGATCCTGACCATAGTCGTCGGCATCGTCGCCGCCCTCATCGGCACGGCCATCGCACAGTCGGTGGGCGTCGCCACGACGGACGGCATCGACTGGATCGAACTGCTGCTGCAGGTCGTCCTGGCGGTCATCGGAGTCGGCGCGGTCGCCGCGATTCGAGGCCGGGGCCGGACCAGGGTCTGACCCACATCCAGAGGTTGATGCCCGGCGGCCACCCGGCCGCCGGGCACCGGCCCGTCCGACACCTCGCCCAGGGCGGCGCACGGTGATTCCACCTCGTCAGCGCTCTGCGCGAAGGCCCGCCCGTTCCGTTTCGGAACCGGCGGGCTTTCTGCTCATGCGGGCTCATGCAGGGGCTCATGCGGGCTCATACAAAGGGCTTTAAAAGCTCCTTTTGCTCCGTTACGGCTCCGCCTACCCTGACCCCGCCCGCCGCACAGGCGGCGGCAGACGACCGGCGCTCCTCAACCGCTCATGCTCGGCACCGCAACGGCTCACTGCCCGGCGCTCCTCTGCCGGTTCGGGAAGAACCCGCAACCCTGGGCGCTGAGACCTCCCACAGGTCCGGATCGGTGCTCCTCGGTCATTCGTGAGGAGCCGCAACGCCCGGGTGCTGAGACCTTCCACACGGCCGGAATGGTGCTCCTCGCCCGATTCGTGGGAGGAACCGTAACGCCCGGGCCCTGAGACCTTCCACACGGCCGGAACGGTGCTCCTTGGCCGATTCAGGGGAGGAGCCGTCACGCCCAAGCGCTGAGACCTCCCACGCGGCCGGATATATGCTCCCTGCCTCCCGTATGGGGACATGCCGCCGTTGATGGCCTATGGGGCGTTCAGGACTCGCTTGGTGGGGTCGGGGTGCTGCGGAGGTGGCCCGAGGGGGGAGCGGAGGTCTCGTCGTCGTAGGGCTCGCGCCAGGAGGCGGCCTCGAGTTCCTCCGGGTCGGCGGCCTCGGGGCCGTGTTCCGGGTCGGGGTCGGCCGGGAGGTTGCGCATCGGCTGGGTGTCGACCTCGGACTCGTCGCGCCGGCTCAGCTTCTCGGCGGCCTGGGCGGCGGCCTCGCCGTACTTCTTGTCGGTCTCGTCGTCGGGCTCCGGGAGCGGGTGGACGAGCACGTCGCCGACGTTGGGCCTGATCAGGTCGCCCCAGCGGGCGGGGCGCGGTGGTGGGGCGGGGGTGAGCGGGGGCGCCAGCTCCGGCGGGGCCACGGTCTCGGTCACCGGGCTCACGGGGGTCGGCGGGGTGTAGTCGGGCGGCGCGGTCACGTGGGCGCTGCGGATGAAGGGGACCACGTCGTCGTCGGGGTCGTCGTCGAGGTCGGAGTTCTTGGTCTGGGCGTACCGGATGATCAGCAGGAACAGCCACAGGCCCACGACCAGCATGACCCAGGGGGCCAGCGCCACCACGACGGCGGCGGGGCGGAGCGGGATGACCGCTCCGGCGGCCAGCGCGACGTCGGCCGCCGCCGCTCCGATCAATAACAGGATCAGGATCAGGGCGGCCTGTAAGCGGATCAGCAGCCGTCCCGGGCGCACCAGCGGCACCGCGAGCAGGGCCACGATCAGCAGGGCGTCGAATCCGGCCGGATAGAGGTAGGCGAACTCGGGATCGGCCTGCCCGACGAGCGCGAGCGCCCGCAGGTCGTCGAAGGAGAGCACGCAGGCGGCCCCGGCGAGCACCGCGAGCGCGAGCCCCGCGAGGCCCACGGCCACACGGCTCAGCAGGCGGGATCCGGAGGAAGACGGACGGGAGGCGGCGCCTGCCGTCGCGGGGGGAATCGCGTCCATGGCGTGTCGAGCCTAGCGACTCGGGTGGCCCCGGCCGTTTTATGACACGTACGAAATGGCATGATCGCTCCTATGGGAGAGCAGACCTTGCCCGACGGCGCACGTTCCTTGTTCGACGGGGCGAATTTCGCCACCGTCTCCAGCGTCAACCCCGACGGAAGCCCGCAGGCCTCGGTGGTGTGGGTGCGCACGGATGGGGACGACATTCTCTTCTCGACCGTCAAGGGCCGCCGCAAACACCGCAACATGGAACGCGATCCGCGCGTCTCGATTCTGGTCGTGGACCCCGCCGATCCCTACGTGTACGCCGAGGTCCGGGGCCCGGTGCGGCTTTTCGACGACCCGCACGGCGACCTGATCCAGGAGCTTTCCCACAAATACACCGGTGGGCCGTTCGTCGAGGGAAGCCCCGACAACGAACGCGTCATCGTGCGTATCGCCCCCGAGAAGGTCTATCTCCGAGGCTGATGCTCACGGTTTCTTAACTCGGCCTGTGCTGGCCGGGAAGGCGTTAGCCTTGCCTTTGTGAGCCTGAGACTCTATGACACCAGCACCCGAACGGTCCGTGAATTCGCCCCGGTTGAGCCCGGCCGGGTCACGATGTACCTGTGTGGTGCGACCGTCCAGGCTCCGCCCCACATCGGCCACATCAGGTCCGGCGTCAACTTCGACGTGCTCCGCCGCTGGCTGGTCCATTCCGGCTACGACGTCACGTTCTGCCGCAATGTGACCGACCTCGACGACAAGATCATCCGGGTCGCGGCGAGCGAGGGCGTGCCGTGGTTCGTCGTCGCCGAGCGCAATCAGCGCGCCTTCACCTGGGCCTACGACCAGCTCGGCTGCCTCCCGCCCACGGTCGAGCCCCGGGCGATGGGCCACGTGCCCGAAATGATCGAGCTGATGCAGCGCCTGATCGACAAGGGCCACGCCTACGCCTCGGCCGGCGACGTCTACTTCGACGTCGTCTCCTACGCCGACCGCTACGGCAAACTGTCCAACCAGAAGCTCGAGAACATGCGGGCCGCGGGCGACACCGACACCGACTCCCTCAAGCGCGACCCGCGCGACTTCGCGCTCTGGAAGGGCGCCAAGGAGGGCGAGCCCACCTGGCCCACTCCGTGGGGCCGCGGCCGTCCCGGCTGGCACCTCGAGTGCTCGGCGATGGCGACCAAATACCTGGGCGGCACCTTCGACATCCACGGTGGCGGCGTCGACCTGATCTTCCCCCACCATGAGAACGAGATCGCCCAGTCGCAGGCCGCAGGCGACGGCTTCGCCCGCTTCTGGCTGCACAACGGCATGCTGCAGCTCGGCGGCACCAAGATGAGCAAGTCCCTCGGGAACTCCCTGCTGATCCCCGAGATGCTCACCAAGGTCCGCGCCGTCGAACTGCGCTACTACCTGGTCGCGGCCCACTACGGCTCGGCGATCGACTACTCCGAAGAGGCGCTCCAGGAGTCGGCCGCGGGCTACCGCCGGCTCGAGGGCTTCGTCTCCCGCGCCGCCGAGGTCATCCACGACGTCGACGCGACGGCCCCGCTGCCACAAGCTTTTGTGGACGCACTCAACGACGACCTGAACGTGTCGCAGGCGCTGGCCGTCATCCACGAGGTCGTCCGCGAGGGCAACGTCGCGTTGTCGCAGGGCAACAAGGAGGCGGTCGCCCGCCTGCTCGCCGAGACCCAGACCATGCTCGGCGTCCTGGGCCTCGACCCCCGCTCGCCGCAGTGGCGCTCTTCGGGTGAGTCGGGCCTGCACGAAGTGGTCGACGCCCTCGTGGCCGTCGCTCTGGAGCAGCGCCAGGCCGCCCGTGCTCGGAAGGACTATGCCGCTGCCGACGCGATCCGCGAGCAGCTGGCCGCCGCCGGGGTCGTCGTGGAAGACACCCCTCAGGGCCCTCGGTGGGAACTGGCTCGCTGAATTTGACGGATAGGCTTGAGAGTTATGGCAGCAGGGCGGAAAAGGCAAGGCGCTACCCGGGGAACCGGTGGCAAGGTTCGGCGTGCCCTTGAAGGCAAGGGGCCGACTCCGAAGGCGGAGGACCGGCACTGGTTCAAGGACAAGGCGCGGGCTGAGCGCATCTCCCGCGAGGAGCGTGGCGGCACTTCCGCGCCTCGTCGTGCGACGCCGGTGCGGGCTCGCAAGAGCGAGGACGCGCCGGAGTACATCGGGGGGCGTAACCCTGTCGTGGAGGCGTTGCGGGCTGGTGTGCCTGCCTCTGCCCTTTACGTTGCTTCGCGGATCGAGAACGACGATCGGGTTCGCGAGGCGATCAAGATCGCTGCGGGGAACGGGATCGCGCTGCTCGAAGTCGACCGGGGGAAGCTTGACCGGTTGACGGAGGGTGGGGTGCATCAAGGGGTCGCCCTGCAGATTCCCGCTTACGACTATGCGCATCCGCTTGACCTTGTTCACGACGCTCGTGACGCGGCCGAGGTGCCGTTGATCGTGGCGCTCGACGGGGTTACCGATCCTCGGAACCTGGGGGCCATCGCGCGGTCTGCGGCTGCCTTTGGGGCTCATGGGCTGTTGGTTCCCGGGCGTCGGTCTGCGGGGGTTACGGCCGGGGCGTGGAAGACGTCTGCGGGGACGCTGGCTCACCTGCGGGTGGCTCGGGGGATGAACCTGACGCAGTCGTTGCAGCTTTACCGGGACGAGGGGCTGTTCATCGTGGGGCTCGATGGTGAGTCTCGGGTGGACATCGGGGACATGAACCTTGCTTCTGAGCCTCTTGTTGTCGTGGTCGGGTCCGAAGGGAAGGGGCTGTCCCGGTTGGTTCGGGAGGCCTGTGACCAGGTGGTTCGGATTCCTATGGGGGCTGCGGCGGAGTCGCTGAACGCTGGTGTGGCGGCGGGGATCGCGCTTTACGAGGTTAGTCGCCTGCGGCGGAGGTAGGTGTGTACTAGACTAGGCGTCGCCTAGGCCGCCTTAGCTCAATTGGCAGAGCATCTGTCTTGTAAACAGAAGGTTTGGGGTTCGATTCCCCAAGGCGGCTCCAATTTTTGTCTCCCGTCATTGCGGGAGGCCAATGTTCGTTGTGTCCTGTTTCGCGGGTTGCTCGACTTCACCACGGAACTCTCTGAAAGAGAACCGTCTATCTTCTGATAGTCGAATTGATCGGCTGAGCGCAGCATTCAGATCACTCGCCAGGTTTTTGCGGCCCACGGCAACCAACCTGATGATCAACGCTCTGATGGTGGTCTTCACCGCAGGGTACGTTCCCGGCCTCGGCGTGACCGAGATCGGTTTCACCTCATGTTCGGCGGCATCGGCGGAACCTTGCTGGCCGCGCGAATCAGGCGAAGAACGTGTGCCGTGCACGCAACGCGTGGTCGTTCGCGACGGGTCCACTGACGGGATGAGGTGCGGCCACCACCATCGTCATGCGCAGCTATGAGGGCATCCATGTCAGGTGGCGTGGACGGCGGACGCCTCGCGGCTGCTGGGCCACAGCGCGGTGACCCTCGCCGCGCCACTCGGCGGAGTGCTGGTGTCGATCCACGGTGTGGAACGGGCAGCGCACGTGCTCGCCTGGGGGTTCGGCATGGTGGCCGTGGCGATGGTGATGTGGATCGCCGTCTCAGGCGGGCGGGTCGGCGGTCACCAGGCGGTCGGCGGTGTGCCTCAGATGCGCGGGCAGTGGTGGCGCCTCCGCAGCCTTGGCATCTCTGGCGAGTTCGGCAGCCGCTGCGGCATTTCCGGCCTCCTCCTCGACAAGTGCCGCGTACAGGAGGGCCGGGCCGTGTTCGGCGGTCATCGAGCGGACGGCGGTGATCTCTATCTGCGCCTTGTCCAACTGGCCGACCTTGGCCAGGGTGTAGGCGTACGCCGCCCGGACCCATGGCTCCCTCATCGGCCGAATCCGGGAGAAATCCAGCAAGGCTTCTTCCGGTCTGCCCAGATCAAGCAGCACCTCCCCCCGGGTCCGGAGCGCGGGCGCGGAACCGGCGTCCTCGTCGAGAACGCGGTCGAGGACCTCAAGGGCGGCCACTGGGTGCCCCGCATACCAGTAGGCGCGGGCTAACTCGGTGCGTATGCCCATGTCGTCGGGGACGCGGGCGATGGCGGAGACGAGCTCCCTGATCGCGAGCTGGTGCTCGCTGCGGGCCCGCCGGGACCTTCCGATGGCGGCCATCAGGCGGCCGACAGCCTCGGTCTGGCCGTTGACCTCGAAGACCAGGGCCGCCTCGCGGTAGTGATCGATGGCGGCGGCGTACCGGGCGCCGGCGAAGGCGACGTCGCCGAGGAACGACTCGATCTCCGCGCGGAGGCGGAGGGAGTCGGTCATCGCCAGCGCCGTCCGGCCCTCTCGGCTGGCCCGGGCGAAGTCACCGCCCCGAAGTGCGTGCTGGGCCGCGTGCAGATGTTCCTGCGGGGTGCGTCGGGACACCGGAGTCTCGCCGTCGCCGACCCGGATGAGCCGAACCAGATTCTCGTGTGACAGCTCGTACCACTGGGGAGTTTCCTCGACGACATCGACGAGCGGGGCGACGATGTGCCGGTCGACCAAGGCGGTGAGCACGGCGTTCGGCATGCCCGCCGTGAGGGTCTCGCCCCGGAAGACGGGGGCCCGGGTGGTGCCGATGACGAAGTTGGCGCGCAGCCAGGTGCGCAGCCGTGCGGTGTCGCCGTTGAGGTGGTCGCCTGCGATCTCGGCGATGTTCTGGTCGATGAACGTCTCGAGGGAACTCTGCACCCGGGCGTAGCGCAGCACGTGCTCCCTGGTGACGCGGGTGACGTCCGGCGGGAGGGAGTTCCACAGGACGGTGCAGACGATCTGGAGCTGGACCGGCTCGATCACCTTCGACTCGGGCCCACTCAGGTCGGCGATCAACTGCTGGGCGGCGTCGTCATCGTAGGAGCAGCCGGTGCCGGTCAGCGGACCCACGACGGCCTTGGTCGCAGCCGGTCGCCCAAGCGCGCGCAGCGCGAAGCGGCCCTTGGTCAGCTTGTCGTCGAGGCGCTCGTCGCGCAGGATCGCGCTGACCTGGTCGTCGCGGATCGAGATCAGTACCCGCAGGTCAAGGTCCTCTTTGAGGACGTCGATGAGCTGGTCGATGAACCATTCCTGGTACGGCGTCCGGCGGTCGTTCCCGAGGAACAGATCCTCGGCCTGGTCGATCGCCGCCAGTCGCAGTACCGGATCTCCATAGGGGTCCTGCCGAGGACCCCGACGGCTGAAGAACCGCTGGAGGCTCAGGTCGGCCAGCCGCGCCGGGCTTTCACCGGGAGACCAGGAGGACAGCAGGGCGTAGACGTGGGGGTTGTGCTCGGGCAGCGCCGCGGAGGGGTAGCCCGAACGTGCCGACACCCGCCCGACGGGCAGGATGTCGTTCTGCGACGGGTCGAGCAGCGGCAGTACGCCCGCGTAGATCAGGGAGGTCTTCCCGGCGCCGGAGGGGCCGTAGAGGACGGTCACCTGGTTCGACCGCCACAGGTCGCACACTTCGTGGGCTTCGCGTTGGCGGCCGAAGAAACGGCCGCTGTCCTGGCGGCGGAAGGAGCGCAGCCCGACATAGGGTTCCAGGGACGGATCTCGCCCGGTCACGGTGTGGCTCCCATCCTCTTGCGCAGTTCGGTGCAGAACTTCTTGGTGCCGCCCCAGAACACCGAGATCTGCCATTCGCGGTAGTACCAGCCGAGCTCGTTCTCCAGGTCTTTGATCGTCCAGCGGCTGGTGGGCGCGAGCTGGATGCTCACGTGGCGGCGTCTGTTGATCCCCGGAATCGACTGACCGAGTTCCTGGAACAGCAGCCGGAACGACCAGTCCTGCAAGCTGTAGCCGACGAACAGAAGCGGGCGGGTGGCCAGTGCCGCGAGGATCGAGGGAGGGAACATGCGCTGCCTGGTGGTGACGCGGTCGACGACGAAGTTCCGCTGGAACAGCCAGTAGTCGTCTTCGGCGAGGACGAAACTGGCGGGATCGCGCATGGCACCGTGCAGGTGGTAGACGAGCGGGTTCGCGGAACTCGGGTTCCAGCCCGCGGTGTCCGCGAACAGCGGGTCTGGGGAGAGGGTCTCGTTCCACGGGCAGATGGCGGCTCTGGCTTCCTTCCGGCGGTCGTGCAGTGCCCGCACGATGAAGTCGTCGTAGTTGGTCGTCAGATAGACAGGTAGCGGGAAGTCGGCCAGCAGGGCGTGCGGTTCGTTCTCGTCGGTGAAGTCGGGGGCGCCGCCCTGTTTGGCGAGTTCGTCGTGGACGAGGTATTTCACGTGATCGAGGTCGCCGTATTTGATGGCCGCGTACTGCGCGACCCGGGGGAGTTCGGTCGGGTTGGGGCCGGGATAGCCGCACCTTTTCGCGAGCATCTCGCTGAGCCGGCGGCTGGACGGGAGGACACTCAGCGAGGCGCCAGCGCCCACGAAAGGGGTGCAGTGGCCGGTCCTCAACTGGTAAATGAGTCGTTCCCAATCGTCCTCGCTCATTTCGACCATGCACACGGCTCGCTTCTTGTTCCGATGTCGGCGGCGGAAGTTGGGCGTTCACACAAGGTCAGTCGAACGTCTCCTAGGATCGTAGAAGCACCTGAATATTTATCAGATAAAGTTCTGGAACATCGGGGTCTCCATCATTGCATCATCGCCCTGAGTGATGGGCCGGTGAATAGATAACGGCTGTCCGATTCGAAGTTACGGACATTGATCCGAGGGAAACGAGAAGCAGGCTTCTCCCTGTCGAAGTAGCGGAGGTCCGAATGGTGGCCGAATCCTCCTCTTTGCCAACACATTCCGCGTCGAACTCCCTGCCGGAGATCTTCGAAAGGGTTCCACATCGGAACCAGAACTTCACCGGCCGCGACAGCCTTTTGCACCAGCTCCGTGAGGGCGTCCGGTCGGTGACCGTGGTCATTCCGCAGCCCCAAGCCCTTCAGGGATATGGCGGCGTTGGGAAGACCCACCTGGCGATCGAGTACGCCCACCGCTTCGGCCACCACTACGACCTGGTCTGGTGGATTCCGGCCGACCAGTACTACCTGGTTCCGTCGGCGCTGGCGGCCATGGCTCCCCATCTCAATCTGGCGCCCGCTTCCACCGTGGGTGTGGAGGAGGCGGCGGAATCCGTGTGTAAGGCGTTGCAGGATGGGGTGCCGTACACCAACTGGCTGTTGATTTTCGACAATGCCGAAGACTCCCGGATCGAGAGATTCATTCCGCACGGGCGCGGGCACGTGATCATCACGTCACGCAATCCGAGCTGGGACGACCAGTTCCGCTCCCTTCCAGTCGACGTCTTCACCCGGACGGAGAGCGTCGAATTCCTGAAGCGGAGGCTGGGCTCGCGGATCACTGACGACGAGGCGAACCGGCTGGCCGAGAAATTGGGCGATCTGCCGCTGGCGCTGGAGCAGGTGGGCGCGTTGCAGCGGCGCGGCACGATGTCGGTCGATGAGTACATCGATCTGCTGGAGAAACAGACCAGCAGGCTGCTCGACACGGAACGCGCGAAAGACTATCCGCTGACGATGACGGCCGCGTGGCGGGTTTCGGTGTCGATGCTCGAAGACCGGCTGCCGGTCGCACTGAATCTGCTGCGGTGCTGCGCGTTCTTCGGCCCGGAACCCATTCCGCTCGACGTTTTCCGCCGGGGGAACAGAGCGAAGGCCCCGAGCCTCGAGAAAATCCTGTCCGACCCGATCATGCTCGACAAGACCGTGAAAGAACTCAGTCGATACGCATTGATCCGGAGCGATCCCGACACCCGGACTATTCAGGTGCACCGGCTGATCCAGGCGCTCCTCCGCAACGATCTCAGTGAGGAAAGGCAGCACCAACTTCGCGACGAGGTCCATCTCCTGCTCGCGGGGAGCGCGCCGCTTTCTCCGGACGACAACTCCAAATGGCGCGACTTCGCCGACCTGGTTCCGCACGTCCGACCGTCCCAGCTCGTGTTCTGTGAAGACCCCCTCGTCCGCGACTTCGCGCTCAACGTGGTCCGCTACCTCTACGCCTCCGGTAACTACCGGTCGGGGCTGGAGCTGGTGGAGGGGTTCATCGACCACTGGGGCGCAGGCGGGGAGAACCAGCCCGACGTGCTCAGGGCCCGACGCCATCAGGCCAACCTCCTGCGCCGCATGGGTGAGTACAGCCGGGTCTTCGAGCTCGACCAGGCCACCCTGCAGCGGGTGCGTGAAGAGTTCGGCCCGGATCACCCGGAGACCCTGATCGCGACGAACGGCTTCGGTGGCAGCCTCCGCGCACAGGGAGAGTTCCGGGAGGCCCTTGAGCTCGACAGAGCGTCGGTCGACGCTCACGTGCGGGTACTCGGTTCTGAGCATGTGCTGACCTTGCGGGCCAAGAACAGTCTGGCCCTCGATCACGGCCTGAACAGTGACTACGAGATGGCTCGGAGGATCCACATGGAGGTCTATCTGGACCAGAGCGAGGCGGCCAACCCGACCGGGGTGGAGATCGTGCTGCTGTCGTGGAACAGCATGGCCAGGGCCGTCCGGCTGACCAGCGACTTCGAGGAGGCCTGCGACACCGGAGAGGCGGCGCTGGCCTTCGGTGTGCAGAAGCTGGGCAAAGACCACTGGGCCACCTTGATCACGGCCAAGGATCTGTCGATCGCCCAGCGGCGCGCGGGGGCATTCAACGAGGCCATGGACGGCGCCCAGGACACCCATAAGCGGTTCGTCCGGCTCTTCGGCGCGGATCACCCCGACACCATCGCGGCGGCGGTCAACGTCTCGAACATCCTGCGGGTACGCGATGAGCTGGCTGACGCCTTCAAATTGGCCTCCCAGATGACCCGCACCTATCCGTCGGTGTTCGGCAGTGATCATCCCTTCACGCTGGCCTGCCAGTCGAACCTGGCGATCCTGCACCGGCTGCTCGGCGACGTCGAGACGGCCCGCATCGTCAACGAGGGCACCCTCCGTAGCCTGGCCAAGCTGGGACCGGCCCACCACTATGTGCTGGCGTGTTCGGTGAACCTGCAGAGCGACCTCGCTTCGCTGGGCGAGTTCGAGCAGGCCAGGTGGCTGGGGGAGCAGACCTATGCGCTGCTGCTCGAGAACTACGGGGCTGAGCACTTCCTGACTCTGGCGTGCGCGGCGAATCTGGCTCTCGATCGGGCGGCGGTGGGTGCTCCCGACGCTGAGGAACTGCGCGCGGACACGGCGGAGCGCTATCAGGAGCGGCTCGAGCTCGGCCAGCCCGACGCGGTGCGCGCCGCGTCGGGCAAGCGGATCGACTGCGACTTCGACCCGCAACCGATCTGATCGTTAAGTCTGACTGAGAAGTTCCAGCGCCATCGACTTGAGATGTGGGGGGAGTGCAGGCGATCTCGCGTCTCGTGCCCAGCGTGCGAGCCGTGCCGCTTGTCCCGGATCGCCGGTGAGCTGGGCGACTCTGGCCAACCGCAGGGTGGCCGGGCCGTGCCCGTTGGTGCTGTTCTTGATGGCCTGCACCTCGGCTTTCGCCTTCTCGAATTGCCCGGCCGAGGCCAGCGCCAGTGCGTAGGCGGCGCGTGCCGGTGGCCGCCGCAGCGGCAGCACTCTCTTGAAGTCGCGGAGCGCGTCCTCAGGCCGGTTGAGGTCGGCGAACATCTGGGCGCGTGCGAGCAGGGCAGCGGTCAGATCGGAATCCTCGTTGAGGATCTCCCCCAGAATGGTCTGTGCGTCCTCCGGGTGTCCGCCGTACCACATCGCCCAGGCCAGGTCGGTCCGGATCAGGGAGTCGTTCGGGACCCGTCCCAGCGCTGCGCGGAATTCCGCGGTCGCGAGGGTGATGTGCCCCTGCGCGCGCCGTGACCTGCCGATGGCGGCGAGCATGCGGCCGATGACGGGTGCGACCTTGAAAAGTTCGAAGAGCGTGGCCGCTTTTTCGTAGTGTTCGATTGCGCTGGTGTAGAGCTCCTGGCTGAAAGCCACGTTGCCGAGGAACGCCTCGATCTCTCCCTTGATCTTGATGTCCTCGGCCCGGCTCAGCGCCTCCTGGGCCTGCACTCGGGCGAGCCGGAAGTTCCCTTCCCGGAACGCGTTCCCGGCCGCCGCGAGATAGCTCCGCGACGAACTCCGCGTGGGTGAGGCGTTCTGGAGGAAGCCCTCCACCAGATCCACCATGATCCCCTTGGCGATGGCGTGCCACCGGTTGCCGTAGTGGTCGGTGTAGGTGGCCAGGATGTCCGCCTTGACTAAGGCGTCGACGACCTCGTTGGGCATCTCCTCGGTGAGTGCCTCGCCCCGGTACACCGAGGTCCGCTCCTTGATGAAGTGCTCGTACAGCCAGCTGCGCAACAGGCCAGGATCGGTCTCCAGATGTCTTCGCGCGATCTCGGAGATCGCCCGCGCGACCGTGGTGGCCGGTTCGGCGCCGGTGGGGATGTGCCGTGCTTCGACGGTCCGTTCGCCGGGTCGGACGGCATTCCACAGGTCTACGCAGGCCAGTTGGAGTCGGACCAGGTCGAAGTCGTCGGCGGAGTGGGCAGGGAGTCTGTCGAGCAGCGCACCGGGCACACCCGGGGCGAAGGTGGAGCCGGTGCCCTCGACCGGGGCGGTGACCGCGCGGAGCGCGGCCGACCTCGTCATCCGGCCGAGCCGGACGACGCCTTTCGGCAGCCGGCGAAGTCGTGGGTCGTTCAGCAGTACATGGGATCGATCTTCGGTGATGGAGATCAGCAGATGAAGGTGGGGATTCTCGCTCAGGGCTTCAACGATCTGGTCGATGAACTGATCCTGATGGGAGCGGGCGGGTCCGGCGAAGACGTCCTCGAAGTTGTCGATCGCCGCGAGGACGACCACCTTCTCCCCCTCCTCGTCGAACGCGGGGGAATGGACGGTGCGGACGGAAGTCTCCGGGAAGAAGGCCGACAGGGAGAGGCCGATCAGTTGATCCGCCGGACGGTCTGGAGCCCAGGAGGAGAGCGCAGCGAGCGTGTAGGGGTTGGTCGACGCAGGCGTGCCGGGCAGGCCGGTACCGATCGAGACCTGGCTCACCGGAAGGATCTCGTTGACCGACCCGTCGATCAACGGGATGACCCCGGCGTTGATCAAGGAGGTTTTCCCCGACCCGTGAGGACCGCACAGCACGGTCAGCTGACATGATTGCCAGAGGTTGGCGGTGTCGTGTGACTCCTTCTCCCTGCCGAAGAACTTGGCGGCTTCCGTGGTCTGGAACGGCCTCAGCCCGACGTAAGGCTCGGGGCGCCTCACTTCCGAGCCGCCATCCTGTCGCGGAGTTCGGCGCAGAATTCTGCGGCGCCTCCCCAGTAGACGGTTATCTTCCAGTCCCCGTAATACCAGCGCAGCTGCTTCATCAGCTCTTCCACGCCCCATCCGTCTACTCCGGTTGCGGGCTCGAGCTGTATGCTGACGTGCTTTCTCTTGCTTATCCCGGGAATCGTCTTGTTCAGTTCCCGGAAAAGAATTCGGAATGACAGGTCCTGCAGGCTGTAGCCCATGAACAGGAGCGGTTGCCGCGTCAGCGCCTTGAGAACCGCAGGCGGAAGCATCTGCCGCTGTCCGGTGGCGGCTTCGGCGGAGAGCGTCCAGATGAATTCGTGGTAGTCGTCTTCGGCCAGGACGAGTGTCCCCGGGTCGGTGAGGGCGCCGTGCAGATGGTAGACGAGAGGGTTGTTCGGTTCCGGCTTCCAGACGGCGTCGCCGGAAACCAAATTCGCATCGGCCGGGATGTCCGAATTCCATGGGCAGATGGCGCTCGTCGGTGTTTTTCCCACCGCCATCAGGGAGCGTGCGATGAAGTCGTCGAAGTTGGTCGTCAGGAATATCGGGAGGTCGAAGCCGGCGAGAAGGCCATGGGGTTCGTGCGGATCGGTGAAATCGGGGACCCGGCCGACGTCGAGTTCGTCGCGGACGATCTCCTTTACGTGGGGCAGGTCGCCGAATTTCATGCCCCCGAACTGTATGACGTGGGGGAGATCCTCACTGTGCTTGCCGGTGTAGCCCCACCTGTCCGCCAATATGCGGCTCAGCGCCCGGCCGGAAGGCAGGACGCTGAGTGAAGCACCTGCGCCCACGAATGGGGTGCAAAGGCCGCGCTCCAGTTGATAGATGAGCCGATCCCAGTCGGCCTCCTCCATCATTTCCATCTTGCTCTTGTCCATCGACACCGCCTCGCACGCCTGGCTCGATCACAACTTTAGGTCAGTGCGGGCATCGTGGATGAGAACGTTTGATGTGGTTTGTTTGGGACGGTGATTAGGGTGCTGCGGCGGACCGTCAGATGAAGTTCTGGAATCCAGACGATGCGGGCCCCGGTGCCTCGACGAACATGTCGAGCACTCCTCTCAACGGCGCGTAGGCGATCTGGTTGATGTCGTCGAGAGCCGATGCTGCTTGGTTTTCTGCGGGGAAGTTGTCGTCCGAAATCATGGACTACTCCGCTTCTGGCTGGCCGTTGGTCTGGTTTGTGAATGCCCGAAATTCCGAGCATAGTGTTCCACTGTAGGTATAGCTGGTTTCATGGACTTTGAACATCATGGGAAAGCAAGGGTGAGCACTTCTTGTCCGGAGGTTTACCGTGGTCGAAACGTCGCATTCGCTGGGCGGTAAGCAGCCTGAGATCTTCGAGAGGGTGCCGCTGCGGAACGTTGACTTCACCGGTCGCGAAAGCCTCCTGCGGCGACTTCGTGAGGGCATCCGGTCGGTGACCGCCGTCATCCCCTTGCCGCAGACCCTTCAGGGCTATGGCGGCGTCGGCAAGACTCACCTGGCCATCGAGTACGCCCACCGCTATAGCTCGCACTATGACCTGATCTGGTGGATCCCGGCCGATCAGTACTATTTGCTGCCATCCGCGCTGGCGGCGATGGCGCCTCAACTCGGCCTGCCCCCCGCTTCGGCGGTGGGGGTGGAGGAAGCGGCCGAGGCGGTTCGCGTAGCGTTGCAGGATGGCGAGCCGTATGCGAATTGGCTGTTGATTTTCGACAACGCCGAAGACTCGCGAATCGAGAAGTACATTCCCCGCGGCCCCGGGCATGTGATCGTCACGTCACGGAATCCAAACTGGGATGACCGGTTTCGGTCTCTTCCGGTGGACGTTTTCACTCGGGAGGAGAGCGTCGAGTTCCTGACGAAAAGGCTCGGTTCCCGGATCACCAGCGAAGATGCCTACCGTCTGGCCGACAAACTTGGGGACCTCCCCTTGGCGCTGGAACAGGTCGGCGCCTTGCAACGGCGCATCGGCATGACGGTCGACGAATACATCGAGCAACTGGACCACCAGACCGCCCAATTGCTGGGAGCAGAACGGGCCAAGGACTATCCGCTGACGATGACGGCGGCCTGGCGGGTCTCCGTCTCGCTGCTGAACGAACATCTCCCGGTCGCGCTGAGCCTGCTCCGTTGTTGCGCGTTCTTCGGTCCCGACCCCATTCCGCTCGACGTCTTCCGGCGCGGGAACAAGGCCGACGCGGAGAGTCTGCGGGGGCTGCTCCGGAATCCGAGGATGTTCGACAAAGCCGTCAAGGAACTCAGCCGGCACGCGCTCATCCGCAACGACGCCGAAGCGCGGACCATCCAGGTGCACCGGCTGATCCAGGCGCTCCTCCGGAACGAACTCACCGAGGACGATCAGGAAGTGCTTCGGAAGGAAGTGCACAGCCTGCTCGCCGTCTCCGCGCCGAAGTTGCCGGACGAGATCACCCAATGGCGCGACTTCGCCGAACTGGTTCCCCATGTCGGCCCCTCGGGTCTGGTGGCGTCCGAAGTGGCTCAAGTCCGGAGCTTCGCGCTCGATGTCGTGCGGTATCTCTACTCTTCGGGCAACTACCAGTCGGCGCTGGAACTGGTCGACACGCTCATCGACGACTGGAAGAAGCCCCATGGCGACCATCCTGATGTCCTCCGGGCCCAGCGCCACCAGGCGAACATCATGCGCCGCATGGGTGACTACCGGAAGGTGTACGACCTCGATCGCCAGCGACTTGAGACGGTCCGGGCCGAGTTCGGCCCCGAGCACGAAGAGACGCTCATCGCCACCAACGGCCTGGGAGGGAGCATGCGGGCCAGCGGCGACTTCCGGGGCGCGCTCGAACTCGACGAGGAGTCGGTGGCCCTGCACGTACGGCTACTGGGAGACAACCACGTCCTCTCGCTTCGGGCCAAGAACAGCCTGGCCCTCGACTACGGGCTGAACAGCCGATTCGAGGAGGCCGCGGATCTGCACACCGAGGTCTACTTGGCGCAGAGCGAAGCGGCCAACCCGACCGCACCCGAGGTCGTCTTGCTGTCCTGCAACGGCATGGCCCGAGCGGTCCGGTTGACAGGGGAGTTCGAGGAAGCTTGCGACACTGGTGAGGCCGCGCTGGCGTTCGGCGTGCAGAAGCTGAGCCGAGACCACTGGGCCACGCTGATCACCGCCAAGGAACTGTCGATCGCACAACGCCGTGCGGGCGCTCTCGATCTGGCCATGGAGAACTCCCGGGACACACATCATCGGTTGAACCGGCTCTTCGGCCCTCGACATCCTGACACGATCGCCGCTGCCGTGAACGTGTCGAACATCCTCCGGGTCCGGGGCGACTTCGTCGGCGCCTTCGAACTGGCCGAGCAGATGTCGCAGCTCTATCCCACACAGTTCGGGGATGACCACCCCTTCACCCTCGGCTGCCAGGCGAACCTGGCCATCCTGCACCGGCTGCTCGGCAGGCCGGAGCAGGCGTTCGAGCTCAACGACGCCATCCGGCAGGCGATGACCGAGCGGATGGGCGCCTCCCACCATTACGTCTTGTCGTGTTCGGTGAACCTCGCGAGTGACCTGGCGACTCTGGGAGAGGCAGAGCGGGCCGTGCGTCTGGGCGAGGCCACTCTCACACGGCTCACCGAACTGTTCGGGGCCGATCACTTCCTCTCGATGGCGTGCGCGGCGAACCTCGCTCTCGACCGGCTGGCCCTGGACGCTCCTGACGCCGTGCGGTTGCAGGCGGATGTGGCGAACCGTTATCGGGTCAGGCTCGACTTGGGCCAGCCGGATGCGAAGACCGCCGCGGAGGGGCTGCGCATCAACTGCGACTTCGACCCGCTACCGATCTGAGGCGCCGTTCCGGGCCACCCAGTCGGCACGGTGGCTGTCGGCGGCCTTCCGGGCGGCCTTGACGCTCTCGTCGTCGAGCGGATCGGCCAGCAGTTCCTCCAGTCGGGTGCGCATTCCGTCGACGAAGGTCGTTCCGGCCTCCGTCAGCACGTGCTCCTTCATCAGGGTGTCGGTGACGTCCTCGACCGCCTCACGCCAACGCGCGAACTCGACCCTGCCCAGGCGGCCTTCGAAGGGATGCTCGCGCCGCCAGAACTCGACCACCCCCAGGTAGGCATAGGCCCCTTGCAGCAGCCCATGGGCCGGACGAGGGTCGGGGCGCCACGGCGCGTAGTAGCGGTCGGTTCTCTCGTAGCGGATCAGCGGGACCAGTTGCATGAGGGCGTCGAGCTTGGCGTGCTGGATCTCATGGGCGAGCGTCTCGGCCAGCCATGCAGGTCTGCCTCCGGGGGTGGACATGGCGATCGTGCCGAACGACTGGCGTGACGACGCACTGGCCACCCCGGATCCCTGACTCCTGATCGGTGCGATCGCCGAAATGATGGTCTCGACCTCGGCTGACACGACGGGGTGGCGTGCCTTGAGCACCTTCCAAGCCCCCCGGAGTTGAACGCCCCAGTCGGCTGCGGCCTGTTCGTCCAGGCGGGGTGCGACCTCCCCGGTCTCCGACCAGCGGTGGGGGTCGAGGTCGTCGAGGATCACCTCGAATCCGTCCGCCAGTTCGATCCGGTGGAGCACACGCCATCCGGGACCGTCGGCCGACAGGTCGAGATCCGCCGACCAGTCGCTGGCGCTGAGCCGGGTGCCGTCGACGTCGATCTCCGTCGCGGTGCCGGCCGGTGTCAGCAGCCCAAGCGAGGGGAGCATCAGCGTTCCGTCGTCGTCCATCACGACTTTGACATGACGGGACGCCCCGGCCGCGACCGTGGCCGCGACGGCGATGGCCCCCATCCGGCGCGGATCGAAAGATCCATGGGACCGTGCCGACTGGTAGACGGTCCAGGCCCAGGCCGTCACCGGTGGGTGGCGGATCACCTTGGCAACGACTTCGGGGAACTCCGCGGCCAGTTCTGAGATCGTTTCGTACGCGGCCGTGACGAGATCAGCCTGCGGGTGATTCGAAAGCCGGGTCTCCTCCATCACTCCTCGGAGGAGAGAAAGGCGCCGTCTGATCTGCAGGCCGTACAGTTCGGCGGCGGCGGTGGCGCCGCCGCCCCCTGTCGCGAGAGACCGGAAGGTCGCGTCGGACACGGTGGTCATGGGTGTCCCTTCAGCGGAGCGGTGTCACGAATGTGCTGTTCGCCGATGTGCGTTATCAGCTTGTACAGGTCAGGGCAGTAGACCGATGGATTGCGATAGCCGGTTCCGTCCGCATAACGGTGGGCGTAGAGGCCTCCTCCGCACACGTCTCTGATGACGCAGCCGTTGCACTCTTTGGAGAGTGCGGCGACGCCGAGTTGCCGTGCGACGATTCCAGGAAGTGTCAGCGCCCGGTCGAACGGATCGCGGAATACGTCGAGCCCGGTGAACGCCGCGCCCTCGGAGACGGATTTCAGAATGTCCGACTGCTCGATGGAGCCATCAGTCTCGATCACCAGCATCAGCGACGGCGACAGCCCCACGGATTCACATCTCGAAGGCATGCCGGAAAGCAGCCGGAGAATCTCCCGGAAAACGCGGACCTCGGTTTCGATCGCCGGCGCGTCGTGCCAATGATCGAAGATCGGTATCAGCCAGTCGGCGTAGGGGGTGACCGGGTTGTCGGTGTACCGGCCGGGAGGCGGGCCGGCCCAGTTTCCGTGGGGCAGGAGGAAGTCGATGCCCGGCGGGTCGAACTCCAGCAGGGCCCGGTAGGTCCGCAGGGGGTCGTTCCTGAGGTCGATCGTGCACAACAGTCCGGCGAAGAGGTGGTGGAAGGGACCGGCGGACAGCAACGCCAGCGACTTCGCGACGGCACCGTAGCTGCCCCGGCCGTCGGCGAACAGGCGCATCCGGTCGTTGGCCTCCTGGTAGCCGTCGAGGCTGACGCCGATTCGGATATCGAGCTCGTCGAAGAGCCGGAGCGCGGTCTCGTCGAGGCGGATTGCATTGGTCTGCATGCTCACCCGGACCCGCGTTCCGACGGTCGTACAGGCTGATCTGATCTTTCGCACGATCATGGCGAGCCAATCGGCCCCCGCGAGCAGGGGTTCGCCGCCGTGGAGGATGATGTCGACTTCCGCGACGTCATGCGCGCGGGCATGTTCCGCTATTCGCTCTGCGGTCTTCTCTACGACGGCGAGCGACATTTTCCGGGGTTGTGACCGCCATCCCTGGTCGGCCATCTTGTAGACATAACAGGATGGACAGGCCAGATCGCATCGACTATGTACTTTCAGGATGAATTGCTGGAAGGCCATTGGTCGCCAGCCGGAGGCCGCCAACTCCGTCACATCGAGGTTGTCCGGGAAGGCCTGTTCGGTCGATGGGGTCTCGGCTTCTCGCTTGTGGGGCAACCGCTTACACCCTTCACTCCGTCACCTGATTCCGCCGGTAGGTCTCACCGGCAGGTGCCGTGGTTCAGTCTCTCAGTGTCTCCCTGTAGTCCTTCGGCGTGCGGCTTTTACTAAAAAGGGGCAGACAAATCGAATATTAAATCCTGGCCATAACCAAAATCGGTGGGAGGGGATGAATATTTCGTGTCTTTGCACGTCAAGGCAGTCTTGCATAGGAAAGTTTCCTAATAAATACTCCCGATGACGATCCAACCCCCAGGAGGTCCCATGCTCCGCCGCGCACTCACCCTCCTAGCCGCCGCCACCCTCACCGCCACCACCGTCCTCACGGCCCCCGCCCAAGCCGTCATCGTCAACCTCAACTTCGGCCCGCTCAGCATCGGCGAATACTGCGCCGCCAAGGTCCACCCCCTGGCCTGGCTGGGCCTCTACGAGGCGAGCGGCCTCCGCTGCTACACCCCGCAGGGCTCGGGCCTGATCTTCCGCGGCACCGGTGACCCCTACATGGCCTGCAAACACCTCACGACCGACGTCATCGCGGGCGCCACCAGGATCGCCGGCGACGGTCTGAGCTGCCAGGCGGTCCGCTAGGAGGCGACCGGCGTGATCTGGAAAACGGCCGCCCGCCAGTTCCCCGCCTCATCACGCACCAGCGTCGTCGTCGCGTAGACGACCATCGTCCCGCGCGGAGAATCGATCTCCACGCGGGACGTGTGCACCGCGCCCGCGTCGGTCAACATCACCACCCGGTGCTCCGACTGCTCAGTACGCGTGTACGGGTTCTCGTTCTCCGCGAACCGACGCAAGATGGCCGCCCGGTCCGTCTCCACCCCCCACGGTGAGATCGACACCGGATCGTCGGTCAGGTACGCGTCGTAGAAGCCGGCGTCCCCCTCGCGGTTGGCCTTCCAGGCGAGTTCACTCAGTTCGATGATGTCCATGTCACATCTCTCTGCCGCATCTCGTTCTCTCTAACGTGGAACCGTATGTGGCATTCAGGCCAAGACTCGTCCGCTTGGCCTACGGCCTGCTGGGCGATCTCGCCGAGTCCGAGGACGTCGTCCAGGACGCCTGGCTGCGCCTGAACCGGCTCGGTGAGCAGCCCGAGGACATCGAGGGCTGGCTCGTGGTCACCGTCTCCAGGCTGGCCCTGGACGTGCTGAAGTCGGCCAGGAAGAGACGCGAAGAATACGTCGGCCCCTGGCTCCCCGAGCCGATCGTCGACGCCGACCCGGCCGACCGGGTGACCCTCGACGAGTCACTCAGCCTGGCCATGTTCGTCGTCCTCGAGAGCCTCAGCCCCGCCGAACGCACCGCCTTCGTCCTCCACGACGTCTTCGGCGTCCCCTTCGACGAGATCGCTCGGGCGGTGGGCCGGACCCCCGCCGCCTGCCGGCAGCTCGCCACCAGGGCGCGCAGGCACGTCCAGGAGAAGGCGCCGAGGTTCGACGTCGACGTGGCCGAGCACAAGCGGGTCGTCGACGCCTTCGCCCAGGCCTGTGAAGGAAGGGACATCGAGAAACTCCTCGCCGTGCTGGATCCCGATGTGGTCCTGCGCAGTGACGGGGGCGGGCTGGTCAAGTCGGCGCTGCGGCCGGTCCTGGGGGCGGACAAGGTCGCGCGGTTCCTCGTCGGGATCCAGAAGGGCGGGTTCCGGCCGGTCACGGTCAACGGGCTGCCCGGGCTGGTCCGTGACGATCAGCGGTCCGTGTTCGGGCTGGCGGTCAGAGACGGGCGAATCGTCGAGGTCGACATCGTCCGCAATCCGGAGAAACTGAGGAGTCTGAGATGAGAATCGATGTGGCGGAGCTGGCGCCCGAGGCGTACAAGGCGATGCTGGGGCTGGAGCGCTACCTGCACTCCAGCGGGTTGCCCTCGCGGGTGATCGAGCTGGTCAAACTGCGGGCCAGTCAGATCAACGGGTGCGCCTACTGCGTGCACATGCACAGCGCCGACATGAAGAAGTCCGGCGAACCGGACGAACGCATCTGGGGTGTGGCGGCCTGGCGCGAGACGCCCTCGTTCACGAAGGAGGAGCGGGCGGCGCTGGCGCTGACCGAGGAGGCGACCCGGCTCGCCGATGGGCCCGGGGTCTCCGATGCGATCTGGAACGAGGCGGCCGAACACTTCGACGACGGCCAACTGGCCGCGCTCGTCGTGGCCATCTCCACGATCAACGCCTGGAACCGCATCGCGGTGACGACCCACAAGGAGCCGGAAGCCTGAGCCCTACAAAGCCAGCGGGTCGGACCGCAAGGCCGGAGATCTGACCATAAAGCCAGCGGGTCCGACCGCAAATCCGGCAGTCCGACCCTCTGAAGCCAGCGGTCCGATCCCCATGAAAGCCAGGTGTCCGGCCCCCACTGACCCATGGGGCTGATCACCCACACGGTATGGCCCGGGACTAGACCTCGGGCCATATCGCCTTGTCCGGGCCCCGGAGGTCACCCGCTGCTCACATAATGTCCTGCGATGAACGCGCAACGTCACCACCCATTTGACGTCAGCGTCGTCGTTCCGGCCGCCGATCCCGTTCAGCTGGACAGGTGGCTGACGCACGCGCTGGCTTTGCGGGCCTCCAAAGAGATCCTCGTGGCCGACTCGCGGCTGGCCCGGCTCTATGCGAGCCTCCACCGCAACGTACACATCACGAAAAATCCCCTCAACGCCCTGACACGAGGCCGATACACCTACTTCGCCGGTGACCACCTCTCGCCCGTCGACCTCATGATCGAGACGGCCGACCGATCCGAGGCCGACCTGGTCGCCGTCGCGCCGCAGGCCAGTGACGACGCCTCGTTGTCCGACATCTACGACGACCTGTCCCTCGGCAAGCTGTTCCGCACGGGCTTCCGTGATCGCCTGACATTCACCGACGCGGCCGACTTCGTGGTGCACGCCTACTGTCACGCCGGGCGCATCGCCACGGTCCGGGGGCGGCAGCAGACCGGGCGGCACGACCCCGATCGCCTGGTCAGGAGGGTGCAGTCGCACCTTCCCCACGGGAACCTCCGCGATCAGCTGATCGCCCGGCACATCACCCGCGACGTGCTGCCCGACCTCGCCGAGCCCTTCCTGGAGGCCGACGACACGGCCAGGGACGCCATCGTGCGGGACGTCGCGCACCGCTGCGCGGCCTGGGTGACGCCGGGGGTGCGGGCCCAGCTCGACGCCGGCGACCGGGTCAGGCTGGCCTCGCTGCAGGATCATCGACGGCTGGAGCGGCTGGCGCGGATCTCCGAGGCGCCGCTGCACCGGGCGCTGCGCAACCTCGCCTGGGAGGGCGACGAGCTGCGCATCGAGTTCACCGCCGCTCTTGAAGGGTTCCCCGAGGCGGAGATCGGGCTGGTGCTGCGCGACGGCGATCCGCAGGACGTCTGGGACGTCTACGTCACCGCCGAGTGCGACGGGATCGTACGGCAGGCCCGGCTCGAAGGTGACCGTGACATCGCGCTGCCGGTGCGGTTCACCGACGATCTGGTGGCGCTGCCCTACCTCACCCATACGGGCACACTCAGCCTGCGGAAAGAGCGTCGTCTCATCCACACCTCCCCTTAATGCGAATGACTCGCAACTGCTCTATGGTTGTGGAAAATTCGTACAAAAGTGGAGGAACGCCGTGCACGTGCCTGATGGCTTCTTCACCGCGCCGGTCGCGATCGGCGCGGGCGTCGTCGCGGCGGCGGCGGTCGCCGTCTCGCTCAAGAAGGCCAGGACCGAACTCGACGACCGGACCGCGCCCATGGCGGGTCTGGTGGCCGCGTTCATCTTCGCCGTGCAGATGCTCAACTTCCCCATCGCGGCCGGGACCTCCGGCCACCTGCTCGGAGGGGCGCTGGCGGCGATACTCGTGGGGCCCTACACGGCGGTCCTGTGCGTGTCGGTCGTGCTGGCCGTGCAGGGGTTCTTCTTCGCCGACGGCGGGCTGACCGCCCTCGGGATCAACATCGTGCTGATGGCGATCATCCCCTCGGCCCTCGGCTGGGGGATCTTCCAGCTGGTCACGCGGGTGGCGCGGAACCGGGCCTCGGTGATCGCCGGGTCGTTCGTGGCGGCGCTGATCTCGGTGCCGATCGCCGCGCTCACGTTCGCGGTGCTGTTCGTGCTCGGCGGGACCGCGCCCATCGAGACGGGGGCGGTGTTCGCCGCCATGGGCGGCGTCCACGTGCTGGTGGGCATCGGTGAGGGGCTGATCACCGCGGTCACCGTCAGCAGCGTGCTCGCGGTCCGTCCCGATCTCGTGTACGGCGCCCGCTTCCTCACCAAGCCCCTCATCCTGAAGACCGCCACCGGCGAGCAGGTCATCGAGCCGGCCAGGCCCGAGCCCGCCAAGCCGCTGCGGCCCTTCCTCGTCGGCTCGGTCGCCGTGGCGCTGGTCCTGGCGGGCGTCGTCAGCTTCTTCGCCTCCTCCTCGCCCGACGGCCTGGAGAAGGTCGCCGAAGAGCAGGGCTTCAGCGGCGCGGCCACCGACCACGCCTTCGGCGGGTTCGCGCTGGCCGACTACGGCGACGTCGGTGGGATCCCCGTCGGGATCGCCGGAGTGGTCGGCGTGGTGATCACGCTGCTGGTCGGCGGCGCCATCCTCTGGTCGGTGCGCCAGAAGACGACGGCGGCGTGAAGGGGCTCTACCGGCCGGGCGACTCGCCGATCCACCGGCTGGCGCCGCAGTGCAAGCTGGTCGCCGTCGTGCTCTTCGCCGTCGTGGTGGTGGCGACGCCGCGCGAGCGGTTCTGGGCCTTCCTCCTGTACGCCCTGAGCCTCGCGGCCGTCACCCTGCTCGCGCGGATCCCGGTGGGCTACGTGCTCAAACGCCTGGCGGTGGAGCTCCCGTTCGTGGTGTTCGCGCTGGCCATCCCGTTCATCGGGGTGGGGGAGCGGACCGAGGTGCTGGGCGTGTCGCTCAGCGTCGCCGGGCTGTGGGCGGCCTGGAACATCCTGGCCAAGGCCACGCTGGGGGTGGCGGCCTCGATCCTGCTGGCCGCCACGACCGAACCGCGCGCCCTGCTCCTGGGGGCGCAGCGGCTCAGGGTCCCGCAGCTGCTGATCCAGATCGCCACGTTCATGCTGCGCTACCTGGAGGTCATCCTCGACGAGATGCGCCGCATGAAGGTCGCCAGGGAGTCGCGCGGCTTCACCCCGCGCGACGTCCGGCAGGCGCCCGTGCTGGCCAAATCGGCGGGGGCGCTGTTCATCCGGTCGTACGAACGCGGCGAGAGAGTGCACCTGGCCATGCTGAGCAGGGGATACACCGGCACGATGCCCACTCTCACGGACGGCGCGGCGCCGAAGGCCCAGTGGGCCATGGCCGCCGTGCTGCCCATCGTGGCCTCCGCCGTACTGTTCGTCTCATGAGCCTCGACGTCCGCGACCTGGCCTACGCCTACCCCGACGGCACCCAGGCCCTCTTCGGGGTCACCCTCTCGATCGCCCGTGGCGAGCGGGTGGCCCTGCTCGGGCCCAACGGCGCCGGCAAGACCACGCTGGTCATGCACCTCAACGGCATCCTCACCCCCGGCCACGGCGAGGTCAGCGTGGCCGGGCTGCCGGTCCGCAAGGAGAACCTCAAAGAGGTGCGCAGGAGGGTCGGCCTGATCTTCCAGGACCCCGACGACCAGCTCTTCATGCCGACCGTGCGGGAAGACGTCGCCTTCGGCCCGGCCAACATGGGCCTGCGCGGAGCCGACCTCGAACACGCGGTGGTCACGGCCCTGGAGAAGGTCGGCATGGCCGACGCGATCGACCGGCCGCCGCACCACCTGTCGTTCGGCCAGCGCCGCCGGGTCGCCGTCGCGACCGTGCTGGCCATGGACCCCGAGATCCTGGTCTTGGACGAGCCCTCGTCCAACCTCGACCCGGCCAGCCGCCGAGAGCTCGCCGAGATCCTGAAGAGCCTCGACGTGACGGTGCTGATGGTCACCCACGACCTGCCGTACGCGATGGAGCTCTGCGACCGCTCGGTGATCCTCTCGGGCGGGGTGATCGCCGCCGACGGGCCGACCCACGAGATCCTGGCCGACGGCGACCTGCTCGCCGAACACCGCCTGGAACTGCCCTACGGCTTCGCCGTCCCTACTCCTCCGGCACGTGGATGACGACCAGCCTGTCGGTCGCCTCCAGAGTCGGCACCTTCGCGTAGGGGATGACCTTCCCGCCCCGGACGACCGCCACGACCATGCCCTCGGCCGCGTCGCACGGGCCGCCCACCTCGCCCGGCCTGACCGGGCGTTCGTAGAGGTCCAGGCCGTGGCCGTAGGCGAGGAAGTCGTCGATCACCGTCGAGACCGCCGGGCTCTGGGTGGCCACGCCGAGCATCCGCCCGGCCGCCTCCGACGAGGTGATGACCACGTCGGCGCCGCTGCTGCGGACCAGCGGGTCGTTCTCCGCCTCGCGGACCGCCGCCACGATCGTGGCCTTCGGGTTGAGGCTGCGCGCGGTCAGCACGATCAGGGCGGTCGTGTCGTCGCGCTGGGTGGAGATGATCACCTCTTTGGCGGTCTCGATGCGGGCGCGCCGCAGCACGCTGCTGCGGGTGCCGTCGCCGACCACCCCGACCAGGCCGTCTTCGTTGGCCTCGGTGATCACGCCGCCGTGCGGATCGATCACCACGATCGAGTCGCGGCTCCGGTCGTTGTCGAGGAGGGTGCGCACGGCGGCCCGGCCCTTGGTGCCATAGCCGACGACCACGGTGTGCCCGGTCAACTTCGACCTCCAGCGGTTGGTGAGGAAATCTTCCCTGGTCCGCCGCGTGAGGACTTCCAGGGTGGTGCCGACCAGGATGACGAGGAACACGATCCGCAGCGGCGTGACCAGGACGATGTTGATCAGCCGTGCGGTGTCGGAGGTCGGGGTGATGTCGCCGTAGCCGGTCGTCGAGACGGTGACCGTGGCGTAGTAGAGGGCGTCGAGGAGCGAGACCTTGCCGTCGAAGCTGTCGCGGTAACCGTCGAGGTCGATCGCGACCAGCAGGAACACGGCGCCGAGGGCGGCGAAGGCGTACCAGATCCGCTGCAGGACGGCTCTGAGGGGGCTCACCTTTCCCTGGGGGAGCCGAATCCCGGCATCTGTCACAAGGCGATCTTACGGTTCAAGCACCTCACTCACGGTGATGCACCAGTAAAGTGGGCCTCGCGGATGGAGGTTCGACAATGAAACTGCGGCTTGCCCGGAGATCACTCTCCGGTGCCGTGGTGGTGGCCGTCGAGGGCGAACTCGACCTGTTCACCGCCCCATTCCTGCGTGACGAGGTGCGCGACGCGATCAAACAGGACGGCGCCGTGCTGGTGCTCGACCTCACGTCCCTGTCGTTCATGGACTCCAGTGGCCTGAGCGTGCTCATCGAGGCGTGGCGGCTGGCCACGAGCGAGGGCGGCGGCGTGACGCTCGCCGCGCCGCAGGCGCCGGTGGCGCGAATTCTCCGTACGACCGGGCTCGACCGGCGGATCAAGGTCTACCCCGACGTCGACACCGCGATTTTGGGCCACCCCGAGTAGAACTTCATTCGGTTCTTTGGTTAGGGTCCGCGTATGGACCTGAGGAACTGTGTAGCGATCATCTCCGGCGGTGCGAGCGGGCTCGGCGAGGGCACCGCACGTGAACTGGCCAAGATCGGTGCGACCGTCGTCATCGCCGACCTCAACGAGGAGCGCGGCAAGGCCCTGGCCGACGAGCTGGGCGGGATCTTCGTCCGCACGGACGTCTCCGACGAGGCCTCGGTACAGGCCGCCGTCGACGCCGCCGTCGCGCTCGGCAAGCCGCTGCGGGCCGTGGTCAACAGCGCCGGCATCGGCTGGGCCTCCCGGACCGTCCAGCGCGACGGCTCGCCGCACGACCTGGCGTCGTACAAGAAGGTGATCGACGTCAACCTGATCGGGACCTTCAACCTCATGCGCATCGGCGCGGCGGCGATGGCGAAGACCGAGCCCGCCGACGCCGACAACGCGCGCGGCGTGGTGATCAACACCGCCTCGGTGGCGGGCATCGAGGGGCAGACCGGGCAGGTCGCCTACTCGGCCTCCAAGGGCGGCATCATCGGCATGACCCTCCCGGCGGCCCGCGACCTGGCCGCGATCGGGGTGCGGGTGCTGACCATCGCCCCCGGCATCATCGACACGCCGATCTACGGCAGCGGCCCCGAGTCGGAGGCGTTCAAGGCCCACCTGTCGGCGCCGGTGCCCTTCCCCAAGCGCATGGGCACGGCCGCCGAGTTCGCCCACCTGGTCCGCTCGCTGATCGAGAACGACTACATGAACGGCGAAGTCATCCGCTTCGACGGCGGCATCCGCTTCCAGCCCAAGTAGGGGGAAACCCATGTCCGAAGAGGTTCTGGTCGAGGTCGACGGCAACGTCGCCGTCCTGACGATCAACCGCCCGAAGGCGAAGAACGCGGTCAACGGCGCGGTCGCGCAGGGCATCGCGGCGGCCGTCGACGAACTCGACGCCCGCTCCGACGTGTCGGTCCTGGTCCTGGCCGGCGCGGGCGGCACCTTCTGCGCCGGCATGGACCTGAAGGGGTTCCTGACGGGCGACATGCCGTTCGTCGCGGGCCGGGGCTTCGGCGGCCTGGCCGAGTCGCCGCCGAAGAAGCCGCTGATCGCCGCGGTCGAGGGCTACGCCCTGGCGGGCGGGTTCGAGCTGGCGCTGTCGTGCGACCTGATCGTGGCCGCCGAGACGGCCAAGTTCGGGCTGCCCGAGCCCAAGCGCGGCCTGATGGCGGCGGCGGGCGGCGTGATGCGCCTGCCTCGCCGGATCCCCTACCACGTCGCCATGGAGATCGCCCTGACCGGCGACTTCTACCCGGCGCAGCGCCTCTACGAGCTGGGCCTGGTCAACCGGGTCGTCGCCGAGGGCGAGGCGCTGGCGGGGGCCAAGGAGCTGGCCGGGCGGATCGCCCAGAACGCGCCGCTGTCGCTGGCCGGCACCAAGAAGATCGTCGTCGAGTCGATCGACTGGCCCCTCGACGAGATGTTCACCCGCCAGTCGGCGGTGATGGACCCGATCTTCAGCTCCAAGGACGCCATGGAGGGCGCCGCCGCCTTCGCCGAGAAGCGGGCACCCGTCTGGCGCGGTGAATGATCCGGGAATGATCGACCCCGTGGGGGGAACTGCCCGTTCATGGCGAGAACTGCGTACCGTGAGGGCATGAGCGACGGCATTCCCCCCACCACCCGGCAGAAGGTCGGCGGCCTTCTCGCCGGAGCCCTCGGCGCCGGACTGCTGGTTCTCCTGCTCGTGTGCGTGATGTGGGCCGTGGAGGTCGTCGACTACGTCGGCGACGGCTACCTCGACCACTACGGCATCATCGCCCACGAGCCCGACGGCCTGGCCGGCATCTTCGCCGCGCCCTTCCTGCACGCCGGCTTCCCGCACCTGATGGCCAACTCGCTGCCCCTGCTGATCCTGGGCTTCCTGGCCGCGGTCAGGGGCATCGGCAAGTTCCTGGGCGCCAGCCTGATCATCACCATCGTCAGCGGTCTCGGCGTGTGGGTGGTCAGCCCGCCCGGCACGCTCACCGTGGGCGCCAGCGGCCTGGTCTTCGGCTACTTCGGCTACGTCGTGGCGCGCGGCCTGTTCGACTTCCGGCTGCTCGACATCGTGCTCGGGGTGATCGTCGCGGGGCTCTACTGGTCGATCCTGTGGGGCGCGCTGCCCGGCGAGGCGGGCATCTCGTGGCAGGGTCACCTGTTCGGATTGATCGGCGGTGTGTTGGCCGCGTGGGTGCTGCGCCGCAGGAAGTCGTCCGTGACACGAGTCACGCCCGCCAGCATCGAATAGACACGATCGGATCACTGTTCGCATGGCGCGAGCTGCGGAGATCCTGACAGAATCGAGTTCGTGAACTTGGGGCCCCTGGAGCGCGCGATCATGGACGTTCTCTGGGACGCCAAGGAATCGCTGCTCATCCGCGAAGTGCAGACGCTGCTCAACCAGCGGGCCGAGAAGCCGTGGGCGTACACGACCATCCAGACGGTCGCCGAACGGCTGGTCCGAAAACGTTTGCTGTTCCGCACGGCCGAGCGCAAGGCGTTCCGCTACGGCGCCACCAAATCGCGCGAGGAACACCTGACCGAGCTGATGCTGACCGCGCTCGCGGAGAGCCCCGACCGCTCTCCGGTGCTCAGCAGGTTCGCGCAGAGCGTCGATCTCGACGACGCCCTGCGGCTGCTCGACGAACTGGCGCGGCGGGCCGGGCGGGCTCAGGTGGAGCAGCCGCCCGGCTGGGTTCCGCCGCCTACTCTCGACTGACTAGAGGCGCTCGACCACGTAGTCGACGCAGACCGTCAGCGCCTCGACGTCGGCCGGGTCGATGGCCGGGAACATCGCGATGCGCAGCTGGTTGCGGCCGAGCTTGCGGTAGGGCTCGGTGTCGACGATGCCGTTGGCCCGCAGCGTCGCCGCGACCTTGGCGGCGTCGACCGAGTCGTCGAAGTCGATCGTGCCGACGACGTTGGAGCGCTGCGCCGGGTCGGCCACGAACGGGCTCGTGTAGGACGTCTTCTCGGCCCACTGGTAGAGCCGCGCGGCCGAGTCGGCGGTGCGCGCGGTCGTCCAGGCCAGGCCGCCGTTGCCGTTCATCCAGTCGAGCTGGTCGGCCAGCAGGAACAGCGTCGCCACGGCCGGGGTGTTGTAGGTCTGGTCCTTCGACGAGTTGTCGACCGCCACCGGCAGGCTGAAGAACTCGGGGATGTACCGCCCGGAGGAGGCGATCTCGTCGACCCGCGCGAGCGCGGCCGGGGAGAACAGGCCGATCCACAGGCCGCCGTCGGAGGCGAAGCTCTTCTGCGGCGCGAAGTAGTAGACGTCGGTCTCGGACACGTCGACGTGGAGGCCGCCCGCCGCCGAGGTCGCGTCGACCAGCACGAGCTGGCCCTCGGAGCCGACCCGGTTGATCGGCATCGCGACGCCGGTCGAGGTCTCGTTGTGGGTCAGGGCGTAGACGTCGACGCCCTCTTCGGCGACCGGCAGCGGGTGGGTGCCCGGGTCGACGGAGATGATCGTCGGGTCGCCCAGCCACGGGGCCTTCTTGACGACGGTGCCGAACTTCGAGGAGAACTCACCGAAGTGCAGGTGCTGCGACTTCTCGCGGACCAGGCCGAAGGACGCGATGTCCCAGAACGCGGTGGTGCCGCCGTTGCCCAGGACGACCTGGTAACCCTCCGGGAGGGAGAACAGGTCGGACAGGCCCGCGCGGACCCGGCCCACCAGGTTCTTGACCGGCTTCTGCCGGTGGGAGGTGCCCATCAGGGCCGCTCCGGAGTCCGCCAGGGCGGCGAGCTGCTCGGTGCGGACCTTGGAGGGCCCACAACCGAAGCGGCCGTCGGCGGGCTTGATGTCATTGGGGATCACGATGTCAGCCACGGACCCAACTTTAGTGAGGTCACGAATCAGTCTCCGACGCGGTCCAGTGGTTGAGATGCGGAAGTGCCGTAACCACCGTGGAATGGGCGCGTACAAAGAAATGCGAAAGGCCCGCGCCCTGACGGACGCGAGCCTCACATGAGAGAACCTCAGACAGGGGTGATCTCGGAGCTGCCCGGCACCTCGCTGAGCGAACGCGAGGCCGGCCCGGTGTAGGTGGCGCTGGGGCGGACGAGCCTGCCCGTGCGCTTCTGCTCCAGGATGTGCGCGGCCCACCCGGCGGTGCGGGCGCAGGTGAACATCGAGGTGAACATCGACGAGGGCACCTCGGCGAAGTCGAGGATCACCGCCGCCCAGTATTCGACGTTGGTCGCGAGCACCCGGTCGGGCTTGCGGGCGTGCAGCTCTTCGAGCGCGGCCGTCTCAAGTGCGGCCGCGACCTCGTAGCGGGGCGCGCCCAGCTCCTTGGCGGTACGACGGAGCACTCGCGCGCGCGGGTCCTCGGCCCGGTAGACGCGGTGTCCGAAGCCCATCAGGCGCTGACCCGAGTCGAGCTCGTTCTGCACCCACTTGCGTGCGTCACCGAGCTTCTCCGCGCCTTCGAGCATGTGCAGCACGCGGGCCGGAGCCCCGCCGTGCAGCGGACCCGACATGGCGCCGACGGCACCCGAGAGCGACGCGGCCACGTCGGCGCCCGTGGAGGCGATGACGCGGGCGGTGAACGTGGAGGCGTTCATGCCGTGCTCGGCGGCCGAGACCCAGTAGGCGTCGATGGCCTTGACGTGCTTGGGATCGGGCTCACCGCGCCAGCGGACCATGAACCGCTCGACGATGCTCTCGGCCTGGTCGACCCGTTCCTGCGGAACCGGCGGCAGGTCGACGCCGCGGGCCGACTGGGCCACGAACGACAGTGCGGTCACCGACGCGCGCGCGAGGTCGTCGCGTGCCTGCGTGTCGGAGATGTCGAGCAGCGGGCGGAAGCCGAGAGCCGGCGCCAGCATGGCGAGCGCGCTCTGGACATCGACCCGGATGTCACCGCTGTGGACTGGAACGGGGTACGGCTCAGCCGGGGGCAGCCCCGGCAAAAACTCGTTGTCGACGAGCAGGCCCCACACGTTCCCGAAGGAGACGCGGCCCACGAGTTCTTCGATGTCGACGCCCCTGTACCGCAGGGCGCCCCCTTCTTTGTCCGGTTCCGCGATCTCCGTCTCGAAAGCTACGACGCCTTCGAGCCCGGGTTTGAAGTCGGACATTCCCGGCCGCCTCCCTCTCTTGTGAAGTCCAAAGCCTTGATGTCGAGATACCGGCGGGTCAATTTAACCCCCAGGGTTGTGGCGGGTCGCCTCCGGTCCCTCCCAAACGCCGTCGTCCCTGGTTAGGGCTGGTGTGTCCGACGTCTGTCAAGCGCGCAAGAATACCGTTCCGTGGACAGCGCATCGCACCTCGCCGGGCTCCGGCGCAACTACCAGGGTGATCCCCTGCTCGACGTGGCCGACGACCCGATGACGCAGTTCGCCGTCTGGTTCGACGACGCGGTGCGGGCGGAAGTTCCGGAACCCAATGCCATGGTGCTCGCCACGGCGTCGGCCGGGGGAAGACCCTCGGCCCGGACAGTTCTGCTGAAAGGCGCCGACGAGCAAGGTTTCACGTTCTTCACCAACTACGAGTCCCGCAAGGGCCGCGATCTGGCCGAGAACCCCCGTGCTGCCCTCGTCTTCCCCTGGCATGCCATGAGCCGCCAGGTCCGCGTCGAGGGCCGCGTCTACCGGATCTCCCGCGACGACACCGCGGCCTATTACCGCAGCCGCCCGTACGGCTCCCGCATCGGCGCCTGGGCCTCACGACAGTCGGCCGTGGTTCGCAGTAGAGAACAGCTCGAAGAGCGCTACCGGGAACTCGCGGAACGGTGGCCGGAAGATCCGCCGGTGCCCGACTTCTGGGGCGGCTACCTGGTGATGCCGGGCGAGATCGAGTTCTGGCAGGGCCGCGGAGACCGCATGCACGACCGCCTGCGCTACCGCCGGGCGGGATCGGGCTGGACGGTCGAGCGCCTGGCTCCCTGACGGTTGTCCACAGGGTGTGCGCGGCCCGGGTGAGATTGTCGGCCGGGGGCGGGAGGATCGGGCCCACCCACAAGGGCGGGGCCGCCACCAGGACATACCCGGAAATAGGTGATATTTCCCCCATGAGTAGGGTGTCCACCCGTGAGCAAGGTGAGGCGGGCACTCGAACGGCACTTCGCGGACACCCGCCCAGTGAAGATCCCCGCCTACCGGCGCCTCCTGGCCGGGCAGGCGGTCGGGTTCATCGGGTTCCAGCTCACCGGCGTCGCCGTGGCCGCCGAGATCTACTCGATCACCAAGTCGTCGTTCTGGGTCGGGATGATGGGGCCGGTCGCCCTGGTCCCGCTGGTCGTCTTCGGTCTGTGGGGCGGCGCGGTCGCCGACGCCATGGACCGGCGGAAGCTCCTGCTGATGAGCTCGCTGTGCACGTGGGGCGCCACGATCGTCCTGCTCGTCAACGCGCTCACCGCCAAGAACATCTGGGTGATCATGGCGGCGGTCTTCGTCCAGTCGAGTGGGTTCGCGGTCAGTTCGCCGACTCGGCAGGCCGTCGTCCCGAGGCTGGTCCCCAAAGACCTCGTCCCGGCCGCGAACACGCTGAGCTTCCTGTTCTCCAGTCTCGGCTCGGTGCTGGGCCCGCTGCTCGGCGGGGTGATCCTGGCCACGACCGACTTCTCGGCCGCGTACGCCATCGACGCCGTCCTGTTCACCGCCACCCTGTACGCCTCCTACCGGCTCCCCGCCCTCGAACCCCTCGGCGAGGTGACCGCCCCCGGACCGAAGGCCGTGGCCGACGGGCTGCGCTACATCTGGACCAGCCCGATCGTGCTGATGAGCTTCGCGGTCGACATCGTGGCGATGGCCTTCGCGCTGCCGAGGGCGCTGTTCCCCCAGATGGCCGCCGAGCGGTTCGACGGCTCGGAGTTCGCCTTCGGCTGGCTGTCGGCCTCGATCGCCCTCGGCTCGGTCGTCGGCGGCGTCTTCTCCGGCTGGGTGGGGCGCGTACGACGCCAGGGGGTGGCCCTGACCATAGTGATCGCCCTGTGGGGCCTCAGCGTGGCTCTGGCGGGCCTGGCCGAGCCCCTGTGGCTGTGCGTCGCCCTGCTCGCGGTCGGCGGTTTCGCCGATCTGGTCTCGGCGGTCTGGCGGCAGACGATCCTCCAGACCTATGCGCCGGACGAGATGCGCGGGCGGCTCCAGGGCGTCTTCTTCGTCGTGGTGGCCGGCGGGCCGCGGCTCGGCGATCTCCGGGCGGGGGCCACCGCTTCGGCGTTCGGGCTGGTCCCGGCGTGGGTCGGGGGAGGATTGCTGTGCGCCGTGAGCGTCTTCGCGGTCGGGCTTTCCGTGAAGTCGTTCCGCAATTACCGGGTCGGTTCGTAGCCAGGAAGCTTTTCGGTCGTTCGGCTGTTGCCCAAGGTGCTTTCCCGGACCAGTAAGGTCGGCGGGAACGCGCTTGTGGGTCGTAGCATCGAACAGGACCGGGGAGGATGACCGTTGACCGCACACGGCCTGATCGACACGACGGAGATGTATCTCCGCACGATCTTCGAGCTCGAAGAGGAAGGGATCGTCCCGCTGCGCGCCCGGATCGCCGAGAGGCTGCAGCAGAGCGGTCCCACCGTGAGCCAGACCGTCGCCCGCATGGAGCGCGACGGGCTCGTCAAGGTGGAGGGTGACCGCCACCTCACGCTGAGCGAGGCCGGTCGCAAGCAGGCGATCCGCGTCATGCGCAAGCACCGTCTCGCCGAGTGCCTGCTGATCCAGGTGATCGGCATGCCGTGGGAAGACGTCCACGTCGAGGCCTGCCGCTGGGAACACGTCATGTCGGAGCAGGTCGAGGTCCGCCTCGTGGCGCTGCTCGGCAACCCGACCGTCTGCCCCCACGGGAACCCCATCCCGGGGCTGGAAGAACTCGGCGCGTCCGGTTTGACGGAAATTGAGCCGGTCTCGCCTATGGCCGACATCGCAGGGCCCAGAGATATACCCGTAGTCGTGCGGCGAATTAGCGAACAAGTGCAAAGCGATCCCGCTGTGATGCTTAAACTCAAGCAAGTTGGGATACAACCCGGACGCGAGGTGACGCTCGCGGCGAGCGACGACGGTGTGCGGGTGACTGGTGACGAACAGGCTGACAACAACCTCGCGGAGCTCTCCCGTGATGTCGCCGCGCACGTTTTCGTCTCCAAGCGCTGATCCCCACGGGTCCAGCTCTGTTCTCCTAGGAGTGGTCGTCGGATGAAGCGTTGGGGGGACCTGTCGCAGGACACGACCGACCACCTCTCCGCTGGCGCGGTACTCGACCAGGCGGAGTTGGCCGTCGTCGTCACCGACAGGTTCAGCAACGTCCTTTACTGGAACCCCTTCGCCGAACAGCTGTTCGGCCGCCCGGGCTATGCCCACGGGCGTGATGACACGATCTCCATCAGCATCATGGAGCGCGATCATCCGCTGGGCGTCGAGCTCGCCAAACACGTGCTCAAGGGCAACGTGTGGGAGGGGACGTTCGACGTCGTCCGCCACGACGGCACGTTGATATACGTCCGGGCCCAGGCCGTGCCGATGCGGCACACCTCCGGGTCGGTGACGGGCATCGTGATCACCGCGCGTGAGGCGCTGAAGAGCAACGAGCGGGAGAAAGACCGCTTCGGGCTCCTGGAGCGCATCGGTGAGCGGCTGGCCGGTTCCCTCTACGTCGAGGAGACCCTCAACCGGGTCGCCGAGATGCTCGTGCCCCAGTTCGCCGACCACTGCTTCATCGAGCTGATGGAGGGCGAGCGGCTGGTCCGCAAGGTCTCCACCCACGTCGCAGGCTGGCAGCCCCCGGCCGACTCCTGGAAGCCGGTCGGCTCCGAGATCCGCTATCCCATCGGCCACTACGCCGACAGCGCGCTGCGCCGCCAAGAGACCATCCTGGTCGAAGACTTCTCCCAGGTCAGCTACCCCTCGATCAGCGAGGGCGCGGCCCGCGTCGACGGCGAGATCGGGGTCACCTCGGCGATCGTGGCGCCGCTGCTCGCCCGCGGCGAGGCCCTCGGGCTGATGTACCTGTCGATGTCCAACCTGACCGACCGGCGCTCGCCCCACTACGACGCCTTCGACCGCGACTTCGTCGGTGCCATCGCCACCCGGGTCGCCATCGCCGTCGACAACGCCCTCCTGTTCGAGGAGGAGCGCCACACCGCCGAGTCGTTCCAGAAGCATCTGCTGCCGCGTGACCTGCCCAAGCTCGACGGCCTCGACATCGCCGTGCGCTACCTCCCGGCCGCCCCGCTGTCCAGCCACGGCCAGGGCATCCAGACCCAGGTCGGCGGCGACTGGTACGACGTGATCCCGCTGTCGGCCGGTCGCGTCGGCATCGTGATCGGCGACGTCGAGGGTCGTGGCGCCAAGGCCGCCGCCGTGATGGGCCAGCTCCGCGCCGCCCTGCGCGCCTTCGCGCAGGATGACAAGCCCCCGGCCGACATCCTGGCCCGCCTCGATGAGTGGACCCGCATCCTCGCCTCGCCCGAGGAAGACGACTTCGGCGCCGACGTCACCAGCCCGCCGATCGTCACCTGCCAATACATGGTCTACGACGCCTGGTCGCGCGAGCTGTCGTTCGCCAACGCCGGGCACTCGCCGCCCCTGCTGATCGTCGACGGCTCGGTCACCGAGCTCGACATCGGCGACGTCGGCAAGCCGCTGGGCGTGCGGGCCACCGGCGTCCACGCCGACCTGGTCTACAAGGAGGAGACGCGGGTGCTGCCCCCGGGCGCGACCCTGCTCCTCTACACCGACGGCCTGGTCGACCGGCGCCCGCTGCGCGAGTCGGGCATTCCGCGTGACCTCAACGAGGCCGTGCGGGTGCTGTGCGACGAGATCTCCAAGATCGCCGACGACACGGTCGAGCGCATCGCCGACGTCGCGACCACGGCGGTCCCCGGTGAGATCGACGACGACATGGCGATCCTGGTCGTCCGGTCGAGCGGTGGCGAGCTGGAGTTCGAGGAGTGCGACTACCCGGCCCAGCCGATCATGGTCGGTGAGGCGCGCCGCATGGCCCGCAACGCCTTCGAACGCTGGAACATCCCCGAGGAGAAGGGTGAGCTGGCCTGCCTGCTCGTCTCCGAGGTGGTCACCAACGTCGTGCTCCACGCCGCCTCGACCAGCGCGCCCCGCCGCGAGCTCGTGCTCGACGGGCCGCCGCTGCCGTTCGACGAGTCGTGGGACTTCCCCGAGCTCGACGTCGACCTCGATCTCGACCTCGGCCGTGAGGGCATCGCCGCGCTCAACGCCGCCGCCGACCCCGAGAAGAAGTTCACGCTCCGGCTGCGCCGGGGTGGCGAGTCGATCTGGGTCGAGGTGTTCGACCAGGACCTGCGGCTGCCCCGCATCCGCAGCGCCGGGGAGAACGACGAAGGCGGGCGAGGGCTCTACCTGGTCGACCAGCTCGCCCGGCGGTGGGGTTCCCGGCCGACCCCCGACGGGAAGGCCGTGTGGTTCGAGATCCCGGTGGGCGGTCGCTGAGCTGGCTTTCTCCGGGTTTCGGTGTTTGACTCGAACCCATGGAGCTGGTGCACCACCGCTCGGGATCCGGCCCGCCACTCGTGTTGATGCACGGGATCGGGCACCACTGGCAGGCCTGGCGGCCGGTCCTCGACCTGCTGGCCAGGCATCATGATGTGATCGCCGTCGACCTGCCCGGGTTCGGCGCCTCGCCGCCGCTGCCGCCGGGCACGATCTCCACCGCCGAGTCGCTGGCCTACGCCGTCGAGGCCTTCTGGCACGACCTCGGCATCGAGGAACCCCACGTCGCCGGCAACTCCCTCGGTGGTTACCTCGCCCTCGACATGGCCTCGCGCGGGGTCTGCCGGACGGCCACCGCGATCTCCCCGGCCGGATTCTGGTCGCGTACCGAGCTGCTCTGGCTACGAAGTGTGCTCAAGGCGATGCGGTCGGGGCCGATCAGCCGGGCCGGTCTCGGGCTCGTCGTGAACCATCCCGAACGCGTGTCCGACGAGGTGCTCCACGCCGGCTGGCAGGCGCTGAAGGACGCGCCCGGCTTCTACGAGACCCTCGACGCGTTCTACTGGATGCCGCCGCCCGCACCGCCGAAGGTGCCGGTGACGATCGCCTGGGGTGATAAAGACCGGATGCTGCCCCGGCGTCAGGCGGTCAGGGCGGGGCGGTGGGCGCAGCGGCGGGTGCACCTCCTGTCGGGCTGCGGGCACGTCCCGATGACCGACGATCCCGAGCTGGTGGCCCGGGTGATCCTCAACGGAGCACGCGCAGCGAACTGACGACCGTCTGGACGTCGGGCCACAGGCGCTTGTGCGTCTCGGGGATGGTGATCCAGACGAGTGCCGGGTCGTCGGCGCCGGTGTCCATCGCCACGGCGACGGCGAGTTCCCGTTCGGCCTTGCGGCCTTCGCTGCTCGGGGGCATGCGCATCTCGCGGGCCACCAGCCAGCCGTCCTTGATCGGCTGGGAGGCGATGTCGATGCCGGTGGTGCCACCGGGGAAGTTGCGGACCTGCTTGTAGTCGAGCAGCGCGGCGGCCGTGGCGTGGAGGGTGGCGCCCGGGGTGAAGCGTGTCGGCAGGTCGTCGAGGACGTCGAAGTCGGCCCACCAGCGGCGGTCGTCGCCGTACTCCTCGGTGACGAAGGTCTGGCGGGTGGAGTATTCGCCGTCGGTGATCGGGCCCTCGGGCTGGGGCTTGGCGGGTTGCCAGGGCTTGCCCAATTCGGCGAACCGGAGGCGGGCTTTGCGGTCGCGGACCGTGCCGACCACCTTCGAGCCCTTGCCGTCGAAGGCAGGGAGCTGCACGACCTCCCCTTCGGGGATGCGGTCGGCCTCGGGGCCGGTGGTCTCCTCGGGTTCCGGCGTCGGCTCGGGCTCGGGTGTCGCCGGGGCGACCGGCGTGGGGGGAGCCGGGGTCTCCCGCTCCTGTACGGGTATCGCCACCGGCCTCTCGCCGGAAGCCGTGGCCAGGGAGATGCCGGCGATCACCTGGGCGATCAGGAGGGCGCCGCCGAGAACGCCGGCCCACACGGGGACGCGCTCGTAGAGGCGGCGGGCCCTGGGGGAGACCTTGGGCATCTCAGCCCGCCTTCGGGAGGAGGACCAGACCGGCCATGCGGGCGTCGCGGACACTGTCGCGGAGGGCGGCCTCGACCCGGGCGGCCTTCTCGGTCAGGGCGTCGATCTCCTCGGTGGCCAGGCGGTCGCGGACCGTCCGGGCCAGGAGTTCGGTGTAGGCGTCGCCGTCGTCGGCCAGGTCTTGGAGAGTCTTCCACTCCTGGTAGGCGTCGTCGGCGGCCATGACCCGCAGGGCGTAGTCCTCCAGCGACTCGACGCGACCGGTCAGTGACTCGGTGGCCAGCCGCAGGGCGCCCTGGTGGGCGTCGAGCATGTCCTTGATCCGGTCGGTGACCTTGCCCTTGCGGGCCGAGCGCTGTTCGCGGCGCAGCCGGGTGATCTCGGCCAGGGTCTCGGCGATCTCCCACTCCTGGCGGGGGAGGGTGACGGTGTTGGCGATGTCGTCGAGCAGACCGGCCCGGTTGACGCTGGAGTCGAGCACGGCGGCGACCGCCTTCTGGGTGCGCTCCAGCAGTTCGGCGTCGCGCAGGTGCAGGTCGATGACGTAGTGGCCCTGGTGCTTGCGGGCCAGTTTCGCGACGGGGGATTCGCCCGACAGGGTGAGCAGCACGAGGAATGCCACGAGTTCGACCGCGAGGCTCATGGTGAAGCTGGAGGCGAAGCCGTAAAAGAACCAGATCATGAGCTGGACGACCTGCAGGGTCGCGCCGAGCGGGAACCACCACCGGCCCTGGAGGCGGCCGATCACGACGGGCAGGAACCCCCACAAGGACGCCGACAGCAGCGCGGCCCAGGCGTCGGTGGGCACCCGGCCACCCCAGCGGGGGCGGCCGGGGACCGGGTGGAGGAATTCGGGGGCGGCGGCCATGAGCGCCCGGTCGGCGGCGGGCAGGGCCGGGTCGAACGCGGGTTTCATTTGATGGTCTGGCCCCAGATCAGCAGCATCGCGATGATGAAGACGATCATGACGCCGGCGTAGGCGATGTTGCCGAGCCGGAAGAACCGGCGGACCTTGTTCAGCAGCCAGGCGGCCAGGAACGCCAGGAAGACCAGCAGGATCAGCCCGGAGATTTCCATGGGCCCAGTATGAAGCTTTAGGCCCTCTTTTGGATCGGTTCAGAACCCGAAGGATCTACCGATGATCTCTTTCATGATCTCGGTGGTACCGCCGTAGATCGTCTGGACGCGGGCGTCGAGCCAGGCCTTGGCGACCGGATATTCGCTCATGTAGCCGTAGCCGCCGTGCAGTTGCAGGCAGCGGTCGATGACCTTGTTCTGGAGTTCGGTGGTCCACCACTTGGCCTTGGCGGCGTCGACCGCCGTGAGGGTCCCGGCGTTGAGCGAGGTCACGCAGGTGTCGACGAACAGGCGGGCGATCTCGACCTCGGTGGCGAGCTCGGCCAGGACGAACCGGGTGTTCTGGAAGCTGCCGAGGTTGCGGCCGAAGGCCTGGCGGGTGCGGCAGTACTCGACCGTCTCCTTGAAGACCGCTTCGGCGGCGGCGACCGCGACCACGGCGATCGACAGGCGCTCCTGCGGCAGGTTGCCCATGAGCTGGAAGAAGCCCTGACCGTCGTCGGCGCCGAGCCGGTTGGCGGCCGGGACGCGGACGTTCTCGAAGAACAGCTCGGCGGTGTCCTGGGCCTTGAGGCCGATCTTGTCGAGGTTGCGGCCCCTCTCGAAGCCGGGCATGCCGCGCTCGACCACGAACAGCGTGGTGCCGCGCGCCCCCGCCGACGGGTCGGTCTTGGCCACCACGACCACGAGGTCGGAGTTGATGCCGTTGGTGATGAAGGTCTTCTGTCCGTTGAGGACGTAGTCGTCGCCCTCTTTCTGGGCGGTGGTGCGGATGCCCTGGAGGTCGCTGCCGGCGCCCGGCTCGGTCATCGCGATGGCGGTGATCAGCTCGCCGGTCACGAATCCGGGCAGCCAGCGGGCCTTCTGCTCGTCGTTCGTGAGGTCGACGAAATAGGGGGCCATGACGTCGTTGTGCAGGCCGAAGCCCAGGCCGCTGGCGCCCGCCTTGATGATCTCCTCGATGACGACCACGTTGAACCGGAAGTCGGTGATGCCGATGCCGCCGTATTCCTCGGGGACCGACATGGCGAACATGCCCAGGTCACCGGCCTTTTTCCAGATCTCGCGGGGGATGATGCCGTCTTTCTCCCACTGCCCGTGGTTGGGGACGACCTCGCGGGTCATGAAGTCGCGCACGGTCTCACGGAAGAGCTCGTGCTCCTCCTCGAAGAGGGTTCGGTCCATGACAACCAGAATACGATTCTGTTAGTCCCGAGAACATGCTGAGGACCGCATCACAAGTGCGCCACGTTCCCACCAATGGCCTTGCTTAACCCCATAAGATCGACCTTCGGTTTGCTATGCCGCTATTTCGGAGTGTGGGCAATGCGGTGGGAACGGATGCGTCGGCGCTTGGCCGCCCTGGGAGCGGTGGGTATTGCCACTGCTGGCGCACTGATCGTCTTCCCCGGCACCAGCCAGGGTTCGGCAGAAGGTCCCTACTATTTCAAGTGTGTCGGTCCTCTGGCTGACGGGGCGACGATCGCGGCGTCGATCTCGCTGTCGTCCAAGGAGCTGACGGTCGGGCAGCAGCTGGTCATCAACTGGCAGCTCGGCGACGCGCAGCGCAGCGTGAAGGTCCCCGACCCGCTGAACCCGAACCACGACAAGGGCGGCCACCTCGCGGTCACCGCCCGGGTGAAGGCCCATGGCGTGTGGACCGGCCAGGGCGCGATCGACTCGACCGGCACCCGCCTGGTCCCGGCGGACGACCTGCGCACCGGCAAGCCGCTGTCGCTGGGTCTGGTCTCGCCCGGTCTGGCGACGGCCGAGCGCGCGGGCGCCGGGTCGATCGAGGTCGGCCCGATCATCCTCGACCTCGCCGACGTCGAGTCGACGTGGAACAACGACTTCACCCCGGTCGGCGACTTCTCGCACTGGTACGGGCCGGGCTGGAACCTCGTCAACGACCCGGGCGCCTACTTCGGCAAGTCCCACTACAACCACGACCTCCGCGAGGCGAAGAACGAGGGCGACGAGGCGACGTTCACCTTCGTCGGCACCGGCGCCGACCTCTTCGGTGACAAGAAGAACGACATGAGCGAGTTCACGCTCGTCACCGACCAGGGCAACCCGCCCGACGAGGCCTCCGAGAAGTACAACGCCTACTGGCAGGTCGCCGGTGAGCGCCGCGTGCTGGAGAAGTACACCGCGGCCGCCGAGCTCCCCTACGGCAAGTACACCGTCAAGATCAAGAACCAGACCCAGGACAAGTTCGCTCGCGTGGACGCCTGGAAGGTGTACGCCAGCACCGCGGACAACCTGAACGAGTCGCCCTACCGCACGGTCTGCAGCCCCGAGCCGAAGTTCCCGCTCATCCCGCTGACGGTGACCGACGGCGGCAGCACGACGCAGTCTCCGTCGCCGGACCCCTCGTCCGACCCGTCGCAGACGCCGTCGACCACCCCGTCGAACACGCCCTCGACCACCCCGACGACGACGCCCACGACCACGCCGACCGGTTCGCCGACGCCCGGTACGTCGAGGCCTGCGACGCCGCAGGAGAACTTCACGCCGCTCGTGTCGGTGGTCGTGCTGGGCACGCCCACTCCCACGGCGACCACGACCGTGACGCTCACGTCGACCCCGACCGTGGCGCAGGTGGCGATCACGCCGCTGGGCGGCGCCGCGACGGGTGAGGCGCCCGAGCGGTCGGGCTCCGGGCCCGCCGTGCTGGCACTCGGCGCGTTGATGCTGCTGGGCGGCATGGTCAGCGGAGTCAAGCTGCTGCGCAGGCGCGCGGCCCACGCCGGGGAGCGGTGATGACCGACAAGCGCAACCCCTACCCGACGCCCGACCCCGAGCCGGAGGGCGAGGAGCAGCCGAAGGCGGCGTCCTCCTCCGGGCCCGCGATCGTGCAGCACCCCTATGACCGGCTGCTGAAGGCGACCGGCCACAAGCTCGTGAAGGGTGACAGCGGCGAGACGCCGGCCAAGCCCATCGAGCCCGCCGCCGCAGCTTCCGCCGACGAGGCCACGGCGGCGGACATCCCCGCCGTGCCCGCCGCCGAGGCGCCCGGTGCGGTTCCGCCGGGCGGTGTCGTGATGGTCCCGAGCGGCTCGGTGCCGCCGGGCATGGTGCCGGTCATGATGGTGCCGATGAACCAGGTGCCGGGCGCTCAGCCGCCCGGTGCGGTTCCCGGTGCCGCGACTCCTGCCGGTGCGGTTCCCGGTGCGCAGGTTCCCCCTGCTGGTGTTCCGGGTGCAGGTGTCCCCGGCGCTCAGGTTCCGGGTGCTCCGGTGGCCGGTGCCGGTGTTCCGGCGGGTGCGGTTCCGGGGGCTCCCGGTTCCGGTACGCCCTCCGGTCAGCTCGTGCCCGTCATCCAGGTGCCCGCGCAGGTGGCACCCGCCGAGGGGATGTCCAAGCGCGCCCTGACGGCGCTCCTGGTCGGTGGCTCGTTCAGCGGCATCGTGGCGATCATGGCCGGGCTCCTGATGGTGCTCTCGCCGACCGCGCCCGCCGACGAGCAGGCCGACGGCGAGGTCACCATCCAGTCGGCCGGCAACTCCTACGTCATTCCGCCGACCGTGGGCCCGGGTGGGCCCGGGGTGCCGCTGACCGCGGCCGACCCGACGGCGCCGCCGCCGCAGCCCGCCACGCAGCCGATCGCCCCGCTGACGCTGTCGCCGCAGACGGTGGCCCAGTCGGACGGCGTGGGCGTCAACGTCGAGATCCCGCAGACGCCCGCCAAGTCGAACTCGACGCCGAAGGTGACCGCGCCCAAGTCGTCGCGTCCGGTGAAGATCAGCATTCCGGCCGTCGGCGTGAACCGGGCCAAGATCGGTACCGTCGGCGTGACCAAGAACGGCGAGATCGGCACTCCTTCGCTGAACAAGCCGAAGGAGACCGCCTGGTACAAGAACGGCCCCGCCCCGGGCGACCAGGGCCCGGCCGTCATCCTCGGGCACGTCAACACGCGCTCGGGCGCGGCGGTGTTCAGCCGCCTGCGGGACATCAAGCGCGGCAACAAGATCAGCATCCTGCGCGCGGACGGTAAACTGGCGGTCTTCACCGTCGACGGTGTCGAGCAGGTCAGCAAGAAGTCCTTCCCGACCAAGCGCGTCTACGGGAACACCATCACCTCAAGCCTTCGGTTGATCACGTGTGGTGGTGCCTACAATTCGAAGACCCATCACTACACCGACAACATCGTCGTCTACGCGACCCTGACCGAGGTACGCGGATAGACGGGCGTATCCGGGGGCAAGCGATGAGGATGCTGAAGACCCGTGCCCGTTTCGCCGTGCGCGGAGCGGGCGTCGGGGCCGTGGGAGCCCTGCTGTTACTCGGTCTCCCCGCGCTGGCGGGCAACAGTGACGGCACGGCGACCTTCGAGTGCCGCATCGGCACCGAGGAGTCGGCGACGCCCTACCAGGTGAAGGTGGCCCTCAAGGGCCCTGACCAGCCGACTCCGAGCGGCGCCGTGTCGATCGCGTTCAGCATGGCTCCGGGGACACCCACGGCCAGCGGCGGGCCGGTGCTGACCGTGCCCACCCCGCTGGCCGTCGGAGACCAGCTCGGCGCGTCCGGCGTGCTGCGGGCCACCGGTCCCGCGCTGACCACTCCGACCCCGACACCGACCCCCACTCCGACGCCGACTCCGAGCGGGTCGTCCAGCGCGACCCCGAGCGGGTCGACGAGCCAGACACCGAGCGGAACCCCCACCCCGACGCCGAGCCGGACGCCCACTCCGACGCCGAGTTCGAGTACGTCCTCCAGCCAGACCCCGACTCCGACGCCGACCCCCACGCCGACCCCCACTGGGCCGAGCCAGCCCCCGGTGTACCCCGGTGCGACGGCGAACGCTACGGTGACGGTCAGCGCGGCGGTCACCCAGGGCGCCAGCGTCTACCCGATCCCCGAGCTCACGGGTGTCATCACCCCCAAGGCGACCGGTGTGTTCGAGGTGTCCGTGCGCGAGTTCGCGCTGCGGGTCAAGCCCACGGGCGGCACCGCAGATGTCAACCTCTACGGCTGCAGCCTGCCGGAGACCGCGGCCCCCGTCGCACTGAAGATCACCGTCGTGGCGTCGCCGACGCCGACCACGACCCCCACTCCCACCCCGACCCCGACCCCGACTCCCAGCGCCACACCGACGCCCAAGGGCACGGTGACCGCGACCGCCACGGTGACCGCCGACACACCGGTCGACCGTTCCACCCGCACCGCCACCGCGACCGTCACCGCTCAGGTCGAGACCCCCAACGGGGGGATCGCCACCGGCGGAGGAGGGGCGCTCGGGCCGGACGGGCGGGTGTTCGTGCTGGCCGGAGGCACTGTCACGCTCGCCGCGATGATCGCCGGACTGTTACTGCGGAGACGCGTGGTGTCTTGACGGATTCTTGACTAAATGTTGTCAGAGTAGGGGTTGTCCCTGCCTTCTCCCAGGCTTTGTCCCTAGGATCTCCCCATCCGCCATGAAACGGTCATCGAATCTGAAACGGAGAGAGTCAGTGCTGAAAGACAAGGCACGGCGACGCATCGCAACTAAGGCCGCCGCAGCCGGTGTGGTCAGCGCTGGGTTCCTTCTTGGCCTCGCCCCCATGCTCAGCGGCAACGCCACCGCCGATACCAAGACGGTGAAGTACTCCTGCATTCCGACGCTGGAGGGGACGACTACCGACCCGATGAGCTACGACGTGACGGTCGCGCTGACCCCCTCGGTGGCCTCAGGAGTCGTCAACACCGGGTTCACCGCGACCGTGGCGCTGAGCGGCACCGTCCCGCCCGCGCTGGCGGCCATCGAGACAACAGGCTCGATCCAGATCATCCAAGAGATCGAGGTCAAGGGCAACGGCAGCGCGGCGGCGGTCGCCACGGTCACGCCAACGACCTCCCTCGCTCCGCTGCAGCCCATCTCCCAGGGCGGAACGCTTCCGACGCTCCCGACGGCCACGGCATCGATCACTCCGTCGACCGGCACGACCCAGCTCACCCTGACGGCCAAGACGTTCACGCTCCGGTTGATGACCAACGCCACCACCGAGGCCGCCAAGTTCGTCTGCTCCCTGCCGACGGTGGCACCTCTACCGACTCCGGCGTCCGCGACGCTGGCCGTCAGCACCGCGAGCACCAGCCAGACGCCCTCGACGACCCCGTCGACCACTCCGTCGACGTCCACCACCCCCTCGGCTCGGGCGACCAGGACCGTCACCGAGACCGCCACGGCCGAGGTGCCCGTCGACGACGACCAGGTCGAGACGCCCGACGGTGGTGTGGCGACCGGCGGTGGTGGTGTGCTCGGGCCCGACGGGCGGGTGTTCGTGCTGACCGGCACGGCGGTCGTCCTGGCCGCCGGCATCGGCGGACTGATCATGCGGTCCCGGCGACGTCCATTCCAGGGATGAGGCCGCGGTGACCGGCTACTACCCGCAGCAGGATCCGAACCAGCAGCCGCAGGGCTACGTCTTCTACCAGCAGGTCCCGGGGCAGCAGCAGCCGGAGCCGCCGCAGAAGAACGGCACTCAGCTCGTCAGGTTAGTGCTGATCATCGCGGCGGTGGCCGGTCTCCTGACCGTCGGCCTGGGCCTGGTCTTCATCCTGGGCAACCCGGACGAATACCGTGAGCAGCCCAGCGGCCGGGTGACGCTGAAGCCCCTGCTCTCCGCGGTCGGGCCCGGCGGGCCCGGTGTTCCGCTCACCCAGGCCGAACCCACGGCGGAGGCGCCGCTGCCTCCGCTGACGCCCATCACGCCGATGAACCAGCCCTCGTCGCCGAAGCGCCTGGTCGTCAAGAAGCTGAACATCGACGCCCCGATCCGTTCGGTGGGCCTCGACAAGAACGGCGCGATCGAGCCGCCGCCGCTCGCCAACACGAACCTGGCCGGTTGGTATCGGGGCAGCCCCGCCCCGGGCACGGCCGGGCCCGCCGTCGTGGTCGGGCACCGGGACACCACCAACGCTCCGGCGGTGTTCAACCGGCTGGCCGAACTGCAATATGGCGACACGATCGAGATCACCCGCCAGGACGGCACCGTCGCGATCTACACCGTCGGCGGCATCGAGCAGGCCGACAAGACGATCTTCCCGACCGATCGCGTGTACGGGAACAGCGACATGGCCGAGCTCAGATTGATCACATGTGGTGGAACATACAACCGCACCACCCGTCACTACGTAGACAATGTCATCGTTTACGCGACGATGACAGGGACGCGCCTAGCCTCGTCCTGACTTCTACGTAAGGAGGGGCACATGGGTCTTCTCTCCAATCTGCTGCTACCTGGCCGTCTTCGCACCGGCCCCACGGTTCTGCTACCGGCCAAGACCAAGCCGGAGGCGATCCTGGAGCTGGTCCGGCTGGCCGACCCGCAGGCCGAACTCGACGGCGCCGACGTGCTGGCCGCCGCGACCCGGATCCACGACGGCATCGAACTGACCGGCGACCTGGCCAAGAAGCTCGGCCTCGACGTCGAGGAGAAGCTCTGGGCCCACCGCGTGGTGGCCGAGCGCCCGCTGCCGGTCGACTACTACGACAAGCTCCTGGCGGCCGGCCTGGCCTACCGCCTCGGCGGCTACTGCCTGTGCGAGGGCTCCGCCGACGACCCCGCTGAGGACGTCGAGCTGGAGTACGCGGTCTACCTCCCGGCCGTCGAGGAGTCGGAGCTGACCCCGGCCCTGATCAAGATCCTCGGCACGGAAGAGGACACCGCCACCGAGAGCGCTGAGACCGCCTCAGAAGCCTCTGACGACACCTCCGCCACAGAGGCCGCGGAATCCATCCAAAGTGGGGCAGAAGACGCCACCAGCGCCCCAGAAGGCACGGCGACCGACGGGGAGCCGGGAGACGCCGCGAGCGGGACCGGTGAGACCGCGGACACCGCCGACGCACCCAAGACGACCACCGAAGCCGCGAGCGCCGACGACCGGCCGCACGACACCGCAGCCGACGACGCCAACGCCAACGAGGCCTCCGCCGGAGCCGCCTCCGGCAAGGCCGCGGAGAACGCCGGAAACCGATCGGCCGACGGCACCGCGACCCTCTCAGAGGATCTCGACGCCAAAACGACCGCCGACGCTGAGACGGCCGACGCGGATTCCGACGCCAAGGCGGCTGACGCGAACGCCGGTGCCAATGAGGCCGGAGCCGCCGCCGGTGCCGAGACGGTCGATGCGGACGCCGACGCCGACAAGGCCGTCGATGCCGAAACCGCTGAGGCCGAGGCGGCCAAGGCGCGTAAGTCGCTCTGGTCGTCCGATGGGGTCTACGAGGCTGGCGGCTTCCGGGTTTCGGTAACGCCTGTGCATCGTTTTCCGGCCTCCGTGGCGGGGCTGATGCCCTACGCGACCGAGGTTGTCAAGATCACGGTCAGCGTCACCGGGGAGCTCGAAGGGGACGCGCGGATGCTCGATCCCGGCAACGTCGCGCTCGCCCTCGGGACGGCCCTTGACGGTCCCGTGGTCGACCACTGGGGATTCCAGGTCTTCGAACCCGCCGATCTCCTGCCGCCCAGGAGCGTCTGAGAAGGGTCTGGGGTAGCCTCCGAAGTAACGACCGAATGTTGCTCGGTTTTGTGAACTGGTGGAGGCCATCGTGGCAGAGGCGTACATCGTCGGTGCGGTTCGTACTCCCGTCGGCAGGAAGAAGGCCGGGCTGTCGGCCGTCCATCCGGTCGATCTGGCCGCGTATCCGCTGAAGGAGCTCATCGAGCGGACGGGTGTCGACCCGTCCGCCGTCGATGACGTGATCATGGGCTGTGTCATGCAGTTCGGGCCGCAGTCCATGGACATCGCGCGGAACGCCTGGCTGAGCGCGGGCCTGCCCGAGACCGTGGCGGGCGTCACGATCGACCGGCAGTGCGGGTCGTCGCAGCAGTCGATCCACTTCGCCGCGCAGGGCGTCATGTCGGGGACGCAGGACCTGGTGGTGGCGGCGGGCGTCGAGTCGATGTCGATCGTCCCGATGGGGTCCAGCATCACGGCCGCCCTGGAGAAGGGCATGCCGTTCCCGTTCGGCGAGATGTGGGTCGAGCGCTACGGCATGCAGGAGATCTCCCAGTTCCGGGGCGCCGAGCTCATGGCCGAGAAGTGGGATCTGTCCCGCGAGGACATGGACCGCTACGCCTACGAGAGCCACCAGCGCGCCGCCAAGGCCGTCGCGAACGGCTACTTCAAAGACCAGATCGTCCAGGTCAACGGCGTCGAAGACGACGAGGGGCCGCGCCCCGACACCACGCTGGAGAAGATGGGTTCGCTCAAGCTGCTGCGCGAGGGCGGCCGGATCACCGCCGCCACCTCCTCGCAGATCTCCGACGGGTCGGGCGCGATCCTGGTGGCCTCGGAGCAGGCCGTACACGATCATGGTCTGACGCCCAGGGCCCGCATCGTGACCCTGGCGCTCACCGGCGACGACCCGGTCTACATGCTGACCGCGCCGATCCCCGCGACGAAGAAGGCCCTGAAGAGGGCCGGGCTGACCATCGACGACATCGACGTCGTCGAGATCAACGAGGCGTTCGCGCCGGTCCCGATGGCGTGGCTGAAGGAGCTCGGCGCCGACCCCGAGAAGACCAACCCGAACGGCGGCGCGATCGCGCTCGGCCACCCGCTCGGCGGCACCGGCGCGATCCTGATGACCAAGCTCCTGCACGAACTGGAGCGCACCGGCGGGCGCTACGGCCTCCAGACGATGTGCGAGGGCGGCGGCCAGGCCAACGTCACGATCATCGAAAGGCTCTAGAACGCCTCCGGCATCGACGGTGCCGTGGAATCGCGTATGACCAGCCGGGTGGGCATGCTGTGCACACCCGGCGTGGCCTTTCCGTCGATGGCGGCGAACAGGTGCTGCGCGGCGGTGTGGCCGAGTCGTTCCAGGTCGGGGTCGATCGTGGTGAGGGTCGGCCGGGTCTCCTCCGACAGCACCTCCCAGTTGTCGTAGCCGACGACCGCGATGTCGTCGGGCACCCGCCGGCCGCGTTCCCTGGCGGCCTCGATGAATCCGGCGGCGATCTGGTCGTTGCCGCAGAACACCGCGTCGATCTTCGGTTCGTTGAGCAGCAGCATGTCGGCGGCGAGCCGCCCCCAGCGCTGCGACCAGGCGCCGTACAGCGTCTCGCCGACCAGTTCCAGGCCGGCCTCCTCCAGCGTCTCGCGGACTCCGTCGGCCCGGTCGGTGGCGGCCTTGTAGGTGGTCGGGCCGGTGATGTGGGCGATGCGGGTGCGCCCGGTCGCGATCAGGTGGCGCACGGCCAGCTTGGCGCCGCCGGGGTCGTCGGGGACGAACGAGACGTCCCTGGGGTCCTCTGAGGGCGCGTAGGCGTACACCACCGGGACCGGGACGTCCTTGGTGATGGACGGCCGGGGGTTGGTGCTCTCGCCCACCACGATGAGGCCGTCGACGCGGCGGGAGAGCAGCGTGCGGATGTAGTGCTGCTCCCGGATCGCGTCGCCGCGGGCGTCGCAGAGGAGCACCGCCATCTCACCGGCTCCGAAAGCGTTTTCCGCACCCAGCAGAACGGGGATGCCGAACCGGCCCACCATGTCGCTCGTGAGCAGGCCGACGGTGCGCGTCTGCCCGCTGAGCAGGCCCTGAGCCAGCACATTGGGGGAGAAGCTGAGCTGGGCGGCGGCGTCCAGGACCAGCTGTCTCGTGGTGGCGCGGACGTCGTCGCGCCCGTTCAGGGCTTTGGAGGCCGTGGCGACGGAGACGCCCGCCAGGGCGGCCACGTCGGTTATGGTCGCGCGTCTCGTGGTCACTCCCGAAAACCCTTTCGCCTGACACTTCCTGGTCAAACCGCATCATACCCGGCATACCGTTGACACTAGTGCAGGTTTCTTCTACGTTACGAAAACCTTTTAGGTGATTTCGGTCGTCGGTTCGGGGGGTATCGGAAGGAGCAGGCCATGAAGCCACGTGTGCTGGTCAGTGCTGCGTTGGTCGCATTGGTGTCATTAATGTCGGCGTGTGGAAGTTCGGATGGCGGCGAGCAGGCTGCGCCGCAGTCCGGGGCACCCGCCGCGACGGACGCACCAGCCGTCGAGGTCACGATGTGGACGCGCGCCGCGACCCAGGCTCAGAGTGAGCGACTGGTTCAGGCCTACAACGCGGGCCACAAGAACCAGGTGAAACTGACCGTCATCCCGACGGACAACTACCAGCCGCGCGTCGCCGCGGCCGCGGGAGCCGGGCAGCTGCCCGACATCTTCGCCTCAGACGTGGTCTTCGTCCCCAACTACACGTCGCAGGGCCTGTTCATGGACATCACGGACCGGGTCAACGCCCTTCCGTTCAAGGACAGCCTGGCCCCGTCGCACATGAAGCTGGGCACGCTGGAGGGCAAGAACTACACCCTCCCGCACACGCTTGACCTCTCGGTCTGGTTCTGGAACAAGGACCTCTACGAGAAGGCCGGGCTCGACCCTGAGAAGGGCCCGACCTCGCTCAAGGAGTTCGCCGAGCAGGCCACCACCGTCCAGGAGAAGCTGGGCAAGGACGGCAAGGTCAGCGGCACGTTCTTCGGCGGCAACTGCGGTGGCTGCTACGTGTTCACCTTCTGGCCGGCGGTCTGGGCCGCGGGCGGCCAGACGCTGAACGCCGAGGGCACCGAGTCGCTCAACGACAAGTCGCCGATGACGGACGTGTTCTCCATCTACCGCGGCCTCTACGAGAAGGGCGTCACCGGCGCCACCTCCAAGGAGGAGCAGGGCCCGACCTGGACCGGCTTCTTCCCCAAGGGTGAGGTCGGCGTCATGCCGATGCCGTCCACCACGCTCGGCTCGATGCCCGCGGACATGAAGATCGGTGTTGCGCCGATCGCCGGCCCCGACGGCGGCGAGTCCACCTTCGTGGGTGGCGACTCGGTCGGCATCTCCTCGACCAGCAAGAACGCCGACGCCGCTTGGGACTTCCTGTCCTGGTCGGTCTCGGACGAGGCGCAGGTCGAGATCATGGCCAAGAACAAGGACGTGCTCGCCCGGGTCGACCTGGCGAACAACAAGTACTCGGCCGAGGACCCCCGCGTGGTCCTGATCAACTCGCTGGTCGGCAAGGGTCAGACCCCGATGGCGCTGAAGTTCGGTGAGAGCTTCAACGACCCGCAGGGACCGTTCCTCCGCCTGGCCCGTGAGGCGATCTTCGGCGACGCCGCCAAGCTTCCCGAGCTCAACGCTGCGATTAACGCCTCCCTGCAGTCATGACGACCCTGACACGTCCCCGTGGGCGTGCGGCGCGCGGCGGTTCCTCCGCCGCCGCTGCGCCGCCGCCCTGGTGGCGCCGTCAAGGAGCACAGGGGTGGATGTACGCCGCCCCGACCGCCGTCATCGTGGTCGTGCTCTTCCTGGCGCCACTCGTCCTCGTCGTCTGGATGTCGCTGAACAAGTGGCCGTTGCTGGGTGAGGCGAAGCTCAACTTCCCGGACAACTACACCAAGATCACCGACAATCCCCTCTTCCTCGACTCCGTCTGGTTCACGCTGAAGTACACCGTGATCATCACGGTCGTCCTGTCGCTGTTCGCCCTCGGGCTGGCCATGCTCGTGCAGGAGCGCCGACCCGGTGTGGGGTTCTTCCGCACCGCGTTCTTCCTGCCCGGCGCGGTCGGGTTCGCGGCGGCGGGCCTGCTGTTCTACGGCATGCTCAACAGCGACTTCGGCCCGATCGACCCGATCCTGCGGACCCTGGGCATCATCGACGAGCCGATCAGCTGGATCGGCACGCCGAACATGGCCCTGTTCTCCACGATCGCGCTGGTGCTCTGGCGCTTCGCGGGGTTCAACATGCTCATCCTGCTCACCGGCCTGCAGGCCATCCCGCTCGCGGTGTACGAGGCGGCCAGGACCGACGGCGCGAGCCGCTGGGTGATCTTCCGCAAGATCACGCTGCCGCTGCTGCGCCCCACGATCGCCCTGATGCTCATCATGAGCGTCACCGGTTCGCTGCTGGCCTTCGACCAGTTCTTCATCTTCACCAACGGCGGCCCGGACAACAGCACCGTCTCGATGGTCATGGTCATCTATCGCGACGCCTTCCTCCGGTTCGACCTCGGCGGCGCCGCCGCCCTGTCGGTCGTGCTGCTCGTCGCCCTGGTGGCACTCAACGCCCTGCAGATGCGGGTCCTCAGGAGGCCGGAGTGAGGTACTACACCACGATGTCGGCCCTGGCCGTGCTCTTCCTGTTCCCCCTCGTGTGGAGCGGCTGGGCATCGCTGGAGGAACCGCACAACTACGTGGAGATGGCCCAGTTCGGCGAGGGGCTGGGCACCTACCTGACCAACAGCATCATCGTGTCGGGCGTGACCGTGATCGGCACCCTGCTCGTGTCGGGGCTCGGCGGCTACGCGTTCGCCCGGTTCCAGTTCCCGGGCAAGAACCTGCTGTTCCTGGCCACGCTGGCGATCCTGATGGTGCCGTACGCGACCGTTCTCATCCCCCTGTACGTCCTGCTGGGCTACATCGGGCTGCAGAACTCGCTGGTCGGCGTGGCGCTGGTGTTCGTCATGTTCCAGCTGCCTTTCGCGCTGTTCATGATGCGCAACGCGTTCGAGGCGCTGCCGAAGGAACTGGAGGAGGCGGCGCTGGTCGACGGCTGCGGAACGTTCCGCGCCTTCACCCGCATCCTGCTCCGCGCGGTGCGGCCCGCCCTGATCACCGTCGGCCTGTTCGCCTTCCTGGCGTCGTGGAACGACTTCTTCGCACCGTTGATCCTGCTCAACGACGGTGCCAGCTTCACGCTCCCGGTCGCCGTGGTGAGCATGACGCAGAACACGTTCGGCGCCATCAACTACGGCATGTTGCAGTCGGGCGTCATGGTCATGGCCATCCCCTGCCTGATCCTCTTCCTCGTCCTTCAGCGCCACTACGTGCGCGGATTCATGTCAGGAGCTCTGCGTGGCTAGTCCTGTGCTGCCCACCTCCGGTGTGCTGTCCCCTCTCGGCCTGGACGCCGTCCGCGTGTCACCCGGTTTCTGGGGCACCCGGATCGACCTGAACCGTGAGGCCACGATGGCCCACTGCCAGGAGTGGATGGAGCGAGAAGGCTGGATCGGCAACTTCCGCGGCGAACTGCCGCGCGGAGGCCGGGAGTTCAGCGACTCGGAGATCTACAAGCTGCTCGAAGGCATGGCCTGGGCAGACCACCCGGCGCTGCCGGAACTGGCCGCGACCGTGGCCCGCGCCCAGGAGCCCGACGGCTACCTCAACACCAAGTGGAAGGACGCCCGCTACACCGACTTCGAGTGGGGCCACGAGCTGTACTGCTATGGGCACCTCATCCAGGCCGGCGTGGCCCGCTTCCGGATGCACGGCGAAGACGAGCTCACCCAGGTCGTCACCCGGGCGGCCGACCACATCTGTGACCGCTTCATGGAGACCACCGAGACCTGCGGGCACCCCGTGGTCGAGATGGCCCTGGTCGAGCTCTACCGGGTGACCGGCACCGAGCGCTACCTGGAGATGGCCCGCCGGTTCGTCGACCGCCGGGGGCTGCCCGCCCTCGCCGACATCGAGTTCGGCCGCGGCTACTTCCAGGACGCCATCCCGGTCCGGCAGGCGAAGGTGTTCCACGGCCACGCCGTGCGCGCCCTCTACCTGGCCTCCGGCGTGGTGGACGTCGCCATCGAGACCGGCGACCAGGAACTGCTGAAGACGGTCGAGGCGCAGTGGGAGTCCACGATCGCCCGGCGCACCTACCTCACGGGTGGGATGGGCTCGCGGCACTTCGGCGAGTCGTTCGGCGACGACTGGGAGCTGCCCTCCGACCGGTCGTACTCCGAGACCTGCGCCGGTGTGGCCTCGTTCATGCTCTCGCACCGGCTGCTGCTGGCCACCGGTGACGCGCGCTACGCCGACCTGGCCGAGCGCACCCTCTACAACGTGCTGGCCACCTCGCCCGCCCTCGACGGCCGATCGTTCTTCTACGCCAACCCGCTGCAGGTCAGGGTGCCCGCCGAACCGCTGGAGGGCATCAACATCGCGGCCGAGGGCGGGCTGCGCTCGCCGTGGTTCACGGTGTCCTGCTGCCCGAACAACATAGCCCGCACGTTCGCCTCGCTGCCGGCCTACCTTGCCGCCGCGGACGACTCGGGGGTGCGCGTCCACCACTACACGCCCTCCGAGATCCGGCACGACGGGCTGGTACTGAAGGTGGAGACCGACTATCCCTGGTCGGGATCCGTCGGGCTTCGCGTGGTCGAGGGTGGTAGCGCAACCATTTCGCTGCGCGTGCCCTCCTGGGCCGACGGCGCGACCCTCTCGTACGGCGGCACCACGCGGGCGGTCTCGCCCGGCTACGCGGTGGCCGAGTCCTCCGAGGGCTGGCGTCCCGGTGACGTCATCACCCTCGACCTTCCGATGGCGGCACGGTGGACCGTGCCGGACGCCCGGATCGACGCGATCCGCGGCAGCGTGGCGATCGAGCGCGGCCCGCTGGTCTACTGCGCCGAGTCGGTGGGGGACCACCCCCCGCTGGCCGACGTCGTGGTCCGGGCGGACGAGCCCGTGGAACAGGTGGTCGACGGGGCCATCGAGCTGGACGTCAAGGCGGCGCTGATCTCAGGGGCGCCGACCGGATGGCCGTACACGGCCGAGAAGGAAACCCCGGTGGAGGAGCCGATCACCCTCCGGCTCGTGGCCTACCACCGCTGGGGCAATCACGGGCCCGCGACCATGCGGGTCTGGCTCCCTGTCGATCCCGATCCCGCGTTCTCTGGGGGAACGCGGTAACGGGTCCCCTTTCACCGTCGCCGGACGACGCGTCCACGCCGTCCGGCGACCTGACCGAGATTCACCCCTCACGAGCAACCCCGACCGATCCCGGTACCTGGAGGAAGTCTAATGAGTGCCAGACGCATAGGCAGGGCGCCCACGTGGCTCGCCCTGGCTGCGCTCACTGTGGCGGGCCTGGTCAGCCTGCCGCCCGCCGCCCACGCCGCAAGCCCGATTGTCCCCGGCAACGAAGGCGACGTCGGTAAGTACACCAACGGCCAGAACCATGTCATGGAGATCGGCGACCCGGTTTACAGCAACGTCGGAGACGTCGCCAACCAGGTCAAGCCCGGTGTTCCGTTCACCGCCTCAAGTATGCACCAGTCGATCTTCGACAAGGACCTCGCGGCCGGTGGAACGGACTACTACCTCGACCGCATCCTCGGTGTGAAGGGCGCGATCGGGTCGGCCGTACTGATGACCCGCGGCCGCTCGCTGTACATGCGCGGCGCCAGCAACGCCAACTTCACCACCATGGGCTTCGCCGGCAGCGCCTTCGTCGGCGGCCCGAACAACCTCGGCAACTTCTACACGGTCACCGTCCCCGGCCAGACCGTGACCGAGGTGAACGCCAACCGGTTCAACGCGCCCTCCCACGCCAAGAGCCAGTACACGGTCGGCACGACCGGCGTCACCGCCGATCTGACCAAGTTCATCACGTACGAGAACGTCGCGGTCACCGCGATCACGTTCAACAACCCCGGCGGTTCCGCGGCGACCTTCACGGTCCGCGCGGCCTCGCCGCTGGCCACCCAGGCCGGTGCGAACAACGCCGAGCTGACCGGCACCCGGACCATCACGAGTGGTTCGAACAACGGTCTGATCGACACCCCGTGGAACCAGATCCGGGTCAACCTGACCGGTAACGGCTTCACCCGTACCGGCGCCAACCTGGACCGTGAGATCACGGTTCCGGCCGGTGGCTCGGTCTCGCTGTCGGTCGTCGGCGCGGTGACTCAGGACTCGCTGCCGCAGGCCACCACCGAGTACAACGCCTACGCGGCCAAGAGCCCGGCCAACGCCGTCAAGGACGGCATCACCGCGTTCAACCGCCAGTGGGCCAAGGACGTCCCCTACATCGACGTTCCGGACGCCGCGCTGGAGAAGGCCATCGTCTACCGCTGGTGGGGCGAGCGGTACAACACGCTCGACGCCAACGCGACCGGCTACGTCTACCAGTACCCCACCACGATCGAGGGCGTGAACCTCTATCAGAACGCGGTGGCGCTGACCCAGCCGATGCACCTGCAGGACACCAAGTGGCTGCGTACGCCGTACCTGCCCTACGGCCAGATCCTCAACATCGGTGAGCTCTCGGGCTCCTCGGCGTTCCTGGACAGCCCGGGTCACACGAGCTGGAACAACCACTACTCGCAGTACATCGGCACCGCGGGCCTGGAGGCCTACGAGGTGCACGGTGGTGGCGCCCAGGTCGCCGACAAGTTCGCCAAGTTCTTCGAGGGCGACGGCAAGGGCCAGCTGGAGCACTACGACGGTGACGGCGACAACCTGATCGCCTACGACACCAACTACATGCCCGGCAACGACGCGGACGCCATCTCCTTCGGCTTCCCGAAGACCGGTGCGAGCGCCCCCGGCGCCCGGACCATCGAGCGTCCCGAGTCGGCCTACGTGTGGGGCGCGTTCGACGCCGCCAAGCAGCTCTACTCGATCGCCGGCGCCCCGCAGGCCAAGGTCGACGAGATGGGCACCAAGGCCAACGCCATCCGTGACTCCATCCTCACCAACCTGTGGAGCCCGGACACCAAGATGTTCCTGGCGGAGACCTCGTACGGCGCCACCAGCGCCGCGACCTCCAACGGCACCGCGAACCCGCTCCCGGTCGCGGCCCGCAAGAGCATCCCGGCCAAGGAGTCGAACCTCTACGACGTCTACTCCGAGAACCTGATCCCCTTCGACCAGGCGAGCACGTACGTCGACGGTTTCCGCTTCCTGACCTACGGCGACAACTTCCCGATCTTCCCGTTCTACACGGCCAACCAGTACGACCGGACGGCCTACGGAATCGGCGGCTCGAACAACTTCTCCAACATCAACTTCACCGTGCAGTACCGCGCGGTGCGGTCGGCGCTGCGGCACTACGACCCGACGGGCAAGTACATCACCCCGGCGTACGCCAAGCGGCTGCTCGACTGGATGGCCTGGAGCATCTACCCGGCCGGTGACATGCGGGTGCCGAACCAGTCGGAGTACTACTCCAACTGGAACCCGACCACCAAGACGTACAACCGCAACAACCCGAACCACGTGATGCTCGGCAACATGAACTACATCTATGTCGAGGACATGGGTGGAATTCAGCCGCGTACCGACGACAAGATCGAGCTCTGGCCGATCAACTTCGGTTACGAGCACTTCATGGTCAACAACCTGAAGTACCACGGCCAGGACGTCACCCTGGTCTGGGACCCGGACGGCACCGCCTACGGTCTCGGCACCGGCTACAGCCTGTTCCTCAACGGTGAGAAGAAGTTCACCACCGACAAGCTGGGCCACGTCACCTACGACCCGGCCGCCAACACCGTGACCCCCGCCCCCGGCGCCGGTCTCACCGTGACCTTCCAGGCCAACGCGGGCGCCAACTTCCCGACCTCGGTCAACACCCCGATCGAGGACGAGCGCGTCGTCTCCTACCTCAAGACGGCCGGCATCGACCTGACCGAGGACTCGGCCAACCTGGCCAAGGGCGCGACCCTGAGCTCGTCGTACACCCAGCAGGGCGCCCGCCCCGCCGCGTGGCGTCAGTTCCACACCCCGGGTTACAGCACCACCTCGATGAACTACACCCCCGGCGCCATCAAGGAGCTGGAGCGCCCGGTGGCGCTGTCCGCCGTCAACGACGGTGTGACCGCCAACGAGCCCTACTGGGGCAACTACGGCACCACCGACAAGAACGGCTACGTCGAGCTGGACTTCGGTTCGGCCAAGACGTTCGACAACGTCAAGTCGTTCTTCGTCTCCGACCGCCAGGCCGGTGGCTACCACGAGCCCTCGCGCTGGTGGATCCAGGTGCCGAACGGCAGCGGTGGCTGGAAGGAAGTGCCCGGCCAGTTCAAGAACCCGGCCGCCACGACCGCCAAGTTCAACGAGGCGCTGTTCCCGAAGGTGACCGCCGACAAGGTGCGCGTCGTCTTCACCAACAGCCCGACCTACTACACCGCGATCTCCGAGATCCAGGTGTTCGACTCCGACCGTGAGGTCCCGTCGGTCACCAACCAGGCCCCGACCGTCACCGCGGTCCGGGACGCCTCGCAGGACGGCAACCTGTCCTCCCGCGTGGTCGGCACCTTCTCCGACGACGGCGTGCCCTACGACAGCGAGCTCACCTACGGGTGGGAGACCGTCTCGGCTCCGGCCGGCGCGGGCGTCATCTTCACCGACCCGAAGGCGCTGGCCACCCGCGTGACCGGCACCGTCGAAGGCGACTACGTCTTCCGGTTCTTCGCCGACGACGGCGAGAAGCGGTCGACCGCCAACGTCAACGTGACCCTCGCCAAGAAGGCCGTGGCCGCCGAGTTCGGCGCCTCGGCGACCATCTCCTCCAGCGGCTCCGCGTCGTGGGAGAACCAGAACCGCGTCAACGAGGCCACCAACCCGGCCAACTCCAACCCCGGCGCCGGCAACGGCTGGGGCAACTGGGGCCAGCCGCGCAACGGCACCAGCCCGGCGACCGAGGCGTACCTCCAGTACACCTGGACCTCGCCGGTCCGGCTCTCCTCGACCGACATCTACTGGTACGACGACAACGGCGGCACCCGTCGCCCGTCGGCCACCGGCTACGTCATCGAGACCAGCAACGACGGCACCACCTGGACCCCCGTCACCCTCAACAACGGGTCCACGTACGCCGCCGGTCTGACGCTCAACACGTACAACAAGTTCAACTTCGCGCCGGTCACCACGAGCCGGATCCGCATCCGGATCTTCGGTCTCCAGACCGGTGGCGCCGGAACCGGCGTCCTGCGCTGGCGCGCCAACGGTGAGACCGTCGACTCGGTGGCCTCCCCGGTGCTGATCCGGACCGGTGTCGGCATGATCCCGACCCTCCCGGCGACGCTCGACGCGAAGTACACCAGCGGTGCCGCCGGCACCGTGGCCTTCAAGTGGCAGCCCATCACCGCCGACCAGGTCGCCGAGACCAACGTCGACCCGTTCGTGGTGTACGGCACCAACGACGCCTACGGCCTCATCGCCGAAGCGCGGATCTACGTCCGTCCCGAGATGTCCGACGACGGCATCTCGATCCAGGGCGCCGAGACCTTCGAGCAGCACGTCGCGGTCGGCGAGCTGCCCGTCCTGCCCACCAAGGTGTCCGTCTCGTACAACGACGGCTCCCGGGACAACCAGGCCATCGGGGTCAACTGGAACTTCAACCCGGCGGTCGTGCAGACCGACGGCACCTACACCATCATCGGCGACCTGATCCTGCCGCCCTACGTCAGTGAGGCCGGCACGATCAAGACCACGCTGAAGCTGGTGGTCGGCGAGGGCGGTCCGCAGTTCGCGGTCACCTCGACGCCGAAGACCCAGTGCACGGGCACCAACGCCTACGTCTCGCTCAACGTCCGTAACGACACCGACGGGCCGGTCACGATCGAGCTCATCACGCCGTACGGCTCGAAGACCGTGGCCAACGTGGCGCCCGGCAAGAACGCCTTCCAGTCGTTCAACACCCGCGCCAAGACCATTCAGGCGGGCAACGCGACCGTGAAGGTCACCGGAACCGTTGGTGGCCTGCCGGTCACCGAGACGTCCACGGTGCCCTTCGGCGCGCAGAACTGCGGCTAGCACCCCCTGGTGGCGGCGTCCTCGTGGCGCCGCCACCCCTGCCGACGGTTAAGGACGAGCACCTTGAAGATCGCCATACGGGCGGCCGCGGCCGCCTCGCTTGTAGCCGCGAGCCTGATCGGGATATCCGCTCCGGCTCACGCCGAGACCACGTTCACCAGCACGGTCAACCCGATCCTGAAGGACGGCAGCTACTACTCCGCCGACCCCGCCCCGATCGTCATCCCGGCCGGCGCCGCGGGTAACACCAGCGGCAAGGACGAGCTGTACATCTACACCGGCCACGACCAGGCCGGGGCCACCACCAACGACTTCATCATGAACGAGTGGGGTGCCTTCAAGACCACCGACGTCGCCGCCGGTGAGTGGACCCACTACCCGTCCCTGATGCGTCCCGAGGCCGTCTTCGCCTGGGCGACCCCCGCCCGCGCGTACGCCGGTCAGGTGGTCCGGGGTCTGGACGGCCGCTACTACTGGTACGTCCCGATCAACGAGCGGGACAGCACGGCCTCCGACAAGTTCGCCATCGGTGTGGCCGTCTCGACCTCGCCGACCGGTCCGTGGACCGACTACATCGGCGGGCCGCTGATCTCCCAGCGGGTGCCCACGGCCAACACGATCCACAACATCGACCCGACGATCCTGATCGACGGGCAGCGCGTCTTCATCTGGTGGGGTTCGTTCAGCAACCTGAGAATGCTGGAACTCGCCTCCGACATGAAGACCCCCGTCACGACCACGCGCACCGTCACCGGCCTGACCGGCTTCTTCGAGGCGGCCTGGGCGTTCAAGCGCGGCAGCACCTACTACATGGCCTACGCCGGCAACAACGCCGGTCCGACCTCGGCCTGCACCCCGGCGAACTACCACGCCTGCATCGCGTACGCGACGGCCTCGGCCCCCGAGGGCCCGTGGACCTACCGCGGCACGGTGCTCAAGCCGGTCTCCTCGACCACCAGCCACCCGGGCATCCTGGAGTTCAACGGCAAGTGGTACATCGCCTACCACACGGCCGACGCCGTCGGCGGCAACCACTTCCGCCGCTCGGTCGCGATCGACCCGGTCGAGTGGGACGACACCCAGACCCCGCCCCGCATGAAGATGGTCACGCCGACTCCGGCCAAGGGCCGCGACCTCACCCCCCGCGCGAACATCGCGCAGGAGGCGAAGGCCACCGTCTCGAACGAGCCGGTTCCGACCCAGTACTGGATCAAGTCGCTCAACGACGAACTCGTGCGGCCCAACCCGCTGCCCCCGGACATGTGGGGCACCTGGACCGGGAACAACCCGCCGCAGCAGTGGGCCCAGTACACCTGGGACCAGCCGATGCGGATCTCCGGCTCCCAGATCGACTTCTGGAACGACTCGCAGCAGGGCACCGGCGTCGGCGTCGCGGCTCCGGCCAACTGGAAGATCCAGTACTGGAACCTCGCCACGAGCCAGTGGGCCGACGTGCCCAACCCGAGCGGGTACGGCACGGCCACCAACGGCTACCAGAACACCAACTTCGACCCCGTCACCACCACGCAGGTCCGCGCGACCTTCAACGCCTCGACCAACGGCAGCACCTACTCGGCCGTCGCGGTCGAGGAGTGGAAGATCCTGGCCGCCCAGCCGGCCTCGGTCACCCCGCCCGCCGTCCGCGTCGAGGTGGGCGAGCGCGAACTGCCCTCCACCGTCCCCGTGAGCTTCGGCACCGGTGACCCGCTGCAGATCCCGGTCTACTGGGACGCGCTGACCGCCGAGCAGGTCGCCGCGCCCGGCACGCTCTCCATCCAGGGGACCGTGCTCGGCTACGCCGCCTCTCGCATCACCGCCCAGGTCACCGTCCTCCCGCTGGAGGGCACCGAAGGCGACGTCACCAAGCCCACGCTGACCCTCACCCCGAGCGGCAGCGCCGGCAGCAACGGCTGGTACCGCTCGGCGGTCCGGGTCCGCGCCGCGGCCGTCGACGACAGCGGCGGCCGGATGACCATCGAGACGAAGGTCGACAACGCCGCGGCGGTCGTCACCAACGACGCCCGTCAGGCCGACGCCAACGTCACGGGCGAGGGCGAGCACACCGTCACCGCCAAGGCCACCGACCGCGCCGGCAACGTCTCCGACACCGCCAGCGTGGCCGTCAAGATCGACTCCGTGGCGCCGACCAGCGTGGGCACGCTGAACGCCGCCGCCCGGACGGTCAAGGTCCTCTCCAGCGACCTGACCTCCGGCGTCGCGACCATCGAGTACGCCATCGGCACCGGCCCGTGGACCCCCATCGCCGGTGGGGTCATCTCCGCGCCCGACGCCAGCAAGTACACGGTGTCGTACCGGGCGACCGACAAGGCGGGCAACATCGAGACCGCCAAGACGGTCGTCATCCCGGCCGACCTGTCGGCTCCCCTCAACGGCAACATCGCCCCCATCGCGACCCCGACCGCCTCGTACACGGCGGGCTGGAACGCGGTCACCGCCCTCAACGACAACGCCGACCCGGCCAACCCGAGTCAGGCGCAGATCTGGGGCACCTGGTCGGGCACCCGCCCGGCCACTCTCTGGACCCAGTACGACTGGGCCCGCCCGGTCCGGATCATCAGCTCCGAGCTGAAGTTCTGGCGCGACTCCAACCAGGGCACCGGTGACGGAGTCGCCCAGCCCGACGGCTGGGTGCTGCAGTACTGGGACGAGGCCGCCTCGGCGTGGAAGGACGTTCCGAACCCGTCTGCCTACGGCACCAGCACGACGGCGTTCAACAGCGTCACCTTCACCCCGATCACCACGTCCCGGGTGCGGGCCACGATCCGGGCCAACGGCAACGGCACCACCTACTCCGCGGTCGCGATCACGGAGTGGCGGGTCTTCGCCCAGGAACCGGCTCCCGAGGAGCCGTCCGTGATCCCCGTCACGACCACCGTCACGCCCCGCTGCCTGGCCGGCAAGGCGTACGTGGCCGTGCAGGTGCGCAACGACCACGACGCGGCCATCGGCGTGCAGGTCGAGACCGCTTTCGGCGAGAAGACGTTCGCGAACGTCGCGCCGGGCGGTAACGCCTACCAGTCGTTCGCCACTCGCACGGCCTCGATCGCGGCGGGTTCGGTCACGGTCACCGCCAGCGGGACGGTCGACGGTGAGGAGACGACCTCGGAATACACCGAGGATTACGCCGCCCTCACCTGTAACTAATGTCCCAAAACCCTCATAATTAGAAAAACCCCCCAAGGTGGAGCATTTCATGAAAATCCAGCACAAATGGCTGCTCGCCGCCGCCGTCGCCATGACCACCACCGTCGGCTTCACGGGTGCGGCCATGGCCGACCCCGGTGACAGCACCGACGTCGCGGTGACCGTCGACATCGCGCCGATCGAGGAGCCGGGCGTCCTCGCCATGTCGGTCTCCTCCAACTCGGTCGCCCTGGCCGAGGAAGGCTCGACCCTGGAGGAGCGCCAGTTCACCGGCACCCTCCCGACGGTGACCGTCACCGACACCCGTACCGGCGACGAGATCCCCGACGGCGCCGCGTGGGCCGTTCTGGGCAACGCGTCCGACTTCACCGGCAACGCCGGCCAGGCGCCCATCAGCGCCGGCCACCTCGGCTGGAAGCCGAACCTGATCGACGGTGGCGACACCGGCCTGGTCGCCGAGGGCGAGGAGGTCGTGACCGTCCTCGACGCCCCGACCCAGCCGGGCAACAACGTCGGTCTGGTCGACCAGGAGCTGCTCGTCTCGACCTTCGACTCCGCCGAGGTCACCGAGGGCTCGTACAAGGTCAACGCCGATCTGACCCTGAAGACCCCGGCCGACGTGGCCGCCGGTTCCTACAGCTCGACGCTGACGCTGTCCCTGTTCGAGTAGTAGTCCCCGGTGGGGGGCCGCGGTTTCCGCGGCCCCCCACCGTCCCTTTCTCCGGAGGGCCTCGTGATCAGAAAAACCCTCGCCGTGCTCGCGGCGGCGCTCATGACCGTGCCCCTCTGGCCCGCCGCCGCGATGGCCGAGCCGGAGAAGGACACGCTCACCTGGTCGGTTCAGCCGGCCACCGCGGCCGGACCCGACGGCCGCCGCTGGATCGAACTGTCCCTCGACCCAGGTGCCACCGTGACCGAGCACCTGGCCGTGCGGAACTTCAGTGACGGCGCCGCGACCTTCTCGCTGAAGGCGGCCGACGGCTACCTCACCGACAAGGGCCGCTTCAACATGCTCCAGTCGAACCAGACCTCCAAGGACGGCGGCACCTGGATCGACGTCCAGAACGAGATCAAGGTCGGCCCCAACGAGACCAAGGTCGTGCCGTTCACGATCACCGTGCCGCGGAACGCCACCCCCGGCGACCACCCCGCCGGCATCGCCGCGGCGGTGCACAGCGCCAACGGCACCGTGGCCGTCGAGAGCCGCGTGGGCTTCCGGGTCATGATGCGCGCGACCGGCGACATCAAGGCGGCGGTCGCGGTCAGCGGCCTGTCGGCCAGTTACGACCAGACGTGGAACCCCTTCACCTCCGGGACCGTCACGGTCAAGTACACCGCGACCAACGAGGGCAACGTCGCGGCGAGCGGAGCGGGCGCGGTGGCCGTCAGCGACCTCACCGGCCTGGCCGAACGCGACGGCAAGGCCGACGTGGCGGAGATCTTCCCCGGCGACAGCCGGACGGTCGAGACGAAGATCAACGGAGTCTGGGCGCTGGGCCCGATGTCCGCCAACGTCACCGTGACCCCCTCGGTCGAGGGCGGCTCGCCCATGAGCGCCGCCGTGACGGTCTGGACCGTCCCGTGGCCGCAGCTCGCACTGATCGCGCTGCTCGTGGTCCTCTTCTTCGCCTACCGGGCCATCACCAAGCGCCGCAGGCGGCACCTGGAGAACATGCTGGCCAGAGCCCGCGACGAGGGCCGCGCCCAGGCGAGCGGCGTCTAGGGCCTGTTTCCGGGTCTACGGCAGTGGGCGCGCCCGGCTTGTATCGCGGCCGGGCCGCCCCGGCGGGGGCCGCTTCTCGGGTCGTGGACTCATCGGAGCCGCCACAAGGTGACCTCTTCGTCATCGCCGACGGCCAGCATGTCGCCGTCGGGGCTGAAGGCGAGCGAGCCGACGTGACCGTTTCCGAGAGTGCCCGTGCTGCGGCCGGTGACCACGTCCCACAGTTGCACGCCCTTTTGGCCACTGAGGGAATCGCCGGTGGCGATTCGCAGCCCGTCCGGGCTGAGCGCCAACGCCGCGACGGAATCGAAGTTTCCCAAGGCGGCCTTGGGAGAGCGCGGATCGTCAGCATTGAGGAACCAGAACGACACGACCTGCGAACCACCGATCAGCAGCTGCCCGTCGGGAGCGAAGGCCAGGCCCCCGGCGACCAGGGCGGCGAAGGTGTGGCTGACGCGACCTTCGGCGATATCCCAGACGCGCACCCTGCCATCCCTGCCGCTGGTGGCGAGGAGCCTGCCGTCGGGACTGAAGGTGATCGCCATCAGGTCACCGGGATGAGAGAGGGTTCTGGTGAGGTGGCCGTCGGACGTCCTCCACACCCGGACCTTCCTCTCGTCGGTGGCGGCCAACTGCTTGCCGTCCGGGCTGAACGTCAACTTCTCGGCGGCGCCGGAAAGGCCCTTGAAGGTGGCCGCCTCGCGACGGGTCGTCACCTGTGTCAGCCGGACGGCCTTTCCCACGCCGGTGGCGAGGAACTTGCCGTCCGGGCTGAACGCGAGCGCGCCGGCATGGCTTTCGACGGCGGCCAAAGGGCGGCTGGTGGTCCAACTCCACAGGCTCACGTTGTCGGAGTAGCCCACGGCCAGGATTTCGCCGTCGGGACTGAACACCACGTTTCTCATCGGAGATCGGGGGACGGCCAGGGTGCGGACAACGGTCGGCCCGCCTTGTGGTTGCGACCGTGATGGCTGCTCGGAACCATAGGTGATCAGCTCATCCTCGGTCCCGAAAAGGATGTACAGGACGGGTACGGCGGTGATGCCGACGGCGAAGATGGCCACCTCGAGGATCCTGCGGCGGCGGATCTCCGCAGCTGAGCGGTGCGGTGCCACGTTCGTCATCACAGGGCGCGTGGAGGGAACGTTCGGTGGAACGGCTCGTATCGGTGCGACCGGACGGCGGGCGAGCGCTGGAGCTGCGGCGGGCGGCGTGACGCCGATCGAGTCGGCCGCGTGGAGGGTGGTGGCCACTTCCTCGGCGGACGAGGGACGCTCGCGCGGATCCTTGGCCAGCAGTCTCAGCGCGAGGCGTTCCAGCTCGGCCGGTATATCCGGCCGCACTTCGGTGAGCCTGGGCGGAGGCATCGTCAGATGGTGGTGCATGAGCGTGACGAACGCTCCGGTGAAAGGTGGCTGACCGGTCAGCATGGTGTGGAGCGTGCAGCCGAGAGCGTAGAGGTCGGTCCGCGCGTCGATCGGCTCGCCGCGATATTGCTCGGGCGCCATGAAGGCGGGAGAACCGATGATCCCGCCCGAGGCGGTGAGGTGGGTGGTGGCGTCGGCGTAGCGGGCGATGCCGAAGTCGCAGATCTTCACCCGCCTTCGTCGAGCTCCATGAGGTTGGCCGGTTTGATGTCGCGATGCACGACCCCTTTGCGATGCGCGTACGCCAGCGCGTCGGCCACCTGTGCCAGTAATCCGGCCACCCGCTTCACCGGCAGCCCCGTCGGCGCCCCGGCCGTCAGAGTCCTGAAGTCGGTGCCTTCGAGTAACTCCATCACGAAGAACGGATATCCGTCGTGCCGCCCGATGTCGTGGACGACGGTGATCCCTCTGTGGCGCAGGCCCGCCGCCGTCTTCGCCTCGCGCTCCAGCCGGGTGATCAGCTCCGGATCGTCGTTCAGCTGGGCCAGAAGAATCTTCAGTGCGACCTGGCGGTCGAGCTCCTGGTCGGTGGCGGACCAGACCTCGCCCATCCCACCCTGCCCGAGCCGGGTCAGGAGCCTGTAGCGGCCGCCCAGAACCGCTCCAGGTTCCATCGCAACGGCCCTTCTGAAGGCTGGATTCTCTGGGGAATGGTCTCAGCTAACCACTCCAGTGAGAAGTGATCACACCATGGAGAACAGGTCCTAGACCTCGCTCATGACGACCGTGCGCGCGGTGGGCAACGCCACGTGCACGGTCGTTCCGTTTCCCGGGGACGAGGTGATCCAGCAGCGTCCGCCGTGCGCGTCGGTGATGGCCTTCACGATGGCCAGGCCGAGGCCGGCGCCGCCGGTGGCGCGTTCCGACGAGCCCTGGGAGAAGCGGTCGAACGCGCGGGCGACCTGTTCGGGCTGCATCCCCGGGCCCTGGTCGGTGATCTCCAGGAGGACCCGGGTGTCGTCCTGGTCGAGGTGGATCAGCGCGGGGGTGCCGTCGGGGGTGTGGGCGCGGACGTTGGCCAGCAGGTTCACCATGATCTGCCGGATCCTGGCCTCGTCGACCACGGCGACCAGCGAGTCGGGGGCGCTGACGACGATGGGGGAGCCGGGGTTCAGCGCGCCCGCGTCGGCGGCGGCCTCCCTGACCACCTCGGCCAGGTCGGTGGCGGCCAGGCTGAGGGTGGCGCCCTTGTCGAGGCGGGCCAGCTCCAGCATCTCGGTGACCAGGTTGCCCATGCGGGTGGCCTCGTCCTCGATGCGGCCCATGATCTTGGGGAGTTCCTCGGGCGGGATCGCGCCGGCGCGGTAGAGCTCGGCGTAGCCGCGTACCGTCGAGAGCGGGGTGCGCAGTTCGTGGGAGGCGTCGGCGGCGAAGCGGCGCACCCGCTCCTCGGAGGCCCAGCGGTCGCGGAAGGCGCCGGAGATGCGGTCGAGCATCAGGTTGACGGCGCCGCCCAGCCGCCCGACCTCGGTCGCTCCCTCGGGCATCCGGGCCGACAGGTCGCCGCCCTGGGCGATGCGCATCGCGGTGCGCGACATCCTGTCGAGGGGGGACAGGCCCGAGACGATCAGCAGCCGCCCGCCGAGCGCCAGCAGCGCGATCAGCAGCCCGCCCGTGACGAGCTCGGCCAGCAGCAGGTGCCGCACCGGGTCGCCGACGGCGTCGAGTGGCACCGCCACGACCACGATGCTGGTTCCGGTACGGTCCTTGGCCGCGCTCGCCAGCAGATGGTCACCCAGCTGGAAGGTGCGCCCGGCGGCGGCGTGCCCGCCCAGCCGGTCGACGCCGAGCTCGGTGAGCATGCCCGGCACCCGCGCCGACTGCGGGAAGTCGCCGTTGACCAGCTTGGGGGTCTGGTTCTCGAGGTTGACCTGCGCGACCGCGAACGGCGATCCGGCGAGCGCCTGGGTGACCGACTCCACCGCGTCGACCCGCCGCGTGGCGGTCGCCGTGGCGGCCAGCAGCTGGCTCTCCAGCCGGCTCGTGAGGTGCTGTTCGAGCACCACCGCGCTCGTGACCGACAGCACCACCAGCAGGATCGTGCTCACGGCGAGCAGCCCGGCCAGCAGCCGGGAGCGGAGCGACATCGTCAACGCCATTTCGTCTGGCCCCGGTCGTCAGGGCCGCAGAGCGTATCCCACACCGCGTTGTGTGTGGATCAGAGGTGGTCCGAGCGGGTCCAGCTTCCGCCGCAGATAGGAGATGTACGTCTCCAGCACCTGCGACGATCCGCCGTACCCCCAGACCTGGTCGAGCAGTTGCCGTTTGGTCAGCACCAGCCCGGGGTGTTCCATCAGGAAGGCCAGGAGCCGGAACTCGGTCGGTGACAACTCCACCCTGGTCCCGCCGCGGCGCACCTCCCAGCGGGCCTCGTCGAGTTCGAGATCGGCGACCCGCAGCACGTCACGGCTGGGGCGCTCCGCCTCGTCGGGCACGGACGTCCGGCGCAGCACCGCCCGGACCCGTGCGACCAGCGCCTCCACGGAGAAGGGTTTGGTGACGTAGTCGTCGCCTCCCATGGTGAGCCCGCGAACGGTGTCCGAGACGGTGTCGCGCGCGGTCAGGAAGATCACGGGCGTGGTGGCGCCCTCGGCCCTGACCCGGCGGCAGATCTCGAACCCGTCGATGTCGGGGAGCATCACGTCGAGCACGATGAGGTCGGGTCTGCGCTCGGCGAACTCGCGCAACGCGTCGCGTCCGCACGCCACCGCCTTGACGGTGAACCCGTGGAAGCGGAGGGCGACCTCGATGATGTCGCGGATGTTCGGGTCGTCTTCGACGACGAGGATCCTGGTCTCACTCATGGCGAGCTCAAGTATGGTGCTTTTCTCCCACTAAAAGCCCCATATCGGTCACATCGTGGCGTCTCATGCGCCACACCTTCTCCTCCACGCCTGTGGCGCCCGGAGGAGAAGGGTGGGAAAAGCCTGAGTTATTTGACCGTGGCGACGCAGAAGACGGTCTGGCCGAACGGCGGAGTGATGAACCGCTCGATGAAGCGCGTCGCGGGCACGACGGTGCGGTCGTAGATCTTGACCAGGCGCGGGTCGGGGTAGCCGACGCCGCCGCGGCGCACGGCCGCCCACCAGGCGATGCCGCCCAGGAAGTTGATCGGCTTCAGGGTGTCGATGCCCAGCCCCGCCTCGCGGACCGTCGCGCCGAGCGTCTTGGGCGTGTAGCGGGTGACGTGGCCGACCTTCTTGTCGAAGTCGCCGTAGAGCTGCATGTAGCCCGGCACCCAGATGATGATCTTGCCGCCGGGCTGGGTGACGCGGGCCAGCGAGCGCAGCGCCTCGACGTCTTCCTCGATGTGCTCCAGCACGTTCATCAGCACGACCGTGTCGACCTTGTCCTCAAGCGGGATGTCGGTCGGCAGGCCGAACTGGAGGACCCCGACGTCGGGGTTGTCGGCGAACCGCTTCTCCAGCTGCTCGACGCAGTAGGGGTCGAAGTCGCTGACGACCAGCCGGTCGAGGCGCGGCAGCCACTGCTCGGCGAAGTGGCCGAGACCCGAGCCGATCTCCAGCATCGACCGGCCGACGTGTGGGGCCACCATGTCGATCTCGTATTGCCGGTAGTTGCGCGCCTCGTCGCCGCCCAGATGGTTTTCCAGGGCTTCGTCTCCGGCCGCGGGCTGTACTACACGGTCGTACCCAGACATGGCTCCTCATTCACAGCTGCTGACGGTCCGAGCGAGTCTAGTGCCCCGGAGAATGGCGCCGATTCTTATCTGCGGCATCTGGCGCGACAGAGTTACGATTCGTTAATGCGTGCCGAGGTGACCAGTTTCATCGGCCGGGAACCGGAGATCACCGAGATCGCGCGCCTTCTCGACGTCTCCCGCCTGGTGACGCTGACCGGCGTGGGCGGGGTCGGCAAGTCCCGGCTGGCCGGGCGCGTCGCGGCCGTGGCCCAGGCCGGGTTCCCCGACGGCGTGTTCGTCGCCGACCTGGTCAAGGTGGGCGATCCCGAGCTGCTCAGCCATGCCGTCGCCGACGCGATGCGGCTGACCGACCGCACCACCCGGCCCGCCGACGAGGTGCTGACCGCCCATCTGGCCGACCGCCGGGCGCTGCTGGTGCTCGACGGCGCCGACCGCCTGGTCGACGCCTGCGCCAAGCTGTCCGAACAACTGCTGCGCGGCGCTCCCGGGCTGCGCGTGCTGGTCACGAGCCGTCAGCCGCTCGACGTCGCGGGGGAACACCTGTTCTCGGTGGCGCCGATGACCCGTACCGAAGCACTGGAACTGCTCTCCGACCGGGCCGCGGCGCCGGTCGGCGACGACGGCGGGCTCTGTGAGCGGCTCGACGGCATCCCGCTGGCGATCGAGCTGGCCGCCGTGCGGCTGGGGGAGTTCCCGGTCGAGGAGCTGGTGCGGCGGCTCGACGACCGCTTCCGGCTGCTCGACGGCCTGCGCGCGGCGATCGGGCTGAGCCACGAGCTGTGCTCCCCGGCCGAGCGCCTGTTATGGGCGCGGCTGTCGGTGTTCGCCGGGTCGTTCGGGCTGGCCGCCGCCGAAGAGGTGTGCGCCGACCGGACCCTCCCGGCCCATGAGCTGCTCGGTCTCATGAGCAGTCTGGTCGACCGGTCGATCGTGGCCCGGTCGGGCGGGCAATATCGGCTGCTCGACACCGTGCGCGAATACGGCGAAGAGTGGCTCCACCGGCTCGGCCCCGACGAGAACGACCGGCTGCGGCGCAAGCACAAGAACCACTACCTGCGGCTGGCCCGGCGCGGCGAGTCGCAGTGGTTCGGGCCCGGCCAGCAGGCGATCTACGCCCGCACCCACGCCGAACACGGCAACTTCCGGGCCGCCCTGGAGTTCTGCGTCTCCACCCCGGGCGAGGAGCGCGACGGCCTCGACCTGGCCGCCACCCTCTGGTTCTACTGGATCTGCTGCGGCCACCTGGGCGAGGGCCGCCACTGGCTCGGCCAGGTGCTCGACTCCGACGCCTCGCCCACGCCCGAGCGGGCCAAGGCCCTGTGGGTGGCCGGATACATCGCGATCATGCTGGGCGACACCTCCAGGGCCGTGACGCTGCTGGCCGAGTGCCGCGAGCGCGGCGACGACCGGTCGCGGGCCCGCGCGGTCCAGCGGCTGGGCGCCCTGGCGATGCTCGGCGACGAACTCGACCGGGCGATCCCGCTCCTGCTGCACGCCCTGGCCGAATACGAGGACATGGGGCTGCTCGACACCCACGTGCTGATGGGCAAGATCGAACTGGCCATGGCCCAGGCGTTCACCGGCCGGCTCGGACCGGCCGGGGCGATCTGCCGCGACGTGCGGCGGCTGTGCGAAGACCACGGCGAGAAGTGGGTGCTCTCCTACGTCTGCTACGTCGAGGCCCACCTGGCCTGGCAGGCCGGTGACCACGCCGGGGCCGAGCGGCTGGCGCGCGAGTCGCTCACGTACAGCAGGATCTTCAACGATCTGATCGGCACGGTGCTCGACGCCGAACTGCTCGCACTGGTGCTGGTCGGGACCGGCGACCCCGCCGGTGCCGCGCTCCTGCAAGGGGCGGCGGCGGTCGTGTGGGAGTCGATCGGCTCTCCCCTGTACGGCTCCCGCCACTTCACCGCCGCCCACGACGAATGCGCCCGATTGGCGGTCGCGGAACTCGGCGACGAGGCCTACCGATCGGAGTTGGCGCGCGGCCGGAGACTGGGACTCGACCGGGCGTTAGAAATCTCCACCAGAGGTAGAGAATTATCCACCGCTGTCCAGCAAACGTGAGTGTGTCGTGAAAGCCTGACGGCCGTGAACCTTCCGGCGGAAACAAGCACGTTCGTCGGGCGAGACGCGGAGTTGTCCGAGGTCGGCCGACTGCTCACCGAGTCTTCTCTGGTGACGCTCTCCGGTCTGGGCGGCGTGGGGAAGACGCGTCTGGCGTTCCGCGCGGCGGAACTTTACGCCAAGGTTCACCTGGAGCCGGTCCGGGTGGCCGAATTGGCCGCCGAGCGCAACGGCGATCTGCTCGCCCACGCGGTCTCCGCTGCGCTCGGCCTTCCGGAACAGTCGGTCCGGCCCCAGGGCGAGGTGCTGGCCGCGCACCTCGCCGACCATCGTCTGCTGATCGTCCTCGACACCGTCGAACACCTCCTCGGGCCCGCCCGGACCCTCGTCGGGCAGGTGCTCGCGGCGGCGCCCGGCGTCCGCTTCCTGGTCACCAGCCGTCAGCCGCTCGGGCATCCGGCCGAGCGCGTGTTCCGGGTCTGCCCGCTGGCCGAGGCCGAGGCGCTCGACCTGTTCGCCGAACGCGCCGCCGCCGTCGTCCCCGGCTTCGCCTCCACCGAGGAGGTGGCCCGGCTCTGCCGGCGCATGGAGGGCCTGCCGCTCGCCATCGAACTGGCCGCCCGGCGGCTGCGCACGATGACCCCGGAAGAACTCGCCGACCGGCTCGACGACCGGTTCGCACTGCTCTCGGGCCACCCCGGGCGCACCGGCCGCCACGCCGCGCTGCGCACCTCGGTCGGCTGGAGCCACGAACTCTGCACCCCCGAGGAGCGGTTGCTCTGGGCCCGGCTGTCGGTGTTCGCCGGGACGTTCGAGGCCGAGGCCGCCGCCTACGTCTGCGGCGACGACCGGCTGCCCAACGTGCCCGGCACGCTCGCGAAACTGGCCGAGAAATCGGTCGTCTGCTCGATCGGCGAGCGCTTCCACATGCTCGACACCATCCGTGACTACGGCCGCGAGTGGCTGCGCGAACTCGGCGAGGAGGAGCACATGATGCTCCGCCACCGCGACCACTACGTCGCCGTGGCCCGCCGCGCCGAGGCCGACTGGTGCGGCGCCAACCAGGCGACGTGGTCCGACTGGGCCCGGGGCGAGATGTCCAACCTGCGGCTGGCCCTCGACCGGAGCATCGCCAGCCCGATCGGCCTCGACCTGGTCGGCCGCCTCTGGTTCGTCTGGTACTGCCTCGGGCACGCCCGCGAGGGCCGCTACTACCTCGATCGCGCCTTGGAACGTAACACCGCCGACAGCCCCGAGCGCACCCGCGCCCTGTGGTCGGCCGCGTTCGTCGCCTTCGCCCAGGGCGACCACGACCAGATGGCCATCCGCCTCACCCAGGCCCGCGAGGCCGCCCTGGCCCAGGAAGACCCGGCCGCGATCGGCCACGCCTGCACCGGCGCCGCCGGCCTGGCGCTGTTCCAGGGCGACTTCGACGCCGTACGTCTGCTCGCCGAAGAGGCCATCGACCACCTCGACCGCGTCGGCGGCCGCTACGTCGCCCGCCTGTCGGCCATGTCGCTGCTCGCGCTGGCCCTCATCGGCCGGGGAGACCCCGCCGAGGCGGTGCTCGTGCTGGAGCGCCAACGGGCCGCGTGCGAGTCGCTCGGCGAGGAGTGGGCCCGCTCGATGGGCGACCAGATCAGGGCCGCCGCCGAACTCGGCCGGGGCGACGCCGTCACCGCCGATCGCTACGCCCGCACCTCCCTGCGCGCGGTCTGGCGCCTGGGCGACGTCATGGGCAGCGCGATGGCCGTCGAACGCCTGGCCGCCTGCGCCGTCGCGATGGGCGACGCGCCGCGCGCGGCCCGCCTGCTGGGCGTGGGGGAGCGGATGTGGTCGGAGTTCGGCCCGACCCACTTCGCCCCGCCCGGCTTCGTCGAGTCGCGGGCCCGCACCGACCGGCGGACCCGCCGGGTGCTGGGGGAGCGCGACTACCTGGAGGCCTACGGCGAGGGGCGGCGCCTGCCGCTCGACGCGGGCGTCGGTTATGCCCTGGGCGGGCTTCCCATTTCGGGAGCCATGCGGTGGAATCATCCCGCCGATGAATGCCGATGACCCGCTGACCGACGACGACGCGGTCGGCCGCGCGCTCTCCGGTGACCTGGGCGCCTACGCGGCGCTGGTCAGCCGGTACACGTCGATCGCCCAACGCACGGCGTTCCTGCTCGGGGCCGGCGACGAGGCCGAGGACGTGGTCCAGGAGGCGTTCGTCAAGGCCTATCGTCATCTGAGGTCCTTCCGGCGCGACTCGGCGTTCCGGCCGTGGCTGCTGCGGATCGTCGCCAACGAGACCCACAACCTGACCCGGTCCCGGGGACGGCGGGCCGATCTCTCGGTCCGGCTTTCGGGGGTGCGGGAGCCGTACACCCCCGAAGACCCGCAGGACACGGCGGTGGCCGGCGACCGGTCGGCGCGGTTGCTCGCGGCGGTCCGGGCCCTGCCCGATCGGGAACGCGAAGCGGTGGTCTGCCGGTACTTCCTGCAGTTGTCCGAAGCGGAGACGGCGGAGATCCTCGGCTGCCCGATCGGTTCGGTGAAGAGCCGCACCCACCGGGGGCTGCGACGACTGCGGGAGGAGGTGGACCGTGAACTCCTCTGACGACGCCTTCGAAGCCGAACTGCGCGCCCTGGGCGAGTCGCTGCACGTGCCACCGCCACCGGGGGACATGGAGGCGCGAGTCTTGGCGGCTCTTCAGGAGCCCGTCAGGAAGCCGCGTTTCACCACGAAACGCCTGGTGGCCGTCGTGGCGGCCTTCCTGGTGGTGCTGGTCGCCGCCACCCCGCAGGGGCGCGCGGCCGTCGTCGAGGTGCTGCGTTTCGCGGGGGTCGAGATCGAAGTCGGGAACCGGGAGCCGCTTCCTTCGGCGTCGCCCGGAGAACCCTTGCCCTCGGAGACGAGCGCAGCCCTCGCCGAGGCCCGCCGGATGGTGGCGTTCCCGCTGGTCGTCCCGGCCGCGCTCGGCGAACCCGACCAGGTCAGGGTGGCCGACGGCGGTCAGGTGGTCAGCATGTACTGGGACGGGATCCGTCTCGACCAGTACGACGGCACTCTGCGCGAGGTCTGGCACAAACAACTCGGCGAACCGTTCCCCCAATCGACGATGATCGGCGCCACTTCGGCGGTCTGGATTCCGCAGCAGCACGGCATCGAATACCTGCCGGCGGGTGGCGGGAACCCGGTCTCCCTGCGACTGGCGGGCCCGACGCTGATCTGGCAGATCGGCCGCGTCGGCCTTCGCCTGGAAGGCGTCCCCACCCTGCCGGAAGCCATCAGGATCGCCTCGTCGGTCCGCTGACCGGCGCCGGACCTCAGCCTTCGGCCTCAGCCTGCGGCGGGAGTCGCCAACCAGGCGTCGATGTCGGCGAGGATCTCCTTCCTCACCGGCTCGGGGGCCGCCGACGAGCGGATCGACTGGCGGGCCAGCTCGGCGAGCTCCGCGTCGGAGAACCCGTAGACGTCCCTGGCCAGCTCGTACTGCGGCAGCAGCCGGGCTCCGAACAGCAGCGGGTCGTCGGCGCCGAGCGCGATCGGCACCCCGGCGTCGAAGAGCCTCCTGAGCGGTACGTCCTCAGGCCCCTTCGCCACCCCCAGACCCACGTTCGACAGCGGGCAGACCTCGCAGGTGATCTGCCGGTCGGCCAGCCGTTCCATCAGCCGGGGGCTCTCCGCGGCGCGTACACCGTGACCCACGCGATCGGCCCCCAGGTCGTCGACGCACTCGGCCACGCTCGGGGCGCCCAGCAGCTCACCGCCGTGGGGCACGGCCAGCAGCCCGGCCCGCTTGGCGATCCGGAACGCCGCGTCGAAGTCGCGCGCCCGGCCTCGTCGCTCGTCGTTGGACAGCCCGAACCCGACCACGCCCTGGTCGGCGAACTGCCCGGCCAGCCGGGCGAGGGTGCGGGCGTCGAGCGGATGCCGGGTGCGGTTGGCCGCCACGATCACCGCCACGCCCACCCCGGTCGACTCACCCGCCAGCCGGGCCGCGTCGAGCGCCAGCTCCAGCGTCTCGGTCAGCCCGCCGAACCGGGAGGCGTAACCGGAGGGGTCGACCTGGATCTCCAGCCAGCGTGACCCCTCTCTGGCCTCGTCTTCGGCCGCCTCGCGGACCAGCCGGTAGACGTCTGCGGGCTGCCGCAGCACCGACCGGGCGATGTCGTAGAGGCGCTGGAACCGGAACCAGCCGCGCTCGTCGGTGGCGTGCAGCTGCGGCGGCCAGTCCTGCACCAGCGCGTCGGGCAGGTGCACCCCCTGCTGCTCGGCGAGCTCGATCAGCGTCGAATGGCGCATCGAGCCGGTGAAGTGCAGGTGGAGGTGTGCTTTGGGGAGTTTGTCGAGTGGACGCCGCATCTCCATATCCTGACGCACGGCACTCAACCTCGGACCCGGTTCGCGCGTTGTGGACGAGCGAAAGGGGAGCCCATGACCGATGAAGACGAAGCGGCCTTCGACGAGTTCGTGGCCGCGCGAAGTACGGCGCTGCTCCGGACCGCGATCCTCGTCTGCGGCGCCAGCGCGCACGACGCCGAGGATCTCGTCCAGGGCGCGCTGGAGAAGGTCTACCGCCACTGGTCCCGCATCCGGTCCGACAACCCGGAGGCCTACGCCAGGAAAGTGGTGGTCAACAGCGCCATCACCCGCTCGCGCCGCCGCAAGGTGATCCAGGAGATCACCTTCGCCGCGCCACCCGACACCCCCGTCGACGGCCCGGACCTCGGTCTGCGCGAGGCGATGCTCGCCGAACTGCGCAAACTGCCCGCCCGGATGCGCGCCGTGCTGGTCCTGCGCTACTGGGAGGACCAGTCGGAGATCGAGACGGCCGCCCTGCTCGGCTGCTCGGTCGGCACGGTGAAGAGCCAGGCGGCGCGGGGGCTCACCAGGATCAGACAGGCAATGGTTGAAGGAGTGCCCGCATGAACGTCGAGGAAGCACTGAAAGAGGCGATGCGCGCCCGGGTCGACGAGGTCTACGCCCCGCCGTCGATGGGAGCCGCCGTCCGGCGCCGCCGCCGCCGTTCACTGACCCGTTTCCGTACGGCCGGAGCCGTGCTCGTCACCGCGGCCGTCGCCGTGACCGTCCCCATCGTGCTGACCAGCACCGCCGAGACCTCGGGACCGGCGAGCGAGAGCGCGCCCGCCCTGGCGGTGCCCGGCATCGTGGTGCCCGACGTGGTCGGCATGGGCGTCAAGGAGGCCTTCGTCACGCTGGAGAAGGCCGGCTTCACCCCCAGGATCGTCGCCGAGGGCATCGACGACGAGGACATCGCGGTGCCCCCCGGCACCAAGGTGCTCCAGATGGACCCGTCCGCCGGAGCCGTGGCCGAAGAGGCCGCCACCGTCAGGATCACCGTCCCGACGCCGGCGCCGACCGCCTCGCCCGAGGCTGTCGGCAAGATCTCCGACCTGGGCGACCTCGGCGACGGCCTGACCTGGATGGGCATCCACGTCGGCTACCTCCCCGAGGGCGTCGCCTGGACCGGCAACTCCTACGAGGGCGGTTTCGGCAAGAAGTCGGCCACCGTCCCCTACGCCGTCGCCGGCCTCGGGGAGGGCATGTACTCGGTCCAGGTGATCGTCACCCACGAACCGAGTCCGTCGTGGCGGACCGGCGAGAAGGTCGGCCCCGGAGAGGCCTACCTGAGCGTCTTCGACGAGGGCGGCCAGCCGGCCAAGCTGGGCCCCTCGACCACCCTCACCGCCACCCGCTTCTTCGACGGCGGGATGGCCGTCCAGGTCCTGTTCAGCCCCGACTACAGCGCCTCCCTCGGCGAGTCGAAGGCCCGCGTGGAGATCGTCAAGGTGCTCGACCACATCCGCCAGGAGAAGTAGGGCAACCTCCTCGATCGGTCAGGCGTATGTGAGGGCATGACGGGATTCGCGGAATTCGTCGCCGCCCGGGGCACGGCGCTGCTCCGGACGGCGTACCTCACCTGCGGGTCCGTCCATGAGGCGGAAGACGTGCTGCAGACGGCCCTGGAGAAGGCCTGCCGCAACTGGTCCCGGATCGACGGGCGCGATCCGGAGCCCTATGTACGGCGCATCATCGTCAACACCGTCATCAGCCGGGCCAGACGACGGGCGATCCTGCGGATCATCCCCACGGGATCGCCCCCCGAACGCCCGGCGCCACCCGACGACGTGGTCCTACGCCACGTCCTCATGGACGGCCTGCGAGCCCTGCCACCCCGGCAACGCGCGGTGATCGTGCTGCGCTACTGGGAGGACCTGACCGAAACCCAGACCGCCGAGATCCTCGGCTGCACCACCGGCACGGTGAAGAGCCAGACCGCCAAGGCCATGGCCCGCTTACGCACCCTGCTGGGCGAGGAGGTGACCCATGCTGGAACATGACCTCAAGGCGGCCATGACCGCCGAAACGGCGGGTCTGGTGATCGCCCCCGACCTGGCCGAACGCGTCGAACAGCGGACCCACCGCAGGAAGTGGCGAACCCGCCTGGCGGCGCTGATCGTCCCCCTCCTCGCCGCCGTGGGGTGGTTCCTCATCCCCCAGAGCCTCGGCACGGTGGCCGCATCTCCCGACCGGGTCGTTTCGGTGGACCTCGACCACCTGCCGCCCGGCCTCGTTTCCGAGCCCGCCAAGTCCTACGCGATGGAGAGGGACATCGACTGCACCACCGCCACCTGGCGCGGCCAGGGCCAGGTGATCACGCTCAACGTCTACCGGGGCGAGGGCGTCAGGGACGACCCGGCCTTCCACCGAAACGAGCAGGTCATCCCGGTGAGGAGCACGACCGCGGAGATCGCCGGCCGCCGGGGCAGCCTCGCGACGGGGGCGACCGGCCGCTACTTCCTCTGGGTCGTCGAACCGGGCCTGGCCGTGACGGTCTTCACAGACGGCACCGACCTGGAGAAGGTCGTCGAGGGGATCTCGATCCGCTAGCGGGCCTCGCCGAAGAGCTTGCCCAGGCGGGCGATCCCTTCGGCGAGGTCGTCGTCGCCCAGGGCGTACGAGAGCCGGAAATAGCCCGGCGTGCCGAACGCCTCGCCCGGGACGACCGCCACCTCGGCCTCCTCCAGCACCAGCTCGGCCAACTCGACCGACGACGCGGGCCGCTTACCGCGGATCTCCTTGCCGATCAGCTCCTTGACCGACGGGTAGGCGTAGAACGCCCCCAGCGGCTCGGGGCAGACCACGCCCGGGATCTCGTTCAGCGTGCGGACCATCGCCTGGCGGCGCCGGTCGAAGGCGACCCGCATCTCCGCCACCGCCGACAGATCACCCGAAACCGCCGCCAGCGCCGCCGCCTGGGCCACGTTCGACACGTTCGACGTCGAGTGGGACTGCAGGTTGGTGGCCGCCTTCACCACGTCGGACGGCCCGATCAGCCAGCCCACCCGCCAGCCCGTCATCGCGTAGGTCTTCGCCACGCCGTTGAGCACCACGACCTTGTCGGCCAGCTCGGGGACGGCGGTCGCGATGCTGGTGAACGTCGTGGAGCCGTACACGAGATGCTCGTAGATCTCGTCGGTGACGACCCACAGATCATGCTCGACCGCCCAGCGGCCGATCGCCTCGACCTGCTCGGGGGAGTAGACCGCCCCGGTCGGGTTGGACGGCGACACGAACAGCAGCGCCTTGGTCCGCCCGGTCCGCGCGGCCTCCAGCTGCTCCACCGAGGCCAGATAACCGCTGGTCTCGTCGGTGAGCACGTCGACCTGGACGCCCCCGGCCAGCTTGATCGCCTCGGGGTAGGTGGTCCAGTAGGGGGCCACGACCAGCACCTCGTCGCCCGGGTCGAGCAAGGTCGCGAAGGCCGCGTAGACGGCGTGCTTGCCGCCGTTGGTGACCAGCACCCGGCCGGGGTCGACCTCGAAGCCGGAGTCGCGCAGCGTCTTGGCCGCGATGGCCTGCTTCAGCTCGGGCAGCCCGCCCGGCGGCGTGTACTTGTGGAACCGCGTCTCGGCGCAGGCGGCCACGGCGGCCTCGACGATGTAGGCGGGCGTGGGGAAGTCGGGCTCCCCGGCACCGAACCCGATCACGGGCCGACCTGCGGCCTTCATGGCCTTGGCCCGGGCATCGACGGCGAGGGTGGCTGACTCGGAAATCGCGGCGACACGCGCGGAGATGCGGTTCATGTTCACATGTTTTCAGACCGGTATCCGGCCACCCCGCCATTTCCACGATGCGGACGGTACCGTTGACCTGCGCGGCCGTACTGGTTCGACGAAGTGCTCGATCATGCGTACACTTCAGCGTCTAGTGGGCCACAACGGCGGTGAACGGCACGCCCGTTCTCCTGTAGTGTGGTGCACGGCTTAGGGCACTAGCGCAATTGGTAGCGCACCGGTCTCCAAAACCGGCGGTTGGGGGTTCGAGTCCCTCGTGCCCTGCGGAGTGCGGTCCGCGCACTAAGGGCGTATGAGCCGCCAGATGCGATGGACACGACGGATCAGGTGAGGACTGTGGCGATCGACACGCGCGGCGAGGCCGCGGCTCAGCCGGAAAAGCCGAGTGGCGAGAAGAAGGCCAAGCGCACCACCCCTGCCCTTTTCTACCGGCAGGCTGTAGCGGAGCTCCGCAAGGTCATCTGGCCGACGCGCAAGGAGCTGATCAACTACACCATCGTGGTCCTTGTTTTCTGCCTGATCATGGTCGGAATCGTTTCCGCACTGGACTTCCTTTTGACGCAGGGTGTGCTGGCGGTCTTCGGTTCCTGACCCGCTCCGCACGTAAAACCCGACGGAAAGAGGAAAAGCCATCGTGTCCGAGTCTCCGCTGCACGCCGACGACTCCCGCGACGAGTGGGACGACGAGGCCGTTGAAGAGGTCGACGAGGCCGCTGACGACGCTGCGGAAGCCGACGAGGCCACCGAGGCTGAGGCTTCCGTCGCCGCCGACTCCGACGTCGAAGCCAACGTCGACGAAGACGGCGACATCCTCCCCGACGTCGACCCCGTCGAGGAGTTCAAGCGCCAGCTCCGCGGTCAGCTCGGCGAGTGGTATGTGATCCACTCCTACGCCGGCTACGAGAACCGCGTGAAGCAGAACATCGAGAGCCGCACCGGCAGCCTCAACATGGAGGACTACATCTTCCAGGTCGAGGTGCCGACCCACACGGTCACCGAGTTCAAGGGCGGCAAGAAGACCCCGATCAAGGAGCGCGTGCTGCCGGGCTACGTCCTGGTCCGCATGGAGCTCACCGACGAGTCGTGGGCGGCGGTCCGCAACACGCCGGGCGTCACCGGGTTCGTCGGCCTGTCCAACAAGCCCAGCCCCCTGAACCTCGACGAGGTCGCCAAGCTGCTGGCGCCCGAGCCGACCGAAGAGGTCAAGAAGGCCGCCAGCAAGGCGTCCGCCTCGACCGTCGAGTTCGAGATCGGCGAGTCGGTCACCGTCATGGACGGCCCGTTCGCCACGCTCCCGGCCTCGGTCAGCGAGATCAGCCCCGAGTCGCAGAAGCTCAAGGTGCTGGTGTCGATCTTCGGCCGAGAGACTCCGGTGGAGCTCTCGTTCAACCAGGTCTCGAAGATCTGAGGCTGTCGCCTACAATTAGACGTTCGGTCGAGCCGCTCCTTCGCGAAGGGCGGCTCGCCGACATGTTCCCCCTCCGTTTCGCCGGGGGAACGCATCACCCAAACAGGACCCGGAGAGAGTCATGCCTCCCAAGAAGAAGATCGCGGCGTTGGTGAAGGTCCAGCTTCCCGCTGGCCAGGCCACCCCCGCCCCGCCGGTCGGTACCGCCCTCGGTCCCCACGGCGTCAACATCATGGAGTTCGTCAAGCAGTACAACGCTGCGACGGAGTCCCAGCGGGGCAACATCATCCCCGTCGAGATCACCATCTTCGAAGACCGCACCTTCCAGTTCGTCACCAAGACGCCTCCGGCGCCCGAGCTGATCAAGAAGGCCCTCGGTCTCAAGAGCGGTTCGAACAACCCGCTCAAGACGAAGGTCGGCCAGCTCTCCAAGGAGCAGCTGCGCGCCATCGCCGAGCAGAAGATGCCCGACCTGAACGCCAACGACATCGAGATGGCCGAGCGCATCATCGCCGGCACCGCCCGTTCCATGGGCATCACGATCGCCGAGTAGTACCCGCCGTTCCGAACAGGCACGGCACCTTGACCACAGTGGAAGGGCCTAGCGCGGCCCGTACCACGAACTCCCTTCAGGAGATGTAGCTGTGAAGCGCAGCAAGAGCTGGAAGAACGCGGCGGCGCAGATCGACCGCGACGCCCTGCTGAGCCCGATCGACGGGGTCAAGCTGGCGAAGAAGACCGCGAGCACCAAGTTCGACGCCACCGTCGAGGTCGCCCTGCGTCTGGGCGTCGACCCGCGCAAGGCCGACCAGATGGTCCGCGGCACCGTCAACCTCCCGCACGGCACCGGTAAGACCGCCCGGGTCCTGGTCTTCGCGACCGGTGACCGTGCCGAGGAGGCCCGCGCCGCGGGTGCCGACATCGTCGGCGCCGACGAGCTCATCGACGAGGTCGCCAAGGGCCGCCTCGACTTCGACGCCGTCGTGGCCACCCCCGACCTCATGGGCAAGGTCGGCCGCCTGGGCCGCGTGCTCGGTCCCCGTGGCCTCATGCCCAACCCGAAGACCGGCACCGTCACCCCGGCCGTCGGCAAGGCCGTCACCGAGATCAAGGGCGGCAAGATCGAGTTCCGTGTCGACCGGCACGCGAACCTGCACTTCATCATTGGCAAGGCGTCCTTCGAGGAGCGTCAGCTCCTGGAGAACTACGCCGCCGCCCTCGACGAGGTGCTGCGTCTCAAGCCGTCCGCCGCCAAGGGCCGCTACCTCAAGAAGGTCACCTTCGCGACCTCGATGGGCCCCGGCATCCCGGTCGACCCCAACGTCGTCCGCGTGACCGTCGAAGACGTCGCCTGATCATTCAACTGATCGAAAAGGTCTGAACAATCCCCGTCCGGGTACCGGACGGGGATTGTGTCTTTTCTGTGCGAATCCTGAGGACAGGAACGCGCGTCAGAACGGCCCCACGTAGGCTCGGGCCGACGAAGGGATTGACAAAATGCGCAGATTCTTAGTGGCCGCCGGGGTCGTCGCCGCCCTCGCGGTCGCGGGTTGCGGAACCACGTCTGCCCAGCCGCTGGGGGACGTCAAGCTCTCCGCCGCCGAGGCCATCCAGCAGACCGCCCAGAAGGCGGACTCGATCGACTCCTACAGCGCCGACATCGTGATCGACTTCGCCGATCCGAAGGGCCAGAAGGGGAGCGTCCAGGGCAGCATGCTGTTCCAGCAGAAGCCCTCCCTCGCCTCCGACGTGACGCTCAGCCAGGTGTCCTTCGGTGGTCAGAACGTTCCGGGTGGCCTGCGGGTCATCCTGGCCGACGAGATCGCCTACGTGAAGATGGACATGCTGAAGGCCGTCCTCGGCACCGAGAAGCCGTGGGTGAAGGTCGACCTGAAGCAGGCCGGGGGCGCCGAGGCCGCCGGGCAGTTCCTCGAGCAGGCCCAGCAGATCGACCTGAAGACGAGCGTCACGCTGCTGACCGCGTCCAAGGACGTCAAGGCCGTCGGCACCGAGTCGGTCAACGGCGTCGACACCACCCACTACTCGGGCACGTTCCCGGCCGATGCCGCGGTGCTGCTGCTGCCGCAGAAGACCCAGGAGCAGGTCAAGGGTCAGCTGTCGCACCTGAAGAACGTGAAGTTCGACGCCTGGATCGACGCCGACGGGCTGCCGCGCAAGATCGGCATCAACGGCGCCGAGAGCGGTGCGAGCTTCTCCGCCACCCTGCTGTTCAAGTCGTTCAACGAGAAGCTCGAGATCGCCGCGCCGGCCGCCGACCAGGTGGGCGACCTGCCCAAGAACATGCCCCTGGGCGGCTGATTTGGCGTTGCGGCCTTGACACCGTACTCTTAGTCCTGCCAAAGACCGCCGGTTGTCTCCGGGTGTGTATCCCGGTGACCGAAGGTCCCACTTTGTGGGCGACCCGCGCAGGTGTGACTGAGAGCCTCTGCCAAGCCGTTCCGTGCTTGCTGAGAGCCCCGTGCGCCCCTGCGCCCGGGGCTCGTCTGTTTTCTGGGGTCTTCTCTACCCTTCCGGCGGCACATCTGGAAGGAGGCCCATGGCGAAGGCGGAAAAGGGCGGCGCTGTCGATGAGCTCAAGGCTGAGTTCGATGGCAGCAACGCCGCCGTTCTGACCGAATACCGCGGGCTCACCGTCGCCCAGCTCAAGCAGCTGCGCGTCTCTCTCGGTGGGCATGCGAAGTTCGCCGTGGCGAAGAACACGCTGGCCAAGATCGCGGCGAACAACGCCGGGATCACGGTCCTCGACGACCTGCTCTACGGCCCGACCGCGATCGCGTTCGTCAAGGGCGACGTGGTGGAGGCCGCCAAGGGTCTGCGTGAGTTCGCCAAGGCCAACCCCCTTCTGGTGATCAAGGGTGGTGTCGTCGACGGCAAGGCGATGAACCCCTCCGAGATCTCCAAGCTTGCTGACCTCGAGTCGCGAGAGGTTCTCCTCTCGAAGCTGGCCGGTGCCCTGAAGGCCAAGCAGTCCACCGCTGCCGCCACCTTCGCCGCGCTGCCCACGCAGATGGCTCGTCTGGCCGAGGCCCTGCGCGCGAAGCGCGAAGAGTCCTCTGCGCCTGCGGCGCCGGCGGAGTCCGCCGAATAAGCAGGTCCGCGCGAGCGGGGGGAAACGCAAACCGCGGTCCCTTTTCCACGTTTTCAGCACGATCCTTATGGAGGAACCATCATGGCGAAGCTCAGCACCGACGAGCTGCTCGACGCTTTCAAGGAGATGACCCTCCTTGAGCTGTCCGACTTCGTGAAGCTGTTCGAGGAGACCTTCGACGTCAAGGCCGCCGCCCCGGTCGCGGCCGTGGCCGTTGCCGGCCCCGGTGGCGCCGCTCCGGCCGAAGAGGCCGAGGAGCAGGACGAGTTCGAGGTCATCCTCGAGGCCGCCGGCGACAAGAAGATCCAGGTCATCAAGGAGATCCGCGCTCTGACCAGCCTGGGCCTCAAGGAGGCCAAGGACCTCGTCGACGGCGCTCCCAAGTCGGTCTTCGACGGCAAGGTCAACAAGGAGCAGGCGGAGAAGGCCAAGGCTGCCCTCGAGGGCGCCGGCGCCAAGGTCACCGTCAAGTAGTCTGCACGTCCCGCGAAGCGGTCCGCTCCAGGTGCCTGGGCGGGCCGCTTTCGGCATTTCCGGGCTATTTCGGTACGCGGATCTTCAGGCCCATTCCGTCTGTTTTGAACCGGCGTTCGATAAGCCCGATTACAATCCCGCCGTGGCCAGGATCCGCCGTGAGGCCCCTCGTCGTCTCAACCTGGCCCTGCTGGCCGCCGTCGTCCTTCTGGGCGCCGCCATCGGGTGGGTCGCCACGCTCAGATCAGGCGCGCTGGCGAGGGAGGCCGATGAGGCCGCCGCGGTGACGGCCGCCTCCACCCACGCCGTCAGCCTGATGTCGCTCGACCACCGCACCTTCGACACGGCCTTCCGCCGGGTGCTGTCGACCTCGACGGGGGAGACCAGGGCCCGCTACGAACGTGAGCAGGCCGCGGCGCGCGCGACGGTGATGAAGGACAAGGTGCTCCAGACCGGGGTGCTACGGGGCGCCGGGCTGGCGTCGATGAACGCCGAGGGCACCCGGGCCCAGGTGCTCGTGGTCGCCGACGTGATGATCGACTTCACCGGCCGCGAGGGCGACGAGCCCGAGGAGCGCTTCTACCGCTGGCGCATGGACCTGGCCAAGGAGAGCGGCCAGTGGCTGGTCGCGGCGGCGGAGCTGGTGTCGTGATGGCCGTCGTCCAGCGGGCCCTCCGGCTGACGTCGCTGCTCGTGGTGCTGGTCGTGCTGGCCCTGGGCGTCCTCGGCTGGCTGTATCTCGACCTCAGGCGGGCACAGAACACCTCGGCGGCGGCCGCGGAGGCCGCCCAGGCGGCGCGTTCCTACGCGGCCGACATGCTCTCCTACGACCACCGGACCATCGAGGCCGACCTGGCCAGGGCCCGCAGCCACGCGACCGGCCCGCTGGCCGAGCAGTACACCAACCTGGCCGGGACGTTCATCCCGCAGGTGCGTCGCCAGCAGAAGGTGCAGCAGGCGACGGTGGCCGCCGTGGCGGTCGAGGAGGCCACTCCCGAAAGGGTCAAAGTGCTGGTTTTCCTCAACACGACCACCAGCCAGACCGAGGGGCCGGCCGAGGTCGTACAGAACCGGGCGCGGCTGGTCATGGTGGTTACGGACGGTCGCTGGCTCGTGTCCGGCCTGTCGACTCTGATCGGCAACACGCCCATCCGCTGAGCCGCGCGACCCAATTGTTAGTCACGTTTGTGTTTTGGTTCAGGCGTGTACGGGAAAGTCCAGGGCGTCGGAAGGTCGATCGACGGTCATCGTTGGGGCTTCCGTGTGACAGAGCGTTAGCGGACTCGGGTCGAGGGTATCGACTGGGCTCGGCGGGTTGTCGATAGGGCTTCGCAACCGACGGTCGTCTCACGGGAGGGATAAACCCAGCGTGCTGGCCATTGGTTAGCCGAAATGTCGTCTCTCGGGCTTGACGTTTGAGCCCAGACGGGTGATGCTGCCAGCAACGTGGAGCGCAGAGCGAGAGCGGAGTGGACAGGTGTATGCCCATCGGCTACACTGCCCCTTTGCGCTGCCCTTTGACGACCGTTTCTCTGAGTAACCTCGCTTTCCTTGGTCGTCTGGCGTGCGTGTAGTCAGTCCGCGAGCCCTCGGAAGGACATCTGTTGGCAGCCTCGCGCAACGCCTCCGCCGTACCCGCCGGTCCCCGCACCGTGTCGTTCGCTCGTATCCAGGAACCTCTGGAAGTTCCTGATCTTCTAGCTCTGCAGACCGAGTCCTTCGACTGGTTGCTCGGCAACGAAAAGTGGAAGGCCCGGGTCGAGGCGGCCCGCCAGGCGGGCCGCCGCGATGTGCCGGCCCAGTCGGGTCTCGAGGAGATCTTCGAGGAGATCAGTCCCATTGAGGACTTCTCCGGCACCATGTCCCTCTCGTTCCGGGATCACCGGTTCGAGCCGCCCAAGTACTCGGTAGACGAGTGCAAGGACAAGGACATGACCTACTCCGCCCCGATGTTCGTCACGGCGGAGTTCATCAACAACACCACCGGCGAGATCAAGAGCCAGACCGTGTTCATGGGCGATTTCCCGCTCATGACCTCGAAGGGCACCTTCATCATCAACGGCACCGAGCGTGTCGTGGTGTCCCAGCTGGTCCGTTCGCCCGGTGTCTACTTCGAGCGCACCGTCGACAAGACGTCCGACAAGGACCTCTACGGCGCCAAGGTCATCCCGTCCCGGGGTGCCTGGCTCGAGTTCGAGATCGACAAGCGTGACAGCGTCGGCGTCCGCATCGACCGTAAGCGCAAGCAGGCCGTCACGGTCCTGCTCAAGGCGCTCGGCTGGACGAGCGACCAGATCCTGGAGCGCTTCGGCCAGTACGAATCGATGCGCGCCACCCTGGAGAAGGACCACACCTCCGGCCAGGACGACGCGCTGCTCGACATCTACCGCAAGCTGCGCCCGGGCGAGCCCCCGACGAAGGAGTCCGCGCAGGCGCTGCTCGAGAACCTCTACTTCAACCCCAAGCGGTACGACCTCGCGAAGGTCGGCCGTTACAAGATCAATAAGAAGCTCGGCTGCGACTCCGAGATCACGCAGGGCACCCTCACCGAAGAAGACGTCGTCGCCGCCATCGAGTACATCGTCCGGCTCCACGCCGGTGAAGAGGCGATGGGCGAGAACGGCAACGTCATCGTCGAGGTCGACGACATCGACCACTTCGGCAACCGTCGTCTGCGCACGGTCGGAGAGCTGATCCAGAACCAGGTCCGCCTGGGTCTGGCCCGCATGGAGCGCGTCGTGCGCGAGCGCATGACGACCCAGGACGTCGAGGCGATCACGCCGCAGACCCTGATCAACATCCGCCCGGTCGTGGCGTCGATCAAGGAGTTCTTCGGCACCTCGCAGCTGTCGCAGTTCATGGACCAGACCAACCCCCTCGCGGGCCTGACCCACAAGCGTCGTCTCTCGGCGCTCGGGCCCGGTGGTCTGTCGCGTGAGCGGGCCGGCTTCGAAGTCCGTGACGTGCACCCGTCCCACTACGGCCGCATGTGCCCGATCGAGACGCCTGAAGGCCCGAACATCGGTCTGATCGGCTCGCTCGCGTCGTTCGGCCGGATCAACTCGTTCGGCTTCGTCGAGACCCCCTACCGGAAGGTCATCGACGGCAAGGTCAGCGAGCAGGTCGACTACCTCACGGCCGACGTCGAAGACCGCCACGTCGTGGCCCAGGCCAACACGCGCCTGAACACCGACGGCAGCTTCGCCGAAGACCGCGTGCTCGCCCGCCGTAAGGGCGGCGAGTTCGAGGCCGTCCACCCGTCCGAGGTCGACTACATGGACGTCTCGCCGCGCCAGATGGTGTCGGTGGCGACCGCCATGATCCCGTTCCTCGAGCACGACGACGCCAACCGCGCGCTCATGGGTTCGAACATGCAGCGCCAGTCGGTGCCGCTGCTGCGGAGCGAGGCCCCGCTGGTCGGCACGGGCATGGAATACCGCGCGGCGACCGACGCCGGCGACGTCATCAGCGCCGAGAAGGCGGGTGTGGTCGAGGAGGTCTCCGCCGACTACATCACCGTGATGAACGACGACGGCACCCGGATCACCTACCGCGTCGCCAAGTTCAAGCGGTCCAACCAGGGCACCTGCTTCAACCAGAAGCCCATCGTCGCCGAAGGCGACCGGGTCGAGGTCGGCAAGGTCATCGCCGACGGCCCCTGCACCGACACCGGTGAGATGGCGCTCGGCAAGAACCTGCTCGTGGCGTTCATGCCGTGGGAGGGCCACAACTACGAGGACGCGATCATCCTGTCGCAGCGCCTCGTGCAGGACGACGTCCTGTCCTCTATCCACATAGAGGAGCACGAGGTCGACGCCCGCGACACCAAGCTCGGCCCGGAGGAGATCACTCGGGACATCCCGAACGTCTCCGAGGAGGTCCTGGCCGACCTCGACGAGCGGGGAATCATCCGGATCGGCGCCGAAGTGGTCACGGGTGACATCCTCGTCGGAAAGGTCACCCCCAAGGGTGAGACCGAGCTGACCCCCGAGGAGCGCCTGCTGCGCGCGATCTTCGGTGAGAAGGCGCGCGAAGTGCGCGACACCTCGCTGAAGGTTCCGCACGGCGAGTCCGGCAAGGTCATCGGCGTGCGCGTGTTCAGCCGCGAGGAGGGCGACGAGCTCCCCCCCGGCGTCAACGAGCTGGTCCGCGTCTACGTGGCCCAGAAGCGCAAGATCACCGACGGCGACAAGCTGGCCGGCCGTCACGGCAACAAGGGCGTCATCTCCAAGATCCTCCCGGTCGAGGACATGCCGTTCCTCGAAGACGGCACCCCGGTCGACATCGTGCTCAACCCGCTCGGTGTGCCCGGCCGAATGAACGTCGGCCAGGTCCTGGAGACACACCTGGGGTGGATCGCCGCCCGAGGATGGGACGTCTCCGGCATCGAGGAGGCGTGGGCCGAGCGCCTGCGCGAGGCCGAGATGACCGCGATCAAGCCGTGGACCAAGGTCGCCACCCCGGTGTTCGACGGTGCCCACGAGGAAGAGATCGTCGGTCTGCTGAACAGCACCCTGAAGAACCGCGACGGTTCCCGCATGGTGCAGCCGAACGGCAAGGCGCGGCTGTTCGACGGCCGCTCCGGCGAGCCGTTCCCGCACCCGATCTCGGTCGGTTACATCTACATCCTGAAGCTGCTGCACCTGGTCGACGACAAGATCCACGCGCGTTCGACCGGTCCGTACTCGATGATCACCCAGCAGCCGCTGGGTGGTAAGGCGCAGTTCGGTGGCCAGCGATTCGGCGAGATGGAGGTGTGGGCCCTGGAGGCCTACGGCGCCGCCTACGCGCTTCAGGAGCTCCTGACCATCAAGTCCGACGACGTCCTCGGCCGTGTGAAGGTCTACGAGGCCATCGTCAAGGGCGAGAACATCCCCGAGCCCGGCATCCCCGAGTCCTTCAAGGTCCTCATCAAGGAAATGCAGTCGCTGTGCCTGAACGTCGAGGTGCTCTCCAGCGACGGCATGTCCATCGAGATGCGGGACACCGACGAGGACGTCTTCCGCGCGGCGGAGGAGCTCGGTATCGATCTGTCCCGGCGCGAGCCGAGCAGCGTGGAAGAAGTCTGAGGGGGAATTAGCTAATGCTGGACGTCAACTTCTTCGACGAGCTCCGGATCGGCCTCGCCACCGCCGACGACATCCGCCAGTGGTCCCACGGCGAGGTGAAGAAGCCGGAGACGATCAACTACCGAACCCTCAAGCCCGAAAAGGACGGACTCTTCTGCGAGAAGATCTTCGGTCCGACGCGGGACTGGGAGTGCTACTGCGGCAAGTACAAGCGGGTGCGCTTCAAGGGCATCATCTGTGAGCGCTGTGGCGTCGAGGTGACTCGCGCCAAGGTGCGTCGTGAGCGGATGGGCCACATCGAGCTCGCCGCTCCGGTCACTCACATCTGGTACTTCAAGGGCGTTCCGTCGCGGCTGGGCTACCTGCTCGACCTCGCCCCGAAGGACCTCGAGAAGGTCATCTACTTCGCGGCGTACATGATCACGCAGGTCGACGCCGAGATGCGCGACCGGGACCTTCCCTCCCTCGAGGCGAAGATCTCCGTCGAGCGTCAGCACGTCGAGCAGCGTCGTGACGCCGACATCGAGGCCCGGCAGAAGAAGCTCGAAGCCGACCTGGCCGAGCTCGAGGCCGCCGGGGCCAAGGGTGACCAGCGCCGCAAGGTCCGCGAGGGCGCCGACCGCGAGATGCGTCAGCTCCGCGACCGGGCCCAGCGCGAGCTCGACCGGCTCGACGAGGTCTGGAGCCGCTTCAAGAACCTCAAGGTCCAGGACCTCGAGGGCGACGAGCTGCTCTACCGCGAGATGCGCGACCGTTTCGGCCGCTACTTCAAGGGCGGCATGGGCGCGCAGGCGATCCAGGACCGTCTGGTCAACTTCGACCTCGACCAGGAGGCCGAGAACCTCCGCGAGACGATCCGCAGCGGCAAGGGCCAGAAGAAGGCCCGCGCCCTGAAGCGTCTCAAGGTCGTGGCGGCGTTCCTGCAGACCCGCAACTCGCCCGCGGGCATGGTGCTCGACTGCATCCCGGTGATCCCGCCGGACCTGCGCCCGATGGTCCAGCTCGACGGTGGCCGTTTCGCCACCTCCGACCTGAACGACCTCTACCGGCGAGTGATCAACCGCAACAACCGCCTCAAGCGGCTTCTCGACCTCGGCGCCCCCGAGATCATCGTCAACAACGAGAAGCGCATGCTCCAGGAGGCCGTCGACGCGCTGTTCGACAACGGCCGTCGTGGCCGCCCGGTGACGGGCCCCGGCAACCGGCCCCTGAAGTCCCTCAGCGACATGCTGAAGGGCAAGCAGGGTCGTTTCCGTCAGAACCTGCTCGGTAAGCGAGTCGACTACTCCGGCCGTTCGGTCATCGTCGTCGGCCCGCAGCTGAAGCTGCACCAGTGCGGTCTGCCCAAGCAGATGGCGCTGGAGCTGTTCAAGCCGTTCGTGATGAAGCGCCTGGTCGACCTGAACCACGCGCAGAACATCAAGAGCGCCAAGCGCATGGTCGAGCGGGCCCGTCCGGTCGTGTGGGACGTGCTCGAAGAGGTCATCACCGAGCACCCGGTGCTGCTGAACCGCGCGCCGACCCTGCACCGCCTGGGCATCCAGGCCTTCGAGCCGCAGCTGGTCGAGGGCAAGGCCATCCAGATCCACCCGCTCGTCTGCACGGCGTTCAACGCCGACTTCGACGGCGACCAGATGGCCGTGCACCTTCCGCTGTCGTCCGAGGCCCAGGCCGAGGCGCGCATCCTGATGCTGTCGACCAACAACATCCTGAAGCCCGCCGACGGCAAGCCCGTGACGATGCCCACCCAGGACATGGTCATCGGCCTCTACTCCCTCACCACCCAGGCCGACACGGCCGTGGGCGAGGGACGGGTGTTCTCGTCGGTCTCCGAGGCCATGATGGCCTTCGACCGTCACGAGCTCGACCTGCAGGCCCAGATCAAGGTCCGCCTGAAGGACGTCGCCCCGCCGCGTGGCTGGGAGGCCCCCGAGGGCTGGGAGGCCGGCGACCCGCTGCGCCTGGAGACCACGCTCGGCCGCTGCCTGTTCAACAACACGCTGCCCGCGAACTACCCGTTCGTGAACTACCAGGTCGGCAAGAAGCAGCTGTCCGCGATCGTCAACGAGCTGGCCGAGACCTACCCCAAGGTCGAAGTGGCCAACGCGCTCGACGCCCTCAAGGACGCCGGTTTCTACTGGGCCACCCGCGCCGGTGTGACCATCTCGATCGACGACGTCATCGCGCCTCCGAACAAGGCGACGATCATGGAGTCGTACGAGAAGCAGGCCGACAAGGTCCAGCGCGAGTACGACCGCGGTCTGATCACCGACGAGGAGCGCCGTCAGGAGCTCATCGAGATCTGGACCAAGGCCACGAGCGACGTGACCCAGGACATGCAGGACGCGTTCTCCAAGACCAACCCGATCTGGATGATGGTCCAGTCGGGCGCTCGAGGAAACCTCATGCAGGTCCGCCAGATCGCCGGCATCCGCGGCCTGGTGTCCAACACCAAGGGTGAGACGATCCCGCGTCCGATCAAGTCCTCCTTCCGCGAGGGCCTGTCGGTGCTGGAGTACTTCATCTCCACCCACGGTCAGCGAAAGGGTCTGGCCGACACCGCCCTGCGTACCGCCGACTCGGGTTACCTGACCCGTCGTCTGGTGGACGTCGCCCAGGACGTCATCGTGCGCGAGATCGACTGCGGCACCGACCGCGCGGTCCCGCTGCACACCGGTGAGCGCGACTCGTCGGGCACCCTGGTCAAGGCGGAGAACGCCGAGTCGAACATCCACGGCCGCATCCTGGCCGAGGACGTCGAGGTCGACGGCAAGCTCATCGCCGCGGTCGGCACCGACATCAACGACATCACCGTCACCGCGCTGGTCGAGGCCGGCATCGAGACGGTCCGCACCCGCAGCACGCTGGTGTGCGAGGCCAAGATCGGTGTCTGCGCGACCTGCTACGGCCGCTCGCTGGCCACCGGCAAGCTCGTCGACGTCGGCGAGGCGGTCGGCATCATCGCCGCCCAGTCGATCGGTGAGCCCGGCACCCAGCTGACGATGCGTACCTTCCACACCGGTGGTGTGGCGGGCGCCGACATCACCCACGGTCTGCCGCGTGTCCAGGAGCTCTTCGAGGCCCGCGTCCCCAAGGGTGTGGCCCCGATCTCCGAGGTCACCGGCCGGGTCCGCATCGACGAGACCGACAAGACCCGCAAGATCGTCATCACTCCCGACGACGGTTCCGAGGAGATCGCCTACCCGGTCTCCATGCGGTCGCGGCTCCAGGTCTCCGAGGGTCAGCACATCGACGTGGGTCACCAGCTCATCGCCGGTGCCCGCAACCCCAACGAGGTGCTGCGCATCCTCGGCCCGCGTCAGGTCCAGCTCCACCTCGTCGAAGAGGTGCAGCAGGTCTACCGGTCGCAGGGTGTGTCGATCCACGACAAGCACATCGAGGTCATCGTCCGTCAGATGCTCAAGCGCGTGAACGTGCTGGAGTCGGGCGACGCCGACATGCTGCCCGGTGAGCTGGTCGAGCGTCCGCGGTTCGAGCGCATCAACCGTGAGTGCGTCGCCGAGGGCGGGCAGCCGGCCTCCGGCCGTCCGGTCCTGATGGGTATCACCAAGGCGTCGCTGGCCACCGAGTCGTGGCTGTCGGCGGCGTCCTTCCAGGAGACCACGCGGGTCCTGACCGACGCGGCGATCCACGCCAAGTCGGACAGCCTGCTCGGCCTCAAGGAGAACGTCATCATCGGTAAGCTCATCCCGGCCGGAACTGGCATGCCCCAGTACCGCAACATCCGGGTCGAGCCGACCGAGGAGGCCAAGGCCGCGATGTACACGGTTGGCGGCTACGACGGCTCCGCGTCCGACTACACCTTCGGTTCGGGCAGCGGCGAGGCCGTCCCGCTGGAGGAGTACGACTTCGGTCAGTACGGCCGCTAGTCACCTCGGCATCAGCAAGGTTTCACCTGGAAGCCCGGCCTCGGCCGGGCTTCCGGCATTTTCACTTGTCTACGTCCGCTATAGTTGATACGGACTCAATCACGGCCTGCGTTTGAAAGGCGGGCCGCGGGACTCACAAGCACGAATCCCGACGACCCATATACGCGACCGTTTTGACGTGTCGCTACCGGCTGGGTAGTCTTCTCTTTCGTGCCCATGGGTTCATGGGCCCAACACGCGTGCGCGCAGCTGAAGAAGCGAAGCGCGCCGTGTGCCCCTGGTTCCCGATTTCCAGGTCCGGGGTGTTGCGTCATCAGTACGCGACACGCCCGACCGCGTGGGTCGGCGGAGAGGGAAAACCAGCAGGTCATGACACCGGCAGTACCTGCGAAAAGCATGTTCTCGAATCACCGGCCAAGGCACGAAACGGAGTTGTTGTAGTGCCCACGATTCAGCAGTTGGTCCGAAAGGGCCGGCAGGACAAGGTCTCCAAGACCAAGACTCCTGCGCTCAAGGGCAGCCCTCAGCGGCGCGGGGTCTGCACCCGCGTTTACACCACCACCCCGAAGAAGCCGAACTCGGCTCTTCGTAAGGTCGCGCGTGTTCGCCTGACCAACGGCATCGAAGTCACCGCCTACATTCCGGGCGTCGGTCACAACCTCCAGGAGCACAGCATCGTGCTCGTTCGTGGCGGTCGTGTGAAGGACCTCCCCGGCGTTCGTTACAAGATCATTCGCGGTTCGCTGGACACCCAGGGCGTCCGCAACCGTAAGCAGGCCCGCTCCCGCTACGGCGCCAAGAAGGAGAAGAAGTAATGCCTCGCAAGGGTTCTCCTGGCCGCCGCCAGCTCATGGCCGACCCGGTTTTCAACTCGCCGCTGGTCACCGCCCTGATCAACAAGGTTCTCCTCGACGGCAAGCGCTCGATCGCCCAGTCGATCGTGTACGGCGCCCTCGAAGGCTGCAAGGACAAGACCGGTAACGACCCGGTCGTCACGCTGAAGCGCGCCCTGGACAACGTGAAGCCGACCCTCGAGGTCCGCAGCCGCCGTGTCGGTGGCGCGACCTACCAGGTCCCGGTCGAGGTCCGCGCCGCGCGCAGCACCACGCTGGCCCTCCGCTGGCTGGTGCAGTACTCGCGTGCACGTCGCGAGAAGACCATGACCGAGCGCCTCATGAACGAGCTCCTCGACGCCAGCAACGGCCTCGGGGCGAGCGTGAAGAAGCGCGAGGACACCCACAAGATGGCCGAGTCCAACAAGGCCTTCGCCCACTACCGCTGGTAGTCGGCGGAATTTCGACGAGACGACGAGGACGCGAGAGAAGTGGCGACCACGCTTGACCTGGCCAAGGTCCGCAACATCGGGATCATGGCCCACATCGACGCGGGCAAGACCACCACGACCGAGCGCATCCTGTTCTACACCGGTATCAACTACAAGATCGGTGAAGTCCACGAGGGCGCTGCCACGATGGACTGGATGGAGCAGGAGCAGGAGCGCGGCATCACGATCACGTCTGCCGCGACGACCTGTGAGTGGCTCGGCCACACCATCAACATCATCGACACGCCCGGACACGTCGACTTCACCATCGAGGTGGAGCGCTCGCTCCGCGTCCTCGACGGTGCCGTCGCGGTGTTCGACGGTGTCGCCGGGGTGGAGCCGCAGTCGGAGACGGTCTGGCGTCAGGCCGACCGCTACGAAGTACCGCGGATCTGCTTCGTCAACAAGATGGACCGCGTCGGCGCGGAGTTCCACCGCTGCGTCGACATGATGATCAGCCGGCTGGCCGCGACCCCCGCGGTCATCCAGCTGCCCTGGGGCGTCGAGGCCGACTTCAAGGGCGTCATCGACCTGGTCCAGATGAAGGGCCTGATCTGGAGCGCCGAGGCCGCGAAGGGGGAGATGTACGACGTCGTCGACATCCCCGCCGACCACGCCGAGGTCGCCCGTGAGTGGCGCGACAAGCTGGTCGAGACCGTGGCCGAGAACGACGACGAGCTCATGGAGCTCTTCCTCGAGGGCGTCGAGCCCAGCGAGGAGCAGCTGATCGCGGCCATCCGCCGCGCCACGCTGAAGAGCGTCATCAACCCGGTCCTGTGCGGCACCGCGTTCAAGAACAAGGGCGTGCAGCCCCTGCTCGACGCGATCGTCGCCTACCTCCCCGCGCCCACCGACGTCGCGGCCTTCAAGGGCCACGCGGTCGGCGACGAGGAGAAGGTCATCGAGCGCAAGCCGGACGCCTCCGAGCCGTTCTCCGCCCTCGCGTTCAAGATCATGAGCGACCCCCACCTGGGCAAGCTCACCTACATCCGCCTTTACTCCGGCACCCTTGAATCCGGCACGACCGTGATCAACTCGGTGAAGGGGAAGAAGGAGCGGATCGGCAAGATCTACCAGATGCACGCCAACAAGCGTGAAGAGCGTCCGTCCGCGGTCGCCGGGTCGATCGTCGCGGTGATGGGTCTCAAGGACACCACCACCGGCGACACGCTGTCCGACATCCAGAACCAGGTCGTCCTCGAGTCGATGACGTTCCCGGCGCCGGTCATCAGCGTCGCGATCGAGCCGAAGACCAAGGGCGACCAGGAGAAGCTCGGCACCGCGATCCAGCGTCTGGCGGAGGAGGACCCGTCCTTCCAGGTCCGCCGCGACGAGGAGACCGGCCAGACCGTGATCCACGGCATGGGCGAGCTCCACCTGGAGATCCTGGTCGACCGCATGCGCCGCGAGTTCAAGGTCGAGGCCAACGTCGGTCGTCCCCAGGTCGCGTACCGCGAGACGATCCGCCGCAAGGTGGAGAAGATCGACTACACGCACAAGAAGCAGACCGGTGGTTCCGGCCAGTTCGCCAAGGTCCTCATCGACCTCGAGCCGCTGGGCGAGGGCAACGACGGTTACGAGTTCTCCAACAAGGTCACCGGTGGCCGCATCCCGCGGGAGTACATCCCGTCGGTCGACGCGGGCGCCCAGCAGGCCGCCGAGTTCGGTGTCCTCGCGGGTTACCCGATGGTGGGCGTGAAGGTCACCCTCCAGGACGGCGCGTACCACGAGGTCGACTCGTCCGAAATGGCCTTCAAGATGGCCGGCTCGATGGTCTTCAAGGAGGCCGCGCGCCGCGCCGACCCCGTTCTCCTCGAACCGATGATGGCCGTCGAGGTCACCACGCCCGAGGACTACATGGGTGACGTCATCGGCGACCTCAACGGTCGTCGCGGGCAGATCCAGGCCATGGACGAGCGGGCCGGTGCCCGTGTCGTCAAGGCACTTGTTCCGCTCTCTGAGATGTTCGGCTACGTGGGCGACCTCCGTAGCAAGACGCAGGGGCGCGCGAGCTACAGCATGCAGTTCGACTCCTACGCGGAAGTGCCCCCGGGCATCGCCAAGGAGATCGTCGCGAAGGTCCGCGGCGAGTAATTCCGTCGCTAACCACCGGCCGCGCGAGCGGCCGGTGGGACCTGGCGAATGAAGTCAGTCAGAAATCTCTAAGGAGACAGACCAGTGGCCAAGGCCAAGTTCGAGCGGAACAAGCCGCACGTGAACATCGGCACCATTGGGCACATCGACCACGGCAAGACGACTCTGACCGCGGCGATCACCAAGGTGCTTCACGACCGTTTCCCGGCGATCAACGAGGCGACTCCTTTCGACAAGATCGACAAGGCGCCCGAAGAGAAGGCTCGTGGCATCACGATCTCGATCGCCCACGTCGAGTACCAGACTGAGAAGCGCCACTACGCGCACGTCGACTGCCCTGGTCACGCCGACTACGTCAAGAACATGATCACGGGTGCCGCTCAGATGGACGGCGCGATCCTGGTCGTGGCCGCCACCGACGGCCCGATGCCGCAGACCAAGGAGCACGTGCTCCTGGCCCGCCAGGTCGGCGTGCCCTACATCGTTGTCGCCCTGAACAAGGCCGACATGGTGGACGACGAGGAGATCCTGGAGCTCGTCGAGCTCGAGGTCCGCGAGCTGCTCTCGGCTCAGGAGTTCCCCGGCGACGACCTGCCCGTCGTCCGCGTCTCGGCGCTGAAGGCGCTCGAGGGCGACGAGAAGTGGGGCGACTCGATCATCGAGCTCATGACCGCGGTGGACGACAACGTGCCGGAGCCGGTCCGTATGATCGACCGCCCGTTCCTGATGCCGATCGAGGACGTCTTCTCGATCACCGGCCGTGGCACCGTCGTGACCGGTCGTATCGAGCGCGGCATCGTCAAGGTCAACGAGACCGTCGACATCATCGGTATCAAGGAGAAGCACACCACGACGACCGTCACCGGCGTCGAGATGTTCCGCAAGCTCCTCGACGAGGGCCAGGCGGGCGACAACGTCGGTCTGCTCCTCCGTGGCATCAAGCGTGAGGACGTCGAGCGCGGCCAGTGCATCATCAAGCCGGGCACGACCACCCCGCACACCGAGTTCGAGGCCCAGGTCTACATCCTGAGCAAGGACGAGGGCGGCCGCCACACGCCGTTCTTCAACAACTACCGTCCGCAGTTCTACTTCCGTACGACTGACGTGACCGGTGTTGTGAACCTGCCCGAGGGCACCGAGATGGTCATGCCCGGTGACAACACCGAGATGACCGTCCAGCTGATCCAGCCCATCGCCATGGAAGACGGCCTCAAGTTCGCCATCCGTGAGGGTGGCCGTACGGTCGGCGCCGGCAACGTGGTCAAGATCATCAAGTAGTACCCGATGGCCGGGTCCTCAGGGGCCCGGCCATCACATTGCACGACCCACTGCTCCACCTGCCGTGATCCCGCAGCCGCTTCGGAACCCCGAAGTGACTGCCGGATCACGGACACATAGCGGCAACCTGCCGCACGTTACTTGTTCAGACGACAGCGAAGGACACCGAGGCCATTATGGCGGGACAGAAGATCCGCATTCGGCTCAAGGCCTATGACCACGAGGTCATCGACAGCTCGGCCAAGAAGATCGTCGAGACGGTGACGCGTACGGGCGCCAAGGTCGCGGGCCCGGTGCCCCTGCCGACCGAGAAGAACGTGTACTGCGTGATCCGTTCGCCGCACAAGTACAAGGACAGCCGCGAGCACTTTGAGATGCGTACGCACAAGCGGCTGATTGACATCATCGACCCGACGCCCAAGACCGTCGACTCGCTCATGCGGCTCGACCTGCCTGCCGGCGTCGACATCTCGATCAAGCTCTGAGGGAACGCACTGACATGGCTAACCAGATCAAGGGCGTCCTGGGCAAGAAGCTCGGCATGACCCAGGTCTTCGACGAGGGCAACCGGATCGTTCCGGTCACCGTCGTGGAGGCCGGTCCGTGCGTGGTGACCCGGGTCCGCACTCCGGAGCGCGACGGCTACAGCGCCGTTCAGCTCGGCTTCGGCCAGATCGACCCGCGCAAGGTGAACAAGCCCCTGGGCGACTACCTGCGCAAGCACGACATCACCCCGCGCCGCTTCTTCGTCGAGGTCCGCACCGACGACGCCTCCGAGTACACGCTCGGCCAGGAAGTCACCGCCGGCACCTTCGAGGCCGGCCAGTTCGTGGACGTCACCGGTAAGAGCAAGGGCAAGGGCTTCGCTGGTGTCATGAAGCGCCACGGCTTCAAGGGCCTGGGCGCTTCGCACGGTACCCAGCGCAAGCACCGCTCGCCCGGCTCCATCGGTGGCTGCGCCACCCCGGGCCGCGTCTTCAAGGGTCTGCGCATGGCCGGTCGGATGGGCAACGTCCGCACCACCATCCAGAGCCTGAAGGTGCACGCCGTCGACGCCGAGAAGGGCCTCATCCTGATCAAGGGTGCGATCCCCGGCGCGAACGGCAGCCTGGTCCTCATCCGCACCGCTGCCAAGAAGGGGGCTGCCAAGTGAGCACCATTGACGTCCTCGACGCGAGCGGCGCCAAGACCGGCGACAGCGTCGACCTGCCCGAGAGCATCTTCGGCGCCAAGGTCAACGTGCCGCTGATCCACCAGGTCGTCGTGGCCCAGCTGGCCGCGCGCCGTCAGGGTACGCACGCCACCAAGACCCGCGGCGACGTCCGCGGCGGTGGCAAGAAGCCGTACCGCCAGAAGGGCACCGGCCGCGCCCGTCAGGGTTCGACCCGCGCGCCGCAGTTCACCGGCGGTGGCGTCGTCCACGGTCCGCAGCCGCGCTCGTACGAGCAGCGCACGCCCAAGAAGATGAAGGCCGCGGCCCTGCGCCAGGCCCTGTCCGACCGGGCCGGCGGCAACCTCGTGCACGTCGTCAGCTCCCTGGTCAGCGGTGAGACGCCCAAGACCAAGAGCGCGCTCGAGGCGCTCCGCAAGATCACCGGCTCGCGCAGCGTGCTCGTGGTCGTCACGGAGCACGACGAGCTCACCTGGCTGAGCCTGCGCAACGCCCCGGAGGTCCACCTCCTGGACGCCGGCCAGCTCAACACGTACGACGTGCTGTGCAGCGACGCCATCGTCTTCACCAAGGACGCCTACGACGACGTCGTGGCGCGCCTGGAGAAGAGCGGGAAGGAAGACGCCTGATGGAAAAGATCACCGACCCGCGCGACATCATCATCAAGCCGATCGTCTCCGAGAAGAGCTACGGCCTGATCGACGAGCACAACAAGTACACCTTCCTGGTCAAGCAGGGTGTGAACAAGACGCAGGTGAAGATCGCGATCGAGCAGATCTTCGGCGTGAAGGTCACCGGCGTCAACACCATCAACCGCCAGGGCAAGCGCAAGCGCACCCGGTTCGGGTACGGCGAGCGTCCTGCCACCAAGCGGGCGATCGTGAGCCTCGCCGAGGGTGAGCGCATCGACATCTTCGGCCAGATCGGCTGAAAGCAGGTTAAGTAGCGGCCTGGCCGGGTCCCCGTCGAGAGACGGGGACTGAAGGCGGCCAGGCCCGCCGTGCCGGAGGCACGGCAATGAGACAGGGATGAACGAAAAAGATGGGCATCCGTAAATACAAGCCGACGACCCCGGGTCGACGCGGCGCGAGCGTCTCGGACTTCTCCGAGATCACGCGCAGCACGCCCGAGAAGTCGCTGCTTGCTCCCCTGCACAGCAAGGGCGGCCGCAACGTCCACGGGCGGGTCACCGCTCGTCACCAGGGCGGCGGCCACAAGCGGGCGTACCGGATCATCGACTTCCGACGCCACGACAAGGACGGGATCCCGGCCAAGGTCGCTCACATCGAGTACGACCCGAACCGCACCTCCCGCATCGCCCTGCTGCACTACGCCGATGGTGAGAAGCGCTACATCCTCGCGCCGACCGGCATCAAGCAGGGTGACCGCATCGAGAACGGCCCCGGGGCCGACATCAAGCCCGGCAACTGCCTGCCGCTCCGCAACATCCCGACCGGTACCTTCATCCACGCGGTGGAGCTCCGTCCGGGCGGTGGCGCCAAGCTCGGCCGCAGCGCCGGTGCGCAGATCCAGCTCCTCGCCAAGGAGGGCATGTACGCCACGCTGCGTATGCCGTCCGGTGAGATGCGCCAGGTCGACATCCGCTGCCGGGCGTCGATCGGCCAGGTCGGCAACGCCGAGCAGGCCAACATCAACTGGGGTAAGGCCGGCCGTATGCGGTGGAAGGGCAAGCGCCCGACCGTCCGTGGTGTCGCGATGAACCCGGTTGACCACCCGCACGGCGGTGGTGAGGGCAAGACCTCCGGTGGTCGCCACCCGGTGAACCCGAAGGGCAAGCCCGAGGGCCGCACCCGTCAGGCCAACAAGGCCAGCGACCGGCTGATCATCCGGCGTCGGAGCAAGAGGAAGAAGCGGTAGGAGCAGCCGAAATGCCACGTAGCCTTAAGAAGGGTCCCTTCGTGGACGACCACCTTCAGAAGAAGGTCGACGTCCAGAACGAGAAGGGCACCAAGAACGTCATCAAGACGTGGTCGCGGCGCTCCATGATCGTGCCCGACATGCTCGGACACACGATCGCCGTGCACGACGGCCGCAAGCACGTCCCGGTGTTCGTCACCGAGTCGATGATCGGTCACAAGCTCGGTGAGTTCGCGCCCACGCGGACCTTCCGCAGCCACGTCAAGGAAGACCGCCGCAGCCGGCGGTAAGCGTCCTTCGAAAAGCAATAGGAGACAGCGATGGAAGCCAGGGCACAGGCGCGGTACGCGCGCCACACGCCCCGGAAGGCCCGCCGCGTGGTGGACCTCATTCGCGGCCTGGGCGCTTCGGAGGCGCAGGCCGTGCTGCAGTTCGCGCCGCAGGCGGCGAGCGAGACCGTTTTCAAGGTCCTCTCGTCCGCTATCGCGAACGCGGAGCACAACTTCAAGCTCGACCGCGAAACGCTGGTCGTGAGCCGCGCGTGGGTCGATGAGGGCCCGACGCTCAAGCGGTTCCGCCCCCGCGCTCAGGGTCGCGCCTATCGGATCAACAAGCGGACCAGCCACATCACCGTGATCGTGGAGTCCCGCGAGCCGAAGGGGAGGGCCCGCTAGTGGGTCAGAAGGTTAACCCGCACGGGTTCCGCCTCGGCATCACGACCGACTTCAAGAGCCGGTGGTACGCCGACAAGCTCTACAAGTCGTACGTCGCCGAGGACGTGGCGATCCGTCGCATGCTGCAGAAGGGCATGGAGCGGGCCGGCATCTCCAAGGTCGAGATCGAGCGCACGACCGACCGCGTCCAGGTCGACATCCACACCGCCCGGCCGGGCATCGTCATCGGCCGTCGTGGTGCGGAGGCCGACCGCATCCGCGGCGACCTGGAGAAGCTGACCAAGAAGCAGGTTCAGCTCAACATCCTCGAGGTCAAGAACCCCGAGATCGACGCGCAGCTGGTCGCACAGGGTGTGGCCGAGCAGCTCTCCAGCCGTGTCTCGTTCCGTCGTGCCATGCGCAAGGCGATGCAGTCGGCGATGAAGAGCGGCGCCAAGGGCATCCGGGTCGCGTGCTCGGGTCGTCTGGGCGGCGCGGAAATGTCGCGTTCGGAGTTCTACCGCGAGGGCCGCGTGCCCCTGCACACGCTCCGCGCCGACATCGACTACGGCTTCTACGAGGCCAAGACGACCTTCGGCCGCATCGGCGTGAAGGTCTGGATCTACAAGGGCGAAGCCCCCACCTCGCGCGCCGAGCGTGAGGCCGCTGCAGCCGGCGCCCGCGCCGGTGGCCAGCGTCGCGACAACGACCGTCGTGGCGGTGGCGGCGGCGGCGCCGAGCGTCCCCGTCGTGGTGGCGGCGGCGACCGTCCGCGCCGTGGTGGCGCAGGTGCCGGTCGTGGTGACCGCGCCCCCCGCAATGAGGCGGCCGCTCAGGCCGCCCCCGAGACCGGCCCGGCGGAGCAGCCGGGTGCTGAAGGGAGCTGACCATGCTGATCCCGCGCAGGGTCAAGCACCGCAAGCAGCACCGGCCTGACCGCAGCGGTGCCGCCAAGGGCGGCACGCGGGTCGTGTTCGGCGAGTTCGGCATTCAGGCGCTTGAGCACTCTTACGTGACCAACCGCCAGATCGAGTCGGCTCGTATCGCCATGACCCGGCACATCCGCCGTGGCGGCAAGGTGTGGATCAACATCTACCCCGACCGTCCCCTCACCAAGAAGCCCGCGGAAACGCGCATGGGTTCCGGTAAGGGTTCGCCCGAGTGGTGGATCGCCAACGTCAAGCCCGGACGCGTCATGTTCGAGCTTTCCGGTGTGCCGGAGCAGATCGCCCGCGAGGCGATGCGCCGCGCCATCCACAAGCTCCCCATGAAGTGCCGGTTCGTCAAGCGTGAAGTGGGTGAGGCGTGATGGCTAAGGGCCTGACCGCCGGTGAGCTGCGCGTGGAGGACGGGGAGGTGCTCGTCCAGAAGCTCAAGGAGGCCAAGGAGGAGCTGTTCAACCTCCGCTTCCAGGCCGCGACCGGACAGTTGGAGAGCCACGGGCGGCTGCGCGCCGTCCGCCGCGAGATCGCCCGTATCTACACCGTGATGCGCGAGCGCGAGCTTGGAATCGTCACGGTCGAGAAGGAGCCGAGCGATGGCTGAAACAACTGAGAACGTCGAGACCACCGAGAAGAGCGCGCGGAACTACCGCAAGACCCGTGAGGGCCTGGTCGTCAGCGACAAGATGGACAAGACCGTCGTCGTCGCCGTCGAAGACCGCGTGAAGCACCCGCTGTACGGCAAGGTCATCCGCCGTACGACCAAGTACAAGGCCCACGACGAGGAGAACACCGCCGGTGTCGGCGACCGTGTCCTCCTCATGGAGACCCGTCCGCTGTCGGCGACCAAGCGCTGGCGAGTGGTCGAGGTCCTCGAGCGGGCCAAGTAATATAACGCGATCGCGCCTCGTGGGGGCCGTGCTTCGGCCCGGCCCCCATGACGGTGTCCAAGGAGCCTCTCGGAAGAGGGGTTCGCCCGCGGCGGCGGTCAGCTGATGGCTGGCGCCGAGGGACAAGACATGTAGGTTCGGCCAGGCTCGGGGTTCACCCCGAGAACCGGCTCGACACACCAGGAGTTCAGCTGTGATTCAGCAGGAGTCGCGACTCAAGGTCGCCGACAACACGGGTGCCAAGGAGATTCTCTGCATCCGCGTTCTCGGTGGCTCGGGGAGGCGCTACGCCGGGATCGGCGACATCATCGTCGCCACCGTCAAGGACGCCATTCCCGGTGGCGGTGTCAAGAAGGGTGACGTCGTCAAGGCGGTCATCGTGCGCACCGTCAAGGAGCGCCGCCGCCAGGACGGTTCGTACATCAAGTTCGACGAGAACGCCGCGGTCATCATCAAGGACAGCGGTGACCCCCGGGGCACGCGTATTTTCGGCCCGGTCGGCCGCGAGCTGCGTGACAAGAAGTTCATGCGCATCATCTCGCTCGCGCCGGAGGTGCTCTAAATGGGCAAGCTGCACGTGAAGAAGGGTGACCTGGTTCAGGTCATCGCGGGTAAGGACAAGGGCGCCAAGGGCCGGGTCATCGCCGCGCTGCCGTCCGAGGATCGTGTGATCGTCGCTGGCGTGAACATGATCAAGAAGCACTCGAAGGAGACCAACCAGGGTCCGCGCGGCGCCAAGGAAGGCGGCGTCACCACCCTGGAGGCCCCCATCCACGTGAGCAACGTCAAGAAGCTCAAGGATGACGAGAAGCCGAAGGACGAGGACGCCTGATGACTGCCCAGACCGCTGAGCGGGTTTCCCCCCGACTCAAGCAGAAGTACCGCGAGGAGATCGCGGCCCAGCTGCGCGAGCAGTTCGGCATCGAGAACGTCATGCTGATCCCCGGTCTCACCAAGATCAAGGTGAACATGGGTGTCGGCGAGGCCGCTCGCGACTCCAAGCTGATCGAGGGCGCCGTGCGCGACCTCACCGCCATCACCGGCCAGAAGCCGGCCGTCGTTCGCGCCCGCAAGTCGATCGCGCAGTTCAAGCTGCGTGAGGGCATGCCGATCGGCGCGCACGTCACGCTGCGTGGCGACCGCATGTGGGAGTTCCTCGACCGCCTGCTGTCGCTGGCCCTGCCGCGTATCCGCGACTTCCGCGGCCTGTCGCCCAAGCAGTTCGACGGGCACGGGAACTACACCTTCGGTCTCACCGAGCAGGTCATGTTCCACGAGATCGACCAGGACAAGGTCGACCGGCAGCGCGGTATGGACATCACGGTCGTCACGACCGCCCGCACTGATGACGAGGGCCGCGCGCTGCTGAAGCTGCTCGGTTTCCCGTTCAAGGAGGCCTGATCACATGGCGAAGACGTCGCTCAAGGTCAAGGCGGCCCGCAAGCAGAAGTTCGAAGTGCGCGCGTACACTCGTTGTTCGCGCTGCGGTCGGCCTCGCGCCGTCTACCGCAAGTTCGGGCTCTGCCGTGTGTGCTTCCGCGAGATGGCGCACCGGGGCGAGCTGCCCGGCATCACCAAGTCCAGCTGGTAATTCCAGAGCAAGTTCACTACGCCGTAGGTCCCCTTCATTTTTGGGAAACCGCGGCGAGGAGGGCCATCGATCATGACGATGACCGACCCGATCGCAGACATGCTGACGCGTCTGCGGAACGCGAACTCGGCCTATCACGACACCGTCACCATGCCCTACTCGAAGATCAAGGCGCACATCGCCGAGATCCTTCAGCAGGAGGGCTACATCCAGTCCTGGAGCGTCGAAGACGCCAAGGTTGGCAAGAACCTCGTGGTGGAGCTCAAGTTCGGGCCGACCCGTGAGCGTTCGCTCGCGGGCATCCGCCGGGTTTCCAAGCCCGGTCTGCGGGTTTACGCGAAGAAGGACAACCTGCCCCGAGTCCTGGGCGGGCTGGGCGTCGCGATCATTTCGACGTCCGGCGGCCTGATGACCGACAAGCAGGCCGGCAAGCGCGGAGTGGGCGGGGAAGTCCTCGCCTACGTCTGGTAAGAGGGGAGGAACCACAGCATGTCGCGAATCGGACGGCTGCCCATCCCTGTACCGAGCGGTGTCGACATCACGATCGACGGCCGGGCTGTCCAGGTCAAGGGCCCGAAGGGCACGCTTTCTCACACCGTCGCCGAGCCCATCGAGGTTCAGCGCGGTGACGACGGCAACATCGCCGTCACCCGTCCCAACGACGAGAACAAGGTCCGTGCGCTGCACGGCCTGTCCCGCACGCTGATCTCCAACATGGTGGTCGGTGTGACTTCGGGTTACTCGAAGACGTTGGAGATCGTCGGCGTCGGCTACCGCGTCCAGGCCAAGAGCCCGACGCAGCTCGAGTTCTCGCTCGGCTTCAGCCACCCGGTGATCATCGACGCGCCGGAGGGCATCACCTTCCGCGTCGAGCGTCCGACCCTGTTCCACGTGGACGGGATCGACAAGCAGAAGGTTGGCGAGGTCTCGGCCAACATCCGCAAGCTGCGCAAGCCCGACCCGTACAAGGGTAAGGGCGTGCGCTACCAGGGCGAAGTCGTCCGCAAGAAGGTCGGAAAGGCTGGTAAGTAGTCATGGCTGCGAAGTACGGCAAGCACAGCGCCGCTCGCGCCATTTCGCGAGCCCGCCGCCACCGTCGTGTGCGCAAGAACGTCGTCGGCACGCTCGAGCGTCCGCGTCTGGTCGTCAACCGGTCGGCGCGGCACCTGTTCGTGCAGATCGTCGACGACGGTCAGGGCCACACGATCGTGAGCGCCTCCACCATGGACGCCCAGCTGCGTTCCCTGGAGGCCGACAAGACCGAGAAGGCGAAGAAGGTCGGCGAGCTTCTCGCTCAGCGGGCCAAGGACGCCGGGATCACCGCTGTCGTTTTCGACCGTGGTGGTAACCGCTACGCGGGTCGCATCGCGGCTCTGGCGGACAGCGCCCGTGAAGGCGGGTTGAGCTTCTGATGACAACCCGTCCTATGAGCAATGAGAAGAGGAACCACTGATGGCTGGAGCTCCGCGTCGCGGTGCCGGCGGCGGTGGCGAGCGGCGGGAACGTCGTGACGATCGCCGCGGTGGCGCCCAGGAGAAGGGCGTCTCGTACATCGAGCGCGTCGTGAAGATCAACCGCGTGGCCAAGGTCGTCAAGGGTGGTCGCCGGTTCAGCTTCACCGCGCTGGTCATCGTCGGCGACGGCAACGGCCTCGTCGGGGTCGGCTACGGCAAGGCCAAGGAAGTGCCCGCGGCGATCGCCAAGGGTGTCGAAGAGGCCAAGAAGCACTTCTTCAAGGTGCCGCGCATCCAGGGCACCATCCCGCACACCGTGCAGGGCGAGGACGCCGCCGGCGTCGTCCTCCTGCGTCCGGCCTCGCCCGGTACCGGTGTCATCGCGGGTGGTCCGGTGCGCGCGGTCCTGGAGTGCGCCGGGATCCACGACGTGCTGTCCAAGTCGCTCGGCTCGGACAACCCGATCAACATCGTGCACGCCACCGTGGCGGCTCTGAAGGGCCTCTCGCGCCCCGAGGAGATCGCCGCCCGCCGTGGTCTGCCGATCGAGGACGTCGCCCCCAAGGCGATGCTCAAGGCGCGCGCCGAGGGTCTCGCCGAGGCCGCGGCCGCCGCGAAGGCGGGGAGCTAGCCATGGCCCGCCTGAAGATCACGCAGACCCGGTCCAAGATCGGTGGCAAGCAGAACCAGCGTGACTCGCTGCGTTCGCTTGGCCTGAAGCGAATCGGCGACGTCGTCGTGAAGGAGGACCGTCCCGAGATCCGCGGGATGGTCGCCGTCGTGACGCACCTCGTCGAGGTTGAAGAGGTCGACTAGTCATGACTGAGAACGCACCGCTGAAGATTCATGACCTTCGTCCCGCCCCGGGTGCCAACAAGTCCAAGGTCCGTAAGGGCCGCGGCGAGGGCTCCAAGGGTAAGACGTCCGGTCGTGGTACGAAGGGTTCCCACTCCCGTACCACCGTTCCCCTCGGTTTCGAAGGTGGCCAGGTTCCGCTCCAGCGGCGGCTGCCGAAGCTGAAGGGCTTCTCGAACCACCTGTTCAAGACGACCTACCAGGTCGTCAACCTTGACAAGCTCTCCGAGGTCTTCACCTCCGCCGGCGACGTGACCGTCGCCGACCTGGTGGCGAACGGCCTGGTCCGGAAGAACGAATTGGTCAAGGTTCTCGGAACCGGCGACATCTCCGTGGCGTTGAACGTGAAGGCGCACGCCTTCTCGGCCAGTGCCAAGGAGAAGATCGCTGCGGCCGGCGGCTCCACCACGGAGCTGTAGGTCTCATGCATCACGAGGCGCGGAGGCTCGTTATGAGCCTCCGCGCCCGTAGTGCGTTAGAGTTCGCTGGACAGTGGCCCCTGGTTCACTGTCAAACCGCTCGTTTGGTTTGGTAAGACCCGCTGTATTGGCAAGACCGCAAGAAGACATGCCGATGGACGACCCCCGCACCATCGCTCACCGTTACCGCGTCTCTGGCGCGCAGGAGGGACCGTGCTAACCGCTCTTACCCGGGCATTCCGGACGCCGGACCTGCGCAAGAAGCTGCTTTTCACCCTGGGTATCATTGTGATCTTCCGCCTGGGCTCGGTTCTGCCGACCCCTGGTGTGAATACCGAGAACGCCCGTAAGGCTCTGGAAGCGGTTCAATCTAGCGAGCTCAGCAGTATTTACGGGATGGTCCAGCTCTTCAGTGGCGGCGCGTTGCTGAAGCTTTCAGTGTTCGCGCTGGGCATCATGCCCTACATCACGGCCAGCATCATCCTGCAACTGTTGACTGTCGTGATCCCTCGCCTCGAAGCCCTCAAGAAGGAGGGTCAGGCGGGCACCGCCAAGATCACACAGTATACCCGTTACCTCACCATCGGCCTGGCGATTCTCCAGTCGACGGCGTTCGTCGCCCTGGCCCGGTCCGGACAGCTGTTCGGTACCTCCGGCAACGACCTTCCGATCCTGCTCAACGACGACATCTTCACCGTCGTCGTGATGGTCATCACCATGACCGCGGGTACGGCCGTCATCATGTGGCTCGGTGAGCTCATCACCGACCGCGGCGTCGGCAACGGCATGTCGATCCTGATTTTCACCCAGATCATCGCGGTCTTCCCGTCGGAACTGATGAACATCTTCCGGCAGAAGGGCGCCTTCACCTTCGTCATCGTCATGATCGTCGGCATCTTCATGATCGCCGCGGTCGTGTTCGTGGAGCAGGCGCAGCGCCGCATCCCGGTGCAGTACGCCAAGCGGATGGTCGGTCGCCGGATGTACGGCGGCACCTCGACCTACATCCCGCTGAAGGTCAACCAGGCCGGCATCATCCCGGTCATCTTCGCCTCCTCGCTGCTCTACCTGCCGCAGCTGCTGGTGACGCTGTTCGCCAACAGCCAGGAGAGCAACGTCGTGGTCGAGTGGATCGCCCAGAACTTCGGTTCCGGAGACACCCCGATCTACATGGCGACCTTCTTCCTCCTGATCGTGTTCTTCACGTACTTCTACGTGTCCATCACCTTCAACCCCGTTGAAGTCGCCGACAACATGAAGAAGTACGGTGGGTTCATTCCGGGCATTCGTCCGGGCCGGCCGACCGCCGAGTACCTGAACTACGTGCTCACCCGGTTGACCGCACCGGGGTCGCTGTATCTGGGCCTGATCTCCATGGTCCCGATCTTCGCCCTCACGCTGGCCGGCGCTTCCCAGAACTTCCCGTTCGGAGGAACGAGCATTCTGATCATGGTGGGTGTCGGTCTCGACACGGTGAAGCAGATTGAGAGCCAGCTCCAGCAGCGCAACTACGAGGGCTTCCTGAGATAGTGCGTCTCGTCCTGGTCGGGCCCCCCGGAGCGGGCAAGGGGACGCAGGCCCAGTTCATCGCATCGCATCTGTCGATCCCGAAAATCTCGACAGGTGACATTTTCCGCGCCAACGTGTCGGGTGGCACGGAGCTCGGAAAGCTGGCCAAGACCTACATGGATCGCGGGGACCTGGTTCCCGACGAGGTGACGATCGCGATGGTGCGCGGCCGCCTCGCCGAAGACGACGCGCAGGACGGTTTCCTGCTCGACGGGTTCCCGCGGAACGTGGCGCAGGCCGAGGTGCTCAAGAAGATGCTGGCCGACTTGGGTTCCGGGCTCGACCTGGTGCTGGAGCTCGTCGTCGACGACGACGAGGTGGTCCGGCGCCTGGCCGGGCGGCGCACCTGCCGCTCGTGTGGCAAGGTCTGGCACGTCGACTTCGACCCGCCGAAGAAGGAGGGCGTCTGCGACGCCTGCGGCGGCGAGCTGTTCCAACGCGACGACGACCGCGAGGAGACCATCAGGCACCGCCTGGAGGTCTACCAGGAGCAGACGGCGCCGTTGGTCAACTTCTACGCCGACGAGGGCATCCTGCGGGGCGTCGACGCGACCGGTCCGGTCGAAGAGGTCACCGGCCGCGCGATGGGCGAGCTACGCGGGTTCACCCGTGGCCCCGAGCAGGAGCAGGACGGCGACGACGCCAAGAACTAGAAGCGTCAGACCCACTGGAACGCCACCCCACGATTGCGTGGGGTGGCGTTCAGCATGTGGGGGACAATGTATTGAATCGGGCATATGCCCCTGAAAGATGATCCACCCAAGGGGTGCCTACGGGATGTTTCGGAAGAACAAGCACGGGATCCAGATCAAGACGCCCGAGCAGGTCGTCAAGATGCGCGCGGCCGGCCTGGTGGTCGGGCGCACGCTCGATCTGCTGAAGCGGTCGGTCGAGCCGGGCATCACGCCGCTCGACCTCGACGCGATCGCCGAGAAGGCGATCAGGGACGAGGGCGCGATCCCGTCGTTCAAGGGCTACCAGGGTTTCCCGGCCACGATCTGCGCGTCGGTCAACCAGGAGGTCGTCCACGGGATCCCGGGTGACGCCCGGCCGCTGCGCGAGGGCGACATCATCTCGATCGACTGCGGCGCGATCCTCGACGGCTGGCACGGCGACTCGGCCGTGACCGTCCCGGTGGGGGAGGTCGACCCCAAGCTGCTGGAGCTGATCCGGGTGACCGAAGAGGCCATGTGGGCGGGCATCGGGGCGCTGAAGGTCGGCGTCCACCTTTCGGACATCGGGCACCGTGTCGAGAAGTACGTGCGCTCCCAGGGCCGCTACGGCATCCCCCAGGAGTACGGCGGCCACGGCATCGGCACCGAGATGCACATGGACCCGTGGGTGGCCAACCACGGCAAGCCCGGCCGGGGGCCGAAGCTGGAGGCCGGCATGTGCCTGGCGATCGAGCCCATGGTGAACCTGGGCACCGACCAGACCCGCGTGCTGTCCGACGACTGGACGGTCGTCACCCAGGACGGCAAGGCCTCGGCGCATTTCGAGCACAGTGTGGCGGTGACCGCCGAAGGGCCGCTCGTATTGACGGCACTCGACGGCGGCAAAGAACGGTTCGCCACTACATAATTGGTAAAAAGACGTATTCGGAGGTTCGGCCATGGCATTCAGTCCGGAGATGCGCGCTTCAGACGCCGACCGGGAGAAGGTCGCGGCCGCCCTTCGCGAGCACATGGTCGAAGGCCGTCTGAACGCCGAGGAGTTCGGCGAGCGACTGGAGGCGGCCTACGCCGCCCGGACCTTCGGCGACCTCCAGGTGCTCACGCGCGACCTGCCCGACATCGACCTGAAGAACCTCCCGGCCCGTCCCGAGCCGGTGAAAGCGCAGGTCGGCCAGCCGCCGAACGGGCTCAAGGGCGCGTGGGCCGGATGGGCCTTCGTCTCTCTGGTCAACTGGGGCGTCTGGCTGTCGATCTTCATGGCGGGTGGCGAGGCGGTCTATCCCTGGCCGCTCTGGGTGATGGGCCCGTGGGGGATCGGCCTGCTCATCGCCACGCTCGCGACTAAGCAGAACGGCGAGAAAAAGCGCGAATTGGGCTCCTGAATGTGCCGTTGTACGCCCTGCGTATTCGTGCACAGAACGTCGGCCCGAGTCTTCCTAATGTGAGCGGTGTCCGGAGATGAGCAGCATCCCCGGGAAGGTTCACAGGAGGACAGACAAATGCGCAAGCTCCCCCGGGTTCTCGCCGGCACCGCCCTCGCCGCCGGTCTCATGGCCGGCGCCCTGGCCGCCCCCGCCGCCGCCAGCGCCACCGCTTCCACCGGCTCGGTCGCGGCCGCCTCGTCGAAGCACTTCTTCGGCCCGTACCACTCCCACTGGAGCAACGGCTTCGAGAAGAGCCACAAGTCCTACTTCAAGGGCTACTGGACCAACACCGGCGGCCAGTACTGGTTCTACGGCGACGTCTTCGACACCGACCGCGACCGCCAGTGGACCTACGTCTGGTACCGCTACACCGACAAGTTCGGCAAGAGCCACGAGAAGTTCTTCAAGAACAACTCGTTCGGCCACGGCAAGCGGTTCAACAAGTTCTTCGGCTTCAAGAAGGGCTTCGTGAAGGACGTGGACTTCCGCGTCTGCGAGGGCGTCAACAGGTTCGACGACTGCGGTGGCTGGGGCGACGCCTTCTGAGCCATGCCGCATCCCACCTTCCGGGGCCCGTCCTGACCAGGACGGGCCCTATCTTTTGCCCTTCTGGCCTGTTGGCGCGGTTGTCCCCGGGTAGGTGATCTTTGTCGGCCGGGTGGGAGTCCCTCGGCCGCCGGGCGTCCCGGCTGAGCGGGCCGTCCGGGCGCTGAGCCACCGGGCCCACCCGATCCGGCATGTCGGCGGTGCCGGACGGGTGGGCCCGGTTTTGCGGTATCCTGGAGAGCGGTTGTGTACGAGGGCCCGTTCTGCGAGATCGTTTCGCGTTCCGCACCGGGTTGCCGTACACTCCTTTGTCGGTTCACTATGACCTTTTGCGTGGGCGGCCTTGCAGCCGCCGCTCTCTGAAACGCCTCAAGGTCGCGGCTGATTAGTGTTCCGAAGCCTCAGACGACCGAGCATCAGTGAAACGTGAGGAACTTTTGGCCAAGAAAGACGGCGCCATCGAGATCGAGGGCACTGTGGTCGAGTCGCTCCCGAACGCCATGTTCCGGGTGCAGCTCGACAACGGCCATAAGGTCCTGGCCCACATCAGCGGCAGGATGCGTATGCACTACATCCGCATTCTCCCGGACGACCGGGTCGTCGTGGAGCTTAGCCCCTACGACCTCACTCGCGGCCGGATCGTCTACCGGTACAAGTAGGAACGATTAAGGACTATGAAGGTCAAGCCGAGCGTCAAGAAGATCTGTGACAAGTGCAAGGTGATCCGCCGGCACGGTCGAGTCATGGTGATCTGCGACAACCTGCGCCACAAGCAGCGTCAGGGCTAGTCGCCACCGGTCCCTGCTGAGTCCGCCCGAGGTGGCGGACTCGACGTGTATGGGGCCGGGTCTGTAATCGCGCGCCACACTCGCGAAGGCGTCTTCTTTTCATGGGGACGAACCACGCGGGAGACCCCCGGTCGGAGGCCGGGGCCCTCACCCCGGGCATTGGGGAGGGGCGTGGGGCGCAGGACCTCCGCGAAACGAAGGAGAATGCCCGACCATGGCTCGCCTGGTTGGCGTCGACCTCCCCCGCGACAAGCGGCTGGAGATCGCTCTCACCTACATTTACGGCATCGGCCGTACCCGCGCGCTCGAAATCCTGGACGCCACCGGCGTCTCCGGCGACCTGCGCGTGCACCAGCTCTCAGACACCGAGCTCGTGCCCATGCGTGACTACATCGAGGCGAACTACAAGATCGAGGGTGACCTCCGTCGCGAAGTTCAGGCCGACATTCGTCGCAAGATCGAAATCGGCTGCTACCAGGGCATCCGGCACCGCAAGGGGCTGCCCGTCCACGGTCAGCGGACGCAGACGAACGCGCGTACCCGCAAGGGCAAGAAGAAGACCGTGGCCGGCAAGAAGAAGCCGGGCAAGAAGTAGTCCTTAGCTGCAGCCCATTTCAGGAGATAGCGCTTAAATGCCGCCGAAGAGCCGCCAGGGCGCACCCAAGAAGGTGCGCCGCAAGGAAAAGAAGAACGTCGCTCACGGGCACGCCCACATCAAGAGCACGTTCAACAACACGATCGTCTCGATCACCGACCCCAACGGGAACGTGATCTCCTGGGCCAGCGCCGGCCACGTCGGGTTCAAGGGCTCCCGTAAGTCCACCCCGTTCGCCGCCCAGATGGCCGCCGAGAACGCCGCTCGCCGCGCCATGGAGCACGGCATGCGCAAGGTCGACGTCTTCGTCAAGGGTCCCGGCTCCGGCCGGGAGACCGCGATCCGCTCGCTGCAGGCGACCGGGCTCGAGGTCGGTTCCATCCAGGACGTGACGCCGGTCCCGCACAACGGTTGCCGTCCGCCGAAGCGCCGCCGCGTCTGACGTCCAGGAGATAAGAGAAAATGGCTCGTTACACGGGTGCGGACTGCAAGCTCTGCCGTCGAGAGAAGACCAAGCTCTTCCTCAAGGGCAAGAAGTGCGAGTCCGCGAAGTGCCCCATCGAAATCCGTCCTTACCCCCCGGGTGAGCACGGTCGTGGTCGTCCCAAGGAGTCTGAGTACCAGCTCCAGCTTCGTGAGAAGCAGAAGACCCGCCGCATCTACGGCATCCTCGAGAAGCAGTTCCGGAACTACTACGAGGAAGCCAACCGCAAGTCGGGCAAGACCGGCGAGAACCTCCTCCAGATCCTGGAGAGCCGTCTCGACAACGTGGTCTACCGCGCCGGCTTCGCCGAGTCGCGTGACGCCGCCCGCCAGCAGGTCCGCCACGGTCACGTGATCGTGAACGGCAAGAAGGTGGACATCCCGTCCTACCGCGTCCGCGAGCACGACATCGTGGAGATCCGCGAGAAGTCGCGCAACCTCATGCCCTACGAGGTGGCTCGCGCCACGTCCGGTGACAAGACCGTCCCGGCGTGGCTGGGTGTCGCCCCCGAGGCCATGCGGGTGCTCGTGCACCAGCTTCCGGTCCGCCAGCAGATCGATACGCTGGTCCAGGAGCAGCTCATCGTCGAGCTCTACTCCAAGTAGTCCTTGGGGTAAGGCTTGTCTGCCGCACGGCTCGTGCATATCGGGCCGTGCGGCACACTGGTTTAACCGAGTGGCGTCAAATAACGGGCGCCGCCGTTTCGAAGGGAATCACGCATGCTCATCGCACAGCGTCCCAGTCTCGTTGAGGAGTCCCTCGACGAGCACCGGTCCAAGTTCGTCATCGAGCCGCTGGAGCCGGGTTTCGGCTACACCATCGGCAACTCCGTGCGGCGCACGCTGCTGTCGTCCATTCCGGGCGCGGCCGTGACCTCCATCCGCATCGAGGGTGTGCTCCACGAGTTCACGACCGTTCCCGGGGTCAAGGAAGACGTCACCGACATCATCCTGAACCTGAAGAACCTGGTCGTCTCCTCCGAGCACGACGAGCCGGTGGTCATGTACCTGCGCAAGCAGGGCCCCGGTGAGGTCACCGCCGCCGACATCGCGCCCCCGGCCGGTGTCGAGGTGCACAACCCCGACCTCCACATCGCCACGCTCAACGGCAAGGCGAAGCTGGAGATGGAGCTGACCGTCGAGCGCGGTCGCGGCTACGTCTCCGCCGCCCAGAACAAGCAGCCCGGCCAGGAGATCGGCCGCATCCCGATCGACTCCATCTACTCGCCGGTGCTCAAGGTCACCTACAAGGTCGAGGCGACGCGTGTCGAGCAGCGCACCGACTTCGACCGGCTGATCCTCGACGTCGAGACCAAGCCGTGCATGAAGCCCCGCGACGCGGTGGCCTCGGCCGGTAAGACCCTCGTCGAGCTGTTCGGCCTGGCCCGTGAGCTCAACGTCGAGGCCGAGGGCATCGACATCGGCCCGTCGCCGACCGACGCCGCCCTGGCGGCCGACCTGGCGCTGCCGATCGAGGAGCTGAACCTGACGGTTCGTTCCTACAACTGCCTCAAGCGCGAGGGCATCCACACCGTGGGCGAGCTCGTGGCCCGCAGCGAGCAGGACCTGCTGGACATCCGCAACTTCGGCGCGAAGTCCATCGAAGAGGTCAAGCAGAAGCTGCACGAGATGGGTCTCGCCCTCAAGGACAGCCCTCCCGGCTTCGACCCGTCCGCTGTCGCCGGTGGCGGCTACGACGACGAAGACGGCGGTTTCATCGAGACCGAGCAGTACTGATTCTTCGGTAAGTAACGATCATTCGATCGGCCCGACCCCGGTACCTGATACGGCCGGGGCGGGTTATCAAAAGGAGCATGTCATGCCCAAGCCCGCCAAAGGCGCACGTCTCGGTGGTTCCGCGGCTCACGAGAAGCTGATCCTGTCGAACCTGGCGACTCAGCTCTTCCAGCACGGAAAGATCAAGACCACCGAGGCCAAGGCCAAGCGCCTGCGCCCGGTGGCCGAGCGGCTGATCACGAAGGCGAAGAAGGGCGACATCCACAACCGTCGCCAGGTCGCCGCCGTCGTTCGTGACAAGAGCGTCGTGCACCACCTGTTCACCGAGATCGCCGTGACCTTCGCGGAGCGTCCCGGTGGCTACACCCGCATCACCAAGATCGGTCAGCGTAAGGGTGACGCCGCTCCCATGGCTGTCATCGAGCTCGTCACCGAGCCGCTGAACGCCGTCACCACGACCCGCAAGGCCCCCGAGCCCGCCGCCGCCCCGGCGCCGGAGCCCAAGGCCGACGAGGTCGAGGAGACGAAGGCGGAGGCCGCCGCCGACGAGGCCGAGGTCACCGAGACCGAGGCCAAGAAGGACGACGAGGCCTGATCCATCGGGTTTCCACGGGTCCGGTGTCCTTACGGGACACTGGACCCGTTTCTTTTTCACCAAAGGGGTGCTCCATGCGGCTGCGGCTCGATCTCGGATACGACGGGACCGATTTCTCGGGCTGGGCGAAGCAGCCCACCCGGCGGACCGTCCAGGGGGAGCTCGAAGCCGCTCTGGGCCGGATCCTGCGCCTGCCCGAGCCGCCGTCGCTGACGGTGGCGGGGCGCACCGACGCCGGCGTCCACGCGCGGGGGCAGGTGGCCCACGTCGACCTGGCCGACGACATCGAGGAGCCCGCCGCGCTGCTGCGGCGGCTGGCCGGGGTGCTGCCGCCCGATGTGCGGGTCAACCGGGTCAGCGTCGCCCCTCCCGGGTTCGACGCGCGCTTCTCGGCGATGTCCCGCCGCTACGGCTACCGCGTCAGCGACAACGCCGGGGGAGTCGACCCGCTACGGCGCAAGGACGTGCTCTGGTACAACCGGTCGCTCGACGTCGGCCTCCTGAACGCCGGATCGGCCGCCCTGCTGGGCGAACACGACTTCGCGGCCTTCTGCAAGAAGCGCGAGGGCGCGACCACGATCCGCGAACTCCAGCGCCTGTCGTGGGAGCGCGAGGAGACCTTCCTCATCGCCACCGTGGTCGCCGACGCGTTCTGCCACTCCATGGTCCGCGCGCTGGTCGGCTCCCTCCTGATGGTCGGCGACGGCCGCCAGCCCATCGACTGGCCGGGCCAGGTCCTTCGCCGCGCGGTGCGTGATTCAGGAGTACACGTGGCTCCGGCGGTGGGGCTGACCTTGGAAGAGGTCCGCTACCCGGCCGACGCGGAGCTGGCGGAGCGGGCGGCGATGACCCGCCGGGTGCGGACCCTCAGCACGTAATACGCGAAAGGCGCCCCGTTTTCAGGGCGCCTTTCGGTTGTGTACGGCTAGCTCGTCACGCGCTTTTCGATGATCTCGGCCGTCTGGTCGCGGAAGGCGCCGCTGACCGGGCCGAGGTCCTTCTCCTTCTCGCCCGGGGTGTGGCCGTCGGCGTAGGTGGCGTAGCTGAAGACGATGTAGCGGCCCCAGACCATGCCCGCGGCGTAGCCGCCGCTGATGGCCACGCGGTCGGCGCCCGAGTCGGCGTCGCCGTTGAGGCCGCGGAACCACAGGTTGCTGCCGAGGTTCTTGGTCTGGTCGACGGCCAGGGCCGCCTCCTTGGTGGGCAGCACGGCGATGCCGGTCGTGACGGCGTACTGCTTCTTGCCGTCGACGTAGGTCGCCCGCAGCACCCGGCGGCAGTCGTTCTCCGACAGCGACTGGGCGAACGCGCCCGCGGCGGCCGCCGCGCAGTCGTCGGTGATGTTGACCTTGACGCGCTTGAAGGTCCGGCCGTTGAGGGTGACCTTCGCGGCCGGGAACGCCTCGGCGAGGGTCAGCTTGCGCGGGTCGGTCGTCTCCGAGTCGAGCACCGCCGCCTCGACCGTGGGAACCGGGTCGGCGATCTGGGCGCCGGGCGTGGCGGGGGCGGTGGTCGCCGGGGGAGGCGCTGCCTCGCCGGTCGTCTCCTCCTCGCCGCTGTAGGCCATGTAGGCCGAGGCCCCGATGGCCGCGATCACGACCACGGCGCCACCGGCCAGCAGCACCTTGCGGGTGCCGCCGCCCTTTTTCTTCTTGGCGGGCACCTCGGTGACCAGGGTCGCCTCGGCCGGGCGGTAGCCCTTGGGCAGCGGCGGGTGGACGATCCCCTCCGCCACCGTCGGCGCCGCCGCGACTGTGGGCGGGGTCGCCGGGGCGGCGGCCAGGCTCTCGAAGCCACGCCCGGGTGAGGCCGGGGCGACCGGGGGGATCGGGGAGGCGAACAGGCTGTCCTGTTCGGGCTCCGGTTTGGGGTCGGTCTTCTGCACCGGCATCTCCGGATCGGTGGGGATGTCGGTCACGGTGCCGTTGAACACGGCGGGGCCGGGCTCCTGGAAGACCGGCGCCTCTTCGCGCGGGATCGTGGTCTCCGCGGGTTCTTCGCCGGGGATCGCGGCCGACGGCCAGCGGGTGCCGGTGTCGCTGGCCCACTGGTGGGCGGGCGGCCAGGTCGCGCCCTCGGGGCGGTCGCCGGGGACGGTGGCCACGCCCGTGTCGGGCTCGGTGACCGTGTCGGTGTGGCGGGCGGGTGGGGGCCAGTGGCGGGGGTAGACGGGCGGGTCGTCGTCGGACTCGGTCATCTCGACGGTGGTCGCCGTCGTCTCCTCGCCCGGCAGGCGTGGCGGCCAGACGGCGATGTCGCCGGGCTCACCGGGGCGTTCGTCGCCGGCGGGCCACTCGGGGAGCGGGGGGAGGCCGGAGGTGGTGGCGTCCACGGAAACCGGCTCTTCGACGGAGGCGGTGGGCCAGCCCGCCCACTGCTGGGCCGGGGGCCAGGAACCGGCCTTGGTGTGGTCGCGGGTCTCTTCGGTCTCGGGGTCGTAGGCGGGGACCTGCCAGGACGCGTTGTGGTCGCGGGTGTCCTGGGTGTCGATCTCGGCTTCGGGGGTGGGCACGGGCGGCGACCACGCGGAGTCGGTGTTCCGGGTGTCCTGCGTGTCGATCTCGGCCTCGGGTTTCGGCGCCCAGCCGGACCCCTCGGGGCGCTGGAGCGGGGGCCAGGAGGCCCGGGAGTCGCGCGTGTCCTCGGTGTCGGGGTCGTAGACGGGGGCGGGCCAGGCCGACCTGGAGTCGCCGGTGAGCGGCCACGACGCCCGGGAGTCGATGGTGTCTTCCGTCGTGTCGTCGTAGACGGGAGGAGGCCAGGCCGACCGCTGGTCGAGGCCGGCGGCGCCGAAATGCCCGGCCGCCTCGGGGGTGTGCTCGGTCACCGGTGCGGGCGGCTGCCACGAACGGGGGGTCGGCCAGGTGGCGCCGGGCTCCTCGGGCCGCTCCGTCTCGGCCGCGGGCGTCGCCTCGGAGAACCAGCCTCCCGACGACTCGGCGGGCTCGCGGGCGGGCGCCGGGGGCCACGTGGGCGGCTCGGGGCGCTGCGCGGCGGGCGCGGGTGGCCACTCGGGCTGCGGCGGACGGGCCGTCGGGGCCGCGAACCAGCCGCTTCCCGAGCCCTCGTCGGGCTGCGAGTAGCTCTCGTCACGAGACGACTGCCCGAAGCTGGGCGGGGGCACCTTGCCCTCGTGGTCGTGCTCGTGCTCGGAACCGGAATCCTGGCCACGCATACCCGGAAGCGTATCTGCGCAGACGAGATCGTCGTGCCGCTATGGGCGTTTCAGCATTGAGCTAGCCTCGGGTGCCGCGCACCGACCTGCTGTCGAGGGGCGGGAACACGATCGCGTCGGTGATGTCGACGGCGGCCTGGTAAAGGCGCTTGAGCTCGGCTTTCTTCGGTTCGTGGCCGTCTTTGAACTGGAACCAGAGCAGGATCGCGTAGTGGCCGTGGGTCCAGCCGCCGGCGTAGGCCTCGCCGTCGCCCAGTTCCTTGGTGTGCTCGTCTTTACCGGCCAGGGGCTTCAGATAGTCCTTGCGTTCCTTGCCCGCGCCGGCCCCGGCGACGCCCGTGGCGCCCTTGGACGTCTTCAGGTTGGCCACCCCGACCGTGCCGATCACCACGCCCTTGGCGTCGTGGAAGCTGGCCCGCAGGAGCTGGGTGCACCCGGCCGACTTCAGGGCCTTGGTCAGCTTGTCGCCGGTGACGGCGTCCTTGCAGGCCTTGTCGGACTTGCGGACGGTCATCTTGTACTTCCGGCCGTTGCTGGTGAAACCGCTGCGGCCGAAGATCTCGTTCTGGGTCAGCGGATCGGGGTCGGTGGCGCGCGAGGCGGCGTACCCGAACTCGTTTCCCGGCGCGACGGGAATGGTGGGCTTCGGCGCGGCCGACGTGGTGGCGGCGGGTGGCGCCGCACCCTCGGAACAGCCGCTGAGCAGGCCGATGACGGCGGTGATGACCAGTGGGGCGACCAGTCCGGACCGGCGCCAGGCGGGGGAACCCATGACCTTGAGATTAACCATGTCGCGCGGTTGGTGCCGAGTCGGTCAGGAATAGCCGAAGTCCTGCGTCCACCACGGACCGCTCGGATCGAGGTTGACGCCGACCCCGGTCACGGTCAGCTGGCAGTTGAGGATGTTGCGCCGGTGGGAGGGGCTGTTGAGCCAGCTCTTCACCGCGTCGGGGGCCTTCTGGTAGCCCTTGGCGATGTTCTCGGCGCCGCCCAGGCGGTATCCGGCGCGGGCCATGCGGTCCCAGGGGCTCGATCCGTCGGGCGACTCGTGGTCGAACTTGCCGGTGGAGGCCATGTCGGCCGAGTGGAGCCGGGCCGAGGCCACCAGGCGGGAGTCGATCCGCAGCGCGGGGCAGCCGGCCTTGGCGCGGGCCTCGTTGACGAAGAAGAGCACGTCGTCTTCCAGTTCGGCCACGTGGGGGCTGACGGGAAGGGGGGTGGTGAGGCCGTTCGGCGGGGTGGGCACCTGCTCCTCGCCGCCCACGGGGGCGACCGGCACTAACGCGGGCCGGACGCGGGGCGGCGGCGACGGCGAGGCCTTGGCGAAGGGCTGGTTGTCCCGCAGGTAGACCTCGCTCGCGCCGTTGCCGAGCACGGTGATCCGGCCGATGACGATGCCGAGGACGAGGACCGCGAGAACGCATGCCAGAACACCCAGCAGCGTCCCGCGTCGGGCGCTTGGCTGGGTATGCCGGTTGTGAGGGGTCTGCCACATACCGCAGCCAAATATAGGGATACAGCGGCCTGTTGAAAATGAGATTGGAGAGACCGGATGGGTACAGGAGCCGCAGATCAGACCACCGGAGCAAGTGCTCCGTTTTGGACCGTTGCGTTTTGCTCAAGTCAACGCTTGCGGGTATGGTGGTGGATCGTTGTGTGTGCTTCAGTCCATCGCTGACTGAACACGGCGCGTCCGGCGTCACCTCCCGTTGTGTGGAGACGGATGGTTGTGCCGCCGTGTGCCCGCGCGACCTCCGACTGTTCACCATCCGACAGAAGGCACTGCCGTGAGCACGTTCACCCCGAAGCCCAACGACGTCGAACGTCAGTGGTACGTCATCGACGCCACCGACGTCGTGCTCGGCCGGCTGGCCAGCCACGTTGCGAACCTGCTCCGTGGCAAGCACAAGCCGATCTTCGCGAACCACGTCGACACCGGCGACTTCGTGATCATCATCAACGCCGGGAAGGTCGCCCTGTCCGGCAACAAGCTGGAGCAGAAGAAGGCCTACCGCCACTCCGGCTACCCGGGCGGTCTGCGCTCGGTCACCTATGGCGAGCTGATGGAGAAGCGTCCCGACCGGGCCGTCGAGAAGGCCGTCAAGGGCATGCTGCCCAAGAACGCCCTCGGTCGGAAGATCGCCAAGAAGCTCAAGGTCTACGCCGGTTCGGAGCACCCTCACCAGGCGCAGAGCCCCGTGCCCTTCGAGATCACCCAGATCGCCCAGTAACGCCGAGCCAGGAAAGTAAAGAGGAGAACCGTGGCTGAGACCACCGGTACCGAGACGGTCGTCGAGGGCGAGCTCGAGGACTTCGCGGGCGAGGAATTCCCGTCCGAGTACACCACCGAGTCGGCCCCCGCCGCCGACGCCCCCGTGCGCAAGCCCGTCACCACGGGCAACTCGTACGGCACCGGCCGCCGCAAGGAGGCCGTCGCCCGTGTCCGGATCGTTCCGGGCACCGGCAAGTGGACGATCAACGGTCGTAGCATCGACGTCTACTTCCCCAACAAGGTCCACCAGCAGATCGTCAACGAGCCCTTCGTCGTCCTCGGCGCCGAAGAGCAGTTCGACGTGATCGCCCGCATCGACGGTGGCGGCGTCACCGGCCAGGCCGGCGCCCTGCGCATGGGCCTGTCCCGCGCGCTGGCCATCCTCGACGCCGAGACCAACCGGCCGCCGCTGAAGAAGGCCGGCTTCCTCACCCGTGACGCCCGCGCCACGGAGCGGAAGAAGTACGGCCTCAAGAAGGCCCGTAAGGCTCCGCAGTACAGCAAGCGTTAAGTTGGGCCGCCTCTTCGGCACCGACGGGGTACGTGGGGTCGCGGGTCGCGACCTCACCGCCGAACTGGCCATGGACCTGTCCGTGGCCGCCGCGCACGTGCTGCGCGATGCCGGGAGGAGCCGCCCGCTCGCCGTCGTAGGCCGGGACCCGCGCGCTTCGGGGGAATTCCTCGAAGCCGCTGTGGTCGCCGGCCTCGCGTCGTCCGGCATGGACGTGCTCCGTCTCGGCGTGCTGCCCACCCCGGCGGTCGCTCATCTGACCCCTGAGCTGGGAGCCGACCTCGGTGTCATGCTCTCGGCCTCGCACAACCCGGCGCCCGACAACGGCATCAAGTTCTTCACCGGCAAGGGCTTCAAGCTGCCCGACGCGGTGGAGAACGAGATCGAACGGCGTCTCGGGGAGAAATGGGAACGTCCCGTCGGCTCGGCCGTCGGGCGGGTCCGGGAGGCGTACGGCGAGACCGAACGCTACGTCTCCCACGTCCTGAGCTCGCTTCCCCACCGTCTCGACGGCCTCCGGGTCGTCGTCGACTGCGCCCACGGCGCCGCCCACATGGTGGCTCCCGAGGCGCTGCTGCGCGCCGGAGCCGAGGTCGAGACGATCGGCACGGCCCCCGACGGGCTCAACATCAACGACGGCGTGGGCTCCACCCACCTGGGTCCGCTGCGCGACGCCGTCTTGTCCCGTAAGGCCGACGTGGGCATCGCCTACGACGGCGACGCCGACCGTTGCCTCGCGGTGACGGCCGACGGCTCCGAGGTCGACGGCGACCAGATCATGGCCGTCCTGGCCACGGAGATGCGGGCCGAAGGCCGCCTGGCGAAGGACACGGTCGTGGCGACGGTCATGTCCAACCTGGGCTTCAAGCTGGCCATGCGCGAGGCGGGCATCACGGTCATGGAGACGGCCGTCGGTGACCGCTACGTGCTGGAGCGCATGCAGGAGGACGGCTTCACCTTCGGCGGTGAGCAGTCCGGTCACGTGATCATGCTCGACCACGCGACCACCGGCGACGGCCTGCTGACCTCGCTTCACCTGCTCGCGGCGATGGCCCGCTCGGGCAAGCCGCTGGCGGAGCTGGCGGCGGTGATGACCAAGCTGCCGCAGGTCCTGGTCAACGTGAAGAACGTCGACAAGTCCCGCGCCCGCGACGCCGCCCTGCTGGCGGCCGTGGCGCAGGCCGAGTCGGAGCTCGGTGACACCGGCCGGGTGCTGATCCGGCCGAGCGGCACCGAGCCGATGATCCGCGTCATGGTCGAGGCGGCCTCGCACGACCAGGCGACGGAGATGGCCGAACGTCTGGCCGAGGTCGTCCGAGTCACCTGCGGATGAAGTCGGTTTCCTGAGAGCGGCCCCTTCCCGGGGGCCGCTCTTCCGCGTTCACTCCACGGTCACCGATTTGGCCAGGTTCCTGGGCTGGTCGACGTCCAGGCCCTTGGCGGAGGCCAGTTCGCAGGCGAAGACCTGGAGCGGGACGGTCGTGACCAGCGGCTGGAGCAGGGTCGGCACGGCCGGGACGCGGATCAGCGCGTCGGCGTAGGGCTCGACGGTGGTGTCGCCGTCCTCGCAGACGACGATCGTCATGGCGCCGCGGGCGCGGATCTCCTGGATGTTGGAGACGATCTTGTCGTGCAGCGTGGGCTCGCCCTGGGGCGAGGGGACCACCACGACGACCGGCAGCCCCTCTTCGATGAGGGCGATCGGGCCGTGTTTCAGTTCCCCGGCCGCGAAGCCCTCGGCGTGCATGTACGCCAGTTCCTTGAGCTTGAGCGCGCCCTCCATGGCCACCGGGTAGCCGACGTGGCGTCCCAGGAAGAGGACGCAACGCCGGCTCTTCAGGGAGCGGGCGAGTTCGCGTACCGGCTCGACGGTCGTCAGGACCGCCTCCACGTCGGCGGGCGCCTTGGACAGGCGCGTGAGGATCGCGGTGATCTCCTCGTCGGGGAGGGTGCTGCGCGACTGGGCCAGGTAGAGGGCCATCAGGTAGCAGGCGACCAGCTGGGTCAGGAACGCCTTCGTGGACGCGACCGCGATCTCCGGGCCCGCGTGGGTGTAGATCACCGCGTCGGCCTCGCGCGGGATGGTCGAGCCGTTGACGTTGCAGATCGCCAGGACCGCCGAGCCCTGCGCGCGGGCGTGCCGCAGGGCCATCAGGGTGTCCATCGTCTCGCCCGACTGCGAGATGACCACGATCAGGGTCCCGGACGACAGGATCGGGTCGCGGTAGCGGAACTCGCTGGCCAGTTCGACCTCACAGGGCAGCCCGGCCCAGCGTTCGACGGCGTGTTTGGCGATCAGGCCCGCGTGGTAGCTGGTGCCGCACGCCACGATGATCATTTTGTCGACGGTGCCGAGCGGCAGGCGGATCTCGTCCAGCCGGAGATGACCCTGCTCGTCGACGCGGCCCAGGAGCGTGTCGGCCACGGCCCGGGGCTGTTCGGCGATCTCCTTGAGCATGAAGTGGTCGTGGCCGCCCTTCTCGGCGGCCGAGGCGTCCCAGTCGACGACGAACTCGCGGCAGGAGACGGGGATCCCGTCGAAGTCGGTGATCGTCACGTCGTGCGCGCGCAGTTCGACGACCTGGTCCTGGCCCAGTTCGATGGCCCGCCGGGTGTGCGCGATGAAGGCCGACACGTCGGAGCCCAGGAAGTTCTCGCCGTCGCCCCGCCCGACGACCAGCGGTGAGTTGCGGCGGGCGCCGACGACCAGGTCGGGCTCGGCGGTGTCGACCGCGAGCAGCGTGAACGCCCCCTCCAGGCGGCGGCAGACCCGCCGCATCGCCTCGGCGAGCCCGGCGCCGGCGGCCCGTTCGTCCTCGATGAGGTGGGCGACGACCTCGGTGTCGGTGTCCGAGGCCAGGATGTGGCCCTTGGCGGCCAGATCGGCGCGCAGGGTGGCGAAGTTCTCGATGATCCCGTTGTGGATGACCGCGACCTGGGCGGGACAGTCGGTGTGCGGATGGGCGTTCAGGTCGGTCGGGGCCCCGTGGGTGGCCCAGCGGGTGTGCCCGATGCCGACGGTCGACTCGACCAGCGGCGTCTCGGCCAGCGCGGCCCGCAGATTGGCGAGCTTCCCAGCTCGTTTCTGTACGCTGAGCTTCCCGTTGACCAGGGCGATCCCGGCCGAGTCATAGCCGCGATACTCCAATCGGGCCAGGCCGTCGACGACGACGTCGATGGCGAGACGTGAGCCCACGTATCCGACAATCCCGCACATAGTTCGCCCCCAATCACTTATGGGACAGAACATTCCATTTCGCCAGTCCTGGAAACTCCACCGGCGGTCAAGATCGGGGTAGGGTTGGGCGTCGTGGCGGATCGCGACGCGTACGTCGAGCTGAACCGGGCCCAGTGGGGTGAGCTGCGGCGCAATACGCCGATGACGCTCACCGAGGCCGAACTCGAAGAGCTTCGAGGGGTCGACGACCCGATCGATCTGGCCGAGGTCACCGATATCTACCTGCCGCTGACCCGGCTGCTGAACCTCCATTTCACCGGCGCCCGGCAGCGCGGGGCCGCCGTCAGCACCTTCCTGGGCGACGACGCGGCGCCGCCGCCGTACATCCTGGGCATCGCCGGAAGCGTCGCGGTGGGCAAGTCGACGACGGCCCGCCTCCTGCACACCCTGCTCGCGCGCTGGCCCGAGCACCCCCGCGTCGACCTCGTCACCACCGACAGCTTCCTGCACCCCAACGCGCTGCTGGCCGAACGCGACATCATGCACCGCAAGGGCTTCCCCGAGAGCTACGACCGCCGCGCCCTGGTCAAGTTCGTCGCCGACGTGAAACGCGGCCGCCCCGAGGTGTACGCCCCGGTCTACTCCCACCTCGAATACGACATCGTCCCGGGAGCCCGGCAGATCGTCTCCAAGCCCGACATCCTCATCGTCGAGGGTCTCAACGTGCTCCAGCCCGCGCCGCCCACCGCGCTGGCCGTGAACGACTACTTCGACTTCTCGATCTACGTCGACGCCAGGGTCGAGGACATCCGCGGCTGGTACGTCGACCGTTTCCACAAGCTCCGGCGTACCGCGTTCTCCGACCCGAAGTCCTACTTCCGGCACATAGCCGAGCTCTCCGAAGACGAGGCCACGGTCTTCGCCAGGAACGTCTGGCGGGACATCAACGAGCGCAACCTGGTGGAGAACATCGCTCCCACCCGGGGACGGGCCGGCCTCATCCTCCAGAAGGGCCCCGACCACTCCATCAGAAGGATCCGGCTGAGGCGCGTCTGAGCCGCGACCATAATCGGTCGCGTGCTGCACATACGCGTGATCAGCCCCGCATCCGACACCGAGGGGGTCGTCGGGTGCCTGCGGGAGGCGACCGGAGTCACCAACGTGGTCGTCCTACCAGGAGTGGCCCGCTCGCCCGAAGGTGACCTCGTCGAGTTCGACGTGGCCCGCGAGGCCGCCAACGGGGTCATCGACTCGCTGCGCGGGCTCGGCATCGAGACCGAAGGGTCGATCGCGGTCGAGAAGATCGACATCGCCATCTCCGACGCCGCCGACCGGGCCCGTGAAGAGGCTCCCGGCGAGGGCGACGACGCGGTCGTGTGGGAGGAGCTCGCCGCGCGGGTGGCCGACGACAGCCGCATGACCTGGGCGTTCATCGTCTTCCTTGCCATCGCCACCCAGCTCGCCGCCATCGGGGTGCTGCTCAACTCGCCGATCCTGATCGTCGGGGCGATGGTCCTGGGGCCCGAGTTCGGGCCGATCGCGGCCGTGTGTTTCGGGCTGCTCCAGCGGGAGTTCGGGCTGATCGGGGCGGCGCTCCGCAACCTGCTCATCGGGTTCGCCGTGGCCATCGCGGTCACCCTGGCCTGCGCGCTGGTGGCGCGGGGGCTCGGCTGGATCGAGCCGTCCATGATCGCTGAGGGGAACACCGAAGAGGTGAACTTCATCGTCAAGCCCGACCGGTGGTCGTTCATCGTCGCCCTGCTGGCCGGGGTCGCCGGGGTGCTGTCGGTCACGGCGGGGAAGTCGTCGTCGCTGGTCGGCGTGTTCATCTCGGTCACCACCGTCCCGGCCGCCGGATACGCCGCCGTCGCGGTCGCCCTCGGCGACTGGGCCGAAGTCGGTCACGCCGCACTGCAACTCGGGGTGAACATCCTCGGCATGGTCATCGCGGGCACGCTCACCCTGCTGGTCCAGCGCGTCCTCTGGGGACGGTACGGCGAGCGCGTCGGCCCGCGACCCAGGTCTGACCCATGAGTCATTCTTACGGCCGACGACCCGTCGTGGAGTGAGGGAGTACTGTCCCGATCATGACCATCCTCGCCACCGAGGCACTCACCAAGCGATACCCCCGGGTCACCGCGCTCGACCGGCTCACGGTCAGCGTCGGCACCGGGGTGACCGGGCTGGTGGGCGCCAACGGCGCGGGCAAGTCCACGCTGATCAAAATCCTTCTCGGGCTGGTCCCGGCGAGCGAGGGCTCGGCCCGGGTGCTCGGCCTCGACCCGGCCACGCAGGGGCAGGAGATCCGCCGCTCCGTCGGCTACATGCCGGAGCACGACTGCCTGCCGCCCGACCAGTCCGCGACCGAGTTCGTCGTGCACATGGCCCGCATGTCCGGCCTGCCGCGCACCGCCGCCCGTGAGCGGGCCGCCGACACGCTGCGCCACGTCGGTCTCCAGGAGGAGCGCTACCGTCCGATCGGGGGCTACTCGACCGGCATGAAGCAGCGGGTCAAGCTGGCCCAGGCGCTCGTCCACGACCCCAAAGTGATCTTTCTCGACGAGCCGACCAACGGCCTCGACCCGCAGGGCCGCGACGAGATGCTGCGGCTGGTCCACCGCATCGGCACCGAGTTCGGCATCAGCGTCCTGGTCTGCTCCCACCTGCTCGGTGAGCTCGAACGCATCTGCGACCACGTGATCGTCATCGAGGGCGGGCGGCTGCTGCGCGCCTCGGCGATCGGCGAGCTCACCCAGGCCTCCCAGGTGATCTCCGTGGAGGTCGAGGAGGGCATGGAGAAGCTGGCCGCGCGGCTGACCGAGGCGGGCGAGACCGTCGCCGTCGAGGGGCGCGCGCTGATGGTGCAGGCCCGCGCCGACGAGACCTACGACCTGCTCAGAGACGCGGTCGTCGACCTGGAACTCAACCTGGTCCGGCTGGAACAGCGGCACGCCCGCATTGAGGATGTGTTCCGATGAGTCAGCCCACCGGCGTCATCCATGACATCGGTTACCGCCACTACGACGGGCCCCGCCTCGGGCGCGGCGGCGCCGCCGTGGCCCTGGGCGTGCACAGCCTGCGCGGGACCTTCGGGCTGGGGCGGACGTTCAAGTCGAAGATCATGCCGTTCCTGCTGTTCGGGGCCATGATGCTGCCGGCGGTGGTGTCGATCGCGATCATGGCGCTGCTCAAGCAGCAGCCGATGCGCTATCCCGACTACATCGTCTTCATGCAGCCGATCATCGCGATCTTCCTGGCCGCGCAGTCGCCCGTGCTGGTCGCGCCCGACCTGCGCCACAAGGTGATCCCGCTCTACCTGTCGCGGCCCATCACGATCGTCGACTACATCGGGGCCAAGCTCGCGGCGATGATCGCGGCGCTGCTGATCCTGATGGTGGTGCCGATCACCGTGCAGTTCGTCGGCGAACTGCTGATCGACATGCCCGGACCGCCCTACACCTCCGACTACCTGGCCGCGCTGGGCACGTCGGTGATCGGCGCGGTGCTGCTGGCCTCGGTCGGGCTGACGCTCGCCTCGTTCACGCCGCGCCGCGGGCTCGGGGTGGCGTCGGTGATCGCGTTCTACATGTTCACGCTGGCCGCCTCCGCGGTGCTCTCCGGGGTCTTCATGAGCGAGGGCTACAGCGGCGCCGCCCAGTGGAGCATCCTGATCAACCCGTTCTTCCTGATCAACGCCGTCCAGACCAATCTGTTCGGCACCCAGCCGGTCTACGGCGACGCCTATCCGGCCGGGGCGGGCCCCATCCTGCTCGTCGTCGCCGTGGTGGCCCTCGCCCTGGCCGCGATCTACGCCCGCTACCGGAAGGCGCTGGCCGCATGAGCGTGATCGAGATCCGGCAGGTCAGCCGCTGGTACGGCAACGTCGTCGCGGTCAACGACGTGACGATGACGATCGGCCCCGGCGTGACCGGCCTGCTCGGCCCCAACGGCGCCGGCAAGTCGACCCTGCTCCACCTGATGGCCGGTTTCCTCCAGCCCTCCGGCGGCACGGTCACGCTCGACGCCAAGCCGATCTGGAAGAACTACGACGTCTACCGCACGATCGGCCTGGTGCCCGAGAAGGAGGGCGTCTACGGCTTCCTCACCGGCTGGCAGTTCGTGCAGTCGGCGGCCCGCCTCCACGGCCTCGGCGACGACGCGGCCGAGCGGGCCATCAAACAGGTCGACATGGTGGACGCGAAGGACCGGCGCATCGAGACCTACTCCAAGGGCATGCGGCAGCGCATCAAGGTCGCCGGGGCGCTCGTCCACGAGCCCGCCGTGCTGCTGCTCGACGAGCCGTTCAACGGCATGGACCCGCGCCAGCGCCTCCACCTGATGGACCTGGTCCGCGAGCTCGGCGCGGCCGGCAAGACGATCGTGTTCAGCTCCCACATCCTCGAAGAGGTCGAGCGGGTCGCCCAGCAGATCGAGGTCATGGTCGCCGGGCGCCACGCCGCCTCCGGCGACTACCGGGAGATCCGGCGGCGGATGACCGACCGGCCCCACCTGTTCCGGGTCCGCTCCTCCGACGACCGGCGGCTGGCGGCCGCGCTGATCGCCGACACCGCCTCGGGCGGGGTCTCGTTCACGCCGCAGGGCCTGGAGGTCCGCACCGAGGACTTCCGGCGCTTCACCCACCAGCTCCCGAGGCTCGCCCGCGACCTGGGCGTCCGCCTGTGGCAGGTGTCCCCGACCGACGAAGACCTGGAAAGCGTCTTCTCCTACCTGAGCGGCCGATCATGAACACCGTCGTCGCGTCCATCACCTACCGGGCCATGCTGGGCCGCAAGCGCGTCTGGCTGCTGGCCCTGCTGCCCATCTCGCTGATCGCGATCGCGTTCCTGTTCCGCTTCATCGGGGGCGGCGACGAGAGCGTCGCGGTCGAGCTCATGAGCACCTTCGCGATCGGCACCATGCTGCCCCTGCTGGGCCTGATCGCCGGAACCGGGGTGATCGCGCCGGAGATCGAAGACGGCACGATCATCCACCTGATGTCGAAGCCGATCTCGCGTCCGGTGATCGCGTTCACCAAATACCTCGTGGCGGCGTCGCTGATGGTGGGGTTCTCGGTGATCCCGACCTACATCGCGGCCTACGTCCTGATCGGCTCCGAATCGGGGATCGCCGCCGGGTTCGCCCTGGGCTCCCTGTTCGCCGGAATCGCCTACGCCGCGGTCTTCTTCCTCCTCGGAGTGGTCTCCCGGCACGCCGTCACCATCGGAGTCATCTACGCTCTCGTGTGGGAAGGGCTGATCGGCGGGTATGTGCCGGGGGCCCGGCGCTTCTCCATTCAGCAGTGGGCCCAGTCGATCGCCGACCAGGTGACGACCTCGGCCTTCATGAAGTCGGAGGTGGCGCTGAGCTTCGCCGTCCCGGCCATGGCGATCGTCGTGGTCGGATCGGTGATCTGGGCGGGTCAGCGACTAAGGGTGCTCTCACTCACGGGGGACGAGTGATCGTCGGTATCGGGGTCGACCTGGTGGACGTGGCGCGGTTCGCGGCCACCCTGGAACGCCGTCCCGCACTGCGGGAACGCCTCTTCACGGAGGTGGAACTCCAGGGCCGCTCGGTGTCCACCGGGCTGGTCTCCGGCCAGTCCGGGGCCCTGTGCACCGGCCACGCCGGAGACGAACTCTGCGGCGAGACCTTCGCCGACGCGGGCCGCGACGTCCCGGTGGCGTCCCTGGCGGCGCGCTTCGCGGCCAAAGAGGCCGTGGCGAAGTCGCTGGGCGGCCCGCCGGGCCTGGCCCACCGCGAGGCCGAGGTCGTCGTGGGGGAACACGGCCGGCCGGTGCTGATGGTCAGCGGCCGGGCCGAGGAGATCGCGGGCGAACTCGGGGTCCGCAGCTGGCACCTGTCCCTGAGCCACGACGGGGGGTTCGCGGTCGCCTATGTGATCGCGGAGGGCTGACCGCCGTCGTCAGGGGAATTCGGTCGCTCCGTTACGGCTCCGCCTACCCTGGCACCGCCCGCCGACCAGGTGGCGGACCGTCACCTGACGCTCCTCAGCCGCTCATGTGAAGCGCCGCAACGGCCGAGCTTTGACCGGCGCCGAGGGGCCGGTTGATCGCCGAGGCCTTCGGGATAGCGTCGAGTACATGTGGACCGCTTTCACCAGTGATCAGGTCAGGCAGGCCGAGCACGCGCTGATGGCCACGGTGCCCGACGGCGAGCTCATGCAGCGGGCGGCCTCCGGGCTCGCCGCGATCTGCGCGAGGCTGTTGCCGGGGGTCTACGGCTCCCGGGTCGTCCTGCTCGTGGGGAGCGGGGACAACGGCGGCGACGCGCTCTACGCCGGGGCGCGGCTCGCGGGCCGGGGGGCCCGGGTGGAGGCGGTGCTCGCGGGGAGCAAGACCCACGAGGGCGGGCTCGCGGCGCTCAAGAGGGCCGGTGGCCGGGTCGTCCAGCCGGGGGAGGTCGGGACGCCCGACCTGATCCTCGACGGGCTGCTCGGGATCGGCGGCAAGGGCGCGTTGCGGGAGCCGTTCGTCACGCTCGCCCGGATCGCCGCCGAGTCGGGGGCCATGGTCGTCGCGGTCGACATCCCCAGCGGTGTGGATTCCAGTACGGGTGAGGTCGCGGGGGAGGCCGTCAGAGCCCACGTCACCGTCACCTTCGGGGCGCGGAAGGCCGGGCTGCTCGTCGATCCGGGGGCCGAGCGGGCGGGTGTCGTCGAGTTCGTCGACATCGGGCTGGCGGACTATCTGCCCGAACCCGAGCTGACCGCGCTGACCGGCCACGATGTGGCCCGGCTGCTGCCGGTGCCGGGGATCGAGTCGGACAAGTACCGGCGCGGGGTCGTCGGGGTCCTCGCCGGGAGCGACCGCTTCGCGGGGGCGGCCGTGCTCGCCGTCGGCGGGGCGGTCAGGTCGGGCGCCGGGATGGTCAGGTTCGCCGGGCCGGAAGACGCCGTCCACCAGGTCAGGGCCCGGTGGCCCGAGGCGATCACAACCGTTCTCGACGGCGATCCGGTACACCAGGTCGGCCGGGTGCAGGCGTGGGTGCTGGGGCCCGGAATGGGGACCGACGAGCGGGCTCAGCGGATCGTCGCCGAGGTGCTCGGCACCGATCTGCCGGTGATCGTCGACGCCGACGCGCTCACCGTCGTGTCCCAGAACCCCAAGCTGCTGCACCGCCAGGCCCCCACGCTGATCACCCCGCACGCCGGTGAGCTGGGCAGACTCCTGGGCGTCGACCCTCGCGAGGTCGAGGCCAGACGGGTCGAACACGCCCTGAAGGCGGTGGAGGAGCTCCAGGTGACCGTCCTGCTCAAGGGGTCGACCACGCTGGTCGCCGAGAAGGGCAGGTCGCTCCGCGTCAACACCACCGGCACCCCGTGGCTGGCCACGGCCGGGACGGGCGACGTCCTGTCGGGCATTTCGGGGACGCTGCTGGCCGCCGGACTGGCCCCCTACGACGCCGGAAGCGTGGCGGCTTTCCTCCACGGCGAGGCCGCCCGCAAGGCCGCCAGGGGTGCCCCTATCGCCGCACTCGATGTGGCCATCTCGTTGCCGGATGTGATCCGGCACCTCCGTACGGCTGCAAATATGGAGTCATGAGCAGCAGCTTCGTCACTCCTGCCGAGGCCAGGGTCGACCTGTCCGCCATCCGTCACAACGCCGCCCTTCTGAAGGAGGCCGCGGGCGGGGCCGAGCTGATGGCGGCCGTCAAGGCCGATGCCTACGGCCACGGTCTGGTCCCCTGCGCGGAGGCCGCGCTGGCGGGTGGGGCGTCCAGTCTGGGGGTCGCCACGATCCGCGAGGCCATCGCACTGCGTGACGGCGGGGTCATCGCGCCGGTGCTGGCGTGGCTGATCCCGCCGGGGGAGCCGATAGACGAGGCCGTGGCGCGGCACATCGACCTGTCGGCCGGGGCGCCGTGGCTGGTCGAGGAGATCGCGGCTTCGGTGCGACGTACCGGAAAGACGGTCAATGTCCACCTCAAGGTGGACACGGGCATCTCCCGGGGCGGCGCCTCCGCCGCCGACTGGCCCCATCTGGTCGAGACCGCGCTCAAGGCGCAGGCCGAGGGGCTGATCGTGATCGACGGCGTCTGGTCCCATTTCGCGTGCGCCGACATCCCCGGGCACCCGTCGATCGAGGCCCAGCTCAGGGCCTTCGACGAGGCCTCCGACCTGGCCAGGAAGGCGGGCATCACCGCCCGCAGGCACATCGCCAACTCGGCCGCCATCGTCACCCTGCCGCAGGCCCACTACGACCTGGTCAGGCCCGGCATCGCGCTCTACGGCCTCAGCCCGATCCCCGAGATGGGCGACTTCGGCCTGCGGCCCGCGATGACCCTCACCGCCAAGCTCGCCCTCGTCAAGCGCGTCCCGAAGGGCACCGGCGTCTCCTACGGCCACCTCTACACCACCGAGGCCGACACGACGCTTGGCCTGATCCCCGTGGGGTACGCGGACGGAATCATGCGAAATGCCACCAATCGGGCCCATGTGCTCGTCAACGACCGGCGCTTCACCATCGCCGGTCGCGTCTGCATGGACCAGTTCACCGTCGACCTGGGAGACCATCCCGCAGCCGAGGGGGACGAGGTTGTCCTTTTCGGGCCAGGCGATAGAAATGAACCCACATGTCAGGAATGGGCGGATTCCCTCGGGACGATCACTCATGAGATCGTGACGAGAATCGGTGCCCGGGTGCCACGTGTACACGTGCGGCAAGGAGAGCGGGAATGACAGTTCGGCGCACAGCCGGCATCGCGGGGATCGTCATCGGCGCGGCCTCCGCGGGGGTGGCCGCGGCCGCCCTGGCCAAGCGCTACGCCGTCGGCCGCATCCGCTTGCGGCCCGACCTGGAGGCCAGTGAGCCCTTCGGGGAGCTCCACGGCACCACCGCCCGGGTCGTCACCTCCGACAACCTCACCCTCGCCGCCGAGGTCGACGGCCCCGCCGACGCCCCGCTGACCATCGTGCTCTGCCACGGCTACTGCCTGACCTCCGACTCGTGGCACTACCAGTGGCGGATGCTGCGCGAGAAATACCGCGTCGTCGTCTGGGACCAGCGCTGTCACGGCCAGTCCGAGCGGGCGCTCGACGTCGACCAGTCGATCGACCGCCTGGGTGAGGACCTCGCGCAGGTCATCGACGACCTCGTCCCGGGGCCGTGTGTGCTGGTCGGCCACTCGATGGGCGGCATGACGATCATGGCGCTGGCCGACGAGCGGCCCGAGCTGTTCGGCGACAAGATCAAGGGCGTCGCGCTCATCTCGACCTCCGCAGGGAAGCTGGCCGAGCTCAGCCTCGGCATGCCCGCCCTGGTCGCCAAGCTGGTCCACAAGGCCACCCCGACGGCCGTTGCGGTCATGAAAAAGAAGGCCGCGCTCGTCGACCGGGGGCGCCAGGCCGGCAACGACATCTCGTTCCTGCTGCTGCGCCACCTCGGCTTCGGCGACTCCACCAAGGTCAGCCCGACCCTGGTCGACTTCGCCGAGTCGATGATCCGGGCCACGCCCTCCGACGTGATCGCCGGTTTCTACCCGGCGCTCATGTCACATGACAAGCTGAAGGCGCTCGACGTGCTGAACAAGGTGCCGACGTCTATCATCGTCGGCGACCGTGACTGGCTGACCCCGCCCGAGCACAGCCGGGCGATCGCGGCGGCCGTCCCGACGGCGACGCTGACCATGGTGAGCGACAGTTCCCACCTGGTTCAGCTCGAGTGCCCGGGAATCGTGAACGACGCCCTGATCGACCTGATCGAACGGGCGGAACAGGGGGAGCGGTGAAGGAGCCTGCGGCCACGGCCGAGGACATGCGCGCGCTCGGCGTGAAGATCGCCGGGCTGCTGCGGGCGGGCGATCTGGTCGTGCTGACCGGCCCGTTGGGCGCGGGGAAGACGACTCTGACCCAGGGGATAGGCGAGGGGCTGAAGGTACGCGGCCCGATCACCTCGCCGACCTTCGTGATCGCCCGGGTGCATCCGTCGCTGTCCGGGGGCCCCGCCCTCGTCCACGCCGACGCCTATCGCCTGGGCGGCGCGCTGGAGGTCGACGACCTCGACCTCGACGCCTCGCTGGCCGATTCGGTCACCGTGGTCGAGTGGGGCGAGGGTCTCGTGGAGGGGCTTTCGGACGAACGGCTTGAGATCGTGATCGACCGGGACGACTCCGACGAGAGTAGGTATGTCCTGCTACGGGGTGTTGGGGATCGTTGGTCGGAAATTCCGGTGGTGACGATCTAGTACGTTCCTGCTTGGAGCCTTCCACCCAACCGCCGATTCGTTAGAAAATGAAGATCTTTGCTGATGGATTGGCCTAGATTTTCTGGGTAATGGTCGGCGGTGGGAGGGGTGGGCCATGAACGCTTTATCGAGGGCCGCGTTGACCGGGGTGGTGTTACTCGGAGTCGCCGGCTGTTCCGCTGAGGCGGGGGTCGAGCCCGAGCCGTCCATCACGGTGACCGTGCCGACGCCGACGATCACCGCGACCGTGCCGCCGAGGCAGGAGGTCAGGGTCGTCGTCGAGCCCAAGGAGATCCAGGGCGGCCAGTCCCGCAACATCCGGGTCACCGCCTACTGCCCGCCCGCTCTGCCGGGCACCAACTACCAGGCCAGCGCTCACTCCGACGCCTTCACCGGCATCGTGAGCCTGCTGGCCCCGGCGCCCGAGACCCCCGCGCCGTCCCCCGCCCCCGCGCCCCGGCTGACCGGCGTGGCCGTGCTCAAGGCCAGCGCCAAGGCCGGCGGCTACCGCGTCGAGGTGCGCTGCTCGGCCACCAACGACATCGGCAACGCCCGCCTCCAGGTTGTGCGCGGCGGGACCGTCACCGACGAGGAGACCCGCTTCCCGACCAAGGCGCCCGGCGCCGGTGGCGGCGGCACGGCGGCCGGTGGTCCCACCGACGACTCGGGCGTGCCGGTCGCTCCGTTCGCCATCGGGCTCCTCGCCGTGGCCGGTGTCGGCATCGCGGCGGCCCGCAGGCGCGCCCGGGGCTGAGCCTTGGCCGTCTCCACCCGGATGGTCGTCGCGGCGGTCGTCTCGGGGTTCGTCCTGTTCGCCCTGACCAAGCCCGACACGGCCGAGGTCGACGGCGCGCGCGGTAAAGCCGTGCCCGAACGCATCGACATCCCCGTCCTCCACATGAAGGCCCCGCTGATCAAGCTCGGCCTGACCGGAGGCGGGGAGGTCGAGCTGCCGCCGTACGAAAAGCCGAAGATCGCCGGTTGGTACGAGGGCAGCGCCGTCCCCGGCGACAAGGGCGCCGCCGTGATCATCGGACACGTCGACACCAAGACCGCGCCCGCCGTCTTCTACCGGCTCCGCGAGCTCAAGAAGGGCGCGGTCGTCAAAGTGGTCAGGTCCGACGGCAAGACGATCTCCTACCGGGTCGACGCCGTCGAGCAGATCCCCAAGGAGCACTTCCCCGCAGAGAAGGTCTATCTGGGCGAGGGGCTGCGTCTGGTCACGTGTGGCGGGCAGTTCGACTGGGACGCCCACGAGTACAAGGACAACGTGATCGTGTACGCCTCCCGCTCCTGAGCACACTCCGCGTAGGGCTAGGCTTGCTTTTCGTGCTGGTCCTGGCCTTCGACACGGCGACCCCTGCCGTGACCGCCGCGGTGCACGACGGAACGCGCGTGCTGGCGGAATCCACCACCATCGATGCCCGGCGCCATGGGGAGCTGCTCGCGCCGGCGATCGAGACCGTCCTCCGCGAGGCGGGCGTTTCCATCCATGACGTCACCGCTGTCGTGGCGGGGGCGGGTCCCGGGCCGTACACCGGCCTGCGGGTCGGGCTGATAACGGCGCGGGCGCTGTCGACGACGCTCGGCGTGCCCGCCTACGGCATCTGCACCCTCGACGCGATCGCCTACGCGGCCGACCTGCCCGGCCCGTTCACGGTGATCACCGACGCGCGCCGCAAGGAACTCTTCTGGGCGGTCTACTCCGACGGCGTGACCCGCCTCGACGGCCCGAGGGTCGACCGGCCCGCCGACGTGCCCGTTCAGGGCGCCGTCGTGGGCGCGCGGCTCTACCTCGACGACGTGACCGGCCCCGAGCACCCTTCGGCGGGTTCGATGGCGGCCCTGGCCGCCGCGCAGCTCGCCAAGCTGTCGCCCGAGGAGGCCGCCGCCGCGGCGAAGCTGCCCGAGGGGCGCATCGACTCGGTCGAGGCCGCCCAGAACCGGGCGATCCTCGGCCCGCCGGTGCCGATCTACCTGCGGCGTCCCGACGCTCAGGTGCCCGGGGCGCCCAAGAAGGTGACGGCGTGAGCGTCGTGACGCTGCGCGGCATGAAGGTCGACGACCTGGCCGCCGTCATGGAGCTCGAACGCGCCACCTTCCCGGCCGACGCGTGGAGCGAGCGCATGATGCTCGGCGAACTCGCCGACCAGCCCCGCACCCGCCACTACATCGTGGCCGAACGCGACGGCGCCATCGTCGGCTACGCCGGGCTGGCCGTGGCCGCCGACCAGGGCGACGTGCAGACCATCGCGGTCCTGGCCGAACACCGGCGGGCCGGGGTGGGCGCCCTGATGCTCAACGCCCTGCTCGACGAGGCCGCCCGGCGCGGCGCCTCCGCCGTCTTCCTTGAGGTCCGGGCGGACAACACCCCCGCCCAGGCCATGTACGAACGGTTCGGTTTCCAGCACCTCGGCCTGCGCCGTGGCTACTACGACGACGGAACCGACGCGATCACGATGGTGAGGAAAGTCGATGGCTGACGAACCGATCGTCCTGGGAATCGAGACGTCCTGCGATGAGACGGGCGTCGGCATCGTGCGCGGCCACACCCTGCTGGCCGACACGATCGCCTCCAGCATGGACGAACACGCCCGTTTCGGCGGCGTCGTCCCCGAGGTGGCCTCCCGGGCCCACCTCGACGCGATGGCCCCCACGGTCGACAGCGCCCTGGCCAAGGCGGGCCTGAAGTTCTCCGACATCGACGCCATCGCCGTCACCGCCGGTCCCGGCCTGGCCGGTGCCCTGCTGGTCGGCGTGGCCGCCGCCAAGGCCTACTCGGTCGGCCTCGGCGTCCCGCTCTACGGCGTCAACCACCTGGCCGCCCACGTCGCCGTCGACCAGCTCGAACACGGGCCGCTGCCCGAGCCGTGCATGGCCCTGCTCGTGTCCGGCGGCCACTCGTCGCTGCTGCTGGTGCCCGACGTGACCCGGGAGGTCGTCTCCCTGGGCTCGACCGTCGACGACGCCGCCGGTGAGGCGTTCGACAAGGTGGCCCGGGTGCTCGGCCTGCCCTTCCCCGGCGGCCCCCACATCGACCGGGCGGCTCGCGAGGGGCGCGGCGACGCGATCCCGTTCCCCCGGGGCAAGGTCGACGACGGGACCCTCGACTTCTCGTTCTCCGGCCTGAAGACGGCCGTGGCGCGCTATGTGGAGAAGCAGGGCGGCGACGTCTCGGTGCCCGACGTGGCGGCCTCGTTCCAGGAGGCCGTGGTCGACGTCCTGACCCGCAAGGCCCTGGCGGCCTGCAGGCAGCACGGCGTCGACCACCTGCTGATCGGCGGCGGCGTGGCGGCCAACTCGCGGCTGCGGTCGCTGGCCCAGGAGCGGTGCGACGCGGCGGGCATCCAGCTGCGGGTGCCGCGTCCGGGGCTCTGCACCGACAACGGGGCGATGGTCGCGGCGCTGGGCTCGAACCTGGTGGCGGCGGGCGCGACGCCCTCCCTGCTCGACATCCCGGCCGACTCGTCGATGCCGATCACCACGATCAACGTCTGACCACATGAAGAAGGCCGGGCCGCTTGCGCGGTCCCGGCCTTTCTTCGTGTGTGGACGGTCAGTCTTTGGTGCCCCTCGTCGGCCTCAGGAGGGCCTCAGCGAGCGCCAGCATGGTTTCTTCGAGGGCGCCCAGTCTCCGGGTCAGGTCGGTGTGGGCGGGCTCCACCGTGGTCGACAGGGCCTCGCGGACCGCCTCTCGGTCGGGGCGGGTCTCGACCAGGGGGCCGATCTCGCCGACCAGGCGGTGGAGTTCGCCGATCTCCAGCGTCGCGGGCAGCTGGCCCAGGCGCTGGTTGATGGATTCGACGCGGTCGTCGACGCCGTCGAAGCGCTCACCCAGCTGCTCTTCGAGGGCCTCTACCTTGGCGGACAGGCGGGTCTCCGAGTCGCCCACGCAGACGCCCAGGCGTTCGTCCAAGGTGGTCACGGCGCGGTCGGTGACGTCGAGTTTCTCGCCGTTCTCGGTGAGCTTGGCCTCGATGCCGGTGACCCTCGTGTCGATGTCGGCCAGGCACTCGTCGGCCGTCTCGATGCGGGAGTCGATGCGGTCGAGGCGGGCGGTCACGCCGGCGACCTGGCCTTCGAGGGCGTGGAACTGGGCCTTGGCCCCGGCCTGGGCCTCGCTGATGGTGCTCAGCCGCGCGTTGCTGGCCGACTGCTGGCCCTCGACGCCGGAGATGCGGGTGGCGATCTGGTCGAGCGTGGCGGTCAGGCGGGTGACCGCGTTGTCGAGGCCGGTGGTGAGGGACTCGGTGACGTCGGCCTCAAGACGGTCGAGGCGCTCGGTCAGGTCGGTGACGGCCTTGTCGATGCGGCTGAAGCGGGCCGCGGCCGTCTCCATGCTCGCCTGGATCTGGGTGAGGCGGTCGGCGACCGTGGTGAGGCGGCTGAGGGACTCTTCGACGCTCTCGCCGACGGTGCCGACGTCGGCCCACAGGCTGGGGAGCTCGCCGATCGGGGTGACCTTCTCGCCGACGGTGTCGACGTGGTCACGGACCATCTCGATGTGCTGGGCCAGGCCTTCGGCCCACGACGGCGGGCGGCCCGTCAGGTCGTCGAGGCGGCCGCCGACCGATTCCATCGTCGCGCTGATGCCGCCGAGCTCGCGCTCGCGGACCTCGCGGAGCAGCCATTCCATGCCCTCCATGCGCTGGCGGATCTCGTCGAGCACGGCCCCCTGGGTGCGCTGCTCGTAGACATGGTCCTGGGCCGCGCGGGCCAGCAGCTCGCGCATCCGGTCGGACACGGCGGCCTGACTGCCCGCTTGAAGGAGGGTGTGGTTTTCCACCGAGGAGCTCCGGATCAAGAGGAAGACGTGAACACGTAATGTCACCGAACGATAACCCTCGGCGCCGACACTTTCCCGGGGACAGGGAAACATCGGGGTTCCCGATGGATTGCCCGAACTGGCTGCTTTACCTGCCCATTTCCGAGGCGAGCACGGCCACGGGACGGGTGCCCAGACGGGTCAGCAGGACCACCGCCGACCCCTCGCCGGACAGTCGCAGATCGTGACGGAGCTTCTCGACGTCGACCGCCGATCCTCTTTTCTTGATCGTGACAGCGCCCACTTTCCGTTCGCGGAGCGCTGAACGGAGCTTCTTGAGCGAGAAGGGCATGACCTCCTCGACCCGGTAGCCCGCCGCCCACGGAGTGGGCACGTGGGAGTCGGCCGACAGGTAGGCGATCTGGGGGTCGATCAGCCAGCCGCCGACGATCTCGGCGACCTCGCCGACCAGGTGGGCGCGGACGGCGGCGCCGTCGGGTTCGTACAGGAAACTCCCGATCGGGGCGACGTCGGCTTCGACGTCGCGCGCCGTCATCGTCTCGCCGTACGGGAGCAGCGTCGCCCTCCGGCCCGAGGCTCCCGACCACAGGACCGCCTCTTTGACCTCGCCCTTGAACGAGACCCATTCGGCTTCCATGCCGTCGGGGATGTACTCGTAGGGAATGCCGGGGGCGACCTTCAGGCAGGCCCTTTTCGCCTTCTGGATGAGGTCGAGGATCACGTCCCAGGTAGGGGAGTATGCGGCGGGGTCGAAGACGCGGCCCCTCGTGGTCCGCCGGGCGGGGTCGGCGAACAGGGCGTCATAGGCTCCAACGTCCAACCCCGAAGCATCGGCGATGCGGACCTGGGCTCGTACACCCAGAGATTCGGCGTTCGCAGTGGCCACGGCGACCGTGAGGGGGTCGAGGTCGACCGCGTCGACTTCGCAGCCCGCTCTGGCCTGGGCGATCAGGTCGCCGCCGATGCCGCAGCAGGCGTCGGCGACCGAGAGGCCCGCCAAGCGCTTGGCCCGGTGTTCGGCCACTTCGGGGCGGGTGGCCTGTTCGAGGCCGTTGGGGGTGAAATACATCTTCGCGGCGTCGTCGCCGAACTTCGCGACCGCGCGTCGCCGCAGGCCCGCCTGGGTCAGCGCGGCCGAGACCAGATCGGGGTCGAACCGGCGCCGCAGAGCGCTCACGGCCTCGACCGGACCGGCGCCGTTCGCCAGAACCGCGCCGGCCTCGGCCAAGGCCGTCTGCCCGTCGGACGTCAGCAGGCGGGCGAAGCTCTCCAGATCCACACGGAGACGCTAGCGCTCGCCGCTCCCCACACGAACTCGGACCACGCCCGGCAATCCGCCGTTGCCGGGCGCCGGGTTCGGCGGAGCGCTCACCCGAGGGACAGGCCCGAGTGTTCGCCCGTCATCGGGTGGTCCACCGCTGGGCGGTCGAGCCGTTGCAGGTGCGGAGTTCCACCAGGGCGCCGTTGGTGGTTCCCGTGGCGTGGAGGCACTTGCCTGACCCGGTGCCGACCAGGGCGCCGGCCGAATTCTGGGTGAACTTCTGGGCCGCCGTGCCGTTGCACGCCCAGATCTGGATCTTGGTGCCGTCGGCGGTGCCGTTGCCGTTGACGTCGAGGCAGCGGGTTCCGTACACCTTGAGTTCGTTGGCGGTCGTTCTGGTCCAGCGCTGGTTGGCCTGCGTGTGGCAGTCCCACAGGTGGATCTGGGCTCCCTGGGCCTGGGAGACGCCGCTGACGTCGAGGCAGCGGCCGGAGGCGGCGTTCACGTAGTTGAGGGCGCCGGGGGTCAGGCCGGCCGGGACCGACTGGAGGGCGTTCCACCAGCGGAGCGCCATCTTGTCGTAGCCGGTCTGGTTGGGGTGGAGGCCGTCGGCCAGGTCGGCGGTGGTGAATCCGGTGTTCATGTCGACCAGGTGGGTCAGCGGGCCCTTCTGGGCCACGATGCCGGGGATCGCCGCGTTGAAGGTCTGGATCCTGGCGTTGAACGCCGGATCGGCGGACGGTGTGATCTGTGCGACAAAGAGCTGCACCTGCGGGGCGTTGGCACGGATCTTGTCGATCAGGGCCGACAGCCGCGCGGGCGCCGTGGCCACCTGGAACTGCTGGCCCATGTCGTTGGTGCCGATGTGCAGCAGGATCGTTCTGGGGGTGTACGCCGCCAGCCACCCCACGATCTGGGCGTCGATCTGGTCGATGCGCCAGCCCGAGTGACCCTCGTGGTCGTGGTCGCCGAGACCGGCCGGGCCGTTGAACCCCGAGCCGACGAAATCGACCGTGTGACCTGCCTGGACGAGCCGTTGCCATAGATTGATGCGGTAGCCGCCGGGGACGTTGAACCCGTCGGTGATGCTGTCGCCCAGCGGCATCACCCGGATGCCGCCGTTCGACTCCGCGTACGCGGGTGTGACGAGGAGCCCTGCCGTGAGCAGGAGGCCCGTGAGGGCCGATAACAGTCTGCGCATTGCCCTTCCCTTCGATTGGTGGCACAAGCGAGGGCGAGATCAATGAACGACTCTGACTCCTCACTGTCAACATCCGCCCGGAGTGCGCTGACCGTAGTCGCGCTCGTGTTGACGAGCTCCGGGAAGGTGCATACTGTGTCGTGTTGGCACTCGCCTAGTGAGAGTGCCAATGCGACGCAGATAGGTCTGACACCCGCGACGGCAGGCCGCTGGTCGCCTCTTCAGCTCATTCATCGCAATCTGAAGGGGAGGTCCGATCGTGACGACCGCCACCAAGGTTCCCGTTAAGCCGCTCGGCGACCGCATCGTGGTCCAGCCGCTTGAGGCCGAGCAGACCACCGCCTCCGGCCTGGTCATCCCGGACACCGCGAAGGAGAAGCCCCAGGAGGGCCGCGTCCTCGCCGTGGGTCCCGGCAACTGGGACGAGTCCGGCACCAAGCGGGTTCCGCTCGACGTCAGTGAGGGCGACGTCGTCCTCTACAGCAAGTACGGCGGCACCGAGGTCAAGTACGGCGGCGAGGAGTACCTCGTGCTCTCCGCCCGTGACGTGCTCGCCATCATCGAGAAGTAGGCCGTGAGGAGACCCCGGGTGCGACGAGCGCCCGGGGTTTCCTACGCTGAGAGGACTTTTTAATGCCCAAGACCCTGGCGTTCGACGAGGACGCCCGCCGCGCTCTTGAGCGTGGCGTGAACGCCCTCGCCGACGCGGTGAAGGTGACCCTCGGCCCGCGTGGCCGCAACGTGGTCATCGACAAGAAGTTCGGCGCGCCGACGATCACCAACGACGGCGTGACCATCGCTCGTGAAGTCGAGCTCGACAAGCCCTACGAGAACCTCGGCGCCCAGCTCGCCAAGGAAGTCGCCACCAAGACGAACGACGTCGCCGGTGACGGCACCACCACCGCGACCGTCCTGGCCCAGGCCATGGTCCGCGAGGGTCTGCGCAACGTGGCCGCCGGCGCCCAGCCGCTGTCGCTCAAGCGCGGCATCGACCTGGCCGCCAAGGCCGTCAGCGAGAAGCTGCTCGACTCGGCCCGCCACGTCGAGGACAAGAAGGAGATCGCCCACGTCGCGACGATCTCCGCCCAGGACGCCAAGATCGGCGAGCTCATCGCCGAGGCGTTCGACAAGGTCGGCAAAGACGGTGTCATCACCGTCGAGGAGAGCAACGCGCTCGGCCTGGAGCTCGAGTTCACCGAGGGCCTCCAGTTCGACAAGGGCTACCTGTCGGCCTACATGGTCACCGACCAGGAGCGCATGGAGGCCGTCCTCGACGACCCCTACATCCTCCTGACCCAGGGCAAGGTCGCCTCCCTGGCCGACTTCCTCCCGCTGCTGGAGAAGGTCGCCCAGACCAAGAAGGCCCTGTTCGTGGTGGCCGAAGACGTCGAGGGCGAAGCCCTGGCCGTCCTGGTCACCAACAAGATCCGCGGCACCTTCACCTCGGTCGCCGTCAAGGCCCCGGGCTTCGGCGACCGCCGCAAGGCCATGCTGCAGGACATCGCGATCCTGACCGGCGCGCAGGTCGTCTCCGAGGAGATCGGCCTCAAGCTGGAGCACGTCGGCCTCGAGGTGCTCGGCACGGCCCGCCGCGTCGTCATCACCAAGGACGCCACGACGATCGTCGACGGCGCCGGTGAGGGCTCGGCCATCGCCGACCGCGTCAAGGAGATCAAGCTCGCGATCGAGCAGTCCGACTCCGACTGGGACCGCGAGAAGCTCCAGGAGCGTCTGGCGAAGCTGTCGGGCGGCGTGTGCGTGCTCAAGGTCGGCGCGGCCACCGAGGTCGAGCTGAAGGAGAAGAAGCACCGTCTCGAGGACGCGATCTCGGCCACCCGCGCCGCGATCGAAGAGGGCATCGTGTCCGGCGGCGGTTCCGCGCTGGTCCACGTCGCCTCCGACCTCGACAACCTCGGCCTCACGGGCGACGAGGCGACCGGTGTCTCCATCGTGCGCAAGGCGCTCGTCGAGCCGGCCCGCTGGATCGCCGAGAACGCCGGCCTCGAGGGCTACGTCGTGACCGCCAAGGTCACCGACCTCCCCGTGGGCCACGGCCTCAACGCCGCCACCGGTGAATACGGCGACCTGGTCGCCCAGGGCGTCATCGACCCCGTCAAGGTCACCCGGTCGGCCGTGCAGAACGCCGCGTCCATCGCCGGCATGCTGCTGACGACCGAGGCGCTCGTCGTCGACAAGCCCGAGGAGGAGGCCCCCGCCCCCGCGGGCGGTCACGGCCACGGGCACGGTCACTAATAACGGTTGCCGTTCTACGGCCCTCACCCCATTCGCGGGGTGGGGGCCGTAGTTCTATATAGAAGCTGTCACTTCCTATGGGCCTGACCTGTCAGAACATCTGACAAAAACGCAGCATTTTGTACGTATTACTGAAATGTCCAAAACCGTCGAGTGTTCGTGCGATTACTTGCAGTTATCGCCGCATCAATGTGACCAATCCGTATCCGTTCACCATGACGACAGTTCTCTGTGTGGCGGGCATCATGCCTAACGTGACCGAGGGATGCGTCGCCGACGCCGCAACTGGGGTAAGGCTTGCGATTGGGTCCAGAGTCGACGTGAGGCCGGAGGAGTCCGACCTCAGGGAGCTGACCAGTCTGGCCGTGACAGGGGACCGCACCGCCATCGAGAGGCTGCTGACGCAGCTGCGGCCGATGGTCGTGCGCTATTGCCGGGCCAGGCTCGGCCGGGTTTCGGGGCATTATCACAATGCCGACGATGTGGCCCAGGAGGTCTGCATCGCGGTGCTGTCGGCGCTGCCGCGTTATCGGGACATGGGCCGCCCGTTCGCGTCGTTCGTCTTCGGCATCGCCTCGCACAAGGTGGCCGACGCGCTGCGCAGCTCGGTGAGGTCGGCGGTGCCGACCCAGGATCTCCCCGACGGGCCCGACGAGGGTCCAGGTCCCGAGGAGACCGTGGTGCGCTACATCGAGGCCGAGCACGCCCGCGCGCTGCTGTCGCGGCTGCCGGAGAACCAGCGGGAGATCCTCATCCTGCGGGTGGTCTCCGGGCTGTCGGCGGAGGAGACGGGCAACGTCCTCGGAATGTCACCCGGTGCGGTCAGAGTGGCCCAGCATCGTGCTCTTGCTCGGCTCCGTCAGATGGCGGAGCTAGAGTCGATTGCGTGACAATCGACGTTGACGCCGTTCTCGACGCGTTGGCCCGGCGCGAGGCGGTGCGGTCTTCCGATCCGGCGATCCTGGTTCTGCGAGCCCTGGTCGCCGATGTGGACAGCATTCAGGAAGCTCAGCGGCTCTCTTCGGTGTCGATGACGCCGTCGACGTAGCCTCGGGCGTACTCCCAGCTGACGTAGTCGGCCGGGTCGGGTTGGAAGGCGGGTTCGTGGACCTGCGGCCGCCCGTTGTCGATCATCTGGCGGAGGTTTCCCCGGAGCAGGTCCCAGTCGAAGTAGTGCTGTTCGCCACATTCCGGGCAGTCGAGCACCAGGCCGAGCACCCCCTGGGGCTCGAGCAGGGAGCGGAAGACCTCCACGTCGGCGAGGTCGGTCAGGGCCTCGTCGCGCTCGGACATCGTGAGCGGCTCGGCGTCATCGAGCTCGCCCAGCTCCACGGCAGGGTCGTTGGGGTCGTCCGCGAACGGGTCGCGGGGGACGTCTTCCAGCACGTAACCACCATATGACTCCCATCGCCCCCGGTGTGCTCAAAGACCGGGTCAGGACAGCCAGCCGCGCCGCGCCGCCTCGACCCCGGCCTGGAAGCGGGTCTGGGCCCCCAGCTCCGCCATGGCGTCGGCGAACCGGGCCCGGACGGTCCGGACCGAGAGCCCCAGGCGCCGGGCGATGGTGTCGTCGGAGATCCCCTGGGACGCCAGCCGCAGCACCTGGACGGCCCCCGGCGAGTAGCGGATCGGCGTCGCCCGCTGCCACATCTCGTCGAACAGCGTGCGCAGCGCGCCGACCACGATAGGTGCTCTGACCAGGTAACAGTTGTAGGCGCTGCCGGGCAGCGACACCCCCCAGTCGGCGGGCAGGCCGGCGGCGTCGTGGCCGAGCGCGAAGAACCAGCTCGGTACGCGATCAAGAACGCGGATGCCCGCCCCGGCGGCGGCCAGCCGGTCGAGGGAGTCGCGCATTCCGGGGATGGCGAGGGCGGAGGCCGGGATCACCGCACGGGCCGTGAGGAGATCACTTTTGAGCGCCTCGATCCACGTGTCGGCGTATTTCCGGATGAAATCCGTGAGCCCGCGTTCATCGGGGATCGCGGTCACCAGATCGGACGGCGGCGACTGGAGCGCCAGGCCGATCACGCTCTCGTAGAGTTCGTCGGCGCCGTTGACCAGTTCCACGGGGAACCGGCTGCTCTGGTAGTCGCGCCCGGCGTCGTAGGTCAGGGTCAGGCCGCCCACCGAGGCCAGCACCTCGTCGATCTGGCGGCTCTCCTCGGCCAGGCGGTCGAGCCGGGCGGCGATCAGGCGGCCGATCGCGGCGGCGGGGTGGCGGGCCAGGAACTGCCCGGCCTGTTCGTCGATCGCGCCCAGGCGGACCAGCCCGGCCAGCTGGCCGGCGACGTCGTCGGCGGGTTCGTCGGCGGCCTGGGCGATCTCGGGCAGGGTGGCCCGGTGCAGCCGTAAGACGGTTTCGTACACCGCCGTCTGGGCCCGGCTGAGGCCCAGGCGTTCCAAAGGGTCGGCAGAGGTGGTCATCGTCGGTCCAGTTTCAGGTCGTGGTCACGCCCGGATGTCTGCTCCCTCGCCAGGAAACCGCCGCGGCCGGGCCACCGAGCGACTTCGCGAGGATAACGCGCTATTGCGTTTCCGATGGAGAAAACCGCCAGAGGTGCAGCTTCGTGTAATTGCAGGTTCGGACATTGTGCCGGGACCCAGGGTGACGCACTCTTGACCCTGCGTCGGCACGGGTGGGACGCCGTGACCGACCGGGCGCGGAGGGGGGCTCGGCGGTCACCGTGGGGGTCCCGCCATCCGGCGCGTCAGGGGGGTCCGTCTTATGGCGGCCCCCCTTTCTGTGTTCAAGATGACTCTGCGTACGAGCGCCCGTGGCGGTCGCTTCTTTCCGTGAGCTCTAGACTGGGCCGAAGGCCTGACAAGGTCTTCTTTGCCGCCGGAGGGGGTTCGCGGACGCCATGGCCAGATTCACCGAACAAGGGCTCACGTACGACGACGTACTGTTGGTGCCCGCCTACTCGGACCTGCAGCCAGGTGACGCCGACACCGGCACCCGGCTCACGCGCGGGATCACGCTGAAGATTCCGCTGATCAGCGCCGCGATGGACACGGTGACCGAGGCGCGCATGGCGGTGGCGATGGCCCGCCAGGGCGGCGTCGGCATCCTGCACCGCAACCTGTCGATCGACGACCAGGCCCGCCAGGTCGACCTCGTGAAGCGCTCCGAGGCCGGCATGGTCACCAACCCGGTCACCTGCTCGCCCGACGACACGCTGGCCGACGTCGAGAAGCTCTGCGCGACCTACCGGATCTCCGGCGCCCCGGTCACCGACGCCGACGGCGTGCTCGTCGGCATCGTCACCAACCGCGACATGGCCTACGAGACCGACCACACGCAGCTCGTACGCGACGTGATGACCAAGATGCCGCTGGTCACCGCGCCGGTCGGGGTCTCCCGCGACGAGGCGTTCCGCCTGCTGCGCACCCACAAGGTCGAGAAGCTGCCCCTGGTCGACGACCGGGGCCGCCTCCAGGGCCTCATCACGGTCAAAGACTTCACCAAGAGCGAGCAATACCCCCTGGCCACCAAAGACGCCGACGGCCGCCTCGTGGTCGGCGCGGCGGTCGGGGTCGGCGGCGACGCCGAGGAGCGTGCCCGCGCCCTCATCGAGGCCGGGGCCGACGTGATCGTCGTCGACGTCGCCCACGGTCACTCCAAGGGCATCGGCGACATGATCGCCAAACTCAAGGCCAACACCGCCGTCCAGGTCGTCGGCGGCAACATCGCCACCCGCTCGGGCGCCCAGGCGCTCATCGACGCGGGCGCCGACGCCGTCAAGGTCGGCGTCGGGCCGGGCTCCATCTGCACCACCCGCGTGGTCGCCGGCGTCGGCGCCCCGCAGGTCACCGCCATTCACCAGGCCTCGCTCGCGGCCGGTCCCGCCGGGGTGCCGCTGATCGGCGACGGCGGCCTCCAGTACAGCGGCGACATCGCCAAGGCCATCGCGGCCGGAGCCGACGCGGTCATGCTCGGTTCCCTGCTCGCGGGCTGCGAGGAGTCGCCGGGTGAGTTGATCTTCATCAACGGCAAGCAGTTCAAGTCCTACCGGGGCATGGGCTCGCTCGGCGCGGTGCGCAATCGTGAGCGTGGCGGGCAGTCCTTCTCCAAGGACCGCTACGCGCAGGACGCCGTGAGCGGCGACGACAAGTTCATCCCCGAGGGCATCGAGGGCCAGGTTCCCTACCGCGGTCCGGTAGCCGCAGTGGCCCATCAGTTGGTCGGAGGGGTCAGGCAGGGCATGTGGTACACGGGGTCGCGCACGATCGCAGATCTCCGCGACAACGGCGAGCTCATGCCGATCACCGCGGCCGGTCTGAAGGAGAGCCACCCCCACGACATCCAGATGACGGTGGAGGCTCCGAACTACCACCGTCGCTGACCTCTATCGACCAACAGGAAACGCACATGACTCAGCAGGTGGAGATCGGGCGCGGTAAGACCGGGCGGCGCGCCTACGCCCTCGACGAGATCGGCATCGTCCCCTCGCGGCGCACCCGCGACCCCGAGGAGGTGTCGATCTCCTGGCAGATCGACGCCTACCGGTTCGACCTGCCCGTCGTGGTCAGCCCGATGGACAGCGTGGTCTCACCCCGTACGGCGATCGAGATCGGCCGCCTCGGTGGCCTGGCCGTCCTCGACCTCGAAGGGCTCTGGACCCGCTACGACGACCCGCAGCCGCTGCTCGACGAGGTCGCCGAGCTGGGCACGGCCGCCGCGACCCGCCGTCTGCAGGAGATCTACACCGCGCCGATCCAAGACGAGCTGATCGGCCGCCGCATCGAGGAGATCCGCGCGGCCGGGGTGACCACGGCGGTGCGGCTGTCGCCGCAGCGCACGGTCCAGCACCACAAGGCCGTGATCGACGCCGGCGTTGACATCTTCGTGATCCGCGGCACCACCGTCTCGGCCGAGCACGTCTCGGGCCGGGCCGAGCCGCTGAACCTGAAGCAGTTCATCTACGAACTCGACGTCCCGGTGATCGTCGGCGGCTGCGCCACCTACACCGCGGCCCTCCACCTGATGCGCACCGGCGCGGCGGGTGTCCTGGTGGGCTTCGGCGGCGGCGCGTCCCACACGACCCGCAACGTGCTGGGCGTCGTGGTCCCGATGGCGACCGCGATCTCCGACGTCGCGGCGGCCCGCCGTGACTACATGGACGAATCGGGCGGCCGCTACGTCCACGTGATCGCCGACGGCGGCATGGGCGGCTCGGGCGACATCGCCAAGGCCATCGCGGTCGGCGCCGACGCGGTCATGGTCGGCTCGCCGCTGGCCCGCGCGGCCGAGGCTCCCGGGCGCGGGTTCCACTGGGGCTCCGAGGCGCACCACCCCGATCTGCCCCGGGGCCGTCGCGTGGAGTTCGGGACCATAGGGACACTGGCGGAGATCCTCCACGGCCCGTCGTCGGTGGCCGACGGGTCGATGAACCTGATGGGCGCCTTGAAGCGGACCATGGCGACGTCGGGCTACTCCGACATCAAGGAGTTCCAGCGCGTCGAGGTCGTGGTGGCCCCGCCGACGCCGTAAGAGCCGTTCTGACAGGGCGCCGGGGGATTCTCCGGCGCCCTGTCGCGTTTCCGGGGCGAGCGTATGCCGAAATGTCGGGTGGCGGGTGGTGCCGTCTCAAGGTCAATTGCGCGGGGTCTTGGTTGCGGGATCCTGAAATATCGGCCTTATGTTGCGAGGCGGTTCTCGGGGGGCGCTAAAGCGGAAATTTCGGCGTTGTGCGCCCGACGGATTCCTTTCGCATCCAGATCCGTCCGGCGACATCCGGAACTCGTAATTAGCGCGGAGCGGATCTTATGCGGGTGCGCTTATGCCGAAATTTCCGGCGCAGAGCGCCGGAAGGCTCGGTGGTGCTTCTGGGTCGTATGGCTACTGCCGGTTCTTGTGGGGCCCCGGAGTCGACTTGGTGGTTCCGGTGGGCGTATGCCGAAATTTCCGGCACGGGTGACGGGAGATTCGCGCGAGGTCTCGGTCGGTGCGGGTGCTTTCGGTCGTGCGTGGTCTCGCGGCTCGCTGGCGGTGCTGGTGGGTCGTATGGCGAAATGTCCGGCGCGGAGGGTCGGAGGTGGTGGGGGATGTTGCACGGGCGCTCGGGTGAGGGGCCTCAGGTTTTGTACGTCTGGAGCGGGGTCCTTGAGGGTCGGTCAGGGCGGTTGGGTGGGTCGGGAGGCTTGGGGGTCAGACCCATTCGCCCTGGCGCATGACGCGGTGGACTTCCAGGTTGTCGTCCAAGACCACCAAATCGGCTCGTTTGCCTACGGCGATGCTGCCGATCTCGTCGTCGAGGCCGAGGGCTCGGGCCGGGTTGAGGGAGGTGACCTCGATGGCCTCGCCCAGGGACAGGCCGTTGAGGTGGACGCCTCGGCGGAAGGCGCGGTCCATGGTCAGGGTGCTGCCGGCGATCGAGCCGCCGCCCGCCAGGCGGGCCTCGCCTCCTCGGACCTCGACCTTCATGGGCCCCAGGTCGAAGTCGCCGTCGGGCATCCCCGCCGCGTCCATGGCGTCGGTGATGAAGGCGACGCCGCCCCTCGCGCTGCGCAGGGCCAGGTCGATCACGGCCTCGTGCAGGTGGATGCCGTCGTTGATCAGTTCGACGGTCACGCGTTCGTCGGCCAGGGCCGCTGTGATCGGGCCGGGGTCGCGGTGGCCCAGGGGGCGCATGGCGTTGAACAAGTGGGTGGCGACGGTGGCGCCCGCGTCGATGGCGGCGCGGGCCTCGTCGTAGGTGGCGTCGGTATGGCCGATGGCGGCGATCACGCCCGACTCGGCGCAGGTGGCGATGGCGGCCAGGGCGCCGGGGAGTTCGGGGGCCACGGTGAACATGCGGGCGTGGCCCTTGGCGGCCTCGATCAGGTCGGTGAACTCGCCGACCGACGGGGTGCGGAGTAGTCCGGGGCGGTGGGCGCCGCATTTCGCGGCTGAGATGTACGGGCCCTCGAAGTGGACACCGGCCAGCAGGCCCTCGGCGCAGAGACCCGCCAGCATGCCGGCCGCCGCGCGGAGCGAGTCGAGCGGGGCCGTGACCAGGCTGGCCACCGCGGTCGTCGTGCCCTTGGAGAGGTGGAAGGCGAAGGCCTGCCTGGCTTGCTCCTCCGAGCCTGCCGGGTAGCCTGCGCCGCCGCCTCCGTGGACGTGCATGTCGACGAAGCCGGGGACCACCAACCGGTGGCCGACCGAGTCGCCCTCGCGGGGGGCGGGGCCGTGGCCGATGTGGGTGATGCGGCCCTCCTCGATGGAGAGCCAGCCGTCGAAGACGGCGTATTCGGCGACGATCCGGGCGTCGACGATGGTCTGGCTCACGGGAGGATCACCGACCGGGTGAGGTGCATGGGCTCGTCGGGGTTCAGGCCGTGGGCCTGGGCGCGGGCGACGGCCACGCGCTGGATCTTCACGAGCTCGGCCATCGGGTCTCGCGGGGATTCCACGAAGGTGCCGCCGCAGCTCACGACCTCGGCCGCCAGGCCCTCGGGGGCGGTGCCGAGCATCCACGTCACCCTGCCCGGGCCGGAGATCGAGATCGGGCCGTGGCGGTATTCCATCGCCGGGTAGCTCTCGGTCCAGGCGCGGGCCGCCTCGCGCATCTTCAGGGCCGCCTCGGCCGCCAGGCCGTTGCTCCAGCCCCGGCCGAGGAAGGTGTACTGCTCGGCGTCGGTCAGGGCGCCGAGGTCGTCGGACAGGGCCATCTCGGCGTCGGCGATCGCGCCGGTCAGATCTTCGCCCAGGTGGGCGCGGAGCAGGGCCAGCTGGGTGGTGGCGAATCTGGTCTGGACGACCGACCGCTCGTCGGCGAAGTCGAGCACGACCACCTCGCCGGCCGCCGTCATGACGGGTGTGGCCGGGTCGGCGGTGATCGCGACGGTCGGGGTGTCGACGGTGGTGAGCAGGGCCAGGACCTCGGTCGTCGTCCCCGACCGGGTCAGCGCGAGGATGCGGTCGTAGGTGCGGCCCAGGGGGAACTCCGAGGCCGCGAAGGCGTCGGTGACGCCCAGGCCCCGGGACTCCCGGAGGGCGGCGTAGGCCTGGGCGATGAACCAGGACGTGCCGCAGCCGACCACGGCGACCCGTTCCCCCGGCTGGGGGAGTGGGGCGCCCGCGGCGACCTCGGCGGCTCGGGCCCAGCAGGCCGGTTGTGAGGCGATTTCCGATTCGGTGTGCGTCACAACCGGCACTTTATCCAGACGCGTCGCTCAGGAAGCGGCGGGGGCGTAGCGGTTGATGATCACCGTGTCGTCGCAGGTCCGCGAGTCGATGAGGCGCAGCCGGAGACGGTCTTTCAGCCCGCTCAGGAACGGGGTGCCGCCGGTCAGGACGACCGGGTGGACGACCATGACGATCTCGTCGACCAGCCCCAGGCCGACCAGGGTCGAGGCCAGGGCGTTGCCGCCGGTCAGCAGGATGTGGCCGCCGCCCTCGTTCTTCAGAGCCGTCAGGTCGGCCTCCAGGGTGGCGCCCCGGACGATCCGGGCGTCGTCGGGGACCTCGGTCAGGGTGTCCGACACGACGACCTTGGGCCGGGCCCGCCACTTGGGCGCGTAGGCGACGTCGTGGGGGTGGGCGCCCTCCTCCTGGTCGGCGGTGGGCCAGTAGGAGGCCATCCAGCCGTACACGACCCTGCCGTAGAGCAGGATGTCGGTGGCGTCGGTCAGGTCCTCCGAGACGGCCGAGAACTCGGGGCCGACGGTGGTCCAGTCGAAGGCGCCGCCGGGGCCGTCGATGTAGCCGTCGAGCGAGGTGTTCACGATGTAGATCAGCTTGCGCATGTCCGCTCCTCAGGTTGTCGTTGCGTCACTGGGTCGGAGCCGATCGCGGGGTCTCTACATCCGTACCGAAAAAAATGTCTGCGTCTTCCCCTACGCTCGCGATCACTGAGCAAAGGGAGGAAATGGGGATATGACGTACCTGGAGCTGTCCGAGGAAGGCGGCGGGGCGCACAAGTTCTACGAGGCCGTGGTCTCGGGGACGCGGGTGACCATCACGTACGGCCGCATCGGAGAGAACGGGCAGGTCAAGGTCACCGACTTCCCGACGGAGGAGAAGGCGCGGGCCGCCGCGGCGAAGAAGGTCGCGGAGAAGACCAAGAAGGGGTACGCCCCCGCGGTCCGGGGTGTCCGGCAGCGTCGCGCGGTCACCCGCCGGGCGATCACCAGCACCCGCTCGACCGCCAAGCAGGCGCCGGTGCTGTGGCGCTTCGCCAGCGGCTCGGCCGCGTTCGGGATCTTCGTCGACCAGGAGCGCTGCTGGGTCGGCAACCAGGCCGGGCACGTCTTCACGCTGACCCCCGAGGGCGTGATGACCGGGCGCTACAAGCTGCCCGACGGCGTCAAGTGCATCGTTGCCGACGACTTCTGGATCTACGCGGGCTGTGACGACGGCAAGGTCTACGACCTGAGCGGGAAGGTGCCCCGGGCGGCGTACGAGATCGCCTCCGACGTCGACATCTACTGGCTCGACATCGCCGACGGCGTCCTCGGGGTGTCCGACGACTCCGGCCGGATCACCATGATCGACTATGAGGACGAGTTCCTCTGGGCCCGCACCGGCGGTGGCAGCTCCGGCTGGATGGTGCGCAACGACAGCGACGCCGTCTACCACGGTCACTCCGGCGGCGTGGCCCGCTACGACCTCCAGGGGAACCAGTCGTGGTTCCAGAAGGCCGCCGACGGCGTCCTGTTCGGCTGGCAGGAGGAGAAGTCGGTGTACGCCGGCACGGCGAGCCGGACCGTCCACAAGCTGGCCAAGGCCGACGGCGCCGTCGAAGCGGTCTACCAGTGCGACGCGGCGATCTACTCCTGCGCGACCTCGCCCGGCGGGCAGTACGTCTTCGCGGGCGACTCGTCCTCGTCGGTCTACTGCTTCTCGGCGGACGGGACCCGGCTCTGGAAGCTGGCGACCGGCTACGGGTCGGCGTTCTCCATGCAGTATCTGGACGAGCGCCTCTACATCGTGACCACCGACGGGTCGCTGGCCTGCATCGACGCGACGGAGCAGGCCATCGCGGCGGCCCGGGAGGGTACGGTGCCGCAGGCCCGCGACGTCAAGATCGCGGCGTCCCTGCCGGTGGTCGAGCCGTCGATCACCGTGGAGACGACGACCGACACGGGCGACGGCGTGCTCGTGGAGTGCTTCAGCGAGGGCGGCCGCCTGCGGATCAGGGTCCTCAGCCCGGGGTACGAGGCGTGGAACGTCCAGTTCCCCCGCGAGATCCGCGAACCGGGGGCGCGGTACGTGGTGGAGGGGTTGCGGCCGTCGGGCAACGGCGGCTTCTACCGGGCGTTTGGCGACATCCGCCGCCTGGTCTGACGTTGGCCATGTCGTGAAATTTCGGGCACGAAGTGCCCGGGGCTGGGCGGCTGACAGCGCGCGGGCTCGCGCCGGTGATGCGGGTTACGGGTCTCGCCGCACCGGCGCGGTCCCTGCCTTCGTTGGGAGACGGGCCCTCTGGGTGGTCGGCGATATGCCGAAATTTCGGGCACGGAGTGCCCGGGGCTGGGCGGCCGACAGTGCGCGGGCTCGGGTGGTTCGGAGCAGGGCTTAGTGGTTTCGGCGGGCGGTCTGTCTCTCCAGGCCGTCCAGGAGGAGGTTCAGGCCGTCCGTGAAAGCCTCGCGGGCGGCCTTGTCCCATTCTGTCGGGGGCATGTTCGCTGACCTGGGGAAACGTTCTGCGAAGTCGGGGACCAAGTCGCTCAGCAGGTGGGATCTGGCGGTCCACCACTCCTGGTCCGACGTCCCGGTGTCGGTGGCGGCTCGTTGGGCTTCGGCGAGGGTTCTAGCTGAGCCTCTGACCAGGCTGAACAGGGCGTTGACCGTGGCTCGGAGTGCTACGTCCGGGAGGACCTCCAGGAGTTTTTCCAGCACCGTCTGCTCGTGGGGGCCCAAGACCGGGCGGGCGTGGGAGACCTGCAACAGCCACGGGTGGCGCAGGTAGCGCTCGTGGAGAGCCAGGGACCAGGACTCGACCGCCTCGCGCCACTCGCCGGGGAGGTCGGGGATCGCGTCGGCGTGTGCCTGGTCGTACATGAGGTCGATCAGTTCTCGTTTGGTGGGGACGTAGGTGTAGAGGGCCATCGCCGTCTTGCCCAGGCGATCGCCCACCGCGCGCATCGAGAGGCCATCCAAGCCTGATTCGTCGGCCACGGCTATGGCGGCCTCCAGGATCGCGTCGACGGTCAGGGCCGGACGGGGGCCGCGTTTTCGGACGCCGTCGCCCGTGCGCCAGAGGAGCGCCAGGGTGCGCTCGGGGTCACCTTGGCCTGCGTACACGACCACCGGCTTTTAACTCCTTACGGCATAAGCTATTGTTCGGGCTCGTTAATAGCTTACGACATAAGGAGATCGCCATGATCGCCACCCTTCACGACGGCGCAGAGATCGAGATCGAGGTCCACGGCGACGGGCCCGCCTTCCTGCTCCCCGTCAACCCCAGGCCCGCCGACGACGGGCCGGCCACCGAGGCCATGCGCGCCTGGGGCGGGGAGCCCGACCTCGGGTTCAACCTGGTCAACGGGCTCAAAGACCGGTTCAGGGTCATCGCCTTCGACTACGAGGGGCACTGTCTGGCCGTACCGAAAAAGGATCTGACGCCCGGGAACGTGGTCGGCGACTTTCTCGCGGTCGCGGACGCCGCGGGGGCGGAGACCTTCGCCTACTACGGCTACTCCTGGCTCGGGATGCTGGGGCTTCAGCTCGCCCTCCGGTCCCGGCGCGTCACGGATCTGGTCATGGGGGGATATCCGCCCCTTCACGGGCCCTACCGGGAGATGCTCGCGGTCACCGAGGCGGCCTGGGAGTTCGCGAAGAACCCCGCGCCGCCCGCCGCGAACGTCGCCCCGGGCGACTGGGACAATGCCACGCCGAGTGCCAGTCCGGCTCAGACCGGTCAGTTCATGGCTCTCTACCAGGAACTTCAGGAATTCGACGACCGGTCGGTCGCGTTGGACATCCCCAGACTGTGCTTCGCGGGGTCCGAGGACGCGATCGTCTACAGCGACAAGTGGGGTGGGGTGACCGTCGACATCGCCGGACCACTTCTCCGCGAGCGCGAGGAGATCGAGGTCAGGGGCTGGGAGGTGCGGGTTCTCGACGGGCTCGACCACATGGGCGCCATGCGGTCGGCGGTCGTGCTGCCGATCCTGACAGGATGGGTAGGACGACAGGGGTAGGCGCTTAGCCGTACAAAGGGAGAGTTATACCCATGACCGCGCTTATGGGGACGGGGCGGCTCGGGCCCGCGGAGCGGTACGCGGCGCTGTCGCAGATGGCCGCGCAGGAGCTCGACGTCGTGGTGGTCGGTGGCGGCGTGGTCGGCGCGGGGGTCGCGCTCGACGCGGTCACGCGGGGGCTCTCCGTGGGGCTCGTGGAGGCGCGCGACTACGCCTCGGGGACCTCATCGAGGTCGTCCAAGCTGATCCACGGCGGGCTGCGTTATCTCGAACAGCTCAACTTCGACCTGGTCAGAGAGGCGCTCCAGGAGCGGGCGCTGCTGTTGCAGCGGATCGCGCCGCATCTCGTGCGGCCGGTACCGTTCCTGTTCCCGCTCACCCACGCCGGGTGGGAGCGGCCCTATGTGGGCGCGGGGCTGGTGCTCTACGACTCGCTGGGGTTCTCGTTCGGGTTCACGCGGGGGGTGCCGGGGCACCGGCACCTGTCCCGCACCCGGGCGCTCCGGCTGGCCCCGGCGCTGCGGAAGACGGCGTTCAAGGGGGCCGTGCAGTATTGGGACGCCCAGGTCGACGACGCCCGCTACGTCATGACGATGCTGCGCACCGCCGCGACCTACGGCGCCCACGTCGCCTCCCGCACCCAGGTGGTGGGGTTCCTGCGGGAGGGCGAGCGGGTCACCGGTGTACGTGTCCGCGACCTGGAGACCGGTGAGGAGATCGACATCCGGGCCCGGCAGGTCGTCAACGCGACCGGGGTGTGGACCGACGACATCCAGGAGCTCGTGGGCGGGCGCGGGCAGATCCACGTGAAGGCGTCGAAGGGCGTCCACCTGCTGGTGCCGCGTGACCGCATCCACTCGCTGACCGGGATCATTCTCCGTACCGAGAAATCGGTCCTTTTCGTGATCCCGTGGGGGCGCCACTGGATCATCGGCACCACCGACACCGCCTGGACCCTCGACCTGGCCCACCCGGCCGCCTCACGTACCGACATCGACTACGTGCTCGACCACGTCAACGAGGTCCTGTCGGTGCCCCTCACGAGAGACGACGTCGAGGGGGTGTACGCCGGCCTGCGGCCGCTGCTGCGCGGCGAGTCCGAGCAGACGTCCAAGCTCAGCCGCGAACACGTCGTCGCCCATCCGGTGCCCGGCCTGGTGCTGGTCGCGGGCGGCAAGTTCACCACCTACCGGAAGATGGCCGCCGACGCGGTCGACGCGGTGGTCCACGGGCTGGCCACGCGGGTGCCGCCGTCGTGCACCGACACCGTGCCGCTCGCGGGGGCCGAGGGCTACCAGGCTCGCTGGAACTCCCGCTATCGGCTGGCCCAGCAGTCGGGGCTCCACGTCGCCCGCATCGAGCACCTCCTCCAGCGCTACGGCTCGATGATGGACGAGGTCCTCGCCCTCATCGAAGACGACCCCGGCCTGGCCCGGCCGCTGACCGGCGCCGACGACCACCTGCGGGCCGAGATCGTCTACGCCGCCACCCACGAGGGCGCCCGGCACCTCAACGACGTGCTCAGCCGCCGCACCCACATCTCCATCGAGACCTTCCACCGCGGCCTGGCCGTCGCCGAGGAGGTCGCCCAGCTCCTCGCGGGGCCGCTGGGCTGGGACGACGACCAGGTCAAACGTGAGGTGGAGTACTACACCAAGCGGATCGAGGCCGAGCGCGCCGCCCAGGAGACCGCCACCGACCAGGAGGCCGACGCGATCACCCTGGGCGCTCCGGAGATCGTCCCGGTGGCCGCGCCCGACCGTAAGCCCGTCTAGAACTCGATCTAGAACTCGATCTAGAACTCGATCCACGCCTCGTCGGCGAGGCTCGACTTGTCGCTGACCTTGGCGCCGAGGTCGGAGAAGGTCCAGACGGTGTCGCCGATGATCACGCTGCGCCTGATCGACGGGTCGAGCGGCACGTTCGGGTCGGCCTTCGGGTGGGTGATCACCCCGGCCTTCTCGATCGTGTCGCCGATCTTGAGGACGAGCGCCTGCGAGCCGTCGTAGTAGTCGGTGCCCCAGCTGGCGATGGGGAGCAGGGCGAGTCCGTCCTGGGCCCAGTAGAGGAAGGCGTGCGGGTCCCATTCGGCCTGGGTGGCCGACTCCTCCTGGTGGTAGCGGGACAGCACGGCCGGGGCGGCCGGGTCGCGCACGTCGAACAGCGAGACCTGGGTGCCCTGCGTCCGCCCCTTGGTGTCGGCCTCCTGGCCGACGCCGATCAGCCTGCCGTCGCCCGCCGGGTGGAGGTAGGCGGAGAAGCCGGTGATCTTCAGCTCGCCGGTGACCTTCGGGACTTGCGGGTCGCGCAGGTCGAGGGTGTAGAGCGGGTCGACCTGGCGGAAGGTGACCATGTAGCCGACCGGGCCGATGAACCGCACCGAGTAGATCCGCTCACCCTTGCCCAGGCCCGTCACCTGACCGGCCGCCGCGAGGGTGTCGGCGTTCAGGACGTAGACGCCGCTCTCGGAGGTCTGGGAGGAGTTGGTCGTGGTGGCGACGCGCAGGTGGCCTTCGTATTCGGACAGCGAGTACTGGTTGAGCAGCCGCCCGGTGACCGAACCGGAGGCGACGTAACGGGGGACACCGGTGCCGGTGATGTCGAACCGGTGGATCTCGGTGCGTTCGGCGCGAGCGACCTCACGCACGGTGTCGCCGTTCTCCGACGGAGACGGGCTGACGACCTCGGCGGTCGGGGGAGCCTGGGCCGGGGTGGGCGTCGCGACGGTCTCGGCCGTGGGGACGACCTTTTCCCCGTCACTCGGAGTGGGCTGGGCCTCGGGTGCGACCTTGCCGGGGTCGGGGATCTGGGTCGGCATGTCCGGATCGGGCGCGGGGGCCACGGGAGCGGCTTCGGGGACCGGAGCCGGGGCGACGTCCACGGCGATGGGCATCGGGAAGAAGCCGCCCCACCAGAACGGGTTGCTCGTCACGTAGAGGCTGGTGCCGGTGCCGTAGACGGTGTCGCCGTCGGCCGCGACGCTGATCGGTTCGGTCGTGCCGAAGGAGCCGTTCAGGTCGAGGGTGTGGACGGTCACCAGCGACTTGCCCGTGAAGTCGGCGGGGTGGCTGACGTTCTCGCACTTCACCGCGCCCGGCGTGGTCTGGCCGCCCGACTCGATCTCGTATTTGGGCAGCCAGGCGTCGAGCGGCGCCTTCCGGTAGGTGTCCTTGACGGCGTCGAGCATCTCCTGCTGGGTCATGTTGGCGTCGTATTCGGGCTGCGGCACCTGCGGCTCGCTGCGCACCACGATCCGGACCGTCGAGCCGACCATCCGCGCGTCGACGTGCTGGGCGTTGACGGGCGCCATGCTGCCGATGACCTTCGGCGTCCCGGCCAGGTCGATCAGCACGTAGCGCGGTGCCGACAGCATCTCGGGCTTGATCCGGGCGGCGTCACCGGCGGGGGCGTAGCCGCCGTAGTTGAACAGCACCAGCGCCCGGTCACCCGACACCAGCAGGTTCGCCTCGGACCAGCCCTGCTCCGCGGCGACCAGTCGCAGCGTGCCGGTGACCTTGCGCGAGGCGGCGTCGATGATCCGCAGCACGCCCCGGTTGACCGTGATGACCCGGTCGCCGTCGGTCTTGACCAGGTCGGGCTCGTCGACCCCGGCCTCGTGGACGTTGGTCGTCGAGTGGGCGGGGGCCGCGCCGGAGGCGGCGGTCGACCTGGCGCTGTCGGCGGCCTCGTTCGACCGGGCCGCCAGGGGCACCATCTGGAAGGTCTCGGCGTGCTTGACCGCGGCCTCGCGCAGCCCTTCGAGCATGCTGTCGCAGTCGTCGAAGGAGACCAGCTTGATGTTCTCGGTCAGGTTGATCGGCGTCACCGGGTCGGGTGACTTGGCGGCACCCGGCGTGCACGCCGCCGCCAGCAGTGCTATCGCGATGGCGCCGGCCACGCGAATCGAGGTGGTCATGTCCACAAGACGGATCGAAGGCCACCTCGGTTCGGGCGACTACGACCGGTGCAGATAGGACGAGCGGAAGTAGAGCTTGTCCATCGCCGTGTCGGTGGCCGTGATGAGGGTCTGGGTCTCGGCGCCGTTGAGGTCGCTGACCACCACGGCGTCCTCATCGTCGTCGGCGACGGCCGTGCAGTAGATGTGGGTGGCGTCCCACCAGCCCAGCACGGTGTCGCAGCCCGACTCGAACTCGTTGAGGATCGCGCCGGTCGCGGTGTCCCAGACGCAGAAGGTGACGTCCTTGTCCTCGCAGCGGGCCACGAACGAGCCGCCGCCGTCGGTGAACATGTCGCGCGGGTCGGACAGGGTGCCGCCGATCGGCGGGAGCGTCCGCTGTTCCTTCCCGAGCAGGTCGTAGATGTGGGGGGTCTGGTCGATGACCGTGGTCACCGAGTCGCCGGTGCCGGTCCAGGCGAACGCGGTGTCGCCCTTCAGGCCGGGGACGCTGACGACCTGGGCGGTCGCGGCGGCCGGGTCGACCACCACGAAGCCCTGGGTGACGGTGTTCTCGCCGGTCTTCTTCAGCGAGGTCAGCAGGATCTTGGTGCCGTCGGGCGACCAGTGGACGTAGTTGGTGGTGAGCGGCTTGGCCACGGTCTTCACGGTCACCGGCGTGCCGGTCGACACCTGGGTGATCTTCAGGGTGTCGGAGTCATCGTCGTCGTACTGCCACGGGATCCCGGCCAGCCGGTCGCCGGTCGGGCTGGGGGCGGCGTCGGCGTAGGAGTGGCGCGTGAAGGTGGTCTTGCCGGGTTCGCGGACGTAGGCGTCCCACTTCTCCAGCTTCACCCAGAAGATCGACAGGTAGGCCGGGTCGGTCGGCAGCTCCCGGGCCACGGCGGTGGTGTCGTCCATGTCGATGACCATGGGTTCGGGGCTGGGGCTGGGGCTGGGCGGCGCCGAGACGGGGGCCGGTGAGCTCCTCCTGGCGACGGGTGTCTCGTCGCCGGTGGTGGCGGCCCACACGCCGCCGAGCGCCACGATCACCGCCAGCGCGGTCGCGCCCGTCACGACGGCCAGCGTCGGGAACTTGCGCGGCGGAACGGGGAGCTGCCCGGGGACGGTCACCCGGGCCGTCGCCGGGTCGCTGACCAGCAGCCGGTCGATCACCTGGCGGGCGGTCGGGCGCTGCGCGGGGTTCTTGTTCAGGCAGTCGAGCAGGATGCCGCGCAGCGGCTGGGGGATGTCGCCGAGGTCGGGCGGCATCCGCAGCACCCGGTTGATCACGGCGGGCATGGTGTCGTTGCCGAACGGGGCCCGGCCCGTGGCGGCGTAGGCGATCGTGCCGGCCCAGGCGAACAGGTCGGCGGCGGGGCCGATCGGGCCGCCGACGAGCTGCTCGGGCGCCATGTAGGCGGGGGTGCCGATCATCGTCGAGGTCAGCGCGGTGTGGCTGCCCAGGGCCTTGCTGATGCCGAAGTCGATCACGCGCGGGCCGTCGGAGCCGAGGATCACGTTCGGCGGCTTGAAGTCGCGGTGCACGATCCCCGCCTGGTGGATCGCGGCCAGCGCGGTAGCGGTGCCGATCGCCAGCCGGTGGAGGGAACTGCCCGTGCGCGGGCCGCTGCGGGGGATCGCCTGGGCCAGGGACTCGCCCTCGATGAACTCGCTCACGATGTACGGCCGGGCGTCCGCCGCCCCCACGTCGATCACCTGGGCGGTGCAGAAGGGCGCCACCCGCTTGGCCGCGCTGACCTCGTGGAGGAACCGCCGCACCATGTCCTGGTCGGCGGCGAGTTCCGGTCGCAGCCACTTGATCGCCACCCGCTCGCCCGCCTGGCCGGTCGCGAGGTAGACGATGCCCTGGCCGCCTTCCCCGAGGACCGACTCGAGCCGGTATCCGCCGAGCGCGCGCGGGTCGGTCGGCCGTAAAGGAGTCGCCATGACTCGAATTGTGGCCCATCACCTGGGTGGGAGGGCGTTGCGAATTGACCGTACCGGCCGGTAGTCATGAGCTTCGCTCCGGAATAGTCTCGCCGGTATGGCTGGTGAAATCCGGGTTCCCGACCCCGCGCTGCTCGACCGTCTCCTGCGTCACGTCACGTCGGAGGGCAAGACCCAGACGGTGGTCACGCCGTTCACGGGGGCGCCGCTGGCCGAGGTGCCGATCTCGTCGGCCGACGACGTGCGCCGGGCCCACCAGCTGGCCAGGGAGGCGCAGGCGGCCTGGGCGGAGCTGCCGATCAAGGATCGGATCCGGCCGTTCGAGCGGCTGCACGACGCGATCTTCGACCGGCGCGCGGAGATCCTCGACATCGTCCAGTGGGAGACCGGCAAGGCCCGCCGCCACGCCTACGAGGAGGTCCTCGACGTCGCCGCGAGCGGCCTCCACTACGTGCGCAAGGCCCCCGGGCTGCTCGCCCCGCACGCCCGCCGCGGTCCTTTCCCGCTGGCCACCCGCACGGTCGAGATCCGCCATCCGCGTGGCGTCGTGGCCCTGATCAGCCCGTGGAACTATCCCCTGTCGCTGGGGGTGAGCGACGTCGTACCTGCGCTGATGGCCGGGAACGCGGTCGTCCACAAACCCGACACCCAGACCTCGCTCTCCACGCTGTGGACGATCGACCTGCTGGTCGAGCTGGGCATGCCGCCGGAGATCTGGCAGGTCGTGATCGGCGACCCGGCCGACATCGGCGAACCCCTGATCGACGGCGCCGACTACGTCGCCTTCACCGGTTCGACCCGGGCGGGCCGGGCGGTCGCCGAGGCCGCCGCCAAGCGGCTGATCGGCTGCTCGCTGGAGCTCGGCGGCAAGAACCCCATGATCGTCCTGGACGACGCCGACGTCGACCGGGCCGCCGCCGGTGCCATCAGGGCGTGTTTCACCAACGCCGGGCAGCTGTGCGTGTCGATCGAGCGCCTCTACGTCCACGACCGCATCTACGACCTGTTCGCCGAGCGGTTCTCCCGCGCGGTGACGAACATGAGCATCGCCCCCGGCCACGACTGGGCCACCCAGATGGGCTCCCTCACCTCCCAGCGCCAGCTCGACGCCGTCACCGCCCACGTCGACGACGCCGTCGCCAAGGGCGCCAAGGTCGTCACCGGCGGGAAGGCCCGCCCTGACCTGGGCCCGTTCTTCTACGAGCCGACCGTCCTGGAGAACGTCACCGACGACATGGCGCTGTGCCGCGACGAGACCTTCGGCCCGGTCGTGGCCCTCTACCGGGTCCGCGACGCCGCCGAGGCGCTGGAGCTGGCCAACGACACCGCCTACGGCCTCAACGCCTCGATCTGGACCGGCGACCCGGCCAAGGGCCGCGCGCTGGCCGCCCACATCAAGGCCGGGACGGTCAACATCAACGAGGGCTACGCCTCGGCCTACGGCTCGTTCGACGCCCCGATGGGCGGGATGAAGAACTCCGGCCTGGGCCGGCGGCACGGCTCCGAGGGGCTGCTGAAGTTCACCGAGAGCCAGACGATCTCGACCCAGGCGTCGTGGCTCGGCTTCGACCCGATCCTCGGCATGCCCTACGAGACCTATGCGGACACCCTGGTCACCCTGCTCAAGGCGATGAAGAGGTTCCGCCTCCGCTGACGGCGAGGGCCACCCCGGCGACCACGAACGCGCCCGCCACCAGCAGCGCGCTCACCCAGAACGGCGAGCTCCCCGCGGCGACCGCGATCCCCGCCGCGAGGGGTCCGGCCGTGGCGCCCACGTTCATCGCCGAGGTGGCGAAGGCGCCGCCGAGCGAGGGGGCGTCGTGGGCCTCGTACAGGATCCGGGTGATCAGCGTCGACCCGACGGCGAACGACAGCGTGCCCTGGACGAAGGCCAGCACCGGCGCGGCCGTGAGGGCGAACAGCACCCACCCGGCCAGCAGCGCGATCCCGCCCGGGACCAGCACCAGCATCGGCCGGGTGTCGGCCAGCCGCCCGCCGAGCGTGACACCGGCGAACGAGCCGACCCCGAACAGCGCGAGCAGCCCCGGCACCCAGACACCGTCCACCGCGACGGCCAGATAGGTGAACCCGCCGAACGTGGCCGCGTTGACCAGCGCCCCGAGCACCAGCGCCACCTGAACCCTGGGACGGCGCAGCGCCGACGTCTCCCGCCGGGAACCCGCCGCCGCGGGGGCGGGGAGCTCCCGGGACACGGCGGCCAGCGCGGGCAGCGACAGCAGCGCCACCGCCCAGAACGCCGACCGCCACCCGAACGCCTCCCCGAGCACGGCCCCGCCGGGCACCCCGGCGACGCACGCGAGCGTGACCCCGCCCAGCAGGATCGATGTGGCCCGGCCCTTGGCCTCCGGCGCGACCATCCGCACCGCGACGGCCAGCGCCACGGCGAGGAACCCCGCCGTGGCCAGCGCCGCCAGCGCCCGGGTCGCGAGCAGGACCGGGTAGGAGGTGGTGACCGCGCCGGCGACGTGCGCCACCAGGAAGGTCAGCAGGAACGCGAGGAGGGCCCGCCGGGGTGGCCACCGCAGGCTCAGCAGCGCCATGAGCGGCGCCCCGACGATCATCCCGGCCGCGAACGCGGCGGTCAGCCCGCCGGCGGCGGGAATGGATACGCCCAGGTCACGGGCGATGTCCGGGAGCAGCCCGGACAGCATGAACTCGGAGGTGCCCATGGCGAAGACCGCCACTCCGAGCACGTAAACGACGAATGGCACGAAGCTCTCCAGAAGGCATGACAAGACAGCGGCGCACTCAGGCGCCGCTCCGGTGAACGGGGGTTGGCCGCGCGAGCGGCTACCGTCTTGATGCCTCCGGGCTGGACATGACCCAGAACCTAGATCGGCTGTCCGGCGACGGTCCAGCCGTTTTCCGGCGGCGTTTGGCCACCCCGGTAGACTGGCGTCACCGCCGGTTCATCTTTCAGGGAGCCTTCCTGTGTCAGAGTTCGACACGGTCCTGGTCGTCGACTTCGGGGCGCAATACGCCCAGTTGATCGCCCGCCGGGTACGTGAATGCCAGGTCTACTCCGAGATCGTCCCCTCGACGATGCCCGTGGCGGAAATGCTGGCCAAGAAGCCCAAGGCGATCATCCTGTCCGGCGGGCCGTCCTCGGTCTACGCCGAAGGCGCCCCCGCCGCCCCCGAGGGGCTGTTCGAGACCGGGGTGCCGACGTTCGGCATCTGCTACGGCTTCCAGGTCATGGCGCAGGCCCTCGGTGGCACGGTCGCCAAGACCGGCATCGCCGAGTTCGGCCGCACCGACCTGACCGTCGTCGAGCCGGGCCGCCTCTTCGACACCCTGCCGGTCGCCCAGCAGGTGTGGATGTCCCACGGCGACTCCGTCGCCGAGGCGCCCGAGGGGTTCACGGTCACCGCCTCGACCACCGAGACCCCGGTCGCCGGGTTCGAGCACCCCGAGCGCGGCTTCTACGGGGTGCAGTTCCACCCCGAGGTCATGCACACCGACCACGGCCAGAGGGTGCTGAAGGCGTTCCTCGACGCCGCCGGGTGCCGCCCGAGCTGGACGATGCTCAACATCGTCGAAGACGCCGTCGAGGCCGTGAAGGCCAAGATCGGCGACGGCCGGGCCATCTGCGCGCTGTCGGGCGGGGTCGACTCCGCCGTGGCCGCCGCGATGGTGCAGCGCGCCATCGGCGACCGGCTGACCTGTGTGTTCGTCGACCACGGCCTGCTGCGCAAGGGCGAGGCCGAGCAGGTCGAGCGCGACTTCGTCGAGATCACCGGCGTGAAGCTGCGGGTGGTCGACGCCGCCGAGCGGTTCCTCAAGGCGCTGGCCGGGGTGACCGACCCCGAGGAGAAGCGCAAGATCATCGGCCGCGAGTTCATCCGCGTCTTCGAAGACGAGCAGCGCGCCATCCTGGCCGACGGCCCGGTCGACTTCCTGGTGCAGGGCACCCTCTACCCCGACGTCGTCGAGTCGGGCGGCGGCACCGGCACCGCCAACATCAAGAGCCACCACAACGTGGGCGGCCTGCCCGACGATCTCCAGTTCGACCTGGTCGAGCCGCTGCGCGCCCTGTTCAAAGACGAGGTGCGCCGGGCCGGTGAGCAGCTCGGCCTGCCCGCGTCCATGGTGTGGCGGCAGCCGTTCCCGGGTCCGGGCCTCGGCATCCGGATCATCGGCGAGGTCACCCAGGAGCGCCTCGACATCCTGCGCGACGCCGACGCCATCGCCCGCGAGGAGCTGACCCGCGCCGGGCTCGACCGCGACATTTGGCAGTGCCCGGTCGTGCTGCTGGCCGACGTGCGGTCGGTGGGCGTGCAGGGCGACGGCCGCACCTACGGCCACCCGGTGGTCCTGCGGCCGGTCAGTTCGGAGGACGCCATGACGGCCGACTGGTCGCGGGTGCCCTACGACGTGCTGGCCCGGATCTCCACCCGGATCACCAACGAGGTCCGCGAGATCAACCGCGTCACGCTCGACGTCACGAGCAAGCCGCCGGGCACCATCGAGTGGGAATAGTCTCTCTCGGGGTAAATTGGCCCCGGTGACCACGTCTCACCGCCTGGCCTGGCTTGACGCACTTCGCGGCATCGGCGCTCTCGCCGTGGTCGCCGAGCACCTGCTCCCGTGGGTCTATCCACCGTTGCGGCCCACGTTCATGAACGTGGGCATGTACGGCGTGGTCGTGTTCTTCCTGGTCAGCGGCTACATCATCCCCGCCTCTCTCGAGGGGCGGGGAGACGTGCGGGCCTTCTGGACCAGCCGGCTGTTCCGGCTCTACCCGCTCTACCTCACGGTGTGCGCGATCGCGCTGCTGGTCGGGCTGTGGGTGCCGGTGCGCGAGCAGGTGCCGCGCGACGCGTCCGGGGTGCTGGCGCACGTGTCGATGCTGCTCGACGTGGTCCACGTCGGCGGGCTGGCCGATCCGATGTGGACGCTGTCGTACGAGATGGTGTTCTACCTGATCGTCACGGCCCTGTTCGTGAAGGGCGTCCACCGGTTCAGCGGGTGGTACGCCATCGGGTTCGGCGCGCTGGCCGTGGTCGCCGGGATCGTCATCGGGGCGCCGTGGCTGTCGGGGTCGTGGCCCGCGATCGGGTCGGGCGTGGTGTTCGTGGCCGGGATGGTCGCGCTGTTCGTTCCCGGCCTGCAGAAAATCGCCGCCTACGTGCTCGGCGCGATGGCCCTCGTGCTGCTGGTCGGGTCGTCGTACGTGCCGTGGTTCGGGGCGGCCATCCTCGCGATGATGTTCGCCGGCACCGCGCTCTACCGCTGGGAGAGGGGCACCGGCCCGCTCTGGCCGGTGTTCGCCGCGTTCGCGCTGGTCGCCGCCGCGCCGGGATGGGCGATCGCGGCCGGGTGGTGGTGGGTGCAGCCGCCCGTGTGGATCACCACGCTGGTGCTGGCCGGGGCGACCTTCTGGGCCGGGCGGGCGCTGCGCCACCGCGCGTTCCCGAAGGTGTTCGTCTGGCTCGGGCTGATCAGTTATTCGGTCTACCTCGTGCACCACCCGATCCTGCGGATGGTGCCGGTGCTGTTCGGCCACATGCTGTCGAAGCCGGTGGCCGAACGCGCGCTGCTGGCTCTCGGTTACCTGGTCGTGCTCCTGCTGGTGAGCTGGGCGACCTACCGATGGGTCGAACTGCCCGCCCAGCGACTGGGCAGGCGGATCGTCAAGGCTCAGACCTCACCGGCGGGCTCGCCGCCGAACGGGTCTTCCTCGTCTTCGAGCAACTGGCCGTCGTCGTCGCTGCCCTCGGGCGCGGGTGGCGGCGCCGGGTAGGACATCCCCGGCGTGAGCTTCGTGCCCTCCAGGAGGGTCGAGGCGGTGACGAAGTAGTAGCCCTGCTTCTTCAGCGTGGCCAGCACCCTCGGCATCGAGTCGACCGTCTCCTTGACGGTCTCGTGCATCAGGATGACCGCGCCGCGCTTGGCGACCTCCAGCGTCTTGCTGGTCAGGTAGCCGACCTGGCGGTTGTCGGCGATCCAGTCACCGGTCGAGGTCGTGCCGGGGATCAGCACCATGTTCAGCTTGGCGGCGATCTCGCGGACCGTGTCGTCGGTCAGGCCGCCGGGGGCGCGCATCACCGACGGGTTCTTCCCGGTGACCTTCTTGATCAGCTTCTGGGTCTCGTTGACCTCGTCGTAGACCTCGGTGCGGGTCAGCTCGGTCAGCCAGGGGTGGGTCCACGTGTGGTTGCCGATCTGGTGACCGGCCTTCGCGACGGTCTTCAGCAGCGTCTGGTGCTTGTTCACCTCGCGGCCGATCACGAAGAACGTGGCCTTGGCGTTGTACTTCTTCAGCGTCGCCAGCAATTTGGTCGTGTACGGCCCCGGGCCGTCGTCGAAGGTCAGCGCGATGCACTTGTGGGTCGCGCAGAAGGGCTTCTTCGGTGCCTTCTTCGGCGCCGCCACGGCGGGCGCGGCGGGCAGGGTCATCACCATCGCGACTGCGGCGAGGGCGGGGATCAGGCGGCGCATCAGAGACTCCTGCGTCTCGCGGGGTTCAAGTTAAAAAAGCTTCACTCAACCCCGGAAGCGTAACGCCCGTTCTTGGGAGATTTCTGAGGTATGTCACCCGGTGATGCGGCGGATGACCGAACCGGGCAGCCGCATCAGCTGACCCAGGATCCCCGGCACCCACACGACCTGCGACTTCGCCCGCAGGCCGTCGAGGATCGCGCCCGCCACGGTCTCGGGACTGGTCGCGAAGGCGGGCGGGTTCACCCCTTTCGTCAGCTTCGTCCGGACGAAGCCGGGCCGGACCACCATCACGTGGACGCCGGATCCGCGCAGGGCTCCCGCCAGGCCGCGGGCGAAGGAGTCGAGGCCCGACTTCGCGGAGGCGTACAGGAAATCGGTGGGTGAAGGGCGCCCGGCCGACACCGACGAGAAGACCACCAGCGCGCCGTGGGTCTGCCGGCGCATGGCGTCGGCGCAGACGATCGCCGAGGTCATCGCCCCGACGTAGTTGACCATCGCCACGTCGGCGGCCTTCAGCGGGTCGAGGTCGGTGTCGCCCAGCAGGCCGCAGGCGATCAGCGCGACGTCGACGTCGCCGGTGGAGAACACGTCGCCGATCACCTTGGCGTGCTCCTCGACCCGGAAGGCGTCGAAGTCGGCCGTCTCGACCGTGGCGCCCGCCTCGGCCAGCCGGACCGCCGCGGCGTCGCGGGCCGGGGACGGCCGCCCGGCCAGGATCACGCGGTGCACCCGGCGGCGGACCAGCCGCATCGCGGTCGCCATCGCGATCTCGGAGGCGCCGCCGACGAGCAGCAGGCTCTGCGGTTCGCCGAACGCGTTCTTCACAGGGACAGCCTCCTGGCGAGGTCGGATTGGAAGACCAGGCGTGGATCGAGCTCCCGGCGCCGCTCCCGGAAGGCCGCCAGCCCCGGATACATCACCGGCAGCAGCTCGGGCCGCAGCCGCGAGTCCTTGGCCAGGTAGACCCGCCCGCCCGCCTCGGCCACCAGTTCGTCGAGCCGGTCGAGCAGCCAGGCCAGCCCCTTGGTGGTGGTCGGGAAGTCGAGCGCCAGCGACCACCCGGGCGTCGGGAACGACAGCCAGCCGCCGCTGCCGGGCCCGAACCGCTTGAGCACGGTCTGGAACGAGGCGGCGTGGCTGCGCCTGATGCGCTCGACGACCTTCATGAGCGTCTGCTCTGCGCCCAGCGGCACCACGAACTGGTATTGCACCAGCCCGCGCGGCCCGTAGAAGCGGTTCCAGTGGCCGACCCTGTCGAGCGGGTGGAAGAACGACGCCAGCGGCCTGACCTGCACCGATTCGCGCTTGGCGGTGAGGTAGACAGCCCGGTTGACCAGGCTCGTGGTGTGGCGGTTGAGCAGCCCGACCGGCAGGAATCCGGGGGAGGCCTCGAACGGCCGGGCCCGGAACGAGCGGGCCGCGCCCTGCCGCGCGTGGTCGGCGCCCTCGACGACGCCCCGGCCCTGCGGCGACAGGCAGTCGAGCCAGGCGGCGGTGTAGCGGTGGACGGCGTCGGCCTCGGCCAGCCGGGACATCACGGTCTCGAGGTCGCGGCACTTCCACGTGTTGACGATCATGCGGGAGGTCTCGATCGGCAGCAGCCTGATCGTGGCCTTGGTGATCACCCCGGTCAGGCCCATGCCGCCCACGGTCGCCCAGAAGTCGGGGTCGTCGTGGGTGAGCGTGCGGGTCACGCCGTCGGCGCCGAGCAGGTCGAGAGCGGTGACGTGGCAGCCGAACGAGCCGTCGGCGTGGTGGTTGCGGCCGTGGATGTCGGCGGCGACGGCGCCGCCCACGGTCACCTGCCGGGTCGCCGGGATGACCGGCGGGACCCACCCCTCGGGCACCAGCTCGCGCATCAGCCGGTGGAGGCTCACCCCCGCCTCGACCGTGACGTAGCCGTCGCGGACCGGGCCGATCGCGGCCAGCCCGGTCATGTCGAGCACCAGCCCGCCCGCGTTCTGCGCCGGGTCGCCGTAGCTGCGGCCGAGGCCGCGCGCGATCATCCCGCGCCCGCCCGAGGCCAGCACCAGCGAGGCCAGGTCTTCCTCCGCCTCGGGCCGCAGCAGCTCGGCGACGCTCGGGGAGGTACGGCCCCAGCCGGTGAGGATCGTCTTGTTCGCCATCGACTCTCTCCGTGATTGACCGATCGCGTCACGTTATCCCGGCTTTCGGGGGGAGGGCGAGCACGCACCCGCCACGGGCGGGTGACCTGCGCCTCAAGGATGGGTCAAGAGATCGGCCGTGACTCACCGTGACGGGCAGGGTTGCGGGGGTAACCGCCCTGTCAGCCACACCGTTCCGCCCGTTGGAGTCGCCCCGTATGGCCGCCACCCTCTCGGTGATCGTTCCCGTCAGGGACGGCGAACGCCACATCGCCGACGCCCTGACCTCCCTGCGCGCCAACGCGCGTGCCGACTTCGAGTTCATCGTCGTCGACGACGGCTCGGCCGACGCGACCCGGGAGATCGCCGAGGGGTTCCGCGGCGACCTGCCCGGGTTGACCGTCATCGGCAGGGACGCCTCCTCCGGCGTCTCGGCGGCCCGCAACCTGGGCCTGTCCGCCGCCACCGGCACCTACGTCACCTACCTCGACGGCGACGACTGGTACGCCCCCGGCTACCTCCCTCAGCTGGTCCACGCCATCGAGAGGCTGGGCTGCGACTTCGTCCGGGTCGACCACGTGCGGGTGACCGGCGTCAACCGTGAGGTGCGCCGGGCCCCCGAGCAGCGGCGCGGCGTCGTGTTCACCGCTCGTGAGGGCATCACGGGCATGGGGAAGCTCGGCATGGTCGACTATCCGGTGCCCTGGGCCGGGATCTACCGGCGTTCCCTCGCCGACCAGGGGCTGCTCACGTTCGACCCCACCCTGGCCACCGCGGAAGACCGGGCCTGGGTGTGGCGGCTGCACCTCCACGCCGCCACCTTCGCCGTCGCCTCGCTGACCGGCGTGTTCTACCGGCGCGGCCTCAAGGCCTCGCTCACCCAGGTCGGCGACGAACGGCAACTGCACTTCATCGACGCCTACCTCGGCGTCATCCACGACCTCGACGGGGACGACCCGGAGCTGGTCCGCAAGGCGACGCACAACCTGTGCGCGCTGATCGCCTACCACCACAAGCTGCGCGGGCGGTTGAAGCCCGAGGTCGCGGCCACCTTCGCCACCCGGGCCACCGCCGCCCTGCGGGAGGTCCCGCCGGACGCCCTCGCGGTGGTCCTGCCGACGCTGGGCCACGCCCGCGAGAAGCTGCTCAGGAGGTTTCTGCCTTGAAAACCCAGCTCTTCTACTGTTCGACGTTGTTCGGGGCGATGACGCTGGCCGCGGCCATCGACGCCGGTCTGTTCGGCCCGGCCGGGCGGCGCGTGCTGCTCGTGTCGAGCAACGTGGCCGTACCCGAGCTGATCTCCCCCCTCCACCGGACGCCCGCCTTCGACGCGATCGGCGACCGGTTCGACCACGTGCACTTCTGGAACGAGCTGATCGCCCCCTACCACCCCGTGCGCGTGCGGGTGCGCCCCGAGCAGGGGCCGCTGCTGCGGCGGCTGCTCACCCAGCGGCTGCTCGACGGGCACGCCCCCGACGAGCTGATCGTCGAGTCGATCGGCGCCTACCCGGCGCGCGGGCTGGCGGAGATCTTCTCCGGCTGCCCAATCACGGTCTACTCCGAGGGCCTGATGAGCTACGGCCCGACCCGCGACCCCATCCCCGGCGACCTGGGCGCCCGCGTCGAGCGGCTGCTCTACCTCGACCTGATCGAGGGGATGCGCCCGCTGCTGCTGTCGGAGCACAAGGTCCCGGCGGTCGCGGTGCCCGACGTGGCCTTCCGCGACATCGTCGGCAAGGTCGGCGCGGTCACCCCCGTCGGCGGGCGCGGCGGGGCGCTGCTGCTCAGCCAGTACATGTCCGACGCCGGGCTCATCACGTGGGAAGAGGAGGAGGCGATCCACGCGGCGATGCTGCAGGGCGTCGTCGCCCGGGGCTTCACCACGGTCCGGTTCAAACCCCACCCGTCGGCGGGCCGCCGCCAGGTGCGCGGCATGACGGCGCTGGCCGAGTCGCTCGGCGTGCAGCTCACCGTCGTGCCCGAGGCGGTGCCGGCCGAGACGTGTTTCGCCACCTACCGGCCCGACCTGGTCGTCGGCACGTTCTCCACCGGCCTGATCACCGCCCGGCACTACTTCGGCATCCCCGTCGCCACGGTCGGCTGCCCGCGCGTGCTGGAGCGGCTGCGGCCCTACGAGAACAGCAACCGGGTCGCCCTCACGATCGTCGACGCCTCGGTGCCCGAGCTGACCAAGGTCGGCGCGCTGGTCCCGGCGCCGGTCTCGCCCGACCTGCTGCCCCGCCTGGTCGAGGGGGTCGTCTACTGCGCGCAGCGCAAGCGGATGCCGCACCTGCGGGCCAGCGCCGAGGCGGCGGTGCGGGAACTGCCGAAGGAACTGCGCTGGCGCTACTTCCCGCGCCAGCGGCTGATCCGGTACGGCCTGGTCAAGAAGCCGGTCAGGGTGCCGCTGTGGCGGCGGGCGCTGCGCTTCGCGCGACGGCTGGTGAACGTATGAGCCGCCCGAAGCTGTCGGTCGTGGTGCCCTTCCACGACGTCGCCGAGTTCCTGCCCCGCTGCCTGGCCTCGCTGGCCAAGCAGCGGCTCAAGAGCGTCGAGTACGTCCTGGTCGACGACGGCTCGACCGACGGCAGCGCGGTCATCGCCAAGGAGATGACCGCCGCCGATCCCCGGTTCGTGCTCATCGAGCAGGAGAACCAGGGCCTCGGGCCCGCCCGCAACACGGGGGCGCGGGCGGCCCGGGGCACCTACCTGGCCTTCGCCGACAGCGACGACACGGTGCCCAGGCTCGCCTACTCGACGCTGGTGGCCAGCCTGGAGGCCAGCGGCTCCGACCTGGCCTGCGGGAACGTCAAACGCCTGATCAGCGGCAAGCTGCGGCCCTCGGCCGGGCACGCCGAGGCGTTCGCCACCACGATCACCGGCACCCACATCCGCCGCCACCACGCGCTCATCACCGACCGGACCGTCTGGAACAAGGTCTTCCGGCGCGAGTTCTGGGACCGCCACGCCTTCGCGTTCCCGGCCCGCCACTACGAGGACTCGCCGGTCACCATCCCGGCCCACGTCCTGGCGGGCTCGACCGACGTGCTCGAGGACGTCGTCTACCACTGGCGCATCCGCTCGGGCTCGATCACCCAGCGGCGCACCGAACCGGCCAACGTGCTCGACCGGCTGGCCTCGATGCGGGCGGTGTCGGAGTTCCTGAAGGAGCGCGCGCCGAGGCTGTGGGCCAAGCACGACCTCCAGGTCACCGAGTTCGACCTGGCGTTCCTGCTGGAGTCGCTGGAGACGGCCGAGGGGCAGGAGCAGGAGGACCTGCTCGACTCGCTGGCCGAGACCCTCGGCGTGCTCCACCCGAAGGCGATCGCCCGGCAGCCGTCGATCCGGCGGCTCGAACTCCACCTGGCCGCCAACCGGATGGTGCCCGAACTGCGCGAGGTCCGGATGTTCCGCCGCGCCTCGCTCAGCGACGCGGGCGCGGTCCGCCACGGCTGGTTCAAACGCCGCTGGTTCATGGACTATCCGGGCCTGCGCGACCCCGCGAAGGGCATCCCCGATTCGGTGTACGACCCTGCGGTCGACTTCACCCTGAAGGCGGTCGTCGACGGCGTCCAGATGGACGGATCGCGGATGACCGCCCGCGGCTACGCCTACATCACCCACCTGGAGAGCTCGCACGGCGCCATCGACGTGTGGCTCCAGCGCGACGGGGTGCGGCTCCCCCTGGCGGTGAAGCGGACCAAACGGATGGACGCCACCGCCGACTCGGGCCAGTCGGCCACCTGCCACGACGACGCCGGGTTCGAGGCCTCGATCGACCTGGCCGACGTCGCCCCCGGCCGCTGGAACCTGCACTGCTCGGTGACCCACGGGAAGGTCGTCAGGAAGGGCGTGCCGCAGGCCCATCCCGACACCGGATATCGGCGCTATCCCGCCGGGGGAGCCCACCAGCCGAGCCTGACCGAAGACGGCCTGGTGCTGCGGCGGCCGGTGAAGGACCGGGGCCACGCCTGGGTCGAGTGGGCCGGCGACCGGCTCGCGGTGAAGACCAGGAAGGTCCAGCCGCTGGTGTTCCAGGGCACCACCCACCAGCCGGGCGACGACGGCAGGGTTCTCATCACCCCGCCCGCCCGCGTGGGCGTCTGGCGCCTGCGGAAGGTCGACGGCACACCCCTTCGCCTGCGCGTGGGGGTGTCGCCGTCTCCGCGCCGGATCGGGGTGCACCGGGTGTCGTTCCGTACCGAACTGGAAGGGGAGGTCCTCGTGGTGGTGCAGCCCGCGCTGGAGGACGACGAGCGGGGCCGGTTCGCCGAACGGCGCCTGCGGGGGACGGTCAGGCACTTCAAGAAGGGCGGTCTGCGGGAGACGGTCGTCTTCGACGCCTATGGGGGCCGGCTGGCCTCCTGCAACCCGCGCGCGATCTTCGACGAGATGCGGACGCGGAACCTGCCGCTGGAGTACGTCTGGGTCACCCGCGACGGCTCGTTCGACACGCCGGAGGACTCCCGGGTCGTCCTGCACGGTTCCAAGGAGCACGAACACGCGCTGGCGACGGCGCGCTACCTGGTCGGCAACCGCACCCAGCCCCACTGGTACACCAAGCCGCCCGGCCAGACCTACCTCCAGACCTGGCACGGCACGCCGCTCAAGAAACTCGGCCACGACCTGCGCGACCTGCCGTTCCGGCGGACCGAGCTGCTCGACTGGATGGCCCGCGACGTGCCGCAGTGGGACCTGCTGATCTCCCCGAACCCGTTCTCGACGCCCATCATGCGGCGCGCGTTCGGCTACCGGGGAGTGGTGCTGTCGACCGGCTACCCCCGCAACGACCTGCTCTTCAGGGACCGCGCCTTCGCCGTCAGGAAGAGGCTCGGCATCCCGCCGGGCAAGAAGGTCGTCCTGTACGCACCCACGTGGCGAGACGACCTCCACCGCGGCAAGAGGCGCCGCCTGTCGATGGAGCTCGACCTGGCCCGCATGCAGTTCGCGCTGAAGGACCACGTGGTGCTGGTGCGGGCCCACCACCTGATCACCGACCGGCCCAAGGTCCCGGCCCCGGCGATCGACGTGACGAACTACCCCGAGGTCGCCGACCTCTACCAGGCGGCCGACGTGCTCGTCACCGACTACTCGTCGGCCATGTTCGACTTCGCGTGCACCGGCAAGCCGATGGTCTTCTACACCTACGACCTGGAGCGCTACCGCGACACGCTGCGCGGCTTCTACTTCGACTTCACCGAGGAGGCGCCGGGACCGCTGACGCGGACCACCGACGAGACCATCGAGGCGATCAGGGAGGCGTCGGTGCCGCCCGCCTACACGCTGTTCCAGCGGAGGTTCTGCCCGTGGGACGACGGGAGGGCGTCGTCCCGCGTGGTCGACATCCTGCTCAGTGGTTCATCTCGAACGGTGTAGGGATCGGGTAGTAGGCGTCGAGGAAGCGGGCCAGGGCGTTGTCCTGGTCCGCTGTCGTCGTCGCCGTGTCGTTGAGGCAGAACGCGTCGTGCTCGCGGTTGGCCAGCATCCGCCGCAGCTTCGCCGGGGTCTTCGGCAGCGCCAGGTCGACGTAGGTGTAGTCGATCTGGCCCGGCACCGCCCGGCCGCTCAGATAGCCGTAGTAGTGGGCCAGCGACGACGCCGTCGAGATGTCGCTGGAGCGGCGGAACCGGCTCCCCGAGACCTCCTTGAACGCCGTCGGGAACCGTTCCTCCAGCTCGAACAGCAAGGAGCGGCGCAGCGCGTAGGGCACGTGCTTCATCTTCTGCGTCAGCGTGCGCCCGGACAGCTCCTCCAGCATGCGGCGGTTGTTCATGCCGGCCTGGTGGACGGGGTTGTCCTCGTTGAGCGTGAACGGCACCTGCGCGATCGACGGGAAGAACCGGGTGATGCCGTTGCCCTCGAAGAACGTCTCGGGGTAGAGCACCTTGCCCAGGAAGAAGTCGTCGTTCAGGTAGAGGAAGTGCTCCGAGAGCCCCTCGATGTGGTGCAGCCGCGACTCGATCGCGTGGCTGTTGAACACCGGCAGCACCGAATGGTCGGCGAAGATCTCCCGATGGTCGACGATCCTGATGCGATCGCCCTCCACCAGCCACGACGGCCGCTGCTGGTCGGTGACCACATAGATGTTCCTGATCCAGGGCGCGTACGTCATCAGCGAGCGCAGCGAGTAGCGCAGTTCGTCGCGGCTGACGAACCGCGCGTCGCTGGTCGCCAGGTCGCTCAGCCCGCCGGTCAGCGCGAGCTCCTTGCGGGCCCGCCAGGCCGGGTCGTTGCCGTCGACCCAGGTGTAGACCGCGTCGATCGGGAAGTCGACGTCGTCGACCAGGCGGCGGGCGAACTCCGGGCGCGTCGGATAGACCCGAGCGCTGTCGGAGACGAGCCGGTTGAACATCGACTCGGGCGCCTCGACGCAGTCGTCCTCGACCGGCACCGCCTCGCACACCCGGTTGGGCCGGGGCGCCACCAGCAGCTCGCCCTCACGCGACCAGAACTCCACGTCGACGCCCGACTCCGGGCCGAGCGTGAGGGTCCGGGACGGGCTCGCGTAGTAGAGCCACAGCCGGATCGCCTTGGCGTCGCCCATGTCGTTGCGGCGCAGCTGGCGGACCTTGCCCAGCTCGTTGACCTTGTGCCGGCCACCCGGCAGCCGCGCGGCGTAGAGGCCGTGGCGGGACAGCGACGTGATGGCCCTCTGCCGGTACGACGAGCGCACCGCGATGACCGGTGGACGGCCGCGCATGGGCCGTACACAGAAGAACGGAATGGCCGATCCGGTCAGGGACCGGCAGATCAGGTCGAAAGTCTCCCGTGACGCCTGTGCGGGACTGGCGTCCTGCCTGATCAACGCCACCTTGGGCGGCATCGGCTCGCGCGCGGTCAGGCGGCTGTGAAGCTGTCGGTACAACGTGGACACCGGCATGGCTCTCCCCCCGAAGAATGCGGCGACCCTACCGGACGTCCGAGCGCGTTGGCGGGGGCTTTGCCCACGTCAGGGCAATGGTCAAGAAGTGGCAACGAGATGCTCTGGGGAGCCCAGAAGAACCCGTTGACGACTACTCGGCGTAGTCATTCTTACGTTCATGGGGGGCTTCACGCTCGACGACATACTGGCGGCGCGCAAGCCACGGGACTCCTGGTGGACCGTCTTCGCGGTCGACCCGGTCGCGTGCAGGCTCGCGCTCCTGACCGCTAACCACACCTCGATCACGCCCAACGGGCTGACCGCCGTGTCGATGCTGCTCGGTCTGGCGTCGGCCGCCTGCTTCGCGGCCGGTGCCCTGCTTCCGGGCGCGGTGCTGTTCTACCTGAGCTTCACCGTCGACTGCATGGACGGCAAGATCGCCCGGCTGAAGGGCAACGGGACCCCGTTCGGCCTGTGGCTCGACTACGTCGGCGACCGGCTGCGCGTGGGGGCGTGCGCCTTCGGCTTCGCCCTCGGTCACGACCACGTGTGGCTGGCGGCCGGAATCGTCGTCCTGGACCTGTTCCGGTACGTCAACGGCCCCCAGCTCCTCAACGTCAGGGAGGCCGCCCGCAACCGGGTGCGGGCCTCGACGGGCGGCGACCCCGTGTTCGTCGAGGACGTCCTGCTGGCCAATCCGCTGGCCGACCCTCGGGACGACCACGTCGTCGATCTCCAGTCGGCCTTCCGCCGCAGATTCCCCTGGTTCGACCGGTTCCGCCTGTTCCTCGGGCGGCGCCGCGTCCGGACCCATCTCATGAGCGGCATCGAGTTCCACGCGGCGATCTTCGTCGTCGCGCCCCTGTTCGGGGCGACCGCGATGTTCTGGACCGCGCTCGCCACGGGCGCGCTGCTGGCCGCGTTCGAGGCCGCTCTCGTCTACCGCACCTGGCTGGCGGCCCGTGAGGCCGACCGGGTCGTACCGGAAAGGGTGAAAGTGCTTGTCTGATCGGCCGATCTTCATCGTCGCGTGCCCCCGCTCGGGGACCACGCTCCTCCAGCTCATGCTGCACGCCCACCCACGGATCGCGATCCCGCCGGAGACGCGCATCCTCGTGCAGGCCTACCTCAAGCGCCGCCGCTTCGGCGACCTGCGCAACCCCGACCGCCGCCGCGAGATGGCGCAGTGGGTCACCGGCGGCTCCCGCACCCAGTTCGGCGACCTCGGCATCGACAAGAACGAGTTCATCGAGCGCGCCGTGGCCGGCCCCGGCTCGCTCGGCTCGGTCGTCGGGCTGGTCTACAAGATGTTCGGCGAGCAGCACGACAAGCCGCGCTGGGGCGACAAGCGCCCGCCGTACATCAAGCACATGGACGCGCTCATCGCGATGTTCCCCGACTGCCAGATCATCCACATCATCCGCGACGGCCGCGACTGCGTGTCGTCGCTGAAGGAGATGCCCTGGTTCAAGGAGGACATCTACCAGGCGGTCAACCGCTGGTGCGAGGCCATCGACTTCGGCCGCAAGTGCGGCCTCGGCCCCGACAGCTACTACGAGCTCCGGTACGAGGACCTGACGGCCGACCCCGAGCTCGAACTCAAGAAGCTGTGCTCCTTCCTGGGTGAGGACTACCACCCGGCGATGCGCGAGCCCAGCAAGGTCGCCGACACGATCCCGTCGCACAAGTCGTGGCACGCCAACACCCACGGCGAGGTCACCACCGCCCGCGCCGGCACCTGGTCGGAACGCCTGGAGCCCTGGGAGATCTCGCTGTGCGAGACCGTCATGGGCGAGCGCCTGACGTCGTACGGCTACGAGCTGTCGGGCGCCCCGAAGGCCGAGCGTAAGCACGTCGCGGCGTACGAGAAGACCGCCGCGCACTGGAAGCGCCGCTACCGCAAGCGCGCCGTCACGGAATGGTTCAACCGCTTCCGCGAGGCGGGCCCGGTCGCCGCCCAGCTCACCGACGGCCAGCGAGAGCTGGCCGGGCTGGGCTCCTGACCCTATGGCCACACTGGACAGGCCGGTCTTCGTCATCGGCTGCCCCCGCTCGGGCACCACGATGCTGCAGCTCATGCTGCACAGCCACCCACGGATCGCGGTCCCGCCGGAGACCCGTTTCATGATCCAGGCCTACGCCGCCCGGCGGTCGCACGGAGACATGCGACGGCCGGAGAACCGGCGGCGGCTGGCCGAGTGGGTGGCCGGCGACAGGGACACCAAGTTCCGCGAACTCGGCCTGGACCGTGGCGACTACGTCCGGCACGCGGTGTCGGCCCCCGGGACCCTCGGTTCGGTCCTGGGGACGGTCTTCCGCGACTACGCGGCCCGCTTCGGCAAGCCGCGCTGGGGCGACAAGAGGCCGAGCTACTTCAAGAACGTGGACATGCTCCTGCGCCTGTTCCCGGACGCCCAGTTCATCCACCTGGTCCGCGACGGCCGCGACTGCGTGGCCTCGCTGATGGAGATGCCCTGGTACAAACTGGACGTCTACCACGCGATGGCCAACTGGGCCGAGGCCATCGACTTCGGCAGACACCACGCGGCGACATTGCCGGGCGGCTCGTACTACGAACTGCGCTACGAGGACCTGACGGCCGACCCCGAACTGTCCCTGAAGCGGCTGTGCGGCTTCATCGGCGAGGAGTTCGACCCCGCCATGTGCGAACCCCACCACCTCGCCGACGTGGCGGTCCCATCCCACAAGGTCTGGCACGCCAACACCCACTCCGCCGTGACGACCTCACGCAGCGGCAGCTGGTCCAACCGCCTGGAACCCTGGCAAATAGCTTTGTGCGAGACCATGCTCGGCTCCAGGCTGGCCCGCCACGGCTACGAACTGACCGACACGGCCCCCGCGGCGAGAGAACACCGCCTCGCCTACCGGACGACCGCGGCCAAGCGCCGGGGCGCCAGGCTGAAACGGGTGAGCCGCGAACACCTGAGCCGCTTGTGGGAACCAGGCCCGATCCCGGCCCTGCTCACCACGGGCCAACGAGCCCTGGCGGGCCTCCCGCCTCTGCCGCAACACCAACTGGTCGAATCGTCGTAGGCGGGCGATTTCCTGGGACACCAGCCCTGGGAAATCGCCCGTCAGGGTATTAGTCTGAGGTTATGTTCCTCGCATGACCTGGGATATCGTCCTTCTGGAACCGGTGGAGTCGTGGTTTCTGAAGCTCAACGTGTCCGATCCCGAGACGGCGGATGCGATTGAAGCCGCGATCGACCGTCTCGCCGAATGCGGACCTGTGCTGGGGCGGCCAATGGTCGACACCCTTGAGCACAGCAACCTCCGGAACCTGAAAGAGCTGCGGCCCGGCTCTCGTGGGCGATCGAAGATCCGACTGCTCTTCGTCTTCGACCCGGACCGTTCTGCGATCTTCTTAGTTGCCGGAGACAAAGCGGGAGAATGGTCCCGCTGGTACGAGAAGGCCATACCGCTCGCTGAGGCACGTTACGCCGAATACCGGGCGAAACTGGAGAAGGAGGCCGGTCGATGAGAGCTCGTCGCTGGGAAGACGTCAAAGCCGAGGCGCACCGCCTCAATCCCGAAAGGGCCACCCCAGAACGCAGGGCGAAGGCCCGTGCCGATCAAGACGCCTACATCGCTGGCTACCAGCTCGGAGAACTGCGCAAAGCCATCGGCAAGACGCAGGCCGAGGTCGCCGAGATCCTCGGGGTGACCCAGTCGCGGATCTCCCAGATCGAGAACGGCAACATCGAGGTCATGGAGCTGGAGACGCTCCGCGCCTATGCCGCCGCGCTCGGCGGGCACCTCGACATCACCATCAGCGTGGGCTCTCACTCGGTGAAAGTGGCCTGACCTCACCGGCTGAGGTGGGTGAAGAGGAGTTCCCACTGGTCCAGGACCGGTTCTAGGCGGAAGGTCGCTGCATGCTCTCGGGCCGCCGCGCCCATCTCCGCGCGGCGCTGCCCGTCGGCCATCAGGGTCGTCAACGCCGCAGCCAGGGCGGGGACGTCGCCCGGAGGGACCAGCAGGCCCGTTCGGTCATGGTCGATCAGCGAGCGGACGCCGCCCGACACGTCGAAGGCGACCGTCGGGAGGCCGAAGGCCGCGGCCTCGCCCAGGACCAGCGGGAGGCCCTCGTGTTCGCTCGACAGGGCCACCAGTGACGCCGCGCGGTATTCGGCCGGCATCTCGCCGGCAGGGATGCGGCCCCGGAATCTGACCTGGGCCGATACGCCCTCGGTCACGGCGTGGAGCATCAGGCGGTCGGTGTCGTCGCCGTCGCCGATGAGGTGGAGTTCCCAGTCGGGGTGGCCCGCGCGGGCGAAGGCCGTGATCAGGCGGTCGAAGCGTTTGACGCCGGTCAGGCGGCCGATGCCCAAGACGCGTTTCTCCGACAGCGGCGACACCCGGTGGGGCCAGCCGGGGAGCGGGTTCGGGATGTACCAGGTGTTGGGGAGCAGGGCCTCCTCGGCGAAGCGCCAGGCGTCGTCCTCGCTGAGGAAGACGGACTGGTCGAGGTTGCCGTACAGGGCTCTGACCGAGCCGAAGTGCCAGGTGCCGCGGGCGTGGGCGAAGGAGCCGTGGTACTGGCCGATGCCCCGGTGGCCGCCGAGCAGGCCGCCCAGGCGGGTGACGACTCCCGGTGAGGTCATGACCAGGAGGCCTGGGGAGATGCCGTCGAGCAGGGCGCGGGCGCGTTTGGTGGCGCCGAAGCGCCAGCGGGGGCCCGGGTTGATCTCGTGCTGGCCGTAGGCCGGGTCGTCGATGTAGGTCACCGGGTCGGCCGAGCGGTGCAGGCCGATCACGTGGACGTCGTATCCCCGCCGGGCCAGGCCCTGGGCCAGGGTGTGGGAGACGCGCTGGATGCCGCCGAGCGTGTCGGCGTCCATGCAGGCGAAGGCGACGGTGTTCACAGGGTGGCCTCCGTCGGAAGATGGATTTCGGGTACCGGCAGGTCGGAGGCGCGGCCTTCGAAGAAGGCGTCCACGACGCGGGCCGACGCGTGGCCCCGTTCGTCGGCGCACCAGGTGCGGCGGAAGGCGGCGTACCGCTCCGGGCTCCACGGGGCGCGGATCGCCTCGGCCAGGTCCTTCGTCGTGGTGACGCAGGGGCCGGGGGCGATGGCGGGCAGGTCGTAGGCGCTGCCGCGTTCGGTGGTGCGGTAGGTGTCCCAGTCGTCGATGAGGAAGACCATGGGCTTGCCGGTGACGGCGAAGTCGCACATCAGCGACGAATAGTCGGTCACCAGCACGTCGGCGGCCAGCATCAGGTCGTTGACCTCCGGGTAGGCGCCCGCCTCGCGGACGAACCAGCGCAGGTTCTCCGGGACGGCGTACGTCTCGATCGGATGGGTGCGCAGGACCACGACCCACTCGTCGCCCAGGTCCTCGGCCAGGGCGCGCAGGTCGGCCCGGACGGAGGCGCCCCTCGTGAGGTCCCGGTAGGTGGGTGCGTACAGGATGATCTTCTTGTCCGAAGGGATCTCCAGTTTTCTACGCACCCGCCGGGCGGCCTCGGGGTCGCCGTGGAAGAGCACGTCGCAGCGCGGGGAGCCGAAGCGGAGCACCGGGCCGGCGTATTCGTTCGACGGGACGAAGGTGCGCTCGAACTCGGCGCCGGGGGAGATCAGCACGTCCCAGCGGGCCACGTTGGCGCGCCACTCCTCGCGCGGGCCGAGGAAGTCGCCGCGCAGGTCGGGAGCGTCCAGGCCGACCGACTTGATGCCCTGGCCGTGCCAGGTCTGGAGATAGCGGGTCTTGCGCGGTTTCGGGAAGCCCAGCGGCATGCCGTGGCTGTCGACCCACCAGCCCGCGCGGGCCATGGTCCAGATGTGCCGCCAGCTCATCCGGCGGACCGTCGTCAGGTGCCCGGGGAACACACCCGACGCGCGCGACCAGACGGCTTTCAGGTCCAGGCCCCTTCGGGTCACCTCTTCGTGGAGGTAGCGCGGGTGGCCGGTGTAGCCGCGGCCGCAGTCGGCCTCGTACAGGACAAGATCGTTTTTTCTCGGTACGAAACGGACCAGCACCTTGTAGACCGCGAGTTTCACGTGGCGGAGCGCGAGGCGCCTGCGCACGAGCATCGGCAGCCCGGCCATCCGTTCGGCGTGCGGGCGGATCCGGGGACGCCGGGCGATCGTCCGCAGCAGCCCGGTTCTGCGCCAGTGGAGCCGCAGGGTCGCGGTGTCGCCGCACGGGCGGGCGGTGATCTCGTAGCCCTTCGTCGTCAGGGTCAGCGGTTCGAGACCGGCGCTGACCAGCAGTTTGTCGCCGGCCGTGTGGCCGTCGAGCGGCCGGGTGAAGCCGAGGCGGAGCTCGTAGGCGCCGCTGTGGCCCAGCGGGATCGTGGCCAGGTCGAGGTCGACCTCGGTCAGGATCGTCCCGTCGGGCTGGCGGCGCGGCATCAGGCGGACGCGCCGGCCCTTGGCGATCAGGTCGGCCACGGCGTCCAGGCAGACGATGCCGAAGGGGTCGTAGGTGGTGATCGACAGCGACAGGATCGAACCGGCGGCGGAGATCTCGGTCACCTCGTGGCGCAGCCGCGCCTGCGAATAGGGCAGCTCGGCCAGCCGCATCGAGGTGATCTCGAACGCCGGGTCGGGCTCGGTGCCCCAGTAGGTCAGCCCGTCGACCCTGACCGCGTGGCGCGGCGGCGCCTTCGGGCCGGTCAGGCTGCGGGCGGCCACGCACAGGTCCTCGACCCGGTCGCGCAGCAGCAGTTCGCCGCAGACCCGCGTCATCGGGTCGGCCCGCTCCAGCACCCCGTGGTCGAGCCGCTCCAGGTAGGGCCGCACGACCGCGGCCATCTCCTTGGCCCACACCGCGTCGAACTTCGGCAGCGCGTTGAGGTAGACCCGCAGGTCCTGCTGGACGAACCGGAACTGGCGATGGGCCACGAGGTCGCCCATCAGGGCGTCGCGCAGCACCTGGTCGGCGCTCTCGGCGGCGGCGATCCTGGCCCGTACGTTCGCCACGTCCCGCAGATTCAGGGAGATCGACCGGCCTTCGCCCGACGCCCGGTGCCACAGGTAGACGTGCCACGGCACGATCGCGAACCGCTCGGAGCGGGCGTAGAGCTCGGCGGTGAAGACATGGTCCTCGTAGTGCAGGTTCTCCCGGAATCGCAGCTCGTGGCGGCGCAGGAAGCCGACGTCGTAGATCTTGTTGGTGGAGAAGCCGTCGAGGAACAGGCCGGGCTCGGCCCGGATGCCCTCGACCACGCGCCGGGGCGTGAACAGCTCGGGGTAGTAGGGCGCGGTCGTGCCGCTGGGCTCGTAGACGCGCATGATCTGGCCCGACACGAAGTCGGCGCCGGTCCGCTCGATCTCCGTCAGCAGCGCCTTGCACGCGTGGCGCGGCAGCTCGTCGTCGCTGTCCAGGAACATCACGTACGGCGCCCGCGCCGCGTCCAATCCCATGTTCCTGGGGGCGCCGCAGCCGCCCGAGTTCTCCTCGCGCCGGATGTAGCGCACCCCCGGGAAGCGGGAGCAGACGTCGGGCGTGTCGTCGGTGCTGGCGTCGTCGACCACGATGATCTCGAGGTCGCAGAGGGTCTGGGCGTACAGGGACCGCACGGCCCTCGGGAGGCGGGCCGCGTCGTTGTAGGTGATCACGACCACGCTTACTGCCGGTCGGGCCGCCATGGGCCACCTCCCGATATCAGACGAAAATCGCTGATATGGGATGTTCCCCTATGAAATCGGACGATTGCCCTCTGTGGTCAACCTTTGCCGACGGCTTACCGGCGACCCCAGCGCCGCACCGCGTAAACGATCAGCCCGATCGCCCCGAGCCCGCCCACCACCGGGGCCAGCCGCTTGAGCAGCGACGCGCCCGCGGCCTCCCGCAGGTCGAACGCCTCCTCCTCGGCGGTCCGGGAGGTGCGCAGCGTGCCCGAAGGGTGGGATTCGTGCAGGGGATCGGGGACGACCGTCAGATGCCGCCGCCCCTCGATCGCGGCGGCCAGATTGGCGGCGAACCGGGCACCGACGTCTTCGGGGCCCGCGTAGGTCAGCTCCAGGACCACCCGGGCGCCTTCGGCCTCCTCAGCCAGCCGGGCGACCATGGTCGCCTCGCCGGTCTCGGCGCCGGTCGTCCCGCGCGCGGTGATCTGGACGGTCCGGGCGTCTTTGTCGACGTTGGCGATCTCGACGCTGCCCCGGTAGACGGCCATGATCGGCCCGACCCTGACCCTCATCCAGCCGACGGCGGTGTCACCCTCGACGGAGTCGAGCGTGGCGCCCGGCAGGCAGGGGGCCAGCCGTTCCACGTCGAGAAGCACCGACCACGCCTGGTCGACCGGGACCGGCACGGTGAACTCGTGCTCGAATCGCATGGCTCGACTCCGTTCTCTCAAAGCCGCTCCGGAGACAACTACCGCCAAACTCCGAACGTACGCCTGCGAAGTCGCAGATCAACCCTCGGGTCACCGCTTCCGGATCACCTTGGCCAGGATGCCCGCGATACCGGCCATCCCCAGACCCCCGATGAGGATAGGCCCGATGATCGCCGGATCGGGAGTCGGGTCGGTCAGATAGCGCACCCCGACCCCCACGAACAACAGGCCGCACAGCAGTGCCATCCAGTCGGTGCGGTGGCCCCTCTTGCGGTCGGACCTGTCGGGAACGTCAGGCGCCACGGCGCACCTCCACATCGCCGACGCCCGCGGAGACGTGCAGCTCGATCGTGGCCGCCTGGCCTTCGGGAGTGGTCACGGGGCTGAGCGTCCGGCTGATCCGGACGTCGGTGCCGTCGCTGACCTGATGGTCGATCTTGATGTCGCCCAGCCGGGTCTCGCCGTGTACCACGATGATCGCGTCGGGCGGGACGACCACGGTGAGCTGCCCCAGCGACACCGACGCGTCGAAGCGCACGCGGGTTCCGGGAGGTATCTCCAGGTCGGTGAGGTCGAGCTCGCCCGCGCCGACGCCCACGGCGTAGGTGCGCTCGGCCATGGCGACCGTGGTCGGATGCCAGGTATAGCTGCCGACCCGCTTCGGTATGCCGGTGACCGAGGTGCCCACGACGAGCGCCACCGCGACGATCACGCCCAGCGCGATCAGCCCGGCCCCCCGGCCGAACCAGGTGGCGACGAGCAGACCGCCGCCGATGACGGCGAGCATCGCCCCGCCGACCATCGGCAGGCTCACCGATTCGGTGCCGGGCTGCTGCACGGCGACCATGACCCCTCCAACGAGCATTGCCAGCACGAATGTCAGGCGGCCGATATAGGACCTGCGCTTCTTGACCTTGGGCGCCTTCGGCACCTTGAAAGACGGGGGCGGCGGCGGTGGGGCCGGCGCCCGCTTGGCGAACGGCCCGTGGGGCGCGAACGCCTCACCCGTCGCGTAGGCCGCCTGCCTGGCCTCATAGGCCAGATCGGACAACCGCCGGTAACCATCGGGCGACCTGGACTCCCTGGTGGGTGCTTCCTGAGGCGGCGTCTCGGGTTCGGGCGTCTTCACGCCCCCGGGCTCCCGGCCGAAGGACATCCGGTAGGACTCCCGGAACGACTCCTTGACCGTCTCGCGGAAGTTGCCCCCCGTCGCCCCGGTCGTGAAGGCCCCCACCGTGTAGGAGGAGGTGGACGCGACGGACACGGGCTCCATGCGGGTCACGCCCCGGCGGCCCGCCAGCCGCTCGGGGATCGACGTGATCAACCCGACCACGTCGACGCCGCGTGAGTGGGCCGCCAGCAGGGCGATCGCCAGCAGCACGCCCACCACGATCGTGCCCCGGTCGATGCCCCCCGAGGCCAGGTTCACGATCAGCCCGAGCAGGAAGACCGACACCAGGGCGGCCATCACGGTCTCGGCGTCGAATATCCTGCGCGTCCACTGCTCGACGTAGCCGGGCCCCCCGCCCGGCTCGCGCATCAGGAGGAAAGCGGCGATGTAGAGGATGATGCCGATGCCGGACCCCAGCAGCAGTACCGCGAAACCGACGCGGAACAGCACCGGGTCCATGCCCGTGAAGCGGCCCAGCCCGGCGCACACGCCCATGAGCATGCGCCCCTCCGACGCACGGGCCAGCGGCTCGTGGGCCGGCGGGTTCTCCTCGGGTGGTACCACGGTCATGGTCCCCATCCTGTCCGTTTTCCTGGGATGACCGCCATCGGGGACGTCCCTGAGACCCCTCTCAGGGGCTCGCCCTGATGCCCGCGCGCGACGCGACATGTGACGATGCAGGAGCAATGTCGGATAACCCTGGCGCCGCCGAGGCGTCCCCCAGAATGCTGAGGCCCCGGGCCGGGCGCGTGGTCGCCGGTGTCGCCCAGGGGGCCGCCGCTCAGCTGCGCCTCGACCCTGTCGTGCTGCGGCTGGCGTTCGTGCTGCTCACGATCCTCGACGGCGTCGGCGTGGTGGCCTACGCCGCCCTGTGGATGTTCACCGCGACCGAGCACCCCGAGCACCACGACCGTGCGGGCAGCCGCGACTGGGGCCAGGTGGCCGCCTACAGCCTGCTCGGCTTCGCGTTCGGCGCGCTCGCCCTGGTCAGCGGGGCGGCGGCCGGTGGCCTGGCCATGTGGCCGATCGCGGTCGGCGGCATCGGCTCGCTCATCCTGTGGCAGCAGGCCGAGCCGGGCCGCCGGCAGAAGTGGATGAACTCGACCGTCGGCCGGGTGCGCGCCACGTGGGTGCGCTCGGGCATCGGGCTGCTGCTCGTCGGCGTCGGCGTGGTCGGCTTCCTTGCCGCGCAAGACCAGCTCGCCCAGGCCAGCACCGGTCTCGTCTTCACCGGGGTCGTGCTCGGTGGCGTCGCGCTGATCGCCGCCCCGTGGCTGGCGGGTCTGTGGCGGGAGCTGCAGAAGGAACGTACGGAAAGGATCAGGCAGGAGGAGCGCGCCGAGGTCGCCGCGCACGTCCACGACTCGGTGCTGCACACCCTGACCCTGATCCAGCGCGCCGCCCACGACCCGCGCGAGGTCACCCGCCTGGCCCGCAGCCAGGAGCGCGACCTGCGCAACTGGCTCTACATGCCGAAACAGGACGCCGACGCCACCCTCGCCGCCGCCGTGCGCCGGGCCGCGGCCGAGGAGGAGGACGCCCACGGTGTCCCCATCGAGATCGTCTGCGTCGGCGACTGCGACCTCGACGACGGGCTGCGCGCCATGGTCCACGCGAGCCGTCAGGCGATGGTCAACGCGGCGAAGTATTCCGAATCGCCCGTGGTATCGGTTTACCTTGAGGTCGAGCCCGGCGAGGCGACCGTTTTCGTCCGGGATCGCGGCAAGGGGTTCGTCATGGACGACGTACCGGACGACCGCATGGGCATCCGCCAGTCGATCATCGGCCGGATGGAGCGCTTCGGCGGCACGGCGCGCGTCAAGACGGCCCAGGGCGAGGGCACCGAGATCATGCTGACGATGAAGAGGACCACAGGATGAAGACGGTAAGAGTGCTGATCGTGGACGACCACCGGTTGTTCCGTTCGGGTGTACGAGCCGAGCTCGGCCCCTCCATCCAGGTGGTCGGCGAGGCCGAAGACGTCGAGACCGCCGTGGCCACGATCGCCGAGCTCGAACCCGACGTGGTGCTGCTCGACGTCCACATGCCCGGGGGCGGCGGGGTCGAGGTGCTGCGCCGGGTGCTCGGTTCGGGGGCGCAGGTGCGGTTCCTGGCGCTGTCGGTCTCCGACGCCGCCGAAGACGTGATCGGCGTGATCCGGGGCGGCGCCCGCGGCTACGTCACCAAGACGATCAGCGGCGCCGAGCTGACCGACGCCATCTCCCGGGTGGCCGACGGCGACGCCGTCTTCTCTCCTCGCCTGGCCGGGTTCGTGCTCGACGCCTTCGCCTCCACCGAGGCCCCGCCGATCGACCCCGAGCTCGACTCCCTGACCCAGCGTGAGCGTGAGGTGCTGCGGCTGATCGCGCGCGGGTACGCGTACAAGGAGATCGCGAAAGAGCTCTTCATCAGCGTGAAGACCGTCGAGACCCACGTCTCGTCGGTGCTGCGGAAGCTCCAGCTCTCCAACCGCCACGAGTTGTCGAGATGGGCCACCGCACGCCGTCTGGTTTGAAAGCCCCTGTCGTGGCAGTCTGACCGAATGGGGCGAGACGTACCCGCGACGCAGTTCTCCCGCGACGACCGGCGGCGCTACCGCGACAAGCTGAAGCGCTCGCTCGACGTGCTCGCCCGCATGCTGGGCGAGGCCCGCTTCGACTCCGAGCGCCCGCTGGCCGGGCTGGAGATCGAGCTCAACCTGGTCGACGACCAGGGCGAGCCCGCGATGAAGAACGCCGAGGTGCTCGACGCCATCGCGGCGCCCGACTGGGCCACCGAGCTGGGCCAGTTCAACGTCGAGATCAACGTCGAGCCGCGCGAGCTGGGCGGCAACGGCATGGTCGAGCTGGAACAGACCATCCGCAACTCGCTCAACCACGCCGAACAGCAGGCCCGCACGGTCGGCGGCCACATGGTGCTCGTGGGCATCCTGCCGACCCTGCGCGAGAGCGACCTCCACGAGGGCACCCTCTCGGCCAACCCCCGCTACAAGCTGCTGAACGAGCAGATCTTCGCCGCCCGGGGCGAAGACCTGCGCATCGCGATCGACGGCGTGGAGCGCCTGCACACCTACGCCGACAGCATCACCCCCGAGGCGGCCTGCACCAGCGTCCAGCTCCACCTCCAGGTCAGCCCCCGCAACTTCGCCGCCCACTGGAACGCCGCCCAGGCCATCGCGGGCCCGCAGGTGGCCGTCGCGGCCAACTCGCCCTACCTGTTCGGCAAGGAACTGTGGCGTGAGACCCGCCTGAGCCTGTTCGAGCAGGCCACCGACACCAGGCCCGACGAGCTCAAAGCCCAGGGTGTACGCCCCCGGGTCTGGTTCGGCGAACGCTGGATCACCTCGGTCTTCGACCTGTTCGAGGAGAACAACCGCTTCTTCCCCGCGCTGCTCCCGCTGTGCGAGGACGAGGATCCGGCCATGGTCCTGGAGGCCGGCGGCATCCCCTCACTGGGCGAGCTGACCCTGCACAACGGCACCGTCTACCGCTGGAACCGCCCGGTCTACGCCGTCTCCGGCGGCCTCCCGCACCTGCGCGTGGAGAACCGGGTGCTGCCCGCCGGCCCGTCGGTGGCCGACATCCTGGCGAACGCGGCCTTCTACTACGGCCTGATGCGGGTGCTCCCGTTCGCCGAACGCCCGGTCTGGACGCAGATGTCGTTCTCCGCCGCCGCCGACAACCTGCGCGCGGCGGCCAGGTACGGCATCGACGCCCACCTCTACTGGCCCGGCCTGGGCGAGGTCACCGCGTCCGAGCTGATCCTGCGCCGCCTGCTGCCGCTGGCCCACGACGGCCTCAACCTGTGGGGCTGCGACCCGAAGTGCCGCGACCGCCTGCTCGGCATCATCGAGCAGCGTTGCCTGACCGGGGTCACCGGCGCCACCTGGCAGGTCCGCAAGGTCGCCGAGCACGGCGGCGGCCACGAGGCCATGCGCCGCATGACGCTCGAGTACATGGCCAACATGCACACCAACGAACCCGTACACCTGTGGGGATGACGCCGGGACCCCTTCGGCGCTAGATGTACTCGGCCATCAGGTTGGTGACTCGCCGTAGCTGATGCTTGATCAAATGGAAGACCTCCGGATGT
>NZ_BAAGDO010000010.1:0-4676 GCF_054661255.1 Herbidospora sp. RD11066
ACCCGGAAGTTAAGCCCTCCAGCGCCGATGGTACTGCACCGGGGACGGTGTGGGAGAGTAGGACACCGCCGGACAATTTTCACACGAAAGCCCGACCAGAATTGGTCGGGCTTTCGTCGTTTCCGGGCAGGTCCGCATCACCAGCGAAGACTTGCTAGGCTGGCGTAGCCGGGCCACCCTGACGAACGGGTGGCCTTCGTCGCGTCAGAGGAATAACGCGACCCACAACAGTGCCCATACCGCGCACCCGCCTCTCAGGCTGAGACGTAGATCCGTACGCGGTGGAGCAACAGAGGATCAAAGTGAACAGAGAAGACGGGCGTGACGGCGCGGGCCGTGGCGATGAGAGCAACGACCGTCCGGCCGGTGGCCGGGACGGCGACAGGTATGGCCGAGGCGGTGACGGCCGCAGCGAAGGACGCGGCGGCGCCGGCGGCAGAGGTGGCCAGGTAGAGGGCCAGAACGACCGGGGCGCGCGCCCCTTCCGCGCGGACAGCCGAGGCGGCTACCGCGACCGCGACGAGTCCCGCAGCGGCGGCTTCGGCGGCCGATACGGCGTGCGCGACTCCCGCCCCCAGCGGCCGTCGGGTGACCGTGGTGACCGTCCCCAGCGACCTTTCGGTGACCGCGGCGACCGGCCGCAGCGTCCCTTCAACGATCGTGGCGACCGTCCCCAGCGGTCCTATGGCGACCGCGACGACCGCCCGCAGCGCCCGTCCGGCGACCGTGGCGACCGTCCCCAGCGCTCCTTCGGTGACCGTGGTGATCGGCCGCAGCGTCCCTTCAATGACCGTGGCGACCGGCCCGCGCGTCCGTATGGCGACCGTGGTGACCGTCCCCAGCGTCCCTACGGTGACCGGGGTGACCGTCCCCAGCGCTCCTTCAACGATCGTGGTGACCGGCCCCAGAGGCCGTTCAACGACCGGGGCGACCGTCCTCAGCGGTCTTTCGGTGACCGGGGTGACCGTCCCCAGCGTCCCTTCAACGACCGTGGCGATCGGCCGGCGCGTCCCTATGGTGATCGCGGTGACCGGCCTCAGAGGCCGTTCAATGACCGGGGTGACCGTCCTCAGCGCTCTTTCGGTGACCGCGGCGATCGGCCGCAGCGTCCCTTCAACGACCGTGGTGACCGGCCCCAGAGGCCGTTCAACGACCGTGGTGACCGCCCTCAGCGGTCCTACGGTGACCGCGACGATCGGCCTCAGCGGTCTTTCAACGACCGTGGCGACCGGCCCCAGCGGCCCTATGGTGACCGGGGTGACCGGCCGCAGCGTTCGTACGGCGACCGTGACGACCGTCGTGGTTTCCAGAACCGTGACGACCGTCCGCAGCGTCCGGCGGGCGACCGCGATGACCGGCCGCCGCGTTCCTACGGTGACCGGGGTGACCGTCCCCAGCGGTCCTTCCAGGATCGGGGCGACCGTCCCCAGCGTTCGTACGGCGATCGGGACGACCGGCAGTCGCGGCCGTTCCAGAACCGCGACGACCGGCCGCAGCGCTCCTACGGTGACCGCGACGACCGGCCTCAGCGGCCTTACCAGAACCGCGACGACCGGCCCCAGCGGTCCTTCCAGGACCGGGGCGACCGCCCTCAGCGGCCGTCCGGCGACCGTGGCGACAAGCCCGTCTATGGTGACCGGGATCGGTTCCGGGCGGGGGATCGCCCGCAGCGGCCGTACCAGAATCGGGATGACCGGCCCCAGCGGCCCTCCGGTGACCGCGGCGATCGGCCTCAGCGGTCCTTCGGCGACCGTGGTGACCGGCCGCAGCGTCCGTACAACGACCGGGGCGACCGGCCCCAGCGCTCGTTCGGCGACCGTGACCGGGATGACCGGCCGCAGCGGTCGTTCGGTGATGACCGGAGCGGTAGCCGTACACGCTATGGGCGTGAAGAGGAGCCGCGGCGCGAGAACGAGGTGCTGCCCGAGCTCGAGGCGGACATCACCGCGGACGAGCTCGACAAGGACGCCCGCTCGGAGCTGAAGTCGCTGCCGGGCGACCTCGCCGAGCTGGTGGCCCTGCACCTGGTGCAGGCGACGCGCGCCCTGGCGGCGGAAGACGTCGAGAAGGCCTACGAGCACGCCAAGGTCGCGCGGCGGTTCGCGGGACGCATCGGCGTCGTCCGGGAGGCGGTGGGCATCGCCGCCTACCACGCCGGACAGTACGCCGAGGCGCTCAGCGACCTGCGCGCCGCCCGGCGGATGACCGGGTCGGAGGCGTTCCTGCCGGTCATGGCCGACTGCGAGCGCGGCATGGGCCGGCCGGAGCGTGCGCTCGACCTGGTGAAGTCCAAGGAAGCGGAGAAGCTCGACCGGGCCGGCAAGATCGAACTGGCCATCGTCGAGTCGGGTGCCCGGCGCGACCTGGGCCAGCTCGACGCGGCCGTCGTGACCCTCCAGCGCCTGACCGAGCTGCGCGACCCGCAGCCGCGTGAGTGGTCGGCCCGCCTGGCCTTCGCCTACGCCGACGCCCTCGCGGCGGCCGGCCACGCGAGCGCCGCGACCGACTGGTTCGGCCGCGCCGCCTCGTTCGACGAGGACGGCGAGACCGACGCGGCCGAGCGCTACGCCGAGCTCACCGGAGCCCTGATCGAGGACCTCGAAGAGGACGACATCGACGACGAGGGCGCCATCGACGACCTGGGCGACGAGCCTGCGGCGAGTGCCGACGGCGCCGAGGACGACCTCGATGACGACGAGGACCTCGACGATGACGAGTCCGACGACGCCGTGGCTGCCCGTGCGGCCGACCCCACCGGTGTGGTCGTCGCTGGTCACACTTCCGACGACGAGTCCGCCGATGTCGCCTCGGATGAGGACGACTCGGACTTCGAAGATGACGACGACTTCGACGAGAAGCAGGCCCCTGCTCCCGCCCCTGCCCCGGCTCCGGCTCCGGCGAAGGCCGAGGTCGTGACCGAGAAGAAGGCGACCGAGGAGCCCGGTTTCGGCCCGGCGTTCATCGAGCCCAACTACGGCGACGTCCTCGACGGGCCGGAGGACAAGCCCGAAGCCTGATCAGGCCTCGGGACGGTCGAGCCAGTGCAGGATCCCTGCCAGGTTCGCGTCCGTGCCGCTGAGCATCTCGATGTGCTCAGCGGCCTGGTCGCCGGGGGTGGGCCGGGCATACCGGTCACGGGTGCGCTGGTCGACCATGGCCACGGCGTGGTCGAGGTCGAGCTGCTCGCCCTTGGCCTGCTTGGCCAGATCCACCCAGATCAGTAGTTCCTCGGCGGATCGCGCCAGAATCGATCCGACGTCGTCGACCGGGCCGTAGTGGCTGAAAAGCAGCCGCTGCGGCCCGAGCGCTTCGAAGAGGGCGATCGACGCCAACGCCGTGTCGAGGTCGAAATCCGGCGGCGGCGTCGACGGCCGGACATCACCGGTGTCGGGGATGTAGACCCCAGCCGCGTCCCCGACGTACAGATCCCCTGTCAGCGAATCGACCAGGCCGACGTGATGCTTGGCGTGCCCGGGGGAGTAGTGGCTGGTCAGCCGCCTCCCGTTGCCCAGATCGATCGCCCCGGTGTCGCCGAGCGCCCGGATCCGGGCCGCGTCGGTCGGCTTCAGCATGCCGAAAAGAGTGTCGAGCCGGTCACCCCAGACCATCCGGGCACTCGACATGAGCCGCGACGGATCGGCCAGATGCCGGGCCCCTTTCTCGTGTACGACGATCTCCGCCTCCGGGAACATGCCGGAGATGTCGCCCACTCCACCCGCATGGTCGAGATGGATGTGCGTCACGACGACCGTCGCGAGATCGGCCGGCCCGACCCCGAGTGACGCCAGCGCGTCCCGGACGACCGGTGCCGATGTCGACGTCCCCGTCTCCACCAGGCATGGCCGATCACCGAGGATCAGATATCCGGCGGTGATTCCGGCGTATCCGGCCAGCCTCGTGTCGATTTCGTACACGTCTCCGCCGAGCGGGGTCACGTTTTCCACAGCTCACCTCACAGCGAGAACGGGTTCTCACAGAACGTCATTCGATCAGCCGGTGCAGCAGCATAGTCACCGACAGTGGTGCCCGAGAGAAGGGGATCACATGTCAGTTGATCAAATGGTGAGCGTCCCCGCCCACCACAACGAGGTCGTCCTGGTCGGCCGCCTGTCCAAGGCCCCGGAGTCCCGCCTCCTGCCCAGCGGCGCCGAACTCACCCAGTGGCGGCTCGCCGTCCGCCGTCCCGTCCCGGAGAACGCCAAGGGCCGCGCCGACGCCATCGAGTGCGTCACCTACGACCCGACGATCCGCGACGCACTGACGGGCCTGACCGTCGATGACGTGATCGAGGTCCAGGGAGCGTTGCGGCGGCGCTGGTGGCGAGGCGGGAGCGCCTTCGAGGTCGAGGCGCTGTCGGTCCGCCTGGCCCATCGCGCGGCCGACGCGTCTGCGGAGGGGGATACCGAGAGTGATCCGGGGGATCCGCCGGGCTGAGGCTCGAACCCGGGCGCCTGTCGGCGGAGACCTGCAGACCTCAGGGGTGGCATTACCGGAGCGGGTGGGCGGCTCAGAACGGCTTGCGGTGAGGCACCCACCCCGTTCCATGGCACGGCTGAAGCGTCAGGGCGGATCGGCGAATGCCCGGCTGTTCCATGGCATGGCTGAAGCGTCAGGGCGGATCGGCGAATGCCCGGCTGTTCCATGGCATGGCTGAAGCGTCAGGGCGGATCGGCGAA
>NZ_BAAGDO010000010.1:4776-321864 GCF_054661255.1 Herbidospora sp. RD11066
TGCCCGGCTGTTCCATGGCATGGCTGAAGCGTCAGGGCCGATCGGCGAATGCCCGGCTGTGAGAGGGCGAAGCTTCGCGGAGTCGGGGCGCTGCCAAGCGGTGGATCAGCGAGACCCACGGGGTTGTGATGTAGGGGTGCATGGGGTCAGGGGGTGATGTGGCCAGGGGTGAGATAGCGGCGGAATCCCTGGGCGAGTGGGCGGAAGCCGCAGGCCTGGTAGAACGTGTGGGCTTGCTGGTCGTCGGCCGCCAGCAACTGGATCTTGTAGCAGGCGGCTGATTCGGCGAGCTCTGCAACCGCGTCCATCAAGAGTCTGCCGATGCCGCGTCGGCGGTGGGCGGCGGCGACCACGACGTTCTCCACGAACAGGATCGATCGGCCGCCGCGGGTGAGGTTGGGGAGGACCATGCAGTCCGCCGTGCCCGCGGGTGCACCGTTCAGGTCCGCGACCAGCACTGTTCTGCCTTGTTGGAGGGTGATGCTCGTCCAGATCCGCTGTGCGGCCTCCGGTGGCAGCGGCGCATCGTCGGGGTTCAGTTCACCGTAGAGCGCCAGCAGCGCGGGAAGGTCCGTTTCGGTGGCCGGCCGGATGGTGATCGTCATGTTCGGGAGCTTAGGGAGGCCCGATCGTCGTGGCCTCTCGTGTCGTGGGTGGCGGCGTCAGTCGGTGGCGAAGGTTCGCAGGACCAGGCCGGTGGCGGGTTTGGGGCTGAAGGAGGTCGACTTCCGGGGGACTCGTTCGCCCTCTTCGGCTACGGCGAAGACGTCTGCGGCGTCCAGGGGGCGCATCAGGACGGCGGTGCCGTTGGTTTCCCGGGCCATGCGGACGGCGGCGGTGTGGTCGTGGTGGACGATCTGGACTGCGTGTTCGTCGTCCTCGATGCCCCAGACCTTGGGGAGGAGGAACTCGTTCAGGATCGCCGTGGCCAGGGAGCGCCAGCGGGCCGAGCGGTCGGCCGGCATGGCCAGGTTCAGCTGGAGCGGGTCCGGGTCGGTGAGGAGGTGGGCGGGGCCGCCACCTGTCACCACGTAGGCGGGGCCGGTCGCGGTGGTCAGGGCGGTCAGGGCTTCGTCCAGGTGGGGGTGTTCGTGGACCTGCCAGGCGCCCTTGGCGCGGGCGACCGCTTCGGTGACCGGGAGGTTCGGGATGACTCGGTGGATCGCCTTCAGGTCTGGGGGGTAGGCGGTCGAGTCGACCAGGTAGGCGAGGCCGCCGTCCCAGGGGCCGGGTTCGTCGTGTTCGGACTGGAGTTCCTTGTACGTGGCGTAGCGGTGGTGGCCGTCGGCGATCATGGCGCGGTGGTCGGCCAGGTCGGTGGCGATCTTGTCGAGTTCGCCCGGTTCGGTGATGGGCCAGAGGCGGTGGCGGGTGGTGTCGCTCATGGTCACGTCGACCAGCGGGGGTCTCGTCGAGGCCACCTCCTCTACCAGGGCGGTGGCGGGGCCGTTGCCCTCGTACAGGAGGAAGATCGGTTCGAGGTTGGCCTGGGTGGTGCGCATGAGGGCCAGGCGGTCGGCCACGGGGCCGGGCATCACGTTCTCGTGGGGGAGGACGGCGGCGGAGCCGACACCGACCGCGCCGATCAGGCCGCGCTGGACGAAGGTGGGGGCGCTCTGTTCGTACACGTAGAGAGCCGGTGTCTCGTCGGCGGCGAGGATTCCCTCGTCGAGCCAGGTGGCCAGGGTGTCGCGGGCTTCCGCGTAGTGGCCGGGAAGGATCAGGCGGACCACGTTGTTCGGGTGGGCGTCAGCCAGCCGCCGGGCTTCGGCGGGGGAGATGAGGTCGTACGGCGGGGAGGTCACGGCGCTCAGGTCGTCGGCCGTGTAGCGCACGCCACGGAACGGGCGCAGCACCAGTCCCGCCCGTTCAGATCTCTCCATATCGGGCATGCTGCCATAAAGGCCCGGACTCCCCACTGCCGCGGTGCCCGGTTGGAGTCGAAATCGGAAGCAGGAGGCCATCGCGTGACACGGCATGATCAGAATGGAGTGGGCGATACGTCCGGCAGTCCGTCGGGCGACGTATACGAGTGGTACCAACGCGGCATGAAACTCCTCCAAGAGGGGAGCCCCGCCGCCGCCGCGGCGCTTCTCGAGCGTGCGGCCGGTGCCGAACCCGACTCCCGGAGCATCCGCGAGGGGCTGGCTCGGGCCCAGTTCAACTCGAAGCGTTACGAGGAGGCGGCCACCAGCTTCCGCTGGATCGTGGACGCCAACCCGGCCGAGGACTACGCCTACTACGGTCTCGGTATGGCACTTTGGCGAACCGGCGACATCGAAGGCGCCCAGGAACCCCTGGCCGTCGCTGTCGCGATGCGTCCCGACGAACGAAACTACGTCTCCGCCCTCACCCAGATCCGGGCGACCCTGCGCGCGAGGCGCGCGTGAACCACCTGCTCGACGCGTACGACACCCTGCTCCTCGACCTCGACGGTGTGGTCTACCTGGGACGGCACGCCGTCCCCGGCGCACCGGAGGCGCTCGCGCTGGCGCGGGAGCGGGGGGTACGCCTGGCTTATGTGACCAACAACGCGTCCCGCACCCCCGCGGCGATCGCCGAACATCTGACGCATCTCGGGGTGGCGGCGTCCCCCGAAGACGTGGTGACGTCCGCGCAGGCCGCCGCCCGGCTGGTGGCCGAGCATGTGCCCGCGGGGTCTCGTGTGCTGGTCGTGGGCGGGATGGGGCTGCGGTCGGCCCTGCGCGCCCATGGGCTGCGGCCGGTGACGACCGCTCTCGAGGGTCCGGCCGCGGTGGTGCAGGGGATCTGGGAGGGGATCTCGTACGGGCTGCTCAGCGAGGGGACCCTCGCGGTGCGTGGCGGGGCGTGGTTCGTGGCGGCCAACCATGACAGCACGATGCCGACCGATCGCGGTGAGATGCCCGGGAACGGGTCGATGCTCCAGGTGATCGTGGCCGCTACCGGGGTCGCGCCGGTGGTGGCGGGGAAGCCGGAGCCGCCGCTGCACCGGGAGTCGATGATCCGGACCGAGGCGCAGCGTCCGCTGATCGTCGGTGATCGGCTCGACACCGACATCGAGGGGGCCAATCGGGCGGGGGTCGACAGTCTTCTGGTGCTGACGGGGGTGGCCACGCCGCTCGACCTGCTGACGGCGGTGCCGGTGCACCGGCCTACGCATGTGTCGGCTGATCTGTCCGGGTTGCACTTGCCTGCGGCTTCTGCACGACCGGTTGACGGTGGCTGGGAGTGCGGGGGGTGGCGGGCGTCCTGGGATGACGGGCGGCTGCGGCTCTCGGGGAGTGGCGACTCGATGGACGCGTTGCGGGCTGCCTGTGGCGCTACGTGGGCCGGGGTGGGCGACGGGCGGGCCGAGGAGGACGCGGTCAAGCCTGCGCTTCGGGCTTTGGGGTAGGCGCGCGAGGGACTGGTGATTCCGCGCCTGCTCGTTACGGGATTTGGGTGGGCGCGGGACGCTTGGGGCGTGTCGTGCCGCGTGCATTCGGGGTGGCGTTGTGAGGGCCTGACCCCTGGTGATTCTGCGCGGTCTCGTGCGGTGGTTTCGGGTAGGTGCGGGTGCACTTCTTGGTCGGTTTATCAGCCGTCTCGTGCTGTGAGCGGCTGGCCCGTGGCGATTCCTTGCGGTCTCGCCCTGTGGTTTGGGCTGGGTGCTGGAGCACTGCCTGGTCGGCGTTTGTGCCGCCTCGAACTTCGGGGATTCGGATAGGCCGCTGGCGGTCTGCCTGGTCGCGAGGTGGGCGCGGGAACGCTGCCCTGCGTAATTTTGTGTCGTCTTGCGGTTCGGGTATTCGGGCAGGCGCGTGGACTTGTGACTGGTGGCGCTTTCGCTCGTCTGCATGCTGCGGGCATTTGGTTGGCGCAGGTGAGGGATTGCCGGGTGGCCAATTCCCAATGTTCCGCGCTGCAGGCTTGGGGCGAGCGGAGCGACCGCTGCCGGTGGTGAATCGGCGCTGCTTCCAGCTTCGGGCTGCCTGAAGGCGCATCCGCATCGAGCCTCAGGCACTGTGATTCGTGTGGTGGCCGATCCTGGTTTCCGGCCGAACCGCGCCTTCGCTGAGCTGCGGCGGGCCTGGCGGATTGTTCCCCCAACCTCGGTTCAAGCCCTGGCTTCGTGTGCAGATTCGGCGCTTCGAGCTTGCTGTTGTAGGCGGAGGGCTCGTGAGGCGATGGCAGGTTGCCCGGCATTGAGGCTGCGATAGATGGTGAGCCGCTGGAGACCGTGTCGGCTCAGGGGAATGGGGCGTCGCGCGGAAATGGGTTCCGCGCGACGTTTCCGTTTGAAGGCGGGCTTGGTGGCGGCGTTGGGGGTGCTGGATTTGGGGGTCAGAGGAGGCGGCGGAGGCGGAGGAGGTCGCCCAGGCTCGCGTCGATTTTCACTCTGCCGCCGAAAAGGGCGCGGGCCATGTCGAGTTCGCCGTTGACGAGGGCGATGAGGTCGTGGCTGCCCAAGGTGAGTTTCACCTCGGCGGGGCGGCCGTCGGCCGGGGGGACGTCGGTGAACGGGTCGAGGCCTTCGCGGTGAATGCGGCCGTAGAAGGTGACGTTCAGGTCGGAGATGCGGCATTGGAGTCGGCGCTCGACGACATGTTTGGCGCGGTCTTCGGGGCTGATCTCGTGGAACTGCTCGCCCAATTTGTCCAATGCGGCACGGCATTCTTCGATCGTCGCCATGCGTCATCCCCCTTAAGCCAGGACCGGTCAAATGCCCATCTACCAACGGACGGTAGCGTTCAACCTGAGTACTACGCGAAATCTGGCACGTGGGGGCGTGTCAGATGACAAGGGGGTTCGCATGGTGTTCCACACGCTGCGTGGCATCGTACAGATGGCCACGTCGCTCACCGAGACGGCCACGAGCAGCGCTCGCGAGGCCGTCATGGACATGCTCGACACGGACTCGTCGCGGTCCACCAGGAAGCGGCGCTCGTCCAAGGGGATCGGGAGGATGGTGCGGTCGGGGGCCGACCAGGTGCTCGGGGTGTTCGACCTCGCGCGCAAGGGTGAGGTCGACCGGCTGCGGTCGCAGGTCCGCGAACTGCAGGGGCGGAAGAAACCCGGCGGCCGGGCGAACGGGTCCCGGTCGCGCACGACCACCCGCACCTCGGCCGCCTCGGCTCGGGGGATGTCCGCCCGGCTGAGCGGGGCCGCGGCCAAGGCGGGACGGACCCTCTCGGCTATGGCCGAGAACGCCGTCTCGACGACCGCGGGGAAGAGCGCGGCCGTCAAGCGGACCGCGAAGGCGGCTTCCGCCCGCAGGACGGCGGGCGCCGCTCGTACGGGTGCGGCGCGGAAGGCCTCTGCGGCCCGCACCTCGGCGTCGCGGTCGGCGGCCGGACACGGCGCCTCCGCGACCTCGTCGCGGACCGCGTCGGTGCGCAAGGCGGCGGCTCGTACGGGCATGTCGGCCGCGACTTCGGTGCGGAAGGCGTCGGGTTCCACCCGTAAGGCTTCCACAGCGGGGCTCTCCGCAGCGTCCGGTTCGCTGCGGAAGCGGCCCGCGGCCGGTCGTGCCACGGCTGCGCGTTCGTCGGCGTCCGCTTCGTCGCAGAAGCGGCCCGCGACCGGTCGGTCGACGGCCTCGGGCACGATGCGTAAGGCGTCGGCTTCGGGTTCGATGCGGAAGACGACCACCGCGCGTTCGACGACGTCGGCCTCGCGGCCCGCCGCCACTCGCTCCACGGCTTCCGCCACTGCGCGGAAATCGGCTGCCTCGCGCCCCATGACTTCGGGCGCGGTGCGGAAGACGACCGCCGTGCGTTCGTCGGCTTCCGGGGTGCGGAAGACGGCTGCCTCGCGTTCGTCGGTGTCCGGTCTGGCTCGTACGGGCTCGGCTTCCGGTATGCGCAAAACGGCTGCTTCGCGTTCCACCGTCGCTCGGAAGAGCACGGCCGCCGGGTCCACCGCGGCTCATCGGATCGCCAAGGCGGAGAAGGCCGCGGCGCGGATCGTGAAGGCGACCGGCTCCACCAGGGTCGCGCGGGCCGAGAAGATGGCGGCCCGGATGGCGCACGCCGTCGGGACCGCCCGCACGCCGGTCACGGCCGCCTCGCGGATGGCCAAGGCCAAGACGATCGGTGCGGCGTCGCACGCCGGGAACGCCGTGGCGGCCAAGCTGTCCACCGGGCCCGGCAAGGGCGGGAAGAAGGTCACGAAGAAGGCGCTGGCCAAGAAGTCGGGCAAGAAGGCAGGTAAGAAGGCGTAGGGCCCGGCGCACGGGCGACGTCGTCGGCGCGGTCCGCTACCGTCGAGGCGGCGGAGTGCCCGCGGCCCGAGTTCGAGGGCCTGTTTTCGGGTGCCTCGTGAGGCGTTTCGGGCGAGGGCCGCGTATCTGACACCGGAGGGGGCGCATGACCGAGATGAACTCGGCCGGCGGTGGGGAAGCCGTCGTGCCGGTGCAGGCCGCTGTGTCCGCGGATGCCGGTTCGCCGGTAGACGTCATGGCGACCCCGACGAAGAACGTGGTGCCGGCCGTTGCCCCGGCCGGCACCCAACCCACCGGTACTCCGGCCGGCCTCGATCCCGAGGCGGCCGTCCGCGGCGCCGTCGAACGGCTCGCGGAGGTGCCGGTCGCGGCCCATGTCGAGGTGTACGAGCAGGTGCTCGGCATATTGGAGGAGACCCTTGCCGCTGTGGACGACCGCACGTGACCAATAGACCCCCCAGAGGTATCCGTTGAGCCAGCGCCGCCGTCTCGACAGCGAGCTGGTGCGGCGCAAACTGGCCCGTTCGCGGGAGCAGGCCGCCCAGCTCATCGAGGCGGGCCGGGTCACCATCGGTGGCCAGCCCGCCGCCAAAGCGGCCACCCAGGTCGACACCGCCGCCGCGATCGTCGTCGCCGAGGCCCCCGACGGGCCCGACTACGTCTCCCGGGGCGCCCACAAGCTCATCGGCGCGCTCGACGCCTTCACCGACCTCGACGTCACCGGGCGGCGCTGTCTCGACGCCGGCGCCTCGACCGGCGGGTTCACCGACGTCCTGCTGCGGCGGGGCGCGGGCCACGTGCTGGCGGTCGACGTCGGCTACGGGCAGCTCGCCTGGTCGCTGCGGACCGACGAACGCGTCACGGTGATGGAGCGGGTGAACGTCCGCGACCTCACCCCCGAGATGGTCGGGGAACCACCGACGCTCATCGTCGGCGACCTGTCGTTCATCTCGCTGCGGCTGGTGCTCCCCGCGCTGACCGCGGTCCTCGCCGAGGGCGGTGAGCTGGTCATGCTGGTCAAGCCGCAGTTCGAGGTGGGGAAGGAACGCGTGGGCGCCGGAGGGGTCGTCCGCGACCCGGAACTCCGGGCCGAGGCGGTGCGCGACGCCGCGGCGGCGGCGCGGAAGCTGGAGCTCACGGTCAAGGGTGTGACGGCGAGCCCGTTGCCGGGGCCGTCGGGCAATGTGGAATATCTGATCCGGCTCGGGAAGGGGCCCGGTCACGAGGCGGTCGCCGACGTGGCCGCCGCCGTCGCCCGTGCCGTCGAGGAGGGGCCCCGATGAGCGACAGCCGATCGGTTCTGATCACCACCCACACCGGCCGTGACGCCGCCGTCGAGAGCGCCCGGCTGGTCATCGACCGGCTGATCAAAGAGGGGCTGACGGTCCGCGTCCTGGAGGACGAGGCCGAGGAAGTGGGCCGCCTGGGCGTCGAGGTCGTGCCGGCCGACGAACGGGCCGCGTTCGGCGCCGAGGTCATCGTCGTCCTCGGCGGCGACGGCACGCTGCTGCGCGCCGCCGAGATCTCCCGGCCCACCGGCGTCCCCCTGCTCGGGGTCAATCTCGGGCACGTCGGGTTCCTCGCCGAGGCCGAGGTGGAGGACCTCCACGTCGTGGTCGACCGCGTGGTCGACGGGCGGTTCGAGGTCGAGGAGCGCATGACCATCGACGTGACCGTCCGCAACGGCCACATCCTGGCGCGCACGTGGGCGCTCAACGAGGCGTCGGTGGAGAAGCGCGACGGCATGCTCGAGGTCGTGGCGGAGATCGACGGGCATCCCCTGTCCCGCTGGGGCTGCGACGGCGTCATCTGCGCGACCCCGACCGGTTCGACCGCCTACGCGTTCTCCGCCGGAGGCCCCGTGGTGTGGCCCCAGGTCGAGGCGCTGATGGTCGTCCCCAACAGCGCCCACGCGCTGTTCGCCCGGCCCCTGGTGGTGGCTCCCACCAGTTCGATCGCGATCGAACTGCTCGCCACGACCCACCCGGGCGTGCTGTGGTGCGACGGCCGCCGCCGCTTCGATCTGCCGCCGGGTGTGCGGGTCGAAATCCGTAAAGGCACTCATCCGGTACGTCTCGCGCGCATGCTCGGCGTCGATTCCACCGGTGTCCCGTTCACCGACCGATTGGTCGCCAAGTTCGGGCTTCCGGTCGAGGGATGGCGGGGCCGAGTCAAGCCCGCGTGACTCGAAAATCTTGGCGAGTTGAGCGTAGGATCGCTTGCGACATTGACGTTGAACGGGAGGGACCAGTGCGGCCAAGGGTCGAGGAGGTCCGTATCCGAGGGCTGGGCGTCATCGACGAGGCCGTCCTTGAGTTGTCCCCCGGATTCACCGTTGTCACAGGTGAGACGGGTGCCGGCAAGACGATGGTGGTGACCGGCCTCGGGCTGCTGTTCGGCGGCCGGGCCGATCCCGCGCGGGTCCGTCCGGGTGCCGACAAGTGCTCCGTCGAGGGCACCCTCATCGTCGACCCCGCCGGGCGGGCCGCCCAGCAGGTGTTCGACATCGGGGGCGAGGTCGAGAACGGCGAGCTCATCATCTCCCGCACCGTCTCCTCCGAGGGGCGGTCGCGGGCGTGGCTCGGCGGGCGCACCGTCCCGGTCGGGACGCTCACGTTCCTGGCCGAAGACCTGGTGGCCGTCCACGGGCAGATGGACCAGCAGCGGCTGCTCCAGCCCGGCCGCCAGCGCGCCGCCCTCGACCGCTACGCCGGAGACGAACTGGTCAAGCCGCTGCGGGCCTACGAACAGACGTACAAGAGACACAAGAAGGTCGGCGACCTGGTCGCCGAGCTGACCGGCCGGGCGCGCGAACGCGCGCAGGAGGCCGACGTGCTGCGGTTCGGGCTCCAGGAGATCGAGAAGGTCGCCCCGCGCGCGGGGGAGGACGCCGAGCTGAAAGAGGAGGCCGAGCGCCTCACCCACGCCGACACCCTCCGCGCCGCCGCCACGACCGCCCACACGGCGCTGCTGGGCGACCCGATGTCGGGCCCCGAGGCGGTGGCCGACGCGGTGTCGCTGATCGGGCAGGCGCGGTCGGCCGTCGAGTCGGCCCGCGACTACGACCCCGCCCTCGCCGGTCTGGCCGAGCGCCTGGCCGAGGCGGGTTATCTGATCAACGACGTGGCGACCGAACTGGCCGCCTACGCCGAGTCGGTCGAGGCCGACCCCCAGCGCCTCGAAGTGGTCCACGAGCGGCGGTCCCTGCTCAACGGGCTGACCCGCAAATACGGCGTCGACGTCGCCGAGGTCCTCGCCTGGGCGGAGAAGGCGGCCGTCCGCGTCGGCGAGCTCGACGGCGACGACGACCGCATCGGCGAGCTGACCCGCGAACACGAAGAGCTGACCGGCCGGCTCGGCGAGCTGGCCGGTGAGCTGACCCGCATCCGCGAGGCCGCCGCCGAGCGCTTCGGCGTGGCCGTGACCGAAGAGCTGACCGCCCTGGCCATGCCCCACGCCCGGGTCGTCGTCGTGATCGACTCGACCGGCGAGTTCGGGCCGTCGGGCGTCGACGAGGTCGAACTGCGCATGGCGCCCCATCCGGCGTCGCCGCCGCTGCCCCTGAACAAGGGCGCGTCCGGGGGTGAGCTCAGCCGCGTGATGCTGGCGATCGAGGTCGTCTTCGCCGGGGCCGACCCGGTGCCCACGTTCGTGTTCGACGAGGTCGACGCCGGGGTGGGCGGCAAGGCGGCCGTGGAGATCGGGCGGCGCCTGGCCAAGCTGGCCCGCACCTCCCAGGTCATCGTGGTCACCCACCTGCCCCAGGTGGCGGCCTTCGCCGACCAGCACCTGGTGGTCGAGAAGGACAGCGACGGCAGCGTGGTCCGCAGCGGCGTCGTCGCCCTCGACCGCGAGGCCCGCAAGCGCGAACTGGCCCGCATGCTGGCCGGCATGGAGGACTCCGAACTGGGCCGCGCCCACGCGGAGGAACTCCTGACCGAGGCCGCCGCCGCGAAGGCCGTCGGCTGAACCGATCGGCCAAAGGGTTCGTGGCCGCCTGGATCGTCGCGGCCATGCGACCGCCTTCGGGCACCGCAAGGTCGCAGCCATTTTTGAGGGGTCGGCAGAAGTTCTGGGATGGCCAACCGCTTCGCTCGTTGCGGTGGGAGGTACAGCGGGTGGTTGGCGCCGGATGCGGTGCGGGGTCTGGGCGGTGGGCGGTGCCGGGGTGGGCGGAGCCGTAACGGAAGAAGAAGGAAAACCCCCGGTATACGCCGGGCGTGGTTCGTCACATATCGGAAAAGTCCCAGCGAACCACGCAAAAGTTGGCCAGTCTGGAATGGCGACGAGTAGCGGCCGGTCGGGGGAACACGGCCGTCAATCGCTTTCCCTCGTCGGGTGACATCGGTAGGTGTTCGGGGCAGAGAAGGGCATCGTGCCCGGACGAGGCCGTATGGCGACATGGGGGACGGCGGCATGAGGGCAGGGTGGCGACAAAGCTGGCGGGTGCCGGGGTGTCGGGCCTTCACGCTCCTGACCTCTGGCAGGATGGTCCCGATGAAGGTCTCGAGCGTCAGGGTTCCAGGCCTCCGCCGCCGGAAGGTCAGTGTCCTTCCCGGGGTGACTGCGACGGCGCGCATCGACCGACGCACCAAGAGGCTCACGAAACGCCTTCGCCCCGGAGAAATCGCGATCATCGATCACGTCGACATCGACCGGGTCAGCGCGGAGGCCCTCGTCGCATGTGGCGTGGCCGTCGTGGTCAACGTGGCGGCGAGTGTGTCCGGACGCTACCCGAACCTGGGGCCACAGATTCTCCTCGAGGCCGGCGTCACGCTGGTCGACAACGCGACACCCGAGCTCTTCGAGAAGATCCGCGACGGCGACGTCGTCCGGGTCACCGACGGCACCGTCTACGCCGACGAGGAGATCGTCGGCAAGGGCGAGGTGATGACCGCCGAGTCGGTCGAGGCCGCGATGACCGAGGCCCGTGCGGGGTTGTCGGTGCAGATCGAGGCGTTCACCGTCAACACCATGGAATACGTCCGCCGCGAGCGTGACCTTCTCATCGACGGCGTCGGCGTGCCCGACATCGTCACCAAGCTCGACGGGCGCCACGCCCTGATCGTGGTGCGCGGTTACCACTACAAAGAAGACATCGCGGCGCTGCGGCCCTACATCCGCGAATACCGGCCGGTCATGATCGGTGTCGACGGCGGCGCCGACGCGCTGCTGGAGGCCGGCTACCGGCCCGACATCATCGTCGGCGACTTCGACTCGGTCTCCGACGAGGCGCTGACGGGGGGCGCCGAGCTGGTCGTCCACGCCTATCCCGACGGGCGGGCCCCCGGGCTCGACCACGTGCGCAAGCTCGGTCGCGACGCCGTGCTCTTCCCCGCCGCCGCGACGAGCGAGGACATCGCGATGTTGCTGGCCGACGAGAAGGGCGCGACGCTCATCGTCGCGGTCGGCACCCACGCCACGCTCGTGGAGTTCCTCGACAAGGGGCGGGCCGGCATGGCCAGCACCTTTCTCACCCGGCTACGGCTGGGCAGCAAGCTCATCGACGCCAAAGGCGTCAGCAGGCTCTATCGCAGCCGCATCTCCGCGGCGTCGCTGCTGCTCCTGGTCGCCACCACGATCGTCACGATCGGCGTGGTGCTGTTCGTCTCGCCGGTCGGCAAGATCTGGCTCGACGGAGCGCAGGACGTCTGGAACGGCTTCATATTCTGGGTGGTCGGACTCTTCTCGTGATCGATTTTCGCTATCACCTCGTCTCCATCGTGGCGATCTTCCTGGCGCTGACCGTGGGCATCGTGCTCGGCAGTACCGTCCTCCAGGATCCGATCATCGAGACGACGCAGGTGACCGCGCAGACCCTGAAGCAGGACAACCTCACCCTGCGGGCCGATCTGGCCGCCCAGCAGGCCCGCGAAGACGGCAACAACGCCTTCGTCACCGCCGCCACCGCCGAGCTGGTCGAACGCGACCTGGCGGGCGAGCGGGTCGTGGTCGTCGAGGCGCCCAACGCGCCCACGGCGCTGCGCGACCCGATGCGCGAGGTGCTGGAGCTCGCGGGCGCCACCTACACGGGCCGGGTCTCGCTCACCGACTCGTTCCTGGAGCCCGAGCAGGCCGGGGTCCTCGACGGCCTGTCGGCCCAGCTCGCCCCGGCGGGGGCCACCTTCCCCGAAGGGGCCACGCCCTACGACAAGGCCGGCACGGTGCTGGCCGCCGCGCTCGTCACGAACATGCGGCCGCAGGCGGGCACCCCCAACCCGGCCACCTCGACCGTGCTGTCGGCCTTCCAGGAGGGCGGCTTCATCGCGATCAACGGCGAACCGGCCGACCGGGCGACGCTGGCGATCGTGGTCGCCCCGGCCGCGCCCTACGAGACCGAGACCGCCGAGACCATGAACGGCGCGCTCGTGTCGGTGTCGGGCGCGCTCGACAAGGCCGGGCTCGGCACCGTCATGACCGGCACCACCACCGCGTCGGGCGCGGGCGGCGTGATCGCCGCGCTGCTCGACTCGGGTGAGGAGACCTCGCAGGTCTCCAGCGTCGACACGCTCGACCTGCCCTCGGGGCGGATCGTGGTGATCGACGCGCTCAAGGAGCAGCTCGGCGGGCAGTCGGGCGCCTACGGGATCGGCAGCGGCGCGACCGCGTTCGAACCGGCCCCGGCGGTGCCGACCATCACGCCATCGTTCACCCCCACTGCCAGCCCGTCTCCCGTGGCCTCCGCCACCGGCTGACCCTCAGGAAGGACCCGCTGTGACTCAGCGTTCCCTGCTCTTCGCCCTGGCGGGGGCGGCGCTCGGTGCGGCCGCCGCGAGGGCGGCGTACACGGTGTTCACGAAGAAGCAGCCCTTCGGCGACGAGAAGACCTGGGCCCGCGTCAACCATCGCGGCGAGCCCGTCACGCTGCTCGAAGGTCCGGCGTTCGCGGCGGGTGCGGGGGCCGCGCTGGCGCTGGCGCCCGGCCTCCCGCCTCGGGTGAAGATCGCGGGGGTGCTGACCTCCGTCGCGTGTGGCGCGCTCGGCGCCTACGACGACGTGTTCGGCACCAGCGCGTCGAAGGGGTTCAAGGGCCACCTGTCCGCGCTGCGGAAAGGCCAGGTCACCAGTGGTGCGGTGAAGATCCTCGGGATCGGCGCGACCGGCCTCGCCGCCGCCGCGCTGACCCGGCGCAACGTGGCCGACATCGCCATCGACGGACTGCTCGTCGCGGGGTCGGCCAACCTGGCCAACCTGTTCGACCTGCGACCGGGCCGCGCGATCAAGGTCGGACTGCTGGCCGGGGCGCCGCTGGCGGGTTCGCCGCTGGCCGCCGTGCCGCTGGGGGCCGCCGCCGCGCTGCTCCCCGACGACCTGGCCGAACGCGCGATGCTCGGCGACACCGGCGCCAACGCGCTCGGCGCGCTCCTGGGGCTGGCCGCCGCGCAGAAGCTGGGGCGCCCGGGGCGGCTGGCCGTGCTCGGCACCGTCGTGGCGCTCACCGCCGCCTCGGAGAAGGTGTCGTTCACCAAGGTCATCGCGGGTAACCCGGTGCTCAACCGGCTCGACATGCTCGGGCGCCGCCCGGTGCCGCCTCCGGCCGAGGTCATCCGGCCCACCCCTTGATGGCCCGAGGGGTCGCGGGTGCGGCCCTGGTCATCGGCGTCATCACGATCGCGGCGCGGATCACCGGCTTCGGCAAGCAGCTCGTCTTCGCCAAGACGGTCGGCACCGGCTGCCTGTCGACGGCCTATTTCACCGCGAACTCGGTGCCGAACCTGGTCTTCGAGATCGTCGTCGGGGGAGCGCTCGCGGGCATGGTCGTGCCGGTGCTGGCGGGCGCCGCCGAACGCGGCGACCGCGAGACCGCCGGGCGGATCGCGTCGGGGCTGCTGACCTGGGTCGTCGTGCTGCTGGTCCCGCTGAGCGCGCTGGTCGCGCTGCTCGCGGGCCCGATCGTGTGGGTGTTCGTGCCCGGCGCGGTGGAGGACTGCGACGCCGGTGAGGTCATGGTCCTCGCCGCCCACATGCTCGCCGTCTTCGCCCCTCAGATCCTTCTGTACGGTCTGGCGGTCGTCCTCTACGGCGTTCTCCAGGCCCACCGCAGGTTCGCCGGGCCCGCGCTGGCCCCGCTCGTGTCGAGTGTCGTCGTCATCGTGGCCTATCTGGCGTTCGTCCCGCTCGGCGGCACGATCGAGATCGCCGGGCTGCCCGAGGCGGCCGAACTCGTGCTGAGCGTCGGCACCACCCTCGGTGTGCTGTCCCTCGTGCTCACCGTCCTCTGGCCGGTCGCCCGGCTCGGCCTGCGCTGGCGGCCGACCCTGAGCTTCCCGCCCGGCGTCGCCCCGCAGGTCAGGCGGCTGGCGGCGGCGGGGCTGAGCGCGCTGCTCGCTCAGCAGGTCGCGATGGCCGTGGTGATCCGGCTGGCCAACGAGGGCGGTGGACGCCTGCCCGCCTACAACTACGCGTGGGCGATCTACCTGGTCCCGTACGCCGTCCTCGCCGTCCCCATCGCCACCAGCGCCTTCCCGGTGCTCTCGGCCCGTTTCGAGAGCGGCGACCACGAGGCCTTCGCCGCCCTGGCCGCCCGCACCACCCGGGCGGTCGTCCTCATCTCGGGCCTGGCGGCGGGCGCGCTCGTCGCGGTCGCCGCGCCGGTCGCCGAGGTGTTCCTGATGACGAAATCGACGGTCCCGCCCGGCCAGCTCACCCTCGGCATCGTCCTGTTCGCCCCCGGCCTGGTCGGCTATGGCCTGATGGCCCACCTGTCGCGCGTGCTCTACGCCGGTGGCCACGGCCGCCCGGCCGCCCGCGACCAGGTCATCGGCTGGATCGTGGTGATCGCCGCCCAGATCGGGCTGGTGCTCGCCCTGCCCGACGACTGGGCGGTCGGCGCGCTGGGCCTGGGCAACACGATCGGCATGACCACCGCCGGAATCCTGCTCCTGCTCGCGGTCCGCCGGGCCTACGGCCCCCTCGAAGGACTCACCCGGGCGGTGCTCGCGGCGGTGGCCGGGGGCGTGAGCGGCGCGGCGGCCGGGGTGGCCGTCGTCTGGCTGATCGGCACCTCCGGCCTGTGGACGAGCGTGCTGGTGGCGGGCCTGGCCGGGATCGTGGCGGCCGGGTTCGGCGGGGCGGTCGCCGCCGCGATCGACCGCGACGACCTCAAGGAAGTGATCAGAAGGTGAAGATCCTGCTGACCCTCGGCACCAGCGCCGGGGGAGTGGGCCGTCACGTGCGCACCCTCGCCGACGGGTTCACCGCCCGGGGCCACGAGGTCGTGGTCGCCGGTCCGGCCGAGACCCTCACGCGGTTCGGCTTCCCCCAGGCCGTGGTGGAGATCCCCGTCTCCGACCGCCCCCATCCGGTCAACGACGCCAGGACCGTCGGCGCCCTGCGGCGGATCGAGGCCGACGTCGTGCACGCCCACGGCCTGCGGGCCGGTGCGCTGGCCGCGCTGGCCCGGCCGCGCCGGCTGGTCGTCACGCTGCACAACGCGGTCACGGCGGGCGGCGCCGTCGGTGCGGTCTACGCCGTGCTCGAACGCGTCGTGGCCCGCCGGGCCGACGCGGTGCTGGTCGTCTCGCCCGACCTGGGCGACCGCATGGTCACCCTCGGTGCCCGGCGGGTGGCCGCCGCCGTGGTGCCCGCGCCGCCGCTGGCCGACCTGCCCGCCACGACGGAGTTCGCGGGGAGGCGGGTCCTGCTGACCGTGGCGCGGCTGGCGCAGCAGAAGGGGCTGGAGGTACTGCTGGAGGCCGCGGCGGGACCGTACCCGCCGGATGTGCTCTTCGCCGTCGCCGGAGAAGGACCGCTCCGCGGCGCGCTCCAGGAACGGATCGACGCCGGGAACCTGCCGGTCACCCTGCTCGGCCACCGCACCGACGTGGCGGCGCTGCTGAAGGCGGCGACCGCGCTGGTGGTGCCGAGCCGCTGGGAGGGGCAGCCGCTCAACGTCCACGAGGCGCTGCGCGCGGGGGTGCCCGTGGTGGCCTTCGCCGTGGGCGGCATCCCGCCGATGATCGGCGAGGCGGGGCTGCTGCTGCCGCCCGTCGACGCGGGCGCGATGCGGTCGGCGCTGCTGCGCCTGCTGGCCGACGAGGGCCTCCTCGGCGATCTGGCGGCCGCCTCGCTGGCCCGGGGGAACGCCCTGCCCGGCGACGAGGAAGCGGTCGAGGCCGTCCTGAAGTTCTACGCCTGACCGGGGAATCACCCGGGCTTGTTCCGGGTTGACAGGAATAATTCGTTCAAGAAACCTGACCCCGGGGTTCAGGAGACCCCGGGGCTGGTCTCTATACTGTTCGCGTTGGGGGGGAGTATCCCTTCGCGACGGTCCCGTCATCACGGTGTCTGCACCCGGGGCCGTCGGTCCGTGTCTGGAACCTTTCCAGGGGCGGGAGAGACCTCCGGCAGTGTGTTTCGTCGCGCGCCGGAGGGATTAAGAGAGTGGACATTCCCGTGTGGGGTTGGGCTGCCGTCATCATCGGCCTGCTCGTGGTCATCGCCATCGATTTGTGGGTCGTCGACCGTGGAGAGCCCAAAGAGTTCTCCATCCGCCAGGCCGGCTTCTGGGTCGGCCTCTACGTCGCCCTCGCCGTGCTGTTCGGCATCGGCCTGCTGATCTTCGCGGGCCCGCAGCAGTCGGGTGAGTTCTTCGCGGGTTACATCACCGAATACAGCCTGAGCATCGACAACCTGTTCGTCTTCTTCATCATCATGTCGCGGTTCGCGGTGCCGAAGGCCTATCAGCACAAGGTGCTGACGATCGGCATCCTGATAGCGCTGGTGATGCGCGGGTTCTTCATCGTGGTCGGCGCCGCCGCCCTCAACCAGTTCCACTGGCTCTTCTACGTGTTCGGCGCGATCCTCCTCTACACCGCCTACACGATGATCCGCGACCACAACAAGAGCGAAGACGACTTCGACGAGAACATCCTGCTGCGCTACGCCCGCCGGGCGTTCCCGACCACGCAGGACTACGTCGGCTCCAAGATGATCGTCCGGGTCGACGGCAAGAAGATGGTCACGCCGATGCTGATCGTCATGATCGCCATCGGCAGCACCGACCTGCTGTTCGCGCTCGACTCCATCCCGGCGATCTTCGGTCTGACCACCGACGCGTTCATCGTCTTCACCGCCAACGCGTTCGCCCTGATGGGTCTGCGGCAGCTCTACTTCCTGCTCGGCGGTCTGCTGCAGCGCCTGGTCTACCTCAGTTACGGTCTGGCCTTCATTCTCGCCTTCATCGGCGTGAAGCTGATTCTCGAGGCCATGCACGACCTCGTCGACTGGGCGCCGAAGATCCCGATCCAGGTCTCGCTGGGCGTCATCATCGGAACGATGCTGATCACGACGGTCGCGAGCATCGTGAAGTCGCGCCGCACCCCGGCCGTCGAGAAGGACGCCGCGCCCGAAGAGGCGGAGCGGCACTAGCCTCAGACCCCCTGGGGTCACGCGCTTGACGCGAAAGAGGACGGTTAGGGACTGTGGCATCGGTAACATAACTGCTTAAGTCGCAAATCCGTCCTCTAGTCGCAAAAGAGTACAAAGGCTCCTAGTGTCGAACGAAAAAGAAAGTCCTCGCCCACGCGTCCGGCTCGCGCGCGGTGTGTCGCCATGGCTGGCTCCCACAGCGGCCGCGGCGACCGTGACAGCGGCCCTGACCCGCCGGTCTCCCAAGTGGGCCTACGCGGCGGTGCCGCTGGCGGCCCTCACGGGCGGGATGCTCTGGTTCTTCCGCGACCCCGACCGCTCGATCGGCACCGGGCGGCTGCTGTCGCCGGCCGACGGCGTCGTGCAGAGCGTCGACCCCTGGCCCGACGGCCGCACCCGGGTCGCGATCTTCATGAGCCCCCTCAACGTCCACGTCAACCGCGCCCCCGCCGCCGGGACCGTCGTCTCGGTGGAACACGTGGCCGGCGGTTTCGTGCCCGCGTTCAACAAGGACAGCGACAAGAACGAACGCGTGGTGTGGCATCTCGACACCGCGCTCGGCGACATCGAGATGGTCCAGATCGCCGGGGCCGTCGCGCGCCGCATCGTGCCCTACCTGCAGGCAGGCGCGAAGGTCGCCCAGGGTGACCGGGTCGGGTTGATCCGGCTCGGTTCCCGGGTCGACCTCTATCTGCCGGAGGGCGTCGAGCCCGCCGTGACCGTCGGCGACAAAACCGTGGCTGGGGTGACCCGCATTGACCGCGCCTGACCTCAGGGCCGGAAGCTGGTCCGTCGAAGAAGAGGATCAACCCATCGGGCCGGTCGGCAAGGCGTTCCGCCTGTCGGCCGCCGACCTGCTCTCGCTCGGCAACGCCCTGTCGGGGTTCCTGTCGGTGGTCGTGCTGGCCTACAGCGCGATCGACCAGCTCAAGATGACCCGGGGCAACTTCGAGCCCGATCCGAGGTTCTTCGGCACCGCCGTCGTGCTGCTGCTCGTCGGCGCGACCTGCGACCTGTTCGACGGCCTGGTGGCGCGCCGGTTCCGGGCCTCGGCGATGGGCGCCGAGCTCGACAACCTGGCCGACGTCATCAGCTTCGGCTTCGCCCCGGCGTTCATGATCGTGATATGGGGTGGGTTCAACGCCCCGCTGCCACTGTGGCTCGTGCTGGCCGCCGCCGCGTCGGTGCTGCTCGCGGGGGTGACCCGGCTCGCCCGATTCGCCTGCGTGAAGACCAAGAGCGGCGACTTCATGGGGTTGCCGATCCCCATGGGCGCCATGACGATCGTGTCGATCGTGCTGCTGTTCCCGCCGACGATCTACACGATCCTCGGCATCTTCGCCACGTCGTTCCTGATGATCAGCCGGATCGAATATCCGAAGCCCAAGGGCAACATGGCCGCGTTCGTCCTCGGCTGGATGCTCATCAACGTGGCCTGCCTGATGGTCTGGGCCGCCGGGCTGCCCGGTGGCGACCAGCTCATCCAGGTCGGCGCGATCATGCAGATCGCGATCGTGTCGGCGATCCCGCTGCGGGTGCTGATGTTCCGGCGCGCCAAGCGCAAGGAGCGCCTGGCAGGCACCCGATAGGTGACTTTCCGGGGCGGATCGGCCGTTGTCTAATGACGGTATGGCGACCGCCCCGCGTGAGCTCACCCGTTCGTACTTCCTCGGCAAGCTGGCACGCGAACTCGAACAGCGCGGCTTCGCCGTCGACCTGCGGCTGGAACGGCCCTCGCTCAAGGTCAGCGCCCCGGAGGCCGCCCTGCTCAACGAGACCGTCGACTGCGTCTCGCTGGAGGGCGGCTGGTTCTACCGGTGGTCGTGGGGCGAGGTCGTGGAGAGCGCCGACGATCCCGACGCCGCCGCCACGCTGATCGCCAAGGTGCTGGGCACGCGCTGACTACCAGCCCCGCGCCTTCCATTCCGGCAGCGCGGGGCGCTCCACCCCGAGCGTGGTGTCCTTGCCGTGGCCCGGGTAGACCCAGGTCTCGTCGCCGAACCGGTCGAAGACCCGCTCCACCACGTCGGTGTAGAGCGAGGTGAACCGCTCCGGGTCCTTCCAGGTGTTGCCCACGCCGCCCGGGAACAGCGAGTCTCCCGTGAAGATGTGCCCCGGGTAGTAGAGGGCGATCGAGCCGGGCGTGTGGCCGCGCAGGTGGATCACCTCCAGATCGGTCACCCCGACGGTCACCCGGTCGCCGTGGTCGACCGGCCGGACTTCCACCGGCAGCGCAGCGGCGTCGTCGCGGCCCGCCACGACGGTCGCGCCGGTCGCGGCGGCGACCTCCTCCAGGGCGCCCCAGTGGTCGCCGTGCTGGTGGGTGGTCACGATCACGCTGATGGGCTGCCTGCCGATCAGCTCCATGATCCGCGCGGGCTCGGCGGCGGCGTCGATCAGCATGCCGTCGCCGGTCTCGCGGCAGCGGATCAGATAGGCGTTGTTGCCGAAGTCGCCGACCTCCATCTTCGCGATGGTGATCTTCTCCAGCTCCCGGACGTCGGCCGGACCGCCCTTGGACACGTCTCCCGTATAGGTCATGAGATCACGCTAGGCCGTCGGGGGCGGTCCGGACCATCCACACCGGCGGTGGCGGGAACCCTTCGGGCCGGAGACGGCCGGTCAGCCAGGCCGTGAGCTCCCGCTTCGTGGCCTGGAGGTGCGGGCCCTCGGCGCCGTCGACCGTCTCGCCGGTGTCGGTCACGGTCAGCCGGCCGTAAGTGGGCTCGCCGCAGATCCGCAGGGAGTCGTGGAACTCCCAGTCGACGTAGCGGCCGGGCCAGTCGCGCCAGGTGTAGCCGGTGCCGAGGTCGCCGTGGTGGATCTCGACCTCGCGCAGGCGGCGCATGACGACGTACCAGGCCGGATGCTCGGGCGGGCGGGTACCGCTGATCAGGAACGACCATCGGTCGGCCGGCATCGCGTCGGCCGCCTCCGCGAAGCGCGCTGTGCTCTCCTCCAGATCGGCGAGCTGCTCCTTGGCGGGTCTCGCGTGGCCAGCGGCGATGCCCTCGTCGCGTTCGGTAGCGTCGCGGTACTGGGGGGTGACCACCCCCGTACGGGCCCATGTGAGCAGATTCACCAGGGAGTCGGCGTTCCTGGAGATGTGGGTGGCGACGTGACCCCTGGTCCAGCCGTCGAGGGCCGACGGGGCGCGCATCTCCTCGTCGGACAGGGCCGCGACCGTGGAGATCAGCCGGGCGTCGGCGGCGGCGAGTTCCGCCCTGTAGTCGTCAAGAAGGGACATGGGCTCATCCTCGTCCACGTACTCTGAAGGAGCAGGGGCATTTTTGTCGGTGGCGGCGGATAGCCTGCCCGGTGCACTCCTGTAGACCCCAACGACCATCGGGAACGCTGTGGCTGACCGTCTCGTCGTGCGTGGCGCGCGCGAACACAATTTGAAGGACGTCTCGCTTGATCTCCCTCGCGACGCCCTGATCGTCTTCACCGGGCTGAGCGGCTCGGGCAAGTCGAGCCTGGCCTTCGACACGATCTTCGCCGAGGGCCAGCGGCGCTACGTCGAGTCGCTGTCGGCCTATGCCCGCCAGTTCCTGGGGCAGATGGACAAACCCGACGTCGACTTCATCGAGGGCCTGTCCCCGGCGGTGTCGATCGACCAGAAGTCGACCAGCCGCAACCCCCGCTCGACCGTCGGCACGATCACCGAGGTCTACGACTACCTGCGGCTCCTCTGGGCCCGCATCGGCAAGCCCCACTGCCCGACCTGCGGGCGGCCGATCGCGCGGCAGACCCCGCAGCAGATCGTCGACCGCGTCCTGGAGCTCGAAGAGGGCACCCGCTTCCAGGTGCTCGCGCCGGTGATCCGGGGCCGCAAGGGCGAATACGCCGAGCTGTTCCGGGAGCTCCAGACCAAGGGCTACGCCCGTGCCCGGGTCGACGGCACGATCATCCGGCTCGAAGAGCCGCCGACGCTGAAGAAGTACGAGAAGCACGACATCGAGGTCATCGTCGACCGCCTCGCGGTGAAGGACACGGCCCGCCGCCGCCTCACCGACTCGGTCGAGACGGCGCTCCAGCTGTCCGGCGGCACGATCACGCTCGACTTCGTCGACCTCGAGGCCGACGACCCCAACCGGGAGCGTTTCTACTCGGAGCACCTCTACTGCCCCTACGACGACCTGTCGTTCGAGGAGCTGGAGCCCCGGTCGTTCTCGTTCAACTCGCCGTTCGGCGCCTGCCCCGAGTGCACGGGCCTGGGCACCCGCATGGAGGTCGACCCCGAGCTGGTCGTCCCCGACCCCGAGAAGACCCTCGGCGACGGCGCGCTCACCCCGTGGGCGGGCGGCCACACCAGCGACTACTTCGAGAAGCTGATCGAGGGCCTGGGCAACGCCCTCGGCTTCACCCTCGACACCCCGTGGGAGAAGCTGACCAAGGCTCAGCAGAACTCCCTGCTCCGCGGCCACGACGAACAGGTCCACATCCGCTACGCCAACCGGTTCGGGCGCCAGCGCTCCTACTACACCGACTTCGACGGCGTGATCCCGTGGATCCAGCGCCGCCACGCCGAGTCCGAGAGCGACGCGGTGCGGGAGAAGTTCGAGGGCTACATGCGGGAGATCCCGTGCCCGGCCTGCAAGGGCCGCCGCCTCAAGCCGGTCTCGCTCGCGGTGACCGTCGGCGGTTCGTCGATCGCCGACGTCTCGGGGCTGTCGATCGGCGAGTGCGCGAAGTTCCTGTCGGGGTTCAAGCTCTCCGAGCGCGACATGCAGATCGCCGAGCGGGTGGTCAAGGAGATCAACGCCCGCCTGGGCTTCCTGCTCGACGTCGGCCTCGACTACCTGACCCTCGACCGCGCCGCTGGCACCCTCGCCGGTGGCGAGGCCCAGCGCATCAGGCTCGCCACCCAGATCGGTTCGGGTCTCGTCGGTGTCCTTTACGTCCTGGACGAACCCTCCATCGGCCTCCACCAGCGCGACAACCAGCGCCTGCTGGAGACGCTGATCCGGCTGCGCGACATGGGCAACACCCTGATCGTCGTCGAACACGACGAAGACACCATCGCGGCGGCCGACTGGGTGGTCGACATCGGCCCCGGCGCCGGTGAGCACGGCGGCCAGGTCGTCGTCTCCGGCACCGTCGAAGAGCTGCTGTCCAGTGAAGAATCGCTGACCGGCGCCTATCTGTCGGGGCGGCGGGCCATCGAGGTGCCCAAGAAGCGGCGCAAGCGCGACCGCAAGCGGCAGCTCGTGGTGAAGGGCGCCCGCGAGCACAACCTCGGCGGCATCGACGTCGAGTTCCCGCTCGGCGTGTTCACCGCCGTCACCGGGGTGTCGGGGTCGGGCAAGTCGACGCTGGTCAACGACATCCTCTACACCTCGCTCGCCCGGGAGCTCCACGGCGCCAAGACCGTGCCGGGGCGTCACTCGCGGGTGACCGGCATCGACCACCTCGACAAGGTCGTCCACGTCGACCAGTCGCCGATCGGGCGCACCCCGCGCTCCAACCCGGCGACCTACACGGGCGTGTTCGACCACGTCCGCAAGCTGTTCGCCCAGACGACCGAGGCCAAGATCCGGGGCTACCTCCAGGGCCGATTCAGCTTCAACGTCAAGGGCGGGCGCTGCGAGGCGTGCGCGGGCGACGGCACCATCAAGATCGAGATGAACTTCCTTCCTGATGTGTACGTCCCGTGCGAGGTCTGCCACGGCGCCCGCTACAACCGCGAGACGCTGGAGGTCCACTACAAGGGCAAGACGATCGCCGAGATCCTCGACATGCCGATCGAGGAGGCCGGGGAGTTCTTCGAGGCCATCCCGGCGATCAGCCGCCACCTGAAGACGCTCAACGACGTCGGGCTCGGTTACGTCCGGCTCGGGCAGCCCGCCACGACCCTGTCGGGCGGTGAGGCCCAGCGGGTGAAGCTCGCCTCCGAGCTCCAGCGCCGCTCCACCGGCCGGACCATCTACGTCCTCGACGAGCCGACCACCGGCCTCCACTTCGAGGACATCCGGCGGCTGCTGGGCGTGCTGGAGCGGCTGGTCGACGCCGGGAACACGGTCATCGTGATCGAGCACAACCTCGACGTCATCAAGACGGCCGACTGGGTCATCGACATGGGGCCCGAGGGCGGTTCCGGCGGCGGCCGGGTGGTCGCGACCGGGACGCCCGAGGAGGTCGCCCTGGTCGACGCCAGCCACACCGGGCGTTTTCTCCGCAAGATCTTCGACCTGTGAGTGTATTTCTTCATATTCCGCTCGGATCCGATCGGTCAGGCTGAACCACGAACGGGGTTAGGGCCGTACCTACCAATGATCGGGAAGTCCCCCAGCGGAGGATGTAAATGAACGTGAACGGCACCTCTGAGCAGGATCAGGTCACGAGCGCGCTGACGCGGCGGGGCCTGGTCTTCGCGGTGGGCGGCGCCGGGCTGGCCGCCGCCCTCACGGCGTGCACCGGCTACTCCTCCGGCACGACCGCCCAGGTCGAGCCGCCAGGATCGGTGCCCGCCGACCAGGCCGTACCGGCCGGAGGCTCTGACAACCCGCCGCCCGCCACCGACGACCAGAACGACCCGCCCGCTGAGGACCCGCCGGCCGAAGAGCCCCCGGCGGAGGACCCTCCCGCCGAGGAGGAGCCGCCTCCCGCGGCGGCCAACGCCTTCGCGCGCACCTCCGACATCCCCGAGGGCGGCGGCAAGATCTTCGAATCGGAGAAGATCGTCATCACCCAGCCGACGGCGGGCGAGTTCAAGTGCTTCACCGCGGTCTGCACCCACGCGGGCTGCTCGGTGGCCAGCATCTCCGGCGGCACCATCAACTGCCCCTGCCACGGCAGCAAGTTCAAGATCACCGACGGCTCGGTCGCGGGCGGTCCCGCCCCCTCGCCGCTCGAAGAGAAGCAGATCACGGTCAACGGCGGCAACATCACGCTGGCGTAGCCATCCGAACCGCGCACGGGCGCCGGCTCCGCCGACCCCGGCCCGGTTGTGGCGCGGTCCGTTCCGGGGTTCAGGAACGGGCCAGCCACGGGCCGCGGACCGTTTTCGGACGGCGTCATCGCAGCTGGAGAGCCCTGTGCTCACGGATGTCACGAGCCGGGCACGCGTCCGTCGGCGAGAGCCGCCGTACGTGGGAAGGCCCCCGACCCGCACGGTCGGCGGCCACACGAGCGGCGCCCCGGCGCGGCTTCCACGGCCCCGACGACCTGCGGCTTCGTCCCCCGGAACCGGAGAAGGTGATCACCGCGCGGACCACATCCCCACCACCATCGGGAACGACGGCCCGCCCACCACCAGGTGGCACGGCCGAGGGGCGCGAGACGCCGGCCCGCCCGCCACCAGAGGGAGGGTGGCGGGACACGGCTCAGGGTCCACCCGGGGCCGGGACGACGGCGCGCCCACCATCAGGTGGCACGGCCGAGGGGCGCGAGACGGCGGCCCGTCCGCCACCAGGCGACAGGCGCCGGGAAACCGCTCGGGGCCGGGGTGCCGGGGCGTTGGCCCGGCCGCCACCAAGAAGCAGGCGGCCCCGGCCGCTTCCGGCTCGGAGGTGGACCGTGGCGGCCCGCCCTTGAAGAACCACAGACCTGGGGTGCCACCAGGGTCCGGCGGGAATCGGTCTCGGCTTCGGCGCGGAGGCGAGACCGATTCCCGTCATCCTGGAACAGGCGGCGCGAGAGGCTCTCGGCACGTTGGCCGGCTCGCCATCATGCAGCCGGAGGTGGCTCCCCGGAATCGCACCGGCGACGGCTCGTGCCTCACCAGGAATGGTGGCTCGTGGCGGTTCCCGTTGCGGGTTTCCTCGGGAACGGGGGTCGGCTTGGGGTGTCGGGGGCGGTTGGTTGACGGTCGGTTGATGATCATGGAGGTGTGAGGGGGTTCGCGCAGGCCGAGCGGTCCGGGTGGTATGTCCTGGTCGCGGGGGCCGTGCTGGGGTGGGCGCTGCTCGTCGCCTACCGGCACGCCTGGGTGGGGGACTGGGATCTGCACGTCGCCACGATGCGGGCGGCGCTCGACGACGTCCACGCCGACGGGTCGCCCTACGTGCTCGGGCTGGCGTTCGTGGCCCGGGTCTGCGGGGCCGAGCCGGAGACCGTGCTCGGGGTCGCGGGGATCCTCAACGTCCTAGCCCTGCTGGTCGCCCTCCGGGTGTTCGGCCGGAGGCTGGGGGCCGGGGACGCCACCGTGGCGCTCGCCGCCGGGTTCACCGTCGTCCTGTGGGGGGTCGACGGGTTCGGCTGGAGCGGGTTCCCCGGGCTCACCTCGTTGTCGTTCGCGTTCGCCTTCCCGTCCACTCCGGCGGCCGCGTTGATGGTGCTGACCTGGGCCCGGCTCGTCGGGTTCCGGGACAGCGGGCGGGGGCTGGTGGCGCTCGTCGTGCTGCCGCCGGTGATCGTGCTGGTGCATCCGTTCACGGCCGTGGCGGCCGTGGTCGGGATCGCGGGCATCCTGGTCGCCCGGCGGTGGGAGTGGCGGCGGCTGGTGCTGATCGTCCCCGCGGGGGTGGGGGCGGTCGCACTGGCGCTGGCCTGGCCCTATCCGGAGGTGACCGGGCCGCTGACCGATGCGCCGGAGCTGTACCGGCCGCTCGTCGAGGAGCCCCTGTCCCGGTACGGGCTCGCGCTCATCGGTGTTCCGGCCCTCCTCTACGGTCTGCGCCGGCCGCTCGGCCGGGAGCTGCTGATCATCGCGGTGCTCGGCGCCGTCGTCGCCGGGCTGGCCGTGGCCGCCGGGCGGTACGAGTTCGCCCGGCTCATCCCCGTCGTGGTGCTGATGTGCCACCTGGCGCTGGCGCGGCACCTGGGGGAGCGGCTGCCCGGATGGCGGCCCTATGCGGTGGTGACCGCCATCGCCTGCATCGCCGGGACACTCCCGTGATGTCCTTGATCATGGAAACGGAATGTCAGTGGGGGCGGATAGTCTTGGAGAGTGGCTGATCCGGCAACCTATCGGCCCGCACCCGGATCGATCCCCGAGTCTCCCGGCGTCTACCGTTTCAGGGATCCCTCCGGCCGGGTGATCTACGTGGGCAAGGCGAAGAGCCTGCGGCAGCGGCTGAACTCCTACTTCGCCGACTTCGCGAGCCTCCACTTCCGCACGCAGTCGATGCTGACCACGGCGGCCCGCGTCGACTGGACGGTCGTCGGCACCGAGGTCGAGGCCCTCCAGCTCGAATACTCCTGGATCAAGGAGTTCGACCCCCACTTCAACGTCAAATACCGCGACGACAAGTCCTACCCCTACCTCGCGGTCACGATGGCCGACGAGTTCCCGCGCGTGCAGGTCCTGCGCGGCGCCAAGCGCAAGGGCACCCGCTACTTCGGGCCCTACAGCCACGCCTGGGCCATCCGCGAGACGGTCGACCTGCTGCTGCGCGTCTTCCCGGTCCGCACCTGCTCGGCGGGCGTGTTCAAGCGCGCCGGCCAGATCGGGCGGCCCTGCCTGCTCGGCTACATCGAGAAGTGCTCGGCGCCCTGCGTCGGCCGGGTCACCCCCGACGAGCACCGCGCCCTGGCCGAAGACTTCTGCGACTTCATGGCCGGCAACACCACCCGCTTCATCAAGCGCATCGAAACCGAGATGCGCGAGGCGGCGGCGGTCGAGGAATACGAGCGGGCGGCCCGCCTGCGCGACGACGTCCAGGCCCTCCAGAAGGCTTTGGAGAAGCAGGCCGTGGTGCTCGGCGACGCCACCGACGCCGACGTGGTCGCCCTGGCCGAAGACGAGCTCGAGGCCGCCGTCCAGGTGTTCTACGTGCGGGGCGGGCGCATCCGGGGCCAGCGCGGCTGGGTGGTCGACAAGGTCGAGGCGTCGACGCCGGGCGATCTGGTCGAGCACTTCCTCATCCAGATGTACTCCGAGGCCGAGATCCCGCGCGAGATCCTCGTCCCGGCCAACCCGCCCGACCTCGACGCCGTGGTCGAGCTGCTGTCAGAGTCGAAGGGGGCCCGCGTCCAGGTGCGGGTGCCGCAGCGCGGCGACAAGAAGTCGCTGATGGAGACGGTCGAGCGCAACGCCAAAGAGGCCCTCACCCAGCACAAGCTGCGCCGCTCCAGCGACCTGACCAGCCGCAGCAAGGCGCTGCAGGAGCTCGTCGACGGGCTCGACCTCGAACAGGCGCCGCTGCGCATCGAGTGCTACGACGTCTCCCACATCCAGGGCACCAACGTGGTCGCCTCGATGGTCGTGTTCGAAGACGGGCTGGCCCGCAAAAGCGAATACCGGCGGTTCCAGATCAAATCCACCGAAGGCGACGTCGCCTCGATCCACGAGGTCATCACCCGGCGGTTCCGCCGCTATCTCGAAGAGCGCAGCGCCACCGGCGAGCTCGGCGGCGAAGCCACCGGTGAGCCGATCGACCCCGAGACCGGCCGCCCGCGCAAGTTCGCCTACCCGCCCAACCTGGTCGTCGTCGACGGCGGTCCCGCGCAGGCCGCGGCGGCCCAGCGGGCCCTCGACGAACTCGGGATCGACGACGTCGCGGTCTGCGGCCTGGCCAAGCGGCTCGAAGAGGTCTGGCTGCCCGGCGACGACGAGCCGGTGATCCTTCCGCGCACGAGCGAGGCGCTCTACCTTCTGCAACGGCTCCGTGACGAGGCGCATCGCTTCGCGATCACCTACCATCGTGCCAAGAGGTCCCGATCGCTCAAAGAGAGCGCTCTGGACACGGTTCCCGGTCTCGGCCCCGCCCGGCGGCAGGCTCTTCTCCGGCACTTCGGCTCCGTGAAACGCCTTGGTGACGCGACGGCCGCCGAGATATGCGAGGTTCCCGGCATCGGACCGGCGACGGCCGAAGCGATCGTCGCGGCGTTGAAGGGGGAGAGCGCATGAGCGACACCGGCACCCAGACCGGCAGTGAGGCCGGCAGCGAGCCGGGGTTCGTCATCGTCACCGGCATGTCCGGCGCCGGGCGCAGCACCGCGGCCAAGGCGCTGGAAGATTTGGGCTGGTTCGTCATCGACAACCTGCCGCCCGGCCTGCTGTTCTCGCTGGCCGAGGAGGCCGGGCGGGTCAAGCTGGCCGCCGACCACGTGGCGGCGGTCGTCGACGTCCGGTCGCTGGCGTTCACGACCGACCTCAACGCCGCCATCGAGGAGCTCGACGGGCGCGGGGTCGAGGTGCGCGTGGTGTTCCTGGAGGCCAGCGACGACGAGCTGGTGCGGCGGTTCGAGAACGTCCGCCGGCCGCATCCCCTCCAGGGGGAGAACCGTCTCGTCGACGGCATCGACCGTGAGCGCGGCATCCTGCGCGAGGTGCGGGCCAACGCCGACCTGGTGATCGACACCTCCAAGCTCAACGTCCACGAACTCCGTAAGAAGATCGTCTCGTTCTTCGGCGGGGAGGACCGGCCAGGCCTTAAGGTCAACGTGGTGTCGTTCGGTTACAAATACGGCCTTCCGGTCGATGCCGACCTCGTCGTCGACTGCCGTTTCCTGCCCAATCCTCACTGGGTGCCGGAGTTGCGGCCGATGAACGGTCTCGACGTACCGGTGAGGGAATATGTGCTCAGCCAGCCCGGCGCCAAGGAGTTCCTCGACGGCTACGAGGAGGTCTTCGGCGTGGTCGCGGCGGGTTACACACGTGAGGGCAAGGGCTACGCCACCCTCGCGGTCGGCTGCACCGGCGGCAAGCACCGCAGCGTGGCCATGGCCGAGCAGCTCGGCGCCCGCCTGCGCGAACGCGGCATGGACGTCCAGGTCAGCCACCGCGATGTGGGTCGCGAGTGAGTGAGGGCGGCCCTGGAGGAATCAGGGTCGTAGCGCTCGGAGGCGGCCACGGTCTGCACGCCTCGCTCTCCGCCCTGCGCCGGGTCACCACCGACCTCACCGCCATCGTCACCGTCGCCGACGACGGCGGCTCCAGCGGCCGTCTTCGCCGCGAACTCGGCGTCCTGCCGCCCGGCGATCTGCGTATGGCGCTCGCCGCTCTGTGCGGCGACGACGAGTGGGGCCAGACCTGGTCGAGGGTCGTCCAGCACCGCTTTCACGGCGAAGGAGACCTGCAGGGCCACGCGGTCGGCAACCTGCTGATCGTCGCCCTCTGGGAGCTTCTTGACGACCCTGTCAAGGCGCTCGAGTGGGTCGGCCGCCTCCTCGGCGCCCACGGGCGGGTGCTGCCGATGGCGTCGGTGCCGCTCGACATCGAGGCCGAGGTCGAGCTCGATGGCCAGGTCACGACGGTGCGCGGGCAGGTCGCGTGCGCGCTCACCCCCGGGCGGGTGCGGGCGATATCGCTGGTTCCGTCCGATCCGCCGGTCTCCCCGGAGGCGGTCCGGGCCATCCACGAGGCCGACTGGGTGGTGTTCGGGCCAGGGTCGTGGTTCACCAGCGTGCTGCCGCATCTGAAGGTCCCCGAGCTGGCCAGGGCCCTGGCGACCACGAGCGCCCGGCGGCTGGTCATCCTCAACCTGGCCCCGCAGCCCGGCGAGACCGACGGCTTCTCACCGGAGAACCATCTCGAGGTGCTCCGCGACCACGCGCCGTCGTTGCTGGTCGACGCGGTGGTGGCCGACCGGGGCGTGGTGCCCGAACCGGGTGAGCTGGAGAAGGCCGTGGTGGCGCTCGGAGGGCGTCTGATATTGGCCGATGTGGGAGCCTCTGACGGATCTCCCAGGCACGACGCACCACGTCTTGCCACTGTCCTGGACGAGATTTTCCGCGAGAAGCGGTGATACCCCCTAGTCAGCGTGCGAGACACTAACGGCCATAGTCTGTTTGGGGGAGGACACGCGCTAATGGCCATGACAGGCGTGGTAAAAGACGAGCTGAGCCGCCTTCCGGTGCTCAAGCCCTGCTGCCGCAAGGCCGAGGTGTCGACGCTGCTGCGGTTCGCCAGCGGGCTCCATCTGGTGGGCGGCCGGATCGTGATCGAGGCCGAACTCGACACCAACGTGACGGCCCGACGCCTGATCAAGGACATTGGCGAGGTGTTCGGCCACAAGGCCGAGGTGCTGGTGCTGGCCCCGGCGGGGCTCAGGAAGGGGTCGCGCTACGTCGTCCGCGTCTACAAGGACGGCGAGGCGCTGGCCCGGCAGACCGGTTTGATCGACAACCACGGCCGCCCGGTGCGGGGTCTCCCGCGCCAGGTCGTGTCGGGGGCGACGTGTGACGCCGAGGCCGCCTGGCGGGGCGCGTTCCTGGCCCACGGCTCGCTGACCGAGCCGGGCCGGTCGATGTCGCTCGAGGTCACCTGCCCGGGGCCCGAGGCCGCGCTCGCGCTGGTCGGCTCCGCGCGGCGGCTGAAGATCCACGCCAAGGCGCGTGAGGTGCGCGGGGTCGACCGCGTGGTCGTCCGCGACGGCGACGCCATCAGCGCCCTGCTGACCCGCCTCGGCGCCCACGACAGCGTGCTGGCCTGGGAGGAGCGCCGGATGCGGCGCGAGGTCCGCGCCACCGCCAACCGCCTCGCCAACTTCGACGACGCCAACCTGCGCCGCTCGGCCCGCGCGGCGGTCGCCGCCGGTGCGCGCGTGCAGCGGGCCCTGGAGATCCTCGGCGACGACGCCCCCGAGCACCTCGTGATCGCCGGGCGCCTGCGCGTGGAGCACAAGCAGGCCTCGCTGGAGGAGCTCGGCCAGATCGCCGACCCGCCGCTCACCAAAGACGCCATCGCCGGCCGCATCCGCCGCCTGCTCGCCATGGCCGACAAGCGCGCCCAGGACCTCGGCATGCCGACCACCGAGGCGAGCCTCACCGCCGACATGTTGAGCGGCTGAAACAGCCACATTTTTTACAGTTAGCCGCCCCGCTTTGCGGCTTTCTTACGCTATGACGCCCTCCGGCAGACCCACTTGGTCTAAACCAATTTGAGTCCGATAGGGTCTGCACCGAGGTTTCAGTCACGTAACGACGGACGAGGAGATCGGATCCCCGTGACCATCCGCGTAGGCATCAACGGCTTCGGCCGGATTGGCCGCAACTTCTGGCGAGCTGCCGCGGCCAGCGGCAAGGACATCGAGGTCGTTGCTGTCAACGACCTCACCGACAATGCCACGCTCGCCCATCTGCTGAAGTACGACAGCATCCTGGGTCGTCTCCCCTTCGAGGTGAAGGCGACCGCCGACGAGATCATCGTCGACGGCAAGGCCATCAAGGCCTTCGCCGAGCGCGACCCGGCGAACCTGCCCTGGGGCGACCTGGGCGTCGACGTCGTCGTCGAGTCGACCGGCTTCTTCACCGACGCCAACAAGGCCAAGGTGCACGCCGAGAACGGCGCGAAGAAGGTCATCATCTCCGCTCCGGCGAAGAACGAGGACGTCACCGTCGTCATGGGTGTCAACCACACCTCTTACGACCCGGCGAACCACACGATCATCTCCAACGCGTCGTGCACCACCAACTGCCTGGCCCCGCTGGGCAAGGTCCTCAACGACTCCTTCGGGATCGAAAAGGGCCTCATGACGACGATCCACGCGTACACGCAGGACCAGAACCTGCAGGACGGCCCCCACGCCGACCTGCGCCGGGCCCGCGCCGCCGCGCTGAACATCGTCCCCACCTCGACCGGCGCCGCCAAGGCGATCGGCCTGGTGCTGCCGGAGCTCAAGGGCAAGCTCGACGGCTTCGCGCTGCGCGTGCCGATCCCCACGGGCTCGGCGACCGACCTGACCGTCGAGCTCAAGCGCGACGTGACGGTCGAAGAGGTCAACGCCGCGTTCAAGGCCGCCGCCGAGGGGCCGCTGAAGGGCTACCTGACCTACACCGAGGACGACATCGTCTCCAGCGACATCGTCACCGACCCGAGCTCCTGCATCTTCGACGCCGGCCTCACGAAGGTCTTCGGCAACCAGGTGAAGGTCATCGGCTGGTACGACAACGAGTGGGGCTACTCCAACCGTCTCGTGGACCTCATCGAGTACGTGGGTGCCTCGCTCTGATGCGTGGTCTCGACAAGCTCGACGTGAAAGGTCGGCGCGTCCTCGTACGCGCCGACCTGAACGTTCCCCTCGACGGGGACGTGATCACCGATGACGGCCGCATCCGCGCCTCGATCCCGACGATCCGGGAACTGGCGGGCCGCGGCGCCAAGGTGGTCGTCGTTGCGCACCTGGGCCGTCCCAAGGGCCAGGTCAAGCCGGAGTTCTCGCTGGCCCCCGTGGCCAAGCGGCTCTCCGAGCTGCTCGGCGAGCCGGTCGCCTTCGCCTCCGACGTGGTGGGCGACTCCGCCCGCGCCACCGTCGCGGCGCTGGAGCCGGGGCAGGTCGCGCTGCTGGAGAACCTCCGCTACGAGCCGGGCGAGGAGTCGAAGGACGACGCCGTGCGCGCCGACTTCGCGGCCCGCCTGGCCATCCTCGCCGACCTCTACGTCGGCGACGGGTTCGGAGCGGTCCACCGCAAGCACGCCTCGGTCTACGACGTGCCGAAGCTGATCCCGCACGCCGTCGGCGGCCTGATCGCCGCCGAGGTCGACGTGCTGAAGAAGCTGACCGAAGACCCGGCCCGCCCCTACGTGGTGGTGCTGGGCGGCGCGAAGGTCTCCGACAAGCTCGGCGTCATCGCCAACCTGCTGGCCAAGGTCGACCGCCTGGTGATCGGCGGCGGCATGGCCTACACCTTCCTCAAGGCCCAGGGCTACGAGGTCGGCAAGTCGCTGCTGCAGGAAGACCAGCTCGACACGGTCCGGGGCTTCCTCAACGAGGCCCACAAGAGCGGCGTCGACCTGGTCCTGCCGGTCGACATCCTCGCGGCCACCCACTTCGCCGAGGACGCCGAGTTCGAGGTCGTCGACGCCACCGCCATCCCGGCCGACCGGGAAGGCCTGGACATCGGCCCGCGCTCGCGCGAGCTGTTCGCCCAGAAGCTGGCCGACGCCCAGACGGTGTTCTGGAACGGCCCGATGGGCGTGTTCGAGTTCGAGGCGTTCTCGGGCGGCACCCGTGCCGTCGCCGAGGCGCTCGTCCGCTCCGACGCGTTCACCGTCGTCGGCGGCGGCGACTCCGCCGCGGCCGTCCGCAAGCTCGGCCTGCCGGAAGACGGCTTCTCGCACATCTCCACCGGTGGCGGCGCCTCCCTCGAATACCTCGAGGGCAAGGAACTGCCCGGCCTGATCGCGCTGGAGGACTGACGTGAGCCGCAAGCCGCTCATCGCCGGCAACTGGAAGATGAACAAGAACCACCTTGAGGCGATCAAGCTGGTTCAGGAACTCGCCTTCTCCCTGACCGACAAGGACTTCGACAAGGTCGAGGTCGCGGTGCTGCCGCCGTTCACCGATCTGCGCAGCGTCCAGACCCTGGTCGACGGTGACAAGCTCCGCATCGTCTACGGCGGACAGGACCTGTCCGCCCACGACGGCGGTGCCTACACCGGGGAGATCTCCGGCGTGATGCTCGGCAAGCTGGGCTGCACCTTCGTGGCCATCGGCCACTCGGAGCGCCGGCAGTACCACGCCGAAGACGACTCGCTGGTCAACACCAAGGTCCTCGCCGCCTACCGCAACTCGGTGACCCCGATCCTGTGCGTGGGCGAAGGGCTGCCGGTCCGGCAGGCGGGCAACCAGGTCGAGCACACCCTCGCCCAGGTCGACGGCGCCCTCAAGGGCGTCTCCGCCGAGCAGGCCAAGACGATCGTGATCGCCTATGAGCCGGTCTGGGCGATCGGCACCGGCGAGGTCGCCACTCCTGACGACGCTCAGGAGGTGTGCGGCGCGATCCGGGTGCGACTCGCCGAGCTGTACGACGCGGAAGTCGCCGACGCCGTCCGTATTCTTTACGGAGGCTCGGTGAAGTCTGACAACGTCGCCGCGATCATGGCGCAGCCCGACGTCGACGGTGCGCTCGTCGGTGGGGCCAGCCTCGACCCGGCGGAGTTCGTGAAGATCTGCCGGTTTTAGCGCAGATGTCGGCCTAGCTGGGTCATTATGGGGGTGCGACTTGACAACAGGTCGTACCCTCATAGAGCACGTTTGAATCGTCATGCCGCTCAGGCGCTATCCGGAAAAGGTCTGCCGTGACTATCGGAATCTCCATCGCCCTCATTCTGTCGAGCTGCCTCATGGTGCTGCTGGTTCTGCTCCACAAGGGCAAGGGCGGCGGTCTGACGGACATGTTCGGCGGCGGCTTCGCGTCGTCGTTCGGCGGTTCGTCCGTCGTGGAGCGCAACCTTGACCGCCTCACCGTCATCACCGGCGTCGTGTGGTTCGTCTGCATCATCGCGCTCGGCCTGCTGCTCAAGCCGTAGCAGCCCCGAGCGTCACATAGGGTTCAGTCTCTCCCCGTGTTCCCCGCGGGGCGATCAGCGAGGAGTAATCCGTGGGTAGTGGCAACGCGATCCGTGGCAGTCGAGTCGGCGCGGGCCCGATGGGCGAGGCCGAGCGCGGCGAGGCGGCCCCCCGAGTGCGTGTCGCCTTCTGGTGCGCCAATCTTCACGAGACGCGTCCCAGTTTCGCCAGTGACGCGGCCGTCCCGGAGTTCTGGGACTGCCCGCGCTGCGGCCTGCCCGCGGGTCAGGACCAGGCCAACCCGCCTGCTCCGCCGCGCAACGAGCCCTACAAGACCCACCTCGCCTACGTGAAGGAGCGCCGTAGCGACAAAGACGGCGCGCAGATCCTCGCGGAGGCACTGGAGCGGCTGCGCACTTCTTCGCGCCCGATCTACTAGGTCTTCACCGAAACGGCCCCGCTGGTCTCCAGCGGGGCCGTTTGTGTTTTATCCGAATACCTGGTCGCCGTCGATGAATGTGGCCCGGACTTTCGTGAGGGCGATGTCGCCGGCGGGTCCGGTGAAGGGGTCGCGGTCCAATACGACGAGGTCGGCCGGGCGGCCCGGTTCGATGACGCCCGCGGGTGAACCGTTCAGCCAGGCGCTGCCCGCCGTGTACGCCGTCAGGATCGTCCGCAGGTCGAGCGCCTGGCCCGGCAGGAACGGCTTCGAGGTGTGCCCTGCGTGGTGGGAGCCGGGGGGTTCGACCCGGTTGACGGCGACGTGCATGCCTTCGAGGGGGTTCGCCGACGACACCGGCCAGTCGGAGCCCGCCGCGAGCCGCGCCCCGGCCGCGACCAGGTCGGCGAACGGATACTGCCAGCTCGACCGGGGTTCGCCCAGGTAGGGGAGGGTGAGCTCGTCCATCTGCGGGCTGTGGGCGGCCCAGAGGGGCTGGAGGTTGGCGACCGCGCCCAGCTTGGCGAACCGGGGGACGTCGTCGGGGGTGACGATCTGCAGGTGGGCGATGTGATGGCGGTGGGCGGGGTTCGTACCGGAAAGGGAATCGAGCACTTCCCGCACGGCGCGCTCGCCGATGGCGTGGAAGTGCACCTGGAAACCGAGCCCGTCGAGTTCCCTCACGTATTCACGAAGCAGTGAAGGCTCCACGTAGGACAGGCCGGTTCCCCCGCAGCGGCAGTAGGGCTCGATGACCGCCGCCGTGAAGTTCTCCGCGATGCCGTCCTGCATGATCTTGATGGACGTCGCCCGGAACCGGTCGAGGCCCTCGGCCGCCGCTCGCCTGGCGACCAGTGACGGGATCTGCTCGGCGCCCTGGGTGCGGTCCCACCACAGCGCGGCCACCACCCGGGCCTTCAGCAGGCCCTTCCCGGCCACCGACAGGTAGGTGGGGAGCTGGTCGTCGGAGCCCGCGTAGGAGCCCACGATCGCGTCCTGCCAGCCGGTGACGCCCAGGGAGAACAGGTACCGCTGCGCGTCGAGCAGGGCCTCCTCCTGGTCCTGGGAGGTTGGGCGGGGGGTGAGCAGGCCGACCAGGTCCATCGCGCCCTCGTGCAGGACACCGGTCGGGGTGCCGTCGGCGTCGCGTTCGATGCGGCCGTCCGCCGGGTCGGGGGTGTCTCGGGAGATCCCCGCCCGCTCGAGAGCTCTGGTGTTGACCCACGCCGCGTGGTGGTCGCGCTGGATCAGGTAGGCCGGGCGGTCGAGGAAGTCGAGCTGCTCGCGCCGGGGGAGACCACCGGGGAAGGCGGCCATGTCCCAGCCGCCGCCGCTGATCCACTCGCGATCGGGGTGTGCACCCGCGTAGAGGGCGATCTCGTGGAGGTAGGCGTCGAGGCCGTACACCTCCGACAGTTCGCACAGTCTCCGTTCGAGACCGGCCTGGACCGGGTGGACGTGGGAGTCGGTGAAGCCGGGCGTCAGCAGGCCGCCGTCGAGGTCGAAGGGTTCCGCCGACGGAGTGGCGATCTCGTCGAGAGCGCCCACGGCGGTGACGACGCCGTCGCGGACCAGCGCCGCTTCGGCGAAGCCGTCGGGGGTGAAGACGCGGCCTCCGTGGAACAGGGTCTCGGTCAATTCAGTGTCCTGTGATCTTGTCGGCGATTCTGGCCAGCACGGACGTGCGGGGCACGCCGCCGGCCTCCCGGGCGTCGGCGAGCCGGTAGAGACGGTACATCGCGTGCACTCCCGTCCAGCGCAGGGGCTCCGGCTCCCATTTGCGCACCTTCCTCCCCACCCAGGGGAGGGCGGTCAGGTCGGTGTCGCGGCGCAGGACCAGGTCGCGCAGGGTGCGTCCGGCGAGGTTGGTCGCGGTGACGCCGTGGCCGGTGTAGCCACCGGCCCAGCCGAGGCCGGTCGACGGGTCGAGGCCCACGGTCGCGCACCAGTCGCGCGGCACGCCCAGCACCCCCGACCAGGCGTGCGCGATCGTCGTCGAGCGGGCGGCGGGGAAGAAGCCGAGGAGCAGCTGCCAGAGCGCGTCGACGGTCCAGCCGTGGGTGCGGCCCCGGTCGTCGACCTTGGAGCCGTAGAGGTAGGGGCGCCCCCGGCCGCCGAAGGCGATGCGGTCGTCGGCGGTGCGCTGGGCGTACATGTAGTAGTGGGCCAGGTCGCCGAGCAGTTCGTGGCCCTCCCAGCCGACCTCGTCCCAGAAACTCTGCGGGAGTGGCTCGGTGACGATCATGGAGCTGTTCATCGGCAGCCAGTCGCGGTGGTTGTCCTTCAGCGTCGCGGTGAACCCCTCGGTGCAGCGCAGCACCACGTCGGCGCGGACCGTTCCCCGCGCCGTCGTCACCTCGCCGGGCGCGATGCCCGTCACCTCGGTGCCCTCGTAGATCTCCACACCCAGGTCCTGTACGGCTGTCGCCAACCCTCGGGCCAGTTTCGCCGGCTGCACTCTGGCGCAGTGGGGGCTCCAGGAGGCCGTCAGGGCGCCGTCGACCCGGATGTGCTCGTTCACCGGCACCACGGCCACGTCCTTGGGACCCCAGCCCCAGGCGTGCTGCGCTTCGACCTCCTGCTCCAGGCGCAGCGCCTGGGCGGGGGTCCTGGCGACGTTGAAGACGCCGCCCTTCACGATGTCGGCGTCGATGCCCTCGGCCGCGCAGACCGCGATGACCTCGTCGACCGAGGTGAACAGCTCCCGCTGGAACGCCCGAGCCGCGTCGGCGCCGTGGGTCTTGGCGTAGCGCTGCGGGCTCCCCGGGAGCAGCCCGGCCAGCCAGCCCCCGTTGCGGCCGGAGGCGCCGAACCCCGCGAACTCCTTCTCCAGCACCACCACGTGGAGCGACGGATCGGCCTTGATCAGGTAGTACGCGGTCCACAGGCCGGTGTAGCCGCCCCCGATGATCGCCACGTCGGCCCGCAGATCGCCACTCAAGCGGTGGACGGGCTCGGGGACGCCGAGCGCCCGGTACCAGTAGGAGACGTCACCGTTGGCGAAGGAATCGGAGAGCGGAGCGTTCATAGGTGTAATCCTGCTCTATTCGTCATCGATGGCGCATCTCACGACGGAACGCGTCGTCCAAGGGCTGTTAGCCACCGCTATACGAAGACTTAACGCGATCTGTCATGACGAAACGGTTGGCATACCCGTCGGTAGCACCTGCGTAACAACGCTCCGCCAGGCTGAGGTCAGCGGAAGGGAGACGACATGGGGTTTCTGCGGATCAGGACGACGGTAGACGAGCGTCCCGGGCGGCTGGCGTCACTGGCGTCGGCGCTCGCGGCCAAGGGCGGCAACATCCTCGGCCTGTCCGTGCAACCCGACTCCGACGGCACCGTCGACGAGTTCATCGCCGACATCCCGGCCTCCGCCGACGACGTGCGGGCCGCCCTGGAAGAGGCGGGCGGGCGCCGCGTGAAGGTCGTCCCGGCGACCGCCCACGAACTGACCGACGAGCCCACCCGGGTGCTGCTGCTGGCCGCGCGGCTGCGGGCGATGCCGTGGCGGCTCCCGGAGATCCTCGGCGACCTGCTGCGCGCCGACGACGCCCGCTGGGTGTTCGGCGCGGTGCGCGGCGAACTGCCCGACCCGACCCTCCTCGTGGTGCCGGTGGCGCCCCGGCGGGCGATCCGGCTGCGACGGACCGGCCTGCCCTTCACCCTGACCGAGGCGGCCCGCGCGTCGGCGCTGGTCCGGCTGGCCCAGCCGCCGGCCGACCCCGTCTCGGCCGAACGCGCCCTGTCGCTGGGCGACGGGACCGAGGTACAGATCAGGTCGCTGGCGCCGATCTACCGCGAGGCCGTACGCGACCTGCACGAACGCTGCTCCCCGGAGACCCGCAGGTTCCGCTACTTCACCTCGTCGCCGAGCCTGCCGCCGCGCGTCTTCGACCGGCTCTGCGACCGGTCGAAGGGGCACTCGCTGGTGGCGGGGCACGACGGCCAGGTGGTGGCGCTGGCGAGCCTCACCTTCGGCTCGGAGCCCGGCATCGCCGAGATGACCTTCCTGGTGGAGGACCGCTGGCAGGGCCGGGGCCTCGGCTTCGCCCTGGCGCGGCTGCTCCTGGAGGAGGCCCGTGACCTCGGCCTGGCCGAAGTGCGGGCGACGCTGCTGTCCGACAACGCGCGCATGCGGAGTCTTCTGATCTCCCTCGGCGCCACGCTCGGCTACACCGAGGACCCCGGTGTGGTCGAGGCGAGGATCGCCGTGGGTGTGCTGGCGCCGGTCGTCCCGGCCTAGACCGCGCCACACGGGAACATTCCGGTCCGGGGCGGCTCAGGGGCCCCGGACCGGGATGATCACTTCTCCGGATCGGGCGGCGCGCCCATCGCGTCGAGCCGCCGGTGCAGGCTCTCCAGGCTGTCGAGGACCTGCTTGAGCGTCCGCCGGTCTTCGCTGTGCCGGCGCAGCGTGTTCCTGATGGCCTGGTCGCCGGGCTCGGTCAGCCGGTCGAGCACCGACCGGTCCATCGCGCCCTGGGCCTCCATGCGCTCCTCCAGCGCGTCTTTCACTACTTCGGGCACGATCCCGCACTCGACCAGCGCCTGGACGGCCACGCCCTGCTCCTCGCGGAGCGTGGCGAGCAGGATGTGCTCGGTGCCGATGTGCCGGTCGTTACGCCGCATGGCCTCCTGGTGGGCCAGCGAGAGGATCTTCTTCGACCGCGGCGTGAACGGGGTGTGGTTCACCGGCGGACCCTCGTGGGGCTTCGGCTCACCGGCGAGACGGACGATCACGGTTCTCGTCTCGTCGAGATCCACCTGGCACTCGGCCAGCGCCTGGGCGGCCAGGCCCTGGCCCTCCCTGATGAGCCCCAGCAGGATGTGCTCGGTGCCGATGGAGGTGTGGTTCAGGTTCCGGGCCTCCTCGTTGGCCAGGACGACCACTTGGCGGGCACGGTCGGTGAAACGCTCGAACACGGGTTGCCTCCGTGTGGAGTGTGGGGGGACTGCCCCCACTATGCGCCGGAAACGGCGGGCGCGCGAAGCGTATAGACGTGGACGGGCCCGTGTTCGCCCTTGCGGGTCCGGGTGCGGATCATGCCCAGCTTCTCGGCCAGGTGGCGCGACGCGGTGTTGGCGGCGTCGGTCTCGGCCACGACCTCGGGGGCGCCCCGGCTGGTGAAGGCGAAGCCGACGACCAGCCGCGCGGCCTCCAGCGCCAGCCCCTGCCCCTGCCATTTCGGATCTACGCTGTAAAGGAGCTCGGCCGCGTGGTCGTCGGTGGTCCGCAGGCCGCAGACCCCGATCTCCTGGCCGTGGACGATCGCCCAGAGGCCGTAGCCGTGGGAGGCGAAGTCCTCCCGGCTGTCGCCGACGACCTCGGCCACCAGTTCGGAGGTGACGAGCGCGTCGTCGAAGAGGTGCAGCCGCACGCTCGGCTCGTTCCAGTGCACCAGGAGCCAGGGAGCGTCGGACGGGACGATCGGCCGCAGGATCAGCCGGTCTCCGCGCAACTCGGTCATCCGGCAAGGGTATGACGTCTCCGTGAACCTGGATGAGGCTGCCCGCGACCTTTACGGACTGTCGCCCGCGGAGTTCACCGCCGCGCGGAACCGGCTGGTCAGGGAGACCGGCGACAAGGAGATCGGGAAGCTGCGCAAACCCACCGTCCTGGCCTGGGCGGTGAACCAGGTCGTGCGCGCCCACCCCGATGAGGTGGGCGAACTGCTGGCCGTGGGGGAGGAGATGCGGGCCGCCTGGGCCTCCGGCGACGGTGACGCCCTCGCCGCGCTCGCGCCCCGCCGGGCCGCCGCCGTCGCGGCGGTCTCCCGCCTCGCGCTGAAGGTCGCCGGGGGCAGGCTGCCGCCCGCCGAGCTGGAACAGACCCTCGACGCCGCGGTCGTCGACGCCGAGGCGGCCGCTCTGGTCCGCTCGGGCCGGTTGTCGGGGGCCCTGAGCTACAGCGGTTTCGTACCGACATCTTTTGTACGCAGGAAGCCCGCACCTCCCGTACAGGAGGAGGATCCGGCGGCGCGGGAGGCCGCGGAGCGGGCCCTCGCCGAGGCGCGGAGACGGCACGCGGAGTGGGCCGATCAGCTGGGGCCCGCCATCGCCGAGCGCGACGAGGCGCTGGACGCGGTGGCCGGGGCCGAACGCGCGCTGGCGGAGGCGCGTCAGCGAGCTTCTGCGGCCGAGCAGCGCCACGAGGTCGTGCGACGGGAAGAGGCCAAGGCCAGGAAGGCCCTCGACGCGGCGACGGCTAAGGACAGATGACGACCCGCCCGCGCGGCTTCCCCGCGATCGCCGTGTACGCGTCCGCCGCCTCCTCCAGGCTGAAGCCGCAGGCGATCGGCGGCGGCCGGAAGTCGCCCGCCTCCAGGTAGGGCGTGAACCGCGACAGCATCTCCGCGCACCGCACGGCGTCGAGCCGCCGGCTGTCGGACCCCATCATGCGCGCCTCGCGGTGGTAGAAGTCGACCAGGTCGAGCGTGACGGTCCGCGTCCCGACCGCGCTGATCACGATGAGCCGCCCCCGGGGCGCCAGCGCGTCGAGCGCCGTGGGCGTGGTGACGCCGCCGACCGCGTCGTACACCACATCGGCCCCGGCACCGCCGGTGAGCCGCCGCACCTCGGCGCCGGTGTCGTCGCCGAGCGGCACGAAGTGGTCGACGGGCGCGTCGCCGGCCGGGGCGGTCCGGTCGACGCCGATGATCCTGGCCCCCCGCACCCGCGCGATCTGCGCCACCGCAGACCCGACGCCGCCGCCGACCCCGAAGATCGCGATCGTCTCGCCCTTCTCCAGCAGCGCGGTCTCCACGGCCCCGAGCCACCCCACGACGAACGGCACCCCGAGGACCGCCGCCTCGGCGAAGCTGAGCCGCTCGGGCTTGCGGACCAGTGCCGCACTCGGCACCCCGATGAGCTCGGCGTGCGTGCCGTCGCGGGTGAACCCCACGTCGCCGCCGGTCCCGTAGACCTCGGCGCCGAGCCAGTCGCGCGGCCCCCCGACGACCACCCCGGCGAAGTCACGGCCGGGGATCCGGGGCAGCACGGTCCCCTCCATGTCACCGGTCACGTTCTTCAGATCCGACGGGTTCACCGACGCCGCCTTCACCGCGACCAGCGCCTCCCCGCCCCCGATGTCGGGATCGGTGACGTCGGCCACGGTCAGCACGTCGCGGGGAGGGCCGAACCGGGTGAAACGGAGCGCGCGCATCAGGCCGGGCTCAGGGTGAAGGTCCACCCGACGGTCTGGAACGGCTCGCCGATCCGGGTGCCGTCGGGGGCGGTGCCCGGCTCGTGCTGGACGAAGTCGGCGACCAGCGAGCGCTTCGCCCCGAAGACGGCGTCCCGGTCGAGATAGGGGTCGTCGCGGCGGAAGAGCATCGTGATCAGCGGGCGGAAGCCGTCGGCGTGCAGCCAGAAATGGAGGTGCTCCGGCCGCATCGGCGACCTCCCGGCGGCCCGGATGATCTCCCCGCACGGCCCGTCGGTCGGCACCGGGTAGTAGCGCGGCACGATCGACCGGTACCAGAAGAGCCCGTCGTCGTCGGTGGTCAGCAGCGCGCGCATGGCGGGCCGCCCGCCGAGCTTCTCCTCCTGCTGGACGTCGTAGTGCCCGTCACCGTCGCTGTGCCAGGTGTCCACCTTCACCCCGGCCAGCGGTTCGCCCTGGGGGCCGACGACGCGGCCGGTGACGAACATCGGCATGCCCGGCACCCCGCCGGAGATGTCGGCGCCGTTGGGCGCGGTCGGCCGGTCCTGGACGTAGAAGGGGCCGAGGAGGGTGCTGTCGGTGGCGTGGGGCCCGTGGTGGTCGTTGATCAGGTCGACCAGGACGCTCAGCCCGAGGATGTCGGACAGCAGGACGTATTCCTGGCGGGTCGCCGTGGTGATCCTGCCGACGCGCTCCAGGAAGTCCATCGCGGTGAACCACTCGTCGCCGGTGAGCCGCGTCTCGCGGGCGAAGTCGTGCAGGTGCCGCACGAGTTCGACGAACAGCTCGCGGGTGCGCGGATCGCGGCAGCCCTCGAAGGTGCTCTGCACCTCTTTGGTGATCGTGTCCTCGGTCAGGTCGATCGACATGGCCTCTCCCCCTCTTCGGACCTCTCTTTCGACGGTAACCCGAGGTCGGAAGAGGGCCCGGCCAAGCTCCGGCACCGCCTCGGCAAATCCCGGATTTACCGAGGCGGCCCGATTCTCGCTACCCGGGGATCTCGATGGCGGCCGCCGCGGCCGCCGCGCCCGCCGCGGGGGCGGAGAACTGATCGCAGGTCAGCGCGAGGCGCGCCCGGGCCTTCTCCGTGCGGAACACGCGCCTCTGCTTACCCGGCCTCCGCTTGACGCCGTCCCTGATCGTCTTGGTGGTCGGATCGTCGCCCATCGCGAGACTGCCGAGTGCGCACCCGCTCTCTAGGGAGCCACGCGCCTTCCATAGACGTGGTCGACCTTGAACGTGATCAAGACGCGGTGTTGCGCGACCATGACCGCCCGGTACTCCTCCCAGTTCGGATGATCGCCCGCGGCGGCGCGGTAGTAGTCGACCAAGGCCTGGACTTCGGGGCCGTTCGGGTCGGTTCCCGGGCCGGTCACGGTGACGGTGCCCTCGGCGGTGGCCCACGACCAGCCGTCGGAGCTGGTGACCTCCAGCGCGGCGCGCGGGTTCCGGCGCAGGTTCACGATCTTGGCCGTCCCAGCGCTCGTCGACACATAGATGACACCCGCGTCCCGGTCGTAGTAGGGCATTACCGGGGACAGCTGCGGGAGTCCGTCCTGCTTGATCGTCGCGAGAACACCGAGACGGCTTTCCGCAAGCAGATCGTGTGGGTCGAAAGACGAAACAGTCATGCGGAGAGTATGGCGATCACACCCGTGTGACAGCTCTCAGAATGGTCTCGTCGGCTGATCAGCGGGTCTTCGAACTCGGCCGCGAAGTCATATGCCGCCGGGGATGACGCGATCGCCGTGATCGACGGGGAATGCGAGAAGCAGATGCAAGGCCCCCGGCCTGACCGAACCCGCGAAGAAGGCGCCCGCCACCCTGGACCGCGAAATGGGACGGCCTCACCGCCCGCCGCGATTACCCGTGATCAGGCTGGAGTTTCGGGGGCGGGAAGCGGTCCGTTGTGGGTGCGATGGAGCGGCCTTCCATCGTTACGGCCGCATTCGCCGAGGGGTGCCAAGACGTTCAGACCGGCCATCTGGGCGGTGGCGGTGACGGTTCATCAGATGACGGCGGTGTTGCAGGCGGTATCCCCGATCCGGGAACTGCCGGCGTTCTTCTTGGTCACGACCGGCCTGCGCACCTGCCGTTCCCCATCCGGATAAACGCCGTATGAATAGCGCGACCCGAACGTCACGCCGACCTTTGGGCATGCCCTCTCACGGAATTTCCGAATAATTACGGGAAGTCGGCGCATGACGCGCTTAAGGGATGCCGCGAATGGTGCTGGAAGAAGAATGAGGTGGTCGATTCCGGCATCGAAAAGTTCTTTGACTCCCTGGATCTACAACCTCGTCCTAAAATGGGTGGCGGCGGAGAAATGGGCGCTGCCATATGTGAAGCGGTGGCTGGAAGCGCCGCTACAGATGCCCAGAGCTGAGGAGTTCTCACATATTGAGACGAGATGTGAGACGCGGCCGGTCACAGGTTGATCGCGTGTGCTGTGGAGCGGCGGTTCTCGCATCAAGGCCGACCGGCGGAGTCTCGTTGTCCTGCGGCTGGCCATGCCGCCCGCCCTGTCCGGCCATCATGAACGTCATCAGTCACGCTTGTCGGCGTGAACACCTGACCATCGACGGCAATGGCTGATCTTCGCCGGATGTGGGCACTGATCCCGGCCTCTGGGATCCGCGGGAACGGCGACACCGCTGGTCAGGGTTGGGGGTTCTCGCATGGTGAGACCAAGAATGGGTTGCGGAAGTCGTCGAGGGTCCAGGGGGTGCCATCGGCGATGTCGGTGAAGTCGGGCAACTGCCACGCGCCGATCGCGTAGCTGCGCATGGTTGTCAGGATCGAGGCGGCTGAGGTGGTGTGAACCCCGGCATCGGTCCCTCTTTGAACGTTACATCGCGGACATGATGATCTTTGTTCTCGATCGACTCTGGGCATGGGCTGGCTGGCTTCCCGGTCAGGCTGGTGACGCCCGGCACCGCGGCCTTCGCTTGAGGGCCTTGTGAGTCCACTGCGGGGATGGCCGCATGCGAAATCGTGCCGGATGCGAGAGCTGTCCGACGGGCGCGAATATGACAACCGGCGGGTGTCGTCGTCCCCGCGGATCTTGGTGTATTCCAGGCCGGCGCCACGCCCTGCGCGATCAATCTGTGACCTGCCGCGTCTCACCTGTTGTCTCAGTATGCGAGAACGTTTAGCCTTGGTTGAATTCCCAAGAAATACGGGCCCCTGCGCTATGTCACCTTTTACATGCTTCCGGACGTCGCAACTCCAGTTGGGGAGCTGTCCGTAATTTCTGGGGCAGGTTGGCAGCTTTCGGTCGCGTGTCGGACGATCTCGTCGGTTACGGTCGTATCAGCGTGATATGCGAAGCTCGTTCACGGGTAACAAAGGCTCTGCACGCTCGGTGTGGTCGCGCTCGATAGGGCGCAATAAAATACTCGGGGAGAGTAAGTGACCTACTTCAAGATGCTCGGGCCATTAGAGGTCGTACACGGCGATGAGTTGGTCGACCTCGGCGGTGCCCGGCAGCGGGCCACGCTGGGGCTCCTGCTGCTCAACCGCAACCGTGTCGTGGCGAGTAGTCAGCTGGTCGACTCGCTCTGGCCCAAGGACAGGGTGCCGCTGTCGGCCAGGAAGATCGTGCAGAACTCGGTCTGGCGGCTGCGCAGGGTGCTGTCGGCCAATGGCGGCTCCGCCGCGCTGCTCAGCCAGCCACCCGGCTACATGCTGCGCGTCGCACCCGAGCAGACCGACGTGCAGAACTTCCACCAGCGTGTCGAGGCGGGACGCGCCAAGTGCGCCGAGGGCGACCTGGAGGCGGCATCCCTGCTGCTGCGGCAGGCCCTGGAGCTGTGGCGCGGGCCCGCGCTGGCCGACCTGGTCGAGTCGGGCATCGACTGGCCCGAGCTGATCCCGGTGCAGGACGCCAGGCTGGCCGCGCTCGAAGACTACTTCGAGGTTGAGCTCGACCGAGGGCACCACCACCAGATCCTGGCCGAGCTCCAGCGCACGGTCGCCACCGAGCCGCTGCGCGAGCGCCTGTGCGGACAGCTGATGCTGGCGCTCTATCGCAGCGGCAGGCAGACCGACGCCCTCAACGCCTACCACGCCCTGCGTACCAGCCTGGTCGAGGACGTCGGCCTGGAACCGAATCCGGCGCTGCGCTCGCTGCAGCAGGCGATCCTCACCCAGGACCCGGCGCTGGTCCCGGTCGGGATGCAGAAGCAGATCAAGCTGCAGACCGGCTCTTCCCGCGAGAGCGCCGAAGAACAGCCGGGGCCCGCCGACGTCCGGCCCTCCCCGCCCGTGCCGCAGCGCAGATCCTCCTCGCCCTTCGAACCGGAGGCCGTCCCGATGCCCGCCGTGCCCGTGCTGCGCACCATGGTGGTCGAGCGCAAGGACGTCAGCGTGCTCATCGTGCGCTGCCAGGGCATGGGCAACATGGCGCTGGAGAAGGCCGTGGCCACGATCCGCGACGAGGTCGAGCGGCTGGGCGGCACCGTCGTGGCCTCCATCGGGTCGATCTGGCTGGCGCTGTTCGGCGTCCCCGAGACCGGCGAGGACGACGCCGAGCGCGCCGTCCTCGCCGCGCTGACCATCCGCGACCAGCTCGACTTCCCCGACGCCTTCGGCGCCGAGACCCCTATCGCCGTCCACGTCGCGGTGGCCACCGGCGAGGCGCTGGTGGGCCACCACAACGACAACGACAGCGCGCCGTCGGTCAGCGGCGTGCTGCTCGACGAATGCCAGGAGTTGCTCTCGCAGACCCCGGTCGGCGAGATCCGGGTGTGCGAGAACACCCGGCGTGCCACCGAGTGCGGTACGACCTACCTCGAGGTCGAGTCGTCGTTCGGCTGGCAGGTCGGCGGGCTGCGGCATGAATACCTGGCGCGGTACGACCTGCCGGTGATCGACCGCGAGCACGATCTTGAGGTGCTGGGCGGCCTCCTGCGCCGCACCAGGCACGTCGGCGCGCCCCACCTGGTGACGGTTCTCGGCGACCCCGGTGTCGGCAAGACCCGGTTCGTCCTGGAGTTCGAGCGCAGGATCGCCGCGACCGCCGAGCCGGTGCGGGTCCTGGTCGCCCGCGCGCGGCCGTTCGCGGAGGACATCGCCACCGACGTGCTCAGCGACCTCCTGTGCTCCTACTGCGGCATCGACCCGGACGGCCCCGTCGAGCTGGTCCAGGCCGAGATCGCCATCGCGGTGGAGCGACTCGTCCCGTCGGAAGACGAGCGGCGCGGACTGGTGCACCGGCTGACCGGCCTGGTCGACCGGAGGCAGGGACGTTCGGACGTTCCGGTCACCGACGTGCTGCACGCGTGGCGGTACCTGCTCGGCCAGATCGCCCGGCGCGGCCCCGTCGTCGTGATCGTCGAGGACCTGCACGTCGCGGACGACCATTTGATCGACTTCGTCGAGGATCTGCCGAGATCGCTCCCCGGCCTGCCGGTCTTGGTGGTGGTCACCGCGCGGCCGGACCTGGCCGGGCGCCGCCCGGTGTGGGGGTCGCGGCTGCGGCACGCGCTGACGATGAACCTGGAACCCATCTCCGACATCGCGATCGACCGGCTGCTGGAGTTCCTGCAGTCCACCGGGAACGGCGGGGCCAAGGGCTCGGCCGCGAGTCTGCTCGCCGGCGTCGGCGACGACTCGGCCGCGCGCCGCACGCACATGAGGCGGATCCTGGCGTCCGGTTCGTCCCTGCTGCGCAGGGATCAGTTCCCGGGCGGCGACGGTGGTCAGGCCGCCGCCGCCCGGGTGGTGTACTGCCAGGTCACCGAGTTACCCGCACAGGCAGACGCCGCGGGCAGATGATCTGGTGGGGGTTCTCCCACTCCACACCGCGCTCGGGATCAACGCTGATCTTCGAGTAGCGGTCGAGCAGCAGGTTCAGCGCGATCTTGCCCTCCAGCCGCGCCAGCGGCGCGCCGAGGCAGAAGTGGATGCCCTGGCCGAACACCAGGTGCCCGCCGGTGTTGCGATGGATGTCGAAGACGTCCGGGTCGGGGAACTTGGCGGCGTCGCGGTTGGCCGCGCCGATCCACGGCGTCACCAGCTGGTCCGCGGCGACCGGGTGTCCGCCGATCTCGGTGTCGGCGGTGGTGACCCGCACCAGGCGCGGGAACGGCGGGTACATGCGCAGCACCTCCTCCAGCGCGCCGGGCACCAGGTCGCGGTCGGCGCGGATCTCCTCCATCGCTTCCGGGTGCTGCTCCAGGAGGAGGACCGTGGTGCAGATCAGCGACATCGTGGTGGCGTGCCCGGCGAACATGGTCAGGCCGGTGACCCCGATCATCTCGCCGTCGGTCAGCGGCTCGCCGTCGATGGTGGCGTTGGCCAGCCTGCTCATCACGTCGTCGCGCGGGTTCTGCCTGCGGTCGCGCATGTGCCGCAGGAAGTACTCGCCCATCTCGTGGAGGGCGGGCCCCACCTCGCCCTCGAGCAGGTCGGGGGGCACGGTGGCGGCGTCGAGCGCGCCGATCGCGTCACCCCACCCGCGGAACAGCGGCTCGTCTTCGATGGGCAGGCCGAGCACGTCGGCGATCACGGTGATCGGCAGCGGGAACGCGAGCGCGTCGACGAGGTCGAACGCATCCTGGTCGGCGACCTTGTCCAGCAGGGTGTTGGTGATCAGCTCGATGCGTCCGGAAAGGTTCGCGACCGAGCGGGGGGTGAACACCTGGCTGATCACGGTCCGCAGCTTGCGGTGCCGTGGCGGGTCTGTGGTGACCAGGTTGCCCTCGTCGAAGCGGTCGAGTTCGGGGTGCGGGAGATTGAACAGCCTTGCCGTCTCCGAGGAGAACGTCTTGGTGTCGGCGAGAATCCTGGTGATGTCTTCATAACCGAAGACCTCTACTCCGTGGTCGCCGCCGCTACTGACCGGCTGCGAATTGAGCATCTCGCGGAACCACGAGAACAGCGAATCGACGGGTTCCATGATTGTGCTGTCAATAGACGCGCTCATGGGCAGGAGCCTAGCTTCGGCGCGCCTTTCATGTGCATGCGATTTCCCTCGTTGAGATTATCGAGGAGGAATGGCGAATAGCGGTGAGCGGAATTCCGCTCACCGCTATTCGCCGCAGACCATACGTAGACCGGGCTGTTACCGCGCGCCGAGGCCGCGGTACAGGCCGCGGTTCACCTTGGGCACGAAAATGTTCTCCTCGGCGCTGGCCGCGGCGGCGGCCGGGCCGGACAGGGTCGGTGAGCCGGCGACCCGCAGGCCGTCTTCGATGGCGCCGTCGATGTAGCCGTTCCAGCCGTTGGCGATGTCGCTGCCCGCGAACTTGATGCGGCCGTGCGGCTGCTGGAGCTTGGCGTGCAGCCTGATGAGCTGGTTCGGCTGGCGGTAGCCGCCGGTGCCGAGGGCGAACTCGTCCTTGGCGAAGTCGGTCACGATGTGGTCGCGCACCCTGGCCCCCGGGAGCACCCTCCGCAGGGCCCGCTGCACCTCGCCCCGGTCGGACTCGTCGAAGGCGGTGTCGACGGTGAAGGCGACCACCGGATCGCCGTCGTTGAACCGGCCCATGAAGCAGAACGGGTCACCCCTGCCCTCGGGAGACTCGGCCACGAACCTGTCCGTCGGGTGGGCCAGGTCGATCCACAGCTTCCTCTCCTCGGTCACGCCCATCCCGGCGGTCGTCGCCTCCCGGTGCGCGGCGGGCAGCGGCGGGCTGAACGAGATCGTGCGCCAGACGTTCACCGGCACGGCCATGATCACTTCCGGTGCGGTGAACGACTCGCCCGCGCGGGTCGTCACGGTCACCTCGCGGGCGTTCTGGACGACCGACCTGACCGGGGAGTTGAACTTGAGGACCGGCTTGGACTCGCGGAGCATGGCGTTCAGGATCGACACCGTGCCGTTGGCCGGGCGGTAGGTGTTGACTCCGTGGAAGGCCTCGAAGGTGCCGCCGGCGAGGGCCCACCACTGCTGGATGTGGGTCAGCGCGCCGCGCTCGCTGGTCCCGCCGTAGAGCGAGGTCCAGCTGGTCAGCAGGATCTCGTCCTCCGGCGCCAGGGCCATCTGGTCGAGGCGGTCGCGCAGTGAGAACCGGTCGAACTCGGCGACCAGGTCGCGGTTCCCGAACGGCTGGTAGGGCGACGGATAGATCCTGGTCGAGTCCTTGAAGAACTCGGTGAACAGTTCGCCCTGCCGGATGTAGGCCACGGACGGGTCGAGTTCCTCGAAGCCGGTGAGGGTGGGCATGATCGCCCTGGTGACCCCCTGGTCGGCCATGATCGGCAGGCGGTAGCGGTTGAGTTCGCGCCAGACGTGGGGCTGTAATCGGTCGACCCAGGTGCCGCCGCGCTCGATCATGTGGCCGCGCCAGGTGTCGGTCCAGGTCCGGCCGCCGACCCGGTTGCGCGCTTCGAGCAGCAGCACCCGCTTGCCCTTGGCGCGCAGTTCGCGCGTGGCGGTGACCCCGGCCATCCCGGCGCCCACGACGATCACGTCGAAACGCCGCCCCGGGGTCGAGCCCTGGGCCGCCGCGGAAGACGCGAACGCGGCCCCGGTGATGGCGAGACCACCCGCGACACCCGCCTTCAGCACACTGCGCCGCAGCAGACCCCGGCCCTCGGGCCGATCGGATTCCATCTCGTGGCTCACTGTCCCTCGTTTCTTTCCTGAGAACCGGTACGCCTTTTCGCCTTTTCGCATAAGGCCGTGGATTGAGGATCTGCCACCGATGGGCGCGCTCACGGCCAGGAGCCTAACCGCGACATTCCCGGCCTGTGCGGGCGTTTTCCCTCGTTGAGATCACCGGTGGGGAATGGCGAATAGCGGTGACCGGAATTCCGCTCACCGCTATTCCGCGCAGACCACGCGTAGACCGGGCTGTTACCGCGCGCCGAGGCCGTGGTACAGCCCGCGGTTCACCTTGGGAACGAAAATGCGTTCTTCGGCGCTGGCGGCCGCGGCGGCCGGGCCGGACAGGGTGGGCGAGCCGGCGACCCGCAGGCCGTCTTCGATCGCGCCGTCGATGTAGCCGTTCCATCCGTTGGCGATGTCGGCGCCCGCGAACTTGATCCGGCCGTGCGGCTGCTGGAGCTTGGCGTGCAGCCTGAGGAGCTGGTTCGGCTGGCGGTACGCGCCGGCGCCCAGGGCGTACGGGTCGGTGTGCCAGTTGGTCACGATGTAGTCGCGCATCGTGGCTCCCGGGAGCACTCTCCGGAGGGCCCGCTCCATCTCACCCCGGTTATTGACGTCGAAGGTGCGGTCGACGGTGAACGCGACCACCGGCTGGCCGTCGTTGAACCGGCCCATGAAGCAGAGCGGGTCACCCCTGCCCTCGGGCGACTCGGCCACGAATCTGTCCGTGGGGTTGGACAGGTCGATCCACAGCTTCTTCTCGTGCGGCACGCCGACCCCGGTGGTCGTCGCCTCCCGGTGGGCGGCGGGCAGCGCCGGGCTGAACGAGATGGTGCGCCAGACGTTCACCGGCACGGCCATGATGACCTCCGGCGCGGTGAACGACTCGCCGGCGCGGGTCGTCACGGTCACCTCGCGGCCGTTCTGGACCACCGACTTGACCGGGGAGTTGAACTTGAGGACCGGCTTCGACTCGGCGAGCATGGCGTTCAGGATCGACACCGTGCCGTTGGCCGGACGGTAGGTGTTGACGCCGTGGAAGCCCTCGAACGTGCCTCCGGCCAGGGCCCACCACTGCTGGATGAGGGTCAGCGAGCCGCGCTCGCTGGTCCCGCCGTACAGCGAGGTCCAGCTGGTCAGCAGGACCTCGTCCTCCGGCGCCAGGGCCATCTGATTGAGCCGGTCGCGCAGCGAGAACCGGTCGAACTCGGCGACCAGGTCGGGCCGGCGCAGCGGGTGGAAGGGGTCCGGGAAGATCTCGGTCGCCCGGTCGAAGAACCGGGTGAAGAGCTCCTTCTGCCGGATGTAGGCCACCGACGGGTCGAGTTCCTCGAAGCCGGTGAGGGTGGGCATGATCGCCCTGGTCACTCCCTGGTCGGCCATGATCGGCAGGCGGTAGCGGTTGAGTTCGCGCCAGACGTGGGGCTGTAATCGGTCGACCCAGGTGCCGCCGCGCTCGATCATGTGGCCGCGCCAGGTGTCGGTCCAGGTCCGGCCGCCGACCCGGTTGCGCGCTTCGAGGAGCAGCACCCGCTTGCCCTTGGCGCGCAGTTCACGCGTGGCGGTGACCCCGGCCATCCCGGCCCCCACGACGATCACATCGAAGCGCCGCGAGGTGGCCTCAGCGGCCGCGGGAGACGCCAGCGCGGCCCCGGTGATGGCGAGACCACCCGCGACACCCGCCTTCAGCACACTGCGCCGCAGCAGACCCCGATTCTCGGGTGGAGTGGATTCCATGTCGTTGGTCATTGTCCCTTGTTTCCTTCCGGAACGTGTTGCGGAAATACGCGCATGCGAAAGCCTCGCTCAAATGTGAGCTTTGTTCGGACGTTTATGCGCAATGGGTGCCCATCGGCGACGTCGCTACTTTGGGCGACGGGGGCCCTGAGGGCCGTCCTGCATTCAGGCAATCGCGGTCAGGCTAGCGCACGGGACATATTCAACAAAAGGCTCGGATCGCCCGTGATTCAACCGTTATATCTTGACTATTCGCGCTGACGAATATTCAAATGAGCGGTAAGCGGTGAACCATTCGAGTGATTCCTGCCAGCGCGAAGAAATCCGTGAATTCAATTCTTCGGCCAACGCCGAATAGCGGCCGACCCGTTGTCCTCCTTTTCGGAGGCAAATCGGATCGACCGCTGTCATGCGGCGCGCCCGGTGCGCCGCAGGGGGAAAGGCTCAGGCGGAAGGCTTGCGGAACACCTCGACCATCGCGGCGTAACTGGCGGGCCCGTGACCTTCGGCGATCGCGCGCTTGCCCAGCGCCGTGATGAGCGCCGGCCACTCGGGGTTGACCCCCAGCTCCCTGCTCTCGTCGAGCAGGTGGTCCATCGCGTCGACGTGCGTGTCGATGGTGGAGTCCTCCGCGGGCCAGTCGCCCGCGTCGATCTGCGCGGCGTAGGCCTCGATGAAGCCCAGCGACATCTCGCCGAGCGCCTTGGCCATCGGCAGGTACTCGGTGGCCTTCACGCCCGCGGTGCCCAGCAGCGCGACACCGTGCAGGAAGCTGTTCTCGACGCCCCACATCATGGTGAGCAGGGAGACGTCGTAGAGGGCGGCGAGGCCGTGGTTCTCACCCAGGTAGGTGGTGGCCGCGGGGGCCACCGCCTTGAGGGTCTCCTCGTGCTCGTCGAAGGCCGACTTCGGACCGCAGTACAGCAGCAGGGCCTCGTCGGTGGCGATCGCCGGCGGGATCGCCATGATCGCGCTGTCGATGTACGCGCCGACCGAGTTCTCCACCGCCCACTGCGCCGCGTCCCTGGCCTGCGACGAGCTGGCGCTGGTCATGTTGACCAGCGTGCGGCCCTTCAGCGAACCCACTTCCGGGTCGAGCAGCTGGTGTACGGCGTCGTAGTCGGAGACGCAGATGACGACCAGCGGGCTGGCCTCGACGGCGTCCTTGACCGAGGGCGCCAGGACCGCGCCCCTGGCGACCAGATCGTCGGCCTTGGCGGCCGAGCGGTTCCACACGGTGGTCGGGTGCCCGTTCCCGAGGAACGCGGCAGCCAATGCCTGACCCATCAGGCCCAGACCGATGACGGTGACCGGCGCCTGGGCGGCATTGGGGTTGGACATCACATTCACTCCTGTTCGGTTTTTTTCGGCGGACTTCAACGGTTTCACCGGCGGGGTGACCGGACCAGCGGCGGATCTGACCATCTTCGAACGATTCCTGCCATAGACTCGTGATCATGAGTCCGGGCGTCATCGCGATCGCTGTGATCAACGGCACCGACATGCAGGTGTGCGAGATTTACGAGACCGCTATCGCGAACGCGGTGTTCGGTGATCCGCAATACGACCTGGCTAATCCCTGGTATGAATTGAAGCTCTGCGCGGTGAACGCGAACGAGCCCGCGGCGCGTGGATTCTCCGTGCGGACGGCGTACGGGCTCGACGACCTGGTCGCCGCCGACACCGTCATCGTTCCCTCGGTCCCTTACTCCGTGCTGCACGGCAGTGCTCCACTGCCACTGGATTTCGTGGACGCGCTGCGCGAGGCGGCCGGGGCGGGCGCGCGGATGGCCTCGATGTGCACGGGGGCGTTCGCCCTCGCCGAGGCGGGCCTGCTCGACGGACGCAGGGCCACCACGCACTGGATGCACACGTCCGACCTGGCCAAGCGCTACCCGGAGATCCAGGTCGAGGACACCGTGCTCTACGTCGACGAAGGCGACGTCCTGACCAGCGCGGGCATGAACGCGGGCCTCGACCTGTGCCTGCATCTGGTCCGCCGCGACCTGGGCGCCTATGTGGCCGGCCAGTTGGCGCGCCGGATGGTCGTGGCCGGTCACCGCCCTGGTGGGCAGGCCCAGTTCGTCGACCTGTCCGTCCCCGACGGGGACGACGACACCCTCGCGATGACGCTGGACTGGGCCTCGCGCAACCTCGACCAGCCCCTCACCATCGACGCGATGGCGAAGCAGGCGGGCATGAGCAACCGCACGTTCTTCCGCAAACTCCAGGCGACCACCGGCCTCACCCCGCTGAAGTGGCTGCTCAACCAGCGCCTGTCCCGCGCGCAGAGCCTGTTGGAGACCACCGACCTGCCGATCGAGCGGGTCAGCGAGGCCAGTGGCCTCGGCACTGCGGCCAACCTGCGCAGGCACTTCACCACGCACTTCGGCGTCACGCCCACCGACTACCGGCACTCGCTCGGTGCCGGAGCCCGCGCCCGCAGAGCCGCCGAGCGGGTGCCGCCAGTGTGATGCCCCTGTGACGCCCGGGTCTTGTCAGCCCTCCGCGGGGTAGGAGCTCTCCGCCGGCCAAGGGCCGTTGCCCGCGTAGGCGTTGTCGATCACGTACCGCCAGCCGCCGTCCTCGCCCCGCTGCAGGACGTCGACCGCCAGGCCGCCGAGCTTCTCAGGAACGCCGTCCCTGGTGGTGTCCATCGTCCACTCGACCACCACCATGGCGGTGTCGCCGTGGACCATCTTCGCGTGGACGGTCGCCTCGACGGTCGCGTTGCGGGTCGCGATGAAGTGCTTGACGTAGTCCCTGCGCTCCTGGCCCGCGACCGGCTTTCCGGGCTCCCACAGGCCGACCGCGTCGTCGACGTACAGGGCGTTGACGGCATCCGCGTCGCCCGCGTTGAACGCCACATTGAACATTTCCTGGTGCGTGTCGATATCACTGGCCAGGGCGTGTTTTTCGAAGGCCATGGTGAGCGCACTCCCATTCGTGGTTATCGGATGTCTTCGGCGCGATGTGGACGCTACCGCCCGTCGAGTAGCGGTCGATCGCAGTCAGGTAATCGCTGCGGCGATTACCCAATTGACACCGCGCTGAGATCCGATTCGCCGCTCTTATCGGCCGGGGAAGACCTTCGTCCAGTCGACGGAGGCGGCGTATTCCGAGAAATCCCGTGCCTTGCGGCCGGTGGCCTTCTCCACGCCGTCGGACAGGTACCCGGTCACCCCGTCGTCGATGGCGTCGAAGAGCCGGACGACGTAGTCGGCCAGGTCGCGCGCGTGGCCCCGGCCCACGAGATGCCGGACGTACTCCTCCGGGGAGAGCACGCTGAGGCGGACCTCACGGCCGGACGCGGCGGAGACCTCGTCGACGACGTCGCCGAAGGTCATCAACCGGGGTCCGGACAGTTCGTACACGGCCTCGTGGTGGCCGTCCCCGGTCAGTGCGGCCACGGCGACGGCGGCGATGTCCTCGGCGTCGATGAAGGGCTCGGTGCCCTCGCGAGTGGTGACCCGCAGCTCGCCCTCGGCGATCTCCGTGCAGAGGAAATTGGGCTCGTTGAAGTTCTGGCAGAACCAGGTGGGGCGCAGGATCGTCCAGCTGAGTCCTGAGCCGGTCACCACGTCCTCGACGCGGAACAGGCTCGGCTCGTCGGCCCTCTGCACGAAGGGGCGCGCGGAGAGCAGCACCAGGCGCTCGACGCCCGCGGCTTTGGCGGTGCCGATGAAGTCGGTGAGCATCGTCGCGGCGTCGGCGCCCTGTTCGTCGACGACGTAGACGGCTTTCATTCCGTCGACCGCGGCGGGCCAGGTGGAACTGTCATGCCAGTCGAAGCGGGTCGCGCTGGAACGCGAGGCGATTCTGGGCGAGTGACCGAGCTCGGTGAGCTGACGTGCGACCCTGGCGCCGGTCTTGCCCGTGCCACCGAGGACGAGAATGGGGGATTCGCTCATGCGTCCGATCCAAGCACGGGCGAATTCCCCATCCCCGCAACCGCTTCTCAGTCCGGTAACCGCGGGGTCACTCCGCCGGAGAGGGGAAGTAACCGCTGCGGACGAAGAAGTCCACGTATCTGCCGAACAGCGCCCGGTCGACGGGCGGGCACACGATCCCGCTGCCCGCCAGCGCCTTCTCCGTGTCCGAGACGTCCATCGGCGGGTAGGTCGGCCCCGCGCCTTCGGAGTTGAGCTCCTCGAACGTGTCGACCAGCGGGGTGACCGCGTTCTCCCGGTCGGCGTCGATGGTCGCGCGCCAGGTGTTCCAGCCGGTCTCGGGCAGGTCGTACCCGAGCGCCCGCAGGTGGTCGACGAGGTCGCCGAACGACTGCGACTGCTCGTTGAACAGGTGGAAGGTGCCGTTCACGGCGGACTCGCGGGCGGCCAGCGTGGTGATCGCCCCGCTGACGTAGTCCACCGGGACCAGGTGCACCCGGCCGGTCAGCCGGTCGGGGACCACACCGGCCTGGAGCATGCCCTTGAGGCTGAGCCAGACGAAGTCCCTGGTCTGGCACGCACCGCTGTCGCGGTCCCCGGACACCACGTCGACCCGGTAGACCGACACGGGGATACCGCGGGCCCGGGCGATCCCGAGCACGCCCTCCGCCACCCACTTGCTCTGGAGGTAGCCGTTGCGCAGCAGGTGCGCCGGACCGGTCGCGGCGGTGACACCCACCGGCTCGTTGGTCTCCGACGCGGCGAACACGCCCGTGGTCGACACGTAGTGCACCGGGACCGTGCGGTGGCGCGCGGCCAGCCGCAGCACCTCGACGGTGCCGGTCACGTTGGAGCCCTTCAGATCCGGGTACGGGCGCAGCCAGCTCACCGTCGCCCCGGCGTGGAAGACGGCGTCGACCCGGCGGGCGAGGTCGTCGAACACCTGCTCGCCCAGGCCGAGCCGGGAGGAGGTGAGGTCGCCGACGTGGACGACGACCCTGGCCGGGTCGACCTCGCCCGCCACCTCGTACCACTCCAGGTTCTCCCGCAGGCGGCGCTCCGCGTCGGCCTGGTCGACGCCGCGCACCAGGCAGTGCACGACCGCGCCGGTGGTGCGCACGATGTCGCGCAGCAGGAAGGCTCCGAGGAACCCGCTGGCTCCGGTCAGCAGGACCTCTCTCGGATCGGTGGCGACGGTGACCACGGTGTCCGCGGCGACCACGTCGTCGTCGAGCACCACCTCGCCGGCGAAGTCCACGCCCGCGACGTCGTCGTCCCCACCGGTGACCGCCGCGCGCGTCGTGGCGCAGAGGTACTCGGTCAGCGCGGCGGGCGTCGGGTGCTCGAACACCACCGAGACGGACAGCCGCGTGCCGATGTGCGCGGCCAGTCGGTTGCGCAGTTCCACCGAGATCAGCGAGTCGAAGCCGAGATCGGCGAAGAGCTGGTCGTCGCCGATCGCCGAGGCGTCGGGGTGGCCCAGCACCGATGCGACCTCCGCGCGGACCAGTTCGCCCACGATCTCCCGCCGTCGCTGCTCGGACTGCCCGGCCAGCCGCCGTTCCAGCGGCTCGGCCTCGCCCGTGCCCTGGGTGGCCCGCCGGGACGTGACCCTGGCCAGGGCGGTGAACAGCAGCGGCACCGCGGTGGGCCGGGCGGCCAGCGCGCGCACGTCCAGCGAGGTCACGACCGGGGCCGGACGACCGGTCCGCAGCGCGGCGTCGAACAGGCCGGGGCCGTCGTCGGGGGTGATCGGCAGCAGGCCGGTGCGGGCGATGCGCTTGAGATCGGCGTCGCCGAGGTTGCCACCCATGCCGCCGACCTGTGACCACAGGCCCCACACCAGCGAGGTCGCCGGGAGTCCGGCGCCGGTCCGGTGCGCGGCCAGCGCGTCGAGGAAGGTGTTCGCCGCGGCGTAGGCGCCCTGGCCGGAACCGCCGATGACACCGGCGACGGAGGAGAACAGCACGAACGCCGACAGGTCCAAGTCCTTGGTCAGCTCGTGCAGGTTCCACGCGGCGTGCACCTTGGGCCGCAGCACCCTGGCGACCTGGTCGGCGTCCAGGGAGCCGATCATGCCGTCGTCCAGGACACCCGCCGTGTGCACGACACCGATGAGCGGGCGCGATGCGGGGATGGAACCCAGCGCCGAGGCGAGTTCCTCCCGGTCGGCGGTGTCGCACGCGGTGATCGTCACCCGCGCGCCGAGAGCGGCCAGCTCGTCGGCCAGCTCTCGCGCCCCCCGCGCGGCCGGGCCGCTCCGGCTGACCAGCAGCAGGTCGGTGACGCCGTGCGCACGGACGAGGTGCCCGGCGAACAGCGCGCCCAGCGCGCCGGTCCCACCGGTGATCAGCACCGTGCCGCCGGGCCGCCACGGTGACGCCGCGCGCCCTGCCGAATGTCCCGGCGCGAGCCGGGCCAGCCGGGGAACGGCCACCGAGCCCGCGCGCACGGCCAGTTGCGCCTCCCCGGTCGCGATCGCGGCGGGCAGCGCCGACATCGATGCCGGATCGTCGTCGATGTCGATCAGCCGGAACCGGCCGGGCATCTCCGACTGGGCGGAGCGCAGCAGACCCCAGACCGGAGCCGCGGCCAGGTCGACCGGCGTGTCGTCGGCGTCGATCGCGCGCCGGGTCAGGAAGATCAGCGGGACCTCGGCGGAGCGCTCGTCGTCGTTCCAGGCGCGGACCAGTTCCAGCGCCCGCAGGACGGCGGACTGGGCACGGTCGGCGACCGTATCCTCCGCGTCGTCCTCTGCGGCGAACATCAGCGGCGCGACCAGGGCGGTGAACGTCCCGGCGGCGGACAGCGCCTCGTCGATCCCGGTGAACCGCAGCGGCCAGGGCAGGCCGCCGTGGCCGGTCTCCAGCACGGCCGGCCCGGCCCCGCCGGTCGGCCCGGCCGGGATGACCGGGGTCCACGCCACGCGGAACAGCGCCTCGCCCGGACGGGCCAGCGCGGCGCCGACCTCGTCCTCGCTCGCGGGCCGGGTGACCACGGCCGCCGCACGGGCCAGCGCGGTGCCCGACGCGTCGGCCAGCAGCACCGACACCGCGCCGTTCTCCGCCGGGGTGATCCGCACTCTGGCGGCGTCGGCGCCCGCCGCGTGCACGGTCACCCCGCGCCACTCCGCCACGACGCCGGGGTGCCCGGTGAGCAGCGCGGCGGGGTGCAGCGCGGCGTCGAGCAACGCGGGGTGGACGCTGAACCCGTCCGCATCGGTGTCGGCGGGCAGCCGCACCTCCGCGAACAGCTCGCCGTCGCGCCGCCACGCGGCCAGCAGTCCCGAGAAGAACGGGCCGAGGGCGAACCCGGCGTCGGCCCGATGCCGCAGCAGCAGGTCGGCGTCCAGGGGCTCGGCGCCGGGTGGCGGCCACTCGCTCAGGCCCTCCTCGGCGTTCCGGCGGGGACTGAGCACCCCGCGGGCGGCGAGCGTCCAGACGGGACGGTCCTCGTCCGCGCCGGTGTGCACGCTGATCCGGCGCCTGCCCGCGTCGTCCGGGGCGTCCACGGTGAGCTGCACGCGCAGCCTGGCCCGCTCCGGCAGCACCACCTGCTCGTCCACCACCAGCTCGTCGACGTGCGGGCAGCCGACCTCGTCCCCGGCGCGCACCGCCATCTCCAGCAATACCGAGGACGGGACGACCTGGCTGCCGAACAGGCGATGCTCACCCAGCCACGGCGCGATGGACGTCGACAGCGCGCCCGAGATCAGGACCTCGTCCCGGCCGGCGACCTCGACCGGGCTCCCCAGCAGCGGATGGTCCGACACCGGCCCGGCCGGGTCGTCGCCCCGCATCGCGGCGGGCGCCAGCCAGTAGCGCTGCCGCTGGAACGCGTAGCTGGGCAGCGGGCCCGCCGCCACACCGGCCGGGGCCAGGTAGGCGGCCCAGTCGACCGCGACCCCCGCCGCCCACAGCCGGCCTGCCGCGTCGACGAGCTCCAGAGGCTCGGAACCGCCGGTCCGGGTGCTCGCGACCGCCGTGACCCCGGCCCTGCCGTCGAGGCCGTCGCCGACCAGCGCGGTCAGCGCGGCCCCGGGGCCGACCTCCAGCGTCGCCGTGACGCCCTGGTCGGCGAGACGGCGCAGGGCGTCGAGGAAGCGCACCGGCCTGCGCACCTGGTCGATCCAGTACTCGGGGGAGCAGAGCGTGTCCGCGTCCGTGAGCTCACCGGTGACCGAGGAGATGATCGGGATGGCCGGCGCGGTGAAGGTGACCGCGCGCACGACGTCGCCGAACTCGGCCAGCATCGGCTCCATCAGGGGGGAGTGGAAGGCGTGGCTGACGGTGAGCCGCTTGGTCGAGCGGCCCCAGGACGCCACGGTGGCGGCGATCCCGGCGACCACGTCCTCGTCTCCGGAGACGACCACGGCCGACGGCCCGTTCACCGCGGCGATGCCGACGCTGCTCTCGTGGCCCTTGAGCAGCGGCGCGACCTCGTCGGGGGTGGCGCGGAGCGCGACCATCGCCCCGCCGGCGGGCAGCCGCTGCATCAGCCTGCCCCGTGCGGTGACCACGGCGGCGGCGTCGTGCAGTGACAGCACCCCGGCCAGGTGCGCGGCGGCCAGTTCGCCGATGGAATGGCCGACCAGCACGTCCGGCCGCATCCCCCACGACATCACCAGCCGCGCGGTGGCGACCTCGAAGGCGAACAGCGCCGGCTGGGCGTAGCGGGTCTCGACGAGCCGGTCGCCCTCGGCGATCACCTGCCGCAGCGGGCGGTCCAGGTGCGGGTCGACGGCGGCGCACACGGCGTCGAACACGTCGGCGAACACCGGGAACGCCTCGCGCAGCTTCAGACCCATGCCGGCGCGCTGCGACCCCTGGCCGGTGAACAGCAGCCCGAGCCCGCCCTGGCGCGAGGCCGCCGCCGGAACGGTCTCCGCGTCTCCGGCCAGCGCGCGCAGCCCGGTCAGCAGGTCCTCGCGGCCGGTGCCCACCACGACCGCGCGGTGGTCCAGCGCGGCGCGGGTCGTGGCCAGCGACTGCGCGATCCGCTCGGCCGACAGCGCCGGGTTCCGCTCGGCGAAGGACAGCAGCCGCTGCGCCTGGGCCCTGATCGCGCGCGGCGTCTTCGCCGACAGCGGCCACGGCACCACCGGCAGGGGCGCCTCCGGCCCGTTGTCCCCGCCGCCGTCCGGCGCCTGCTCGATGATCACGTGCGCGTTGGTGCCGCTGACCCCGAAGGACGACACCCCCGCCCGGCGCGGCCTGCCCGTCTCCGGCCACGGCCGCTGTTCGGTGAGCAGCTCGACGCCGCCGCGGGACCAGTCGACCAGCGGAGTGGGCTCGTCGACGTGCATCGTCCTGGGCAGCACCCCGTGCCGGATCGCCTGCACGGTCTTGATGACGCCGCCGATGCCGGACGCGGCCACCGCGTGGCCGATGTTGGACTTCAGCGACCCCAGCCACAGGGGCCGGTCCGCGTCGTGCGCGGCGCCGTAGGTGGCCAGCAACGCCTGCGCCTCGATCGGGTCGCCCAGCCGGGTCCCGGTGCCGTGCGCCTCCACCGCGTCGACGTCGGACGCCTTCAGCCGGGCCTCGGCCAGCGCCCTGCGGATGACCCGCTCCTGCGACGGCCCGTTGGGCGCGGTGAGCCCGTTGGACGCGCCGTCCTGGTTGATCGCGGAGCCGCGCAGCACCGCCAGTACCCGGTGCCCGTTGCGTTCGGCGTCCGACAGCCGCTCCAGCAGGACCAGGCCGACCCCCTCGGACCAGCTGGTGCCGTCGGCCGCCGCGGCGAACGACTTGCACCGGCCGTCGGGGGCGAGGCCGCGCTGGCGGGAGAAGTCCACGAACCCGCCGGGGGTCGCGCTGATCGTCACGCCGCCCGCCAGCGCCAGCGTCGACTCACCCGAACGCACGGACTGGGCGGCGATGTGCAGCGCGACCAGTGACGACGAGCACGCGGTGTCGACGGTGACCGCGGGTCCCTCGAAACCGAACGAGTACGCGACCCGGCCGGACACCACGCTGGTGAGCTTCCCGGTGATCAGGTAGCCCTCCAGCTCGGCCGGTCCGCGCAGGCCGAGGTAGGTCTGCTCGACCGCGCCGATGAACACGCCGACGTCGGCGCCCTTGAGCCCGGTGGGGTCGATGCCCGCCGCCTCGAAGGTCTCCCACGCGGCCTCCAGCACCACCCGCTGCTGCGGGTCCATCGACACCGCCTCGCGCGGGGAGATCCCGAAGAACTCCGCGTCGAACTCGGCGGCGCCGTCGAGGAACCCGCCCGAGCGGGTGTAGGTCGTGCCGGGGGTCTCCGGGTCCTCGTCGAACAGCCGGTCGAGGTCCCAGCCCCGGTCGGCGGGGAACTCCGAGATCGCGTCCCGGCCGTCGAGCACGAGCTGCCACAGGTCGTCGGCCGACGCGATCCCGCCGGGGTAGCGGCAGGCCATGCCCACGATCGCCACCGGCTCCTGCCGTCCGGACTCCAGCTCGGTGATGCGGTGCCGAGCCTTCTGCAGGTCCGCCGTGACCCATTTCAGGTACTCGGCGAGCTTCTTCTCATCCGCCATGGTCTTCTCTCAACCTTTCGTCAGGACGCGTCAGCTGTCGGCTCTGCCTAGTTGGTTGTCGATGAACGCCAGCAGCTCCTCGGTGGACGCCTCCTCGATGGCCGTGTCCGGCGCGGTGGCGGTGATCCGGGAGCCGCCGGACGACTCCATCCATCGGGAGAGGATCGTCTGCAGGCGCACGGTGATCGTGTCCCGGTGCCCGTCGTCCGCGCCGGCGGAGAACAGCACGTCCTCCAGCGTGTCCAGCCCCGCGAGCAGCGGTGACGCGGGCGCCGCCGCGCCGTCCGGGGCGATCTCGCCGAGCAGGAACGCGGCCAGCGCGGCGGGCGTCGGGTGGTCGAACACGATCGTGACGGGCAGCCGCACGCCCACCGCCGCGCTGAGCCGGTTGCGCAGCTCGACCGCGGTCAGCGAGTCGAAGCCCACCTCCATGAACGGCCGCCGGGGATCGACGGCGTCCGCGTCGCGAAGGCCGAGCACCACCGCCACCTGGCCGCTGACCATTCTCTGGACGGTCGCCTCGTGCTTGTCCGCGGGCAGCGCCGCCAGCCGCTCGGCCAGAGTCATCCCGTCGTCGTCCCCGGCCTGACGAGCCTGACCTGCGGGCGGGACGAGCCCGCGCAGCAGCGGGGGCACGTCGTCGCCGGCGCGCAGGGCGTCGAGGTCGAAGGGGGTCGCGGTCAACGCGGCGTCGGGCAGTCCGAGCGCGGCGTCGAGCACGGCCAGCCCGTGGCCGACCCCGATCGGGACGATCCCGTCGCGGCGGAAGCGGGTCAGGTCGGCGTCGGTCGCCCCGGCGCCGATGCCGCCGTCGACCTCCCACAGGCCCCAGCCCAGCGCGCTCGCCGGGAGGCCGCCGGCCGCCCGGTGCCGGGCCAGGCCGTCCAGGAACGCGTTGGCCGCGGCGTAGTTGGCCTGCCCCGCACCGCCGAACACGCCGAGGAGCGAGGAGAAGAGCACGAACGCGGACAGCTCCATGCCCTCGGTCAGCTCGTGCAGGTGCCAGGCGCCGTCCACTTTGGAGCGCAGGACGTTCTCCAGCTGGGTGGGTTCCAGCGCGGTGACCAGGTTGCCGTCCAGCACCCCCGCCGCGTGCACCACTGCGGTCAGCGGGTGTTCGGCCGGGATGTCCGCCAGCACCGCGGCCAGCGCGTCGCGGTCGGCGACGTCGCACGCGACGATCTCCACGGACGCGCCGTGCCCGGCCAGCGCGCGCCGCAGCGGATCGGCGCCCGCGGCGTCCGGACCCGACCGGCTCAGCAGCAGCAGGCGCCGTACGCCGTGCTCGGCCACGAGGTGGCGGGCGACCTCTGCGCCCACCGCCCCGGTGCCGCCGGTGATCAGCACCGTGCCCGAGGCCGTCCAGGTGTCCCGGCCGTCTTCCGGCGCACCGTTGTCGACCCGGGCCAGGCGGGGTGCCAGGACCTCGCCGCCGCGCAGGGCGACGGCGGGCTCGCCGGTGTCGAGCAGCGCGGCCAGTAACGCGAGGTCCGGGGTCGCGGTGTCGGTGTCCACCAGGACGATCCGGTCCCGGTTCTCCAGCTGCGCCGAGCGGACCAGACCCCACAGCGCGGCGGCGGCCGGGTCGCAGAGGTCCGAGCCGGCCGGGACCACGGCGCCCCGGGTGAGCACCACCAGCCGGGTCTCGGCAGACCGCGGATCGGCCAGCCACGTGCGCAGCGACGCCAGGACGCCCGACGTGAGCGCGTGCGTCCGCGCCGCGACGTCGCCGCCGGGCTCGGCGTCGGCCTCGGTGTCCAGCAGCAGCACCTCGGCGGGCAGGCCGGAGCCGACGGCGGCCCAGGTGACCGGTGGCGTGCCGGGGGTCACCGGCAGGGGGATCCACTCCAGGCGGTGCAGCGACCGGGCCGGGCCGGGGCCGCCGATCAGGTCGGCGGAGGTCCGGTCGCGCCAGACGACCGAGTCCACACCGGCGACCGGGCCGCCGTCCGCGTCGATCAGCAGCACCGACGCGCTGTTCTCCCCGGTCGGTGTGACCAGCGCGCGCACCACCGTGGCGCCGGTGGCGTGCAGCCGCACCCCGCGCCACGCCGAGGCCAGGTGGCCACGGGTGACGCCCGCGAGCGACAGGACCTCGTGCAGCAGGGTCGGGTGCAGGCCGAACCCGCCCGCGTCCCGGGTGTGCTCGTCGGCGAGCCGCACTTCGACCGCGGTCGCGGGGTCGGCGTTCCGCTGGGTGCTCACCTCCGCGGGCTTGGCGGCGAGGAGACCGGTCGCCACCGCGACCCACTCCTCATCGGCGGCCCTGGCGTGCACGGACACCGCACGGGCGCCGTTCTCGTCCGCCGCGCCGACGCGGGCCTGCACCGACGCGAAGCCCGGCTCCGGCACCGCGAGCTCGGCGAGCACCGTCAGCTCGGTCACGACCGGGCAGCCGATCTCGCGACCGGCCCAGGCGACCGCCTCCACCAGGGCGGACGCGGACAGCACCACGGCGCCGGACACGGTGTGCCCGGCCAGCCACGGGTGCGTCCCCAGCGAGACCTCACCGGTGAGGAGCACCTCGTCGGTGTCGGCCAGCGGGACGGTTCCGCCCAGCACCGGGTGGCCGCCCGGCCTCGGGCCGAACGCCGCCGGCACTTCGGCGGCCTCCAGCCAGTAGCGCTCGCGCTGGAACGGGTAGGTGGGCAGGTCGACGACCTTCGCCCCGGTCCCGGCGAAGAACGCCGACCAGTCCACCCGTACGCCCCTGGTGTGCAGCAGGCCCAGCGCCCCGACCAGGGTGCGCGGCTCGTCGTGGCCGTTGCGCATGGCCGGGAGCGGCACCGCGTGCTCCACCCCGGCCGCGGCCATCGCCGTCAGCACCCCGTCCGGGCCCAGTTCCAGCATCGTGCCGACGCCCTTGGCCTCCAGCGTGCGCACGGCGTCCAGGAACCTCACGGGCAGGCGCACCTGGTTGACCCAGTAGTCGACGGTGGACCACTGGTCGCCGGACTCGACCTCGCCGGTCACCGTCGACACGATCCGGATGTTCGGGCGGTGGAAGGTCAGCCCCTCGGCGACGGCCCGGAACTCCTCGAGCATCGGGTCCATCCTCGGCGAGTGCGACGCGCGGCTGATGGGCAGCCGCTTGGTGCTGCGCCCGCGTTCCTTCCAGAGCGCGGCGACGGCCTCCGCGGCGTCGGCGTCGCCGGAGACGACGACCGACCGCGGGCTGTTGATGGTGCCGATGACCGCCCTGCCGGACTCCGGCAGCGTCTCGGCGATCTCCTGCTCGGTGGCCTGGATCGCGATCATCGCGCCGCCCTCGGGCAGACCGCGCATGAGCCGGCCGCGCGCGGTGACCAGTGTCGCCGCGTCCGGCAGGGACAGCACCCCGGCGACGTGCGCGGCGATCAGCTCCCCCGCGGAGTGGCCGACGACGAAGTCCGGGTGGACGCCCCACGCCGCGAGCTGACGGAACAGCGCGACCCCCACGGCGAACAGCGCGGCCAGCGTGTAGTCGATCTCGTCCAGCTCGTCGCCGGTCTCGATGACCTCCCTCAGCGGCCTGGGCAGGCCCTTGTCCAGCTCGTCGGCCACCTCGTGGAAGGCGTCCCGGAACACCGGGAACGCCGCGCAGAGCTGCCCGGCCATGCCCACGCGCTGCGCGCCGCCGCCGGTGAACATGAACGCGGTCAGGCCCTCGGCGCGGACCCCGCGCACCGCCTTGGGACCGTCGGTGGCCAGCTCGGACAGGCCGCGCAGCAGCTCGTCGCGGTCGGCGGCCACGACCACCCCCCGGTGGGCGAGAGCGGACCGGGTGGTGGCCAGGGAGAGGGCGACGTCGAGCCGGTCGGCGTCGCCCTCGGCCAGCAGCTCGCCGATCTGGGCGGCGTGGGCGCGCAGCCCCGCGGCGGAGCTGCCGGAGAGCAGCCACGGCAGCACCGGCGGCTCGGCCACGGGCCCGGCGGCCGGGACCGGGGCATCGGTGCCGGCCGGGGACGGCTGCTCGATGATCACGTGCGCGTTGGTGCCGCTGATGCCGAACGACGACACCGCCGCCCGGCGCGGCCGGCTCCCGCTCTCCCATTCCCGCTGCTCGGTCAGCAGCGCGAGCGCGCCCGACGACCAGTCCACGTGCGGGGACGGCGTCTCGGCGTGCAGCGTGCGCGGCAGCGTCCCGTGCCGCATCGCCTCGACCATCTTGATGACGCCGCCGACCCCGGCCGCCGCCTGGGAGTGGCCGATGTTGGACTTCAGCGACCCCAGCCACAGGGGCCGGTCGGCGTCGTGCGCGGCGCCGTAGGTGGCCAGCAGCGCCTGCGCCTCGATCGGGTCGCCCAGCGGGGTGCCGGTGCCGTGCGCCTCGACGACGTCGATGTCGGCCGGATCCAGGCCCGCGTTCGCCAGCGCCTGCCGGATCACGCGCTCCTGCGACGGCCCGTTGGGCGCGGTGAGCCCGTTGGACGCGCCGTCCTGGTTGATCGCGGAGCCGCGCAGCACGGCCAGTACCCGGTGCCCGTTGCGTTCGGCGTCCGACAGCCGCTCCAGCAGCAGCAGGCCGACCCCCTCACTCCACACCGTGCCGTCGGCGTCGGCGGAGAACGACTTGCACCGGCCGGAGGGGGACAGCCCGCGCTGCCTGCTGAACTCGACGAACGAGCCGGGCCCGGCCATCACCGTCACCCCGCCCGCCAGCACCAGGTCCGACTCGCCCGACCGCAGCGCCTGCCCGGCCAGGTGCAGGGCCACCAGCGAGGACGAGCACGCCGTGTCGACGGTGACCGCGGGACCTTCGAGCCCGTAGGTGTAGGCCAGGCGGCCGGAGATCACGCTGGAGGTGTTGCCCACCAGCAGGAAGCCCTCGTACTCGGGTGGCACGGACGGCAGGTGCGCGGCGTAGTCGTCGTACATCGCCCCGACGAACACGCCGGTGTTGCCGCCGCGCAGGGTCGCCGGGTCGATCGCGGCGCTCTCGAAGGCGTTCCACGCCGTCTCCAGCAGCAACCGCTGCTGCGGGTCGGTCGCGGTGGCCTCGCGCGGGGAGATGCCGAAGAAGTCGCGGTCGAACAGGTCGGCCTCGTGCAGGAAGCCGCCTTCCCTGATGTACGAGCTGCCGGTCGCCTCCGGGTCGGGGTCGTAGAGCCGTTCGAGGTCCCAGCCCCGATTGGTCGGGAACCCGCTGATGGCGTCGGTGCCGTCGGCGACCAGCCGCCACAGGTCCTTCGGCGAGCGGACCCCGCCCGGATACTGGCAGGCCATCCCGATGATCGCGATCGGATCGTCATGGGCGACGGTGGCCCGGACGCCGGCCCCGGCCGTACCGGGGCCGGCCAGCTGACCCAGCAGGTACGTGGTCAGCGCTTCGGGGCTCGGGTGGTCGAACACGACGGTGGACGGCAGCCGCATCCCCGTCGCGGTGCCGAGTTGGTTGCGCAGCTCGACGGCGGTCAGCGAGTCGAGGCCCTGGTCCTTGAGCGCCCGAGCCGACTCGATGGCCGCGCCGGAGGCGTGACCCAGCGCCAGCGCCGCCGTGCCCCGCACCAGCTCCAGCACGGCCGGTGCCCGCTCGGCCTCGGGCAGCGCGGCGATCCGCGCGGCCCAGTCGTCCTGGACCACCCGGCGCTCCACCCGCCTGGGCCGGACCAGGCCGTGCCAGAGGCGCGGGCGGTCGCCGCCGCCCGCCAGGTCGAGCGCGGCGGGCACGATCAGAGGGTCGGCCAGGCCGAGCACCTCGTCGAACATCGCCAGGCCCTGCGCCCGCGTCAGCGGGACCACACCGGAGCGGGTCCAGCGCTGGACGTCCGCCTCGGACAGGGTCGCGCCCATGCCCTCCGCGTCCGCGCCCCACAGGCCCCAGGCCAGCGAGGTCGCGGCCAGCCCTTCGGCGGCCCGGTGCGCCGCCAGCGCGTCGAGATAGGTGTTCGCGGCGGCGTAGTTGCCCTGTCCGGCCGTGCCCATGATCCCGGAGACCGACGAGAACAGGACGAACGCGGCCAGGTCGTCGTCGGCGGTCAGGGTGTGCAGGTTCCACGCGCCGTCGACCTTGGGCCGCAGCACGGTCGTGATCTGCTCATCGGTCAGTCCCGTGATCGTCGCGTCGTCCAGGACGCCCGCGGTGTGCACCACGGCGGTCAGCGGGTGCTCGGCCGGGACCAGGGCCAGGGCGGCGGCGAGGGCGTCCCGGTCGGCGGCGTCGGCCGCGGCGACCCGGACCCGCGCGCCCAGCGCCGTCAGGTCGCCGACCAGCGCGGCGCATCCGGGGCTGTCCTCGCCACGCCTGCTGACCAGCAGCAGGTGCCGCACGCCGTGGGCCGCGACCAGGTGCCGGGCCGCCAGGGCGCCCAGCCCGCCGGTGCCTCCGGTGATCAGGACGGTGCCGTCGCGGTCGATCTCCCGCCCGGCCGGGGTGCCCGCGGTCCTGGACAGGCGGGGGGCGTGCAGCCTGCCCGAGCGGATGGCCACCTGCGGTTCCCCGCTCGCCGCCGCCGCGAGGACGAGGGCGCCGTCCGAACCGTCCGAGCCGTCGGTGTCGACCAGCACCAGGCGGCCGGGGTGCTCCGTCTGCGCCGAGCGGACCAGGCCCCACACCGGGGCGTGCGCCAGGTCGCAGACCCGGTCGCCGGGCAGCGCGGCGATCGCGCCGCCGGTCACCAGCACCAGCGTGGCGTCGGCGGACCGTGGGTCGGCCAGCCAGTCCCGCACCAGCGCCAGTGCCGCGGTGGTGGCCTCGTGCGCGTCGGCGGGGGAGTCGCCACCGGCCGGCAGCGTGGTGACGACGACGTCGGCTCGGGCCGGCACGGGGGTGTCGGAGGTCGCGATCGCGGGCCAGGCGACGCCGAACAGTGAGGTGCCCCTGCCCGCCTTCCCGAGCACGGCGCGGGAGACCCCGCGCAGGGTCAGCGACTCGACGGTGACCACCAGCGCGCCGGTGGTGTCGGTCAGCTCCAGCCGGACGGCGTCCGGGCCGACCGGCGACACCCGCACCCGCGCCGCGGTGGCCCCGCCGGCGTGCAGGGTGACACCCTCCCAGCTGAACGGCAGCCGGATCTCGTCACGGTCGCGTGCCGCGCCGGGCAGCAGCGGGTGCAGCGCCGCGTCGAACAGCGCGGGGTGCAGCCCGAACCGGTCGTCGTGGTCGGCGTCGGGCAGCGCGATCTCGGCCAGGACGTCCGTTCCCGCCCGCCACACCGACCGCAGCCCCTGGAACACCGGACCGTAGTCGTAGCCGAGTCCGGCCAGCGCCGGGTAGGCGCCGTCGACCGGCTCGGCCACCGCGCCCGCGGGCGGCCAGGACGGCCCCGACGCGGCGGGGCTCTCCTGGGCGGGTCCCAGCAGGCCCGAGGCGTGCTCGGTCCACGCGGTGGCCGGGTCGTCGCCGTCCGGTCGTGCGTGGACGGTGACCCGGTGGGACCCGGACCGGTCTGTGGCGGCCACTCTGACCTGCACCCGTACCGCATCCCCTTCGGGCAGCGGCAGCGGGGCCCGCAGCGTCAGCTCCGCGACCCGCCCGGCGCCCGTGTGCTCGCAGGCGGCGAACGCCAGCTCCAGGAACGCGGTCGCGGGCAGCAGAGCCACACCCTCGATGACGTGGTCGGCGAGCCACGGGTGCGTCTTGGTCGAGAGCACGCCGGTCAGCACCACGCTCTCGTCGTCGGCGACCTCGACCACGCCGCCGAGCAGCGGGTGCCCGGCCGGGTCGAGGCCGAGACCGCGCGCGTCGGGGCGCGAGCCCGCGGTCAGCCAGAAGCGCTCGCGCTGGAACGCGTACGTCGGCAGGTCGGCGGGGACGGCGTCCGGGAAGAACGGCGTGAGGTCGAGCGGGGGACCGGCGGCGTGGACGCCCGCCAGCCCGGCGACGAAGGTGTCGGCCTCCGGCCGGTCCGCGCGTGCCAGCGGCACGGCGGTCGCGGTGGCACCGGCGGCCTCGACGGTCTCCCGTGCCAGCGCGGTCAGCACCGCGTCCGGGCCGATCTCGGCGAACACCGTCGCGCCCAAGGCGGTCGCCGTCAGCACGGCGTCGTGGAACCGCACCGCCGAGCGGATCTGGCCGACCCAGTAGTCGGCGCTCGTGATCTGTTCGGGGGTCACGAGCGCGCCGGTGACGGCGGAGATGACCGGGATGGCGGGGGCGTGGAACGTCAGGCTCTCGGCGACCGCGCGGAACTCGTCGAGGATGCCGTCCATGTGCGGCGAGTGGAACGCGTGGCTGACCCGCAGCGGGCGTACCCGGTGGCCCTTGTCCTTCCACTGCCGGGCGACGCGGCTCGCGACCTCCGCGTCACCCGCGATCACCACCGCCCTCGGGCCGTTCACCGCGGCGATGTCGACCAGCCCGGCGTGCTCGGCGATCGAGGCGGAGACGGCGTCGGGCTCGGCCTCGATGGCGATCATCGCGCCGTCCGGCCGTGCGGCCTGCATCAGCCGGCCCCGGGCGGCGACCAGCGTCGCGGCGTCCTCGGCGGACAGCACCCCGGCCACGTGCGCGGCGGCCAGCTCGCCGATCGAGTGCCCGACCACCAGGTCCGGCACCACGCCGTGGTGCGCAGCCAGGCGGTGGAGGGCCACCTCGAACGCGAACAGCGCGGGCTGGGTGTAGCCGGTCTGGCCCAGGTCGTCCCCGCTCGCGATGACCTCGCGCAGCCGGCGGTCCAGGTGCGGGTCGAGGTGCGCGGCGATCTCGTCGAACGCTTCGGCGAACACCGGGAACGCGGCGCGCAGTTCCTCGCCCATGCCGATCCGCTGGGCGCCCTGACCGGTGAACATCAGCAGGGTCTTGCCGGGCAGCGCGGTGCCGCGCACCACGGTGGGCGCGGGCAGCCCGCCCGCGAGGGCGGCCAGCCCGTCGAGCCGGTCCTGCCCGGTCGGGCCGAGCACCACCGCGCGGTGGGCGAACGGGGTGCGCGTGGTCGCCAGCGCGAGACCGATGTCGGACGGGTGCGCGTCCGGCCGTGTGAGCACGAACTCGCGCAGCCGCGCGGCCTGGGCGCGCAGGCCGTCGCCGGTCGGCGCGGACAGCACCCACGGCGCCCTCGACCCGTCGCCGCCGCCCGGCCGGTCGGCCTCCGGCTCCACCTCGGGTGCCACCTCGATGATGGCGTGGGCGTTGGTGCCGCTGATCCCGAACGACGACACCGCCGCGCGGCGCGGCCTCCCCGTCTCCGGCCAGGCGCGGTTCGCGGTGACCACCTCGACCGCGCCCGACGACCAGTCCACGTGGGGGGTCGGCTCGTCGACGTGCAGGGTGGCCGGGACGACGCCGTGGCGCATCGCCTGCACGAGTTTGATCACACCGCCGACCCCGGCCGCGGCCTGGGCGTGGCCGATGTTGGACTTGAGCGACCCGAGCAGCACGGGCTCCCGGTCACCCCGGTCGGCGCCGTAGGTCGCCAGCAGCGCCGTCGCCTCGATCGGGTCGCCCAGGCTGGTGCCGGTGCCGTGCGCCTCGACCACGTCGACGTCGGCGCCGGTCAGGTGGGCGTCGGCGAGGGCCTGGCGGATCACCCGCCGCTGCGCCAGCCCGCTCGGCGCGGTCAGGCCGTTGGACGCGCCGTCGGAGTTGACCGCCGAGCCGCGCACCACGGCGAGCACCTGGTGCCCGTTGCGGCGGGCGTCGGACAGCCGCTCGACCACGAGCAGGCCGACGCCCTCGGCCCACGCGGTGCCGTCGGCGGCGGCGGCGAAGGCCTTGCAGCGGCCGTCGGCGGCGAGGCCCTGCTGCCGGGAGAACTCCAGGAACATGCCCGGCGTCGACATCACCGCCGCACCGCCCGCGATCGCCAGCGACGTCTCGCCCCGGCGCAGCGACTGAACGGCCAGGTGCAGCGCCACCAGGGACGACGAGCACGCGGTGTCCACCGTGATGGCGGGGCCGAGCAGACCGAGGTGGTAGGCGATGCGGCCGGACATGACGCTGGCCGTGCCGCCGGTCAGCAGGTGCCCCTCCACGCCCGCCGGCGCGTCGTGCATCCGGGGGCCGTAGTCGAACGTCGTGGCGCCGATGAAGACCCCGGTCCGGGAGCCGCGCAGGTCACCGGGGAGAAGACCGGCCCGCTCCAGCGCCTCCCACGTGGTCTCCAGCAGCAGCCGCTGCTGCGGGTCCATCGCCTGCGCCTCGCGCGGGGAGATGTCGAAGAACCCGGCGTCGAAGCGGGCCGCGTCGTACAGGAAACCGCCCTCGCGCACCGAACTCCGGCCGGACGCGCCGGGGTCGGGGTCGACCAGGTCCTCGGCCCAGCCCCGGTCGGTGGGGAAACCGGAGATGGCGTCGCCGTTGCCGGCGACCAGCCCCCACAGGTCGTCGGGCGAGGCGACCCCGCCGGGGTAGCGGCACGCCATCCCGACGATCGCGATCGGCTCGTCGTCCGAGCCGGTGGTGACGACCTCGTCGACCTCGGTGCCCCCGCCGCTGAGCAGGGCGTCGAGGTGGGCGGCCAGAGCGGCCGGCGTGGGGTGGTCGAACAGGGTGCTCGACGGCAGGCTCAGCCCGGTGGCCTCCGCGAGGGCGTCACTGAGTTCCACGGTCATCAGCGAGCTGAAGCCCAGGTCGCGGAAGGGCAGGTCGACCTCGACCGCCTTGCCGGGGGCCAGGCCCAGGACGGCGGCGACGTGCGCGGTCACCAGGTCGGCCGCACGGGGGGCCGGGCCGGTGACCGGGCGCGCGGCGGGTGCGCGGCCGGCACGCGGCGCGGCGGGGACGGTGGGGGCGGTGCCGTCGGCCGGGCCGTCGGTGACCCAGTGGTGCTCGCGCTGGAAGGCATAGGTGGGCAGGTCGAGCCGGCGGGCCCCCGTGCCCGCGAAGACCGCGTCCCACGCCAGTTCGACCCCGGAGACGGCCAGCCGGGACACCGCGTCCATGACGGTACGGGCCTCCGGCCTGCCCCTGCGCAGCACCGACCCCGCCCGCACCGCCGACCGGTCGGCGACGCTGTCGGCGACCAGGGCCGAGCACACGTCGTCCGGGCCGAACTCGATGACCGTGCGCACCCCCGCCGCCTCCAGGGCGCGCGCGGCGTCGGTGAAGCGGACGGTCGCGCGGACCTGCTCCACCCAGTACTCAGGGGACGTCAGCAGTTCGGCGGGGGCGACCTGCCCGGTCACCGTGGAGACCACCGGGATCCGTGGCGGGTGGAACTCCAGGCCGGACGCGACCTCGCGGAAGGCGTCGAGCATCGCGTCCATGCGGTGGGAGTGGAAGGCGTGGCTCACCGAGAGCCGCTTGGTCCGGTGCCCGGCCTGCCGCAGCCGCTCGGCGGCGTGGAGCACGTCCTCCTCGTCACCGGAGATCACGACCGCGTCCGGGCCGTTGACGGCGGCGAGCGCCACGGTGCCGGACAGGTACTCGGCGACCTGCCGCTCCGTCGCCCCCACGGCCACCATCGCGCCGCCGCCGGGCAGCGCCTGCATCAGACGTCCGCGTGCGGAGACGAGCGCGGCGGCGTCGGGCAGGGACAGCACGCCCGCGACGTGGGCGGCCGCGATCTCGCCGATGGAGTGACCCATCACGAAGTCCAGTCGAAGGTTCCACGACTCGAACAGCCGGAACAGCGCCACCTCGACCGCGAAGAGCGCGGGCTGGGTGTAGCCGGTCTGGTCGAGGTCCGTGCCGCTCTCGATCACCTCGCGCAACGGGCGGTCCAGGTGCGGGTCGATGAGCGCCGCGACCTCGTCGAAAGACCGCGCGTAGACCGGGAACGCGGCGTGCAGTTCCCTGCCCATGCCGGCCCGCTGGGCGCCCTGGCCGGTGAACACGGCCGCGGTCGCGCCGCCCGAGGGGACGCCGGTGACGAGCCCGGCGGCAGGGGTGCCCGCCGCCAGCGCACGCAGCCCGGCGACCAGTTCCGCGCGGTCCGCGGCGACGACGGCGGCGCGGTGGGGGAACCGGGTGCGCGTGGTCAGGGCGGACCAGCCGACGGACGCGACGTCGGCGTCGCCCGCCTCGACGGCGGCCCCGAGCCGTTCGGCCTGCGCGCGGAGCGCCTGCGGGGTGCGGCCGGAGACGATCACCGGCAGCGGTGCCGCGACGCCGGTTTCGCCAGGCTCGGTGGGCTCGGCGGCCGGCGCCTCCGCGACGACGACGTGGCAGTTGGTCCCGCCCATGCCGAAGGAACTGACGCCCGCGACGAGCCTGCGGTCCGGGTGCGGCCAGGGGGAGCGGCTCGTGACGACGGAGATGTTCAGCTCGCCGAACGGGATGGCCGGGTTCGGCGTCTCGTGGTTGAGGCTCGCGGGCAGCTCCCGGTTGCCGATCGCCAGCACGGTCTTCACCAGGCCGGTGATGCCCGCCGCGGCCTCCAGGTGGCCGATGTTGGTCTTCACCGAGCCGACGACCAGCGGGTCGCCGGACTGCTTAAGCCTGCCGATCGACGCCCCCAGCGCGGCGGCCTCGATCGGGTCGCCCACCGGGGTACCGGTCCCGTGCAGCTCGACGTACTGCACGTCGCCGGGGGAGACGCCCGCTCTGCGGTGCGCCGCCCGCACCACCTGCTCCTGCGCGAGGGCGCTCGGCACCGTCAGGCCGGAGGTCGCGCCGTCGTTGTTCACCGCGCTGCCCAGCAGCACGCCGTGCACCCGGTCGCCGTCGGCGATGGCCGTCCGCAGCGGTTTGAGCACGACCACGGCGGCACCCTCGCCGCGCGCGTAGCCGTTGGCCCTGGCGTCGAAGGTGTGGCAGCGGCCGTCGGGGGACAGCCCGCCGAACCGCTCGGCGCCGAGCACGGTCTCGGCCAGGATGTTGAGGTTCACGCCCGCGGCCAGCGCCAGTGCGGAGTCCCCCGAACGCAGGGACTCGCAGGCCAGGTGCACCGCGACCAGCGACGACGACTGGCTGGTGTCGACGGTCAGGCTCGCGCCGCGCAGACCAAGGGCGTAGGAGATCCGGTTGGCGATGACGCCGCGGTGGACGCCCGCGTTGGTGTGCTGGGTGATGGCGGGCGCGCCCTGGCGGTAGACCAGAGCGGCGTAGTCCTCGCGCGCGGTGCCGACGTAGACCGAGGTCGGGCTGCCCTCCAGGTCGGCGGCGACGATTCCGGCGTCCTCCAGCGCGGACCAGGCCAGCTCCAGCAGTAGGCGCTGCTGCGGGTCCATGACCCGCGCCTCGCGTGGCGAGATACCGAAGAAGGCGGCGTCGAAATCGGCCACCGAGTCCAGGAAGCCGCCTCTGCGCACCGGGTCGCCCGCGTCTGCGGAGATCGTTTCCCAGCGATGCCCGGGCATGTCGGTCAGCGCGTCGCGCCCGGACCGCAGCAGGTCCCAGAACGCGGCGATGTCGGGTGCCCCCGGGAGCAGGCAGGACATCCCGACGACCGCGATCGCGTCGTCTTCTTGATTGCCGTGGAATTGCTGACCACTCGTCATGGAAATCGGCTGCCCTCCGCTTACCGGAAACCGGACGGGTTATCCCAACCCAAACCCGTACGACACTAGCCACGGCGGGCGATTTACGACCTACTGCCGGTCTTTCGCCGGTAAGGGCATGAATGAACACCGATTACCGGGTTTGCCCCAGGCAGGCTATTACCGGGATAAGACCGGATATAGGCCGTGATTCACCGGACGTTGGTTACGGTCGCCCCCGAGAACCTCACGTGGACAGGGGACGAAGATGAATCCAGTGGTCGACAAGCCCGAGCTGGCCGAGCCGTACATGTTCGCCTGGCTGGCATCTCTGGGACTGGGTGTCGAATACACCAGGTCGAAGAAGGACTCCCTGTACTACCGCGACGCCGGTGGCGCCGAGATCGAGGTGCTCGACCTCGTCGGCGGCTATGGGTCGACCATTCTCGGGCACAACAACCCGGTGCTCATCGAGTACACGAAATCGCTGCTGGACGGCGATACCCCCATCCACGCACAGTTTTCCCGGCATCCTTACGCGAACAATCTCGCGTGGACGCTGAACACCATCGCGCACCGCGAGTTCGGCACCGACGAGAACTACGCGGTGATCTTCGCCAACAGCGGGGCCGAGGCCAACGAGGTCGCCATCAAGCACGCCGAGATGGACCGCGTGTACAAGATCGGTGAGGCGCTCGCCGAGGTCGAGGCCAACATCGAGGCCGCCATCGCGGCGGCGGCCGCCGGCGCGACCGTGGACGCGTCCCCTCTGCGGGGGTCGGACATCGACGAGGTCGTCGCCGCCCTGCGCGCCGCCAACGCCGAGCGCGCCGCCACGCCGCCGGTCTACCTGGCTCCCGTGGGCTCCTTCCACGGCAAGCTCGCGGGAACCATCCAGCTCACCCAGAACGTCGCCTACCGCACACCGTTCGTCGCCATGGCCGCGCAGTGCCGGTTCGTGCCCCTCGACCGGCCCGACGTCATCGCGGACGTGATCGCCGCCGAGAGCCGGACCCTGCTCGACATCGCCGTCGACGGCGACGTCATCCGGGTCGTCGAGCGCCCGCTGCCGGTGATCAGCGCGTTCGTCCTGGAGCCCATCCAGGGTGAGGCCGGCATCCGCGTCCTGGACGTCGACGCCCTCGCCCGCGTGCGTGAACTGCTCGACGCCGCCGACATCCCGGTCATCGTGGACGAGGTGCAGAGCGGCATGGGCCGCACCGGCGCGTTCTTCGCCGCGTCGCATCTGGGACTGCGCGGCGACTACATCACCCTGGCGAAGAGCCTGGGCGGCGGTATCGCCAAGGCGGCGGTCACGCTGATCCGGTCGTCGCGCTACCGCAGCGACTTCGAGCTGGTGCACACCTCGACGTACGCCAAGGACAGCCTCTCCACCCTCATCGCCCTGCGCGCCGTGGAACTGCTGGAGGCCGACGGCGGCGCGGCGTACCGGCTGGCGGCCGAGCGCGGCGACAGGCTGTCCGCCATGCTGCGCGGGCTGCGCGACGAGTTCGGCGACGTCGTCAAGGACGTACGGGGCAAGGGACTGATGGTGGGTCTGGAGTTCCACGACCTGTCCGATTCGGCCTCCGAGATCCTCGCCGAGCAGGCCAGGGGCGGTCTGATCGGCTACATGTTCTCCGGCTACCTCCTGCGCGAGCACAGCATGCGCGTCTTCCCCACCGCCAGTGCCACCAGCACCCTGCGCTTCGAACCGTCCATCTTCATCACCGACGAGGAGATCGCCCGCACGGAGGCGGGTCTGCGCGCGCTGATCACCCTGATCCGGGCCGAAGACGGCAAGACCCTCCTCGGCTGATCCCGTCCCCGGCCGTCACTGGCCGGGGATCTCGGCGGCGGCCGCCGCGTCGAGCAGGAACAGGGTCCTCTCGACGCCCCGCGCGCCCGCCGCCGGGGCCGAGAGCCGGTCGCAGGTCAGCCCGAGGCGCACCGCCGCGGCCTTCTCGGCGCCGGACGCGATCACCCACACCTCCCGGGCGGCCTGGATCGCCGGGAAGGTCAGCGAGACCCGCGTGGGCGGCGGCTTGGGGGAGTCGTGGACGGCCACCGCCATCCGGTCGGACACGTGGAGCGCGGCGTGGCCGGGGAACAGCGACGCCACGTGGGAGTCGGGCCCCATGCCCAGCATCAGCACGTCGAACTCCGGCGCCGACCCCAGGTTCGCCGCGTAGCGCTCGGCCGCCTCCTCCGGCGTCAGGCCGGAGTCGGAGGCGGCCATCGGGTGGACCCGCTTGGGGTCGAGGTCGACGGCGTCCAGCAGCGCCTCACGGGCCTGCTTCTCGTTGCGGTCGGCGGACCCGGCCGGGACGAACCGCTCGTCGCCCCACCAGACGTCCAGCGACCGCCAGTCGACCGCGTCGCGGGCCGGTGACGCGGCCACGGCGGCCAGGGTGGCGATCCCGACGGTCCCGCCGGTCAGCACCACCGACGCGGTTCCACGCTCGGCCTGGACGTCCACCAGCCGGGTGATCAGCCGGGCCGCCACGGCCTGGGCCAGCACGCCCGGATCCCGGTGCACCAGAACGGTGGGGACTGCGCTCACGACGTACCTCCGTAAAAGAGAAACCGCCCGTCTCCCGAAGGGGGAGACGGGCGGTCGATGATCTTAGTGCTCGGCGAGATACTTCAGAGAGCTCGCGTAGATCTCGTCGGGGTCGAGCCGCCGCAGCTCCTCCGACAGCAGCTCCGATTCGGTCCGCCGCGCCAGCGCGACGTTCCGGTCGGGCTGACCCGGACGCGACAGGGTCGCGAGCCGCGCGTCGCCCCGCGACAGGGACAGCTCCCCGCCCTTGGCCAGCTGCAGCCGCACGGACGTGAGCCCGGGGCCCTGCGACTCGCCGACGGTCACCTCGGTCTTGAGCCGGTCGGACAGCCACGACGCCAGCAGGTGGGCGCTGGGGTGCCCGGACGTGCCCTCGACGACCCCGCCGGTGATCGGCCCGAGCGGCTGGTCGAACGCGGCCGCCAGCAGCGAACGCCACGGCGTGAGCCGGGTCCAGGCCAGGTCGGTGTCGCCCGGGACGTAGCCGGTCCAGCGCGACGCGATCGTCTTCGCCGGGTCGGTGGCGGTCCGGGAGTCGACGATCCGCCGGGTGGCCAGGTGACCGATCGGGTCTTTGGCCGGCTCGGACGGGCCGTCGGCCGGCCACCACACCACGACCGGGGTGTCGGTCAGCAGCAGCGGGCTGAGCACCGACTCGGCGTGGCGGGTCAGCTCGCCGTAGAGGCGCAGGATGACGACCTCACCGGGCGACGACTCGCCGACGCGCAGTTCCGCGTCGAGCCGGTCGGCCTCCCGGGCGTCGCGCCTGATGACCACGAGGATCCGCGAGGGGTGCTCCCGCGCGGCGTCGGTCGCGGCGCGCACCGAGTCGTACTGGCCGGCCTCGTCGGAGACCACCACCAGCGTGAGCACCATCCCCACGGCGGGGGCGCCCATCTGGTGGCGGAGCTTCGTCAGGGCCGAGCTGATCTTCGACGCGGTGGTCGCGGTCAGGTTGAAGCTGGTCACAGCCGTCTCCAGACACGTCCGTCACGGGCGAGCATCTCGTCGGCGCCCGCGGGACCCCAGGTCCCGGCCGGGTAGCCCTCGGGGCGGCCGTGGGTGGCCCAGTATTCCTCGATCGGGTCGAGGATCTGCCAGGACAGTTCGACCTCCCGCTGGTGCGGGAACAGCGGCGGGTCGCCGATCAGGACGTCCAGCAGCAGCCGCTCGTAGGCCTCGGGGCTGCTCTCCATGAACGACTCGCCGTAGGCGAAGTCCATGGACACGTCCCTGACCTCCATGGCCGTGCCGGGCACCTTCGAACCGAACCGCACCGTGATGCCCTCGTCGGGCTGGACGCGGATGACCAGGGCGTTCTGGCCCAGGATCTCGGTGTCGTCCTTGCTGAACGGCAGGTGCGGCGCCCGCTGGAACACCACGGCGACCTCGGTCACCCGGCGGCCCAGGCGCTTGCCCGCGCGCAGGTAGAACGGCACCCCGGCCCAGCGGCGGTTGGCCACTTCGAGCTTGATGGCGGCGTAGGTGTCGGTCAGCGAGTCGGACGGGATCCCGTCCTCCTCCAGGTAGCCGATGACCTTGTCGCCGCCCTGCCACCCGGCGGTGTACTGGCCCCGGATCGCGCCGGTCGCCAGGTCGTCGGGCAGCCGGACCGCCTTGAGGACCTTCTCCTTCTCGCGGCGCAGCGAGTTGGCGTCGAAGGACGTCGGGTCCTCCATCGCCACCAGCGCCAGCAGCTGGAGCAGGTGGTTCTGGATGACGTCACGGGCCGCGCCGATGCCGTCGTAGTAGCCCGCCCGCGAACCGATGCCGATGTCCTCGGCCATCGTGATCTGCACGTGGTCGACGAAGCTGCGGTTCCAGATGGGCTCGTAGAGGTTGTTGGCGAAGCGCAGCGCCAGGATGTTCTGGACCGTCTCCTTGCCCAGGTAGTGGTCGATCCGGAAGACCGAGCTCTCCGGGAAGACCGCGCTGGTGATGCGGTTGAGGTCCTGGGCGCTCTCGAGGTCGTGGCCGAACGGCTTCTCGATCACCACGCGGCGCCACGACCCGTCGGGGTGCTGCGCGAGCCCGGTGCGCTTGAGCTGCTCGACGACCGTCGGGAAGAACTTCGGCGGGACCGAGAGGTAGAAGGCGTAGTTGCCGCCCATGCCCCGGGTCTCGTCGATCTCCTTCAGCATCATCGCCAGGCAGTCGAACGCGCCGTCGTCGTGGAACTCGCCGGGGCAGAAGTGGATGCCCTCGGAGATCTGCTTCCAGACCTCCTCCCGGAACGGGGTGCGGGCGTGCTCCTTGACGGCCTCGTAGGTGACGTTGGCGAAGTCCTCGTGCGCCCAGTCGCGGCGGGCGAACCCAACCAGCGAGAAGCCGGGCGGCAGCAGGCCGCGGTTGCCCAGGTCGTAGATGGCCGGCAGCAGCTTGCGCTTGGCCAGGTCACCCGTCACGCCGAACAGCACCAGCACGCACGGCCCCGCGACGCGCGGCAGGCGCTTGTCGCGCGGGTCGCGCAGCGGGTTCTCGGCGATGGTCTCGTCGGTGACCGCGACCGTCGCGACGGACGCGGTGGCCACCTGGGTCTCCTCGGCCAGGGCGGCCGGTTCGGTCTCAGACATGTTGCGGCGCCCTCCTGTGCGACGGCTCCGTTTCGATCTCATACATCAGATCAGAGCTCCTCGGCGACCGAAAGAAGGTGCGCGACGCCCGCCCGCCGGTCGGTCAGGTGGAGCCGCACGGTCGGGCGGTTGCGCGACTGGAGCGCCCCGAGGTCGCCCAGCGCCTGCGCGAGCTGGAGCTCGGCCAGGCCGTAGGGCCTGCCGGGAACCTCCACGTCGTCGCCGTTGACGCCGGTGATCTGCAGGAACACCCCGACCTGCGGGCCGCCCTTGTGATACTGACCGGTCGAGTGCAGGAACCGGGGGCCCCACCCGAAGGTGACGGCCCGCTCGGTGCGGTAGTCGAGCAGGTTGCGCAGCGTCGCGACGTCGGCCCGCGCCCATGCCTCGGTGGTCTGCTCGAAGTCGGCGCCGCCGAGCACGGCGGCGTCGAAGGCGGCCTCACGGTCGAGGTAGGCCATGATCGCCAGGTAGCCGTTGTCGGGGATCTCCCGCAGCACCCAGGTCAGCACGTCGGCCAGGTCGTCGCAGTTCTCGCCGATGTCGCCGTAGACCTCGACCGGCCCGTCGACCAGCGCGGGGTAGGCGACGTGCGGCTCGGCCGCCAGGATCTTGCCGGTGTTCTCCTTCGACTCGGCCACGTTGGGCTGGTTGAAGGGGTCGATCTCCAGCGCGCGGCCGGCGATCGCGGTGGCGTACTCCCAGAGCAGGAACTGCGCGCCCAGCGGGCCGTCGACGTGGACGTCGCCCTCGGGGCCGATGTCCACCGCGAACTGGTCGTGGCCCTCGGCCGACTCGGCGCCGACGACGGGCAGGATGCCCTTGCCCGACTTGCCGGTCGACTCGGCGATGAGCTGCTCGATCCAGTCGGGCAGGCCGGTGATGTCGGAGAGGGCGTCGCGCAGGATCAGCTTGTCGCGGCCGGCCAGCGCCTGGGCGCCCAGAAGCGCGCCCAGGTCGAGACCGGGGTTGCCCTCATTGAGGGCCAGCGACGGCAGGATCTCGGCGGCGTCGTCGAGCAGCTTCTCGACGTCGGCGCCGGCCAGCGCGCTCGGCACCAGGCCGAACGCGCTGAGCGCGCTGTAACGCCCGCCCACGTTGGGGTCGGCCAGGAAGACCTGGTAACCCGCCTCGGTGGCGGTCTTCTCCAGAGGTGAACCCGGGTCGGTCACGACGACGATCCGGTCGGCCGGGTCGATGCCGGCGTCGCGGAAGGCCTTCTCGTAGATCCGGCGGTGGCTGTCGGTCTCGACGGTGCCGCCGCTCTTGGACGCGACCACCACGACCGTGTTCTCCAGCCGGTCGCCCAGGGCGCGGAGCACCTGGCCGGGGTCGGTGGTGTCGAGCACGGTGAGCTCGACGTCCTCGGTCGCGCAGATGACCTCGGGCGCCAGCGACGAGCCGCCCATCCCGGCCAGCACGACGTGGTCGAGCCCTTCGGCGCGGACCCGCTCCACCAGCTTGCCGAGCTCGGGAAGCAGCTCCCGGCTGGTGGATGGCAGGGTCAGCCACCCCAGACGGATGGCCGCCTCGGTCTGTGCCTCAGGTCCCCAGAGGGTCGAGTCGCCCGCCGCGAGCGCGGCCGGCACCCCCTCGGCGACCAGCTTGTCCTTGACGGCCGCCGCGGCTTCCGCCGCGTGACCCAGGGTCACCTCTACCGCCATGAGTTATCGGGCCTTCCCCAGCTCGGTGGTGACGGTCTCCAGCAGTTCGTTCCACGAGACGGCGAACTTGTCGACGCCCTCGTCCTCCAGCACCTTCACGACGTCGTCGTAGTCGATGCCGATGTTCTTCAGGGCCGCCATGGCGTTCCAGGCCGCCTCGTAGAACGGGCGGATCGTGTCGCCCGAGATACGTCCATGATCGGCGACAGCGTTCAGCGTCTTCTCGGGCATCGTGTTGACCGTGCCGGCCGTCACGAGCTCGTCGACGTAGAGGGTGTCGGGGTACTTGGGGTCCTTCGTACCCGTGGAGGCCCACAGCGGGCGCTGGGGACGCGCACCGGCCGCGCGCAGCTCCTGCCAGCGCGGGGTGTTGACGATCTCCTCGAACGCGGCGTAGGCGAGGCGGGCGTTGGCCACGGCGGCCCGGCCCTTGAGCTCCAGCGCCTCGGGGGTGCCGATCTTGTCGAGGCGGGCGTCGATCTCGCTGTCGACCCGGCTGACGAAGAACGACGCCACCGACTCGATCGTCGACAGGTCGATGCCCTTGGCCTTGGCCTGCTCCAGGCCGTCGAGCCAGGCGTCCATGACCGCGCGGTAGCGCTCGAGGGAGAAGATCAGCGTGACGTTGACGCTGATGCCCTCGGCGATCGCCGCGGTGATCGCGGGCAGGCCCTCGACCGTCGCCGGGATCTTGATGAACAGGTTCGGCCGGTCGACGAGCCACCACAGCGCGCGGGCCTCGGCGATGGTCGCCTCGGTCTCGCGGGCCAGGCGGGGGTCGACCTCGATGGAGACCCGGCCGTCGACGCCGGAGGTGGCGTCGTAGACCGGGCGCAGCACGTCGGCGGCCCAGCGGATGTCGAACGTGGTGATCGCGCGCACGGCCTCGTCGACCGAGACCTTGCGGACCGCCAGGTCGTGGAGCTGGGTGGCGTAGGCGTCGCCCTTGCTCAACGCCGAGGCGAAGATCGTCGGGTTGGACGTGACGCCGGTGACGCTCTTCTCGCGGATCAGGTCGGCGAGGTTGCCGGTCCGCAGGCGCTCGCGGCTGATGTCGTCGAGCCAGATGGATACGCCGAAGCCGGTCAGCTTGGAAAGATGCTCACTCATGTTCAGTTTCCCGTCGTCTCGCCCTTGTCGGCGCCCGTCTTGGCGAGCGACGCCTTCGCCGCCGCGGCCACGCGCTCCGCAGTGATGCCGAACTGCTCGTAGAGCGTCTTGTACGGAGCCGACGCACCGAAGTGCTCCAGGCTCACCACGACGCCATCGTCTCCTACGAACTCACGCCAACCCAGCGCGATTCCCGCCTCGACGGCGACCCTCGCGTGAACATTCGGTGGCAGAACCTCCTGCCGGTAGGCGGAGTCCTGCGCCTGGAACCACTCGACGCACGGCATCGACACGACGCGGGTCGGGAAGCCCTGCTCCTCGAGCAGCTTGCGGGCGCCGAGCGCGATCTCGACCTCGCTGCCGGTGCCGATGATGACGACCTGCGGCTGTCCGTTGGAGGCGTCTTCGAGGACGTAGCCGCCCTTGGCCACCTTGGTGACGTCGCCGGTGCCGGCGTAGACCGGCAGGTTCTGCCGGGTCAGGGCCAGCGCGGCGGGACGGTCGTTGTGCTCGAGGATGACGCGCCAGGCGGCGGCCGTCTCGTTGGCGTCGGCGGGGCGGACCACGTCGAGGCCGGGGATGGCGCGCAGCGACCACAGGTGCTCGACCGGCTGGTGGGTCGGGCCGTCCTCACCGAGGCCGATGGAGTCGTGCGTCCAGACGTAGGTGACCGGCAGCTTCATCAGCGCGGCCAGGCGGACGGCCGGGCGCATGTAGTCGCTGAAGACCAGGAAGGTGCCGCCGTAGGGGCGGGTGCCGCCGTGCAGCGCGATGCCGTTGAGGATCGAGCCCATGCCGTGTTCGCGGATGCCGAAGTGCAGCGTGCGGCCGTAGGGGCCACCCGGGAACTCGTGGGTCTGGAACTCGGTCGGGATGAAGGACGGCTCGCCCTTCATGGTGGTGTTGTTCGACTCGGCCAGGTCGGCCGAACCGCCCCACAGCTCGGGCAGCACCGGCGCCAGCGCGCTCAGCACCTCGCCCGACGCCTTACGGGTGGCCACCGAGCTGCCGGCCTCGAAGCCCGGCAGCGCCTCGGTCCAGCCGGTGGGCAGCTCGCGGGCGCTCAGCCGGTCGAGCAGGGCGGCCCGCTCGGGGTTGGCGGTGCGCCAGTCCTGGTAGCCCTTCTCCCACTCGGCGCGGGCGGCGCGGCCACGCTCGGCGACCTGGCGGGAGTGGGCCAGCACGGCCTCGGGGACCACGAAGGACTCGTCGGGGTTCATGCCCATGACGACCTTGGTGGCCGCCACCTCGGCGGCGCCGAGCGCCGAGCCGTGGATCTTGCCGGTGTTCTGCTTGTTGGGGGCCGGGTAGCCGATGATCGTGCGCAGCCGGATGAACGACGGGCGCTCGGTCTCGGCGCGGGCGGCCTCCAGGGCGGCGTGGAGGGCGGCGACGTCCTCCACGTATTCGCCGGTCTGAGTCCAGTCGACGGTCTGGGTGTGCCAGCCGTAGGCCTCGTAGCGGGCGACGACGTCCTCGGAGAGGGCGATCTGGGTGTCGTCCTCGATCGAGATGTGGTTGGAGTCGAAGACCACGGTCAGGTTGCCGAGGCGCTGGTGGGCGGCCAGGGCGCTGACCTCGTGGCTGATGCCCTCTTCGATGTCACCCTCGGAGGCCACGCACCAGATGTGGTGGTCGAAGGGGGAGGCGCCGGGGGCCGCGTCGGGGTCGAGGAGGCCGCGCTCGCGGCGGGCCGCCATCGCCATGCCCACGGCGTTGCCGATGCCCTGACCCAGAGGGCCGGTGGTGGTCTCGACACCGAGGGTGTGGCCGTGCTCGGGATGGGCGGGGGTCAGACTGTCCCACTGGCGCAGACCCTTGATGTCCTCAAGGCTCAGGCCGTAGCCGGACAGGTAGAGCTGGATGTAAAGGGTGAGGCTTGAATGCCCACAGGAAAGTACAAATCGGTCGCGACCCACCCAGTGGGAATCGGTGGGGTCGTGTCGCATCGTCTTCTGGAACAGCAGGTAGGCGGCTGGCGCCAGGCTCATCGCCGTTCCGGGGTGTCCCGAGCCCGCCTTCTCGACAGCGTCCATCGCCAGGGCGCGCACCACGTCGACGGCCTGTCGATCGAGGTCGCTCCACTCAAGACCAGCACTGCTCACTCGCTCGATCCCCTCTAGTCTTTCTCTCGTGCGTGTGGGCGTTCCCGCCCACACCGGACCCTAACGGGTGCGGGTGGGTACCGTCCGGTAGGCCGCCGTTCGTGAGACGGCAGGCGGGTGAGCAGCCCCGATTCAGGGACCGCGGCCACGTCCCACTACAGTGATTTCCCTAGTTCCGGCTGCATGCCCGGAGATCCCGCTCTCATCCCGAGGTTACGCGTTGACCCCGCACGTGCTGGAAGCGCCTTGACGGTGCTCATGAAGAACGAAGCGATGGCCCCCGCCGCGGTTCGCCGTGGAGTGCGCGAGGTCATCGGTGCCTACATAGCGCTGACCAAGCCGCGGATCATCGAGTTGCTCCTGATCACCACGCTGCCGGTCATGTTCCTCGCGGCCAAGGGCCTTCCCGACCTGTGGCTCGCGATCAACACCATGGTGTTCGGCACCCTGTCGGCGGGCAGCGCCAACGCGCTGAACTGCTACATCGACCGCGACATCGACGAGGTGATGCGCCGCACCCGGCGCCGCCCGCTGGCCCGCCACACGGTCTCCCCGAAGGGCGCGCTCACTTTTGGCGTGATTTTGGGCGCCGCTTCCACGGTGGGCCTCGGCCTGACCGTCAACTGGCTGGCCGCCGCCCTCTCCTTGGGGGCGATCCTCTTCTACGTCCTGTTCTATTCGATGTTCCTGAAGCGGCGCACGTCGCAGAACATCGTCTGGGGCGGCATCGCGGGCTGCATGCCCGTGCTCATCGGCTGGGCCGGCATCACCGGCGGCATGGCGTGGGCGCCGGTCGTGCTCTTCGGCGTCGTCTTCTTCTGGACGCCCCCGCACACCTGGACCCTCGCGATGCGCTACCGCGAGGACTACGCCGCCGCCAACGTGCCGATGCTGCCGACGGTGGCCACCGAGGCCACGGTCGTGAAGCAGGTCATCTGGTACACGTGGGCGACCGTGGCGTGCTCGCTGCTGCTGTGGCCGGTCGCCGGGACCTCCCTGTTCTACCCGGCCGTCGCCGCCGTGCTCGGCGCCGCCTGCCTGTTCGAGGTGTACGCCCTCCAGCACCGCCTCAGGGCCGGGAAGACCGGCGTGGACCTGCGTCCGATGCGCTTCTTCCACTGGTCGAACATCTACCTGGCGCTCCTGTTCCTCGCCGTCGCGATCGACTCCCTGATCGCCTGAGTGATCGCCTGAGCGGACAGAGGGTCGAGGTTCGGTTACGCTCGCGGAATGGCGAGCCAGAATCCACGATCGGTGTTGAGGGGACGCCCGTCGTTCGGGCTCATCATCGGGCTCGTCCTGGCGGGCATCTGCGCGACGGTGTCGTTCTCCTTCGACATCCTCAACGGTGACCCGGTCCAGTTCTTCATCGCCCTGGCGGCCGCGATCGCCCCCGTTCCGCTGCTGCTGGCGGGGGTGCTGGCGCTCGACCGCATGGAGCCCGAGCCGCGCAGCAACCTGGTCTTCGCCTTCATGTGGGGCGCCGGCATCGCGGTGCTGTTCGCCGGCCTGCTCAACTCGCTCAACCTGATCTACGTCGAAAACGCGCTGGGCGACCCCGACAACGCCCGCAACTACGTCGCCACCTTCGGCGCCCCTCTGGTCGAGGAGTCGATGAAGGGGCTCGTGCTGGTGGGCTTCCTGCGCTACCGGCGCCAGGAGCTCGACGGCCCCACCGACGGCATCATCTACGCCAGCATGGTCGGCCTCGGCTTCGCGATGTCCGAGAACGTCAGCTACTACCTGGCGGCGCTGACCGAGAACGGTCCCGAGGGCCTGGCCGCCACGGTCGTCCTGCGCGGGGTGCTCTCACCGTTCGCCCACCCGCTGTTCACCTCGCTGATCGGCATCGCGGTCGCCTACGCCGCCCAGCCGCAGAACCGGGGCGCGCGCGGCGTCTGGATGGTCGTCTTCGGCTGGATCGGCGCGATGATCCTCCACGGGCTGTGGAACGGGTTCGCGTCCTTCTCCGGCTTCAACGGCCTGATCGTGGCCTACCTGATCCTGATGGCGCTGCTCTTCCTGGAGCTGTGGGTCATCGTGCGCGACCGGAAGCGCGTGGTCGGCATGATCCAGCACTACCTGCCGCCCTACGAGCGCACCGGCCTGATCACCTCCGCCGACATCGTCATGCTCTCCTCGCTGAAGCACCGGCGCGACGCCCGCAAGTGGGCCCGCACCCACGGCGGGCGGGCCGGGCAGCGGGCCATGAGCGACTACCAGCTCGCCGCGACCGAGCTCGGGCTCCTCCACGAGCGGGCGGTGCGCGGCGGGGTGTCAGAAGACGACTTCCTCGTCACCCAGCGGTCGCTCGCCGACCTGATGGCCTACTCGCGCGGGATGTTCCCGATGCCCCCGCCGCAGCAAATGGTCGCGCAACCGCCCTGGCATTCCTGAGAATTTCCTGTCAGATCTTGTGGAATGTCACATTCGATCACTACGAATAGGGCACGCACCCTGATCACGGAGGTTCTCTGTTGCGTGCCCCCATCGCCCTCCTGAGCGTCGCCGTCGCGGCCACCACGATCCTCGTTCCGACGGGTTCGGCCTCCGCCGAGCCGACCCCGCCGCCTGGAGTGACGACCCGCGACTTCGGCAACGGTCCCGAGCGCAACGAGGAGGCGGCCGGTGTCTCCGAGCAGACCGCCGGCACCTTACGAGCACTGACCCCCGAAACCCCGGCCGCGGCCACCGAGCGGCTCAAGCAGTTCCCCTTCTTCCGCGACTTCCGGGACAAGGAGCGCGGCTACCCGCGGCAGACCCGCCTCCCGCTGCCCGCCGAGAACGCGGCCGACGCCTCCATCAAGCTCGGCCTCACGCCCTACCACGCCATCGCCGGCAAGCTGAACGCCCTCCAGGCCCGCAGCAACCGCGTCAGCGTCGAGATCATCGCCAAAACCCACCAGGGCCGTGACCTCTACCTGGTCACCGTCACCGCGCCCGAGAGCAAGAGCCAGACGCGCGAGCAGGACGCCATCCGCGACCGCATCGAGAACGACTCGGCCAAGGCCGCCAAGGACCGGAAGCTGCCCGGGAAGTACAAGGCGCCGATCTTCATCAACAACAACATCCACGGCAACGAGTGGGAGGGCACCGACGCCGCCCTGCGCGTGATCGAGGAGCTGGCCACCAGCAACGACAAGAAGATCGTCGACCTGCTGGCCAAGAACCGGCTCTACTTCAACGTCACCGCCAACCCCGACGGCCGGTTCGGCAACACCCGGGCCAACGGCGCCGGCTTCGACATGAACCGCGACTTCATCACCGCCTCGCAGCCCGAGGTCCAGGCGATGCGCCAGCTCATGATCGACACCCAGCCGGTCGCCATGATCGACCTGCACGGCTACGTCAACGGCACCCTCATCGAGCCGACGACCCCGCCCCACGGCGCCAACTACGAATACGACCTGTTCATCAAGAACACCTACGCCAACGGCCTGGCCATGGAGCAGGCGGTGCTGGGTCTGGGCTACACGCCCGAGAAGGACGGCGTGAACCCGCCGCAGATCCCGTTCCGCGACGACGCCGAGGGCTGGGACGACTGGCCCCCGATCTTCACCCCGCAGTACGCCCCCTTCCAGGGCGCGGTGGCCTCGCACACCATCGAGTTCCCGATGCGGGTCAACAACGCCGACTACAACAACCTCCCGGTCGAGGAGCTCCAGCGGCGCTCGAAGATCAACACCGACATCGCGGCGGCGGTGATGCGGGCGACGTACACCTTCGTCCAGGAGCGGCACGACCAGCTCATCGCCGACCAGATCGAGACCTTCCGCCGGGGCGCCGCCGGTGAGGCCTCCAAGCAGGTGCCGCTCGGCATCGTGCCCGGCTTCGGTCCCGAGGACGTCTACAACACGACCTTCCCGCGCGCCTACGTGATCCCGGCGGGCGACCGGCAGCGTTCGGCCACCTCGGCCGCGCGCCTGGTCGACCACCTGATCGCCAACGACGTGAAGGTGGAGAAGGCCAAGCGGGCCTTCTCGGCGAACGGCAAGTGGTACGCCGAGGGCTCCTACATCATCGACATGCACCAGCCCAAGCGCGGCATCGCCAACGTGATGCTGGAGCCGGGCGCCGACATCACCCCGCGCGTCGACTCGATGTACGACATCTCCGGCTGGAGCCACGCCCTGCTCTGGGGCGCGACCGTCGACTCGATCAGCTCGTTGAAGGCCGACTCCAAGCAGGTCGACAGCGCCGAGCTCGACGGCTCGGTGCCGTGGACCAGCCGGTCGCTGTCCCTGCGCGTCACCGACGGCCGCGAGATCCAGGCCGTGAACGAGCTGCTCGCGCAGGGCGTCCAGGTGACCTGGGCGGACGACGGCACCGCCGTGATCCCCGCCTCGGCCCGCCGCCAGGCCGAGGGCGTGGCCCGTAAGTACGACGTCTCCTTCGGCGTCTCGGAGAAGGCCGCGGGCACCAGGCTCGGTCAGGTCCGGATCGCCGCCGCCGTCTCGGCCGACGAGCTGTTCACCCTGCGTGAGCTGGGCTTCCAGGTCACCCCGGTGTCGACCGCCGTGCTCAACGCCGGGTTCGACTGGAGCGCGACCGACGTGCTCTTCGTCTCCAGCGGCCTCAACTACGGTCAGCTCAACGCCGACGCCAAGGCGAAGCTCGACGCCTACCTGACGACGGGCGGCGTGGTCACCCGGGGCAGCACCGGCTCGGCCTTCAACGGCGCCGCCGGGCTGCTCACGCTCACCCCGGTCGCCGGTCGCAGCGACGCCAACGGTGTGGTGAAGGTCACCTCGCCCGGCGGGGCCGTCGGCGGCGACGCCCCGGCCCACTCGTTCGTCTACTCGCCCCGCTGGTTCACCGGCCTCGGCCCGGAGGTCCGCGTCGAGCAGGCGTACGCCACCGAAGGCCCGCTGGTCAGCGGCCACTGGCGGGCGAACACCAACGGCACCGGCGGCCAGGACGCCGCACGGGGCCAGGCGGCCGTGGTCAGCGGCCGGGACGAACGCGGCGCGGCCGTGGTCATGTTCGGCACCGAGCCGATGTTCCGCAACCACCCCAAGGGCCTGTTCGCCCAGGTGGCCAAGGCGCTCTACTGGTCGGCCTCCGCAGCCGACTCTGGGGCCGACGTGAAGTAGCCGGTTTCACGGCCCCTGGCGCTCCGGCCGGGGGCCGTGTTTCAATTCCGGCGGGCCCGATTCCCACGTGACGAGTGTCGATCCGTCACGCCTGGAGGGCCCCGTTGAAGAAGAACTCCCTGACCGCTCTGGCCGTCCTCGCCCTCGTCGCCGGGGTCGCCCTGGTCGTCTGGCGGGTCACGGGGGTGAGCGCCGCCGAGCCGGTCCACTTCCACGCGTCGCCGTCGGCCACGACGGCCACCACGAAGTGCACCGCCGACGTCAAGCTGATCACCACCTGGCCTGGGGGTTTCCAGGGCGAGGCGAAGATCACCAACACGGGGACCGCGCCGATCAACGACTGGTACGTCCAGTGGAACGTCCCCCTGGAGGCGAAGATCACCCAGTCGTGGAACGGTACCTGGATGCAGAGCGGCCCCTCGGTGATGATCCACGCCGAGAAGTGGAACAAGGTCCTCAAGCCCGGCGCGACCGAGACGGCAGGATTCAAGGGCGACGCGAAGGCCGCCCCCACGATCGCCGACATCTATTGCGGCTGAAAGATTCACGGGAAAGCCCAGCTCAGCCCTTATGAGCGACCCGTCTCCTCGACGGCCGTCTCCAGCGGTGCCATCTTTCGGTCCATCGCGTCGGGATTCGGGCCCCGCGCGGAGACGGTCAGCGCCGTGTCGAGCGAGGTCTCGTACGGCCCCAGGAACCGTGGATCCGATTTGAGCACGACCGCGTCGAGGAACCCCTTGCCGGTCGCGAAGAATTCGCGTGCGGCGTAGGTGTAGGTCGTCAGCGCGTACTTCCGCTGGGAGTCGTCGCCGACCCCGAACGTGGTCAGCCCCGCCTCGCGGCAGAGCGTCACCGCGCGGGGCAGGTGGAACGTCTGGGTGACCACGGTCACCTGGGACGCGCCGAAGATCTTCCTGGCCCGTACACAGGAATCCCAGGTGTCGAGACCGGCGTAGTCGAGCACGAGCGACCGCGCCGGGACACCCCGGGCCAGCAGGTAGTCGCGCATGACCGTGGGCTCGTCGTACTCCTTGACGTGGTTGGTGCCCGACAGCAGCAGCGCCTTCACCCTGCCGGTGCGGTAGAGCGCGAGGCCGATGTCGAGGCGGTCGCGCAGCATCGCCGACGGCCAGTCGCCGTTCACCCCCGCCCCCAGCACCAGCGCGACCGGGGCGACGGGGACCTGAGAGGTCCACCCGGGGTCGTTCGTGTCGATGCGGTGGCCCTCGCTGGAGAGCCACGCCCACGTCATGGGCGCCACCGCGAGCAGGCTGGCCGCGACGGCGCCCCGGAATACGGCACGTTTCACGCAGGGTCAGACGCGGGCGACCGCTTCCGAGTTCACGGATTCGATGATCTCGGTGCGCTCCCGCAGCAGATGGACCACCCGCAGCGTGGCGATCCACACGAGGGCCGCGCCCAGCACGTGGAACCCGACCAGCAGGGCGGGGACGGCGAGGAAGTACTGGACGTACCCGATGACCCCCTGCGCGAGCTCCACGCCGAACAGGATCAGCGCGGCCCGTCTGGCCTGCTCGGGCGCCTTGGTCAGATAGAGGGCGAACAGCAGCGCGAACGTCAGCCCGACGACGACCCACACGACGTCGGCGTGGATGCGGGCCACGATCTCGATGTCGAAGTCGAACCGGCTGGCCCGCTCGTCGCCGGAGTGGGGGCCCGTGCCGGTCGTGACGACACCGGCGACCAGCAGCACGAGCATGGCCCCGGTCAGCACCCGGCCCAGCGTGACGATCCACGGGTGCACGGTCGGCACCACCGGCCCGTCGCCCTCGGTCGAGCGGGCGAACAGCATGTAGGCCGCCGCGATCATCCCGACCGACACCAGGAAGTGGACGCTCACCGTGACCGGGTTGAGCGCGGTGCGGACCACCAGCCCGCCCCACAGGGCCTGGAAGATCACGCCGAGCGGCTGGACCAGCGCGAGCCGGACCAGCGACCGCCGCTTCAGCCTCCACGCCGCGACGAAGACCGCGATGGCGACCGCCAGCACCATGAGGCTGAACATGCGGTTGCCGAACTCGATCGCGGTGTTGATCGGCGAGTGGTCCGGATGGGCGACCGGGACGAAACTGTCGGCGGTGCACCGAGGCCAGGTCGGGCAGCCGAGGCCCGAGCCCGTGAGCCGCACGGCCGCACCGGTGACGGTGATGCCGGCGTTGACCACGACCGCCGCCAACGCCCAGGCCCGCATGTTCCGGGCGGTGGGAGACCAGACGGAGGAGAAGAGACGCTTCACGGCGTCAATGCTAGGTGCGGTAGGGGGTGGTCCCTCTTGCGGCCCGATATGTCATGTGACATGGTACAAACCGTGGACGTCCTCGTGGTCGGAGCCGGGATCGTGGGCGCTTCATGCGCTTATTTCCTGACCCGTGCCGGTCTGCGGGTAACGGTAGTCGATCGCGGGGGAGTGGCGTCCGGCACCACGGGCGCCGGCGAGGGCAACATCCTGGTGTCCGACAAGGAACCGGGCCCTGAACTGGACCTTGCGCTCAGGTCGACGACCCTCTGGCGACAACTCGCCACCGACGCCGGCGATTTCGAATGGGACCCCAAGGGCGGCTTGGTCGTCGCCGAAACCCCAGAGGTCTTGGACGCCCTGACGCGGTTCGCCGAACACCAGCAGGCGCACAGCCTCCCCGACACTGAAGCGGGCAAGTCGGTGGGTGCGGCGCCTGAGCACACCGGCGTTGTCGCCTCTCTCGTGCCGGCCGAGAATCTGCGGGACCTCGAACCCCATCTCGCCGACGGCCTGGCCGGGGGAGTCCACTACCCGCAGGACGCCCAGGTGCAGCCCATGCTGGCCGCCGCGCGCCTGCTCAGGGCCTCGGGCGCGCGGGTGGTCCGGACCGCCGTAGAGCGCTTTCTCGTGTCCGGTGACCGGGTGATCGGGGTGCGCACGGGCCAGGGGGACGTGTACGCCGACGCCGTCGTCAACGCCGCAGGCACGTGGGCGGGAAGCTTCGCCCAGGCGCCGCTGCCGATCCGGCCCCGGAAGGGGTTCATCCTGGTCACGCAGCCCTTCGTTGTCCCGCCGGTCAGACACAAGGTCTACACCGCCGCCTACGTCACCAACGTCGCCAGCGACGCCGAAGGGCTCGAGACGTCGGGTGTCATCGAGTCGACCCAGGCCGGGACCGTCCTCATCGGGGCCTCGCGGCAGCGGGTCGGCTACGACACCTCGATCGACTACAGGATCCTCGCCAAGCTCGCCCGGCAGGCGATCGGGCTGTTCCCGATCCTCGCCGACCGGCAGGTCATGCGGGCCTACGCCGGGCTGCGGCCCTACTCGCCGGACCATCTGCCGGTCATCGGCCCCGACCACCGGCTCCAGAACCTCTTCCACGCCTGCGGGCACGAGGGCGCCGGCATCGGCCTGGCCCCGGCCACCGCCGAGATGATCACTGCGCAGATCACCGGCACCCGGCCACAGGTCGATCCGGCGCCCTTCGCCCCGGGGAGGTTCACATGATCGAGTTCCGCTTCGACGGCCGCACGATCACGGCTGAGGAGGGCCAGTCGATCGGCGCCGCCCTGCACGCCGCCGGGATCCGCTCCTGGCGGACCACCCGCTTCGGCAACCGCCCCCGCGGCCTCTTCTGCGCCATCGGCGCCTGCTTCGACTGCCTCCTCACGGTCAACGGCCTCCCCGACCAGCGCGCCTGCCAGACCGTGGCCCGACCGGGCGACGAGGTGGGCCCGTGACCACGCCCAGCCACGGCGACGACACGCGGGCCGCAGCGACGCTCCTCAGCCACTCCAACGGACCCGGCGACGACGTGCGAGCCGCGCAGACGTTCAAGCGCCCGGCCACGCCCGGCGACGAGGTGGACTCGTGATCTACGATCTCGCCGTCGTTGGGGCCGGGCCCGCCGGTCTCACCGCCGCCAGGGTCGCGGCGAGGCGCGGGCTCAGCGTCGCGCTCGTCGACGCCTACGCCCGTACCGGTGGCCAGTTCCTCCGGGGCGCCGCGCAACCCCGTCTGACCGGCATCGACGTCAAACTCGGCGAGCGCGTCTGGGCCGTGGAGAAGTCGGGCACCGGATTCCACCTCCACGCTTCCACGACCACCACCGCCACGACCCTCCTGATCGCGACCGGCACCCACGACAAGGTCATCCCCTTCCCGGGGTGGGACCTTCCCGGCGTGCTCACTGCGGGTGGAGCCCAGGCCCTCGTGAAGGGCGAGCGGGTCAAGCCGGGCGAAGAGGTCGTCGTGGCCGGCACCGGGCCGTTCCTGCTCCCGGTCGCGGTGACGCTGCTCGACGCGGGGGTCCGCGTCAAGGAGGTCCTGGAGGCCAACCGGCCCTCACCCCGCATGGCCGCGGCACTGGCCCGGGTTCCGTCGAAGGCGAAAGAGGCCGTCGACTACGGAAGGAGGCTGGCCGCCGCGCGGGTGCCGTACAGGACCGGGCACGCCGTGGTCGCCGCCCACGGGAAGGACTCCGTCGAGGGCATCACCGTCGCCAAGATCACCAAGGACTGGAAGCCCTACGCCTGGCGCACCGTCGACTGCGACACCCTCGCCGTCGGCTACGGCTTCACCCCGCAGGTCGATCTCCTGATGCAGCTCGGCTGCCGCCTCGACGGCGACCACGTCGTCGTCGACGACCACCAGCGGACCTCCGTCGACGGGGTGCTCGCCGCCGGAGAGGTCGCGGGGGTCGCGGGCGCGCAGGCCGCGGTGGTCGAGGGCGCGCTGGCCGTGCACGCCCTGATCGGGGAGCCGCCGCCCCGGCTGGTCGCCGAGAAGCACCGCCTGCGCCGGTTCGCGCGGGCCCTCGAACTCTCCTATCCGGTACGGGACGGCTGGCGACACTGGCTCACCCCCGACACCCTCGTCTGCCGCTGCGAAGAGGTCACCGTGCGCGCCGTGGAGGCGGCCCGTGACCTCGGCGCCGGCGACCCCCGCATGGTCAAACTGCTGGCCCGCCCCGGGATGGGCTGGTGCCAGGGCCGCATGTGCGGCCACGCCGTCGCCCGGCTGACCGGGCACGAACCGGCCCCGCAGAAGAGACCGTTCGCCCAGCCGATCACCCTCGCAGACCTGACACTGCACGATCGAGAGGACAGCACATGATCCGACCTTGGCACGGCATCATGGTGGCCACCGCGCTCCCCTTCACCGGTGACCTCACCGTCGACCACGACGCCTACGCGGCCCACTGCCGCCGGCTCGTCGACGAGGGGTGTGACGGCGTGGTGCCCAACGGCTCGCTGGGCGAATACCAGACGCTGACCCCCGACGAGCGGGCCCGGGTGGTCCGGACCGCCGTCGAGGCCGTCGGCGGCGACCGGGTGATGCCGGGCGTGGCCGCCTACGGCTCCCGCGAGGCGCTGGCCTGGGCCGAGCAGGCCCGCGACGCCGGGTGCGCCAGCGTGATGCTGCTGCCGCCCAACGCCTACCGGGCCGACGAGAACGCCGTGCTGGAGCACTACCGGACCGTCGCCAAGGCCGGGCTGCCGATCGTCGCCTACAACAACCCGATCGACACGAAGGTCGACCTGACCCCGGCGCTGCTGGCCAAGCTGTTCGGCGAGGGACTGATCGTCGCGGTCAAGGAGTTCACCGGCGACGTGCGCCGCGCCTACGAGATCCAGGAGGTGGCGCCCGGCCTCGACCTCCTCGTCGGCTCCGACGACGTGGTCCTCGAACTGCTCACCGCCGGGGCGAAGGGCTGGATCGCCGGGTTCCCCAACTCGGTGACCCGCCCGTGCGTCGACCTCTACCGCGCCGCCGCCGCAGGTGACCTGGCCACGGCCGTGCCGCTCTACCGCGATCTGCACCCCCTGCTCAGATGGGACGCACGGGTAGAATTCGTGCAGGCGATCAAGCTGTCGATGGACGTGGCCGGGCTCAACGGCGGCGCCTGCCGGCCGCCCCGCCTGCCGCTCCCTCCCGCCACGGCGGCCGAGATCCGCGCCGCGACAGAGAAGGTCATGTGACGTGCGCACGAAAAGGATCTTCCATGCCGTCGACTCCCACACCGAGGGCATGCCCACGCGCGTGATCACCGGCGGCGTCGGGGTCATCCCCGGCGCCACCATGGCCGAGCGCCGCGAGCACTTCATGGCCCACCTCGATCACGTGCGCACCCTGCTCATGTACGAGCCCCGAGGCCACGCGGCCATGAGCGGCGCCATCCTCCAGCCGCCCACCAGGCCCGACGCCGACTGGGGCGTGCTCTACATCGAGGTCTCCGGCTGCCTGCCGATGTGCGGCCACGGCACGATCGGGGTGGCGACCGTACTGGTCGAGACCGGCATGGTCGAGGTCGTCGAACCCGTCACCACGATCCGTCTCGACACCCCGGCCGGGCTGGTCACCGCGTCGGTCGCCGTCCGCGACGGCGTGGCCGAGTCGGTCACGATCGAGAACGTGCCCTCCTACGCGCACGCCCTCGCCCAGACGGTGAAGGTCGAAGGGTTCGGCGAGCTCACCTACGACCTGGCCTACGGCGGCAACTTCTACGCCATCCTGCCGATCGAGTCGGTGGGGCTGCCGTTCGACCGGGCGTACAAGCAGCAGATCCTGGACGCGGGCCTCGCGATCATGGACGCGATCAACTCCTCGGGAGAACCGGTCCACCCACTCGACCCCGGCATCCGGGGCTGCCACCACGTGCAGTTCCTCGCCCCCGGCTCCACCGCCCGGCACTCGCGGCACGCCATGGCCATCCACCCCGGCTGGTTCGACCGCTCGCCGTGCGGAACCGGCACCAGCGCCCGGATGGCCCAGCTCCACGCCCTGGGCGAGTTGCCCATCAATGCCGATTTCACCAACGAATCGTTCATCGGCACGAAGTTCACCGGACGCCTCGTCGCAGAGGCCGAAGTGGGAGATCACCAGGCCGTGGTGCCGCACATCACCGGCCGCGCCTGGCTCACCGGCACCGCCCAGTACTTCCTCGATCCCCGGGACCCGTTCCCGCAGGGTTTCCTGCTGTGACCAGGCGGTCGCGTACCGGTCCGAACCGGTACGATCACCAGCTACGACGTCACGGATGGGAGTGGAATGGCCACGGGAGCAGAGGGGCTCGGCCTGCCGGTCGTGGGTGAGCGGCAGAGCCTGCGCGAACAGGTCGCGCAAGCCCTGAGAGACGCGCTGGTCGCGGGTGAGATGAGGCCGGGGGTCGTCTACTCCGCGCCGGTGCTCGCCGCCCAGTTCGGCGTCTCGGCGACCCCCGTCCGCGAGGCGATGCTCGACCTGGCCAAAGAGGGCCTGGTCGAGGCGGTGCGCAACAAGGGCTTCCGGGTCACCGAGATGTCCGACAGCGACCTGGACGACATCACCGAGATCCGGCGCCTCATCGAGGTGCCCACGGTCGCCAAGCTGGCCGAGTCGGGCCTCGACGCCGACTTCGAACGGCTGCGCCCGCTGGCGCGGGAGATCGTCACCTCGGCCGAGCGGGGCGACCTGCTCACCTACGTCAACGCCGACCTGCGCTTCCACGTCGAACTGCTGAGCCTGGCGGGCAACGCCCACCTGGTCGAGGTGGTCCGCGAGCTGCGCAGCCGAGCCCGCCTCTACGGCCTGAAAAGCCTGGCCGACGCCGGGAAACTGGTCGACTCGGCCCGCGAACACATCGAACTGCTCGACGCCCTGATCAGCGGCGACCGCCGCGCCGCCGAACACGTGATGCGCCACCACATCCAGCACGTGCGCGGCATATGGGCCAACAAGCCGGAGTGACTCAGCCGGAGCGCGCGGCCCCGATCGAGGCGACCACCACACACCCGATCGCGGCCCACTCCCGCAGGTGCAGGATCTCGCCGAGCACGACCAGCCCGACCAGGGCGGCGACGGCGGGCTCCAGGCTCATCAGGATGCCGAACACCCGCTTCGGCATCCGCCGCAGCGCCTCGAGCTCCAGCGAATAGGGGATCACCGACGACAGCAGCCCGACGCCGAGCCCGATCAGAAGGATCATGGGGTCGAGCAGGTCGAGGCCGCCCGAGACGATCCCCGGCGGGGCCACCACCACGGTCGAGATGATCATGGCGAACACCAGCCCCGACGTACCGGGGAACCGCTGCCCCACCGACGCCGACAGCAGGATGTAGGCGCCCCAGCAGACCCCCGCGGCGGCGGCGAACGCGATGCCGACCCAGTCGGCGTTGGCGGCGTTCCCCCAGGGCGCCAGCAGCACGATCCCGGTGGCGGCCAGCCCCACCCACACGAGGTCGAGGCGGCGGCGCGAGGCCGCGACGGCGACCCCCAGCGGCCCCATGAACTCGATGGCCACCGCGATCCCGATCGGCAGCCGCGCCAGCGCCTCGTAGAAGGTGAGGTTCATCACCGCGAGGATCACGCCGAACGCCAGCCCGACCCGGAGGGTCTGCCACGAGAGCCCCCGGAGCTGGGGCCGCACGAACGCGACGAGCACCAGCGCCCCGGTCGCGATGCGGAGGAAGACCACGGCGGCGGGGGAGAGCTGCGTGAACAGGTCTTTGGCCAGCCCGGCGCCGATCTGCACCGAGACGATGCCCAGCATCACCAGCGCGGGCGGCGGTACGGCGCCGACACCCCTGGCCCAGGGCTTGGGCAGGCCCATGTCAGCGGTCACTCTGTCCACTCCTCACACCGGAATCAGCGGACAGTACTGTAATGGGCTAAAACCAAGATCACTACTGATATCCGGCCCGTGAGACGCGCCCCCGCGCTACTCCCAGCGGAACCAGCGGGCCGCCGCCGCGAGCGCCAGCACCGCCCACGACAGGAGCACCAGCGCCGCCCCGACCGGGAACCCGCCGACCCCCGTCAGCACCGAGCGCAGCCCGTCGGTCAGCGCCGTGATCGGCAGGATCTCCAGCAGCGGCTGGATCCCCTCGGGAAAGGCCGACACGGGCAGCACGACCCCGCCCAGCGCCAGCAGCAGCAGGTAGACCAGGTTGGCCCCGGCCAGCGTCGCCTCGGCGCGCAGCGTCCCCGCCATCAGCAGCCCGAGCCCGCTGAACGCCGCCGTGCCCAGGATCACCAGCAGCGCCACGGTCAGCGGATTGCCGTGGGGCGCCCAGCCCAGCGCCAGCGCGACCAGCACCAGCACCACGATCTGCAGCAGCTCCACCACGATCACGGCCGCGGTCTTGGCCAGCATCAGCCCCGTCCGCGACAGGGGCGTGGCCCCCAGCCGCTTCAGCACGCCGTAGCGCCGCTCGAACCCGGTCGCGATGGCCTGCCCGGTGAACGCCGTGGACAGCACCGCCAGCGCCAGCACACCGGGCGCCACGAAGTCGACCCGCGCCCCCTCGACGTCGAGGAAGGGCGCCTTGGAGAACCCCACGAGCAGCAGCACCGGAATGATCAGCGTCAGCAGCAGCTGCTCGCCGTTGCGCAGGATCGCACGGACCTCCGCACCCGCCTGGGCGAGCACCATCCGCGCGAGCGGCGCCGCTCCGGGCGCCGGGGACAGGTCGAGGGTGGTCATCGCAATTCCCTACCGGTCAGCTCCAGGAAGACGTCTTCCAGGGTGCGCCGCTCGATGCTGAGGTCTTCGGTCGTCACGCCCTCGGTCGCGCACCAGGCGGTCACGGTGGCCAGGAGTGAGGGGTCGACCTGGCCCTCGATGATGTAGTGGCCCGCCGGGGACTCCTTGGCGGCCGAGCCGGGCGGCAGGGCGCTGAGGAGTTCGTCGAGGTTCAGGCCGGGGCGGGCGCGGAAGCGGAGCTGGCGTTCGGCGCCGGTCAGTTCGGCCGGTGAGCCCTCGGAGACGACGCGGCCCCGGTCGATGATGACGACGTGGTCGGAGAGCTTCTCGGCCTCGTCCATGTGGTGGGTGGTCAGCACCACGGAGACGCCTGCCTCGCGGAGTTCGCGGACCATGTCCCAGCAGGCGTGGCGGGCCTGGGGGTCGAGGCCGGCCGTCGGTTCGTCGAGGAAGACCAGTTCGGGGCGGCCGACGACGGCGGCGGCCAGGCCGAGGCGCTGCTGCTGGCCGCCCGACAGGCGCCGGTAGGGGGTGCGGGCGTGGTCGGCGAGGCCGAGGCGTTCGAGGAGGGCCTTGGGGTCGAGCGGGTGGGCGTGGAAGCGGGAGACCAGCTTCAGCCACTCTCCGGCGCGGGCCGCCTGGGGGACGCCGCCCGACTGGAGCATGATCCCGATTCTCGGTTTCAGGGCCCGGTCGCCGGGGGTGAGGCCGAGGACGCGGACCGAGCCCGCGTCGAAGGTGCGGAAGCCCTCGCAGATCTCGATCGCGGAGGTCTTGCCGGCGCCGTTGGGCCCGAGGACCGCGGTCACCTCGCCCCGGCGGCAGCGCAGGTCGAGGTGGTCGATCGCGGTGACCCGGCCGTAGCGCTTGACCAGTTCGCGGACCTCGACCGCGGCGGATTCCATGCCATCGAGTGTAGGGAGTGAGCACCCCGCCTCCGTCCGCGACCGGGCCGGTAAAGGCTTCCTCCGGGAACGGCCACGCTCCCCGATAGTCAGGTTTGTACGTGTAAGGGTGGAATTGTCCCCATGGCTTAGATCGCAAGGAGGGTGGCGCATGTCCGAGTTCACGGGCTATGCACCCGGCGTGCCATGTTGGGTGGACGTGTCCACTCCCGACATCGACGCATCCACGGACTTCTACACCGAGCTCTTCGGCTGGACGGCCGTCTTCGACGAGAGCGAGGACTACGGCGGCTACGGCCAGTTCCAGTTGCGCGGGAAGAAGGTCGCCGGTATCGGCCCCGTCTACCAGGAGGGCATGCCCGCCGCCTGGAACACCTACATCTGCGTCGACGACGTCGCCAAGACCACCGAGATGGTCCGCAACAGCGGCGGCACGATCGTCGCCGAGCCCATGCAGATCATGCGCGAGGGCCGCATGGCCGCGTTCATGGACCCCGCCGGGGCCTACATCTGCGCCTGGCAGCCCGACGAGCACAAGGGCGCCCAGCTGGCCAACGAGCCCGGCACGCTCAACTGGAGCGAGCTGATCACCCGGGACACCCTGTCGTCGAAGGAGTTCTACGGCGACGTCTTCGGCTGGACCGCCGACAGCCGGGCCATGGGAGACCAGGAGTACACGACCTTCGCCGAGAACGGGCACGTCATGGCGGGGATGATGGCGCTGCCCGACGTGCTGCCCGCCGAGGTGCCGTCGTACTGGCTGGCCTATCTGGGGGTCGACAACCTCGACGCCGCGGTGCGGGAGTCGGCCAAGCTGGGCGCGACCCAGATGGTGGGGCCGACCGAGGTGCCCGGGATGGGCAACTTCGCGATCATCACCGATCCGGCGGGGGCGGCCGTGGGGTTGTGGGAGAGCACGCCCTAGTCGTACAGGAGGGAAAAGAAAGAAGCCCGGCCGGAGCCGGGCTTCTTCTTGTGAAAACCTACTTAGAAGGCGATGTCCTGCCAGGTCGAGACCTGGTTGGCGGGCAGCGCGTAGGGGAGGACGGCCATGCGGTCCACGGCGCCGGTCATCCGCTCGCCGCCGCCCTGGTTGGCGGCGAAGAAGAACGGACGGGTGTTGCAGCCGTAGATGCCGGACGAACCGGTGTTGCCACCGCCCGCACGCACACCGTCGACGTAGACGTCGATGGCGCCGTTGCGGTTGACGGTGACGACCAGGTCGATGTAGCGGCCGGTCGGCAGCGTCGCGTTGGTCGTGACGCCGTTGCCGGCGCCGATCAGACGCAGGCGGCTGTCCGGGGTGACGTCGAGCAGGATGCCGTCGGTGCCCGGGTTGCCCGAGGGCTGGGTGTCGAACAGACGGCGGTAGCCGGTGCCACCGATCTTCACCTCGGCCGCGAACGTGGCCTCACGCAGGAAGCCGATGGTCGTCGGCTGCTCGGTGCGGACGTAGTTCTGGCCGGTGAGGACCAGGCCGCCGTCGGTGTCGTAGGTGGGGGTTCCGTTGACGATGACGGCGTTGCGGCCGGAGCCGGAGGCGTCGGCGATGGTGGTGCCGGACTGCGGGTCCCAGGCGAAGATGGCACGATCGGCTGGGGGAACGGCACACGGGTTGAGCGCGGCACCGGTGGCGGCCGAGATCGACCAGCCGGAGCCGGCCAGGGTCGCCTGGATGCGAGCCGACGTCTGGCCGTTGGACGGACCGGCCGTGACGTTGACCGTGATCTCGCGGCTCTCGCCGGCGGGAACCGACGCGACCGGCGTGGAGGCCGGGTCGGCGGTCCAGCCCGCGGGGAGCTGCAGGGTCAGGTTGCCGGCGGGGGAGTCGTTCTGGATCGCGGTGACGGTGGCCTTGACCGGGACGGTCTGACCGGCGCCGATCTCGGCCGGAGCCGAGACCGCGAGCTGGATCTCGTTGTAGAGGGTGTAGGTGCGGCCCTTCTCGGCGCCGAACCTGAGCGAGTCGCCGGTACGGATCGCGTCGACCGGGTTGCCCTGGTCGTCGACGAACGAGTAACGGGCGTTGAGCGCACCGGCGCGGACCGTCAGCTCGCCGGTGTCACCGGCGGTGATGGTCGCCTTGGTGAGGCTGCTGTTGGACCACGCGATGTCGACGGTCGCGTTGCCACGGGCGCGCAGGCCGGTGACGGAACCGTTCTTCCACACGGCCGGGAGGGCCGGGAGGATGTGGATCGAGTCCTGGTGCGACTGCAGCAGCATCTCGGTCATGCCCGAGGTGGCGCCGAAGTTGCCGTCGATCTGGAACGGCGGGTGCGTGTCGAACAGGTTCGCGAGGGTGCTCGACTTGAGCTGCTCGCTGAGCATCTTGTGCGAGTGGTCGCCGTCGAGCAGACGCGCCCAGAAGTTGACCTTCCAGGCCTTCGACCAGCCGGTGCCGCCGTCGCCGCGCGCGGTCAGCGAGATCTTGGCGGCCTCACCCGCGGGGGTGCCGGCCTTGATCGCGTTGCCCGGGTGCACCGCGAACAGGTGCGAGACGTGGCGGTGGTCGTTGTTCGGGTTGTCCAGGTCTTCCTTCCACTCCTGGAGCTGACCCCAGGAGCCGATGCGGATGCCCGGGTCGAGCTTGGCGAGAGCGTTGGTGAGCTCGGCCTGGAGCGCCTGGTCGACCTTGAGGGTCTTGGCGGCCTTCAGGGTGTTGGTCAGCAGCTCGGTGACGATCTGCTGCGACATCGAGGCACCGGCGGTGAACTGGCCGTTCTCCGGCGAGTACGACGGGGAGACCACGAGCTTGCCGTCACGCGGGTCGGTGTGCAGGAAGTCCAGCCAGAACTCGGCCGCACCCTTCATCACCGGGTAGGCGGTGCGCTTGAGGTACTTCTCGTCGTTGCTGAACTTGTAGTGGTCGTACATCTGCTGCGTGTTCCACGCGGCGGCCTCGGGGAACCAGAACGACTCGGGGTAGTTGTGCAGACCCGTGAAGCCCCAGGGGTTGGTCTCGTTGTTGACGACCCAGCCGCGCGCGCCGTACATGTCCGTCGCGGTCTTGGTGCCGGGGGCGACCATCGAGGCGATGTACTCGTCGTACGGAATCGTGGTCTCGGCGAGGTTGGTCTGCTCGGCGAGCCAGTAGTTCATCTGCAGGTTGATGTTGACGTGGTAGTCGGCGTCCCACGGCGGGTTCGTGACGTTGTTCCACACGCCCTGCAGGTTGGCCGGCAGCGATCCCTCACGCGAGGAGGAGATCAGCAGGTAACGGCCGTACTGGTAGAACAGGTTCTCCAGGTACCGGTCCTGCGCCGCCCCGGCGCCCGCGTAGGCCGCGCGCAGCTGGTCGGTGGGCAGGTTCGGGGCCGTGCCGCCCAGGTTGAGCTTCACCCGGTCGAACAGGCCGTGGTAGTCGTTGAGGTGGGCCTGCTTGAGGTTCGCGTACGACATCGAGGAGGCAGCGTTCGCCCAGTGGCGCACGTTGTCGTGCGGGTCCTCGGTGCGGTACGTCGGGTACTGCATGGAGTAGTCGGTGCCGGCCGAGATCACGAACCACGCCGCGTTGGCGTTGGAAACGGTGATGCGGTCGGTGCCGTCGGTCCGCGAGCCGCCCTCGGTGACGACGTTGACCTGCGACTCGAAGTTCAGCCCGTTGTTGGCGAGCTTGCCGCGGATCGTCATGCGACCCTTGGACACCGAGATCGTCTTGTCGTTGCGCGGCGAGGTGTGCCGGACGGTGAAGTTGACCTTGCCGACGGCATCGGTCGAGATGCGCCCGACGATGACGTTGTTGGGGTAGGACACGAAGTACTCGCGCTTGTACGTGACGCCGCTGGCGTCCTTGTACGTGACGGCGGACACCGCGTCGTTCAGGTTGAGCGACCGCTTGTAGTCGGTCGGGTTCGCCGGCGCCCCCGGGAAGTCCAGGAACATGTCGCCGAACGTCTGGTAGGAACCGAAGTTCGTCTTGCCCTGGCCGAGGCGCTGCGCCACCTGAGCCGGGGTCATCTGCTTGTTCTGGTCGATCAAGGCCTGGACGTCGGCGATCGCGGTGGGTCGCGGCGTCGTCCAGTTGCCGAAGTTGTATCCGCTGGAACCGGGGCCACCGGTCCACAGCGACTTCTCGTTGAACTGGATCTGCTCGGTGCCGACGCCACCGTAGATCATGGCGCCGAGGGCGCCGTTACCGATCGGAAGAGCCTGCGACTCCCAGTTGGTCGCCGGCTTGTCGTACCAGAGGGTCAGATCGTCTTGCGCGGCGGCGGCCTCCTGGACCTGAGCCGTGGCGGTGCTGCCCTGCAGCACCGGCACGCCCAGAGCCATGACCAGCCCCAGCGCCGTGGCGGCGCCGAGCAGCCGCCGTGGGGGGTGACTCACGGGTGTTCCTTATGGGTCAGGGTTGGTGATCTAACAATGAAATAGCACCGAAACTTAGGCGAAACAAGCTCTGAGATCCGATGAATTTGGCCGCAACCAACTTGTGACCCACGCCTCACGGCTGGTCTAGTCCGATGGATTAGGCCTTTTGATCTTCAAAAGTCGATCAGTGGGGCGCCTGGAAGGGGAGAGGTCGGATCAATTTCTGACAAGACCGCGAACAGACATCGGACCTCTGAGTTACCTGGCAGCGCGATCGTGGAGGCTCAAGGTAGCGAGCGGGGTGGAGCGGGCGCGGCGAATCCGATGAAATCCGGCCACATCCGAAACAAAGGTCACAGCGGGGCCGATACTGGAGCTCCAACGATTACGCGGGCTCGGGGGCCTGACACTCCGTGGTCTCGCGCACCTGATCCGCGGGTGGGATCTCAACGTCCACCTCACGTCCCCAGCCGGTGAAGCGGACCTCCGCCACGGTCGTCCCCGCCCGCCGATCGGCCCGGGCCCCGGGATCGGTGAAGGTGAGGCGCAGCCGGAGGGGGAGCCGGTCCGGTCCGGTCCACAGCCGCCAGGAGACCCGCACGGGTTCGAGGATCTCGCGCAACCGTGCGACGAACACGGGGTCGCTGGAGGGGGCCGGGTTTCACGCCGAATCCCTCGGATATTCGGTGAACGATCAGAGCTCGTGAATCCGATTCCGGGCGGGAGGACGTCGTCCGAGGTCACCGGCGTGTCCGGGGCGGTAGGCTCCGATAGCCCCATTTGGTTGGCGTTCAACTTAGGTAAGCCTTACCTGCGTGACAAATTGCATTACCCACGAATGCGGGGTTCCGTTTGTCGTGGGGGAAGGAATTACGCCACACTGATGTTGTGAAAAACGTGACGGGGACCAGCGCAGCGGAGACCACGCGGTCCTCCGGCGTGCCCTCGGAACGGGGAACCCGCGCACGGGTTGCGCGCCTGATCCTCGAACACGGCCCCGTCACGGCCGCTGACCTCGGCGAACGTCTGGGGCTCACCCCGGCCGCCGTCCGGCGGCACCTCGACGCCCTTCTCGCCGAAGGGCACATCGAGACCCGTCAGATACCACTGAAGGTGCAGCGGGGGCGCGGCCGTCCGGCCAAGCTGTTCGGCATCACCGATGCCGGGCGCAGCGCCTTCGAACACGCCTACGACGACCTCGCCGGAAGCGCGCTGCGGTTCCTGGAGGAACGTCTGGGTCCCGCCGCCGTCACCGAGTTCGCCCGTCAGCAGGTGGCCGGGCTCGTCGCCCGGCTGGCGCCCGCCATGCGGTCCATACCCGCCGAGCAGCGGGTGCGGATGCTGGCCGAGGCGCTGTCGGCCGACGGCTACGCCGCCTCGTCCACCAAGACGGGAACCGGCGGAGAGCAGCTCTGCCAGCACCACTGCCCGGTCGCCCACGTCGCGGCCGCGTTCCCGCAGTTGTGCGAGGCCGAGACCGAAGCGTTCGGGCGTCTCCTGGGCACGCCCGTCCAGCGGCTGGCGACCATCGCCCATGGAGACGGAATCTGCACAACCCACGTCAGCCCCCACGCGCTGGCGCGAGCCACTCGTATAGAGAGCAAGGAGCCCGGAAGGTGACTGTCACCGACCGCCCGGAGCTGGAAGGCCTCGGGAACTACAAGTTCGGCTGGTCCGATCCCGACGCGGCCGGCGCCGTTGCGCGCCGCGGCCTCTCGGAAGAGGTCGTCCGCAACATCTCGGCGCTGAAGAACGAGCCGGAGTGGATGCTCGACCTGCGTCTCAAGGGGCTGCGCCTGTTCGGGCGGAAGCCCATGCCGACCTGGGGCTCTGACCTCACGGGCATCGACTTCGACAACATCAAGTACTTTGTCCGGTCGACCGAGAAGCAGGCCGCGTCCTGGGACGAACTCCCCGAGGACATCAAGAACACCTACGACCGGCTGGGCATCCCCGAGGCCGAGAAGCAGCGGCTCATCGCGGGCGTCGCGGCCCAGTACGAGTCCGAGGTGGTCTACCACAAGATCCGCGAGGACCTTGAGGAGAAGGGTGTCATCTTCGTCGACACCGACACCGGCCTGCGTGAGCACGAGGAGCTCTTCAAGGAGTACTTCGGCTCGGTGATCCCCGTCGGCGACAACAAGTTCGCCGCGCTGAACACCGCCACCTGGTCGGGCGGCTCCTTCATCTACGTGCCGCCGAACGTCAACGTCGAGATCCCGCTCCAGGCCTACTTCCGGATCAACACCGAGAACATGGGCCAGTTCGAGCGCACCCTGATCATCGTCGACGAGAACTCCTACGTTCACTACGTCGAGGGCTGCACCGCGCCGATCTACTCCAGCGACTCGCTGCACAGCGCGGTCGTGGAGATCGTCGTGAAGAAGGGCGCCCGCTGCCGTTACACGACCATCCAGAACTGGTCGAACAACGTCTACAACCTGGTCACCAAGCGCGCCGTCGCCTACGAGGGCGCGACCATGGAGTGGATCGACGGCAACATCGGCTCCAAGGTCACGATGAAGTACCCCGCCGTCTACCTGATGGGCGAGCACGCCAAGGGCGAGACCCTCTCCATCGCGTTCGCCGGTGAGGGCCAGCACCAGGACGCCGGCGCCAAGATGGTGCACCTGGCGCCCAACACGTCCAGCACGATCATCAGCAAGTCGGTGGCGCGCGGCGGCGGCCGGACCTCCTACCGGGGCCTGGTCCAGATCGAAGAGGGCGCCCACGGGTCGGCCTCCACGGTCAAGTGCGACGCCCTGCTGGTCGACCAGATCAGCCGCTCCGACACCTATCCCTATGTCGACGTCCGCGAGGACGACGTGTCCATGGGCCACGAGGCGACCGTCTCGAAGGTCTCCGAAGACCAGCTCTTCTACCTGATGAGCCGCGGTCTGAACGAAGACGAGGCCATGGCCATGATCGTGCGCGGCTTCGTCGAGCCGATCGCCCGTGAACTTCCCATGGAGTACGCCTTGGAGCTCAACCGTCTGATCGAACTGCAGATGGAAGGAGCGGTGGGCTAAGCATGGGCCTCGAGACCAAGCCGCTCGTGACCCTGCACGAGACGGCCTCCTTCGACCTGGCCGACTTCCCGGTCCCCACCGGACGGGAAGAGCAGTGGAGGTTCACGCCGCTGTCGCGGCTCAAGGGCCTCCACGACGGTTCGGCCGTGAACGACGGCAACGACCGCACCGAGGTCCTGACCCCGTCCGGGGTGACCTACGAGCTGGTCAGCCGCGACGACACGCGCATCGGCTCGGCCGGCAAGCCCGCCGACCGGGTCGCCGCGCAGGCGTACAACGGGTTCGAGAAGGCCGGTGTCATCACCGTGCCGAAGGAACTCGTGCCGGGCGAGCCGATCGTGGTGAACGTCCACGGTCAGGGCGGCACCGTGTTCCGGCACCTGCTCGTCGACGTCAAGCCGCTGGCCGAGGCCGTCGTGGTGATCAACTACACCGGCACCGGCGCGCAGGCCTCCAACGTCGAGTTCCTCGTGGGCGACGGCGCCAGGCTGACCGTCGTGTCGAACCAGGAGTGGGACCGCGACGCCGTGCAGGTGGCGCAGTACACCGCGCGGCTCGACAAGGACGCCACGTTCAAGTCGGTCATCGTCACGCTCGGGGGAGACCTCGTGCGGATCTCGCCGCGGGTGTCCTACTCGGCGCCCGGCGGCCGGGCCGAGCTGGTCGGGCTCTACTTCGCCGACGCCGGGCAGCACCTCGAACACCGGCTGCTGGTCGACCACAGCGTGCCCAACTGCGCCTCCGACGTCACCTACAAGGGTGGCCTCCAGGGTGAAGACGCCCACACGGTGTGGATCGGCGACGTGATCATCCGGGCCGAGGCCGAGGGCACCGACACCTACGAGCTCAACCGGAACCTGCTGCTGACCGACGGCGCCCGCGCCGACTCGGTGCCCAACCTGGAGATCCTCACCGGCGAGATCGCCGGCGCGGGCCACGCCTCGGCGTCCGGGCGGCTCGACGACGAGCACATGTTCTACCTGCAGGCCCGCGGCATCCCCGCCGACGAGGCCCGCAAGCTGATCGTGCACGGCTTCTTCAACGAGCTGATCCAGCGCATCGAGGTCCCCGAGATCCAGGAGAAGGTGCTGGCCGCCGTCGAGGCGGAGCTGGCGCGATGACGTTCGAAAAGGTCTGCAAGATCGGTGACGTTCCCGACGAGGGCGTCATCGGCGTCGAGGTGGGCGACACCCCCGTCGCGCTCGTCCGCGAGGGCGACGAGGTGTACGCCGTCCACGACGTCTGCTCCCACGCCGAGGTGCGCCTCAGCGAGGGCGAGGTCTACGACGGCACGCTGGAATGCTGGCTGCACGGATCGTGTTTCGACATCCGTACCGGCAAGCCGACGGGCCCTCCGGCCACCCGGCCCGTTCCCACATACCGAGTCAAGATCGAAGGCGACGACGTGTATGTCTCGCTCTCGAAGGAGTCATAACGTGTCCACGCTTGAGATCCGCGACCTGCACGTGTCCGTCGGCGACAAGGAGATCCTCAAGGGGGTCGACCTGGTCGTCCGCGCGGGGGAGACCCACGCCATCATGGGCCCCAACGGCTCGGGCAAGAGCACGCTCGCGTACGCCATCGCCGGCCACCCCAAGTACACGATCACCAGCGGCAGCGTCACCCTCGACGGCGACGACCTGCTCGACATGTCGGTCGACGAGCGCGCCCGCGCCGGCCTGTTCCTGGCGATGCAGTACCCCGTCGAGGTCCCCGGCGTCTCGGTGTCCAACTTCCTGCGCAGCGCCGTCACGGCCGTGTCGGGCGAGGCGCCCAAGCTGCGCCAGTTCGCCAAGGACCTGAAGGGCGGCATGGACGCCCTGGCGATCGACTCCGCCTTCGCCACCCGCAACGTCAACGAGGGGTTCTCCGGCGGCGAGAAGAAGCGCCACGAGATCCTCCAGCTCGAACTGCTGAAGCCGAAGGTCGCCGTCCTCGACGAGACCGACTCCGGCCTCGACGTCGACGCCCTGCGCGTGGTCTCCGAGGGCGTCAACCGCTTCCGCGCCTCGGGTGACACCGGCGTGCTGCTGATCACCCACTACACCCGCATCCTGCGCTACGTGAAGCCCGACTTCGTGCACGTCTTCGCCGCCGGCCGGATCGTCGAAGAGGGCGGTCCCGAGCTCGCCGAGAAGCTGGAGAACGAGGGCTACGAGGCCTACACGAAGGTCAGTTCCTGATGTTCGACGTCGATCTCATCAGAAAGGACTTCCCGGTCCTTTCTCGTGAGCTGTCAGAGGGCCGCCCGCTCGTCTACCTGGATTCCGGCAACTCGTCGCAGAAGCCGAACCAGGTGATCGAGACGATGCGCGACCACCTGGCCCACCATTACAGCAACGTCGGCCGCGCCCACCACACGCTGGGCGCGGAGTCGACGGCCGCCTACGAAGACGCCCGCGACCTGGTCGCCGGTTTCGTGGGCGCGCCGTCGCGCGACGAGATCATCTTCACCAAGAACGCCTCCGAGGCGCTCAACCTGGTGGCCTACGCCTTCGGCAACCCGATCGCCACCGACGCCAGGTTCAAGGTGGGGCCGGGCGACGAGATCGTCGTCAGCGAGATGGAGCACCACTCCAACATCGTGCCGTGGCAGCTCCTCGCCCAGCGCACCGGCGCCACGCTGCGCTGGTTCAAGGTGACCGACGAGGGCCGCCTCGACCTCGACGACCTCAACGAGCTCGTCAACGAGCGCACCAAGATCGTCTCGATCGTCCACCAGTCCAACGTGCTGGGCACGGTCAACTCGGTGTCGCCGATCCTCGCCCGCGCCCGCGAGGTCGGCGCGCTGATGATGCTCGACGCGTCCCAGTCGGTGCCCCACATGCCGGTCGACGTGACCGAGCTCGGGGTCGACTTCGTGGCCTTCACCGGCCACAAGATGGTCGGCCCTTCGGGCATCGGCGTGCTGTGGGGCCGTCGTGAGCTGCTCGACGCCATGCCGCCGTTCCTCGGCGGCGGCGAGATGATCGAGGCGGTCTGGATGGACCGCTCGACCTACGCGCCGATCCCGCACAAGTTCGAGGCCGGCACCCCGCCGATCGTCGAGGCCATCGGCCTGGGCGCGGCGGTGAACTACCTGACCGCCCTCGGCATGGCCGACGTCAAGGCCCACGAGAAGGCGCTGACGGGCTACGCCCTCGACGCCCTCGGCGAGGTCCCCGGCCTGAAGGTGATCGGGCCGCGCACGAACATCGCGCGCGGCGGCACGATCTCGTTCACGCTGAAGAACCTGTCGGGTGACGACATCCACCCTCACGACGTCGGGCAGATCCTCGACGACGCGTTCGGCATCGCCGTCAGGGTCGGTCACCACTGCGCCAGGCCGCTTCACCTGCGGTTCGGCATCCCGGCCACCACCCGTGCGTCGTTGTACCTTTACAACACCACGGACGAGATCGACGCCCTGGCGCGGGGGCTCCACCATGTGCAGAAGGTGTTCGGATGATCGCTGAGTCGATGTACCAGGAACTGATCCTGGAGCACTACAAGCACCCGCAGGGCCGTGGGCTGCGCGACCCGTTCGACGCCGAGGTCCACCACGTCAACCCCACCTGCGGCGACGAGATCACGCTGCGGGTGAAGGTCGACGAGGGCAAGGTCCTCGACGTCTCCTACGAGGGGCAGGGCTGTTCGATCAGCCAGGCCGCCGCCTCGGTGCTGCACGAACTGGCCACCGGTTCGACCGTCGAAGAGAGCCTGGGCGTGGTCGACGAGTTCACCCGGCTGATGCAGGGACGCGGCCAGGTGGAGGCCGACGAGGACGTCCTCGGTGACGCGGTCGCGTTCGCCGGGGTCGCCAAATATCCGGCGCGGGTGAAGTGCGCCCTTCTGTCGTGGATGGCGTACAAGGACGCCGTGGTGAGGAGTGCCTGAGATGAGCAAGCCGACCGAGACCCCGACGGCCGCCCCCTATGACGGCGAGCTGTCCAACGACGACCTCATGGAGGCCCTCCGCGACGTCGTCGACCCCGAGCTCGGCGTGAACGTCGTCGACCTCGGCCTGATCTACGGCCTCAACCTCGACCCCGCGGCCGAGGGCGAGAAGCCGATCGTGACCATCGACATGACGCTGACAAGCGCGGCGTGCCCGCTGACCGACGTCATCGAAGACCAGGCCAACTCGGCGCTGGCCGACCTGGTCAGCGGCGTGGTGATCAACTGGGTGTGGCTGCCGCCGTGGGGTCCCGACAAGATCACCGACGACGGCCGTGACCAGCTGAGGATGCTCGGTTTCAACGTGTGACCCCCAATGGTGATCCCAGTGACGATCCCGGTGTAAGATACGAGGGTTGACTTCAAAGGCCGCCTGCTTTTTCAGCGGGCGGCCGTTTGCCGCGACTGTGAACCGCGGCGACTGCACACTGCTATGCAGTTTCTCGCGCCACACTTGACGGGCGCGTTTATCGGGCGGTGCGCAGAGCTGGCACTCGGCACCTTTGGAAGGGGTGCCCTCCCCCGATGCGGCGGATGCCGCCCCGGATTAACTTGGCTCGTCCTTTCGCAGAAGAGACGCGCCTGCGTGCTGCGGCACGTCCTCTCACCGAAAGGCACGACCAACGTGACCATGCTCGACCCGACCATGCCCGCGACCGAGCCCACCGTCGAGACCGTCAACGGTTTCGCCGCGCTGGGGCTGCCGCGACCGCTGGTCACCGGGCTTGCCCGCCAGGGCATCGAATCGCCGTTCCCCATTCAGGAAGCCTGCATCCCCGACATCCTGACCGGCCACGACGTCCTCGGCCGGGGCCAGACCGGCTCCGGCAAGACGCTGGCGTTCGGCCTGCCGATGATGGCCCGCATCTCGGGTGAGCGCGCCCTGCCGCGCCGTCCGAAGGCCATCATCCTCGTCCCCACCCGCGAGCTGGCGCTCCAGGTGAACGACGCCCTCGAGCCGCTCGGCCGGGGCCTGTCGCTGCGGATGAAGACCGTCGTCGGCGGCATGTCGATGGGCCGTCAGATCGAGGCGCTGCGCCGTGGCGTCGAGGTCATCGTCGCCACCCCCGGCCGTCTCACCGACCTGATCGAGCAGGGCGAATGCTCGCTCGAAGACGTCGAGATCAGCATCCTCGACGAGGCCGACCACATGTGTGACCTCGGCTTCTTCCCGGTCGTCAGCGCGCTGCTCGACCAGACCCCCGTCAGCGGCCAGCGCCTGCTGTTCTCGGCCACCCTCGACGGCGACGTCGACCAGCTGGTCCGCCGTTTCCTCGTCGACCCGATCACCCACTCGCTCGCGCCGGCCACCTCGCCGGTCGAGACGATGGAGCACCACCTCGTGCAGGTGAGCTGGCAGGACAAGCCCGCCGTCACCGCCGAGATCGCCAACCGCGAGGGCCGCACCATCCTGTTCGTGCGCACCCAGCACGGCGTCGACCGCGTCGTGAAGCAGCTCGCCCGCGTCGGCGTGATGGCCGGTGGCCTCCACGGCGGCAAGCGGCAGAACCAGCGCACCCGCATCCTCGGCGAGTTCCGCGAGGGTGGCATCCAGGTGCTCGTCTGCACCGACGTCGCCGCGCGCGGCATCCACGTCGACGACGTGTCGCTCGTGCTCCACGTCGACCCGCCGGCCGACCACAAGAGCTACCTGCACCGTGGTGGCCGCACCGCCCGCGCCGGGGAGAAGGGCAGCGTCCTGACCCTGGTCATGCCGAACGAGCGCCGCTCGACCGACTCCATGGCCCGTCGCGCCGGCATCGCGCCGTCGCGTCACCGGGTCGTCCCGGGCGCCCCGGTGCTGGCCGACATCGCCGGCGCCCGTGAGCCCAGCGGTGAGTCGATCCCGGTCTGGGAGCCCGACATCCGCAAGCCGCTGCGCACCCGCAACGGTGGCGGCGGCCGCGACGAGCGTCCGTCCGGCGGCCGTGGCCGTGGCCGGTTCGAGGGTCGTCGCCGCAACGACGGCGACCGTCCCTTCGGCCAGGACGACCGTCCGCGCCGTGAGGGCGACGACCGTCCCCGCTACAACAGCGACCGCCCGCGTCGTGAGGGCGACGACCGCGCCCCGCGCCGTGAGTTCGGTCACACCGCCCCCCGCTTCGCCGCCCACGACGACCGTCCCCGCCGTGAGGGCGACGACCGTCCGCGTCGCGAGGGTGACCGTCCCCGCTACAACGACGACCGTCCGGCCGCCCGGGGTCACTTCCGTGACGACCGCGCGCCGCGTGCGTACAACAACGACCGCGCTCCCCGCGCGTTCAACAACGACCGCGAGCGTCCCGCCAGGGACGACCGCGCCGCCGAGCCCCGCACCTTCGGTGAGGACCGCGCCCGTGGCGGCGCCGGCGCCGGCAGCCGCGGCCGTTCCGGTGGCGGCTTCCGCGGCGGCCGCCCGAGCGGCGGCGGCCGGTTCAACGGTCGCTAAACGGTGTGAGGAAAGCGCCGGTCCCCTTCGGGGGGCCGGCGCTTTTCTCGTTCGTGGACGTCTCACGGCACGTCAAACGGCCGTTCCTTCGAATGGAACGGCCGGTGTCACGCCCAACGTGACAGAGATTCGCCGATACGACGGGGACACGAACCATGCGCAACCCACAAGGGCTCCGCGTGCCGATCCACCTGGGCCGCGCCGCCTCCGAACCCTTACCCGACCAGCTCGCCGGACAGCTCCGCCAGGCCATCGACTCGGGACAGCTCGCGGCGGGGATCCGCATGCCGTCCACGCGGACCATGGCCGTGGCGCTCAAGATCTCGCGGGGGGTGGCGCTGACCGCGTACCAGATCCTGCACTCCGAGGGGTACGTCACCAGCCGCCACGGCTCCGGCACCTACGTCGCCGCGCGGGCCCGGCAGACCGAGCGGGCGCCGCTGCGCCCGATGGCCCGGCCGAACACGGTCGACCTGCGGCCCGACCAGCCGACCGCCGACGCCTTCCCCCTGGCCGAGTGGCGGGCGGCCTGGCGCCGGGCCAGCCACCGGGTGCCCAGCGCCGCCGAGCCGCCGCGCGGCGGGCTGCCGGAGCTGCGCGCGGCCATCGCCGCGCACCTGCGTGACACCCGGGGGCTGGTGCTCGACCGCCACGAGATCGTGGTCACCACCGGCTGCGAGACGGCGCTCCAGCTCGCCCTGCCGCCGGGCCGACCGGTGGTGGGGATCGAGGACCCGGCGCTGCCCCGCCTCAGAGAGGCCCTGACGGGCCATACGGGTCATGTCGTGCCCGTCCCGGTCAGTTCCACCGGACCGCAGGTTCCGGCCGGTGTGGACGCTCTGGTGCTCACACCCGACCGGAACGAGCCGTTGGGGTACCGGCTGCCGACCGAGCACCGCAAGGCGCTGACGGCGTGGGCGGCCGAACGGGGGACGTACCTGATCGAACCCGCCTTCGACGGGCTGTTCACCACGAGCCTGAACCCGTATCCGTCGCTGCTGGCCCTGGGCGACCCGGACACGACGATCATGGTGGGCTCGTTCCGCGAGCTGCTGACGCCGGGGATGCGGCTGGCGTACCTGGTCGTGCCGCGCCATCTGGCCGACGGGGTGCGGGAGCGGGCCTGCGCGGTGCCGGAGACCTGCCAGCGGGCCGCCGCCGACCTGCTGAGCACGGGGGCGCTCACCCGGCGGGTCGACCGGCTCTCGGCGATCTTCGCCCGGCGCCGGATCATGGTCCGGCAGTCGCTGGCGGGCGTCCGGCGCGACACCAGGGTCATCGGCACCGAGACCGGCACCACGGCGACGCTCCTGCTGCCCAGGGCGATCCCGGCGCCGGTCATGGCCGAGCAGCTGCGGGCGCGGGGGGTGCGGGTGGCGACGCTCGCGTCCTTCCACCATCCGGCCGGGCGGGCCGGGAACGGCGTCGTGTTCGGGTTCGGCCACGTGGACGAGCCGGCCCTGCGCCGCGCACTGCGGATCATGGTCAGAACCCTCTCAGTGTGAGACCGGGAAACCCAGCGCCACTGGGCGCCGGGTCGGCCCCCGTAAGTGGCCCGGGGGCCGACACGGTCTCGCTCAGTGGACGCTGCCGTGATCCGACCGGTGGCCCCCATTAGGCTTGGGCGAGTGACGACGTTCGATGAGCTCTACGACGTGCTGTCCGAGAAGGCCCGCACCCGTCCCGAAGGGTCGGGGACCGTGAAGGCGCTCGACGCCGGGGTCCACTCGATCGGCAAGAAGATCGTCGAGGAGGCCGCCGAGGTCTGGATGGCGGCGGAGTACGAATCGGCAGACCGGACGGCCGAGGAGATCTCGCAGCTGCTCTACCACCTCCAGGTGCTCATGCTGGCCCGCGGGATCGGGCTCGACGAGGTCTACAAGCATCTTTAGGGCACCCCCGGGTGCCCGGACCTCGCTCCAGCCAGAGGCCATCCCGAAAGGTTCCAACGGAAATGCTCCGCCTTGCCGTACCGAACAAGGGCGTCCTGTCCGAGGCCGCCCAGGTCATCCTGAAAGAGGCGGGTTACCGCCCGCGCAAGGACAGTAAGGAGCTCGTGGTCGTCGACCCCGAGAACCAGGTCGAACTGTTCTTCCTGCGCCCCCGCGACATCGCCGTGTACGTCGGCGAGGGCACCCTCGACGCCGGCATCACCGGCCGCGACATGCTCATGGACTCCGGCGTCGAGGCCGAGGAGGTCGTGCCGCTCGGCTTCGGCCGCTCGACCTTCCGGTTCGCCGCGATCCCCGGCGTCTTCGCCAACGTCAAGGACCTCAACGGCAAGAGGGTCGCGACCTCCTACGCCGGCCTGCTCACCACCTATCTGGAGGAGCAGAGCGTCGACGCCCGCGTCATCAAGCTCGACGGCGCGGTCGAGACGGCGATCCGGCTGGGCGTGGCCGACGCGGTCGCCGACGTCGTGGAGACCGGCACCACCCTGCGCAACATGGGCCTGGACGTGTTCGGCGACCCGATCGGCACCTCCGAGGCGATCCTGATCAAGCAGGTCGGGGCGCCGGAGAACAACGGGTTTCAGCAGCTCATCCGCCGTCTGCAGGGCGTCCTGGCGGCGCGCGACTACGTGATGATCGACTACGACATCCGGGTCGAGCGTATCGACGAGGCCATCGAGGTCACTCCGGGCATGGAGGGGCCGACGGTCTCGCCGCTGCACCGCGAGGGCTGGGTGGCGGTCCGCGCGATGATCCGCCGCAAGGGCAACCAGCAGGTCATGGACAAGCTGTGGGATCTGGGCGCCAAGGCGATCCTGATCACCGACATCTACGCCTGCCGCCTCTAGGAACCACCGGCGCGGCCGGGCTCTCCTAGGAGCTCGGCCGGCTGGCGGCGACGTGCCTGATCAGGTCGCTGACGTGGACCGTGCCCAGGCAGCGGCCCACTTCGTCCACCACCACGAGGTCGTCGTAGACCCGCTTGGCGTCCTGCCCGGCGACCGACATGGCCGCTATGGCCGGCGTGGTCTTGGGCACCAGCCGGGCGCTGTCGGCGATCCGGTGGGCGGGCTTCTTGGCGTGCAGGGCGTGGCCGTACGCGCCGGCCATGTAGAGCAGGAAGCGGCTGCGGTCGATCATCGACTGGGGGCGCTGGTACTCGTCCACCAGGATCACGCTGCTGATCGAGTTCTCCGTGCCGAAGGCCTGCACGACCTCCTCCGACGTCGCCGTGATCGGCAGCGTCACGGCCGGCATCAGGAACTCCTGCACCCGCGGCCCCAGCAGGTGGGCGAGGTTCGGCGAGGTCTCGGTCGCCGGGACCGGCACGTGCACCCGCCCGTCGGAGGGACGCCAGTCGCCCGGCGCCAGCAGCGGCCCGGTGGCCAGCCTGACCCCCCACGCCCGTACCGCCGCGAGCTGCGTCTCGTCCTGGACGCCCGGCGCCAGGATGTGCGCCGCGACGCCCTTGGCCACGGTCACCAGCGCCTCGGCCACGGCCGCCCGGCGGGCGTCCCTGGGGGCGCGTTCCACGATGTCGGGGGAGATCACTATGACGTACGGCGAGGCGTCGGCCAGCACGTCGAGGGGGATGTTGCGGACCCCGCACCCGCCGAAGGCGATCAGGTAGCCGGCCGCGCGCAGGCCGTCGACCCCGGCCAGCATCCGCGACCGCTCGGCCGGATCGAGGTCGCCCTCGATGGCCAGGATGATCTCACGGGGGCGCCGTCCGGCCAGCCGCATCGCCTCGTGCAGCGGCGCCAGCCCCGCCGACCCCGCCGACACCGCGGCGATCGGGATGCCCAGCACCAGGGGGAGCCGCGCGTCGGCGTCCGCGGCGGCGCGCAGGCCCGCGACCGTGCCGCCGACGTCGGTGCGCTCCCCGGCGGGCGTCTCCGGGTTGACCTGGATGGCGATCACGCCGCCGGTGTCGAGGTCGACGACCGGGGCGAAGTTGGAGACGGGGCCGAAGACTCCGGGAGGCCCGCCGGTGAAGTGCTCGGTGGGGTGGGAAGGCGCGGCGGCCCACGCCGGCACGTACCCCGAAACGGTGAAGGGACCGGTCGTCGAGGACTGCTCACCCGGTGAGGTGGCCACGACCGGCGCCGGAGAGGGCATGGGAACCGACACGTTCTGATTCTTATGTGCGAGTCTCACCTCATTGGGTCCGGTGATTCGAAATTCACCCACATTTCCCCCTATCGACAACCGTGGACGCCTGCTCAGAGCACACCCGCTACGCTGAGCGTTCATGAGCGCACGCCCGGCCGCCGGGGGCGGACGGTGGGTGTCGATCCCCCCGTCCCGGCTGCCCCGCTGGCTCACCAATTTCGCCGCCCGCCACGGCGGCCCCCCGGCCGAAGACGGCACCCCCGACCTGGTGATCTTCACCGCTCCCGACGGCGCGGTGGCCGAGTGCCACGTCCCGTTCGGGCCGCTGCGCGGAACGCCCGGCGCCGAGCGGCTGATCGCCCACGTCTCCCTGGAACGCCGGATCGCCGTTCTCCTCGTGCGATTGGGCGGATACGCCGCCGGTGTGTTCGAGGGCGACCGGTTGGTCGCGTCCAAAGTGGGTTCACGGCTCGTTCACGGCCGCAGCGCGGCCGGCGGCTGGTCGCAGCACCGCTTCGCCCGGCGGCGGGAGAAGCAGGCCGACGAGGCGATGGGCGCGGCGGCCGACGTGGCGGCCCGGGTGCTGCTGCCGTCCCTGGAGAAGGGGCTCGCCGGCTTCGTCGTCGGGGGAGACAAGAAGGCGATCGACGAACTGCGGCCCGACCGGCGGCTCGCGCCGCTGTTCGCCCTGGAGACGGGGCCCTTCCTGACCGTGCCCGACCCCCGGCTGACCGTGCTGGAGAAGACGCCCGAGGAGTTCCGGGCGGTCCGCATCCGCGTCGTCGATTAAGACGTCGGGGATTTCGCCGGGCCCCCATACAATCGACTCATGCGCACTCCCGATTGATCGATTCCGTGTGCCCACGGTCCCCAAGCCATTTCTCAGCGGGAGTGTCCCCCAACCATGATCATCGCCACAGACATCGAACTCCGCGTGGGTTCCCGGCTCCTCATCGAGGGAGCCTCGTTCCGGGTCAACCCGGGCGACAAGATCGGCCTCGTCGGCCGCAACGGAGCGGGCAAGACCACGCTCACCAAGACCCTCGCCGGCGAGGGCGTGCCCGCCGGCGGCACCGTCACCATCACCGGCGCGGTCGGCTATCTGCCGCAGGACCCGCGCACCGGAGACCTCCAGGTCATCGCCCGCGACCGCATCCTGTCGGCCCGCGGCCTCGACGAGGTCATCCGCGACCTGCGCAAGGCCGAGCTGGGCATGACCTCGGCCGATGTGAAGACCCGCGACAAGGCCGTGAAGGCCTACGGCCGCCTGGAAGACCGCCTCCACGTGCTGGGCGGCTACGCCGCCGAGTCGGAGGCCGCCTCGATCGCCTCCAGCCTGGGCTTGGCCGACCGGGTGCTCGGCCAGCCGCTGGAGACCCTCTCCGGAGGTCAGCGACGCCGGGTCGAACTGGCACGCATTCTTTTCTCCGGATCGGAGACTCTCCTCCTCGACGAGCCGACAAACCACCTCGATGCGGACAGCATCGGCTGGCTTCGTGATTTTTTGCGTTCCCACCAGGGCGGCTTGATCATCATCAGCCACGATGTTGGTCTACTTGAAGCGACGGTAAACCGGGTGCTCCATCTCGACGCCAACCGGTGCGTGATCGACACCTACAACGTCGGGTGGAAGAACTACCTGCTCCAGCGGGAGACCGACGAGAAGCGCCGCAAGCGCGAGCGGGCCAACGCCGAGAAGCAGGCGGGCGTCCTGCTGGCCCAGGCCGACAAGATGCGGGCCAAGGCCACCAAGGCGAAGGCGGCCCAGGACATGCAGCGCCGGGCCGAGCGCCTGCTGCGCGGCATCGAGCCCGAGCGGCGCTCCGACAAGGTCGCCAAGCTGCGCTTCCCCGCCCCGGCGCCCTGCGGCCGCACGCCGCTGACCGCCGTCGACCTGTCGAAGTCCTACGGCTCTCTTGAGGTCTTCACCGACGTCGACGCCGCCGTCGACCGGGGCCACCGGGTCGTCATCCTGGGCCTCAACGGCGCCGGGAAGACCACCCTGCTGCGCATCCTGGGCGGCATCGAGACGCCCGACACCGGCGAGGTCCGCCCAGGTCACGGCCTCAAGATCGGCTACTACGCCCAGGAGCACGAGACCCTCGACCCCACCCGCACGGTGCTCGAGAACATGCGCTCGGCCGGGCCCGACATCCTCGATGTGGAGCTCCGCAAGGTGCTGGGCTCGTTCCTGTTCACCGGCGACGACGTCGACAAGCCCGCCGGAGTGCTCTCGGGCGGCGAGAAGACCCGGCTGGCCCTGGCCACGCTGGTGCTCTCCAGCGCCAACGTCCTGCTCCTCGACGAGCCCACGAACAACCTCGATCCGGCGTCCCGGGAACAGGTCCTCACGGCTCTGCGCTCTTACACAGGGGCGATCGTTCTGGTCACCCACGACGAAGGAGCCGTGGAGGCGCTGCAACCCGACCGTGTGATCCTGCTGCCCGACGGGGTCGAAGACGCGTGGAGCGAGGAATTTTCCGATCTCGTCGCCCTCGCCTGATCATAAATTTACCGGGTACGGATCTTTTCCCTGGGAGTAGGTAGCCGATCGAGCCGAAATGACTGATCATGGCGTGAGTAACGCTGCGGAAGTCTGGCACTACAGGAGGTACTCGTGGCCGAGACTCTGAAGAAGGGCACCCGGGTGACCGGGGCCGACCGTGAAAAACTGGCCAGCGATCTCAAGAAGCGCTATGCCGCGGGTGAGAGCATCCGCGCCCTGGCCGCTTCCACGGGCCGGTCGTACGGATTCATCCACCGCATCCTCAGCGAGTCCGGCGTGACTCTGCGGGGACGCGGCGGGGCGACCCGGGGCAAGACCAAGCGCTAGTTCCGCCTCGCTGAACCGCTGACCGCAGCCGCTCACGTACCTCAGATCCGGAGCGGTCCGCTCCCGGGCCGACCGGCCGGGGTCGGATAACCGAACAGGGTTCGGTAGGCTCGGGCGCTACCGCCAGGAAGGGGTTGCGCGCTGTGGAAGCGACACCAGGGGGGATAGCGGAGCAGATCTCTGCGAGCACGCTCGCCGAGGTCGGACTGCGCTACGAGGTGGACGGCGAGATCGCGACGATCACGCTGAACCGGCCGGACAAGCGAAACGCCCAGACGTTCGCCACCTGGTCGGCACTGGCCCGGATCGGGGACGACCTCCCCGAGGCCGTGCGGATCGTCGTCGTGAAAGGCGAGGGGCCGTCCTTCTCAGCAGGCATCGACCTGCGATTGTTCACATCCGAGGGTGTCCCCGGTGAGGGTTCGTTCGCCTCGGTGCTCGGTGAGGGCTTCGAGGAACGGATAGCCCAGGCGCAGAAGGCCTTCATGTGGCTGCGCCGACCGGAGATCATCTCGATCGCGGCCGTCCAGGGCCACGCGATCGGGGCCGGGTTCCAGCTCGCACTCGCGTGCGATCTGCGAATCGTGGCCGATGACGTGCAGTTCTGCATGAAGGAGCCGGCGCTCGGCCTGGTACCCGACCTGACGGGCACCAAGCCGCTGGTCGACCTCGTCGGCCTGCCCAGGGCCCTGGAATTGTGTGTCACCGCCCGGAAAGTCGGGGCGGAGGAGGCGCTGCGCCTCCGGCTGGCCGAGCTGGCCGTACCGGTTGAGGAGCTGGATACGGCCGTGGCCGACCTGACGGCGGCGCTGCTCGCCACGGAGCGATCCGTCGCGACCGCGACGAAGCGGCTGCTCCAGGGCGCGGGAGGCCGCACACTGGAGGAGCAGGCCGCCGCGGAGAGAGCCGAACAGGTGGTCCGCGTCAGGGCTCTGTTCGCCTCGGGCTGATGCTGGAATCGCCCTGTTCCGTAAAGGGTTGACCAGGACATGGCGATGATGGGTCCGAATTCGGGCTGGCAGATGATGCAGTCGATGCGGCGCGACGGCGACGTGATGAAGGAGCGTCTCGCGCCCGGCACGGTCCGGCGCATCGCCGGTTACGCCGCACCGTTCCGGTGGTCGATCGCCGGGTTCCTCGTCCTGATCATGGTCGGGGCGTTGATCGTGGTGGCCAACCCGCTGCTGATCAAGCAGATCATCGACGTGGCGATCCCGGCGAAGGACACCCGGCTCGTCATCTGGTTCGCGGTCGCCATCGCCGGGCTGGCGCTGTTCGACGCCGTGCTGTCGCTGGGCGAGCGCTGGTTCTCGGCCAGGATCGGCGAGGGGCTGATCTACAACCTGCGCACGGAGGTCTTCGACCACGTGCAGAAGATGCCCGTGGCGTTCTTCATGCGGGCGCAGACCGGCGCGCTGGTCTCGCGGCTCAACGGCGACGTCATCGGGGCGCAGCGGGCGATCACCAGCACCCTGTCGTCGGTCGTCTCCAACGTGATCAGCCTGGTCGTCGTGCTGGTCACGATGCTGGCGCTGTCATGGCAGATCACCCTGGTCGCGCTCGTGATGCTGCCGGTCTTCATCTTCCCGGCCAAATGGGTGGGCCGGCGGATGTCCCGCTACACCCGCGAGCAGATGGAACTCGGGGCCGAGATGAGCTCGGTGATGACCGAGCGGTTCAACGTCGCCGGCGCGATGGTCGCCAAGCTCTACGGCCGTCCGGCCGACGAGACGCGTCACTTCGCCGGACGCGCCGCGCGGGTGCGCGACGTCGGGGTCACGGTCGCCATGCTCGGCACGGTGTTCCGCGTCGCGCTGGGCCTGATCGCCGCGCTGGCCACCGCGCTGGTCTACGGGTTCGGCGGCGTGCTGGCGGTCGACGGCTCGTTCGAGCTCGGCACGCTGGTGGCCATGTCGGCACTTCTCATGAGGTTGTACGGCCCCCTCACCGGCCTGTCCAACGTCCACATCGACGTGATGACCGCGCTGGTCAGTTTCGACCGCGTCTTCGAGGTGCTCGACCTCAAGCCGATGGTCGACGAGAAGCCCGACGCCGAGGAGGTCCCGGCCGGGCCGGTCACGATCGAGTTCGACGACGTCCACTTCCGTTACCCGGCCGCCTCCGAGGTGTCGCTGGCCTCGCTGGAGTCGGTGGCCCGGCCCGACCAGGGCGAGTCGGCCGAGGTGCTCAAGGGCGTCACCTTCACCGCGCGGCCCGGCCAGATGGTCGCGCTCGTCGGCCACTCGGGCGCCGGCAAGACCACCACGACCTCGCTCGTCTCCCGCCTCTACGACGTCGACGCCGGCGCGGTGCGGCTCAACGGCCTCGACGTGCGCGACGCCACGATGGCCTCGCTGCGCGACACCGTGGGCGTCGTCATGCAGGATCCCCACCTGTTCCACGACACCATCGCCGCCAACCTCCGCTACGCCCGGCCCGAGGCCACCGACGAGGAGATCTGGGAGGCGCTGCGGGCGGCCCAGATCCACGACCTGGTCGCCTCGCTGCCCGAGGGGCTCGACACGGTGGTGGGGGAGCGCGGCTACCGGTTCTCCGGCGGCGAGAAGCAGCGGGTGGCGCTGGCCCGGCTGCTGCTGAAGGCGCCCCCGGTCGTCGTGCTCGACGAGGCCACCGCCCACCTCGACTCCGAATCGGAGGCGGCCGTCCAGCAGGCGCTGAAGGTGGCGCTGGCGGGCCGCACCAGCCTGGTCATCGCCCACCGGCTCTCCACCATCCGCGAGGCCGACGCGATCCTCGTCATGAACGAGGGCCGCGTGGTCGAACTCGGCCGCCACGACGAACTCATGGTCCTCGACGGCTCCTACGCCGAGCTGTACAAGACCCAGTTCACGAGTAGCCCAGCCGTTTGAGCTCCTCGCGGGCGACCTTGCCGACCAGTTCGGCGTCGCTGTAGGTGAGGCGGCGGTGGGCGCCGACCTTCGGGGCGCCGACGCCGTAGAGGGCGATCGTGGAGATCTTGGCGCCGAGGAAGTCGCCCACCTGGCCGAACGTCTCGGTGGGGGACTGGTGCAGGTCCTCGTACCGGATCGTCATGAGCTGGTCGGCGGGGAGCTCCTTGCGCAGCACCGCCGACAGGCGGATCGCGGCGCGCCAGCGCAGCGCGCTCTTGCCCGCGACGGGCATCTCCTTCCAGCGCAGCTTGTGCTCGGCGCTGTTGACGCCGAGGAACGGGCTGGGGAACTCGGTGTCGTCGCTCAGCATGTGGGGCTTGAACCAGGCCATCGTGGCCGGGTCGGCCAGCATGTCGGCCACGACGTCGCGGCCGTCGCGGATGACCTGGACGAACCGGGCGTCGGGGAAGGCCGCGAGCAGCACGGGGGCGGTGTAGAGCAGGTCGGGGCTGGCGTCGCCGAACCGGGTCAGCTCGGAGGCCGTCACGCACGGGCCCGCGCCGATGATGCCGCCGGCCTCCTTGCAGGTGCCGGAGCACTCGCCGCACGCGCCGGGCACCACCTGCCACGCCTCGGCCAGGACGTCGCGGATCACCCGGGGCGCCCCCGGGCTGCGCGCGATCGACGGCTTGCGCGCGAAGGCGTAGACGACACGGGAAACGGCGCCCCGGCCCATGGTGAGATGCACGCCGGGCGAGCGCTTGATGGCACGGGCGAGCAGGTCCGCGCCGGAGTGGGGGGCGGCGAGCACGAAGACCGGCTGACGGACCTTGACGCCGTTTACCACGAGAATGTGGGTCGGTGGTCGCATAGGTAGCGCCTAGTCTGACACTCTTTGGGGGGTGTCCGAACGAACTCCACCCCGCCTCCGGCACGGTGACACCGTGGCCGTCGTCGCGCCCTCCGGTCCGGTCGACCTCGACCGGCTCAACCGCGGCCGCCACGTGCTCACCGGCCTCGGCCTGAACGTCCGCTTCGGGGCCCGCATGCTGATCCGCCGCGGCTACCTCGCCGGACCCGACCAGGCCCGCGCCGCCGACCTGCAGGAAGCCTGGTGCGATCCGGAGATCGCCGCCGTGATCTGCGCCCGGGGCGGCTACGGCGCCACCCGGGTCCTCGACCACCTCGACTGGGACAAGATGGGAGCGGTCCGGCCCAAGCCGCTGCTCGGATCGAGTGACATCACCGCCCTCCACCTGGCCTTCCAGCGCCGTCTCGGGGTGGCCTCGCTGTTCGGCCCGATGCCGGCCTGCGCCACGATCAGCGACGAGGACGGGCCGGAACCCCGGTCGTTGTCGCACCTCAAGGCCTCGCTGATCTCCAGCCTGGAGCCCCGGCCGGTGAAGGGCGACCAGGTGCTGGTGCCGGGATCGGCCATCGGGCCGGTCACGGGAGGCAACCTGACCCTTCTCGCGGCGCTGTGTGGAACGCCCCATCAGATGGAGGCCCAGGGCCGGATCGTGCTCCTGGAGGACATCCGGGAGGAGCCGTACCGAATCGACCGTATGCTGACCCAGCTACTCCAGGCCGGGTGTCTCGACGGCGCCGTCGGCTTCGCGCTCGGGTCGTGGATCGAGTGCGGCGAGGCGCTCCCGGTGCTGGTGGAACGGCTCGGACCCCTGGGAGTGCCGATCATCGCGGGACTGCCGATCGGTCACGGGACACCACAGTTCAGTGTGTGGCTGGGGGCCGATGGGGTTATTGATACCGAATCGTGCTCTCTGACAGGCCTTATCGGCAACCAGGACAAGGCACCCTGAAGCTGGCAACACGCCACGTTTGTAAGGGGATGAGCCTTGGGTCTGTTGCGGCGACTCCGCAGCCGGATTCGGCCTGACCAGCCTGTGCAACCCGTAGCCCGGCCCGTCGAGGACGTCGATCTTGACTCTCTCCTCGCCCTGGTGGTCGAGACGATGGGGTACAGCTGCGCGTTCGAGGACGACGGCGCCACTCTGATCATGGGTGGCGATGAGATGTCCCGTACGGTCAACCTGGTCGGGCTCCGCCGAGAGGCGGCCCGCAGGACGCGCGAAGACTGGCCGATGCTGGTCTCCGAGCACCTGTCCCACGCCGTGTCGGGCGAACCTTTCGACGCCTGCAACCTGCCCCGGATCAAGCCGCTGCTGCGCACCCGCCTGCACGCGGCCGACGACCCGGCGATCCCCGACCCCTCGCGGATCATCGGCCGCCATCTGAGCGCCGACCTGATCGAGGTGCTGACGATCGGCGGCCGTCCGGTGCGGCCGGAGGAGGCCTTCTGCTGGCCGATCCCGCCCGCCGAGGCGCTCGACGTCGCCCTCGACAACGCGCTGTCCGACGAGCGGATCACCGCCGAGTACCTCCAGCTCGGCGGGGTGAGCGTGCGGATGATCAGCGCGCCCACCGCCGTCGCGCACCTGCGGCGGCTGCCCGGCCCGCCCGACGGCCTGCTTGTCGTGCTGCCCCACCCGGGCGCGATGGCGATCCACCCCATCGAGGGCATCGGCGTCGTCCGCGCCCTGGAGCGGATGCGGGTGTACGCCCAGCGCGAGTTCGACGACCGGGACGGCGGCCTGAGCCCCCACGTCTACTGGTGGCACCGCGACCGGCTGACCCGCATCCAGGCCGACCTGGTTCCCCAGGACGGCCAGGTCAGGCTCGTGGTGACCCCGCCCGCCGACTTCGCCAGGCTGCTCGCCCGGCTGGCCGGAGACGCGAACTAGCACCACGGGCTAACTGAGGGCCTGGGCCGTGTGGATCAGCGGCACGTGGCTGAACGCCTGGGGGAAGTTGCCCACCAGGCGGCCCTGCATCGGGTCGTACTCCTCCGACAGCAGGCCCACGTCGTTGCGCAGGCCGAGAAGGCGTTCGAACAGGTCGCTCGCCTCCTTGCGCAGCCCCATGCGGGCCTTGGCCTCGGCCAGCCAGAAGCTGCAGGCCAGGAACGCGCCCTCGCGGCCGGGCAGGCCGTCGACCGGGTTGCGCTCGCTGGTCGAGTAGCGCAGCACGAACCCCTCGGGCGTGGTCAGCTCCCGCTCGATGGCGTTGATGGTGCCGATGACGCGCGGGTCGTCGGCCGGCAGGAAGCCCATCGTGGGGATGAGCAGGGTCGCGGCGTCGAGCTCCTGCGACCCGTAGTACTGCGTGAAGGTGTTGCGCTCGGGGTCGTAGGCCTTCTCGCAGACCTCCTTGTGGATCTCCTCGCGCAGCGCCTTCCACTTGTCGATCGGCCCGCTGCGATGCTGGCGCTCCAGCGTCTTGATCGCGCGGTCGCAGGCGACCCAGACCATGACCTTGGAGTGGGTGAACTGGCGGCGCGGGCCGCGCACCTCCCACAGGCCCTCGTCGGGCTGGCGCCAGCCGCCTTCGAGGAAGTCCATCATCTTGCGGGTCAGCTTCCAGGCGTGGTCGTCGGGCGGCAGGCCGCCCTTGCCCGCGTGGTAGAGCGAGTTGACGACCTCGCCGTAGACGTCGAGCTGGAGCTGGCCGGCGGCGCTGTTGCCGATGCGGGCCGGCAGGGAGTTCTCGTAGCCGGGGAGCCAGTCGAGCGTCATCTCGGGGAGGCGGCGCTCGCCGGCGACGCCGTACATGATCTGGAGGTCCTGGGGACGGCCCGCGATGGCGCGCAGCAGCCACTCGCGCCAGGCCTTGGCCTCTTCGAGGTAGCCGCTGGTCAGCAGGGCGTCGAGGATCATGGACGCGTCGCGCAGCCAGCAGAACCGGTAGTCCCAGTTGCGGACCCCGCCGAGGTCCTCGGGCAGGCTCGTGGTCGCCGCGGCGACGATGCCGCCGGTGGGGGCGTAGGTCAGCCCCTTCAGCGTGATCATCGAACGGACGACGGCGTCGCGCCACTTCCCGGCGTGGGTGCCCTTGGACACCCAGTCCTCCCACAGCTCGCGGGTGTAGTCGAGCTCGTTCTTCGGGTCGATCTGCGGCGGCGCGGCGGCGTGGGAGGGGTGCCAGGCGAACACGAACGGCACCTTGTCGCCCGCCTCGACCCGGAACGTGCCCTTGTGGGCGTAGTCGCTGCCGTGCAGGTGGATCGGCGAGTGGATCCACACCGAGTCGGGGCCGCCGACGGCCTGGAGGCTGCCGTCGCGCTTGCGCACCCACGGGACGATGCGGCCGTAGTCGAACCGGATGCGGATCTCGCAGTTCATCTCGACCGACCCGGCCACGCCCTCGATGATCCGGACCAGGCGGGGATGTTCATGGCGTACCGGCATGAAGTCGATCACCCGGGCGGTGCCGGTCGGGGTGTCCCAGGTCGATTCGAGGACGAGCGTGTCGCCCCAGTAGCGGCGGCTGGAGGCCGTCTCCATCCCGGTGGCCCAGATCCGCCACGCGCCGTGGCGCTGGTTGCCCAGCAAGGCGGCGAAGCAGGCGGGTGAGTCGAAACGGGGCAGGCAGAGCCAGTCGACAGAGCCGTCACGGCCCACCAGGGCCGCCGACTGCATGTCGCCGATCAGCGCGTAGTCCTCGATCCGCATGTGATCAAGCTACCCACCGGGCCCTCATGAAGAACTGCGTGATCGGCCCGATCATCAGGGCGAACACCAGCGTGCCGACCCCGGCGACGCCGCCGAGCAGCCAGCCGACCGCCAGCACGGTGAGCTGGATGATCACCTGGGCGGACCGGATCGACAGGCCCAGCCGGTGGAGCCCGGTCATCAGGCCGTCGCGCGGCCCCGGGCCGTACCCGGCGCCGATGTAGAGCGCGGTCGCGCCGCCGACGGTGACCACGCCGACCAGCAGATAGGCCCACTGGACGATCCAGTGACCGGGCGTGGGGGCCAGCCAGACGGTCAGGTCGAAGAACCAGCCGAGCAGCAGGACGTTGCTGATCGTGCCCAGGCCGGGTCGCTGCCGCAGGGGGATCCAGAGCAGCATCACGGCCGCCCCGACGATGATCACCCAGGCGCCGATGCTGAGCCCGAAGTGGCGGGAGAGGCCCTGGTGGAAGACGTCCCAGGGGGCGCTGCCGAGGTTCGACTCGATCTGAAGGCCGGAGCCGGCGCCGTAGAGGAACAGCCCCGCGTAGAGCCGGACGAGCCGAGTAGAGGTAGGACGAGTGGATGTTTGCACCATAGTCGTCCCAGTCTGGCGACGGCCAGCCTAGGCGTACAGGGCCAATCTCGGAAATTGGCCTTACTTCGCGAGGTTGGTGAGTTTGATGGGTTGGATCGCGTCACTCGCGAATTCGGAGGTATTCTTTTCATCTGACCCACGTGATGAAAGTTCAATTCATGCGCATAACCTTGCGTGGCCTCGATATACGGATCGTCAGCCAGGCCGAAGTCTTCCATTCGATCACCGAAGCTCCTGGTGATCATGTAGTCCTTATGGGTGCAGGTGTTTCAAAGGAAGCCGGTGTTCCGCTGGCTCAGGAGATCGCCGAGGAGATCCGCGATAAACTCGCAGGTCACGAAGGGGTCACGGATGTCGCGGAATGGGCTCGACGAAACCTCGCATGGGACGACCCGAAACGGCGTTATCTAGTCAGCATCGAAAGCTACGGTTCGGTCGCTCAGCGACTCTCGTACTTCCGAAAGCTACTGGTAGGCCGTCGCCCGGCCTTCGCGCATCACGCCCTTTCCCTACTGATGGCCAAAGGTTTTCTGCATGGAACCGCCTTGACCATCAACTTCGACAAGCTGCTGGAGAACGCGTTCGTCGAGCAAGGTCTCAAAGAGTGCCAGCCCATCAGGGTTGAGGATGAGGTGCGACTGTGGCGCCCTGAGAAGGAAGTCGACAGTGTCTTCAAGCTGCACGGCGACTATGACACGCATAACATCGCCAACACTCGTGATGAGACCCGGAGCATAGAATCCTACTTCGCCAAGCCGACGGCCGACTTACTCCGAGGGCGTGGCCTGGTGGTCCTGGGCTCGGCCGGTCATGAGAAGAGCCTTGTGGACTTCATCCAGGGGTATCTCTTCTCTGAAGATCCGCAAGTGCTGGCGAGGGGGTTTCGCTGGGGGATACATCTTGGAGAGAGCATGCCTTCCGGGCTGACCCATTCCAAGTTGGAATCCCTAATGTTGGACGCCGTATCGAAGGGGGCGATCAACGCGGAGATTCTTACCCACATCGGCGATGCCAACAGAAGGTACCAAGATCGACGCCCGTGTGCTGTCTTCCCGATCTGGGGGGCCGGCAACTTTCTTCACGGACTCATCGGTGCCACCGGGGATCGTTGGCTCCAGGAGAGGGCCCACCTTTTCCTGGATCATGAGATGAGAGTCCGCGCCACTTTCGAGGCGCAGGGATTGACGGAGAAGGCGATCGAACGCCACCTCGAGCGGCTGAAGGAGGCCAGGCGCCGCACTTCTGCGATGGAGGAACCCCCCAAACGGCCAAGACTCGCGGTTACCGCTTCGCAGGGGCCGACCGAACTGCGGATGGTCTATGGCGATATCGGCAGCCAAACCATGATGGCTGACCCAGAGTTCTCCGGGCGTGTCCGTGCGGTCGTCAGCCCCGAGGACACCACGATCAGCGCCGGAGGCGGCGTCGCCTATGCGCTGCTGATGAAGGCCGGCCCTCGTTTCATTCTCAATGAGCTGGCCAAATATGGCCCCATCGACCACGGAACTTCAGCTGTGACCTCGGCTGGGGAGCTGCCGGTTCATTACATTTTTCACGCAGCCGCCTTGAAGGTCGACGCGCCGGGTGACTCCTATGTAGTGGATCCGGCAACCATCAAAGCGACCGTGCGGGACGTCCTCGACAAGGCCAACGCTCTGAAGGTCGAGACGATCTGGATCCCCTTGATCGGCGCGGGTGTTGCCTCCCTGCCGGCGCGTGACTCATTCGGCGCCATTGTCGATGCCATCGGTGCCGAGGCCAGGCCATGGCTGCGCACGATCATCGTTGTCGTGTACGACGAGGGCATCCTCAACCGCCACGCCGCTGCGGCTCAGGTGGAGTCTCTCCTGCCGGGCGCTTCGGTAAAGGTCAGCACCGTGGCCTGAAAGTGGTCCAATCCGTAGAATTGGCCTGATTGATCGAGGCCGCATGGAACGGTGCAAAACATGAGAACGAGTTCTAATGTGGTCGGCATGCCGCGCCACATCGCCCCGGAGCAGCTCGCCCGTCTCCTCGTCGTCCCGCCCGGGGCCCGTCCCTACTACCGCGCGCTGGCCGAGGCGCTGCGGGGCCGGCTGCACGACGGCGCCATCCCGGTGGGGGTGCGGCTCCCCGCCGAACGCCATCTCGCCGAAGTGCTCGGAGTCAGCCGGACCACCGTGACCGCCGCTTACGACCTGCTCAAAGAGCAGGGATACGTCACCGCGCGGCAGGGCTCCGGCAGCACGACCGCCCTGCCCGCCGGAGGTGACGTCCCGTGGACGATCCCGATCCCGGGCGACGGCATGATCCCGCTCCACGTCGCCTCGATGCCCGCCGCGTCCGGGGTCGCCTCCGCCGTGGAGAACGCCGCCGCCGGCTACCACCGCCACCTGCTCGGCATCGGCTACGAACCCGTCGGCCTGCCCGCGCTGAGGGAGGCCGTGGCCCGGCGCTACACCGACAGGGGAGTGGCCACCCGGCCGGAGCAGATCCTCATCACGCCCGGCTCCCAGCAGGCCATGCACCTGCTGTTCTCGCTGCTGCTGCGCGCGGGCGACCCCGTGCTGCTGGAGTCGCCGACCTACGCTCACGCGATCCAGTGCGTGCGGCTGCACGGCGCCAGGGCGGTCGCGGCGGGTCGGCTCATGGAGAGTTCGCTCGCCCAGGCCCGGGTCGCCTACGTGCTGCCCGACTTCCACAACCCGACCGGCGCCCTGATGGACGCCGAGGGGCGCGCCGCGCTGGTGGCCGCCGCCCGCCGGCACGACGTGACGCTGATCTGCGACGAGACCTGGGGCGAGGTGGCCGTCGACGACGTCGTGATGCCGCCGCCGCTGGCCCGCTGGGACACCGACAACCGGGTGATCACGATCGGCTCGGCGTCGAAACTGTGGTGGGGCGGCCTGCGCGTGGGCTGGCTGCGCGGGACCGCCGAGCTGGTGGAGAAGCTGTCGGTGCTGCGCGCGGGCGTCGACCTGGCCACGGCGGTGTTCGACCAGCTCGTGGTGGCCGACCTGTTCCCGCAGGTCGAGGAGTCGCGGGCCGAGCGCCGCGCCTGGCTGGAGACCTCCAGGAACGCCCTCATGACGGCGCTGTCGGAGCACCTGCCCGGCTGGACGTACCCGAAGCCGGTCGGCGGCGGGTCGATCTGGGCCAAACTCGACGTGCCCTCGGCCGCGCCGCTGGTCGCGGCGGCGGCCGCGCAGGGGGTCAGGCTCGCGCCCGGCCGGTGGTTCGGGGTCGACGGCGCCTGCGAGGGCCACCTGCGGCTGTCGTACTGCCACCCGCCCCACGTGCTGGCCGACGCCGTCAGGAAGATCGCCACCGCCCGGCCGGGGGCGGCGCCCGTGGCGGACAGCCGCCTCACGATGAGTCTGTGACGCCCCGCGCCAGCGGCGCCCGCCAGCCCCGCCGCATCGCCAGGAACCGGAACGAGAAGGCCAGGACCGCGGCGGCCAGGACGGCGAACGGGCCGCGTACACCGAACTCGAAGAGCATCGCGAGCACGGTCGCGCCCAGGAACGCGGGCACCGCGTAGAGCTGGCGGTCGTAGAGGAGTTTGGGCCGCTCGCCCGAGAGCACGTCGCGCAGCACGCCGCCGCCCACGGCGGTGACCACGCCGAGCAGGATGGCGTGCAGCGGGGACAGGCCGAACAGCAGCGCCTTCTCGGTGCCGGTCGCGCAGAACAGGCCCAGCCCGGCCGCGTCGAAGATCAGCATGCTCGGCATCACGCGGGCGACCTGCGGGTGCCAGAAGAACACGATCGCCGACGCCAGCAGCGGCACCAGCACATAGCCCGCCTCGTGGAGGGCGGCGGGCTGGATGCCGAGGAACACGTCGCGCAGGATGCCGCCGCCCACCGCGGTGAAGAACGCCAGCACGGCCATGCCCACGACGTCGAGACGGGTGTGGACCCCGGCCAGCGCTCCCGAGGTGGCGAAAACGAAGATCCCGGCCAGGTCGAGCACCCATGTCACCAGGACATCTTGTCAGCCTTGACTTACCGATGATGTGATGCGGGTCACTCTGTGCGTGAACACCCCTACAGGAGGCGCGGAATGGTCTTTGAAGAGCGGGCGGCGATCGAGGAGAGCATCGAGGGCCGGACCATCTGTTCGCAGCTCGACGAGACCGCCGAGAACCACCCCGACTCGCCGGCCTATTCCGACCCGGTGGAGGGCGGCTGGTCGACCCTCACCTACCGGGAGGCCCGGCAGCGGGTGCTGGAGATCGCGGCCGGGTTCGCCGCCCTCGGGGTCGAACCGGGCGACTCGGTCGCCCTGATGATGGTCAACCGCAGCGAACACGTCCTGGCCGACCTCGGCGCCGTGCACGCCGGCGCGATCCCGTGCTCGGTGTACGCCACCTTCGCCCCCGACCAGGTCGCCTATGTGGCCAACGACGTCGGCGCCAAGGTCGCCGTGCTGGGCGGCCCGGCCGAGCTGGCCCGCTGGGAGCCGGTCCTCGACCAGATCCCCGGCCTTGAGAAGATCATCCTGCTGACCGGCGCCACCGGCGACCAGCTCTCGTGGGACGACTTCGTCGCCTTAGGAGCGCAGGCGCTGGCCGCCGACCCGCAGTCGGTCGAGGAGCGCTGGCGCTCGGTCACCTCCGACGACACCCTGACCGTGCTCTACACCTCGGGCACGACCGGCATGCCGAAGGGCGTCCCGCTCACCCACCGCAACGTGCTCTTCGAGATCGGCGCGACCGACCGGATGACCTCGCTGCCCACTGAGGGCACCCAGATCTCCTACCTGACCTACGCCCACATCGCCGAGCGGGTGCTGAGCCTCTACCTGCCGCTGTTCAAGGTCTCCCACGTGCACTTCTGCACCGACCTGGCCAACCTCGGGCCGACCCTGGCCGCGGTGAAGCCGGTGCTGTTCTTCGGCGTGCCGCGCGTCTGGGAGAAGATGATGGCCCGCCTGTCGGCGCTGCTCGCGACGCAGCCCGAGGAGCAGCAGGAGAACGTGCGCAAGGCGATGACCGCCGGGCTCGCCTGGGTCGAGGCCGGTCAGGTCGGCGCCTCGATGACCCCGGAGGTCCAGGCCGCCTACGAGGCCGCCGACGCCGGGCTGCTGGCGTTCATCCGGTCGCTGATCGGCTTCGACAACGCGGGCTGGCTCGCCAGCGCCGCCGCGCCGATGCCGCTGGAGGTGCAGAGGTTCTTCGCCGGGCTCGGGCTCAAGGTCCTCGACGTGTACGGCATGACCGAGACCACCGGCGCCTTCACCGCCAACAGCCCCCATGCCTACAAGCTCGGCACCGTCGGCCGCGCCGAACCGGGCGTCGAGGTGCGCATCGCCGCCGACGGCGAGATCCTCACCCGCAGCCCGCTCAACACCACGGGTTACCTCAACCGCCCCGAGGCCACCGCCGACCTGTTCGGCGACGACGGCTGGCTGCACACGGGCGACGTCGGCTCGGTCGACGACGACGGGTTCGTCCGCATCGTCGACCGCAAGAAGGAGCTCATCATCACCGCCGGAGGCGAGAACATCTCCCCGGCCAACATCGAGAACTACCTGAAGGAGCACTCCCTCATCGGCCAGGCGCTCGCCTTCGGCGATTCGCGGCCCTTCCCGGTCGCGATCCTCACCCTCGACGGCGAGGTCGCCCCCGGCTGGGCCCAGGCCAACGGCATCACCTTCACCGACCTGGCCGACCTGGCCGCCCACCCCGACGTGCTGAAGGCCGTCGAGGCGGCGATCGAGACCGCCAACGAGAAGCTCGCCCGCGTGCAGCAGGTCAAGCGCTGGCGGCTGCTCCCGGTCGAGTGGACGGCCGAGACCGAGGAGCTCACCCCGAGCCTCAAACTGAAGCGCCGGGTCATCCACGCCAAGTACGCCGAGATCATCGAGGAGATGTACGCTCAGTGATCTTCTGACCCCGACGCGCGAGCGTTTGATCCCGTTGCCAAGTTGTGATCACTTTTTCCATGACTTACGCGCAACTTTTGGCCTCGATTTTCCGTCTATGACGTAGGCGCGCTTCATGCCGGAAGCGCGCGGTAACGGGGAGAGGAAGCACCCTCTTATGATCAAGCGCATTGCCACCGCTCTGGTGGCGGCCGCTGCGATGAGCGCCTCGGCGCTCGTCGGCGCGGCTCCCGCCTTAGCGAATCCGGGTCACGGACACGGTCACCACGACGGTCCCGACCCGAAGATCACGGGAATCGTGATCAACCCCAACCCGGTCGTCCTCAAGGGCAAGTGGGACTCCGAGGTCGTGTCCATCACGGTCAAGGGCGTCGACATCAAGCACGCCAAGATCGTGGTCGACCACAAGGGCAGCTGGGGCCGCGACGACTGGGACGGCCACGGCTGGGACGACAAGTCGGCGGACAGCACCACCTCCGACTCGTCGGACGAGGAGAAGAAGAAGCCCGAGTGGAAGCCCCAGTGGTTCTCCTACTCGGAGAGCGTCCGGATCGACACGAAGGACCCGAAGGGGTTCTACTCCGTGAAGGTCTTCGCGCGCGGCTTTGACGGCAAGCTCTACAGCAGCGCTTCGGGCTTCACCGTCAAGCACGACACGTACAACCCGCCGAAGCCCCCGAAGGGCCCCAAGGCGACGCGTATCGTCGACTTCAACGCCGGCCCCGAGCCGGTGAAGAAGGGCCGTAACCTCACCCTGACCGGGCAGCTTCAGGTCGCCCAGTGCTACGGCGACTGGTACTACGACTACAAGAAGCACGACCGCGCTTACGTCGAGCTCGACGGGAGCGTCAAGCCCGTCGACGACGGCTGGAGCGGCTGCTACGACTCCCGCGACTACTGGCACGGCTGGTACAAGCTGGGCTGGCAGGACATCGACGTCTACTTCCTCCCTGCGGGTTCGCACAAGTGGAAGTACGTGAAGACCATCGACACCAACCCCAACGGCTCCTTCTACACCAAGGTCAAGGCCTGGGGGAGCGGCACCTGGGGTGTCCGGTACGACGGTAGCCACGGTTTCGGCTCTTCTGAGGCGAGCGACTACGTGAAGGTCGTCAAGTAGTTTTCTCTACGAGCCCGGGCCTCCCCTCCACGGAGGCCCGGGCTTCCCCGTGCCGGGGGACGAAACGTTGCGGCTCACCGATGAAACTTTCCCTTTCAGTCGCAGGTCGGCACCCGGCGCGCCTGGTGATCGTTGTCAGAAACTTTCGGGCCTTCGTATGGTTCCGCAATGTCCAGACATGTCAGACACGTCATCGCCGCGGCGATCCTGCTCCTCGGAGTCATGATCGCCCTCCCGGCCCGGGCCGCCGTGGTCGGCGGCTTCGACTTCGACCGGGCCCAGGTGTCGGTCACCGGGCTGCAGGTCCCGTGGGGGTTCGCCTTCCTCCCCGACGGGAGTGCCCTGGTCACCGAGCGCAACACCGGCCGCGTCATGCAGGTGCGGCCAGGCCAGACCCCGGTCGCCGTGGCGACCATCAGCGGAGTGTCCGCCTCGGGTGAGAGCGGCCTGCTCGGCATCGCCGTCTCCCCGACGTACGCCTCCGACCAGTGGGTCTACGTCTACTTCACCACCGCCAACGACAACCGCCTGGCCCGCTTCCGCCTGAGCGCGCCCACGACCCAGAACGTGCTGCTGTCGGGCATCCCCCGCGCCACGATCCACGACGGCGGCCGCATCGCCTTCGGCCCCGACGGGATGCTCTACCTGGCCACCGGCGACGCCGGCACGACCTCCAACGCCCAGAACGCGAGCTCCCCCGCCGGGAAGATCCTCCGCATGAACCCCGACGGGAGCATCCCGTCGAGCAACCCGACCCCCGGGTCGCGGGTCTACAGCATGGGCCACCGCAACGTGCAGGGCCTCGCCTGGGACGGCCAGGGCCGCCTGTACGCCACCGAGTTCGGCCAGAACACCACCGACGAGGTCAACCAGATCGTGGCGGGCGGCAACTACGGCTGGCCGACGTGTGAGGGCGTGTGCAACAACCCGTCGTTCCGCAACCCGATCGTCACCTGGACGACCGCCGAGGCCTCCCCGAGCGGCCTCGCCTACGCCAACAACACCCTGTTCGTCGCCGCCCTGCGCGGCACCCGCGTGTGGGGTGTCTCGCTGAACTCCTCGGGCGGCTCGGCCGGCACCATCTCCCAGTTCCAGGGGCAGTACGGCCGCCTGCGCGCGATCGCCGTCGGCCCCGACGGCTGGCTGTGGATCGGCACCAGCAACCGCGACGGCCGGGGCACCCCGGTGGCGGCCGACGACCGCATCATCCGGGTCCCCCCGGTGAACGTGAACCCGTCGCCCTCGCCCAGCCCGTCGCCCTCTCCCAGCCCCTCGCCTTCGCCGTCACCCTCTCCTTCACCTTCCCCGTCTCCGTCTCCGTCGCCCAGCCCGCAGCCGGGCGGGCCGTGCTCGGCGACCGGGACCGTCCAGACCCAGTGGGGTAACGGCTACGTCGTGCAGCCGGTGACGGTGACCAACACCGGCACCTCGGCGCTGAGCGGCTGGCGGGTGACCTTCACGCTCCCGTCGGGTCACAGCATCTCGGGGTCGTGGAACGCCGCACTCACCGTCTCGGGCCAGACCGTCACGGCCACGAGCATGGGCTACAACGCCAACCTCGCCCCGAACGCGAGCACGACGTTCGGCTTCCAGGTCACCCGGCCCAACGGCAACACCTCGACGGTGAGCGGCTACACCTGCGCCTCGCCGTGACGATCAGTTCTTGAGGAACGCGGTCACGATCGGCCCGGTGATCTCCGGGTCGATCGTGTGGGTCTGGCCGTCGAGGGCGACCACATGGGCGCCGTCGACGGCCATGGCCAGCGCGCCCACCATGCCGCGCAGCCGGTCGGGGCTGGCGGCGCCGTCGAGGACCAGCGTGGGCGGCGGGCGCAGGGCGGCGAGCTGGCCGGGCAGGTCGCGGTCGGTGACCAGCAGCGCGTCGTAGACCGTCGACGGCGCCAGGGCCTCCAGAGCCTTCCAGAAGGGGGCGCGCTTGGCCTGCTCGATCATGGGGGGCGTCATGCCGATGATCTTCTGCTGGAAGTATTCGACCGCCTCTTCGCGCCGCTCCTGGGCGATCAGCTCGGTCAGGTGGCCCGCGTGGTCGGCGGGGGAGGGGTTGTCGTTCTGGTAGGGCGGCTCGTAGAGGGCCAGCCGGGTGATGGCGGCGCCGTCGATCACCGCTTTCAGCGCGAGCAGGCACCCCGAGGAGTAGCCGAACACCGCCGCCTCGCCGCCCGCGACCTCGATCATCGCCTTCAGGTCGTCGATCTCGTCGGCGATCTGGAAGGGCAGCGCCACCTCGCCGCTGCCGCCGCGCCCGCGCCGGTCGTAGGTGAAGACGGTGAAGTCGCGCGCCAGCGCCTCGGCCAGCGGGCGACCGGCCGCGCGCTCGTTGAACACGCCCACCACGACGATCACGGGCGGACCCTCGCCGACCTGGTCGTAGGCGATCGTGGTGCCGTCACGCGACGTCGTAATCATCATGACAACCGTTCTATCAGCCGGTACCGTCAGTTCCGGTTCGTCGAACCGTTCATCGAAACAGGAGTCGCCATGCCCGCCCACCCGGTGTGACCGGGGCGGTGGAACGCTGCCCCGGTCGAGACGCGAAGCAGGATCTTCCGTACTTCCGACTGGAGCATTTCTGACATGCCGTGGTACACGGATTTCTTCACCGAGCTGCCCAACACCTTCTGGCGGGCGGCCGTTCCCCAGGCGTCGACCGACGCCGAGATCGACTTCCTCATGAGGCTGCCGGGCGACCACGTCCTCGACGTGGCCTGCGGCAGCGGGCGGCACGCCCTCGAACTGGCCGCGCGCGGCCGCCGGGTGACCGGCGTCGACGTCTCGGCCGAGGCGATCGCCCACGCGACCGCCGAGGCCGCGCGGCGCGGCCTGGCCGCCGACTTCCGGGTCGGCGACATGGGGGCGCTGCCCGTCACGACCGCCGACACGGCGATCTGCATGGGCAACGTCTTCGGCTACCTCGACCACGACGAGACGCGGGCCTTCCTGGCCGGGCTCGACGTCCAGACGGTGGTCCTCGACTACGGCTTCGCGGCCGAGTCGTTCCTCCCGGGCGTGGCCCTGGAGGAGGAGCCGCTGACCATCGGCGGCGTCACCGCCGAGCAGATCAACGAATACGACGTGGCGAGGAGCCGCTGGATCACCCACTTCACCTTCACCCGAGGTGACGAGGTGCACCGGGGGACCTCGGTCCAGCACGTCTACACCGCCGCCGAGGCCGGCCGCATGCTGACCGAGGCGGGCTTCACGACCATCGAGATGTACGCCGGTCCCGACGGCGCCCCCTACGAGCTCAGGTCTCACCGCCTGCTCCTGGTGGCCCGCCGCTAGGCGAGAAGGGCGACGGCCGCGCGGAAGGCCCACGGGAGCCGCCGCGCGGCCGGCGCGATGAGGTCACCGGTGACCCGGTTGCCCCTGACGGCCACCAGCACCTCTGTGAGCGCCCGGTGGCGGCGGGAGAGGCGCCGCCAGTCACGTTGGTACATGTCTGGATTTCGCTGGCTTAGGGCGGAAATGAGGGCCTCGGCCGAGCGGACCGCCAATGAAATCCCCTCGCCGGTGAGCGCGTCGACGTATCCGGCGGCGTCGCCGACGAGCAGCACCCGCCCGGCCACTGGGGCTTTCGCGCTCTGCCGCAGGGGTCCCGCCCCTCTCACGGGGGTGCACGGTGGTCCGAGCCGCTCGCGTAACGCGGGGAAGGCGGCGAGATGGTCGTCGAACGGCACCCTCCGCGAACTCAGCACCGCCACCCCGACCAGCTCGGGCCCGACGGGGGTCACATAGGCCTCCGCGCCCGTCGACCAGTGCACCTCGACGTGGGGGCTCCAGGGGGCGACCGCGAAATGGCGGCGGAGACCATGGCGTCGTCCACGACCGGAAGTGACGGTCAGCCCCAGGGCGGCGCGCAGCGGGGAGTGCAGCCCGTCGGCCGCGACCAGCCAGCGGGCCCGGCCGAACCCGTCGGCCTCGACGGCGTCGGGGCCCTGCCGGAACCGGCCGACCCGCCCGGCGACCACCCGGACGCCCAGGTCGGCGGCCCTCTTGGCGAGCGCCTCGTGCAGGATCGTGCGGCGGACGCCGAGCCCCGACCGGCCACGCGGGAACGGCGCGGTCACCGATCCGGCGGCGTCGAGATAGGTGATGCCGCGTAACGGCCACCCCTCGGGATCCACGCCCAGCGACCGCAGCGCCTCGATGCCGGTGGGCATCAGCCCCTCGCCGCAGGCCTTGTCGACCGGGGCCGCCCGGGGTTCGACGACGACGGCCTCCATCCCGGCCAGCGCGGCGTGACAGGCGGTGGCGAGCCCGGCGGGCCCGCCTCCGGCGATCAGCACGTCGATCACGCGGTGCCCAGCCGGGCCAGCGCGGCCTCCTCACACCGGATCCGGACCACCATGAGCCCCGCGTTCAGCACGGTGAAGACCAGCGCGGTGACCCACGCCGAGTGCACCAGCGGGAGCGCCAGTCCCTCGACGGCGACCGCGACGTAGTTGGGGTGCCGCAGGAACCGATAGGGGCCGCCCGTCACCGCCGTCAGCCCCGGGACCACCACGACCTGGGTGTTCCACTGGTGCCCGAGGGTCCGGATGCACCACCACCGCAGCCCCTGGGAGGCGACCACGAGCGCCAGCATCGGCCAGCCCAGCGCGGGCACGAAGGGGCGGTCGGCGGCGTACACCTCGATCAGGCACCCGGCCAGCAATCCGGTGTGCAGGACCACCATGAACGGATAGTGGCCCTGACCGGCGACGAAGCCGCCTCTGGCCAGGCTCCAGCTCAGATTGCGCTTCGCGACGACGAGCTCGGCCAGGCGCTCGACCCCGACCAGGGCGACGAGAAGGGCGTACCAGCCCATCACCACTCCAGCAGGACGAGCTCTGAACAGAACCCGGGACCCATCGCGATCATCAGGCCCGGCGTGCCCTTCGGCGGGTCGAGGGCCATCGTGTCGGCCAGCACCCGCAGCACCGACGACGACGACAGGTTGCCCACCTCCGCCAGCGATCGCCAGGTCACGTCGAGGGCGTCGGGCGGCAGGTCGAGGGCCTCGATGACCGCCTCCAGCACCCGGGGGCCGCCGGGATGGCAGACCCAGGCGGTGATGTCCTTCCTGGTCAGGCCGTGATCGCCGAGGAAGCCGTCGACGTCGTCGGCCAGATAGGTGCGGACCACCGCCGGGACGTTGGCGTCCAAGACCACCCGGAAGCCGTTGTTGGTGATGTCCCAGCCCATGACCTGCTCGGAGTCGGGATAGAGGTGGGAGCGCGAGTCGATCACGCGGGGGCCGGGGCCCTCGGTCGTGGTGGCCACCACGGCGGTCACGCCGTCGCCGAACAGGCCGCCCGCGACCAGGTTGGCGATCGAACGGTCGTCGCGCTGGATGGTCAGCGAGCAGAACTCCACCGACAGCAGCACCGCCACCTGGGCCGACTTGTCGGACAGGTAGTCGTGGGTCCGGGCGACCCCGGCCGCGCCCCCGACGCAGCCCAGGCCGAAGATCGGCAGGCGCTTCAGGTCGGGCCGCATGCCCAGCCGGGACGCGATGCGGCTGTCGACCGACGGCGCCGCGATCCCGGTGACCGAGGTGAACAGGAACATGTCGACGTCACGGGGGGTGAGCCCGGCCAGGTCGAGCGCCTCGGCCACCGCCTGGGAACCCAGCTCGACGGCCGCCGCCACGAAGACGTCGTTGGACGCCCCGAAACCGTCGAGTTTGGCGTAGTCGTCGAGGGGCAGTACGAGATGCCGGAAGTCGACTTTGGCGTGCTGGTGGAGCCGTTCGAGGACCCGGCGTTCGGTGGAATCGAGGAAGCCGAACCGGGCGATCGCCTCGGTGATCTCGGCCTGCGCATAACGGTTCGGCGGCAGGACGCCCTGAACAGCGGCGATACGTGACATCGCACTCCCAGATCGGCAGAAGTTACCCCCTTCCGATCTCTGCCCACCCCTCACGGGTTCATGTGCGTCCCGCTGGGAACCCCAACCTCTGTGCTTCTCCTCGGCTTGGTACGGGCGTGTCATCCGGGGCCGACGCTGGCCGTCAGTGCTCTCGTGACCGCTTTGGCGGTGGGATCGGGCCGGGACGCGGCCGGGTGTCTGCTCGTCCTGGCGGCCGTGCTGGCGGGGCAGCTGTCGGTCGGATGGTGCAACGACGCGCTCGACGCGGGGCGGGATCTGGCCCTGGGGCGTACCGGGAAACCTGTGGTTTCCGGGCTGGTCACGACGCGGGCCTTATGGGTGGCGGCCGGGGTCTCCCTGGTGGCGTGTGTGCCGTTGTCGCTGGCCAACGGCCTGGCCGCGGGGGGTCTTCACCTGCTCGGGGTGGCGGGGGCGTGGTCGTACAACCTCGGCCTGAAGGCCACGGTCTTCTCGTGGGTGCCCTATGTGATCGGATTCGGGCAGTTCCCGGCGTTCGTGTCGCTCGGGCTGCCCGGCGCGCCGTGGCCGGCGTGGTGGTCGGTGCTGGCCGGGGCGCTGCTCGGAGTGGGCGCCCACTTCGCGAACGTGCTCCCCGACATCGACGGGGACCTGCGCACCGGGGTCCATGGACTACCCCAGCGCCTCGGCCCCCGCCGAACCCGCCTGCTCACCCCGGTCTTCCTGGTCACGGCCGTCGCCGTGCTCTGGTGGCCGATGGCCTTTCTCGCCGCGGTTCTGGCGCTGGCACCCCGTTGTGTGCGCCGTCCCGACGCCTCGTTCCTGAGTGCCATCGCCGTCGCCGCCTTGGCCGTTGCGCTGCTTCTCGTACGCGGAACCGGCTAGCCCTTGTAGTTGAAGATCTGGCGCAGCGTGTGCTGGACGGTCACCAGGTCGGTCTGGTCGGCCATGACCTGGTCGATCGACTTGTAGGCCTCCGGGTGCTCGTCGACCAGCGACGACGCCCGGTCGGCGTTCCAGGTCCGGCCCTCCATCGCCTTCTTCAGCGACGACGCCGTCAGGGTCCGCTTCGCCTGGCCGCGCGACATCCGGCGCCCCGCCCCGTGGGAGCACGAGTTGTAGGAGTCGGCGTTGCCCTTCCCGCGCACGATGTAGGACCGGGTGCCCATCGAGCCCGGGATGACGCCCTCGTCGCCGGTGTCGGCCTTGATGGCGCCCTTGCGGGTGATCCAGAGGTCCTTGCCCTGGTGCGTCTCTCGCTGGGTGAAGTTGTGGTGGCAGTTGATCGTCCGGACCCGGCGGCCCTTCCCGACCACCGAGAACAGCGCGTTCGACAGCACCGCGTCCATCCGCGCCCGCGAGGCCATCGCGTAGGCCTGCGACCACAGCATGTCGTCGATGTACGCCGCGAACTCGGGCGTCCCCTGGGTGAAGTAGGCCAGGTCGGGGTCCTCCAGCCCGATCGCCGCCTGCTTCATCGCCTTCTTCGCGTCGGCGATGTGGCGGGTCGCGAGCTGGTTGCCGATCCCGCGCGAGCCGGAGTGGAGCACCGTCCACACCCGATCGCGCTCGTCGAGGCAGACCTCCACGAAGTGGTTGCCCGACCCGAGGGTCCCGAACTGCACCGACACCGTCTTGTCCTGCTTCGGGGTCAGTTCCGTGTGCGGCCGCCCGAGCGCCTCCAGCGCCCGGTCGACGGTCCGGTCTTCGTGTCCCTTGCCCACTCCGGCCGGGATCCGCCGCTCGACCAGCGGCATCAGCGCTTCGAGGTTCTCGGGCAGGTCGCGGGCGGTCAGGTCGGTCTCGGTCGCGATCATCCCGCACCCGATGTCGACCCCGACGGCCGCCGGGATGATCGCACCCTGGGTGGGGATGACGGAGCCGACGGTCGCACCGATCCCGATGTGCGCATCGGGCATGAGCGCGACGTGTCCGGACACGAATCGCAGGCGCGCGGTCCTGGCCGCCTGCTCGATCGTTCCGTGGTCGATCTCGCTGGCCCAGGACAGCAGGTTGTGGGCGACTTCCTTCGGCATGATGATCTCCTGTTTCGGTGCGACCAGTGTGCCGAACCGAGGTGAAGCGTTCCCAATGGTTTTCGCCGGGAGGAATCCCCGTTGATCGGGGCTGGTTGTACGTGAATTAAGGTGGCATACAGAATGGGAGATGGTGACGTGCTGGTCGATTCGTTCGGGCGTGTCGCGACGGACCTCCGGGTCTCGCTGACCGACCGTTGCAACCTGCGGTGCAGCTACTGCATGCCGCCGGAGGGCCTCGACTGGCTGCCCAAACCCGAACTGCTGACGGCCGACGAGATCGTCCGCCTGGTCACCGTCGGGGTGCGCGACCTGGGCATCACCGAGGTCCGCTACACCGGGGGAGAGCCCCTGCTCCGGCGAGAGCTGGTCGACATCGTCGCCCGCACCTCCGCTCTGGGCGCCGAGATCTCCCTCACCACCAACGGCATCGGCCTGGCCCGCCTGGCCGCGCCGCTGGCCGAGGCGGGCCTCCACCGCGTCAACGTCTCCCTCGACACGATCGACCGCGAGACCTTCAAGACCCTCGCCCACCGCGACCGCCTCCCCGACGTGCTGTCCGGCCTGGAGGCCGCCGACGCCGTGGGCCTGCGCCCCGTGAAGGTCAACGCGGTACTGATGCGCGACATCAACGATCATGAGGCCGTCGACCTGCTGCGCTACTGCCTCGACCGCGGCTACCAGCTCCGCTTCATCGAGCAGATGCCCCTCGACGCCCAGCACGGCTGGAGCCGCAAGAACATGATCACCGCCGACGAGATCCTGTCGATGCTCGGCACCGAGTTCAAACTCTCCGACGCCGACCCCCACGACCGGGGCAGCGCCCCCGCGGAACTCTTCCTGGTTGACGGAGGCCCCGCGACGGTGGGCGTGATCGGCTCGGTCACGCGCCCGTTCTGCGGCGCCTGCGACCGCGTCCGCCTCACCGCCGACGGCCAGATCCGCAACTGCCTCTTCGCGACCGAGGAGTCCGACCTGCGCGGCGCGATGCGCTCGGGCGCGACCGACGAGGAACTGGCGGCGCGGTGGCTGGCATCGATCGCCCGCAAGAAGCCGGGCCACGGCATCGACAACCCCGAGTTCCTCCAGCCCGCGCGCCCGATGAGCGCGATCGGCGGCTGACCTCTCCGTGCCCTTTTCCTGTACGAGATCTCTGAGCCAGGGGTTGGAAATGGCTACCGGAACGGTGCCCGCGTGAGCCGATATGCCGAAATTTCGGGCGGCTGTAGCCGCCCGAAAGGGTTTGTGGTGGGGCGAGTAGGCAGTTCTTGATCGTTACGAAGCGCGATTGCTTGAAGGGCCGAAGGGCTCTGTTGTGACTGTGGCACCGGATGATCTGGAGGTTGCTGGTGAACGTGCTGGAGGAATGGACCGCGCTGGTCTGTCGTGAGCTGGGGATCGACCCGGCCGTCGTCGATCGGGACATGGTGCTCGATCTGACCAAGGACGTCGCCCACGGGGTCGCCCGCCCCGCCGCGCCGCTGACGGCCTACCTGCTCGGATTGGCTCAGGGCGCGGGCACCGCGCCGCCCGACGCGGCGGCGCTCCTTTCCGCCAAGGCGGCCGAATGGACGCGTGAATAGACGACCTCGCTGATCTTTTCGGGATACGGAGCGGGTCGTTTCTTGGAAGGATGCCGGGGACGGGCGCGAGCCAGGCCCTCGGATCGTTTCCGAGCTATTGCGAGAATTCACGATGGATGCCCTGCTGCCCGACGATCCCGACCGGATCGGCCCCTATCGGCTGGAGGGCCGCCTCGGCGCGGGCGGCATGGGTGAGGTCTTCCTCGCGCGCTCGCCGGGCGGCCGGATCGTCGTGGTCAAACGCATTCACGGCCACCACGCCACCGACCCCGAATACCGCGCCCGCTTCGCCCGGGAGATCGACGCCGCCCGCCGCGTCGGCGGCCACTTCACCGCCCAGGTGGTCGCCGCCGACCCCGACGCCGACCGCCCGTGGATGGTCACCGCCCACATCCCAGGCCCGTCCCTCCAGGCCTTTGTTTCGGGTCATGGCCCCCTAACGGCAGACACGGTCGTCGCGCTGGGGGCCGGTCTCGCGGAGGGGCTGGCGGCGATCCACGCATGCGGGCTGGTCCACCGCGACCTCAAACCGGCCAACGTCATCTGCGCCGACGACGGCCCCCGCATCATCGACTTCGGCATCGCCCGCCCGCTCGACGCCGGTCCCCTCACCGAGACGGGCGCGCTCCTCGGCACCTGCGCCTACATGTCACCGGAGCAACTCAACGGCCACCCGGCGACGCCCGCCGCCGACGTGTTCGCCCTCGGCTGTGTCCTGGGGTTCGCCGCGACCGGCCAGGGGCCCTTCCACGCCGTGTCGCTGCCTGCCATCGTCCGGCGGGTCACCAGCGAGGATCCCGACCTGAGCCGGGTACCCACCGCACACGGCCTCCGCGACCTCGTCGCCGCCTGCCTGGCGAAAACCCCCGCCGACCGCCCCGAGGTCACCGACATCCTGGCCCGGCTTGCCCGCTCGGGCGCCGGGCACCATCGGCCGGCCACACCCGATCGGCTCGAGTCCCCGACGCGCGAACCGGCCCGGACCGAGCAGGTGTCGAGCCGTTTACCCCGCCGCGCTCTGCTGACCGCCGGACTGGGCGTGAGCGGCGCGATCGCGGTCATCGCGATCTCCCACGCGTTCGGCGGCGAGAAGGCGGCGCCCAGCGCGACCCCGGTGGAAACGAAGGTGCAGGCCTACAACATCGGTGAGGTCGTGGCCCACGAGCAGGGGGTGTACGCAGTGGCGTTCGCCCCCGATGGGAAAGTGCTGGCCACCGGGGGCGGTGGGGGCGTGCGGCTGTGGGATACGACCGACCCGGCCCGGCCGGTCGCGCTCGATCCGCTCCGCTACGACGACTGGGTCGCCACCCTGGCGTTCAACCACGACGGCACCCTCCTGGCCACCGGCGCCCACGACGGGTCGCTGAGGTTGTGGGACGTCGCCGCCCGCGCGCCCGTGGCCGTCCTCGAAGGGCAGACCGGCCGGGTCACCACGCTCGCGTTCACCCGTGACGGCACCCTGCTCGCCTCCGGAGGCGACGACGAAACGGTGCGATTGTGGGATGTGGCGGGTCAGGCCGCCGCCGGCACGCTGCCCGGTCACCGGAGCGGGATCGACTCGCTGGCGTTCAACCACGACGGAACCATCCTGGCCTCGGCCAGCGGCGATCCGACCGTCTGGCTGTGGAACGTCGAGGAACGGGCCCGCCGGGCCGATCTCCTCACCACCGCGGGGATGTTCGCGGTGGCGTTCAACCCCGCCGGGTCGCTGGTCGCCGCCGGAGGCACCGATCCCTCGGTGCGCCTCTGGGACGTGGCCCGCCGCACCATCGTGGCCACGATGACCGGCCACACGAACGCGATCGGCTCCCTGGCCTTCAGCCCCGACGGCACCCTGCTCGCCTCCGGAGGCGACGACAGGACGGTCCGGCTGTGGAAGGTGGCCGACGGCGCTCTCGTGGACGTCCTCACCGGACCAGAAGACCGCGTCACCTCGGTGGCGTTCAGCCCGGACGGTCAGTTGCTCGCGGTCGGCAGCACCGACACGAAGCTACGGCTCTGGAAGATCGCCTGAAAAAATTTCGGCAAAGATCGGCGGAGTAAAGGCGCCGGGAAAAGGTCTGGGAATAGGGCGACGCCGGGTGGTTACGGGGGCAAACCACCCGGCGTCGCTTCATCGGCGTTCCGACGGGGGCCCGGAACGCCGGCACCAGCGCTCCGACGGGGGACCAGAGCGCTTGGCTAAACTGTACACCTACCACCCTTAGGATGCGTCAAGACTTAGTCACGACCCGATCTCGCGTCGATGCCGTGGTATCTCGTTTTGGTTAGCCTCACCCATGTCCTGAGGTGGCGGAAGGTCCTTTCCCCGCTCGTTGGCACCGATCACGGCAAGGTACGGCAAAAGGACCGCCCCGGCGATGAAGGCGACCCGTAGCCACACCGGCGCCCCGGGCCATGCCACGGCGAGGATGAGACAGACCACGCGGATCGACATCTTGATCACGTAGCTGATCTCGCGTTTGCGGATGTCGGCCGAAAGTGACGGTTGAGCGTCGGTCACCTGGTGGACGGTCGTCTTCCGCCGATGGAACAGGTTCACACCTCCACCCTAAGCCCGCGCGTTACGATCATCTTCGCGACGACAGGGGAGGCACGATGTCCGACCGCACCTACCGGGTGACCGAGATCGTGGGAACGTCAGGGGAGTCCGTCGACCAGGCCATACGCAACGGGATCAGGCGCGCGTCACAGACGCTGCGGCATCTCGACTGGTTCGAGGTGACGGAGGTCCGCGGCCACATCCAGGACGGCGAAGTGGCCCATTTCCAGGTGGGCATGAAGGTCGGATTCCGGCTCGAAGATTCCGAATAGCCCGCCCGATAGCACGGAGGGGCGGCCCCGCGCAAACGCGAGACCGCCCCTTGACAGCTCTGTCAGATCAGTTGGCCTGGCTCACGGTCGACATGTTGAAGTCGGGAACCCGCAGCGGCGGCATGATCGTCCGGGTGAAGTAGTCGTTCCACTCGCGGGGCAGGGTCTGCGCGGCCGCGCCGACCTCGGTGATACGGCTCAGCAGGTCGACCGGCGACTCGTTGAAGCGGAAGTTGTTCACCTCGCCCGTCACCTCGCCGTTCTCGACCAGGTAGACGCCGTCGCGGGTGAGGCCGGTGAGCAGGAGCGTCTGCGGGTCGACCTCGCGGATGTACCACAGGCAGGTCAGCAGCAGGCCGCGCTCGGTGGCCGCGATCATCTCCTCCAGCGTCCTGCCGCCCGCGGGGCCCTCCATGATCAGGTTGTCGATCGAGGGGGTCTCGGCCAGGCCGGTGACCTCGGCCGAGTGGCGGGTCTGGATCAGGTTGGCCAGCTTGCCGTCGGCGATCCACTTGGTCTGGCCCAGCGGGAAGCCGTTGTCGAATACCGACTGCTCGCGGCCGGAGGTGTGCGCGACGGTGAAGCCGCCGCACTCCACGCCCGCCCGAGCCGGGTCGCTGTAGAGGTCGATCGGCAGCTTGGCCAGCTCTTCGCCGACGCGGGTGCCGCCACCCGGTTTGGCGAAGACGGTGCGGCCGTCGAAGGCGTCGCGGGCGCCCGCCGACCAGTACAGATAGATCATCAGGTCGGCCACCGCGCCCGGGGGCAGCAGGGTCTCGTAGCGGCCGGGGGCCAGGTCGATCTTCCGCTTGGCCCATTCGAGGCGCTGCGCGAGCGTCGCGTCGAGGGCGGCGATGTCGACGTCGGTGAAGTCGCGGGTGGCCGCGCCGACCCACGCCGAGCGCTTCATGTCGGGCGACTTGGCGTTCAGTTCCAGGCGGCCGGTCGGCTGGTCGTGGCGGCGGCGCAGGCCGGTGCTGGTGCCGACGAAGACCGAGTTGACCAGGTGTTCGGCGAAGCCGTAGAGCCTGCGGCCACCGGCCTCGGCCGCCGCGAACGCCTCGCCCAGCGCCGGGGCCAGATCACGGAAGACCGCGATCGAGGTCTCCTCGGCCGGACGGTCCCAGTCGGGGGCCGTGTCACCGGCGACCAGCGGGCGGGCGTCTTCGGACGGCTGCGCGTCACGCGCCGCCCGGTCGGCCGCCGCGACGACGTCGGCGATCTGGTCGGGCGTGACGCCCGAACGGGAGACCACGCCGGTCGCGGCGCCGGCGATCGAGATGACGGTCAGCCGCGAACCCCGGGCGACGCCGTTGGTCGTCAGGGTGTTCCCGGCGAAGCGCAGGTTCGCGCTCGTGTCCTCGTCGACGATGACGACGCGCTCGTCGGCGCCCGGCAGCGCCAGGGCGCGCTCGACTACTTCCTGCGGGGTCACTTGCCGCCCTCCTGGACCGTGTTGAGGATCTTCACGCCGCGGAACCGGGCGGGTGGGCAGCCGTGGCTGACCGGGGCCACCTGGCCGGGCTGGCCCTTGCCGCAGTTGAAGGCGCCGCCGAGCACGTAGGTCTCGGGGCCGCCGACGGCGTCCATCGAGCGCCAGAAGTCGGTGGTGGTCGCCTGGTAGGCGACGTCGCGGAGCTGGCCCGCCAGCCGGCCGTTCTCGATCTTGTAGAAGCGCTGGCCGGTGAACTGGAAGTTGTAGCGCTGCATGTCGATCGACCAGCTCTTGTCGCCCAGGACGTAGATGCCGTCGTCGACGCCCGCGATGAGCTCCTCGGCCGACGGGCCGTTCTCGGCGGGCTGGAGCGAGACGTTGGCCATGCGCTGGATCGGCGGGTGACCGGGGGAGTCGGCGAAGGCGCAGCCGTTCGAGCGGCCCAGGCCCTTGAGCAGGGCCATCCGGCGGTCGAGCTGGTAGCCGACCAGGGTGCCGTCGCGGACGATGTCGAACCGCTGGCCCTGCACGCCCTCGTCGTCCCAGCCGACGCTGGCCAGGCCGTGTTCGGCGGTGCGGTCGCCCGTCACGTTCATGATCGGGGAGCCGTAGGTGAGCTTGTTCAGCTGGTCGAACGTGGCGAAGGAGGTGCCGGCGTAGGCCGCCTCGTAGCCCAGCGCCCGGTCGAGCTCGGTGGCGTGGCCGATCGACTCGTGGATCGTCAGCCACAGGTTCGAGGGGTCGACGACCAGGTCGTAGGTGCCCGCCTTCACCGAGGGGGCGGCCAGCTTCTCGGCCAGCAGGTCGGGGAGCTCGGCCAGCTCGGCGGGGAAGTCCCAGCCGGTGCCGGTCAGGTATTCGTAGCCCCGGCCGACCGGCGGCGCGAGGGTGCGCATGTCGTCGAACGCGGCGCCCTCGCTCTTCATCGCCGTCAGCGCCGGATGCACGCGGACCCGCTGCTGCGTGGTCACCGTGCCGGCCGAGTCGGCGTAGAACTTCTGCTCCTTGACCTGCATCAACGAGGCCGACACGTGGTCGACCCCCTTGGCCAGCAGGCCCGACGACCAGTCGGCCAGCAGCGCGACCTTCTCACGCAGCGGCACGTCGAACGGGTCGACGTCGTAGGCGGACACCCACACGCCCTCGTGGACCGGCTCGGCGGCCAGCTCGATGGGCTCGCGGTTCAGCGGCGCGCTCACCTCGGCCACCAGGACGGCCTGCGCCGTCACCTCGGCCACCGCCTCGGGCGTGAGCGTGATGCCGCCGGCGAACCCCCAGGTGCCGTTCTTGACGACCCGTACGGCGAAACCGAGGTCGTCGGCGTCGCTGGAGCCTTCGAGACGGGCGTCGAACAGGCGGAGCGTCTCGGCGCGGACCCGTTCGAGGCGGAAGGCGGCGAACTCGGCGCCCAGCTCGCGGGCCCGCTGGAGTGCCGCGTCGGCCAGTGGCCGCAGCGGCAGGGCGAGGAAGTCGGGATCGATCTGACGCATGGTGGCGATCCTAGTGCGCGGCGTACAAGATGATCTGGCGTAACCCCACCACGCCGCGGCCGCGATCTTGTGTCCGGCGGACAAGGGGCTACCCGGAAGTAACTAGTAACGTCGGGTACATGCCTCGTTCTGTACTCGTCACCGGCGGCAACCGCGGCATCGGCCTCGCGATCGCCCGGGAACTCTCGGCGGCCGGAGACCTCGTCGCCGTCACCCACCGATCCGGCCAGGCCCCCGAAGGGCTCTTCGGCGTCCCGTGCGACGTCACCAGCCAGGAGTCGGTCGACGCCGCCTTCGAGAAGGCCGAGGCCGAGCACGGCCCGGTCGAGGTCGTCGTGGCCAACGCCGGGATCACCAAAGACACCCTGCTGGCGATGATGAAGGAAGAGACCTTCACCGACGTCATCGACACCAACCTCACCGGTGCCTACCGCGTCGCCAAGCGCGCGGTCCGCCCGATGCTCCGCCTCAAGCGCGGCCGCATCATCCTCGTCTCCTCGGTCGTCGGCCTCCTCGGCTCCGCCGGGCAGGCCAACTACGCCGCGTCCAAGGCCGGCCTGGTCGGCTTCGGCCGGTCGCTGGCCCGGGAGCTGGGCTCGCGGAACATCACCGTCAACATCGTGGCCCCCGGTTTCGTCGAGACCGACATGACCGCCGCCCTCACCGAGGAGCAGCAGGCCGCGATCCAGAAGCAGATCCCGCTCGGCCGGCAGGCGAAGGTCGGCGAGGTCGCCCGCGTCGTCCGCTTCCTCGCGAGCGAGGACTCCTCCTACATCACCGGGGCCGTGATCCCCGTCGACGGCGGCCTGGGAATGGGGCACTGACCATGGGAATCCTCGAGGGCAAGCGCATCCTCGTCAGCGGCGTCCTGACCGACGCCTCGATCGCCTTCAACGTGGCCAAGCTGGCCCAGGAAGAGGGCGCCCAGATCGTCCTCACCGGGTTCGGCCGCCTCAGCCTGGTCGAGCGCATCGCCAAGCGGCTGCCCGAGCCGCCGCCGGTGCTGGAGCTCGACGTCAGCAACGTCGAACACCTCGACAGCCTGGCCGAGCGGGTCGGCGAGCACCTCGGCGGGCTCGACGGCGTCGTCCACTCCATCGGGTTCGCGCCGCAGACCGCCCTGGGCGGCAACTTCCTCAACACCTCGTGGGAGGACGTCGCCACCGCCTTCCAGATCTCGACCTTCTCCTACAAGTCGCTGTCGATGGCCTGCCTGCCGCTGATGAAGCAGGGCAGCTCGGTCGTCGGCCTCGACTTCGACGCCTCCAAGGCGTGGCCGGTCTACGACTGGATGGGCGTGGCCAAGGCGGGCCTCGAGGCGACCAACCGCTACCTCGCCCGCGACCTGGGCAAGCACGGCATCAGGGCCAACCTGGTGGCCGCCGGTCCGCTGCGCACGATGGCCGCCAAGAGCATCCCCGGCTTCAAGGAGTTCGAGGACTCGTGGCCGGCCAAGGCCCCGCTCGGCTGGGATCTGGCCGACACGATCCCGGCCGCGAAGGCGTGCGTCGCCCTGCTGAGCGACTGGTTCCCGGCGACGACGGGCGAGATCGTCCACGTCGACGGCGGCGTGCACGCGATGGGCGTCTAGGCGACGCTCTGGCGCCTGCGTGAGGTCGAGGGGAGCCCCGAGAGCGGAAGCGCCTCGGGGCAGAACTCTTCGAGCTCTTCGTGACGGGCCCGCTTGATCCACGCCACCCGGGCCGCCAGCACCGCCGAGACCAGCAGGATCGTGGTCAGGCCCGTCGCGACCGGGTCGTAGGCCTGCTTCGGCCGCACCTGCGGCTTGGGGACGTCGTCGCTCATCAGCTCGGGGATGAGCATGCCCGGCCACAGCAGCGGCGGGGCGATGTCGCCGACGCGCACCGGTTCGAGCTCCACGGGCTCGGCGGGCCGGGGCGTGGGCCCTGAGGCCGTCACGATCGGCTCGCCGGCGTCGATGAACTGGGGCCTGGGCTCGGGCCGGCGTTCCTTCCGCCTCTTGCGCTCCTCGGCCGTCGGGGTCGGCTTGACCCGCACCGGCTCGGCGTCGAGGGTGGGCACCGGGCTGTGGCCGCAACCGGTCGTGCAGACCTTCACCGAGTCGCCGCCGCTCACCCCGGTGTCGGCGCCCGAGACCGACGGACCGGCCGACGGCTGCTGCTGCGGGGGCGCGGAGGAGGACGAGGAGGAGGAGGGCGACGGCTTCGCCGAAGAGTCGCTTCCGGTGACCCCGCCGACCACCTTGTCGACCGTGTCGGTGACGTCTCCGAGGCCTCCGCCGGTCACGTCGTCGACCAGGTCGGTGGTGCCGTCGACGACCTTGCACAGGGTGTCGGTGATACCGGGAAGAAGGCCGCCCCGGTCGCAGTCGGCGGCCGTGGCGGCCTCGGCGGCCAGCAGGGGGAAGGTGGCGGCGATGGCCACGGCGAGAACTCCTGCTCCGAGGTTGGACGCGCGCCGTCCGATCCCCATGAGCCCTCCCCATTACCAGGCGCACCACTCCCGTTGGCGCGGTCCAGTGTCTCTCCAACGCGTGATGAATTTCGCGCTGCGTCGCCCTTCGGTATCCAGGTGTGATACGCGAGACCATTTCTCGTTCGGTTTGCTGAACCTTTCAAGGTCCACCTGCCCGGGGCCCGGCCCCTGAGGCGCCCTCGTTGACGGGGTACCCGGGCCGTCCGGACCATCGGAGCCATGCAGATCACCGCTGTGGTACTCGCCGCCGCTCTGCTCGTGGCCCCGGCGCCGTCGCCGGCGCCGTCGCCCACCGGGAGCCCCGGTCCGCTGGTGTGCCGGACCGGTCCGATCCCCCCGAGCCCGCCCGTCAACGCCCCGCCGACCGCGCCGGGCGCGCCGGTGGTCCTCTGGTCGTTCTTCAACGGCGCGTCACTGCGCTGGGAGCCGTCGACCGACGATCACGGCGTGGCCTGCTACGAGGTCTTCCAGGACGACGGCGGGAACGGGATCCTCCGGGCCGTCTTCCAGGGGGCCACCGAGGGCTGGGTCAACCTCCCGACCCCCACGGGGACCAGGATCTATCCCGTCTACGTGGTCGCGGTCGACCGCTACGGCGTACGCGGCCCCCGGTCACCGGTCACCCAGGTCCGCATCAGCAACGACATCGTGCAGCCGCAGCCGAGCCGCCCGATCGCCGCGCCGCTGAGCCCCACCAGCGTGCGCCTGTCCTGGACGCTGCCCTCCTACAGTGCACCCGCCTCGGCCTACCAGGTCATCTCGAACGGACAGCTGCTCACGACGGTCCCGGGCACCACCGCGACCCTCATCGGGCTGACGCCGGGCACCGAGTACTCCGTCACGGTCCGCCCCGTGTACCTGGACGGCAGCTGGGGGTACGACTCGCCGCAGGTGGTCTTCACCCCGAGCACGCCCGCCGTGTCGTGCCGGGTCACCTACTCGGCCGGTTCATGGGGCACCGGCATGAGCGCGAACGTCGCGATCAAGAACACGGGCGACGAGCCGATCGAGGACTGGGAACTCGCGTTCACCTTCCCCCACAGCGGGCAGCGGCTGGAGCGGGGCTGGTCGGCGGAATGGGCGCAGAGCGGCCAGCGGGTCACCGCCACGGGCGTGAACTGGAACAGGGACATCGCGCCCGGCCGGACCCTGTGGATCGGTTTCAACGGTGAGCACACCGGCGTGAACCCCGCGCCGGCGGACTTCACCGTCAACGGCTCCGCCTGCGCCTGACCCGCAGGCGGCGTTCACCCGAGGGGCCCTGGACGGTGTGTCAGGACGACACGTCGTCCAGGGCCTCGCGGATCTCCCACGGGAGCACGAGCTTCTCGCTCTCCAGCACGCCCAGCAGCTGGGCGTGGGTGCGCGCGCCCACGATCGCCGAGGCGACGCCGGGCCGGTCGCGGACCCAGGCCAGCGCCACCGCCAGCGGCGAGGCGCCCAGGCCCTCGGCCGCCGTCACGCACGACTCGACGATCCGGCGCGACCGCTCGTCGAGATAGGGCTGGATGAAGTCGGCGAAATGCGGCGTCGCGGCCCGCGAGTCGGCCGGGATGCCGGTGCGGTATTTGCCGGTCAGCACGCCCCGCCCGAGCGGCGACCAGGCCAGCACCCCCGCGCCGACGTGGCCGGCGGCGGGGATCAGTTCGTCTTCGGCCTCACGGGCCACCAGCGAGTATTCGATCTGCGCGGCCACGATCGGGGCCCGGCCCGCCGCCGAGCGCTGGTGCACCCCGGCCGCCGCGAGCTGCCAGCCCGCGTAGTTGCACACCCCGGCGTAGGCGGCCCGCCCGGTCGAGACCGCGATGTCGACGGCCGCGAGGGTCTCCTCCAGCGGTACGTCGGGATCGAAGGCGTGGAGCTGCCATAAGTCGACCTCTTCGACGCCGAGACGGTCGAGCGAGGCGTCGAGGGCGCGGATCAGGTGGCGGCGCGAGCCGTTCCTGCCACCGGGGGTGAGCACCCCTTTGGTGGCGATCACCAGGTCTTCTCTGGGGACGACCTCTTTGATCAACCGGCCGATCAGCCGTTCGGCGTCACCACCGGCGTAGACGTCGGCGGTGTCGATCAGCGTGCCGCCTTCGTCGGCGAACGTCATGAGCTGCGCGGAGGCCTCATCGGCCGACGTGTCGCGGGCCCAGGTCATCGTGCCCAGGCCGATGCGCGAAACGGACAGGCCGCTGCGCCCGACATATCGCTGATCCATTGTGAGTCAGAGTATCGTGTTCGAGGCTCTAAGCTGGCCGACCGTGAACGTCTTCGAGGCGGTCATCCTCGGCATCGTCCAGGGGCTGACCGAGTTTCTGCCGATCTCGAGCTCGGCGCACCTGCTCATCGTGCCGAAGCTGGCGGGCTGGGCCGACCCCGGAGCCGCGTTCACCGCCGTCATCCAGCTCGGCACCATGCTGGCCGTGCTGATCTTCTTCTGGCGCGACATCCTGCGGATCACCGCGGTGTGGCTGCGCAGCCTGACGAACAAGGAGCTGCGCGCCGACCTCGACGCGCGCATGGGGTGGTACATCATCCTCGGCACGATCCCGATCTCGGTCGCCGGCCTGCTGTTCTCTGACGCGATCGAGGGACCGGCGCGGAACCTGTGGCTCAACTCGGCCATGCTGATCGTGTTCGGCCTGATCCTGCTGGCCGCCGAGCAGTTCGGCAAGAAGGCCAAAGAGCTGTCCGATCTGGGGTTGAAAGACGGTCTCATCATCGGGGCCTGGCAGATGCTCCCGCTGATCCCCGGCGCCTCCCGGTCGGGCTCCACGATGACCGGCGCGATGTTCCTCGGCTACACCCGCGAGGCGGCGGCCCGCTACTCGTTCCTGCTGTCGATCCCGGCCGTGGTCCTCTCCGGCGTCTACGAGATGCGCCACGTCGGCGACGGCGGCGGGCCACCCCTGGTGGCGACCATCGTGGCCACCGTCGTGTCGTTCGTCGTCGGCTACGCCTCGATCGCCTGGCTGCTGAAGTGGGTGGCCAAGCACTCGGTGAACATCTTCGTGATCTACCGCGTCTTCGCGGGCACCTTGTTGCTGACCCTGCTCGGGCTGGGAGTGATCACGGCATGACGACCCTTCTGCTGCTGCGCCACGGGCTCACCCCGCTGACGGGGCCGGTCCTGGCCGGGCGCGCGCCGGGCGTCCACCTCGACGACCGGGGGCGCAAACAGGCCTCCGACGCCGCCGAGCGGCTGGCCGGGGTACGGCTCGACGCGGTCGTCTCCAGCCCGCTGGAGCGCTGCCGCGAGACCGTCGAACCTTTCAACGCCGAAACCGTCGAGATCGACGACCGATTCGCCGAGTGCGACTACGGCGACTGGACCGGCAGGAAGATCGGCGACCTCGCCAAGGAGCCCGAGTGGCGGGTGGTGCAGGCGCACCCCAGCGCGGCGGTCTTCCCCGGTGGCGAGTCGCTGGCCGCCGTGTCGGCGCGGGCGGTCGCGGCGGTCCGCGACTGGAACACCAGGCTGGGGGAGCGGGCGACCTACCTGGTCTGCTCCCACGGCGACGTGATCAAGGCGATCGTGGCCGACGCGCTCGGTCTGCACCTCGACCAGTTCCAGCGGATCAACGTCGATCCAGGATCGGTCACAGTAATCGAATACACCCCCATCCGCCCCTTTCTTCGCAGACTTAACGACACCCGAAATTTCGGGCTTCCGGAGCCGCCTCCGGAGCACAAAGATGGGGGAGAAAACATCGCCGGGAGCGACGCCGCCGTCGGCGGCGGAGCCGGGACCACGTAAGGTCGGGCTATGCCGGTCTTCGACTACGATCCGCCAGAGAGGTTCGTGGCCGGTGCCGTGGGGCAACCGGGCGCGCGCACCTTCTTCCTGCAGGCGAGGGCGCAGGGGCGCATCACCACGGTCTCGTTGGAGAAGTTCCAGGTCGCCGTTCTGGCCGACCGGCTCGACGAGCTGCTCGACGAGGTGCTGCGCCGCAGCGGCGGCCAGGCCCCCGTTCCGGCCGTGCCCGTCGGGGGGAGCTCCGACGAGGGGCCGCTCGACACCCCCATCGAAGAGGACTTCCGCGTCGGCACCATGGCCCTCGCCTGGGACCCGGACACCGCACAGGTGATCATCGAGGCACAGGAGGCCACCGCCGAAGAGGAGGAGGACCCCATCTTCGGCGACCCCGACCGCCCCGAGCCCGCCGTCCTGCGCGTGCGCATCAGCGCCGCCGCCGCGCGTGCCTTCAGCCGCCGCGCGCTCGACGTCGTGGCCGCCGGTCGGCCACCCTGCCCGCTGTGCGGGCAGCCCCTCGATCCCGAGGGGCACATCTGCGTCAGGCTCAACGGACACCACCCCGGGGGACTCACCGCATGACCGCTGAGAACGCGGAAGAGGGGACTCGACTCGACGACGCGGCGGCCATGCGCCTGCTGCGGGGCGGGCGGCTCGAAGTGGCCGGCCGTCTGGTCGAGGCCACCAACATGACCCTCTACTGCACGATCAGCCAGGGCGAACAGGTCGCGGCCTGCGTCTACAAGCCGGTGAAGGGCGAGCGCCCTCTCTGGGACTTCCCCGACGGCACGCTCGCCAACCGTGAGGTGGCCGCCTACGAGGTGGCCGTGGCCATGGGCTGGCGGCTGGTGCCGCCCACCGTCTACCGCGACGGCCCGTTCGGCCCCGGCATGGTGCAGCTCTGGATCGACGCCGACCCCGACGCCGACCTGATGGCCGTGATGCGCAGCCGCCAGCCCGCGCTGCGCCGCATGTCGGTCTTCGACGCCGTGATCAACAACGCCGACCGCAAGGGCGGCCACCTGCTGCCGCTGCCCGACGGCCACGTCTACGGCGTCGACCACGGCGTCTGCTTCTCCGTCGACACCAAGCTCCGCACCGTGCTGTGGCAGTGGAAGGGGCGCCCGCTCTCCCGGGAGGCGGTCGCCGTCCTGGTCCATCTCGACCAGGAGCTCGAGAAGGGGCGACTCGGGCGAAGATTGCGAGAATTGCTCACCTCCGCCGAGGTGGAGGCGACCTGGAACCGGGTACGCAGACTCCTGGACACCGGAATCCACCCTTACCCCTCGGGCGACTGGCCCGCGATCCCCTGGCCCCCGATATAACATCCCTGGAGCCTCACTGAGCTGGACGGAGCACATTATTTCCGGCACTCTGCATGAGTCTCTACCGATAGTGGAGGGAACGGGCATTGTGTACGGTCATCGTGAGCTTCGACCCCGATGCGGAGGCGCCGATCCTGCTCGCCGGGGTCCGCGACGAGTTCGTCGGGCGTCCCTGGATGTCGCCGGGCGCTTACTGGCCCGACTACCGGGGAGTTCTCGGCGGTCGTGACCTGCTGGCCGGGGGAACCTGGCTCGCCGTCAACCCTGCCGCCCGCCGCTGCGCGGCCCTGCTCAACGGCCAGGGCCTGCTGTCGACGGCCCGCAACCGCGCGACGCGCGGCGATCTTCCGCTGCTGGCCGCGTCCAACGGCGAGATGCCGCTGGTCGAGCTGGTCCGCTACGACCCCTTCCACCTCCTGCTCGCCGGGCTCGACGGCGTGCGGCTGTGGACCTGGACGGGCGACAAGCTGACCGAGGAGAAGCTGCGCCCCGGCACCTACGTCATCGTCAACGCCGGGCTGCCCGACGCCGACGAGAACCCCCGGGTCGACCGCTTCCAGCCCGCCTTCGCCAAGGCGCCCCGGCCCGGCCGCCCGACCGGCGGCAACCCCGAGCGCTACTGGGGCGACTGGCTCACCCTCGCCTCCGGCGACGGCCTGCCCTACGAAGACCCGGCCGCCCTGCTGGTCCGCCACGAGCTGAGCGACGGCCGGCTGTTCATGTCGCTGTCGGTCAGCCTGGTCGCGCTGGCCGAAGCGGGCCTGCGCTACGACTTCCTGCCGGCCCCCGACGACCCCGGGACCTGGCATCCCGTGGACATTCCGCGCGAGGCACGTGGATAGGCTCACACCATGCAATCGTGGTCTTCGTCGAACGTCCCCACCCTGCCGGGCCAAGGTCACCCGCTCCGCCTCTACGACACCGCCGCCCGCGAGATCCGGACCACGGAGCCCGGCCCGGTCGCGCGCATGTACGTCTGCGGCATCACCCCCTACGACGCGACCCACCTCGGCCACGCCAACACCTATCTGGCGTTCGACCTGGTGAACCGGGCCTGGCGGGACGCCGGCCACGAGGTGCACTACACCCAGAACGCGACCGACGTCGACGATCCGCTGCTGGAGCGCGCTGAGCGCGACGGGCAGGACTGGCGGGAACTGGCCGAAGAGCAGATCGAGCTGTTCCGCACCGACATGGCCGCGCTGCGCGTGCTGCCTCCGGCCGAATACGTCGGCGTCACCGAGGTCGTCGACCAGGTGGCCGCGCTGATCGAGCGGCTGGGCGAGGCGACCTACGCGATCGACGGCGACGTCTACTTCGCCCGCACCGCCGCCCCCAAGTTCGGCGCCGTCTCCGGCTACGACGAGGAGACCATGCTGGCGCTGTTCGGCGAGCGCGGCGGCGACCCCGAGCGGCCCGGCAAGCGCGACCCGCTCGACTGGCTGCTCTGGCGGGCCGAGCGTCCCGGTGAGCCGTCGTGGCCGTCGCCGTTCGGGCCCGGCCGTCCCGGCTGGCACATCGAGTGCACCACGATCGCGCTGAACAACCTCGGCCCCGGCTTCGACGTCTCGGGCGGCGGCAGCGACCTGATCTTCCCGCACCACGAGATGGGCGCCTGCGAGGGCCACGTGGCGACCGGCGAGTGGCCGTTCGCGAAGGCCTACGTCCACTCCGGCATGGTCGGCCTCGACGGCGAGAAGATGTCGAAGTCGCGCGGGAACCTGGTGTTCGTCTCCAGGCTGCGGCAGAGCGCCGACCCGATGGCGATCCGGCTGGCGCTGCTGAACCACCACTATCGCTCCGACTGGGGCTACACCGACGCCGACCTGACCGGCGCCACCGAGCGGCTGGCCCGCTGGCGCGCCGCCGCCGCCCGCCCGGCCGGTCCCTCGGGCGCCGAGCTGCTGGCGAGCGTCCGCGACCGGATCGCCGACGACCTCGACGCCCCGGGCGCGCTGGCCGCGATCGACGCGTGGGCCGCTTCAGAGGGCGACGACGCCGAGGCTCCGCGACTCATGCGGGATGTCGCCGACGCACTGCTCGGAATCGCACTTTGATGGATACGCTGCGTCGTAATGAAGCGGCTATTTGTTGCACTTCTCCTCATAGCGGGCTGCACGACCGCGCCGGCGCCCTCAACGTCCCCCGCGTCCCCGAAGAGCAGCGCTCCGGCGCCTGAGTTCACGATCACGCCCGGTCTGCGGCACGTCGCCAACGTGCCGCCCGGCGCCCCGTTCGACACCCCCGAGTCGTTCGGCACCGACCTGGCCTTCCAGGGGAAGTACGCCTTCGGCGGGAACTACGACGGGTTCACCGTCTACGACATCGGCGATCCGGCGAAGCCGTCGGTGGTGACCCGGGTGCTCTGTCCCGCCGGGCAGAACGACGTCTCGGTCTACAACAACCTGCTGTTCCTGTCGGTCGACGAACCCCGGGCCGGGGCCGACTGCTCCAGCGGGCCGGGCGACCCCGCGCAGGAGGCCTCGTTCGAGGGCATCCGGATCTTCGACATCACCGACGTCGCGCATCCGCGCTATGTCACGGCCGTCCGCACCCGGTGCGGGTCGCACACGAACACCTTCATCCCCGGCGAATCCGTCCATTACGTGTACGTCGCCTCGGCGGGACCGGCCCCCGGCACCGCCAACTGCCCGGCGCCGCACGAGATCATCTCGATCGTCGAGGTACCCGCCGCCGATCCGGCCGCCGCGAAGGTGGTCGCCACCCCGACGCTGTTCACCGACCGCGATCCCGGGCGGTTCGGCGGCTGTCACGACATCACCGCCTACCCGTCGGAGAACCTGGCGGTGGCCGCCTGCTACGGCGACGGCCTGCTGCTCGACATCACCGACCGGGTCGCGCCCAAGGTCCTCCAGCGGGTCACCGACCGCGAGAACTTCTCGATCTGGCACTCGGCGGCGTTCACCCCCGACGGCACGAAGGTCGTCTTCAGCGACGAACTGGGCGGGGGCACGACCGCGATGTGCGCGGCCGGGGTGCCGAGGAACAAGGGCGGCAACGCCGTCTATGAACTGAAGGACCGGAAGCTCACGCCGCTCGGGCTGTTCAAGATCCCGCGCGTGCAGACCGATGGCGAGAACTGTGTCGCGCACAACGGCAACGTGATCCCGGTCGAGGGCCGCGACCTCATGGTGCAGGCCTGGTACCAGGGCGGGGTCTCGGTGTGGGACTTCTCCGATCCCGCGCAGGCCCGCGAGATCGCCTCGTTCGACCGCGAGCCCCTGGAGCCGGGTGCCCTCGGTGGATCGTGGTCGGCCTACTTCTACAACGGCTACATCTACTCCAGCGACATCACCCAGGGCCTCGACGTGCTGCAGCTCACCGACCCCTCGGTCGCGGGGGCCAAGATGCTGCCGGGGCTCAATCCCCAGACGCAGGAGTAGGGCCGCGCCTGGCCGCGAGCCATTTGGCCGCGCGGTCGGCGGTGCCGTACAGGACCGGGGTGGAGAGCACCAGGTTCACGGCGCGGCGCCGCGGCTCGTGCGTCAGCCAGTGGCGGGCGGCGGTGAGGGAGGGCCGCGACAGGCGGCCCTCGGCGACCAGGAGATCGCCCGTTTTGAGGCTGTCCTTGTAGCCCTTCTCGCCCCGGCCCAGGTCCATCAGGGTCACGCCCGCCTCGGCGACGGCGCGGCACAGCCGCAGGCGGTGGATCAGGCCGGGGGAGTAGAACGCGAAGGCGGGGTCGTAGACGGGGAACCAGGCGATGATCGTCGTCTCGGTGCGGACCCCGAAGTTGCCCGCGATCAGGGTGTCCCCGGCGTAGAGCAGGCCGAGCGTGCCGGTGAAGACCGGGGTCCGCAGGTCGTGCAGGCGCTCGGTGACGGCGACGACCCACGGCTCGGCGAAGCGGTCGGGGCGGCCGGTGCGGCGATACTGCGCCGACTTCCACGCCTGGAGGGTGTGCAGGGCCGCGCGGTCGGGGGAGTCGAGGACGAACCGGACCTCGCCCACCTCACGGGCCAGCCGGCGCTCCTTCTTCAGGGTCGACTTGTAGATCTTGTTCGACCGCTCGGCCAGGCCCTTCGCGTAGACGTCGTAGCCGCCGGTCAGGTCGATGACCGGAGACGGGTGCCGCTCCTTCTGGCTCTGGACGAATTGAGCGGGGTCCAGATGGTCGAAGGCCCAGACCTTGAGGTCACAGGCCTTGAGCAGCGCCTTCGGGTCGGGGGAGAGGCCGGGTTCGGCCGCCATGCCCTGGAGGTCGGAGAGCACCGAGCCGATCGGGAGGCCGATCGCGCCCCGCTGCTCGAAGGGGAAGAAGCCCCGGCCTCCGTCGATCACCGCCACCCGGGCGTCGTCGCGGACCGCGCCGACGGCCTGGGTGTATTCGGGCGCCAGGAACGGGTTCGGGCGGCGGTCCAGCCGCTCCAGCGCCCGCCAGTCGCTCAGGTGCGACCCGGTCAGCTCCGACGGGCGCAGGACGTCGATCCTCACGCGCGGCCCCGCATCTTCAGCGCCCGGTCGGCGAGGGCGTAGAGCCGGGGGTTGCCGATGATCGTCTTCTTGATCCTGCGGGCCGGGGCGGTGCGCAGCCAGTGGAGGGCCGAGGCCGCGCCCGGCCGCCTCGCGACGCCCTCGGACAGGGGGAGGGTTCCGTTGCAGATGGTCTGCTTGTAGTCCCCGGCGGTTCCGGTGTCGATGTGCCGGATTTCTCGGGCGGCGGCGGCGTCGACCAGGCGTAAATGATGAATCAAACCAGGCGAATAGGACCCCAGTTCCGGATCATAAGCGGGGAACCAGCCCGCCATGACCCCCTCGCTGACCAGGCCGAAATGCGCCGCGACCGGGCGGTCGCCGATCTTCAGAACCGACAGCGGGGCGCTGAATTCCGGGGTCTGGACGTCGCGCAGCTTTTCGATCAAGGCGGCCACCCAGGGTTCGGTGGTGCGGTCGGCGCGGCCGATGCGGCGATATTGGTCGGACTTCCAGCGCAGCAGCGCGTCGAAATGATCATTTGACGCGTATTCGTAGGTCAGCGGGCCGAGGTCCCGCTGCAGCTTGCGCTCTTTGTAGACGATCGTCTTGTACGACTTCGGGGACGTCTCGCGAAAGAACTTGATATATCCGTCATATCCGGATTCGAGATCGAGCAGCATCGCCGTCCGATTCTCGTCCGTGCTGAACCAGGGCTGGCCGCCGACCAGATATTCGAACTCGAAGACGTCCAGACCACAGCCTTTCAGCAGGTCGGAACCGGCGCATTCGAATCCGGGACGGTGCACCACGCCCTGCGCCAGGGTGATCCACGCGGCCAGCGGACGGCCCGCCCGGGGGCCGCACGGCTCGAACGGCAGGAAGCCCGCCAGGTCGTTGTTATCCCAGATCACGGCCACTCTGGCGTCGTCGCGGACCGCGCCGACCGCCTGCGCGAACTCGGGTGCCAGCCACGGGCTGGCGAGGTGGGGCGAGGCCCGGCGCATCGACCGCCAGGCTGATAATTCCGGCTCGCCGAGATCACGGGGGCGTACAACATCGATCTTCATATGCGATGAATTCCGGTGACCTAGGGAGCGATGACCGCGCCATACTAATCACGCGAATACCGGCCCGTCCCCCGACCTGAGGTGCTGCTCCTTATGACCCTCGTGCAGAAGATCGACCTGGGCAGCCTCGACTTCTGGGGGCGGCCCCACCCCGAGAGGCTGGCGGCCTTCGAGCAGCTGCGGCAGATCGAGAAGCCGATGTACTTCGGGGAGCCGAGGGTGCCGGGCCTGCGGTCGGGCAAGGGGTTCTACGCGCTGGTCCGGCACCAGGAGATCACCGACGCGCTGCGCAACCCGGCCGTGTTCAGCAGCTATCCGTCGGTGTCGATCCCGCCGCCGCCGTTCTGGGCCAAATACATCTTCGGCAACTCGATGGTGAACCTCGACGACCCCCAGCACGGCCGCCTGCGCCGCATCATCGCCCGCGCGTTCACCCCCCGCATGCTCGACAAGAGCGAGCAGGACGTCACCGCCAACGTCAACCGCATCATCGACGGCGTCATCGCCGCAGGTCCGGGCGGTGACTTCATCACCCAGATCGCCAACCCGATCGCCTCGGGCGTCATCTGCGACATCGTCGGCGTGCCGGAACAGCACCGGAACCTGGTCATCGAACGGGTGCACACCTGGGCCGACTACACCGGCGTGCGGCCCGGGTTCGTGTCGTCGTTAGGGCTGGCGGCCAAGAACACGCTCGGCCTGGTGGGGCTGCGCCGCATGGTCATCGAGCTCGGCAAGGAGCGTCGGAAGGACCCCCGGGAAGACGTCATCTCGCAGCTCGTCACCGCTAACCTCGACGGCGAGAAGCTGACCAGCATGGAGCTCGGCGCCTTCTTCACCCTCCTGGTCACCGCCGGGATCAACACCGCCAGCAACGCCATGGCCCACGGCCTGCGGCTGCTCACCACCCACCCCGACCAGCGCGAACTGCTCGTGAACGACTTCGACAAGCACATCGGCACGTTCATCGAGGAGATCGTCCGCTACGTGACGCCGGGCATGCGCACCGGCCGCACGATCAAGGTCGAGCACGAGGTCGGCGGGCAGGTCTTCCAACCGGGCGACAAGGTCGTCCTCTACTTTCTGTCGGCCAATCGCGACGAAACGGTCTTCGCCAATCCCGACACGTTCGACATCACCCGTGACCCGAATCCACATGTCGGGTTCGGTGCACCGGGTATCCACTTCTGCCTCGGTGCGAATCTCGTCCGGAAAGAACTCACTGTCGCGTTCAGGGAACTTTTCCAGCGACTTCCGGAGATCCACGCCATCGGCGAAGGCCGCCAACTGCGTTCCAACTTCGAGAACGGCCTGACCGAGTTGCGATTCGGCTTCTAGATTCCGGGGTATCGGGCGATTCTTTGTTTCGCCCGATATCGTGACCGGGTGGCTCGAGAGAATCGGCGGCACTGGCGGCACGCACGCCGTTCCCTCCGCACCAGGCTCGTCATGCTCTTCGCGATCGTCACGGTCGCCGGCGCGGTCGGCGCCCTCATCATCGCGATGTCCGGGCCCCCGGCCGTCCCGTGGCAGCCGTTAGGCGACCAGGGGGAGTCGGCACCCGAAGCGGTCGCGGGCCCCGCGGCGGCCAAGCCGATCATCGTCGGCGGGGGGGCGCCCAACGGGTTCCCGGTCTGGGGCTTCTCGCACACCCGGTTCAGCGTCGACTCGGGCCCGCCCGAGGTCACCGCGATCGCCGAACGCAGCCTGGCCAAGGGCCGGATCATCCAGAACCAGCACATCATGGGCTTCGGCACCCTCAACCCCGAGCCCTCGCCCGGCAAGTACGACTGGGACACCATGGACAGCCGGATGGCCGCCATCAGGCGCTCGGGCGGCCTGCCGGTCATCACCCTCTGCTGCGCCCCCGACTGGATGGTCGGCGGCAAGCCCGGCGAGACCGACTGGGAGAACAACTTCACCCAGTCGCCGCTGCGCAAGCACTACAAGGACTTCGCGAAACTGGCCGCCGCCGCGGCCAAGCGCTACCCCTACGTCCGCCACTTCATCGTGTGGAACGAGTTCAAGGGCTTCTTCAACGAGGGGCTCAAGCGGTGGGACTACGAGGGCTACACCGAGATGTACAACCTCGTGTACGACGCCCTGAAGAAGGTCAACCCGAAGATCCAGGTCGGCGGCCCCTACATCAACGTCACCGACCGGCCCGGCTGGAAGTCCGAGGTCTCCGGCCCCTGGGGGAGCCAGGACCAGCGCGGCCTCGACGCCATCAGGTTCTGGCTGAAGAACAAGCACGGCGCCGACTTCATCGTGGTCGACGGCACCTCCGAGTCGTCCAAGGGCATGTATCCCGACGAGTTCAAGGCCCTGGCCAAGTTCTCGGCCGTCAACGCGTGGCTGAAGAAGCAGACCCGGCTGCCGATCTGGTGGGCCGAGTGGTACTTCGAACCCGCCGAGTCCGACTGGACGACCGGGCGCCGCCTGGCCGTCCAGGCCGCCGCGATGATCGAGTTCGCCAAGAGCGGCACCGCCGCCGCCCTCTACTGGTCGCCCCAGGGCGAGGGCCCCGAGTGCGACGGCTGCCTGTGGACCAACCTCGACCAGCCGAAGGCCGGTCAGCCGCTGCCCGCGCTGACCATGCTCCAGGAGTTCGCGCGGTCGTTCCCGGCCGGAACCCGGCTGGCGAGCGTGCCCGCGACGCATCCGGCGGTCCGGCTGCTGGCGTCGTCCAAGAAGCTGGTGGTGGTCAACACGCGCGGCGAGGAGACCAAGACCACGGTCGACGGCAAGCAGGTCACCCTCAAGTCCTACGAGGTCCGGTGGATCAACCGATGACGTGGCCCGCGGTCAGCGTGGTCGTCTGCACGACCGGCAACCGGCCCGAGATGCTCCGCGAGGCCCTGGCCTCGGTGCGCGCGCAGGACTACGAAGGTGACATCACCGCCGTCATCGTGTTCGACCGGTGCGAACCCGACAAGGAGGTCCTGTCGGACGACCCGCACCGCCGGGTGACCTGGACGACCAACGAACGGGTCCCCAACGTGGCGGGCAGCCGCAACAGCGGCATCCTGGCGGCCCCCGACGACCTGGTGGCCTTCTGCGACGACGACAACACCTGGCGCCCGTCGAAACTCCGGCTCCAGGTCGAGGCGCTCCAGGCCAACCCCGACGCGGCGCTGGTCTCCTGCGGGATGGTGTCGACCCAGGAACGCCTCTGGCCCGCCTCCCACATCACCTTCGACGACCTGCTGCGCTCCCGCATCCCGGCGGCGACGACGTCGTCGTTCCTGATGCGCAAGCCCCTGCTGACCGGGCCGGTCGGGATCTTCTCCGAGGAGATCCCGCGCGGTTTCGCCGAGGACTACGAACTGCTGCTCCGCTGCGCCCGGCACGCCCCGATCCCGTATGTGCCGGAGATCCTGGTCGAGGTGCCCCCGCACGAGGGCTCCCACTTCTACGGCCGCTGGTCGATGATCGCCGACTCCCACGAGTGGCTGCTGGAGAACTACCCCGAGTTCCGGCGCGACCGGCGCGGCTACGCCCGGCTGGCGGGCCAGGTGGCCTTCGAGAGCTCGATGGCGCGGAACTGGGGCCGGTCGTTGAAGTGGGCACGCCGGGCGTTCTTCACCTCACCGATGGAGCCTCGCACCTACGCCGCTCTGGCGATCACTTCTCGGCTAGTCTCCGGCGAGTGGATCATCAAGAAGGTGCAGGCGAGGGGGAGCGGAACTTAAAGCCCCTCTTCTGGTTCTGGGTCGTCGTCATCCTCGGCGTCGCCGGATGCGGCGTGTACGTGGTCGCGAATTTCGGCGACAAGGTCGTGGCCGTCGATGACTCCGTCCGGGAGGAGATCTCGGCCGGGCTCGGCATCGTCGACATGTACGAAGGCGGTCTCAACGGCGCGGGCAACGTCTTCTACGAGGGTGAGTTCATCGTGCTCAAGACCACCGTCGGCCGGCAGATCGACGCGATGAAGAAGTCCGGCTGGACCCAGGAGAGCCCCCAGCACGACCTGGTGTCCCACCGGCTGGAGGCCTGGGCCTCGGTCGAGCCCCTGACGGCGTTCATCGCGGCGCACAGGGAAGACTTTCTCGGGTATGGGCAGGCGGCAGACCGGTTCGCCGGGAGCATCGCCGATCCGGAGAACCACATCGTCGTGTCGCTCAGCTCGACCTAGACGCTGAGCAGCATGAACCTCTCCAGAATGACCCAGCCCGCCAGGAGCAGGAACGGGATCGACAGCCAGGCCAGTCTCCGGCTCCAATACCAGGTGCCCGGCCGGTCCCTGATCCGGATGACCTCCCGTGTGATCACCAGCAGGACGAAGATCCCCAGAGCGATCAGGCCGTAGGGCGTCCACGGGGTCTCGCCGATGCGGAACGGGGTGCCGCGCAGTTGCGGGGCGATCCGGCCGGTCGGCTGTTCCTTCAGGGCGTAGACGGCCGCGTCGTCGTTCCAGACCAGGGTCTTCAGGTCGGGGTGCTGGGCGAGGGACACCCGGATCTTCGGGCCCCAGTCGGCGGGGTAGTTGGCGTCGATCTCCAAGGACGCCTCCTGACTGCGGGTTGCCAGGATGAACGAACCCGGGCCCGCGTCGCGCAGCTGTTCCACCACGTTGTCGACCTTCAGCGGGTCGCGTCCGGCCGTCGCCCTGATCTGGCGGACCCGTTCGACCCCGGTCAGGCTCCACGAGATCGACGAACCGCCGTCGCCCTCGGGGACCAGGTAGAGGATGCGGGTGGTCTCCAGTTTCTGGTCGTAGATGTAGTCGATGGCGGCGCGTTCGGAGGGGGACGTCCACTCGTACTTCTCGTTGCCGAACCTGGCGAGCAGGAACGCGCCCGCGAGGCCGAGCACCAGGACGCAGGCGACGACCGGGCGCAGCTTCGTGAGCTTGGGGAAGCGGCGCTTCGGCGGGACCTTGCTCGGCAGGCCGGGGTAGAAGAGGTAGGCGACCAGGATGCTGGTGGCCGGCAGGGTGAACAGGTAGACGCGCAGGCCGAGTTCGCCGCCGTAGCTGAGCATGGCCAGCGACAGGACCGGTACGACCATCATCACGAAGACGACCCGGTCGCCGATGCCCTTCTTCAGCCGGCGCAGCAGGCCCAGCCCGGCCAGGCCGAGGATCACGCCGGTGATGGCCAGGCGGGTGTAGAGCACGACCAGGCGTTCGGGGTTGGTGGAGCTGATCCTGCCGGTGGTCTGCGAGGTGAGGTTGCCGCCGACCTGGCCGACCGAGCCGACCATCGCGTCGAGGTGGCCCGACCAGTAGGCGACGGCCATGTAGTTGACGTACGCCGCCACGATCGCGCCGAACAGCACGACCATCATGAAACTGAGGCGGGTGCGCCGGAACACCACGAAACCGAGCAGCACCCCGCACATCATGAACGGCGTGATCTGATGGGACGTCGCGGTCGCCACGAAGATCAGCACGACCAGGACCAAGATGATGATCTTGTCGGTGGTCGTGGTCTTCCGCGGCGCCCGCTCCCCGGGCCGCAGGGTCCAGCGGCGTTTCCAGAACGACGAGACCGGATCGACCCGGACGAACCAGGTCAGCAGGATCGCCACGAACAGCATGTAGAGCAGGTAGGTCATGCCCTGCGGGGAGAAGTAGTCCTGCCCGACCCACTGAGAGACCACGAAGATCATCAGGGCCAGCCACTTGGCCCGCCGGTCGGCCTGGAGCCGCCTGACGATGACGATCAGCGGGATCAGGTAGGCGACGTTCGAGATCAGCGGCCACCAGTTCAGCAGCGCCGCCGCGTCCTCGACGCCCGCAGCCCTGATCATGAACGCCGAGAAGACCGAGAAGCCGGGCCAGTTGAAGCGGGCGTCCAGGGCGACCAGGGTCTCGCCGGTACGGGCGATGTAGTCGACGAAGCCGCCGATCGTCCAGGCGACCGGGAACCTCGGGAGGGGTTCGACCAGGACCGCCGCGCCGTGCAGGGCGAACATGACGGCGAGGATCTGGAACAGCAGCAGGATCGGGCGGTTGCGCTTCTGGGTGAGGGTGTCGAAGAAGCTCAGGATCAGCAGGGCGATGGCGAACAGCGCCACGGGGGGCATGACCGAGATCAGGCCGAGGCCGGTCATCGCGTAGAGATCCACGCCGACCAGGCCGGTGGGGCGGGCCTTCATCGCCAGCACGTACATGACCAGGGCCTGGACCGTGATCGCGGCGCCCAGCCATTCGCGGGGCTGGCGTAACAGCACGACCAGGCCGCGCAGGCGGTGGGTGCGCGGGGGCGGGGTGACCCTTTCCGGGACCACCACGAGTTCACCGGCGGGGGCGACGTCCCAGCCCGGCGCGACGATCCGAAACTCCTGCGTCTTGAGGCCGAATTCGGAGTCGCTCCAGTCGACGTGCTTTTCTTCTTTTTCCTCGCCGAGGTCTTCGGCGGGGTCTTCAACGGGGTCTTCGGCGGGTTTTTCCGCCGGCTCCGCCATTTCGTCGGGCCGCTCATTCTCGGCCTTTTCTTCAGGCGGTTCTGTACGTAATGGCGCGTCGTCTGGATCATCGACGATCGGGTCGGTGATTCTGGAAGTCATCAGCCGGCGTATTCCGCCGAAGGGGAGGGCTGTGGGTCTGATGGTGTCCACCGCTTCGGAATCGTCGGAGGTGTGTCCGGGTGCGGAATCGGTTTCGTCCCCCCGCGGACGGCACAGGCGGATCAATGCGGGCGCCACCGCGGCCGCCGTCACACTCTGCGTGACCACCAGGGCGATCCCGACGCCCTCGATGCCGTAGCGGGGCAGCAGCAGCCACGTCAGCCCGAGAGCCAGCGCGCACCGCGCCGCCTGGATGTAGAGCAGCGCGCGGCCCCGCCCCATCGCCCGCAGCGCGCCCAGGTAGAGCTCGACGAACGCCCGCGCCAGCGTGGCCAGCGCGATCAGCCGCAGCAGGGTGGTGCCGTTGTCGGCGAACTCGGCGCCGAAGACGCTCAGCACCAGCGGCGCGGCCAGCACCACCAGGGCGATCATCGGGATGAGCACGGTCAGGCTGCGGTGCAGCGCCCGCCGGGTGTGGCGGCCCAGTTTGGCCGGGTCGAAGGAGCCCTCGACGGTCAGGCTGGTCGCCATCGTGAACGCGAAGATCTCCAGCAGGCCGCCGACGGTGACCGCGATGCCGTAATAGGCGTAGGTCTGGTGGGAGACCTGGGTGGCGACCACGACCGGGACCAGGTAGATCGCGGCCAGCGTGAACACCGAGCCGAAGTAGTCGCCTCCCGCGAAGCGGGCGATCCGCTTCAGCGTCGGGGGAGCGCGGTGGGCGGTCTCGGCGACGTGGCGCGGGATGACCCGGACGAACAGCAGGTAGTTGACCGGGAGCACGGCCAGCGCGCACGGGATGATCCAGGCCAGGAACACCTGCCACGAGACGACGTCGCCGCGCGCCGCGACCAGGAACGCGCAGGCCGCGACGGCGGTGACCTTGACGAACCCGACGGCGACGTTCACCACCGGCACCCACGTCGAGCGCCGCAGCGCCGACAGCACCACCTCTTGCAGCGTGTAGACCGACCACACGATCACGACCAGCGCGAACACCCCGGCGGGCAGCCAGCCCCACAGGATGCGGAACCCGGGTTCGTCCTTGGTGACCACGATGAAGACCGCCGTGGCGACCAGCCCGAGGGCGCCGCCGAGCAGGTAGACCGCCGCGACGAACCGCCCCGTCGCCCGCCCCGTCTCCGGCACGAACCGGGTCAGCGCCCCCACGAACCCGAACGAGGTCAGCGCCGCCAGCATCCGCATCGCGTTGATGAGCGCCTGGCCCTCGCCCACGTCGGAGGCGGGGAAGAGCCGGGCCGCGATGACCCAGTAGCCGACGCCGAGCGCCGCCCCGATGCCCGCGTTGACGATCAGGGCGTAGGCGTTGCGCAGCAGCGGATCCTGGAGGTCGGCGGGCAGCCGACGGCGGAGCGTCTCGGTCACCGGTTCTCAGTCATCACAGATCAGATCAGGCGGAGCGTGCTTTGAAGGGGCAGGTCAGGCGTGCGAGCAGGTCGGGCGCCTCCGGGCCGGGGCGTTCTGTCAGGCGGCGCCTTGGTCGGCGGGCACCCCGGCTTCGTCTTTCACCTCGGCGGGGGCGGTGGGCAGGCGGGTGTCGCGTTCGCGGAGGATCGTCTTGAGGACGCGCCAGCCGTCGCGGACGGTGCGGAGGTTGCTGGTGCCGTGGATGCGGCCGCGTTCGTGGCTGGGCACCTCGTGCACCTTTAGTCCGGCCTTGGCGGCGCGGATGTTCATCAGCGTCTCGACCTCGAACCCGGCGCAGTCGGGCGCCAGCACGTCGAGGGTGCTGGCCCAGAAGGCGTTGTAGCCGTAGCAGAGGTCGGTGTAGCGGGTCCGGTAGATCAGGTTGACCAGGCCGGACAGCATCAGGTTGCCCAGGCGGCGGCCGAAGGTGATGTCGTCGCTGCCGCCGCCGTTGGTGAAGCGCGAGCCCTTGGCGTAGTCGGCCCCGGCGACCAGCGCCGCGACGAACCGGACGATCTCCCGCCCGTCGGTCGACCCGTCGGCGTCGATCATCACGATGATCTCGCCGGTGCAGGCGGCGAAACCGGCGGCCAGCGCGTCGCCCTTGCCCCGGCCCGGCTGGGTGACCACCCGCAGGCCCGGCCGGAGCCGGCGGGCCACCGCGACGGTGTCGTCGGTCGAGGCGCCGTCGACCAGCACGACCTCATGAACCCACCGGGGCAGCGTCGCGAAGACGTGGGGCAGGTTCTCGGCCTCGTTCATCGCGGGGACCACAACGCTCACCCGGGGAGCGATAGCCATTAAAGGGGTGATCGTAGTAAATGACCCTAAATGGGATATAGGACGAGAAATGCTGCTCTCGGGATTCATGGTGCGGGGATCCTCCGGGGCAAGGTGCGTGCTGCGTCGGTGCAAAGGGGGCACGATTGCCTTCGCGTGCTGCGAGGACGGGAAACGTACCAGGGGTGGGCCCGTCTCGTCGGCCTTGCGCCGTCCGGATACATCCGGGCCGGAACGCGGCCGAAACGAGGAGCGCTAAGACGCTACATGTCCTGATCTCGTGCCGGGTGGAGATCCCGCTGAAACACGCCAGGACGTACGGAAGATCTTCATTTGGCCCCCACCTCATGTCACCCGGAAGATCCCTCGCAGGACGTTATGCCCGGATGCGTCCATATCCCGGATAAATACATCTGAACAACTTCGATCACCACAGTCAACTGCCGAGACCTATTCGGGACGGTTTTCCGAAAGGTCCGAAATGCCGATTGCGGGACCGTGGTCGAACACGCGTTCAGGCCGCTCGGCGAACAGCACGCCCCGGCGCGGCAGGCTCTGCTGCTCCAGCTTCCAGGCGGCCGGGCTGAACCGGCGGCCGACCATCCGGTGCCACACCCGCTCGCGCAGTTCGGGCAGCAGGTCGTAGAGGTAGTCGCCGGGGCAGCGGGTGTTGTTCAGGTCGCGGTGGCCGACGATCGCCTCGTAGGGGTTGAGGTCGTACTGCGCGCACAGCCACGCCGTCAGTTTCACCAGGGAGCCGAGCAGGGCCAGGGTCGGGCTGGTGCGGGCGTAGGTGCCCTCGTTCTCGATGCCGAGCGAGGTGCGGTTGTGGTCGGCGGTGTGGGCGCCGACGGCGTGCATGCCGCGGGAGAGCGCCAGGAGGGTGCGGTTGCGGCCCTCCATGATGTGGCCGCCGCGGCTGATGGTGAACTGCTCGCCGATGTCGTCCCAGCGGTTGCGGCGCATGTGGTGCTTCTGGATCGCCCGGGAGAGGCGGTGGGCGTGCTCCAGGGTCTCGTCCATCGTGTTGGACGTCGCCGTGTGGTGGATCACGATGTGCTCGGGGGCGCGGCGCAGGATCGTCGCGGTCTCGTGCGGCTCGCGGGCCTCCCATTCGAGGCGTTCGTGGATGCGGGGCCGGATCGGGCCGACCCCGGCCGCCGCCCTCGACGGGGTCAGGAGAGGGACCGCGGCCCCGGCGAGCGAGAGGCCGAGCGTCAGGGCGTGGCGGCGGTCCAGGGGCATGCGTGCTCCTCCGAAGGGGCGGGAGGAGAGGATTCGGTTACACAGCGTGACAGGTAGGAGGAATACCTCATTAACGGCGGGCCCAAACCGGGCATCACACCTGAGCCAGGAACTTCTCCCTTTCTTCGGGCGCCAGCCGGTCGCTGAAGAGCATGCCGTCGAGATGGTCGGCCTCGTGCTGGAGCACCCGGGCGAGCATGCCGATGGCCCGGACCGTGACCGGCTTGCCGAACATGTCGCGGCCACGCGCGGTGACCGAGAAGGAGCGTTCCAGGGGCCACCAGATCCCGGCGGCCGACAGGCACGCCTCGTCGGCGACCACCTTCCGCTCCGAGCTCTCCAGGCGGGGGTTCACGAGGTGACCCGCCCGTCCGTCGAGGTCGAAGGCGAACACCCGCAGCGGCACACCGAGCTGCGGCGCGGCCAGACCGGCCCGGCCGGCGCCCGCGCGCAGCGTCAGCGTGAGCGCTTTGACCACCTCGCGCAGTTCCTTGTCGAAGGTGGTCACGTGTTGGGCTACGGTCCGTAGCGATGGATCGGTGAACGGGACGATCCGATGAGCAGTCATGCACGCTCCCCGCGGCGACGGCGACACCAAGTCGAAATGCCCTGCATGCACTGGGCCTAATCGCGGTTAAATCCGTGTTGCGCCGGTGCGTCGTATGAGTTGCTTGTTTCGTACGTGCGACGCACTTAACGGGCGCACCGTCACCGATCGTCAGTGTGCGTAACGGCGGCCTCCTAGTTTCCAGGCAACCCTGGAAACCGAGGAAGGACCCCCCTCATGGCACGCTGGATCGCTGACTGGCGCCCCGACGACCCCGACTTCTGGGCCACCACCGGGCGCCCGGTCGCCCGCCGCAACCTCCTCTACTCGATCTTCGCCGAGCACCTCGGGTTCACGCTCTGGACGGTGTGGAGCATCGTCGCGGTGCGGCTGGGCGACTACAAGTTCACCACCGACCAGCTCTTCTGGATCGTCGCGCTGCCGAACCTGGTCGGGTCGGCGCTGCGGTTGCCGTACACCTTCGGGCCCGCGAAGTTCGGCGGGCGCAACTTCACGGTGGTCAGCGCGCTGCTGCTGCTCGTCCCCGCGGGGCTGCTCGCGGTCGCCGTCAACGACCCGGCGACGCCCTATTGGATGTTCCTCGTCATCGCCGCCACGGCCGGGCTCGGCGGCGGCAACTTCGCCTCCAGCATGGCCAACATCACCTACTTCTACCCGCAGTCGCGGCAGGGCGCCGCGCTCGGGCTGAACGCGGCGGGCGGCAACATCGGGGTCTCCTCGGTGCAGCTCGTGATGCCGCTGGTCATCGGGGCGTTCGGGCTGGCGGCGGCCGGGCTGTTCTGGATCCCGTTCATCCTGGCGGCGGCGCTGGGCGCCTACTTCTTCATGGACAACCTGACCGTCGCGAAGGCCGAGCCGCGCGAGATGGCGAAGGCGGCAGGGAAGCCGCAGACCTGGATCATGTCGGTGCTCTACATCGGCACCTTCGGCTCGTTCATCGGCTACTCGACCGCGTTCCCGCTGCTCATCAACTCGCAGTTCCCCGAGCACTCCGGGCTGGTGACGTTCGCGTTCCTGGGCGCGCTGCTCGGCTCGCTCATCCGGCCGGTGGGCGGCTGGCTGTCCGACCGGCTCGGCGGGGCGTCGGTCACGCTGTGGAACTTCGCCGCGATGGCGGGCGCGGTCCTTCTCGTGTACGCGGGCCTCGCGGGCCACAACGTGGTGCTGTTCTTCGTGGCGTACCTGCTGCTCATCGGCACCGCCGGGGTGGGCAACGGGTCGACCTACCGGATGATCCCGGCGATCTTCCGGGCCAAGGCGATCGAGGGCCTGGAGCCCGGCACCCCCGCCTACGACGACGCCCTGGCGGCCGGACGCCGGGACGCGGCGGCGGCCATCGGCTTCATCTCCGCGGTCGGTGCTTTCGGCGGATTCTTCATCAATCGCGGATTCGGATCGTCCATCGGAGCGACCGGAGGAGCGGGGGCGGCAATTTCCGCTTTCGCCATTTTCTACGGCGTTTGTTTCGCTCTGACCTGGTTCTGCTACCTGCGGCGCCACGCCACTGGAACCACCCCGAGTCTTGCGGCCGCACGTGTTTAGGAAACGAACGGCAGTTTGTAGCACAGCGGTAACAGAAGGGACCCAGCGGTGAAACCCCCTGAAAGCACCATCGGACCCATGCCGTTCTCACTTTCCGCACCGGCGCCTGTGATGTCGCCGCTGCCCGAGGAGACGGCCACGCACTGCCCGCACCGCGCCCCGCGCGGCCGGGCCGTCGCTCCGCCCTCGGGGGTGCGGAGCGACCGGAGGACTCTCTCCGCCGGGGGTGGCGGATGAGGGGCATCGTCGTGGTGGGGACCGGCATGGCCGGATCCCGCCTGGTCAGCGAAGTACGCGCCCGCGACGGCAAGTCGCGGGTGACCGTGTTCGGAGCCGAGGAGGCGCCGCCGCACGACCCCTCCTGGTACGCCGGCCACAACGTCACCGCCCACTGGGGCGTCAAGGTCGTCTCGGTCGACCGGGAGACCCGGTGCGTGCTGACGGCCGACGGGCGGCGCACGCCTTACAGCGTCTTGGTGCTGGCCACCGGTGCGGCCATCGAGCTGGCCACCGACGCCGGTCTCCACGTCGAACACGGGATCGTCGTGGACGACGAGATGCGCACCGACGACCCGGCGATCTTCGCCGTCGGCGGGTGCGCCCAGCACGACGGCCAGGTCCACGACCTGCTCGCGTCCTGCCGGGAGCAGGCGGCCGTCGTGGCCGACCTGATCACCGGCACCGACCCACGAGCCCGCTACCGGGGATCGCGCGACCAGGAAGGGGCGGGCGCATGACTCGCGTTCTCATCATCGGCAACGGCCCGACCGCCCACCGGCTGGCCGCCACGCTTACCGACAAGGGCTTCGCCGGGACGGTCACGATCCTCGGCGAGGAGCCCCGGGGCGCCTACGACCGGGTGGCGCTGACGTCCTACCTGACGGAGGGCCGCGACCTCGCCTACCCCGAGATTCCGGGCGTCGAGGTCGTCAAGGGCACCAAGGTGATCTCGATCGACCGTGCGGCCAAGACGGTCAACGACACGATCCCCTACGACGTGCTGGTGCTGGCCACCGGCTCGGCGCCCTTCGTCCCGCCCGTGCCCGGACGCGACCTCGACGGCTGCCACGTCTACCGGACCATCGACGACCTCGACGCCATCAGGTCGTCGGCCGCCACGGCCACCACCGGTGTCGTCGTGGGCGGCGGCCTGCTCGGTCTGGAGGCGGCCGACGCGCTCCGCGGGCTGGGCCTGGAGACGCACATCGTCGAGATGAGCCCGTGGCTGATGCCCCGCCAGGTCGACGAAGGCGGCGGCGCCGTACTGAAGAGGCATGTGGAGGCCCTCGGCCTGACCGTCCACACGAGTTCGGGCGTGGCCGGCATCGAGGGGGAGACGCGGGTCACCGGCCTGCGCACCCCCGACGGTCTCATCGAGGCCCAGGTCGTGGTGTTCTCCGCCGGCATCCGCCCGCGCGACGAACTGGCCCGCGAGGCCGGTCTCGCCGTGGGGGAGCGCGGCGGCATCGTCGTCGACGACGGCATGCGGACCAGCGACCCCGCGATCTACGCCGTCGGCGAGTGCGCCCTGCACGAGGGCCAGGTCTACGGCCTGGTCGCGCCGTGCATGACGATGGCCGAGACGGCCGCCGACCGCATCATGGGCGGCACGGCCGCGTTCACCGGCGCCGACCTGTCGACCAAGCTGAAGCTGCTCGGGGTCGAGGTCGCCCAGTTCGGGGCGATGGCGGGCGCGCTCGACGTCACCTACCTCGACCCGGTCGCCGGGGTCTACAAGAAGCTCTTCGTCAGCGACGACGCCACGACCCTGCTCGGCGGCATCTGCGTCGGCGACGCCGCCCCCTACGCGACCCTTCGCCCGTTCGTCGGCGCCGCGCTCCCCGCCGCCCCCAGTGATCTGCTGTTCAGCCCGGTCGCCGTCGAGCTGCCGGGGGACGCGCCGGTCTGCTCGTGCAACGGCGTGACCAAGAACGACGTCACCACGGCCATCGCCGAGCAGGGCCTCACCGACGTCGCCGGGGTCAAGGCCTGCACCCGGGCGGGCACCACGTGCGGGAGCTGCCTGCCGCTGCTGAAGAAGATCCTCACCGAGACGGGCGTCGCCCAGAGCACCGGGCTGTGCGAGCACTTCACGTACAGCAGAGCGGAGCTGTTCGCGATCGTGCAGGTGCGCGGGATCACGACCTTCACGCAGCTCATCGACGAGCACGGCACCGGCCGGGGCTGCGACATCTGCAAGCCCGTGGTGGCCTCGATCCTCGCCTCGCTGCACAACGGTCACGTCCTGGAAGGAGAACAGGCCGCCCTCCAGGACACCAACGACCATTTCCTAGCTAACCTACAAAAAAATGGGACATACTCGATCGTGCCCCGGATTCCGGGGGGCGAGATCACTCCTGAGAAACTGATCGTGATCGGCGAAGTGGCACGGGACTTCGGCCTGTACACCAAGATCACTGGAGGCCAGCGCATCGACCTTTTCGGCGCCCGCGTCGAAGAGCTGCCCCGCATCTGGCGGCGGCTGGTCGACGCCGGGTTCGAGTCGGGCCACGCCTACGGCAAGGCCCTGCGCACGGTGAAGTCGTGCGTCGGCTCCACGTGGTGCCGCTACGGCGTCCAGGACGCCGTGACCCTCGCCATCGACCTGGAGCTCCGCTACCGGGGCCTGCGGTCGCCGCACAAGCTCAAGTCGGCGGTCAGCGGCTGCGCCCGCGAGTGCGCCGAGGCCCGGTCGAAGGACTTCGGGATCATCGCCACCGAGAAGGGCTGGAACCTCTACGTCGGCGGCAACGGCGGCTTCACCCCCCGCCACGCCGACCTGCTGGTCCAGGACGTCGACACCGCCACCCTGATCCGCACGATCGACCGGTTCCTGATGTTCTACGTCCGCACCGCCGACCGCCTCCAGCGCACCGCGGCCTGGTTGCAGGAGCTCGACGGCGGCCTCGACCGGCTCCGCGAGATCCTCGTCGACGACGCTCTGGGGATCTGCGCCGACCTCGACGCCCAGATGACCGCCCACGTCGCCACCTACGCCGACGAGTGGCGCGCCACCCTCGACGACCCGGTGAAGCTGCGCCGCTTCGTCAGCTTCGTGAACGCGCCCGGCACGCCCGACCCGTCGATCAGCTTCACCACCGAGCGCGACCAGATCAAGCCCGAGATCCTGCAGGTGACGAGCCGATGACCTGGACGCCCGTATGCCCCCTTCCCGACCTCCTGCCCGAGCGCGGCGCCTGCGCCCTGGTCTCCGGCGAGCAGGTCGCCGTCTTCCGAGCCCACGACGGGTCCCTGTACGCCATCGGCAACCAGGATCCCTTCAGCGGTGCCTACGTCCTGTCCCGGGGGATCGTGGGCACCAGGAACGGGGAGCCGACCGTGGCCTCCCCGATGCACAAACAGGTGTTCTCGCTCACCAGCGGGGTCTGCCTGGACGATCCCGGGACTGTGATTCCGACCTATCTGATTCGCGTCACCATGGGGATGGTTGAGGTGAGCGTCAAATGACCGCACTGCTCGAAGAGGCGCAACTGGCCGCACTGGCCGAGGGGCTGTCTCCGGAAACCGCGCCCGACGCGCTGGCCGGTTTCACCATCGGTGTCACCGCCACGCGCCGCCGTGAGGAGTTCTCCGCGCTGCTCGAACGCCGGGGCGCGCGCGTGGTGAGGGCGCCCGCGATCCGGCTCGTGCCGCTGAGCGAGGACGCCGACCTGCTGGCGGCCACCCGCGAGTGCCTGGCGTCCCCGGTCGACGACGTGGTGGTCACCACCGGCGTCGGGTTCCGGGGCTGGATCGCGGCGGCCGAGGGCTGGGGGCTGGCCGGTCACCTGACCGCGCGGCTGGCCGACGCCCGGCTGCTGACCCGGGGGCCCAAGGCGCGCGGCGCCGTCCGGGCCGCCGGGCTGACCGACCACTGGACGCCCGCGACCGAGTCGTGCGAGGAGGTCCTGCGGCACCTGCTGTCCCAGGACCTGCGCGGCCGCCGCATCGCGATCCAGCTGCACGGCGAGCCGCTCGACGGCTTCGTCGCCGACCTGCGCGCCGCCGGGGCCGAGGTCGTCGAGGTGCCGGTCTACCAGTGGCTGCCCTACCGCGACACCTCGCCGCTGCGCCGCCTGGTCAGCCAGGTCGCCTCCGGCGCGATCGACGCGGTGGCGTTCACCAGCGCCCCGGCGGTGCAGGCCATGCTCAACGCGGCCCGCGCCGACGGGCTGGAGGAGGCGCTGCTGGCGGCCTTCCGCGGGCCGGTGGTGGCGGCCTGCGTCGGGCCGGTCACGGCGCAGCCGCTGGTCGCCCGGGGTGTGCCGGTGATCCAGCCCGACCGGTCGCGGCTCGGTTCGCTGGCCCGCACGCTGGCCCGGCACCTGCCGGAGAAGAGCGTCACCCGGCTCACCGCCGGTGGCCACGAGCTGGAGATCAGGGGTCACGCCGTGGTCGTCGACGGCGACCTCAAGCCGCTGCCCCCGGCGCCGATGGCCGTGCTGAAGCGGCTGGCCGACCGGCCCGGGCACGTCGTGGCCCGCGGCGACCTGCGGATGGTGCTGCCCGGCGGCCCCTCCCGCGACTCGGCCGAGCACGCCGTCGAGATGGCCATCACCCGGCTGCGCCGGGCGCTCGGTCCGGGCGGCATCGTCGAGACGGTCGTCAAACGCGGCTACCGGCTCGCCTGCGAGCGGGACGACGTGTGAAGTCGGGTGTGACGACCCTCGTCATGGCGGCCCACGGCGCGCGCAGCGCCGAGTGGGACGCCGTCCTCGCCGGTCTGGCCGCCCGGGTGCGACGGCTCAGGCCGGGGGTTGCGGCCCGGCTCGCCTTCCTGGAGCTGAGCGACCCGCCGCTGGAGCGGGTGCTCTCCGAGGTGGCGGGCCCCGTCGTCGTGGTGCCGCTGCTGCTGGCGGGCGGCTACCACGTCCACATCGACCTGCCCGAGGTGATCGCGCGGGTGCGTCCCGACGCGCTCGTCGCGGGCCCGCTGGGCCCGCACCCGCTGCTCACCTCGGTGCTGGTCCGGCGCCTGTCCGCCGCCGGGCTCCGCTCCGGCGACGCGGTGATCCTGGGCGCCGCCGGCTCGTCCGACGGGGCCGCCCTCGCCGCCGTGCGCGCGGCCGCCCGGCTTCTCTCCGTACGACTTTCGCGCCCCGTCACCGCCGCGTTCGCGTCGTGCGGCGAACCGGGGATCGCCGAGGCGCTCGACCGGGTGCGGAGAGGCCCGGCGCCCCGGGCGGTGGTGGCCTCCTACCTGCTGGCCCCCGGCCTGTTCCACACCCGCCTGGCCGACAGCGGCGCCGACGTCGTCAGCGCCCCGCTGGGCGTCGACGACGACCTGGCGAACCTGGTCTGGCACCGCTTCGACGAGGCACTGCAGACGGCGGGTCAGGGCTCCAAGCGGAGTTCCCGCACGATGGCGTCGGCGGCCTCCGGCCGGGAGGGTTCGGAGTCGGCGCCGGTGAAGATCTCGTAGTAGGCGTGCCGGAAGCAGCCGGCCAGCAGCAGCCGGGCGCTGGACTCGGGGTGCACGTCGGCCCTGACCCGCCCGAGCTCCTGCTCGGCGGCCAGATACGCCGCCAGCGGCATGACCTCGCCCTCGGGCCCGAGCTCCGACTCGCGCATCGCCTGCCGGAACCGGACCGTCAGCGCGGGCGACACGAACGCCGGCAGCGCGGAGGCCTGGATCTCCGTGTAGTAGTGGATCCCGGCCAGGGCGACCGGGCGGAGGTTCCCGGCCACGTCGCCGTACCCCGGGCGCAGCTCGTTGAGCAGCCGGAGCCAGCCGGGCAATCGGTCCTGCAGGAGGGCGAGGAAGGTCTCCACGGCCTGAGCCGGGGTGGTGCCCCGGATCTGAGGGGTGGCCGTGCCCACCGGTTCGGGAGTACCGGTTTTCATCCGCATCGCCATGTCGAGAACACGCCGACGGGTCTCCTGGGAAGAGTGGTGCGGGGGTGGTGCCGGAGTTACCATTTTCGCCCTTGTGTGCGCAGTCCACAGAAGACGCTTGTGAGGAAGGAAGCGCTAATTATTACCTCATATCATCGCTGAAGTGGGCAGAAACTGAGCATTCGGTTTCTGTCGGATGAATCATCGCGGTGTCAAGGCCGGACCGGAACGCCGCGTCCCCAGCCAGATGACCACGGTGATCGCCACCAGCAGGACGCAGGGGATCAGGAAGATCGTCGATCCGGCCCCCGCCGACCGGTCGGACCCCGCGAGCGGGTCGGCGCTCGTGGCCAGGATGAAGAGGTACACCAGCGCGTTGTTGGCGCCGTGGATGACGGCCGAGGTCTCCAGCCCGCCGGTCCGCCACGTCATCAGCCCGAACGTGACGCCGAGCGTCAGGTAGTAGACGTTCAGCCACGGGTCGGTCGACATGTGGATCGCCGCGAACAGCACACTCGACACGCCGAGCCCGAGGGCCATCGCCGTGCGCGGCCCCCGCCCCCAGCTCGCCGCCACCCGGAACGCCAGCCCCCGGTAGCCGTACTCCTCACCCGCCGACTGCAGCGGCGACAGCACCACCGTGACCGCGAACACGCCGACGGCGTCGGAGAACGACCAGCTCCCTTTCGTGTACGGGGACAGCGAGTAGAACACCGTCATGTAGACCAGCCAGACGGGTACGAGCGTCAGCGCCGCCCGCCCGAACACCGCCGGCCGGAACACCGACAGCACCGAACTGAGCGACGCGCCCCTGACGCCGTACAGCCAGCGCTGGATGAGCATGCTCCACGGGATCAGCAGCGCGATCGAGAGCGTGTTGGCGCCGTGGTAGACCGCCGTGAAGTCGGTCCCGCCCGAGATCGGGTTGCTCCGCCCCATCGACTCGTCGATCATCGCCGCGACCGAGGTGATGATCCCACCGAACGCGAACAGCCCGAAGATCAGCAGGAAGAGCGCGAGAAGACCCCGCCCGACCCGCCGCTTCTCCCCGGCGAGCACCAGGTGATAGGGCACCCCACCCGGCATGCGCCGTCTCTGGGGGGCGTCGTGATAGATCGCAGAAGAACTGGATTGCATGCCTTTCAGCCTGGTCCCGGCCTTGTGACTCGGGCAGTGCCGTCGTTCACGAGATCCCCGGCGATCCGCACACGGAGGGCATGACATTTGCCATGAAGCGCGTCAGATCCAGCCGCGTTCGGCGGCGATCTTGACGGCTTCGTGCCGGTTGGCGGCGCCGAGCTTGGCGATGGCGGCGGTGAGGTAGTTCCGCACGGTCCCGCGGGAGAGCGAGACCCGCTGCGCGATCTCCTCGATCGGGGCGCCGTCGCGGGCGAGGGCGAGCACGTCGGTCTCGCGCGGGGTGAGCGGGGAGTCGCCCGCGCTGATCGCCTCGGCGGCGAGTTCGGGGTCGACGTGGCGCCCGCCCGCCGCCACCTTCCTGACCGCGTCGGCGAGGCTCCGCGCCGACGTGGTCTTCGGCAGGAACCCGCGCACCCCCGCCGAGAGCGCCGACTTCAGGTAGCCGGGCCGCCCGTGGGAGGTCACGATGACGCAGGCGCAGCCGGGCAGCACGGCCCCGAGCCGCCGGGCCACCTCGATCCCGTCGAGACCGGGCATCTGCAGGTCGAGCAGCGCCACGTCCGGCTCGACGAGGAGCGCCGTCGCGATCGCCTCGTCGCCCGACGCCGCCTGCCCCACGACCTCGAAGTCGTCGTTGAGATCGAGCAACCCGGCGACGGCGTCACGGATGAGATGCTCGTCGTCGGCCACCAGAATGCGGATCACGCCGGGCCCCTCTCGGTGATCGTCGCTCGAGAATGAACCGGTGCCCGGCGCCCCCAGCGGCGTACCGGAAGGGAGGTCACCCCCCGCCTCCGGCCGGGACCGTCGCCTCCAGGGTGAACCAGGGTCCGTCGCGATGGGTGGCGACGCGCCCGCCGAGGGCGCCGACGCGCTCCGACATCGCCCGCAGACCCGTGCCGGGGTCGGTGGATTCCGGGGCGGCTCCGTCGTTGGCGATCGTGAGGCGGACCTCGCCGTCGATGGTCGCGGTGGTGAGGGTGACGCGGGTCGCGGCCGAGTGGCGCAGGACGTTGGTGACGCCCTCGCGGACGACCCACGCCAGCGCCTCCGCGCACTCCTCGGGCACCGGGTCGCCGCCGACCACGCAGCGGATGCCGGCCGAGCCGAGCAGGGCACGCGCGCCCGCGACCTCGTCGTCCCAGCTCGCCCGGAGCTCGCCCCGCACCACCCGGCGGACCTCACCTCCGGCCTCCCCGGCCAGCCGCCGGACCCCGGCGAGCTCGTCGGCCGCCCGGCCGGCGTCACCCCGGCGGACCAGCTCCGCCGCGAGTTCGCTCTTGACCGCGATGGCCGCGAGGGTGCGGCCGAACACGTCGTGGAGGTCGCGCGAGATGCGCAGCCGTTCGGTCGCCAGCGCCAGGGCGGCCCGGTCGACGTGGGCCCGCTGCAACTCGCGCAGCACCTGGAGGAGCCACACGCTCGACCAGCACGCCCACAGCGTGACGCTCACCACCACCGCCCCGACCAGCAGCAACGGAAGATCGGTGACCGCCGCCAGCGGCACGGCCAGGACGACGACGGCCGCGTTCAGGTAGAAGGTCCGCCGGGCGTCGAGCGCGGGCACGAAGCTCGCCGCCACCGACCCGACCGCCGTCGCGATCGTCACGCCCGTCAGCGGCACCGGAAGCAGGAACGCCGAGGCGACCAGCGCCACCAGCACGAGCCCCCAGCCGACCAGGCCGGGAACGGGAAGCCGCCCGGCGGTGCCGTCGAGGACGCCGAAACTCCGCCTGCTGACGAGGATGTTCCCGATGACCAGGGCGAACGTGAGCACGACGACCGCGAGGAACCCGAGCCGGTGCAGCCGGCCGGTGCCGGCGAATCCGCCGAGGAGGGTGGCGAGCGGGGTCGACACGGCGACATAGGTGGACCAGCGGACGTAGATCTCGAACCGCCGCGCGCTGACCGCGGGCCAGTCAGCCATCAACCTCAGCCCGAGTCGGTGCCCCGGTCGCGGCGCCGCAGGTAACGCTCGAACTCGGCCGCGATCGCGTCGCCGCTCGCCTCGGGGAGGTCGGCCGCGTCTTTGCGCTCCTCCAGCTCCTTGACGTATTCGGCGACCTCGGAATCCTGAGCCGCGAGTTCGTCGACGCCGGTCTCCCAGGCGCGGGCCTCTTCGGGCAGGTCGCCGTAGGGCATGGGGATGTCGAGGAGGTCTTCGACCCGGCGCAGCAGGGCCAGGGTCGCCTTCGGGTTGGGCGGCTGGGCGACGTAGTGGGGGACCGAGGCCCACAGCGAGATGGTCTGCATGCCCGAGAGGCCGAGGGTGTGCTGGAGCACGCCGATGATGCCGGTCGGGCCCTCGTATTTGGTGAGGTCGAGGTTGAGAACCCGGGCCAGGCCGGGGTCGCTGACCGAGCCCACGATGGGCACCGGCCGGGTGTGGGGGGAGTCGTTCAGCAGGGCGCCCAGGAGGAGGGCCAGCTCGATGCCGAGTTCGTGGCAGAGCCCGACGATCTCCTGGCAGAAGGTGCGCCAGCGCATGTTGGGCTCGATGCCGCGCAGCAGGACGACGTCACGCTTGGCGCCCGGGGGACGGGCCACCAGCAGGCGGGTGGTCGGCCAGGTGATCGACCGGGTCATGCCCTCGCCCAGCTCCACGATCGGCCGGGTGACCTGGAAGTCGTAATAGTCTTCCGGGTCGAGCTCCACCAGGGGCGTGGCCTTCCACTCGGCCTCCAGGTGAGCGAGCACCGCGCTCGACGCCTCACCCGCATCGTTCCAGCCTTCGAACGCGGCGATCAGCACCGGGTCGACGAGCTCAGGGAGCCCTTCGAGCTCGATCAAGCCGCCTCCTCACATAGTCGTGGGGCCAGCCTAGTTGCAGTGCGCCCCCGAGCGTTATCCATGGCCACCGATAAGCTGAGGGCCGACACCCCGACTGCTCCCCGAGGCCGGAACTCCAATGTCTGAAACACTGCACGCCGTTCTCTTCGACATGGACGGCCTGCTGGTCGACACCGAAAAAGTGTGGGGCCTCGTCGAGGCCGAGGTCGTCGAACGCCTCGGCGGCCAGTGGGGCCCCGAACACCAGGAACGCATGGTCGGCGGCTCGTGGGACACCACCGTCGCCTACATGATCGCCCTGACCGGCTCCGACGTCGCCCCCGGCGTGGTGGGCGGCTGGCTCCTCGACGGCATGCTGACCCGGCTGGAGTCGGGGGTCGAGCCGCTGCCCGGCGCCCTCGAACTCCTCGCCGAGCTCAAGGCCGCGGGCGTGCGCACCGCGCTGGTAACGGCGTCGCTGAAGCCCATGGCCGACGCCGTGCTCGCCTCGATCGGCCGCCACCACTTCGACGCGATCGTCACCGCCGACGACGTCACCCGCACCAAACCCGACCCCGAGCCCTACCAGTTGGCACTGCGCCTCCTCGGCGCCGATCCGCGGTACACCGTGGTGTGTGAGGACTCGCCGAACGGCGTGGCCGCCGCCACCGCCGCCGGTTGCTACGTGATCGCGGTCCCCAACCTGCTCCCGATCCCGGCGGCCCCCCGCCGCACGGTCGTCGAGTCACTCCTCGACGTCGACCTCCCCTTCATCCACACCCTCATCTAGACGTGTCTAAGCGGCCAGCAACGGTGCCAGGTCGGCGCGGTTGTTGACCCCGAGCTTGGTGTAGACCCGGCACAGGTGGTTGGCGACCGTACGCGGCGACAGCACCAGCCAGTCGGCGATCTCGCGGTTGGTCAGGTTCCAGGAGGCCAGCCGGGCGACCTCGGCCTCCCGGGCGCTCAGCCCCTCGACGGGCGGGGCGCCGCCGCCGAGCAGCGCGAGCCCGTCGCGGACGCCCAGCGTGGTGGCCCGGTCGCGCACCACCTGGGCGTGGAGAGGGCAGGCCAGCCGCACGCGCGGGGGAGAGGTGTCGCGCGGCACGGTGATCAGGCCCCGGCGCTCCAGCAGGGTGACGGCCGCCTGGTCGGCCAGGCCCAGTAAGACGTCCAGGTCGACCGGCTCGGCCAGCGCGACCAGTTCGACGGCGGTGGTCTCGGCCGGGGTCAGCCCGGCCAGTTCGGCCTCCAGGAGCTGGCGCAGCCGGGGCGGCGGGGTCAGCTCGCCGTCCCAGCGCCAGACGCCGTCGGCGCGGGTCATCACGGTGCCGGGCAGGAGTTCGGTGATCAGGCGGGGGTTGCCGCCGGTGGCGTGGTGGAGACGGCGTACGGTCGCGATCTCGGCGGGCGCGCCCAGGGCGGCGGCCAGCAGGTGGCCGGTCTCGCGGACGGTGAGCGGCGCCAGGTCGATCCGGGTCAGGCCGCCGTCGCGCCACAGGGCGGCGATCGCCTCCGGCAGCGGGGCGCCCGCCCTGGCCGTGATGATCGGCGTGGTGCCGTGGTGCTCGGCCAGGTGCGCGACCAGCGCGGCCGAGCTGGGGTCGAGCAGGTGGGCGTCGTCGACGGCTAGCACCGGCGCGACCGGCCCGAGGGCGCCGGCCGCCCAGACCACCGGGTTGACCGGGGTGCAGGCGGGTTCGGGCAGCAGGTGGGCGAAGGCCCCGAACGGCACGTCCGCCGCGCGGGCACGTACAAGGAAGAAGGAGTAGGGCGCCAGCGTCTCGGTGAGCAGGCGGGTGCGGCCCGACCCGGCCGGGCCGGTCACCAGCACCCCGCCCCCGTCGCGGGCCGCCGCCCTGATCTGGTCACGTTCGGTCGTACGCCCCATGAAAGGCCACATGCCTCCGACGGTAGGAACCTCGCGGCCTGGGCGGATCCGAGTGAACCCCACGCCTCCCCAGGGCTAACCCGGGGTAGTGCCTAGGGGTCACGCCCTCCTCAGGGAGGAGCACGCGCCGGAGACCCGCGTGACAGGATGGAAATGAGGCCGACAACTCCAGGGGGCAGGCATGACCTTTGAAGACATCGCGTGGCTGCCGCTGTGCGCGGGGCTGACCGCCGTCGGTGTGGCGTTCGCGTTCCTCGCGTTCCGGCGCCGGGGGGCGGCGGCGGGGCTGCGGGCCACCGCGTGGGCGCTGCTGCCGCTGGCCGCCTATCTGACCAACGCGCTGAAGACCATCTGGAACATCGTGTCCTCGGTCGTGGGCTTCGTGACCGGGCTGGTGCTCTCGCCGACCGTCTGGGCGGGGGTTGCGCTGGCGGGGCTGTCCGTGATCTTGTTCCTCGTGTCGGGGGTGATGCGGGGCCGTACCCTCCGGATCGGGCGCAGGGCCCGGAACGGGAAGAAGGAGTCCGCGCCCGCGCCCGCGGCGGCCACGACGACCGCGCCCGGCAGGCCGGCCGACGTCACCAAGCCGATGGCCCGCCCGGCGCCGCAGCCCGTCGAGTCCAAGAACGATGATTTCTCGGACATCGAAGACATCTTGAAGAAGCGCGGCATCAGCTGAGCCCGACTCGGGAAATCTCGCATAGCGAGACCTAAGTTACCCGCCAGTGCAATGTCACAGTTCCGCGACAGAACCGAAACGGGACTCCGACATATTCTTCAAGATCAACACGAATGAGTTTCGCGTGAATCACAGTTGGGCCACATAGCGCCTACTGGGTCTTGTTTACGCAGATCAGCACATAGATTCTGCCGACGAGACCCGCTCACCGTGTGGGTCTAGATCCACATGGGAGCGCTCCGGACGTGTCGTGCTCCCGTCGGCACAACGTCGTCTGGAACCCAGGGGGCCCAACGCATGACCGCACCACTTGACGTCTCCGGTGGCGAGCTGAAAGCCACCCCGGAGGCCGTTGCCGAGGGAGCGGGCGCGAAGGCGATCCAGGGGCGGTCCCTCGGACAGATCGCCTGGATGCGCCTCAAGCGTGACAAGGTTGCCCTCACCGGTGCCGGTGTCATCATCTTCCTGATCCTCGTCGCCGTCTTCGCGCCGTTGATCGTCGGCTGGTTCGGCCACCCGCCGAACCAGTTCAACCAGGACATGATCGACACGATGACGATGACGCCCAAGGGCGGCAGCGGCATCAGCTGGGACTACCTGTTCGGGGTCGAGCCCCTCAACGGCCGCGACCTCTTCAGCCGGGTCGTGTACGGCGCCCGCATCTCTCTGCTCATCGCGTTCTTCGCGACGCTGCTGTCGGTGCTCATCGGCACCACCATGGGCATCATCGCCGGATACTTCGGCGGCTGGGTCGACACGATCATCAGCCGGCTCATGGACGTCTTCCTCGCCTTCCCGGTCCTGGTCTTCGCCATGGCCCTGGTGGGCGTGCTCGGCCAGTTCGAGACGCAGCTCAAGGTGCAGGGGGACACCCTCCGCATCCTGCTGCTGATCTTCGTCATCGGCTTCTTCAACTGGGGCTACATCGGCCGCATCATCCGGGGCCAGACCCTGTCGCTGCGCGAGCGCGAGTTCGTCGACGCGGCGCGGAGCCTGGGCGCACGGGGGCCGTACATCCTGTTCAGGGAGATCCTGCCGAACCTGATCGCGCCGATCCTGATCTACGCGACGCTGCTGATCCCGACCAACGTGCTGTTCGAGGCCGCGCTGTCGTTCCTCGGCGTCGGCATCCAGCCGCCCACCGCGACCTGGGGCGGCATGCTCGCGGCGGCCACGAAGTACTACACCGTGCCGCACTTCATGTTCTTCCCCGGCATGGCGATCTTCATCACCGTGCTCGCCTTCAACCTCTTCGGCGACGGCCTGCGCGACGCACTCGACCCGAGGTCGGGTCGCTGAGCTTTTATCCCTGTTCCCCCGGCTCCTACCAACAAGGGGTTTACGAATGAAGAAGAAAGCACTGGTCGTCTCGGCCGCCGGTGCCGTTCTCGCCTTGGCCCTGTCGGCCTGTGGCGGCGGCGGTACCGAAACGCCGGCCGCCGAGGGCGGCGGCACGTCCGCACCGGCCGCGGCCGGAGCGGCGGGCTTCAACGCCGGCCTCGAGAACGTGACCAACCCTTCCGACAAGAAGGGCGGCACGCTCAAGATGGCCGTCACCGAGGACTGGGACTCGGTGGACCCCGGTGACACCTACTACGGCATGTCGTGGAACCTGCTGCGCATCTACGGACGCCCGCTGGTGACCTACAACCCCGCTCCGGGTGCCAAGGGCCGCGAGCTCGTGCCCGACCTGGCCGAGAGCCTCGGTCAGGCGAGTGACGACGCCAAGACCTGGACCTACAAGCTCCGCGCCGGGCTGAAGTTCGAGGACGGCACCGCGATCACGTCCAAGGACGTGAAGTACGCCGTTCTCCGCCAGCTCGACAAGGAGACGTTCGTCAACGGTCCGACCTACTTCAACGACTGGCTGGACCTGCCGAAGGACTTCAAGTCGGTCTACACGACCCCCGACGTCAACACCGACTCGGCGATCGAGACCCCCGACGACCAGACGATCGTCTTCCACCTGAACAAGCCGTACGCCGGTTTCGACAACTTCGCCGCGCTCCCGGCCACCGTGCCGGTCCCGCAGGCCAAGGACACCGGCATCAAGTACCGCGACCACGTGATCGCGTCCGGTCCCTACAAGTTCGAGACCGTCGAGGCCGGCAAGCAGTACACGCTGGTCCGCAACGACCAGTGGGACCAGGCGACCGACCCGGTCCGCAAGGCGCTCCCGGACAAGTACGAGATCTCCCTGGGCGTCGAGGGCAACGACCTCGACAACCGGATCATCGCCGGCGACCTGCACGTCGACATCGCGGGCACCGGTGTGCAGCCGGCCGCCGTCGGCACGGTCACGACCGACCCGGCGCTGAAGGAGCGCGCGGACAACCCGGTCGCGGCGCGTACCTGGTACATCTCGATCCTCGGTGACGTCCCGCCGCTCGACAACATCGAGTGCCGCAAGGCCGTCATCTACGCCGCCGACCGCACCGGTCTCCAGAACGCCTACGGCGGCCAGTTCGCCGGCGACGTCGCCACCTCGCTGATGCCCCCGAGCATCGGCGGCTGGAAGAAGCTCGACCTCTTCCCGACCGCGTCGGGCGACGAGGCCAAGGCCAAGGAGGCGCTGGCCGCCTGCGGTCAGCCCAACGGCTTCGAGACCACGATGACCTTCCGCTCCGACCGTCCCAAGGAGGTCGCGGCCGGCGAGTCGATGCAGCAGGCGCTCGCCAAGGTCGGCATCAAGCTGACCCTGAAGGGCTTCCCGACCTCGGAGTACTACACCGCTTACGCCGGTAAGCCCGAGTACACCAAGGCCAACGGCATCGGCCTGGCCACCAACGGCTGGGGCGCCGACTGGAACGACGGCTTCGGCTTCCTGTCGCAGATCATCGACAGCCGCACGATCCGCGCGGCCGGCAACTACAACCTCTCGGTCAAGGACCCCGCGGTCGACGCGCTCGTCGACAAGGCGTTCGCCGAGCAGGACACCGCCGCCCGTGACGCCATCTGGGGCGAGGCGGACCAGAAGGTCATGGAGGGCGCCTACGTCCTCCCGGCCGTCTACGCCAAGGGTCTGCTCATCCGGGGCAAGGGCGTGACGAACCAGTTCGTCACCGGTGCCTTCGACATGTACGACTACCTGGCGCTCGGCGTCGAGTAATCCGGCCTAGTTCGGCAGGCAGGGGGCCGGTCCGGCCGGACCGGCCCCCTTTGCCGAGGGGGGACAGTGGTCACCTATATCATCAGGCGCCTGATCGGCGCTCTGGCCATGCTGTTCATCGTCAGCGCGGTCACTTTCTCGATCTTCTTCGTGGTGCCCCGCCTGGCGGGCGTCACGGCCGACGACATCGCCAACCGCTACGTCGGCCGCGCGGCCACCGCCGAGACCGTGGTCGCCGTCGCGGAGAAGCTCGGGCTGCACGACCCCGTCGTGGTCCAGTACGGCCGGTGGGTGAAGGGCATCTTCGTCGGGGCCGACTACGACTACGGCAAGGGTGTCGAGTTCTGTCCCGCCCCCTGCTTCGGCTACTCGTTCGTCACCAAGCAACCGGTCTGGCCCGACCTGATGGACCGGCTACCCGTGACGCTCTCCCTGGCGGCGGGCGCCTCGGTCATCTGGCTGGTGATCGGCGTCTCGGTCGGCGTGCTGTCGGCGCTGCGCAGAGGCTCGGTCTTCGACCGGGGAGCGATGATCATCGCCTTGGCGGGCGTCTCGCTGCCCCCGTTCTTCACCGGTCTGGTGGCGCTGTCGATCCTGTCGTACAGCTGGGGCATCACCGCGCCGGGCGGCGCCTACGTACCGTTGACGGAGGATCCCGTCCAGTGGGCCTACAGCCTGATCCTGCCGTGGCTCACCCTGGCGTTCCTGAACGCGGCGGCCTACGCCCGCCTCACCCGTGCCGGCATGCTCGACACCCTGGGTGAGGACTACATACGTACTGCCAGAGCCAAGGGCCTGCGGGAACGGGTGGTCATCGGCAAGCACGGCCTGCGGGCCGCGCTGACCCCGATCGTCACGATCTTCGGTCTCGACGTCGGCATCCTGGTCGGCGGCGCCATCCTGACGGAGAACGCCTTCTCCCTCCAGGGCCTCGGCAAGTACGCCACCACCGCCATCGCCGCCCAGGACCTGCCCAAGATCATGGGCTTCACCATGCTGGCCGCGTTCTTCATCGTCGTGGCCAACCTCATCGTCGACCTGTTGTACGCGGTCGTGGACCCGAGGGTGCGGCTGTCATGACCTTTCTCCAGCTCAAGGATCTGAAGATCCACTTCCCGACCGACGACGGCCTGGTCAAGTCGGTCGACGGCCTGTCGTTCGACCTCGAACGCGGCAAGACGCTCGGCATCGTGGGCGAGTCGGGGTCCGGCAAGAGCGTCACCTCGCTCGGCATCCTCGGCCTGCACAAGGGCGGCCGGGCGAAGATCTCGGGAGAGGTCTGGCTCGACGGCGAGGAGCTCGTCTCGGCCAGCGCCGAGCACGTGCGGACGCTGCGCGGCAAGAAGATGGCGATGATCTTCCAGGACCCGCTGTCGGCGATGCACCCCTACTACACCGTGGGCGACCAGATCATCGAGGCGTACCGGATCCACAACGCCGTCTCGAAGAAGGTCGCCAAGAAGCACGCGATCGACATGCTCGGCCGGGTCGGCATCCCGCAGCCCGACCGCCGCGTCGACAGCTACCCGCACGAGTTCTCGGGCGGCATGCGCCAGCGCGCGATGATCGCCATGGCCCTGTCGTGCGACCCCGAGCTGCTGATCGCCGACGAGCCGACCACCGCGCTCGACGTGACCGTGCAGGCCCAGATCCTCGACCTGATGCGCGACCTCCAGCGCGACTTCAACGCCGCGCTGATCATCATCACCCACGACCTGGGTGTGGTCGCCGAACTGTCCGACGACATCCTCGTCATGTACGGCGGCAAGTGCATCGAGTACGGCTCCGCCGACGACATCTTCGAGCGGCCGGAGCACCCGTACACCTGGGGTCTACTGGGGTCCATGCCCCGCCTCGACCGCGAGGTGACCGAGCGGCTGCTGCCGATCAAGGGCTCCCCGCCCTCGCTCATCAACGTGCCGTCCGGCTGCGCCTTCCACCCCCGCTGCGCCTTCGAGCCGCGCAACGAGGGCAAGGGCCGCACGCTGGTGCCCGACCTGGTCGAGACCGAGGGGGGCCACCTGGTGCGCTGCCACCTCCCCCGCGAGGAGCGGCGGGCCATCTGGGCCACCGAGATCAAGCCGAAGCTGGAGTCCTGATGACCGAGACCATCCTGTCCGTCCAGGGGCTGGAGAAGCACTTCCCGGTCACCAAGGGCCTGTTCAAGACCCAGGTGGGCGCCGTCAAGGCGGTCGACGGCATCAGCTTCGACGTCCGCAAGGGCGAGACGCTGGGCCTGGTCGGCGAGTCGGGCTGTGGCAAGACCACCACCGGGCGGCTGATCACCCGGCTGATCGAGCCGACCGGCGGGCAGATCAGCTTCGAGGGTCACGACATCACGCACATGAAGCAGGGCAAGCTGCGCCCGCTGCGCCGTGACATGCAGATGATCTTCCAGGACCCCTACAGCTCGCTGAACCCCCGGCACACCGTCGGGGCCATCGTCGGGGCGCCGTTCCGGATCCAGGGCATCCAGACCGAGCAGGGGACGAAGAAGGCCGTCCAGGAGATCCTGGAACTGGTCGGCCTCAACCCCGAGCACTACAACCGCTACCCCCACGAGTTCTCCGGCGGCCAGCGGCAGCGCATCGGCATCGCCCGCACGCTCGCCCTGAAGCCCAAGCTGATCATCGCCGACGAGCCGGTGTCGGCCCTCGACGTGTCGATCCAGGCCCAGGTCGTCAACCTGCTGGAAGACCTGCAGAACGAGCTCGACCTGACCTACGTGGTGATCGCCCACGACCTGTCGGTCGTGCGGCACATCTCCGACCGGGTCGCGGTCATGTACCTCGGCAAGATCGTCGAGATCAGCGACCGCGTCGGCCTGTACGCCTCGCCGATGCACCCCTACACCAACGCCCTGCTGTCGGCCGTGCCGATCCCCGACACCCGCAAGCGCGAGGGCCGCGAGCGCATCCGCCTCACCGGTGACGTGCCCTCCCCGCTCAACCCGCCCCCGGCGTGCCGCTTCCACACGCGCTGCTGGAAGGCCCAGGAGATCTGCAAGACCACCGAGCCGCCCCTGGCGGAACTGGCCCCCGGCCACGCCGTGGCCTGCCACTTCCCGGAGAACGCCCCGGCGAAGACGGAGACCCCGGCCACGGTGGCCTGAGCCTCAGTGCCCCCGGTCCGCCTTCGCGGGCCGGGGGGCGTCGTCGTTCCACCTCGGGATGACGCGCGGGCGCGGCGGGGCCGGATTCTGCGGCGGCATCGTCCGCACGAGCGGCACGCCGTTCAGGTCCTCCAGGAGCCTCCGGTGGACGGATGACGTGGTCATCCGGATGACGCGCCCGTCGGGCATGCGGATGGTCACCACCGCCTGACCGTGTTCGCGATGGCGGTGACCGGGGGTGTCCACCCGGATGGAGGCGCCCTCACGGGCGAGTTCGTGGTCGCTTCCGCGCAGGGTGTACGCCAGGCGTTCCTGGTTGACGTTGACGACCGCGCCGACCCAGCCCGTCTCCGTCTCGATCTTCGCGTCGACGCCCCTGAAGCCGTCGGGCCGGCCGTGCAACGGCGTGAACAGCCGCCAGGTGAGACGGCTCAGCACCCGCCGGATGGCCCACCCGATGTTGGCCCGGATCCCGATGAGGATGCCCACGGGATAGAAGAGCACCCACACCACGGGCGTGAGGACGACGAACAGGATCCTTTCCGTGACCCCGAGAACCCTCCCCACGACCCCGAGGGTCCGGCCGGTCCGCGTCCGGCGCTCGTCGTCGTCGAGGCCCTCGCCGAGGAGCCACTTCCCGATGATCCGCCCTGGAGTGAGGTTCTTCTTCTCGGCCATCGGCCCTCCCGTTCCCCGTTGTTCAGACGACGAGCGGTGATCGAACCGAGTTCCCTATGTGCGCATATATCCCTAGAAGCAGGTCAAGGACTCGCTTCCGGATGAAAAGTCTGGAAACATCCGATCGTCTAGCTTGGGTAAGTGATCGGAAGCCGTAAATGAGTCGAATCGGGTTGAAGGCGGCACTCGAACTGGTGCGTGCCCCCGCCACCCTCTCCGTCCCCGGCGACACCATGGCGGGCGCCTCGCTCGCCGGGCGCAGGGGGACCCCCGCGCTGGCGGTGGCCTCGGTGCTGCTCTACTGGGCCGGGATGGCGCTGAACGACTGGGCCGACCGGGACATCGACGCGATCGAGCGGCCCGAACGGCCGATCCCCTCGGGGCGGATCTCGGCGAACCAGGCCCTCGGCATCGCCGCCGGGCTCACCGGCGCCGGGATCGCCGTGGCCGCGGCTGCGGGCGGCAAGAAGGGCCTGGCCATCGCGAGCTTGCTGGGGGCGGCGGTGTGGGCGTACGACATGGGACTGAAGCACACCCCGGCCGGTCCCGCCTCGATGGCGGCCTGCCGCACGCTCGACGTGATGCTCGGCGCCGGCAAGGCCACCCCGATGGCCTTCGCCGTCGGCGCGCACACCTACGGCATCAGCATCCTCGGCCGCGCCGAGGTGTCCGGGGCGAGCCCGGCCACGGTCAGGGGCGCGCTGGCCTGTACGGCCGCCGCCACCGGCCTGGCGGCCGTCTCGGTCGCCCAGGGCGCGGGTTCGGCCACCGACAAGGCCGCGGCGGCCGCCCTCATCGCGGGCTACGCCGCCAGTGGCGGCCGGGCGACGCTGGCGCTGCGCGGCAAGCCCGACCCCGAGCAGGTGCGGCAGGCGGTGCGCGCCTCGATCATGGGCTTCGTGCCGCTTCAGGCGGCGGCGGTGGCGGGCGGCGGCAAGACCCGCAGCGCGATCGGCCTGGTGACCGCGCTCCCGGTCGGCCGCTGGCTCTCGTCCAAGATGTCGACCGCATGAACTTCGGTTACTGCTCCAACGGGTTCCGCGACCACTCCCTGGACGACGCGCTCACCGTGCTCGCCGACCTGGGCTACATGGGAGTGGCGCTCACCCTCGACCACGGCCACCTGGGTGCCGACCCGACCTTCGACGAGGTCAGCAAGGTCGCGACCAAACTGGGCCGCCTCGGCATGAACGTGGTCGTCGAGACGGGCGGGCGTTACACCCTCGACCCGTTCCGCAAGCACTACCCGACCTTCCTGCACGAGGATGCCGCCCCGCGGCTCGCCTACACCAAGAGGGCCATCGAGGTCGCGGCCGACCTGGGCGCCCCGGTCGTCCACTTCTGGAGCGGCATCCGCCCGGCCGAGGTCCCCGAGGACCTCGCGTGGGACCGGCTGACGGCCCACTGCGAAACCCTGCTGGCCAGTGCCGAGGAGCACGACGTGGTGCTCGGGTTCGAACCCGAGCCCGGCATGCTCGTCGACGACCTGGCCGCCTACGAACGGCTGCGCAAGCGGCTGGGGGAGCCCGACCGGTTCGGGCTGACCCTCGACATCGGGCACTGTCAGTGCCTGGAGCCCTGGCCGGTCGCCGAGTGCGTCCGGCGGGCGTCGCCCTACCTGGTACACGTCCAGATCGAGGACATGCGGCGCGGTGTCCACGAACACCTGGAGTTCGGCGACGGAGAGATCGAGTTCGGGCCCGTTCTGGCGGAGCTGGCCGAATTCGACGGGATGATCGCGGTCGAGCTGGCCCGGCACAGCCATGCCGCCCCGGCGGTCGCCCAGAGGTCCATCGATTTCCTCAGAGGATTGCGATAAAACCATGCTCGTTATCAACGTGGTCGGGCTCACCCCGCGGCTGCTCGCCCACATGCCCAACGTGTCGAAGCTGGGCAACGCCGCCGCCCTGACGCCGGTGCTGCCCGCGGTGACCTGCTCGGTCCAGGCCTCCATCGTGACCGGCGCGATGCCCCGTGACCACGGCATCGTCGGCAACGGCTGGTACTTCCGCGACCTCGGCGAGGTCTTCCTGTGGCGCCAGCACAACGCCCTCATCCAGGGCGAGCAGATCTGGGACGTCACCCGCGACCTGAAGACCGCCAACATCTGCTGGTGGTACGCCATGGGCACCAACTCCGACTTCGTCGTGACGCCCCGCCCGATCTACCACGCCGACGGCGCCAAGTCGCCCGACGCCTACGTCCGCCCGCCGGAGTGGCACGACAGGCTCACCGGCTCGCTGGGTGAGTTCCCCCTGTTCACCTACTGGGGCCCGAACGCCGGCATCACCTCGTCGAACTGGATCGTGGGCGCCACCCGGAAGATCATCAACGAGGAGAAGCCCGACCTCACGATGGTCTACATCCCGCACCTCGACTACGACCTCCAGCGCTTCGGCCCCGACTCCCAGCAGGCGATCGACGCCGCCAAGGCCGTCGACCAGGCCCTGGTCCCGCTGCTCGACCAGAACCCGGTCATCCTGTCGGAGTACGGCATCACTAAGGCGTCCAAGGCCGTCGACATCAACCGCGCCCTGCGGCGCGAGGGCCTCCTGGAGGTCTACACCCAGGTCGGCATGGAGTATCTCGACCCGTGGACCAGCCGCGCCTTCGCGGTCTCCGACCACCAGATCTCGCACGTGTACGTGAAGGACTCCGCCGACATCCCGCGCGTCCGCGACCTGATCGCGGGCCTCGACGGCGTCGACGAGGTCCTCGACCAGGCCGGCAAGGAGAAGTACGGCCTCGACCACGAACGCGCCGGGGAACTGGTCGCCGTGGCCGAGCCGGACGCGTGGTTCACCTACTACTACTGGCTCGACGACGACCGCGCCCCCGACTTCGCGAAGCTGGTCGAGATCCACCGCAAGCCCGGCTACGACCCCGCCGAGCTCTTCATGACCAGCAAGGCCATCGCCGCCAAGGCCCTCCTGCGCAAGAAGATGGGCTTCCGGTACGAGATGTCCGTCGTCCCCCTCGACCCCCACCAGGTGTCGGGCAGCCACGGCCGCCTCCCGGACTCCCCGGAGGACGGCCCGGTCCTGATCGGCCCGTGGGACGGCGACAGCTACCACGCGACCGACGTGAAGGACCTCCTGCTGAAGGAACTCCGCCGGAGCTGAGCCCGCAGGGCGGTCGTGCTAGGGATGCGCGCCGGGCGTGATGAGCCCGGTCTCGTAGGCCAGCACGACCGCCTGCACCCGGTCGCGCAGGCCCAGTTTGGTCAGCACGTTGCCCACGTGGGTCTTCACCGTCGTCTCGCTGACCACCAGCTCGCGGGCGATCTCGGCGTTGGACAGCCCCTTGGCGATCAGCTTGAGGACCTCGAGCTCCCGCTCGGTCAGCCGGGCCAGCCGGGTCGGGGACGCCTGCTGGTGGGCCGACGGCAACCGGCTGGCGAACTTGTCGAGCAGCCGCCGCGTCACGCTCGGCGCCACGATCGCGTCTCCGGCCGCCACCACGCGGATCGCCTGGAGCAGCTCGACCGGCGGCACGTCCTTCAGCAGGAACCCGCTCGCGCCCGCCCGCAGCGCCTCCACGATGTATTCGTCGAGGTCGAACGTGGTCAGCACCAGCACCCGGGGCACATGGGCCGACGCCGGGGCGTCGCGGACGATGCGGCGGGTGGCCTCGATGCCGTCCATGCCGGGCATCCGGATGTCCATCAGCACGACGTCGGGCAGCAGCGCGCGCGACTGGTCCATCGCGGTCGAGCCGTCACCGGCCTCGCCGACGACGGTCACATCGGTCTCGGCCTCCAGGATGAACCTGAACCCCGTGCGCAGCAGCGGCTGGTCGTCGACCAACAGCACCCTGATCGGCATTTATCTGTCCTTGAGGGGAAAGCGGGCCCGGACCTCGAATCCGCCCCCCGGTCGCGGGCCGATCCGCAGAACTCCACCATAGAGGGCAACTCGCTCCTTGATGCCCACGAGCCCGTGCCCCTTGCTGCCGTTCTCCCTTTTCAGGACCAGCCCGCGCCCGTCGTCTTCGACGTGGACCATCAGCTCGCCGGCCTCGTGGCGGACCGTCACCCACGCCCGAGCGGCGGGCCCGGCGTGCCGCAGGCTGTTGGTCAGCGCCTCCTGCACCAGCCGGTAGGCGGCCAGGTCGACGCCGGGGGGCAGCTGCCGCGCCTCGCCCTCCAGCCAGAGCTGGGTGGTCAGCCCCGCCTCGCGCATCTGGTCGACGAGGCCGGGCAGGTCGTGCATGCCGGGCTGCGGCCCGCGCTCGGCGGGGCCGTCGGTGCGCAGCACGCCGACGATGCTGCGCATCTCGGCCATCGCGGTGCGGCCCATCTCCTCGATGGAGACCAGCGCGTCGCGCGCCACCTGCGGGTCCTTCTCCAGCATCGTCCGGGCGGCGGCGGCCTGGACGGTCATCACCGAGACGTGGTGGGCGACGACGTCGTGGAGCTCCCTGGCGATCCGCGACCGCTCCTCGGCGCGGGCCGCCCGGGTGTCGGCCTCGCGGGCGCGCTCCAGCCGGTCGGCCCGGTCGACGAGTTCCCCCAGATAGGCCCGTCTCAGCCGGGTCGTGCGCCCGGTCACCCACACCAGCGCCGTGACGACCACGATGATGGCGTGGTCGGTCCAGACGAGCTGCGGATTGCCCGGCAGCGCCCCGGCCAGATAGCCGGTCATGACCAGCACCGCCGCCAGCACGCTGAGCGCCAGCCCCCGCTGGGTGGCGACCGTGTAGAGCAGGATCATCGCCGCCAGGTCGGCCAGCCCGGCGCTGTAGTCGAGCACGTTGAGCACCACGACCGGCACCGTCGTCGCCGCCAGCACCAGGAACGGCCATCGGCGGCGCAGCGCGAGCGGCGCCGTACAGGAAACGATCAGTACGAGGCTGAACGGATCGGCGGGCCGCTGCGGGAAGGCCGACAGCCCCTCCCACTCGACGGCGGCGTGCGGCCCCACGGACAGGGCGAAGAGCAGCGAGAACGCGGTCATCACGACCGCGAGCACTGAGTCGCTGATCAGCTGCCGGCGGGGGGAGGTGCGCACGCAACAAATTTAGGCCGCCTCCGGCGCGCAGACCTCATCCCTAGGAACGAGCCGCCCGGGGCCTCAGAGCTCGTCGGTCGCCGCCCGGGCGGCCGGCAGCCGCCGGGTCGGGCGGGGCCGCTGCTCGGGGACGGGCGGGGGAGTGCCGCCGAACTCGGGGCACAGGGCCTGGTGGTCGCACCAGCCGCACAGGCGCGACGGGCGGTGGTGCCACTCGCGCGTGGTCAGCGACCGCTCGATCGCCTGCCACAGCGCCTCGACCTTGCGCTCGGTCGCGCGCAGGTCGGCCTCGTCGGGGGCGTAGCGCAGCACCTCGCCGCCGCCGCCCAGGTAGACGAGCTGGAGCAGCCGGGGGATCTCGCCGCGCTGGCGCCACAGCACCAGGGCGTAGAACTTCATCTGGAACAGCGCCTTGGCCTCGAACTGCGGACCGGGCGCGGCGCCCGTCTTGTAGTCGACCACCCGGATCTCGCCGGTGGGCGCCACGTCGAGCCGGTCGACGTAGCCGCGCAGCATGAGCCCGCTGTCGAGCACCGCCTCGACATAGAGCTCGCGCTCGGCCGGTTCGAGCACTGTCGGGTCTTCGAGGGTGAAGTAGCGGTCGACCATGCCGCGCGCCTGCTCCAGCCACTCGTCGCGCTCGGTGTCGGCCTCGAACAGGCCCTGGTAGGCGGGCTCCTCCTCCAGCAGCCGGCGCCACTGCGGTTCGAGCAGGTCGCGGGCGGCCGTGGCGGTGCGGGCGCCGGGCGGCAGGTCGTAGAGGCGTTCGAGCACGGCGTGGACGAGCGTGCCCCGCACCGCCGCCGGAGAGGGCTTCTCGGGAAGCTGGTCGATCACCCTGAACCGGTAGAGCAGCGGGCAGGTCATGAAGTCACCGGCACGGGAGGGGGACAGCGCGCCGATGACGGCGCGCTCCTCGGTCAGGGTCATGCCCAGACCTTAGGCCATGCCTCCGACACTTCTCCGGGCAGATCGCGCGCGTAGGATCCATGCCAAGGAAGGGGAACCAGACCACTATGAGCACACCGTCTCCGGGGCTGCGGATGGGACGCCCGTTCGGGATCCCGGTTTACGTGTCTCCGACGTGGCTGATCGTCGCCGCGTTCATCACGTTCATCTACGAACCGCAGGTAGCCGCCCAGCTCCCGCAGTTCTCGCAGTTCGTCCACTATTCGATCGCCCTGCTTTTCGCGGTGCTGCTCTACATATCGGTTCTGCTCCACGAACTGGCCCACTGCGTCGTCGCCAAGGCCTTCGGGCTGCCGGTGAAACAGATCACCCTCTATCTCCTGGGCGGGGTCTCGGAGATCGAGAAGGAGCCCGACACCCCCGGCAAGGAGTTCCTGGTCTCGTTCGTCGGGCCGGTCGCCTCGCTGGGCCTGGCGGGCGTCTTCCTGGGTCTCAAGCAGGTCGTCGAGCCCAACACGATCCCCTGGGTGCTCCTCGACATCCTCGTGTGGTCGAACCTGATCGTCGGCCTGTTCAACCTGCTGCCCGGCCTGCCGCTCGACGGCGGCCGCATGCTCAGGGCCGGTGTGTGGAAGATCACCCGCAACTCCAACTCCGGCACCGTGGCCGCGGGCTGGGTCGGGCGCGGCCTGGCGGTCGTCCTGGTGCTGTCCCTGTTCGTGCTGCCCCTCATGGCCGGTCAGGAGCCCGATTTCACCTCGATCCTCTGGTCGATGATCCTGGCCTCCTTCATCTGGATGGGCGCCTCGCAGTCGCTCCGCGTCGCCAAGGTCCGCTCCAAGCTGCCCCAGGTGCGCGCCCGCGCGCTGGCCCGCAGGGCGCTCCCGGTCACCTCCGACGTCCCGCTGGCCGAGGCGCTCAGGAGGGCACGTGAGAGCGGTGCGGGGGCGCTGGTGATCGTCGATCACGAAGGCCGCCCGACGGCGATCGTGAACGAGGCCGCGGTCAACGCCACCCCCGAGCCGCGCCGTCCCTGGATCAACGTCGGGTCGCTGTCGCGCACCCTCGAACCGGCGCTCGTCCTGGGCGCCGACCTGGAGGGAGAGTCCTTGATCGACGCCATGCGCGACAACCCGGCGGGCGAATATCTGCTCGTCGAAAGGGGCGGCGAAATCTACGGCGTGCTCGCCACAGCCGACGTCAATCGGGTGTTCACCGGCGTCTGACCAGATCGGGAGCGATTACCCCCACTCGTCATCTGGCGCGCGCACCACTAATGTTCTGGTCAAACGATCAGAAGATAGGTTTGGCCGGAGGAGAGTTCTGTGACGGAGCAGGGCGCGGGGGTGGTCCGTCCGCTTCCGGGTGACGGGGTGGTCGCTCACCTGAACGGGCTGGCGCTGGTGTGCGGGCCGGGCTCGGCGCAGGTGGAGGAGTTGCTCGACGCGGTGCGGGAGACCGCCGAGACCGGAGGCGACGGACGCACGCTCGTCCGTAAGGTCGCCAAGGTTCTGGCGCGCTCCATGGACGACGAGCCGCCCGCGATCGCGGTCGCCGGTCCCTCGGGCGGCGGTGTGGCGGTGCTGGTGTCGGGCACGGCCTCGGCCCACCTGTTCGGCACCCCCGACGGCGACTTCGTGCTCTCCGGCCAAGACGCGCTCACGTGGAACGATCGCCTGGTGGCAGGCCCGGTCGGCCGGGTCGAACTGCGGCTTCCGGGCTCGGGCCCCTCCAGCCCCTACTCGCGCCTCGACGGCGGCGTGGTGGCGGGCGGCGGCGCCGAGATCGACTACACGGCGACCGGTCACACGGTCCACCGGCAGGTGCCGATCCAGCAGCCCTCCCCGCAGCCGCAGCAGCAGGGTCACGGTCATCCCTACGCCTCGCAGCCCTCGGGCCCGCAGCAGCCGATGATCCCCCACCAGCCGCCGCCCCCGACGCCGTACAACCAGCCGTCCTACGACCCGCAGCCCCACGACTACCCGCCGCCCTACGAGCAGCACCAGCCGGTGCAGCCCCCGCCGCCGCCCGGCCCCGGCCCGTTCGGCCCGCCGCCCGGCCTGCCGATGGGGCCGCCTCCGACGATCATGGATCCGCCGCAGCCCGTCCACGAGGAGCGGCGCCACGACAGCGGCCACTTCGAGCCGCAGCCGCAGCCCGAGCCCCCGGTCGAAGACGCGAGCGACTCCACCCAGATGGACGCCGCCCCCGAGCGCCTCGGCCCCATGGTCCACGGCGTCGACTGCAAGAACGACCACTTCAACGACCCGCGCGCGCCCTACTGCGCGGTCTGCGGCGTGCCGCTGTCGACCCGTGACCTCGTGCCCTACAAGGGCCCGCGCCCCGCGCTCGGCGTCCTGTTGCTCGACGACGGCATGGCGCTGACCCTCGACAGCGACTACATCCTCGGCCGCGACCCCGAGCGCGCCCCCGAGGTCCAGTCGGGCGACGCCCACCCGGCCAGGGTGACCAGCCCCGACGGCTCGGTCTCCCGCCGCCACCTGCGCGTCACCCTGGAGAACTGGGACGTCAACCTGATCGACCTCGGCTCGGTCAACGGCACCCAGATCCAGCCGCCGGGCGACCCCAACTTCTACGACATCCCCCCGAACGAGTCGGTCACGATCATGCCCGGCACCACCGTCCGGGTCGGGGTCTCGCGCACGATGCGCTTCGAGCCCCACCGCAACGCCTGACGCCCGCACCCCGGCTCACGGTCCCCACCGCGAGCCGGGCCCGTCTCTCAGGGCAGCCGGAGCCGGTCGAGCTCCGCGATCATGATCTCCTCTGTCCGCGACGCCCGGTCGGGGTAGAGCAGGCGGTGCAGGCTCAGGCCGTCCACCAGAGCCAGGAGTCTCTCGGCGGTGTCGTCGAGGCCCTCATCCGCGATCTCGCCCGAGTCGGCGGCGCTCTGGAGCAGGCTGCGGACCAGCAGATGCAGATCGCCCGCCTCCTCCCGCTGCACCCGCAACAACGCCGGTGAGGTCAGGCTGCGGGCCCAGAAGCCGATCTCCAGGCTCGTCTCCCGCTCCCGTTCCTCCTCAAGTGGCAGGTTGTCCAGGAGGAGTTCGCGCAGCGCCGTCAGCCCGGTCAGGCCCGTCAGTTTCTCGGCCAGGCGCTCGGTGATCCTCCGGTGGCTCGACTGGAGCGCCGACAGCAGGATCTCGTCCTTGTCGGCGAAGTAGTGGGTCAGGACGCCGTTCGAGTAGCCGGCCTCCTTGGCGATCGCCCGGGTGGTCGCGGCCTCGATACCCCCGCGCAGGATGATGCGGCGGGCGGCCGCCACGACCTCTTCCCTGCGTTCGTCATGGTTCACGATCTTCGGCATGTTGACATTTTAGTCGGGCGCCCGTCTATCATCCAGGCCATGTCGGTAGTCACACTCGGCGTCCACATCGTGGACGTGCTCGCCCGGCCCGTCGAGTCGATCCCGGCCGGCCAGGACACCCATCTGGTCGAGCAGGTGCGCATCACCGCGGCCGGGGCCGCCGCCGGGACCGCCGTCGTCCTGGCGAGGCTGGGGGTCCCGGTCGTCTCGCTGGGCGCGATCGGCGGCGACGAACTGGGCGACTTCCTGCTCATGGTCATGAACCGCCACGGCGTCGACGTGTCGAAGATCACCCGCAGGCCGGGGGAGCAGACCGCCGCCTCGATCCTGCCCATCCGGCCCGACGGCGGGCGGCCCTCGTTCCACGTCCCCGGCGCCAACCTGGGCCTGTCCCTCGCCGACGTCGACGTCGACGCGATCAGGCGGGCGAAGGTCGTCCACCTCGGCGGCATGGACGCCACCTGGGGCCTCCACGACCCCGCCTTCCACACGCTCCTGGACGAGATCCGCGCCGCCGGCACCCAGGTCACCCTCGACCTGCTGTCGAACATGGCCGATCTGATGCCGGCCGCGAAGACCTTCCTGCCCCACGTCGACCACTTCCTGCCCAACGAGGAGCAGGCCCTCCTGATGACCGGCGCCGCCACGGTCGAGGAGGCCGCGCTCCAGCTCCTCGCCGAGGGTCCACGCACCGTGGTCGTCACACTGGGCGCCGAGGGCAGCCTGATCGCCACGTCCGAGGGCCTCACGAAGGTGCCCGCCGAGGACGTGCCGGTCGTCGACACGACCGGATGTGGTGACGCCTACTGCGCGGGCTTCGCCGCCGGGCTGCTCACCGGGCGGTCGGTGCTCGAATCGGCCCATCTCGGCACCGCCGTCGCCGCCCGCGTGGCGGGGGGCCTCGGCTCCGACGCGAACCTGGACGGCGCCGCCGCCCTCCTGGCCTGAGAGGAAGTTCCCCATGTCCCTGGACGCCGATCTGCGCGCCCGCGCCGCCAAGGTCATCCCCGGCGGCATGTACGGCCACCTCAACGCCGCCCTCCACGGCGACACCTACCCCCAGTTCTTCGTCCGCGCCGAGGGCGCCCGCCAGTGGGACGCCGACGGCCGGGAGTACCTCGACCTCATGTGCTCCTGGGGCCCCATGATCGTCGGCCACCGCAACCCCCGCGTCGAGGAGGCGGCGGCGAAGCTCCAGGCGCAGGGCGACTGCCTCAACGGCCCCGGGCCGATCATGGTCGAGCTGGCCGAGCTGCTCGTCGACCTCATCCCGGCCGCCGAGTGGGCCATGTTCTCCAAGAACGGCACCGACGCCACCACCCAGGCCCTCATGGTCGCCCGCGCCGCCACGGGCCGCACGAAGGTCCTGATCGCCCACGGCGCCTATCACGGCGCCGACCCGTGGTGCACTCCGGGCCTTTCGGGCGTCACGCCCAACCAGCGGGCGGACACGGTCGAGTTCACGTACAACAGCCTGGAGGACGCCGAACGCGCCGCCGCCGAGGCGGGCGACGACGTCGCGGCGATCCTGGTGACCCCGTTCAAGCACGACTCGTTCGAGGACCAGGAGCTCGCCGAGGCCGGTTTCGCGCGCGGGATCCGGGCGCTGGCCGACCGTCTGGGGGCCGCCCTGGTGATCGACGAGGTCCGCGCCGGGTTCCGGCTCGACCTCCGGGGCACCTGGGAGTCGTTCGGGGTACGACCCGACCTGTCGGCCTGGTCCAAGGCGATGGGCAACGGGCATCCGATCGCCGCCGTCACCGGGGTCGACTCCCTCAAGAACGCAGCTCAGACCCTCTATTCGACCGGTTCGTTCTGGTTCTCCTCGGCCGCGATGGGCGCTGCGAAGGCCACGATCGAGCTCCTCCGGGAGTCCGACGGACCGGCGCTCATCGAACGCGCGGGGTCGAGGCTGCGTACCGGACTGTATGAGCAGGCCAAGAGCCACGGCATCACGATCAACCAGACGGGCCCGGTGCAGATCCCGTGGCTCTCGTTCGAAGGCGACGCGACGCTCGAGCAGGGCGTCTTCTGGGCGGGCGCCTGCCTGGCCGAGGGGGTCTACGTCCACCCTTGGCACAACTGGTTCCTGTCGACCGCCCACACCGACGCCGAGATCGACCGGGCCCTGGCGGGCACCGACGCCGCGTTCGCCGCGACCACCCGGCGGTTCAGCGGAGCCTGAGCCATTCGACGTTGTCGGTCCAGGTCCCGTCGGGACCGGGCAGATACTCCTTCTGGGTCCCGCCCCGGGTGAACCCGGCCCTCTCCAGCACCGCCTGGGAGGCCAGGTTCCCCGGGTTGGTCCCGGAGATCAGCCGCCGCAGGGACGCCTCGGTGAACGCCCACCCGGCCAGCAGCTCGACCGCCCGGGTCACCAGCCCCCGGCCCCGGAAGTCGCTGTGCAGGCTGTAGCCGACCATGGCCTCCCGCATCGGCGGCGTCAGGTGCGAGAGCTGGATGTCACCGGCGAACGCGCCGGTCGCGGCGTCGCGGATGGCCATCTCGGCCTGGATGCCGACCAGCCAGCGGTAACCGGCGCCCTTGCACCGGTAGAGGGTCTCCTCGAACGGCGGCGCCTCCGGCGGCACCCGGTACCGCACGACGTCGGGCAGCGAGGCCACCGCCTGGTACGCCGGTGCGTCGTCGGCCGTCAGCATGGTGAGCGTGACGACGCCGTCGGTGAGGCCGCCCGGGGGCAGGAACGGCAGGAAGGGCCTGATCGGCTCGCCGGGGTCGCCCGGCAGCCGGCCGAACAGCGCCATGTCGGCCCGGCCGCCACCGGGCAGCGGCCCGGCGCCGCGGCGCATCCCCTCGTGGCGGAACCCGGCGGCCAGCGCGACCTTCTGCGAGGCCACGTTCTCCATCTCGGCGACCAGGTGCACCCGGGGAGCGCCGTGCTCGAAGGCCCACGCGGTCAGCGCGCGCAGCGCCGCCGTGGCGACGCCCTTCTCGCGGGCCCACGGGGCCACCCAATAGCCCACCTCGACGTTGCCGAACCGGTCGGGCACGTGCAGCCCGATCACGCCGTTCAGCTCATCGGTCTCCGAGTCGGCCACGACGAACTCGGCGCCGCCCGCCCCCCACCGGGCCTCGGTGATGTCCGTCAGCCACGCACGGGCGTCTTCCTCGGTGTACGGGCTCGGGAGGGTCGTGATGAAACGCTGCGTCAGCGGGTCGGAGCAGGCGCGCACGACGGCCGGGACGTCGGCCTCGGTGGAGGCCCTCAGGGTGACGGGCCCGGCTGAGATGGATTCGCGGGGGAACATGGCCCATTGCTACCAGTCGTCCGAGTCGGGGGACAAACGTTTTGCCATTAGCCTTGCCGCCATGGGTTTTCGCAGGCACGGCCCGTTCCAGGCCGGAGATCAGGTTCAGCTCACCGATCCGAAGAACAAGCGTCACACCCTGACGCTCAAGGAGGACGGCGTCTTCCACAGCCACAAGGGGTGGATCGCGCATTCCGACCTGATCGGGCAACCTGAGGGCTCCGTGGTGCGGTCGTCGGGCGGGATTCTTTACCTGGCGTTCCGTCACCTGCTGTCCGACTACACCCTTTCGATGCCCCGCGGCGCGGCCGTGATCTACCCGAAGGACTCCGCGCAGATCGTCGCGATGGCCGACATCTTCCCGGGCGCCAAGGTCGTGGAGGCCGGCGTCGGCTCGGGCGCGCTGTCGTGCTTCCTGCTGCGCGCCGTCGGCGCCGAGGGCACTTTGACCTCCTACGAGCGCCGGGCCGACTTCGCCGAGGTCGCGACCAAGAACGTGACGAAGTTCTTCGGCGAGGAGATGAAGCAGTGGCGCCTGGTCGTCGGTGACTTCAACGAGGCCCTCGACGAGACCGACGTCGACCGGATCATCCTCGACATGCTCGCCCCCTGGGAGTGCGTCGACGCCGCGAGCAAGGCTCTCACCCCCGGCGGCGTGATCTGCTGTTACGTGGCCACGACCACCCAGTTGTCAAGAACCGTCGAGACACTTCGCGATCACGGGAGTTTCACGGAGCCCAAGGCGTGGGAGACCCTCATTCGCGACTGGCATGTCGAAGGTCTCGCCGTCCGTCCCGATCACCGCATGGTCGGGCACACCGGCTTCCTCGTCACCGCCCGCCGCATGGCGGACGGCGTCACGCCGCCGCCGAGGCGCCGCCGCCCGGCAAAGGGGGCGTATGGGGAGGGTACGGAAGACTAGTGACGATTTAGCGGCAAACAGGCAAACAAGCGTGACAGTGGGAACAAACACCGTGTTCCATGTGCTCACGCAGATAAACCCTCCGAAAAGGCATCAACTACCAAACACTCCACGTAACTAGACGAACACCAGTGGGCTACGTTTTTCAAGGCCGTCAGATTGGTAGGGACTTGAGTAGTCTTTCCTCTACTGGGAAGGAGGTGACGGGGCGTGGCAGCTCGCGATGACGCAGAGGCTCGGGCCGCGCAGCGCGAACGGGAGGTCGCCGACCTCACAACACAGGTCTCCTTCCTTCAGGAGGAGATCACCGCGTTGCGCCGCAAGCTTGCGGAATCCCCCCGCCAAGCGCGGGTGCTGGAGGAGCGTCTTCACGACGTTCAAGCTCAGGTGGTCGCCCTCACAGGCCAGAACGAACGGCTCGTGGCCACCCTCAAGGAGGCCAGGGACCAAATAGTCGCCCTCAAGGAGGAGGTCGACCGGCTGGCGCAACCGCCATCCGGTTTCGGCGTCTTCCTCGAGGCCAGAGAAGACAGCACGATCGAGGTGTTCACCGGCGGGCGCAAGCTACGGGTGAACGTCAGCCCCGCCGTCGACGTCGACTCGCTGAAGCGTGGCCAGGAGGTCATGCTCAACGAGGCGCTGAACGTGGTCGAAGCCCTCGGCTTCGAAGACGTGGGCGAGATCGTCATGCTGAAGGAGCTGCTCGAAGACGGGCAGCGCGCGCTCGTGATATCGCACGCCGACGAAGAGCGCGTGGTCAAGCTCGCCGAGTCGCTGCTCAACCAGCCGATAAGGTCGGGCGACTCTCTCCTGCTCGAACCACGTTCGGGTTACGTCTACGAGCGCATTCCCAAGTCGGAGGTCGAGGAGCTCGTCCTCGAAGAGGTGCCCGACATCTCTTACGACGAGATCGGCGGCCTGCGCGGGCAGATCGAGCAGATCCGGGACGCCATCGAGCTTCCCTACCTGCACGCCGACCTGTTCCGGGAGCACAAGCTCCGCCCGCCGAAGGGTGTGCTGCTCTACGGCCCGCCCGGTTGCGGCAAGACGCTCATCGCCAAGGCCGTCGCCAACTCCCTGGCCAAGCAGGTCGCGGAGAAGACCGGCCAGTCCGGCAAGAGCTTCTTCCTCAACATCAAGGGCCCGGAGCTCCTGAACAAATACGTCGGTGAGACCGAGCGGCACATCCGCCTGGTCTTCCAGCGGGCGCGTGAGAAGGCGTCCGAGGGCACCCCGGTGATCGTGTTCTTCGACGAGATGGACTCGATCTTCCGCACCCGCGGATCCGGTGTGTCGTCCGACGTCGAGAACACCATCGTCCCTCAGCTGCTGTCGGAGATCGACGGCGTCGAGGGCCTGGAGAACGTCATCGTCATCGGCGCCTCCAACCGCGAAGACATGATCGACCCGGCGATCCTGCGGCCAGGCCGCCTCGACGTGAAGATCAAGATCGAGCGGCCGGACGCCGAAGCGGCGAAGGACATCTTCTCCAAGTACCTGATCTCGGAACTCCCACTGCATCCCGACGACCTCGCCGAGCACGGCAGCAGCCGTGAGTCGACGATCTCCGAGATGATCCAGCGGGTCGTCGAGCGCATGTACAACGAGATCGAGGAGAACCGCTTCCTCGAGGTGACCTACGCCAACGGCGACAAGGAAGTCCTCTACTTCAAGGACTTCAACTCGGGCGCGATGATCCAGAACATCGTCGACCGGGGCAAGAAGATGGCGATCAAGCAGTTCCTGGAGACGGGCCAGAAGGGCCTGCGCATCCAGCATCTGATGGCCGCCTGCGTCGACGAGTTCCGGGAGAACGAAGACCTCCCGAACACCACCAACCCCGACGACTGGGCCCGCATCTCCGGCAAGAAGGGCGAGCGGATCGTCTACATCCGCACCCTCGTGCAGGGCAAGCAGGGCACCGAGGCCGGCCGGTCGATAGACACGGTCGCGAACACGGGACAGTACCTGTAGGGATTTACGCAAAACGGCACGTCTCCCACTTTGGGGGACGTGCCGTTTTTGTTTGTCACGTCTTGCTTGTGGTGTTGACGTTGTAGCGTTGCCGGCTGTGCGGTATTGGTGCGGATTTAAATGTGGCGGGCTGACGTGACGCGGGGGACGTGGAACGGAGAGCAGCCCTGGCCGTCCGACCCGGGGGATGCACGAGTGTGGCCCAAGGGCCCCGAGGCGCCACAGGACGCCCGCGTGTGGCCCGAGGGACCCCCGACGGCGCCGGGAGCGCCTCAGGCGTGGCCGGGCACACCACAGGCGAACCAGGAGACACCACGATCCGACCCGCCCCCAGCGCCCGACTTCCCCGCCTGGCCGGGCGGCCCGCCCCTCGCTTCCGCGAGCGCCCCGGGCCCTTCCGATGCGCGGACCTGGCCGGGAGAGCCGGAGGCCGCTGCCCCGGAGATCGCTGCCCCCGACGCTCGTGCGTGGCCGGGTGGACCGCCCCTCGCCCAAGGGCAGGGCGCGTCGCCTCTTGTGCAGGGGCAGAGCGGACCGCCTCTTGTGCAGGGGCAGGGCGGACCGCCTCTTGGCCAGGGGCCGGGTGTGCCGTCGGGGCCCGCGGATGTGCGAGCCTGGCCGGGCGCACCTGAGGCGGCCGCTCCGGATGCGCCCGCCTGGCCTGAGGCGGCTGTAGCTCCGGTTCCGAGGACGGTGACGCCCACTTCCGACGCCCGGGTGTGGCCTGTCGGCCCCCAGGCGACGCCGGGGGCGTCTCAGAGCTGGCCGGGCGTTCCGCAGGCGAACCCGGAGGCGGCTCGTGCTGACGGGACCTCGGGGGCGGATGTCCATGCATGGCCGGTTGGTGCGTCCGGGCCGACGGATGTTCGTGCCTGGCCCGGTGGTGCCGGGGATATACACGCCTGGCCGGGAGCTTCGGCCGTGCCGGTGGAGGGCGCGCCCGCCGTTGACGTGACGGCGGCGCGGCCCGGGCCCGGGACGTGGAACGGGGGCTCCGAGGCGCCGGTGACCGGGCAGTTCCTGGGGTTATCCCAGGATGTGGCGGCGCTGGAGAGAGAAGCGTCCGCCGGGCGTGGTGGGCGGAGGCGGGGTGGGGTGGCCACGGCGCCGCCCCCGCCCGTGGCGGAGGCCGATCCGCGGACCGGGCTCGCGCCGCCGGTGCGGCGGCCTCGGCTGGTCGAGCTCGATCTGCTGCGGTTCATCGCGGCGTTCGCCGTCATGGCGTTCCACTACATGGCCGCGTCGCGGTCGCTCTGGGACGCCCAGCCGGTCGAGCTGTTCGCGCCGGTCAAGTACCTCACGACGCTCGGCATCCTCGGGGTCGAGCTGTTCTTCCTCATCAGCGGGTTCGTCATCCTGATGAGCGCCTGGGGCCACAGCCTGCGGCGGTTCGCGGTGTCACGGTTCGCGCGGCTCTATCCCGCCTACTGGTTCACCGTGATCGCCTTGTACGTGCTCTATACGTACACGAGCACGGAGGCCTTCAAGCCCAATCTGGACACCACCGGGTACGTGATCAATCTCACGATGCTGCAGGAGGCGTTCGGCGTCATTCCCGCCGGGGGGGTGTTCTGGTCCCTTTGGGTGGAGCTGAAGTTCTACTTCCTGATCTCGATCATCGTGATCATGGGGGTCAACCTGCGGCGGGCCATGGCGTTCATGTGGGTGTGGCTGGCCGCGGCGATCTTCGCCGAGTGGCTGCAGCACTGGCTGGTCACCGAGATCTTCATGCCGCGGCAGGCGCCCTACTTCATCGCCGGCATGGCCTTCTACCTGATCCACCGCGAGGGCTCGACCGTCACTCGCTGGGGGTTCGTCCTGGTGAGCTACTCCTGTTCCGTGTACGTCGCCCTGGAGCGGATGCAGAGCCGGATCGACGCCGTGGGGAGCAAGAACTTCCCGGCGCCCGACCCGGCGGTCATCGCCTGGATCACGGTCATCTACCTGCTCATGGCGGCGGTGGCCCTGGGGTGGCTGCGGTGGGTCCGCTGGCGGGCGCTGACCACGGTGGGGGCGCTCACCTACCCCCTCTACCTGGTACATCAGAACGTCTCGGCGGTACTTATCCCGGAATTCCGGGAATCTATAAACCCGTGGCTACTCGTCGGGGGCACGATGCTGGCATCGATTCTGCTGTCGTATGCTGTATACCGGCTTGTTGATCGCCCAGGTCAGCGGTTGCTACGCCGTCTGATGGGCAGGAGCCCTGTGGAACAACGCCAGGCATCGGTGCCGTAACTGTCTGGTGGCCGGGCATAGTGAAGGGGCTAGGCTCGGGATATAAACGGCGGAACGACAGGCCATGGGGTGCGCATGACAGTCCGGCGGGTGATGGGCATCGAGACCGAGTACGGCATCAGTGTGCCCGGTCAACCAGGTGCTAACGCGATGGTGACCTCGTCGCAGGTCGTCAACGCGTACCTGGCGGCCTCGGCCGCGCGCGCCCGCCGAGCCCGGTGGGACTTCGAGGAGGAGAACCCGCTCCGCGACGCCCGGGGTTTCGACCTCGCCCGTGAGGTCGCCGACTCCAGCCAGCTCACCGACGAAGACCTCGGCCTGGCCAACGTCATCCTCACCAACGGCGCCCGGCTCTACGTCGACCACGCCCACCCCGAATACTCCACGCCCGAGTGCACCAACCCCCGGGCCGCGGTCATCTGGGACAAGGCGGGCGAGCGGGTCATGCACGACGCGGCGGTCCGCGCCTCGGGCATGCCGGGCAACGCGCCCATCCAGCTCTACAAGAACAACACCGACTCCAAGGGCGCCAGCTACGGCTGCCACGAGAACTACCTGATGCGCCGGGCGACCCCGTTCGCCGACATCGTGCGCCACCTGACCCCGTTCTTCGTCTCGCGCCAGGTCTTCGCCGGCGCGGGCAAGGTCGGCATCGGGCAGGACTCGCGCGGCGACGGCTACCAGATCTCCCAGCGCGCCGACTTCTTCGAGGTCGAGGTGGGCCTCGAGACGACGCTCAAGCGGCCGATCATCAACACCCGCGACGAGCCCCACGCCGACCCGGAGAAATACCGCCGGCTCCACGTGATCATCGGCGACGCGAACATGTCGGAGATCTCGACCTACCTGAAGCTCGGCACGACCTCGCTGGTCCTGGCGATGATCGAAGACGGCTTCCTCACGGTCGACCTGTCGGTCGAGTCGCCGGTCGCGGCGCTGCGGGCCATCTCCCACGACCCCTCCCTCAAGCACATCATCACGCTGCGGTCGGGTCGGAAGATGACCGGGATCCAGCTCCAGATGGAATACCTGGAGCAGGCCCGCAAATACGTCGAAGACCGCTACGGCTCCAACGCCGACGAGATGACCAAAGACGTGCTCAACCGGTGGGAGTCGGTGCTCACCCGCCTCGCCGAAGATCCGATGCAGCTCTCCCGGGAGCTCGACTGGGTGGCCAAGCTGGAGCTCCTCGAGGGCTACCGCACCCGCGACAAGCTGCCCTGGTCCCACCCCCGGCTCCAGCTCGTCGACCTGCAATACGCCGACATCCGGCCGGAGCGCGGGCTCTACAACCGTCTGGTCGAGCGGGGCCGCATGCAGCGCCTGGTCACCGAAGACGACGTGGAGCGTGCTATCGAGACGCCGCCCACCGACACGCGCGCCTACTTCCGGGGGCGCTGTCTTCGGCAGTACAGCGAGTCGGTCGCGGCCGCCTCGTGGGACTCGGTCATATTCGACATCCCGGGGCGCGAGTCGCTGCAGCGGGTTCCGACGCTGGAGCCGCTCCGGGGGACAAAGGCCCATGTGGGCGACCTGCTCGACCGGTGCCGCACGGCGGCCGAACTGGTCCAGGCACTGACCGGCGACTCCTGATCCGAGACGCGTTCACCAGAGCCCGTGGTCATTCCGGCCACGGGCTCTGGTGTGTTCGGCGGTCCCGAGAAAGAGGTGAGGCGCGCCTCGGGGCCACTGTTTTCTGATCTACGTTGTAAAGTGGCCGGGATCGTGTCATCTTGACGGGTTTCGGTAGATCGGGGTACGTTCGCCGGGAATTGTGGCGGCGTGTGGGAAACCGGTGAGAGTCCGGTGCGGTCGCGCCACTGTGATCCATCAGCCGATGGAAAGTCAGGTCACCACCCGCCACGTTGATCTACGACAGGGACGCGCAATCCCGGAGGAGGATCGTGGCGTGAGCCAGATTTCCAGCTCCCCATCCATTCCCGTACGCAACCTGCTGCCCTGGTCGGCGGCGGTGCCGGTGCTTCTGATCGTCGCCTACCTGGTGACGATGGACTCGGCGGGGCTGCTCGCCTCAAGCGGTGACTTCCTGCATGAGCTCATGCACGACGGCCGTCACCTGCTCGGCGTTCCCTGCCACTGATGATCAAGGACTTCTTCCTCCGGGGCCTCGGCGCCGGAGCCGTCGCCGGGCTGCTCGCGGGACTCTTCGGGTTCCTCGTCGGGGAGCCCTTCATCGACCAGGCCATCGCGATCGAGGAGGCCGCCGCAGGGGCGGGTCACTCGCACGCCGACGAACTGGTCAGCCGGGGCGGGCAGGCCTTCGGGCTCTTCCTCGCCACCACCCTCTACGGCCTGGTCATCGGCGGGCTGTTCGCGCTCGCCTACGCCTTCGTCAAGGGCCGCTTCGGGCCCGCCAACGAGCAGTCGCTCGCCGTCACGCTGGCCGCCGGGGGGTTCCTGTCGGTCGTGCTCGTGCCGTTCCTCAAGTATCCGGGCAACCCGCCCGCTGTCGGCGACCCGGAGACGATCGGGCAGCGCACCGTCCTCTATCTGGTGATGCTGGTCATCGGGCTGCTGGCGCTCGGGGCGGGGGCGGTGATCCACCGGCATTACGGGTGGGTCGCGGCCGTCCCGGCGTTCCTGGTGATCGTCGGGGTCGCCTACGCGGTGCTGCCGGCCATCCAGGAGGTGCCGCAGGAGTTCCCGGCGGTGCTGCTGTGGAACTTCCGGGTGTCGTCGCTGGGCATGCAGGCGGTGCTCTGGGGCGTGCTCGGCTCGGTGTTCGCCCTGCTGTCCGCCCGGCGGCCGGTGCGGGTCTGACCCGGACCGGGCGCGCGGTGGAGGCGGTCTCGTCTCAAGGGCCGGTGCGGGGCCTGCGATCGGTGTCAGGCCCGACGCCGAGATCGCAGGTCGGCCACGGCCGGCGGCGAGGTGTGTCGTGAAGGCGGTGCGGGTGACGCTGAGGGCGCACCCGCTTACCGTCGGCCAGCGGGAAGGCGCGTTCCCGTTGGCCGACGAGCCGCTGGAGGGCGACCGGCCCGCGCTGGCGCGGCCGCATTCGACCCGAGTCCTGCGAGGGCCCGAAGCTCGATGTGATCTTCTCCCCGGGGCCGAGGTGACGCCCGAGCTGCGGGATCTCGACATGGGGAGCTGGCGCGGGCGGAGGCTGGCCGGGATCGATCCCGTCGAGCTCGCCCAGTGGATCCACGATCTCCATGCCGTGCCTCACGGCGGGGAGTCGGTGGCCGCGCTGATCGAGCGGGTGCGCGAGTGGCTCGGCGGGCTCGACGGCGGGCCGGTGCTCGCGCTCACCCATCCCGCCGTCGTGCGGGCCGCCGTCGTGGTGGCCACGGGGGCGGACTATCGGCGCCTCGACGTGCCCCCGCTGGGGAGTGCGCTGCTCACCGGGGTGGGTGGCCGGTGGAATCTGCGGTTGAAAGGAACTCTGGAGTGACCTATCCGTTCAGCGCCGTTGTCGGGATGGACGACCTCAAACTGGCGCTCATCCTCAACGCCGTGTCGCCACGGGTGGGGGGTGTGCTGGTCCGCGGGGAGAAGGGCACGGCGAAGTCCACGATCGTGCGGGCGCTCGCCGAACTGCTCCCTTCTGTGGATGTGGTGCCGGGGTGCCGGTTCGCCTGCGACCCCGTGGCGCCGTACCGGGAGTGCCCTGACGGACCCCACGACGGCGGGAGCGAGACGCGCAGGGCCCGGCTCGTCGAACTGCCGGTCGGCGCGTCGGAGGATCGGCTCGCCGGGTCGCTCGATCTGGAGAAGGCGCTCGCGCACGGGGTCGCGGCGTTCGAGCCCGGGCTGCTGGCCGCCGCGCATCGCGGGGTGCTCTACGTCGACGAGGTCAACCTCCTGCACGACCACCTGGTCGACCTGCTGCTCGACGCCGCCGCGCTCGGGACCTGCTACGTCGAGCGTGAGGGGGTGTCGGTCCGACATGCCGCGCGGTTCCTGCTCGCCGGGACGATGAACCCCGAAGAGGGGGAGCTGCGACCCCAGCTGCTCGACCGGTTCGGGCTGACCGTCGAGGTCCGCGCCTCGCGCGACCCCGGCGAGCGGGCCGAGGTGATCCGGCGGCGGATGGCCTACGAGCGCGACCCCGAGACGTTCGCGGCCGACTGGGATGCCCGGGAGGTCGAACTCGCCGCGCGGATCGCGGAGGCGCGGAAGCGGGTGGAGTCGGTACGTCTCCCCGATGCCGCTCTCAAGCAGATCGCCACGGTCTGCGCGGGTTTCGAGGTCGACGGGATGCGCGCCGACCTGGTCACCGCGCATGCGGCGGTCGCCCACGCGGCCTGGGCCGGGCGCGACAAGGTCACCACCCGTGATGTACGTGAGGCCGCCCGCCTCGCCCTGCCGCACCGCCGGCGGAGAGACCCCTTCGACGCGCCGGGCCTGGACGAGAACAAACTGGACGAACTCCTCAATCAGCTCCCGGACGACCCCGAGGACCCGGAGGACCCGACTCCGCCTGACGGCTCGGACGGCGACCAGAATCAGGCCGATCAGGATTTTTCTGATCAGGGCCAGACCGATCGGGATCAGGCTGATCAGAATCGGGCCGATCGGAGTCAGGCCGATCCGAGTGGGCTCGGCGAAGATCGCCAAGCCTCTGACGCGAACCATCGTGAAGGCACTCAGGCCGACGCGAACACCGCCGACTCCCCGGCCGGTCAAGGCGAGGTCACCGAGTCGTTCCAAGTCCCCGGTGCCCCCTACAAGGCGCGCCTCTTCTCTGTTCCCGGTGTCGGTGGCGGCGCTCCCGGACGCCGGTCCCGAGGCCGCTCATCCCGAGGCCGGACCGTGGGTTCGCGCGCCCCGAAGGCCAAGGTCACCCAGGTCCACCTCACCGCCACCATCCGCGCCGCCGCTCTCAGGGGCTGGCGCCGGGGCGGGGTCACCTCGGCAGACCTGAGGGAGGCCATCCGCGAAGGCCGGGAGGGCAATCTCGTCCTGTTCGTCGTCGACGCCAGCGGGTCCATGGGTGCCCGCAAGCGCATGGGTGAGGTCAAGGCCGCCGTCCTGAGCCTCCTCCTCGACGCCTACCAGCGCCGTGACAAGATCGGCATGATCACCTTCCGGGGCGACTCCGCCGAACTCGTCCTCCCGCCGACCTCCTCGGTCGAGGCCGGCGCCGCCAGGATGCGCCTGCTCAAAACGGGAGGCCGCACCCCGATCGCCGCCGGGCTGATCAAGGCCGCCGAGGTCCTGGGCGTGGAACGCCTGCGGGACCCCGCGCGGCGCCCGCTCATCGTCGTCGTCACCGACGGCCGCGCCACCTCGGGCGACGCCGACCGCGCCGCCACCCTGCTCAGGGACACGGCCTGTGTGGTCGTCGACTGCGAGTCCGGGCCGGTCCGCTTGGGGCTGGCGGGGAAGCTGGCGTTCCGTCTTGGGGCGCCGGTCGTCGGGCTGTCCGATGTCGCCCACGTCATGAAAGCCGCGTGAGATGCCGCAAGGTCAACCGGAGAACGTCCCGAACGACGGCCTCACCACCCGCCAGCGCCGCACCCGGCCGCTGGTCATCGTGCACACCGGCCCCGGCAAGGGCAAGTCGACGGCCGCCTTCGGCCTGGCGCTGCGCGCCTGGAACCAGGGATGGCCGATCGGAGTCTTCCAGTTCGTCAAGTCGGCCAAATGGCGCGTCGGCGAGGAGTCGGCGCTGAAGGCTCTCGGCGAGATCGGGCCGCCGGTCGTCTGGCACAAGATGGGCGACGGCTGGTCGTGGATCCGCAAGAGCGACGACGACCACGCGGAGAACGCTCGTGAGGGCTGGGCGCAGATCAAAAGGGATCTGGCCGCGGAAACGTACAAGATGCTGGTCTTGGACGAATTCACGTACCCCATCAAATGGGGTTGGATCCCCGTCGAAGACGTCATCGAGACCCTGCGGAACCGCCCCGGAACCCAGCATGTCGTCATCACCGGACGGGACGCCCACCCCGACCTGATGGAGTTCGCCGACCTGGTCACCGAGATGACCAAGATCCGCCATCCGATGGACGCCGGGCAGAAGGGCCAGAGGGGCATCGAATGGTAGCCCGGCTGGTCATCGCGGCGCCGTCGTCGGGAGCGGGCAAGACCACGATCGCGACCGGCCTGATGGCCGCCCTGGTCAAAGCGGGCCTGACGGTCTCCCCGCACAAAGCAGGCCCCGACTACATCGACCCCGGCTACCACGCCCTGGCGACCGGCCGCCCCGGCCGCAACCTCGATCCCTTCCTCACCAGCGAAGACCTAGTCGCGCCCCTGTTCTTACACGGCGCCAGGGACGCCGACATCGCGATCGTCGAGGGCGTCATGGGCCTGTTCGACGGCCTCCCCGACGGTTATGCCTCCACCGCGCACGTCGCCCGGCTGATCGACGCCCCCGTGGTCCTGGTCGTCGACACCACCGGCCAGGGGCAGTCGGTCGCCGCCCTGGTCCATGGCTTCGCCGGGTTCGACACGCGGGTGCGGATCGGCGGCGTCATCCTCAACAGGGTCGGCTCCGACCGCCACGAGGAGGTCTGCCGCGCGGCTCTGGAGCACAGCGGCGTGCCGGTGCTGGGCGTCATCAGAAGGACCCCCGGCATCGAGACCCCGTCACGCCACCTGGGCCTCATCCCGGTGGCCGAACGTCGCCGCGAGGCCATCGAGGCGGTGGCCCGCCTGGGCGACCTGGTGACGAGAAGCTGCGACCTGAAAGCCCTGGTCAGCCTGGCCCACACGGCTCCGGAACTGACAGATGATCCCTGGGATCCGCGGGAATTCGCGACCATCGGCGGCAGTCCGGCAGGCTCCCAACCTGGGGGCCCTCCCGGGCAGACCCCCGCTGAGGACTTCGGCTCGGCCGGTCGGCTCGCCGCTGGAGCTCTGGGGCCGGGTGGGCGGTTTTTCGATGGTTCATCCGGGAAAATCGTGGTGGCCGTCGCTGGTGGGCCCGCGTTCACCTTCGGGTACGCCGAGCAGGCCGAGCTGCTCGAAGCCGCCGGTGCCGAGGTCGTTCCCTTCGACCCCCTCCGCGACGAGCAACTCCCAGAGGGCACCAAAGGTCTGATCCTGCCCGGCGGGTTCCCGGAGATGCACGTCCACGAGCTGGCCGCCAACGAGCGGCTCAAGCGGGAGATCAGCGCCTTCGGCGGGCCGATCCTCGCCGAGTGCGGGGGCCTCCTCTATCTGGCCAGGGAGCTCGACGGCCACCCCATGGTCGGCCGGATCGATGCCAAATCCGAGATGTCGCCCAAGCTCACCCTCGGCTACCGGGACGCCGCCGTCACCCAGGACACCGTCATCGGCCGGGCCGGGGAGCGCGTCAGGGGGCACGAGTTCCACCGCACGGTCACCGAACTCCCCGGTGAGCGGGTCTACCGCTGGCGCGGCGGCGCCGACGGGTACGCTGCCGGGCGGATCCTGGCGTCCTACCTGCACCTCCACTGGGCGGGGACGCCGGAGGCAGCGACCCGTTTCGTCAAGGAGTGCGGATGAGCTTCGAGGAGTTCTGGACCGAGCGGCACCTGTGCACGCTCACGACCCTGCGGGCCGACGGCACCCCGCACGTCGTGCCCGTCGGGGTGACCCTCGACGGCGACGTCGCCCGGGTCATCACCTATTCGACCTCCCAGAAGGTCCGCAATGTCCGCAACGGCAGCGGCCGGGTGGCCGTGTGCCAGGTCGACGGCGCCCGCTGGTCGACGCTGGAGGGCGTGGCGACGGTGAACGACGACCCCGAGGCGGTCGCGCACGCCGTGCGGCTCTACACGGCCCGCTACCGCGAGCCGAAGCCCAACCCGCTGCGGGTCGTCATCGAGATCAAGATCACGCGAGAGCTGGGGAACGTGCGACGTGACTGACGTGGTCGTCGTCGGCATCGGCGCCGACGGCTGGCCGGGGCTGGGCGAGCGGGCCCGTGAGGCCATCGCCGGAGCCGAGGTGATCGCCGGTTCGCACCGCCAGCTGGCGCTGCTGCCCGACGTACCGGCCGAGATCGTGACCTGGCCCTCGCCGCTGCTGCCCGCCCTCCGCGAGCTCCTGACCAGGGATCGGCGCATCTGCGTGCTGGCCAGCGGCGACCCCATGCACCACGGCATCGGCGCCACCATCGCGAAGATCGTCCCGGACGTGCGGGTGATCCCGCATCCGTCGTCGGTGTCGCTGGCGTGCGCGCGGCTCGGCTGGCCGGTCGAGTCGGTGACCGTCGTCAGCATGGTCGGCCGCCCGCTCAGCGCCGTCTTCGCCCCCGGCCGCCGGTTCATCGTGCTCAGCGAGGGGAGCGGCTCTCCCGCCGCCGTGGCCGAGGCCCTCACCACGTGTGGGTACGACCAGAGCTCGATCACCGTCCTCGAACAGTTGGGCGGTCCGGGGGAGCGCGTCGGCCCGGTCCGCGACGACCACGACCCCCTCAACGTCGTGGCCGTCGAATGCGCTTCTGACGACCCGCTCCCGATCGTCCCCGGCCTGCCCGACGACGCCTACGACCACGACGGCCAGCTCACCAAACGCGAGATCCGAGCCGTCGTCCTGGCCTTCCTCCAGCCGAACGGCCTCCTCTGGGACGTCGGCGGCGGCGCCGGCAGCATCGCCATCGAGTGGATGCGCGCCGACCGGTCATGCCGCGCGGTGACCGTCGAACGCGACCCTGAAAGGGCTTCTCGCATCGTGGGGAACGCGGCGAGATTGGGCGTACCGACCCTGAAGGTCGTCGCCGGAACGGCCCCGCAGGCCCTCACCGGCCTCGAACCCCCCGACGCCGTGTTCATCGGCGGCGGCCTGACCAGGGAGGGCGTGCCGGAGACCTGCTGGCAGGCCCTTAAACCGGGCGGCCGCCTGGTCGCCACCGCCGTCACGGTCGAGTCGGAGGCGGTCCTGGCCCGCTGGCACAAGGAGCAGGGCGGCGACCTCACCCGCCTCTCGGTCAGCCGCGCCGCCCCCGTGGGCGGCTTCACCGGCTGGCGCCCCGCCATGCCCGTGACGATCTGGTCGACCCGCAAACCATCGAAGGATGTCGAGTGATCCGTTTCGTCGGAGCCGGCCCCGGCGCGGCCGACCTCATCACCGTGCGCGGGCAGCGGGTGATCGAGACGTCTCCGGTCTGCCTGTACGCCGGTTCGCTCGTCCCCGCCGAACTCCTGGCCCGCTGCCCCGAGGGGGCAAGGATCGTCGACACCGCCAACCTCAACCTCGACCAGATCCTCGGCGAGATGGTGGCGGCCCACGACCAGGGCCTCGACGTGGCCCGACTCCACTCGGGCGACCCGTCGGTCTTCAGCGCCATGGCCGAACAGATGCGCCGCCTCGACGCGGCCGGGGTGCCCTACGAGGTCGTCCCTGGCGTTCCCGCCTTCGCCGCGGCGGCGGCCTCCCTGAAGCGCGAACTGACGGTCCCCGGGGTGGCCCAGACGATCATCCTCACCCGCACTTCTGAACGCGCCACCCCCATGCCGCCCGGGGAGGACCTGACCACCCTGAGCCGCTCCCGGGCCACGATGGTGCTCCACCTGGCAGTCCAGCGCATCGAACCGGTGACCGAGGAACTCACGGCGACCTACGGGGCGGACTGCCCGGTGGCCGTGGTCGCCTACGCCTCCCGCGACGACGAAGTCATCATCAGAGGCACGCTGGGCGACATTTCGGACATAGTGCGGGCGGCGGGCGTGAAGCGAACAGCGGTCATCATCGTCGGCCAGGTCCTCACGGCGGCCCAGTTCCCCGACAGTCACCTGTATTCGGTCGCCCGCTCCCGCTGAAGCCCGCTACTCGTGGTCGTGCACCCAGTCGACCGCTTCGGACACCGTCGCCACATACGTGACCTCCGAGGGCACCGGTGGCCGTCGCACCATCACGACGGGAATCCCCAGCTCGCGCGCGGCCACCAGCTTGGCGCGGGTGAGTTCCCCGCCGCTGTCCTTGGTCACCAGGGTGTCGATCCGGTGTTCGCGCATCAGGGCCAGCTCCCCCTCGAGCGTGTACGGCCCCCGCGACAGAATGACCTCCATCGCCACCGGCTCCTCCGGCGGATCAACAGACCGCGCCAGGAACCACACCCCCGGAGTCCCGTCGAACAGCGCCAGGCTCCGCCGCCCGGTCGTCAGAAACACCCGCGTCCCCGGCAGCGACCGGGCGGCCTCCTCCAGGGAGGCGACCCACCGCCAGTCGTCCCCCGGCTCCTGGGTCCACCCCGGGCGCCGCAGCCCCAGCAGCGGGATCCCCGTCATCCCGCAGGCCTCCGCCGCCGCCTCGGACATCTGGGCCGCGAACGGATGCGTAGCGTCGATCACCACGTCGACCGGGTGCTCCCAGAGCCACCTCGCCAGCCCCAGCGACCCGCCGAACCCCCCGATCACGACGGCGCCCACGGGCAGGCGGGGCTCCCTGACCCGGCCGGCCAGGGAGGTCACGACCACGTGGTCGGGGTGCAGCCGGGCCGCCAGTTCGCGCGCCTCGGCCGTGCCCCCGAGGATGAAGACGCGTTTCATGCCGGGTAGCGCCGGGGCGTGAACACCACGCCGCCGGACACGCGGGTCGTCGAGGAGCCGATGATCAGCAGGCAGCGCATGTCCACCTCCGCCGGGTCGAGGTCGCCAAGGGTCGTCACCACGATCCTCTCCTGAGGGGTCCCCACCGCCCGGCCGATGACGACGGGCGTGGTCGCCGGACGGTGCTCCAGCATGAGGTCGCGCGCGACGCCCACCTGCCACGTCCGGGTCTTGGACGCCGGGTTGTAGATCGCGAGCACCAGGTCGGCGGCGGCCGCGGCGGAGATCCGCTTGGCGACGACGTCCCATGGCTTGAGCTGGTCCGACAACGAAATCACACAATAGTCGTGCCCCAGCGGAGCCCCGACCCGGGCTGCCACGGCGTGCGCGGCGGTCAGTCCGGGCACCACACGCACCGGCACCTGCGCGAACCTCTCCTGGGTGGCGGCTTCCAGCACGGCGGAGGCCATCGCGAAGACGCCGGGGTCACCCGACGACACCACGGCGACCCGCGATCCGGCCAGCGCGAGCGACAGCGCGTGCTCGGCGCGTTCGGCCTCGACGCGGTTGTCGGTGGCGTGCCGCTTCTGGCGCGGGTTCGGCGGCACCCGGTCGAGGTAGGGGCCGTAGCCGACGAGCTCGTCGGCGGTGGCCAAAGCGTCCTGGGCTTCGGGGGTCAGCCAGAAACGCCCCGCCGGACCGAGGCCGACGACGGCCACCTCGCCGGGGCCCTCGACCCGCGGGTGCTCGGGCAGCGGGAGCGGGGCGCCGACGGGGGAGGGGAGCAGCGCGAGGGAGAAGTAGGGGACCGACTCCGGGTCGACGTCGCGCAGGGGCGCGAGGCGCTGGGCGCCGGTGGTGGCGCGTTCGACGTACCAGGCCTCGTCGAGGCGGCCGGCCTCCTCCAGGGCGGCGCGGACCTTGGCGAACGTCCGGCCCAGCTTCATGATCGCGACCGGGCCCTCGCCGATGCGGGCCACCAGTTCCTCGGCGGGCAGCGTGCCGGGGAGCACGGTCAGCGTCTCGTCGCGTTCGACGAGCGGGCGGCCCAGCGCCGCCGCGGCGCCGCTGATCGAGGTCACGCCCGGGACCACCTCGGTCGGGTAGCTCGCCGCCAGGCGCTTGTGCATGTGCATGTACGACCCGTAGAACAGCGGATCGCCCTCGCACAGGACCACCACGTCGCGGCCCGCGTCGAGGTGGGCGGCGAGCCGGGCGGCGCAGTTCGCGTAGAACTCGTCGAGGGCGCCCTGGTAGCCGCCCGGGTGGTCGGTGGTCTCGGTCGTCACCGGGTAGACCAGGGCCTCCTCGATCTGGCCCTCGCGCAGGTAGGGGGCGGCGACCGAGCGGGCGATGCTGCGGCCGTGCCGGGCGCTGTGGTAGGCGATCACCCCGGCCTCGCCGAGCAGCCGGGCCGCCTTCACGGTCACCAGTTCGGGGTCGCCGGGGCCGAGGCCCACGCCGTAGAGCGTTCCGGTCATCATTCCTCGTCACTGGCGATGGCGTTGAGCGCCGCCGCCGTCATCGCGCTGCCGCCACGGCGACCGCGAACCACCAGAAACTCCAGGTCAGAGGCGGCCAGCGCGTCTTTCGACTCGGCCGCGCCGATGAACCCCACCGGGATCCCGATCACCGCCGCCGGTCGCGGCGCCCCCTCGGCGACCATCTCCAGCAGCCGGAACAGCGCCGTCGGCGCGTTCCCGACCGCCACCACCGCGCCGCCCATCCGCTCGCGCCACAGCTCCAGCGCCGCCGCGCTGCGGGTCGTCCCGAGCTCCGCCGCCAGCGCCGGAACGCGCGGGTCCGCGAGGGTGCACAGAACCTCGTTCTTGTACGGCAACCGCTTCCGCGTCACCCCCGCCGCGACCATGTTGGCGTCGCAGAGGATCGGCGCGCCCGCGTCCAGCGCCTTCCTGGCCGCCGCGACGACCCCGTCCGACCAGGCCATGTCGCCGGGCAGGTCGGTCATGCCGCAGGCGTGGATCATGCGGACCGCGACCCGCGCCACGTCGGGCGGCAGGGCCGACAGGTCGGCCTCGGCGCGGATGGTGGCGAAGGACTGGCGGTAGATCTCGGCGCCGTCCTTGATGTAGGTCACGATGCGCTCCGCTGGTAGCCGGACGGGGTGGCGATCAGGTCGGTGACCTCGCCCCTGGGCCGCCCGCACCTGCGCGCGCAGCCGGACCAGTGGACGGGCACGCCGATGGGCCGGGCGTCCGCCTGCACGTCGCTCAGCGACTTCGCGCAGCCGGGCGAGCCGGTGCAGGCGGTGACGTGGAGCCAGGGGCTGCCGGGGTCGGTGATCAGCCCCTCGGGCAGGCGGGTGCCCGCGGGGACGAGCAGGGTGCGCCAGGGCGTGATCCGCAGCCACTCGGCCTCGGCCAGCACCAGCGCCTGGGCGGCGGTCAGGCGGCCGAGGGGGACCAGGGCGCCGGTCATCGCGCCGAAGTCGCCGACGTAGCCGCTGGTCCGGGGTTCGGGGAAGGTCGCCTTCGGTCCCGGGAAGGTGCCCTCGGGGATACGCCATTCGCCCTCGGAGAGCCGGAGGAAGGTCTGCGCGACGTGGACCGCTGCGTGGATCGCCTCAGTGGGCGGTAGCCGTAAAGAAAGATCGGTGGTTCCGGCGAAGACGGCGAAGTGCTCACCGCGGGACATCAGCACCACGTCGGCGCCGAGACCCGCCACATCCCCGGAGCCGTCGTCGACCGCGAACAGGAACCGCCCGGACAGATCGGCCAGTTCCGGTACGGCGCAGATCGCCTCGTCGAGACCCTTCACCAGCGCGCGGAAAGCGGCGGAACCGGACAGCGGCGAGGCGACGATGTTGCGCACCCGCTCGTGGGAGGCCGACGGCAGCAGCCCCGCCGCCGCGATCGCCTCGGCGAACCCGGCCGGGTCGTCGACCCCTCTGACCTGGATGTTCGCGCGCGAGGTCAGCTCCAGCACGCCCCCGCCGGCGGTCGCGAGGACCGCGAGCTGCGCCCCGGTCAGGTCGCCTCCGGGCAGCCGGACCCGGGCCAGCGGCCCGTCCGCCGCCTGATGGACCTGGAGCGCGCCGGGACAGGCGTCGCGCGAGGAATGTCCGGTAATGGCCACGTCGAGGATGGTAAAGCCCCCCGTGGGTCTTGCAAGCCGGGGGAGTCCCGTAGTCTCATCGGGCGACGGCACAAACGAGGAAGCCGGTGTGAATCCGGCGCGGTCCCGCCACTGTCACCGGGGAGCGAACCCCACCAACGGCCACTGTCACAGGGAAGGCCGGGGTGAGCCCTGATCCGGGAGCCAGGAGACTCGGCCGTCACCTGAACACACGACCCGGGGCGCGGACCCCGAGGGAGGGCTCGCCATGATCGTTTTGCTGTCCACATCGGACACCGACCTCCTGAGCGCCCGCGCGAGCGGCGCCCCCTACCGGTTGGCGAACCCCTCCCGAACCCCCGACCCGACGTCGTTACTCGACGACGCCGACGTGATCGTGGTCCGGTTGCTGGGCGGCCGCCGCGCCTACGAAGAGGGCCTGGACATCCTCCTGGCCGGCGGGAAGCCGGTTGTGGTGCTGGGCGGCGAACAGGCCCCCGACGCGGAGTTGATGGAGCTCTCGACGGTCCCGAGCGGCGTGTGCGCCGAGGCCCACGCCTACCTGGCCCACGGCGGCCCCGCCAACCTGACCGAACTGCACAACTTCCTCAGCGACACCCTGCTCCTGACCGGAAACGGCTTCGCCCCTCCGGCCGCACTGCCGTCGTGGGGCCTTGGCGAGACTGCCGGCCTCAGCGTCACCCCTCCCCATGCATTGCCCGAAATTTCGGCAGATCCGGGTGTTCGGCCCGATCCCGAAAGCCACGTGGCGGAGCCGAGCACGGCGGCAGAAACACGGACAGGGCAAACTGCGGAAGCAGCGGCAAAGGTTGGCGCGCAGGGTGCGGGGGGTCCGGACAGCGCTGCGCGCAGTCCGGAAATTTCAGGACAACCGGTGGTTGGGATCCTCTACTACCGCGCCCATCACGTCGCCGGCAACACCTCTTTCATCCGGACTTTGTCCGAAGCGATTGTCCAAGCCGGTGGACGTCCCCTGCCCGTCTACTGCGCCTCGCTGCGCACCGCCGAGGCCGGGCTGATCGAGACGCTGAGCGAGTGTGACGCGCTGATCGTCACCGTGCTGGCGGCGGGGGGTACCCGGCCCGCGACCGCGCAGGCGGGCGGCGAGGACGAGGCGTGGGACGTCGGCGCGCTGGCCGATCTCGACATCCCGATCCTCCAGGGGCTCTGCCTGACCACCGACCGCGCCACCTGGGAGGCCGCCGACGACGGGCTGTCCCCGCTGGACGCGGCCTCGCAGATCGCCATCCCCGAGTTCGACGGCCGGATCATCACGGTCCCGTTCTCGTTCAAGGAGATCGACCCCGACGGCCTCACCGTCTACGCCGCCGACCCCGAGCGCGCCGCCCGGGTGGCGGGAGTGGCGGTCCGGCACGCCCGGCTGCGCCACATCCCCGTCGAAGAGCGCCGCGTGGCGATCATGCTGTCGGCCTACCCGACCAAGCACTCCCGCATCGGCAACGCCGTCGGCCTGGACACCCCGCGCAGCGTGGTCCGGCTGCTGCGGGCCATGGGCGAGGCCGGGTACAAGATCGGCGACTTCCCCGGCGTGGCCGCCCAGGACGGCGACGCCCTCATCCACGCCCTGATCGCCGCGGGCGGCCAGGACCCCGACTGGCTCACCGACGAGCAACTCGCCGGCAACCCGGTCCGCATCCACAAGGACGTCTACCGGCGGCACTTCGACGGCCTGCCCGCCGACCTCCGCGAGGCGATGGAGCGGCACTGGGGCCCCGCCCCGGGAGAGCTGTTCGTCGACGGCGACGACATCGTGCTCGCCGCCCTCCAGGACGAGAACGTCGTCGTCATGGTCCAGCCGCCGCGCGGCTTCGGCGAGAACCCCATCGCCATCTACCACGACCCCGACCTGCCGCCCAGCCACCACTTCCTGGCCGCCTACCACTGGCTGTCGAACCGGTACGACGCCGTCGTGCACGTCGGCAAGCACGGCAACCTCGAATGGCTCCCCGGCAAGTCGGCCGGCCTGTCGGCCGCCTGCGGCCCCGACGCCGCCCTCGGCGACCTGCCGCTCATCTACCCCTTCCTCGTGAACGACCCGGGCGAGGGCACCCAGGCCAAACGCCGCGCCCACGCCACCCTGGTCGACCACCTCGTGCCCCCGATGGCCCGCGCCGAGACCTACGGCGACATGGCCCGCCTGGAGCAGCTCCTCGACGAGCACGCCTCCATCGCCGCCATGGACCCGGCCAAGCTCCCGGCCGTCCGCGCCCAGATCTGGACGCTCATCCAGGCCGCCCGCCTCGACCACGACCTCGGCCTGGACGACCGCCCCCACGACGCCGAGTTCGACGACTTCCTCCTGCACGTCGACGGCTGGCTGTGCGAGGTCAAGGACGTCCAGATCCGCGACGGCCTGCACGTCCTCGGCCAGGTCCCTTCTGGCGAAGCGAGAATCGACCTGGTCCTCGCGATCCTGCGGGCCAAGCAGATGTGGGCCGGCGACCAGGCGCTCCCCGGCCTGCGCGAGGCCCTGGGCCTGACCGAACACGGCGACGCCCGCGCCGACGTGGACGCGGTCGAGGCCGAGGCGCGCGCCTTGGTCGCGGAGATGGAGGCGGCGGGCTGGGACCCCGGCGCCGTCACGCAGGACGGCCCGGTCGGCGACATCCTCCGGTTCGCCGCCACCGAGATCGTCCCCCGCCTGAACGGCACCGCCGACGAGATCACCAACGTCCTGCACGCCCTCGAAGGCGGCTACATCCCCGCCGGGCCCAGCGGATCGCCCCTGCGCGGTCTGGTCAACGTGCTGCCGACCGGCCGCAACTTCTACTCCGTCGACCCCAAGGCCGTGCCCAGCCGCCTGGCCTGGGAGACCGGCCAGGCCATGGCCGAGTCGCTGGTCGAGCGCTACCGGACCGACACGGGGGAGTGGCCCCGCTCGGTCGGCCTGTCCATCTGGGGCACCAGCGCCATGCGCACCGCCGGAGACGACATCGCCGAGGTGCTCGCCCTGCTGGGCGTCCGCCCGGTCTGGGACGACGCCTCCCGCCGCGTGACCGGCCTGGAGATCATCCCCGCCGCCGAACTCGGCCGCCCCCGCGTGGACGTCACCGTCCGCATCAGCGGCTTCTTCCGCGACGCCTTCCCCCACGTGGTGGCGCTGATGGACGACGCCGTCAAGCTCGTGGCCGACCTCGACGAAGAGGGCAACTACGTCCGCGACCACGTCCAGGAAGACGGGTCGACGTTGCGGATCTTCGGCTCGGCTCCCGGCGCCTACGGGGCCGGGCTGCTCCCGCTGATCGACAGCCGCACGTGGCGCGACGACCGCGACCTCGCCGAGGTCTACGCCGTCTGGGGCGGCTACGCCTACGGCCGGGGCGTCGACGGCGTCCCGGCCCGGGAGCACATGGAGTCGGCGTACAAAAGGATCAACATCGCGGCCAAGAACGTCGACACCCGCGAGCACGACATCGCCGACTCCGACGACTACTTCCAGTACCACGGCGGCATGATCGCCACCGTCCGCGCCCTCACCGGCCGCGACCCGAAGGCCTACATCGGCGACTCGACCCGCCCCGACGCGGTCAGGACCCGCAGCCTCACCGAGGAGACCAGCCGGATCTTCCGCGCCCGCGTGGTCAACCCGCGCTGGCTGGCCGCGATGCGCCGCCACGGTTACAAGGGCGCCTTCGAACTGGCCGCCACGGTCGACTATCTCTTCGGCTACGACGCCACCACCGGCGTGGTCGCCGACTGGATGTACGACAAGATCGCCGCCACCTACGTCCTCGACGAGGAGAACCGCAAGTTCCTCAGCGAGTCGAACCCCTGGGCCCTGCACGGCATCGCCGAACGCCTCCTCGAAGCGGCCGGACGCGGCATGTGGGCCGAGCCCGACCAGGAGATCCTCGCCGCCCTCCAGCAGGCCTTCCTGGACACCGAGGGCGACTTGGAATCTACATCGTAAAGGCGTCGGGCGGCAGGTAGTCGGCCCGCCGCCCCGGCGTCGCCGCCGCGATGCCCTCGCGGTGCAGCAGGCCCGCGAGCAGCATCGACACGTCCTTCCCGGGAAGGCGGTCGCGCGGCCCCCGGCGCAGCAGCGCGTCGAGCACGGGCAGCAGCGCCCCCGCCTTCGACGGGGGATCGGGCTGGAGGGTCGAGGTCAGCACGGTGGCGCCCGTGCCGGGGAAGGGCGGGCGCCCCTCGACCGCGGCGTAGATCGTCGCACCGACCGACCACAAGTCGGCGGCCGGGCTGGCGGGCTCGCCGGCCATGCGCTCGGGCGCGATGAAGTCGACCGAGCGGGCCGCGCGGGCGGTCGACTCGTGTTCGAGGGCCGAGAGGCCGAAGTCGGTCAGCACGACCCGGTCGCCGGTCAGCAGCACGTTGCCCGGTTTGATGTCGCCGTGGACGACCCCGGCGTCGTGGGCGTGGCGGACCCCGGCCAGCAACTGGTAGCCGATCCAGGCCGACCAGTGGACCGGAAGTGACCCGAGGTGCTCGATGGTCTGCTTCAGGGTCAGGCCCTCGAGGAATTCGGTCACGATCCAGAGACGGCCGTTCTCCTCCAGCAGGTCGTGGACCGTGATGATCGCCGGATGGCTCAGCCGGGCCGCCGAGCGGGCCTCGCTGAGCGCCTTGCGCCGGGCGAGCTCCATGTCGAGCGCCTGGCTGCGCTGGGGCGGCTGGACTTCCTTGATCGCGACGTCGCGCTTCAGCAGCAGGTCGTGGGCCTGCCACATGATGCCGGAACCGTCGCGGCGGCTCGGGTTCCCGAGCTGGTAGCGGGCACCGAGCAGCGGTGGCTTCGGGCGATCGGGCGTCACCGGCGGAACGCCCTTGGCGAACCTGGAGCCTTCATGGTGAGCAGGCGCCGTGTGCTTACCGATCTGAACCAACCACCTGTCTGAGCCGAATCCGAGCTCCCCATGCGCTCAATATTCTGGTGGTCCGGAGGCGGTTTCGCTCCGTATCCGGGAGATCTGGAGGAACCCGATTCCGTGATGATCATACCTGGCTCCGCTGGGCCGGATCGACTGGTCGGCCATCATCTGACTGAATTGTCCGGATATACGGGTATACGTCCAAGTATGTGAACTAGCAGACTGAACCCGGGCGCGCCCCGAGCCTGATTGATCGACACCGCCGAAGATCGCATGGCGATTCAGGCGAGTTGTCGGTCGGTTCGGGGAAGATATGAAGCAGACACGTCCCCCGAGTGGAGGTATCACCGATGGCGAGCAAGGACACCGGCGGTCAGAAGCAGACCGGCCGCCAGGAGACCGAGACCGAGCAGGTCGAGGAGCAGTCCGGAAGCGACGTCCAGGAGCGCCACGAGAAGCTCAGCGACGACGTCGACTCGATCCTCGACGAGATCGACGAGGTCCTCGAAGAGAACGCCGAGGAGTTCGTGCGGTCCTACGTGCAGAAGGGTGGCGAGTAAAGGGGCCAACGCCCACCTCGTCACGCTCGGCGAACTCACAGACAGCCGTCCTCGTCGCGGTCGCGGGATCATCCGTGGCCGCGACGAGTCGTTTCCACCGAAAATCTCCGATCATGAAACTGGTCCGAAACTGGTTCGCGGTCAGCTGATCGGGAAGAGTGCAACCAGCGCTGTCACATGAGTAGGGTCGGCGTAACAACACGACCTAGGAGGGAGTCGCGTGGCATCTCAGCAGGCCTGGATGAACAACCTCTTCACCAATACGGGTTCCTCGTCCTTCACCGAGTTCGTGCGTGGCTACGCCCCGGAGATGCTCCCGGGTAACCGCGAGGCGCTGCCCGCGCCCGTCGGCGACCAGATCCCCCACGCGACCACCATCGTCGCCGTCACCTGCGCCGGCGGCGTGGTCATGGCCGGCGACCGGCGGGCCACCTCGGGCAACATGATCTCCAACCGGGACATCGAGAAGGTGTTCCGGACCGACGAATACTCCTGCATGGGCATCGCCGGCACCGCCTCGACCGGCATCGAGATGGCCCGGCTCTACCAGGTCGAGCTCGAGCACTACGAGAAGCTCGAAGGCCGCTCGCTGTCGACCGAGGGCAAGGCCAACCGGCTGGCGACCTTCGTCCGGCAGAACCTGGGCGCGGCCATGCAGGGCCTCGTCGTCGTCCCGATCTTCGCGGCCTACGACGAGAAGATCGACGGCGGCCGGATCTTCGGCTACGACGTCGGCGGCGGCCCCTACGAGCACTCGCCCTACCACGCCATCGGTTCCGGCTCGATCTTCGCTCGCGGCTCGCTGAAGAAGCTCTACCGCGAGAACGCCGCGCCCGACGACGCCGTGCTCACCGTCCTTCAGGCGCTCTACGACGCCGCCGACGACGACTCGGCGACGGGCGGCCCCGACGTCACCCGCAGGATCTGGCCGGTCGTGGCGGTCATCACCGCCGACGGCTTCCGCCGCCTGCCCGACGAGGAGATCGCCGTAGCGGTCGAGGGCCTGCTCGCGGGCCGGATGATCGATCCCGACGGGCCGACCGCCCCGCTGCGCTAGAAAGGAACCCCACAGGTGTCCATGCCGTTCCCTTACGCGTCGCCTGAGCAGATCATGCGCGACCGCGCGGAATACGCGCGGAAGGGCATCGCCCGAGGCCGCAGCGTGGTCGTGGTCCAGTACGCCGACGGCATCCTGCTGGTCGCACCGAACCCGTCCAAGGCGCTGCACAAGATCAGCGAGATCTACGACCGCATCGGCTTCGCCGCCGTCGGCCGTTACAACGAGTTCGAGACCCTGCGGCAGGCGGGCATCCGCTACGCCGACGTCAACGGTTACAACTACAACCGCAAAGACGTCACCGCCCGCGCCCTGGCCAACGTCTACGCCAGCCAGCTCGGCATGATCTTCACCGACTCGATCAAGGCCCTCGAGGTCGAGATCGTGGTCGCCGAGGTCGGCGAGTCGGCCGAGCAAGACCAGATCTACCGGCTGACCTTCGACGGCTCGGTCTTCGACGAACAGGGCATGGCCGTCATCGGCGGCCAGTCCGACACCGTCGCGACCCGGCTGAAGGAGCGCTACCGCGTGGGCGCGCCCCTGGCCGAGGCCCTCGACGCGGCGCTCAGCGCGCTGACCGAGCCGGGGGGCGAACGCCCGGCGTCCGGCCAGCTCGAGGTCGCGGTCCTCGACCGCAACCGCGAGCACCGCAAGTTCCTGCGCCTCAGCGGCCCCCGCCTGGAGCGCCTCCTCAACGAGACCAAACCGGCCGCCACCCCGGAGACCCCCGCGGCCCCGGCCGAGGGCGGCCCGAAACCCCCGCCGACGGCGCCCGACGGCGACATCGACACGGGCTCCGAACCACCCCTGTAACCAGGACGAACGCCTCACGGGGCCGCCCGCCGCTTGTCCGGCGGGCGGCCCCGTGGCATGTACGAGCCCAAAAGCGGCTTCTGTTTGGGGGTCGGCTCATCCGGGCGGCGCGCTGCTGCGGGCACCGGCTGTCAGGCGCGGTCGTGGAGGGTGACCTGGTAGCCGTCGGGGTCGGCGAAGGTGAAGGTCCGGCCGAAGGGGCCGTCGATCGGTGCGGAGACGATGGTGTGGCCGTCGGCGGCGAGGGCGTCGTGAATGGCCTGGACGTCGGTGGCGTGGAGCCAGATCGCGGCGCCGATGCCGGGCTGGGCGACGGAGGCGAGATCGGTGCCGGGAACGACGTCCCGGAGGGCGAACGCGATCGGCTTCGTCTCGAAGACGACGGCGTGCGGAGGCCCGGCCGGTGACCGGACGAGGCCGAGGTACCGCTCGTAGAACGCCTGCGAGGCGCCGAGGTCGCGCGCTTGGAGCGAGATGAAGTCGGGGCCGGTGACGGGCATGATGATGCTCCTCCATTCGTGTCAGTTTCCTGACACGGAGCAATCTATGTCAGAATACTGACATGAGTCAAAACGGTCCCGGCATCCACCTGGAGACGTCGCTGGGCTACCTGCTGAAAGAGGCGTCGAGCGCCCTCCGCGTCGCCATGGAAGAGGTGCTGCGGCCGCTCGGGATGAGCGTGACCCACTACTCCTGCCTCGAACTGCTGGCTCAGCGGCCGGGCCTGTCCAACTCCGAGCTCGCCCGGGGCGCGTTCGTGACCAGGCAGTCGATGAACGTGCTGCTCCAGGCCCTGGAACGGGATGGCTACGTGACCAGGCCCGCCGAGGCCCCCGTGGGGAAGGCCCTTCCCGCGCGGCTCACGCCCCTCGGCCGCCGGAGCCTGGAGCAGGCCACCGCGGCGGTCCGGTCGGTCGAGATCAGAATGCTGGCCGGCCTGACCGAGACCGAGCAGTCGGAGGCGTTCCGGCTCCTGAAGAGCATGATCCACTCTCTGCGCGGTGGCAGCGACGACGCATAGCCGACATGCGTCCCACGGCGGAAAGGTGGGCGCGCATAGGGTCGGCTCGAAAGTGGTGGACTTTCGGGAAGGACGGAAACGTGGACCGAGGCGCCCGCGAAGAGGTGCTGCTCCGCCTGGCCGAGGCGGTCGGGTCCATCACGGTCGCGCATCCCACGCGGGTCGCCGTCGACGGGCCGCCCGCCGCGGGCAAGACCACCCTCGCCGACGAACTGGCCGTCATCCTGCGCGGCCAAGGGCGCCATGTCATCCGCGCCACGATCGACGACTTCCTCTTTCCCCGGGCGCGGCGCTACCCACGTGGCGAGTTCTCGGGCGAGGGCTGCTATTTCGACACCCACGACAACGCCGCGCTGAGCCGGGTCCTGCTCGATCCGCTCGGCCCGGGCGGGGATCGCAGGTTCCGGCCCGCCGTGTACGACCGGGCGACGGACACCGCGCAGGCCCCGCCGTTCACCACCGCCCCCGCCGACTCCGTGCTGCTCTTCGACGGCGTCTTCCTCCTGCGGCCGGAGCTGATCGACCGGTGGGAGCTGCGCGTCTTCGTCTCGACCGCACTGGAGCAGACCGTGGATCGTGCCGTGATCCGGGAGAGCCGGGTGTCGTCCCGGGCCGACGTCGAACGCCGCTGGCGCGAGCGCTACCTCCCCGCCCAGCGGCTCTACTTCGCCACGGCCCGCCCGATGGACCACGCCGACGTCATCGTGCACAACGACGATCCCCGGGAACCCGTCTGGGCGACGCGAACCCGAGAGGGCGGATCGCCCTCGTGACCTGGAATGCCATGATTTGACCGTCCAAATAAAGAATTTTGGGAACGTCGTGGAGGACACGCGGCCATTGAGTGGGTTTCGCTAGGCTCGTGGGCGCTATGACGATCACATTCCGGCGGGCCCTGCTGGCCCTGGCCGTCCTCCCCCTCGCCGCCTGTTCCTCCACCCCCGAGGCGGCCGCGCCCGCTCCGGCGGTCACCGTGACCGTCACCGAGACGGCGACGCCGCCCGCGCCCGAGGTGACGGACACCGCGACGGGCGAGGCCACCACCCCTGCGGAGAGCGCCACGCCGACCCAGTCGCCCAAGGTGAGCGCCGACGTCGACAAGGAGGACCCGATCTCGGGGAAGATCCCGAAGATCAAGGCGGCCAAGTTCCAGTACGACGAGGGGCACGACTTCACCGCGGTCTCCCCGAGCGCCGACGGCGTGCTGCGCGGCCGCCTCATCTCGTGGGGCGACGACGAGGCCCGGTACGTCCCGGTCCGCTACGCCGGCGGTGACTTCGTGGGGCCCGAGGGCGGGATGACCTACGCCGCCCCGCTCGCCCCCGACGTGGTCTTCCTCAGCGCCGTCGGGTGCAAGGGCGACGACCAGACGATCAACTCGGCCTCCCTCGGCACCGAGCCGTGCCCGCGCGACCGCCTGGTCGAGCTCGCCGGGCAGGGCGAGCCCACCGCGCTCATCACTGTGAAGAGTGGCCAGATCGTGAAGGTCGTCGAGATCTATTACTGACGTTCGCGGGGAATGAGACGACCATGAGTTTCCTACCGCACACGACGGATCTGGGAATAGGGTGAGGTGATGGATCGTCGCATCTTCGGGCTTGAGAACGAGTACGGCGTCACCTGCACGTTCCGGGGCCAGCGCAGGCTGTCCCCAGACGAGGTGGCCCGCTACCTGTTCCGGCGAGTGGTGTCCTGGGGCCGATCGAGCAACGTCTTCCTCCGCAACGGCGCGCGTCTCTATCTCGACGTCGGCAGCCATCCTGAATACGCCACCCCTGAGTGCGACAACGTCGTGGAGCTGGTCACCCATGACAAAGCGGGCGAACGCATTCTCGAGGGACTCCTCGTCGACGCCGAGAAACGCCTCCGCGAAGAAGGCATCGCCGGGGACATCTACCTCTTCAAGAACAACACCGACTCCGCGGGCAACTCCTACGGCTGCCACGAGAACTACCTCGTCGGCCGCCACGGCGAGTTCGGCCGCCTGGCCGACGTCCTGATCCCCTACCTCGTCACCCGGCAGATCATCTGCGGGGCCGGCAAGGTGCTGCAGACCCCGCGCGGTGCCGTCTACTGCGTCTCCCAGCGTGCCGAGCACATCTGGGAGGGCGTGTCGTCGGCGACGACCCGCAGCCGTCCGATCATCAACACCCGCGACGAACCCCACGCCGACGCCGAGCGCTTCCGGCGCCTCCACGTCATCGTGGGCGACTCCAACATGAGCGAGACCACCATGCTGCTCAAGGTCGGCGCCACCGACCTGGTGCTGCGCATGATCGAGGCGGGCGTGGTGATGCGCGACCTGTCGCTGGAGAACCCGATCCGGGCCATCCGCGAGGTCTCCCACGACATGACCGGCCGCCGCCGGGTGCGCCTGGCCAACGGCCGCGAGGCGTCCTCGCTGGAGATCCAGCAGGAATACCTCGGCAAGGCGAAGGACTTCGTCGACCGCCGCGGCGGCGACGAGATCAGCAAGCGGGTCCTGGAACTCTGGGAGCGCACCCTGCGCGCCGTGGAGACCGGCGACCTCGACCTGGTCTCGCGGGAGATCGATTGGGTCACGAAATACCAGCTGATTGAACGTTACAGAAACAAGTACGACCTCCCGCTCTCGTCGCCCCGGGTGGCCCAGCTCGACCTGGCCTACCACGACGTGCACCGCAAGCGCGGGCTGTTCTATCTGCTGCAGAAGCGCGGCTCGGTCGAACGGGTCGCGTCCGACATCAAGATCTTCGAGGCGAAGTCGGTCCCGCCGCAGACCACGCGGGCCAGGCTTCGTGGCGAGTTCATCCGCAAGGCCCAGGAGAAGCGGCGCGACTTCACCGTCGACTGGGTCCACCTGAAGCTCAACGACCAGGCCCAGCGGACCGTCCTCTGCAAGGACCCTTTCCGGAGTGTTGACGAACGGGTCGACAAGCTGATCGCCGGAATGTGATCTCCTTACGTCGAGTAGACAGCGGGTTCGGGTAGTGTGACCCGAACCCGCTGTCATATCCTGAGGACTTTCACATGCGCCGCCGCACGGCCATCGCCGCCGCCGCACTTCCTTTGCTGCTGACCGCCGTCGCGTGCGGTACCGCCGAGAAGACGGCCACCGGAGCAACGCCTCCAGCCACCACCAGCGCGGCGCCCAGCGCCGCCGCCTCGAGCGCAGCCGCGGCTGCTCCGGTCGGCCCCGCCGCCGACCCGAAGGACATCAAGGTCGCGGGTGATCCGGGCAGCAAGCCCACGGTGACCTTCCCGACCGGTGGCCCTGCCCTGACGTCGTCGGCCCGGGTGATCTCGGAGGGCAGCGGCGCCGCCGCCGCCGACGGCGACACCCTGGTCGCCAAGGTCAGCGTGTGGACGTGGGACGGCAAGGAGAACAAGGCCACCGGCTCCGCCTATGACTCCGGCCAGTCGGAGTTCGTGCCGATCACCCAGCAGCAGATGCCCAAGGCCCTCTACGACGGCCTGCTGGGCGCCAAGCCGGGCGGTCGCGTGCTCGTCGTGGTCGGCAAGGACTCGATCGACCCGCAGGTGATCGAGCAGGCCAAGAGCCAGGGCACTGACTTCACCACCAGCTCGCAGGTGCTCGTCATCGACGTCGTCTCGGCGACCGCGAAGGCCGCCAAGGGCAAGGCCACCGACCCCGGCATCGAGGGTGTCAAGCTGGTCAACCCGGGCGACGACACCGCCCCGACGCTGACCACCACGACCACGGCCCAGCCGCCGAAGGACCTGACGGTCAAGACCGTCATCAAGGGCGAGGGCCCGAAGGTCACCGACAAGCAGACGGTGATGGTCCACTACACCGGCAAGATCTGGGGCACCGACAAGCAGTTCGACAGCTCGTGGGAGCGTAAGCAGCCGACCTCGTTCGCGCTCGACCAGGTCGTCCCGGGCTGGAAGCAGGGCCTGACCGGCGTGCCCGTCGGCAGCCGCGTCGTCATCACCATCCCGCCGGCCCTCGGCTACGGCGAGCAGGGCCAGCCCGACGCCGGGATCAAGGGCACCGACACCCTGGTCTTCGTCGTCGACGTGCTCGGCGCCCTGTAAGACCCGGTAAGACCCGATGGACGATCTCGCGGCGGTCGCGGCCCTGAACGACCCCGTCCGCCGTGAGCTCTATCGATACGTCACCTCGAAAGGCCGCCCGGTCGGGCGCAACGAGGCCGCGGAAGCGGCCGGTGTCGCGCGCCCCCTGGCGGCCTTTCATCTTGACAAGCTTGTCGAGGCGGGCCTCCTGGAGGCCGATTTCGCCCATCTGACCGACAGGAAGGGCCCCGGCAGCGGCCGCCCCGCGAAGATCTACCGCAGGGCCCCGGGCGAGCACCAGGTGAGCGTGCCGCCGCGTGACTACCGCACCCTGGCCATGATCCTGGCCGAGGTCGTCGACCTGCTCGGCGGCGACGAGGTGGCCGAGAAGGCCGCCCACCGCATCGGCACCCGTCTCGGCGCCGCGAGCGCGGCCCCCTCACTCTCCGATCTCCTCGGCGAACGCGGCTACGAGCCCTACGACGACGACGGGGTGCTGCGCCTGCGCAACTGCCCGTTCCACGTGCTCGCCGACGAGCATCCGATGCTCGTGTGCTCCATGAACCTGTCCCTCTGCCAGGGACTTCTCGCCGGACATGGCGATTCCGGGGAGGCGCGGCTCGATCCGCGGCCGGGGGAGTGCTGTGTGGTCTTCTCTAAAACAAATAGAAGTTGACATAGAAGGCGGGGGTTGCGACGGTGGGGCCATGCATCTGGCCCAGTTCAACGTCGCCCACATGCGCGCGCCCATCGACGACCTCCTGCTGGCCGACTTCGTCGCCGCCCTCGAACCCGTGAACGCCCTCGCCGACGCCGCCCCGGGGTTCGTGTGGCGCGCCATCGCCAACCCCGACGACCCCGAAGAGACCATCACCCACGACTTCGGCGACCACCTGCTGATCAACTACTCGATCTGGGAGTCGCGCGAGACGCTGTGGAACTTCGTCTACCGGTCGGCCCACCTGGCGATCCTCCAGCGCAGGCGGGAGTGGTTCCAGCGGGTGGCCGAGCCCTACACGGTGATGTGGTGGGTGCCCGACGGCGAGATCCCGCCGCTGGCGGAGGGCTGGCGGCGGCTGACCCTGCTCAAGGAGAAGGGGCCCACGCCGGACGCCTTCACCTTCAAGGAGTTCTACGACCCCAGCAGCGCGGCGCCGTGGCGGCCGGCCGCCGCCGAGGTGAGGAAGTAGGCCAGGTCCTGGTCGAGCTTGCGGCCCATGGTCGACAGACCCACGGGGGAGGCCTGGAGGGCGTCGTACAGGCCGTCGATCTTGACTTTTACCAGGGTGTGGCGCTCGCCCAGGACCTCGGCCTGCGACTCGACCTTCGCGCCGAACTCGCCGGCGAGCTCGGGGACCACCACGTCGGCCCTGGTCAGGGCCACGCGGCCGTAGGCGGTCAGGGAGTGGTGGGAGACGCCGATGTGGCGCTCGCGCAGGTCGCCCTCGCTGACTCGCAGGGCCCCGACGGGACGGCCGTTCAGCACACCGGCGGCGTTGATCGCCTCGCCGGCGGAGACGCCCGAGAAGCCCCACTTGGTGCCGGTGCCGAGGTTCCCCGGGCCCTGGGCCACGATGGTCAGGTCGGCGCCCAGGATGTGGCGGGCGGCGAGGAGGCCCGTGTGGGTGGTGACCGCCTCCAGGTCGCCGCCGAACGACTGGCCGACCGTGACAACGCCTGTCAACCAGCCGATGTCGCGGAGTTTCGCGCACGCCATCGAGAACCACGCCGGCAGGGCGCCGCCGTCGAGCATCACATAGGCGACCCGGGCCGAGGGGTTGTCGAGACGCAGGCCGCAGAGGATCGCGGGCAGGGCCGAGTGCAGGTCGGCGACCACGACGGGCATCCCGTCGAGTGAATCGGCGTCGCGGAGAATCTCGTGGTGGGGGGAGTCCTGCTCGTCGGCGCCGAGGACCGTGGCCTGCAGAGGGGTGTAGCGGGCCTTGACCAGATGGCCCGGCCCGGAGGGATCTTGTGGCAAACGGTCAGGAATCGCCACCACCATGGCGTAACCTCCCGTACCGAGGCCCATGGCGAGGGCGGTCGTGTTCAGCAGCACCGTGTCGCCGGGCTCGGGGCGGCCCACCAGCGGCGGATAGGCCAGCGCCCGGCATCGAGTGCCGTCGTCGACGGCGACCTCGATTTCGAGCGCGCCGGGCCATTCGCGCCTGATCTCACGGACCTCGCCCCTGCGCCATCTGATCACCGGAAAAGGGTAGCGTTCGAGTCAGGAGGGAGGGCCGATGTCGCGGCGGAAGACGGAACGGTTGCTGAATCTGGTGATCTGCCTGCTGTCGACCACACGTCCGTTGAGTGCGGAGCAGATCCGATTCGCCGTGCCCGGGTACGATCCGGCCAACGACGAGGCCTTCCAGCGGATGTTCGAGCGGGACAAGAACGAACTCCGCGAGATCGGCATCCCGATCGAGGTCCAGAAGGACCCGTGGGACGACGACCCCGGCTATCGCATCGTCAAGCAGTCCTACGAGCTGCCCGAGATCACCCTGGAGCCCGACGAGGCGGCCGTGCTCGGCCTGGCCGCGCAGGTCTGGCAGCGGGCCAACCTGGCCGAGGCGGCCGGGGGCGCGATGCTCAAGCTGAAGGCGGGCGGGGTCGAGACCGACCTGGCCGAGGGGCCGCTGGAGCTGCGGGTCGACACCCGCGACGCGGCGTTCACCCCGCTGTGGGAGGCGGTCCGCGACCGGCGCGCCGTCACCTTCCACTACCGCTCGGGCGGCAGCGAGTCGGTTCTCAAGCGCGTGGTCGAGCCCTGGGGCGTGCTGTCCCGGCGCGGCCGCTGGTATGTGGTCGGCCACGACCGCACCCGCAACGGCACCCGGGTCTTCCGGCTCAGCCGGATCGTCGGCGACGTCACGCCGTCGGGCCGCCCGGGAGTGGTCGAGGTGCCCGAGGGCACCGATCTGCGGGCGCTGGTGGCGTACGGCGAAAAGGACCAGGGCCCCGAGCGGATCGCCTCGGTACGGGTGCGCCCCGGCACCTGCCAGGGGCTCCGCCATCTCGCCCGCGAGGTCCGGCCCGGCACCGAATGGGACGAGGCCGACATCGCCTTCACCGACCCCGAACGGCTGGCCGGCTGGCTGGCGAGCCTGGGGCCCGACGCGGTCGTCGACGGCCCGCCCGACGCCCGCGAGGCCGTCATCCGCCGCCTGAAGGGTGCCCTGCATTGAACGACCGGCTGCCGCGGCTGCTCGCCCTCGTGCCCTACCTGATGTCCCACCCGGGCGCCTCCGTGCCCGAGGTCGCCAAGGTCTTCGGGCTCAACGAGAAGCAGCTCATCGACGACCTCCAGCTGGTCTGGATGTGCGGCCTGCCCGGCCACACCCCCGGCGACCTGATCGACGTCTCCTGGGACGGCGGCGAGATCCTCATCGACAACGCCGACACGATCGCCCGCCCCCTCAAGCTCGGCGTCGACGAGGCCAGCGCGCTGCTGGTCGCGCTGCGGATGCTGGGCGAGCTGCCCGAGTTCGCCGGCGGCGAGGTGCTCGGGCGGGTCGTGGCCAAGCTGGAGCAGGCCGCGGGCGACGGCGCCGCCGCGATCAGCAACCAGGTCACCGTCGAGGTCGAGGCCGCCCCGGGCGCGCTCGTGACCGTCACCGACGCCGCCCGGCGCAAGCGCCGCCTGTCGCTCGTCTACTACACCCCCGGCCGCGACGAGATCACGCCGCGCGAGGTCGACCCGCTGCGGGTGGCCCTCGTCGACGGCCGCCACTACCTCGAGGGCTGGTGCTACCGCGCCGAGGCGATGCGGATGTTCCGCGTCGACCGGATCCAGGAGGTCGCCATCCTCGACGTCCCGGCGAACCCGCCCGCCGAGGCGGAGCCGATGGACGTCACCCAGGGCGTCTTCCGCCCGTCGGAGACCGACGAACTGGTCGAGCTCGAAGTGACCCCGGCCGGTCGGTGGATCTCCGAGTACTACCCCGTCGAAGAGGTCGAGGAGCTCGGCGAGGGCCGTCAGCGGGTCGCGCTGCGGGCCCGTGACCAGGGCTGGCTGGTGCGGCTGGCGCTGCGGCTCGGCGATTCGGGCCGGGTGGTCAGGCCCGAGAGTTTGGCCGCGCGGGTCGCCGAGACGGCCAAGGGCACGCTGGCCAATTACGAGGGAAGCGCGTGATCTGGTTATTCGCCGCTCTCGGCGTGGTCGGTCTCGCGATCGTGGGGTTTCTGGCGGTTCGCGTGTTTCGTGCCGCACGCGGCCTGGGGGCCGAAATCGAGCGGGCCAAGACCCAAATGCGGCCGATTCGTCCTCCCGAAGGGTGATGAGCACCCCGATCGCAGCGTACGATCGGGCAGAGACGTGCATCACCCGCCGCGTAAGGAAGTGCCATGCCAAACCTGGGACCCACCGAGCTGATCATCATCGGGCTCATTGTCATCCTTCTGTTCGGCGCGAAGAAGCTTCCTGACACGGCTCGCGCTCTGGGGCAGTCGATGCGTCTGTTCAAGAAGGAGACGCAGAAGATGCGCGAGGAAGACGACGACAAGGACACCGTCGTCACCGCGCAGGCCGAGACGGTCACCCCGCAGCCGGCGCCGGCTCCTCCCGCGCAGATCCCCCCGGCCGTCCCGACCCCCTCGGTCGAAGACCGGCTGCGTCAGCTGGAAGAGGAGAACGCGAAGCTGCGTGCCACCTCGCAGCCCGGCGCCGCCCAGCCGTCGGACAAGCAGAACTGACCTCCGCCCCACCTTCTCCCGAGACAGGATCATGGGATGGCCCTGTTGAAGAGGTCGTCGACGCCCAAGGCCTCGGCCGCGGCGGACGACCCCGATGGGCGCATGTCGCTCATGGACCACCTCCGCGAACTGCGGAACCGCCTGACCAAGATGATCATCGGTGTGGTGGTCGGGACGATCGTCGGCTTCATCTTCTTCGACCCGATCTGGGATTTCATGACCGGGCCGTTCTGCCGGCTGCCTGACGCCTACCGGCTCGGCGGCGGCACGGAGTGCAGCCTGGTGGTCAACAGCGTCACCGGCGGCCTGTTCATCAACCTCAAGGTCGCCTTCATGTTCGGCATCGTGGCGGCCTCGCCGATCTGGCTCTACCAGATCTGGGCGTTCGTGACCCCCGGCCTCTACCGGAACGAGAAGCGCTACAGCTTCTCCTTCCTCGGCCTGGCGATCCCGCTGTTCCTGGCCGGCGCGACGCTCGCCTACCTGACGATGGACAAGGGCCTGTCGCTGCTGCTGGGGTTCGTGCCCGAGAACTCGGTGCCGCTCATCGACGTGAACGAATACCTCACGTTCCTGATGATGATGCTGCTGATCTTCGGCGTGTCGTTCCTGCTGCCGCTGCTGCTGGTGTTCCTCAACCTGATCGGCGTGGTCCGCTACAAGACCGTCGCCAAGCACCAGCGCATGGTGGTCTTCGGGATGTTCGTCTTCGCGGCCGTCGCGACGCCGAGCCAGGACCCCTTCACCATGCTGGCGCTCGCGCTGCCGATGATCGCGCTGTTCTTCGTGGCCGAGGCGTTCATGTTCGTCCACGACAAACGCGCCGACGCCGCCGAGGCCGCCAAGGCCCGGGCGCTCGAAGAGGAACTCGACGGCACCCCCGCCGAGTGACCGCCATAACGGTTCTCGCGAACCCGGCCGCCCGCGGCGGCCGGGGGATGCGCCGCCTCGACCCGGTGCTCGCCCGGCTGCGCGCCTCCGGCCGCCCGGTCTCGGTCATCTCCGGCGCCTCGCCCGGCGACACCCTGGAGCGCGCCCGCGCCGCCGTGCGCGAGCGTCCGTCGGTGCTGGTCGCGTGTGGTGGTGACGGCCTCGTCCACCTGGCCGTTCAGGCGGTGGCCGGTACGGGCGTGCCGCTCGCGATCGTCCCGATGGGCACCGGCAACGACATCGCGGCCGACCTCGGGATCCCGCGCGACCCGTTACGGGCGGCCGACCTGGTCACCGGGGGAGTGCCCCGGGTCATCGACGCCGTGACCGCGGGCGACCGGTGGTTCGCCGGGGTGCTGGCCTGCGGCTTCGACTCCCGCGTCAACGAGCGGGCCAACGCGATGACGGGCCCGGCCAAATACGTCGTCGCCGCGCTGCGTGAGCTCAGGGAGTTCGAGCCGATCCCGTTCCGCGTCACGCTCGACCACGGGCCGGTCGCCGAGGTCACCGCGATGATGGTGGCGGTCGCCAACACCAGGGCGTACGGGAACGGCATGAAGATCTGCCCGACCGCCCGGCCCGACGACGGGCTGATCGACGTGGTGATCCTCAAGGCGCTGCCCAAGGCCGCCTTCCTGCGGACCTTCCCGAAGGTCTTCCTGGGCGCCCACACGAAACACCCGGCCGTGGAGATCCATCGTGCCGCGTCCGTGACCCTGGAGGCACCCGGCGTGATCGCCTACGCCGACGGAGAACGCGTCGGGCCCACCCCGCTGACCTGCACGGCCCGTGGCGGTGCGCTGACGGTGATGACACGGCCGTAACAGGAATATCGGTAGGGTTGACGCCATGAGCACGCCTGCGGAACGCTACGCCGCCTTCCGTGACCAGCAGAACGAGTCGGGCCCGGCGCTCACCTCGTTCCGCGGGTTGTACGACTTCGAGCTCGACGAGTTCCAGCTCGACGCCTGCCAGGCACTGGAGGCCGGAGACGGCGTGCTGGTGGCGGCACCAACGGGTTCGGGCAAGACCGTGGTCGGCGAGTTCGCCGTCCACCTGGCCCTCGAGCAGGGCCGCAAGTGCTTCTACACCACACCCATCAAGGCCCTGTCGAACCAGAAGTTCAACGACCTGGCCCGTCGCTACGGCGCCTCGAAGGTCGGCCTGCTGACCGGCGACAACAGCGTCAACGGCGACGCCCCGATCGTCATCATGACGACCGAGGTGCTGCGCAACATGCTCTACGCCGGGTCGCAGACCCTGGCGGGGCTCGGCTATGTGGTGATGGACGAGGTCCACTACCTGGCCGACCGCTTCCGCGGCGCCGTCTGGGAAGAAGTGATCATCCACCTGCCCGAGTCGGTGCGGGTGGCGGCCCTGTCGGCCACGGTCTCCAACGCCGAGGAGTTCGGCGAGTGGCTCGGCGCGGTCCGGGGCGACACGACGGTGATCGTCGACGAGCACCGCCCGGTGCCGCTGTGGCAGCACATGATGGTCGGCAACCGCATCTACGACCTGTTCGCCAGCGAAGACGGCGCGACCCGCATCAACGCCAACCTGATGCGCATCTCCCGCGACGAGCAGCGGCTCAACCAGGCGCGCGGCAAGCGCGGCTACAACCGCCCGCGGCGCACCCCCCACGACCGCGCCCAGGTCATCGAGCGCCTCGACGCCGAGGGCCTGCTGCCCGCGATCACGTTCATCTTCTCGCGCGCGGGCTGCGACGCCGCCGTCAAACAGTGTTTGTACGCGGGCCTGCGGCTGACCACCGACGAGGAGCGTCACGAGATCCGCCAGCTCGTCGACGAGCGCACCGCCCACCTGCCCGACGAAGACCTCGCGGTGCTGGGCTATCTCGACTTCCGCGACTGCCTGGAGCGCGGCCTGGCCGCCCACCACGCGGGCATGCTCCCGGCCTTCAAAGAGGTCGTCGAAGAGCTGTTCACCAAGGGCCTGGTCAAGGCCGTCTTCGCGACCGAGACGCTGGCCCTGGGCATCAACATGCCGGCCCGCTCGGTCGTCATCGAGAAGCTCGACAAGTGGAACGGCGAGACCCACGCCGACCTGACCCCGGGCGAATACACCCAGCTCACCGGCCGGGCCGGGCGCCGCGGCATCGACGTCGAGGGCCACGCGGTGGTCGTCTACCAGCCCGGCATGGACCCGATCGGGGTCGCCGGTCTGGCCAGCACCCGCACCTACCCGCTGCGGTCGAGCTTCCGGCCCTCCTACAACATGGCCGTGAACCTGGTAGGCCAGGTCGGCCGCGAGCGCGCCCGCGCCCTGCTGGAAGACTCCTTCGCCCAGTTCCAGGCCGACCGCGCGGTCGTCGGGCTCGCCCGCCAGCTGCGCAAACACGAAGACGCCCTCCAGGGCTACCAGGAGGCGATGACCTGCCACCTGGGCGACTTCCCCGAATACGCCGCGCTGCGCCGCGCGCTGTCCGACCGGGAGGCCGACCTGTCCAAGCAGCGCGGCGCCGCCCGGCGGGCGCAGGCGGTGCAGAGCCTCGAGACGCTGAAGGTCGGCGACGTGATCCGGGTCCCCGGCGGGCGCCGGGCCGGGCTGGCCGTCGTCCTCGACCCGGGCATGAGCGTGCGCGGTGAAGGCCCCTCGCTGCTGGTCCTGACGGTCGGCAAGCAGGTCAAGAAGCTGACCCCGGCCGACTTCCCGGTGCCGGTCGAGCCGGTCGACCACATCCGCGTGCCGCGCAACTTCAACCCGCGCAGCCCGAAGGAACGGGCGAACCTGGTCGCCACCATGCACGCCAAACTCGCCGACGTCGACCTCGGCAAGCCCGTGCGCGCCCGCGACCACTCGGCCGAAGACGACGAGATCCTGCGCCTGCGCCGCGACCTTCGCCAGCACCCCTGCCACGGCTGCGACGAGCGCGAAGACCACGCCCGCTGGGCCGAGCGCTACTACAAGCTGCTGCGCGAGACCGAGGGCCTGCGCCGCCGCGTCGAGGGCCGCTCCCACGTGATCGCCCGCACCTTCGACCGCGTCTGCGGCATCCTCGACGAACTCGGCTACCTCGACGGCGAGACCGTCACCGACGAGGGCCGCCGCCTCGCCAAGCTCTACACCGAGCTCGACCTGCTGACCGCCGAGTGCCTGCGCGGCGGCATCTGGGAGAAGCTCGACGCCGCCGAACTGGCCGCCTGCGTCTCTTCCCTGGTGTACGAATCCCGCCAGACCGACGACAACCGCAGCCCCCGCATCCCCGCAGGGGCGGCCAAAGAGGCCCTCGCGTCGATGGTGAAGCTCTGGGCCGACCTGGAGGCCGTCGAGCAGGACCACGAGCTGTCGTTCACCCGCGAGCCCGACATGAACTTCGCGTGGGCGGCCTGGCGCTGGGCCAAGGGCCACACCCTCGACGCCGTGCTGACCGACAACGACCTGGCGGCGGGCGACTTCGTCCGGTGGATCAAGCAGCTGCTCGACCTGCTCGGCCAGCTGCGCGACGCCGCGCCGAAGGGCAGCAAGGTCCGGGAGACCTCGGTGAAGGCCATCGAGGCCATGCGGCGCGGGGTGGTGGCCTACTCGTCGCTGACGTGAACTGACCGGCCGGTCAGGAGCGAGTGGTGGTCTGTTCGCCCACCGTCACCCCTGAGGGAGATTCCGGGTGTTACACGGCGGACATCCGCTATGTACAAGCCCCGCCCTTGGAGGTCCGGATGTTCGCTCTCCTCGCCGCTGTCCTGTTCCTCGCCGCCCTCGTCTTCGCGATCGGCGGCTACGCCGTCGGCGCGGTCCTGACCGTGACCACGCTGACCATCGCCGGCGCCGTCTTCCTGGCCCTGCACCTGGGCGGATACGGCACCACCTGGAGCCTCAAGAAGTAACCTGATCACTGACTGAAGGGCCGCCCGCGACCACGCGAGCGGCCCTGCCGGTTTTCCGCGTACGGCGACCGCCCCTTCGCCGAGATCGGCGACCCCGCCCTCGCCGTCACCGACGACCGTCATGGCCTTCTGGCCGTGGCCGGAGCCACGGACTTCCTCGGCCCGGTGCCCCGTCGGCGTCTACTCCCGTCGCGACCTGACCTGCCGGGCGCTGGTCCACTGGCGCCATCCCGTCCACGCGATGGCCTTCCATCCCCGCCTGCCGCTCCTCGCGATCGGCACCGGCCGGTACGACGGCGGCCACCACTTCGGCGGGGAACTGCTCCTCCTGTCCCTGGACACCGGCGTGGCCGTGCCCCTTGTCGAGCACCTGTCCGGCGACGACGCGTCCGGTCGGCAGGTCCTCGGCCTGGAGTGGCTCGACGATCAGGCCCTACGGGTGCTGATGGCGCCCCCGGACGACTGGCAGGACGCCGCCGCGTGTACCGAGGGACATGTCGCGGTGGTGCGCCGGACCGACTGGAGCAGAGTGCCTCCCGGCTCGGTCACCTCCGACGATCTGGCCGGACCCCGGATCCCGGTGGCGCGCCCCGACGGCCGGGAAGCCGCCCGCGCGCTGGTGACACGGCTGAGCGCGGGCTGGAAGCCACGCCGCAACGTCCGCGCGGTGGAACCGCTGCCCGATGGCCGGATCCTGGCGACTCTCGACGGGGTGCTCCTGGAGGCGTGGTCGCCCTCCGGGGAGCGAGAGTGGTCGGTCGCCGACGAGGAGGGCGGCCGCGAGATCGTGGTCACCGGGGAGACGGTCTGGGTGTCGTCGATGCGGCCCGATGGGGAGATCATCCGTCTGTCCCTCGCCGATGGCGCGCTTCTGGACCGCGTCACCCCGTCCGGGCCGGTCTCGCTCGTGCGCTGCTCGGACGGCCGACCGGCACTCGCACCCCGCGCACTCGACGCGTTCCCCATCAGGTCGGCGAGCCGCCTCTACTTCCTGACCTTCACGCCGATGAAGGGCGATGAGCTCGCTCGGGGCGAGGCGTCGGTCGACGCCGTGGCGCTGTCCACACTGCCGGCGGACCGGCCGGGCGAACCCGATCCGGCCGAGATCCGGACGCTGTTCCCGCACGCATGGGAAGCGGGCGAGCGACACATCGCCGGACCCGGCGCCGAAACGCCGGACGGCACCCTCGTCCACGCAGGGCGGATCTACGACGGACGCGGACTCCAGCCGGGCGGGTCCTTCGTCGTCCGCCGCTCGGCGGCCACCGGGACACCCCTCTGGGTCTTCCGCACCGACCGACCCGCCACGACCCTGGCCCTCGACGAGGACGCCGTCTACGTCGCCTACGACGACGGCGAGATCATCGTGCTCGACCTACACGACGGAACGGCGAGGCGGCGCGGGCACATGAAGGTCGGGGCCGTTCCCGTTCGCCCCACGGCGCTCACCGTCGCGGGGCCAGGGCGGCTGCTGATCGGCACGAGCGACGGGCGGGTCGTGGACTTCGCGGATGGCTTGGAAGTGCTCACGGAATGACCCCGGCAGCGGCAGCGCGCCGTCGGTATGCGCCGACTAAGCGGGTGACGCGTATCGCCGCACCGGCGTGAAGTTCGGCCAAGCGCGGCGACCTACCGGGCGGTCCTGTGGGGAGCCCTCGGTGGCCGCCGGTCGTTACCGGTTGGTCGGACGTTGATATCCGTCAGTCGGTCGTCGGTTGTTCCCAGGTGAAGCGGATCTCCCTGGTGGTCGTGTCGGCGCGGAGCAGCCGGGCGGCGACGCGCTGGCCCAGGGGCAGGCCGGGGCCGTCGCAGCGGGCGATCACCGCGGGGTCGGAGATCTGGATCTGGCCGCCTTTGCCGTTCTCGGCGACGTCGATGACGACCGCGTCGAACGTCTCGCCGATGCGGTCGCGCAGCAGGAACGCCTCGACCAGGTCGACGCACGCCCGGTCCACCCCGGACGTCCGCCGGGTGGCCGCCGCCATCTGCTGGGGGAGGACCATCAGCGCCTCGCCGATCTCCTCGGGGACCGGCTCGCCGGCGGCCACGGCCAGGCAGACCTCGGTGGCGTAACGGTCGACCAGGCGCCGCAGGGGAGCGGTCACGTGGGCGTAGGGGGCGGCGACGGCCGCGTGCAGGGCGTCGGGGGGCGGGTCGCCGTTGAAGGCGACGTAGGCGGCGCCGCGCAGCAGGATCGTCGACTCGTGGAGGAAGGCCGCGTGGCCGGGGATCTTGGGGTCGAGGCCGTGGACGACCTCGCCGTAGCCCACGCCCTCGGGCCAGGGTACGCCGAGCGCCAGCGCCATGCGGCGGACCTTGCCCACATCGGACGGACCGGCCGACGGGAGCACCCGGAGAACACCGACTTCGGCGTCGAGCATCATCTGAGCCGCGCACATGCCGGTCAGCAGGGAGATCTGGGCGTTCCACTCCTCGCACGGCTGCGGCGAGCGGAACTCGACCCGGTAGCCGTCTCCGGAACGCACGACCTCCTGGTCGGGGGTCGGCAGGGTCACGCCCCCACGGGCGCGCTCGATCTCCAGCCGCAAAGGCCCGATCTCGGCGAGCAGCCGCAGGGTGCCGTCGGCGCGGCCGGTGTCGACGAGGGTCTGCACGTAGTCGTAGTCGAGCCGCTCCCGGCTGCGGACCAGCGCGGGACGCACGTCGGCGCCGACGACCTCGCCCTCGGTGTCGAGGTCGATGCACCACAGGGCGACCGGGCGGATCTCGCCGGGCAGCAGGCTGGCCGCGCCCTCCGACAGCACCGGCGGATGGAGGGGCACCCGCCCGTCGGGCAGGTAGACGGTCTCGCCCCGGCGCCTGGCCTCCAGGTCGATCGCGCCGCCGGGGCGGACGAAGGACCCGACGTCGGCGATGGCGTACCAGACCCGGTAGCCGTTCTGGCGTTCCTCCAGGCAGAGGGCCTGGTCGAGGTCCATCGAGCCGGGTGGGTCGATGGTCAGGAACGGCAGGTCGGTGCGGTCTTCGAGGCGGAACCGCCGCGAGGCGGTGGCCGTGGCCTCGTCGAGGACCGCCTGCGGGAACCCGGCGGGCAGGTCGAACTCCCGGCGCACCCGGTCGAACCCCTCGCTCAGGCGGGGCGGTTCGGCATCGGGTATCCGGATTCTTCGGTGGGGCACGAGCCTCAACGTAGCGGTTCAGCCCTTTCCGAGCACGGTCAGCAGCCGGTTGAGGGGGCTGTCGAGACCGTAGCGGTCGGCCAGCGCGACCAGCGCCTCGGGGTCGTGGGGCTTGGCCGGGAGGTCGAAGGACACGGCCGGGATCGGCACGTCGTGGGCGACCTTCACCACGGCGGGCGCCACCGCCAGGTAGTCGCGGGCGGCCTCCAGCTTGTTCCGCGCCCCGGCCGGGAAGCCCTCGTCGCCGGCGGCCGCGAGCAGTGCGTCCAGAGAACCGAAACGCGTGATCAGCGAGGCCGCCGTCTTCTCGCCGATCCCGGCCACGCCGGGCAGCCCGTCGGAGGGGTCGCCCCGGAGGGTGGCGAAGTCGGCGTAGGCGCGGCCGGGGATGCCGTATTTGGCGCTCACCCACGCCTCGTCGACCGACTGGAGGTTCCGGATGCCCCGGACCGTGTAGAGGACCCGCCGCTCTTTGGCGTCGTCGACGAGCTGGAAGAGGTCGCGGTCGCCGGTGACGATGTCGACCGGCTGGTCGGCCTGGCCGGTGAGGGTGCCGATGACGTCGTCGGCCTCGTAGCCGTCGACCCCGAACGACGCGATGCCCACGGCGGCGAGGACCTGCTCGATGACCGGCACCTGCGGCGCCAGCGTGTCGGGGATCTCCTCCTCGTCGCCGGTGGCGACGCGATGGGCCTTGTACGACGGAATCGCCGCCACCCGGAACGCGGGCCGCCAGTCGGCGTCCATCGCCGCGACCAGATGGGTGGGGGAGTGGGCCTTCACCAGCGTGGCGATCATGTCGATCAGGCCCCGGACGGCGTTGACGGGCATGCCGTCAGGGGCGGTCATCGACTCCGGCACGCCGTAGTAGGCGCGGAAGTAGAGCGACGGGGTGTCGAGAAGCATCAGCACTTCTCTATGCTCCCAGCACACCCACCGCGAGCAGGCACGTGTCGTCGCGCGGGTTGGGCCCGCCGACGGTTTTCAGCATCGCGTCGACCCCGTTCGGCAGGTCTTCGACCGTCAGCGAATGGGCCGCCGACAGCACCTGGGCCACGCCCTCGTCGATGTCGCGGTCGCGCCGCTCGATCAGGCCGTCGCTGAACATCACCAGCACGTCTCCCGCGCGGAGCTGGACCTTCGCCACGCCGTACATCGGCTTTTTGGTGGCGCCGAGCAGCACGCCGGGCGGGGCGACCAGGGCGCGGGCGACGCCGCCGCGCACCAGCACCGGCACCGGGTGGCCCGCGGTCGCCCACGTGAACTTCAGCGTCTTGGGGTCGAACAGGCCGACGACCGCGGTGGCGGTGGTGTCGTCGAGGCGGGTCATCGTCAGCGTGTTGAGCCAGCCGAGCATGGCGCCGGGGCCCTGGCCGGTCATCGCGAGGGCGGCCAGGCCGTGGCGGAGCTGGGCCATGTGGTTGATCGCCGGGATGCCGTGGCCGGAGACGTCGCCGACGGCGAGCAGGATGCGGCCATCGGGCAGGTTGCTGGCCTCCCACCAGTCGCCGCCGAGCACGTTGAACAGCTGCTCGGGTTCACCGGCGACCCGCCGGTGATGGCTGCCCACGGGACGGTCCTCCATCGGCACGCAGCGCACGGCGATGCGCGCGCTGGGCAGCATCAGGTCGGCGCCGGGGTCGGGCAGGATCGCGTCGCGCAGCAGGTAGGTGAGCTCCCGCTGTTCGGCGAGCCGTGACTCGGCGCGGTCGAGCCGCTCCCGCAGGGAGGTGACCATGTCGGCGGCGGTGTGGGCGCCGACGAGGGCAGGCTCCTCGACGGAGGGTAGGGGCGGCTGCTCGCCACCGGCTGCGCCGGTCATGGTGAGGCTCGCTCTCGGGAAACGCATGGTCCAAACGGGGTGAGAAGTGACAGAAGGGGGACGAGCCGTAAACGGCCCTGTGCGGAGCGTAGCATCGGTCTAGACAAGCTGCCGGGTTTTTCGCCGATCCACGCCACTTCTAGTATGACGCTGTGACAACGGAGTCTCTTGACGTGTTTTCGGCCGACCGGCTCGACCTGGTGCGATCGGCCACCGCGGCGGCCGGCGTCGGCGCCCTGCTGCTGACCCCCGGCCCCGATCTGCGCTACGTGTCGGGTTACGACGCGCACGCGCTCGAACGGCTGACCTGCCTGGTGGTGCCCGGCGACGGCGGCGACCCCTTCATGATGGTGCCACGCCTGGAGCTGCCCGCCGCGCGGAGTTCGGCGGCCGGGCGCCTGGGCGTCGAGTTCGTGCCCTGGGACGAGACCGACGACCCCTACGCCGTCGTCGCCCACCGCCTGGGCGACGTCGCGAGCGTGGCGCTGGCCGACCGCATGTGGGCCATGCAGTCCCTGCGCTTCCGGGCCGCGCTGCCGAAGGCGGAGCAGACGCTCGCCTCGTCGGTCCTGCGCGACCTGCGGATGCGCAAGTCGGCCGCCGAGGCGGCGGCGCTGGCCGGGGCCGGGGCCGCGATCGACGCCGTCCACGAGCTGGTGCCCTCGTTCCTGCGGCCGGGCCGCACCGAGCGCGAGGTCGGCCGCGACATCGCCGACGCGATCCTGAGCGCCGGTCACGTCACGATCGACTTCGTCATCGTCGCCTCGGGCCCCAACGGCGCCTCGCCGCACCACGACGTGTCCGACCGGGTGATCCGGGCCGGTGAGCCGGTCGTGGTCGACATCGGCGGCACGATGGCCAGCGGCTACTGCTCCGACTCGACCCGCAACTACTGCGTCGGCGAGCCCCCGGCCGACTACGCGCGCTACTTCGAGGTGCTGCGCGCGGCCCAGGACGCCGCCTGCGAGGCGGTGCGTCCCGGCGTGACGTGCGAGTCGATCGACGCCGCGGCCCGCGAGGTGATCGCGGAAGCCGGTTACGGCGACTACTTCGTCCACCGCACCGGCCACGGCATCGGGCTGGAATCCCACGAAGACCCCTACATCGTCGCGGGCAACGACGAGCCGCTGGCGCCGGGCATGGCGTTCTCGGTGGAGCCGGGGATCTACCTGCCGGGCGAGCACGGCGCCCGCATCGAGGACATCGTCTTGTGCACGGAAAACGGGGTCTCCCGGCTCAACAACACCACTAGGGATCTTGTCGTAATCTAAATAGGGACGTTTGGGTGTGTGGCCAAGAATAGTTAATTCTTGGCCCGCATGCTGTGATAGACCTGAGCGTGCTTGACATCAATCGCAAAGAGTTTGGGTGCTGGCGATCAGCCTAATATTTAGGAAATGCGAAGCGGTGACATGTCATTGCTGTGTCTCAGGAGAAGCCTCTGAGGCTGGATCGCTGGCTGAGAGCGATTTCACCTCGGTTCGCGTTTGACTTGTTCAAGCGGTACGTATGCCTGCCCGCATTCCCTTCGCATGGACGTTCGAACACTGCGTACAGTTCGTTTGCGCACTGTTCGCAGGAGACGCTCAGTACCTTGACTTCCTGCTGGGGGAGGATCTTGTAGTCCGCACGTGCATAGGGTAGGTCGTCCTCGTCAAGGTTGATCTCGATTCCCGCCACCCATGCATGCGTTCGGATTGCGTATTCGTCTGATCTTTTCGGAATGGCTCGAATTGGATACCCTCCACTCGGAATCCTTCCAACGTTTGTTGATATCTTGTTTTCGGAGAGTCGTTTCGCGCGTTCATGTGGGAACCCTCCCCGAAGATGTTCGTTCCCTCTGTTGATGCAGTGGTTGTCAGCCAATGCTGAATAGTCCTGGCGGCAACGGGCGCAGTAGATGCCTCCGTAGGGAACGCGGGCCCAAGTTTCAAGTTGGACAACGGTTTTTCGCTGGTGGACCGCATCAATGGCTCGGCGTGAACTGATGGGGATCAGCAGACCGGCTACCCAGGTGTGCCCATCGACGGGCAGCAGACTAGGCATCATGACCTCCTTGCAGGCGACGGTGACACCTGTGACTACAGGAGTTGCTGGTGCGACGAGGGTCATCTGTGAGTCTTGGTATACGTCAAGACCGTCAGGGGCAGTACCGTGTGCGAGATGGAGGAGATCGACAGGCGGATTGTCGCGTTGCTGGCGGCCGACGGGCGGATGAGTTTCACCGATCTGGCCAAGGAGACCGGGCTCTCGGTCTCGGCGGTCCATCAACGCGTCCGGCGGCTGGAGAAACGCGGCGTGATCAAGGGATACGCCGCGCTGGTCGACTTCGACGAGGTCGGCCTGCCGCTGACCGCCTTCGTGTCGATCAAGCCGATCGACCCGGCCGCCGCCGACGACGCGCCCGACCGGCTCCGCCATCTGACCGCCATCGAGTCGTGTCACAGCGTGGCGGGCGACGAGAGCTACATCCTCAAGGTGCGGGTGGGCTCGCCCCACGACCTTGAGGAGCTGCTCAACCAGATCCGGGCCGCCGCCAACGTGTCGACCCGGACCACGGTCGTGCTCTCCACCCCGTTCGACTACCGGCCTCCCGCCGTCTAGAAGGCCGCCCTCACGCGCTCGTAGGCCTCGGGGGCGGCGCTGAGTGCGTCCAGGCCCTTGAAGGCCGCGCCGACGATCGGGGGGACGTCGGCGACGACGAGTTTCGCGTGCGGCGCCTGGGCGGTGTACCGCGCCTCGACCAGCTCCGTCAGGAGCGGGTCGCGGGCGGTCAGCACACCGCCGCCCAAGACCACCTCACACGGCACGTCGAGCAGGTCGATGCGGCGCATGGCGACCACACCGAGCACGGCGATCTCGTCGGCCAGCCGCACGACCACCTCGCGGGCGATCGGGTCGCCCTCGCGCGCGGTCTCCAGCAGGGGCGCCACCAGGTCGTGCAGGCGGTCGTAGGCCAGGTCGCCGAAGTGCAGGGCGATGACGACCTCCTCCACGGTCGCGGTGCCGAAGACCCGGCAGACCATCCCGGCCAGCGCCGTGGCGGGACCCCGGCCGTCTTCGGCGCGGGCGGCGTGCCAGAGGGCCTCCTCGGCGATGCCGCCCCCGCCGCCCCAGTCGCCCGACAGCCGGCCCAGCGCGGGGAAGCGGGCGACCCGGCCGTCGGGGCCGACGGCGACGGCGTTGATGCCGGCGCCGCAGACCACCGCCGCGCCCCACGGGCCACTCGCGCCCGCCCGGAGCAGCGCGAACGTGTCGTTGCCGACGACGATCTCGGGGGCGAATCCGCGGCGGGCCATCTCGTCGCGCAGCCGCACCTCCTCGATCGGCAGGTCGGCGCCCGCGACGTAGGCGAAGACGTGGTCGGCGTAGGGGGCCGAGCCGTAGAGGGCGTTCTCGATCACGTCGACGGCCGGGACCACCCCGCTGCTCTGCGGGGTGAAGGGGCCGCCGCGCCAGGTGCCCAGCACGGCGCCGTCCTCGCCGACGAGCGCGATGTCGGTCTTGCTGTTGCCGCCGTCGATCGCCAGGAAGGTCCGCATCACAGGGCCCACGGCAGATGTGCACGGTTGGCGGCGATGAGCCGTGAGGTCAGGCCGGTCGCCAGGTCGGCCTGGCCGACCAGGGGGTGGGCGAGCAGGGCGTCCCGCACGCGGCGTTCCCCACCGTTGATGGCGGCGTCCAGGGCCAGTTCCTCGTACGCGGACACGTTCGCGATCAGCCCCCGGTACAGCGGTTCGACGGGATCGACCGGCACCGGCGTGGCGCCGGACGCGCCGACCACGGCGGGCACCTCGATGACCGCCTCGTCGGGCAGGAACGGCAGCGTGCCGTTGTTCCGGGCGTTGACGACCTGCACGTCGCCCCGGTCTCCGGCCAGCGACGCGATCAGCGCGACCGCCGCCTCGGAGTAGTAGGCGCCGCCCCGCTTGGCCAGCAGTTCGGGCTTCGTGTCGTTGGCGGGGTCGGCGTAGACGTCGAGCAGGGTCTGCTCCATCGCGGCCACCTCGGCCGCCCGCGACGGCTTCACCCGCTGTTCGGCCACCACGTTGTCGTGCTCGTAGAAGTAGCGCAGGTAGTAGGAGGGCACGACCCCGAGGTCGCGCAGGATCCACTCGGGCAGCCCGACCTCGGCGGCGATGGCGGCGGCGTGCTCCTCGAGGAGCGAGGGCAGCATCTCCTTGCCGTCGACGGTGACGGAGCGCTCCCACGTCAGGTGGTTGAGCCCCACGTGGCCCAGCCCGACCGACTGCCACGGCACGCCGAGCAGCCCGGCGAACCGGCGCTGCATCCCGATGGCCACGTTGCACAGCCCGATCGCGCGGTGGCCCGCGTCCAGCAGGGCGCGGGTGACGATGCCGACCGGGTTGGTGAAGTCGACGATCCAGGCGCCCGGCGCGCGGCGGCGGACCTCCTCGGCGATCTCCAGCACGACCGGGACCGTCCGCAGCGCCTTGGCCAGGCCGCCTGCGCCGGTCGTCTCCTGGCCGACGCAGCCGCACTCCAGCGGCAGCGTCTCGTCGACGTTCCTGGCGGCCTGGCCGCCCACGCGGAGCTGGAGCAGCACCGCGCCCGCGCCCTCGACGCCCGGCCCGACCTCGGCGTGCTCGGTCACCACGGCGGGGTGCCCCGCGCGGGCCAGCATGCGGCGGGACATCCCGGCGACCAGGGACAGCCGGTGGGCGTCCGGGTCGACCAGGGCGACCTCACTCAGCGGCAGCTCGTCGCGCAGCCGCGCGAAGCCGTCGATCAGCTCTGGTGTGTACGTCGAGCCGCCCCCGACAACGGCGAGTTTCACTTCATCCTCCTTGAACGGTGGAGCCGAAAACCTCGTCGCGGACCGCGCCGAGTCCCAAGTGCAGCGCCCCGGTCAGGACCGGGTTGCCCCCGACGGCCGACAGCCGCAGCGGCGGCCGGGGCAGCGTGAGGGCGTGCAGTTCGCGTTCGGTCATCGACCGGAGCGTCTCGCCCCCGGCCAGCGGCATCCCGCCCGCCAGGACGATGACGTCGGGGTCGAGGACGGCCGTGATCGAGGCCAGCCCCATGGCGAGGCGCCGGGCGATCTCCCGCAGCCCCTCGGCGGCCTCCTCGGCGTGCCGCCCGCCCTCCTCGACGACCTGGACGGCGCGTTCCACCGCCTGCGCCGCGGACGTTCCACGGATGCCCCGGGCCCGCAGCAGCCGCAGCACCGCCGGGCCGCCCGCCAGGGCCTGGAAGCCGTGGTCGACCCGCTTGCCGACCTCACGCGCGGTCGGCGCGCCGACGGCCGGCATGTAGCCCACCTCACCGGCGCCGCCGGTGGCGCCCCGGTGGAGCCGTCCGCCCAGCACGATCGCCGAGCCGATGCCGGAGTCGACCCAGAGCAGCACGAAGTCGCCGTGGCCCCCGTGGTCGCGTTCGGCCAGCGCGACCAGGTTGACGTCGTTCTCCACGTCGACCGGCACGCCGATGCCCTCCGACAGGGTCGTGACGAGGTCGGGGATGTGCCAGCCCGGGATGTGGGCGGCGTAGCCGAGACGGCCGGTGCCCGGATCGACGGCGCCCTGGATGCCGATCACGACCCGGTTCACCGGGTGCGGCCAGGCGGCCTCCAGCGCGGTGCGGACCTTGTCGACCACGTCGCCGCCCGCCCGGCCGGGGGTCGGGAGCGTGGACGTACCGACGATCGAACCGGTGAGGTCGGCCACGGTGACCTCGACCCGGTCGCGGGTGACGTCGAGCGCGGCGACGTGGGCCGCCCCGGCGTTGATGCGGTAGAGCTCGGCGGTACGCCCCGGCAGGCCCTCGCGGATGCCGTCGAGGACGACCAGCCCGGCCTCCTGGAGGCGGAGCAGCAGCTGGGAGGCGGTCGGCTTGGACAGGCCCGTCAGGGCGCCCAGCTCGGGGCGGGTCAGCGGGCCCCGGTCGAGGAGGACCCGAAGCGCCGCGCGGTCGTTGATGGCCCGCAGCAGGCTGGGGGTCCCGGGGGTCGGCTGGCTCACTTTGGAGAAAGTAAAGAAACCTAACGAAATAGTCAATCGCCCGAAACCGCATCGTGACCGGTGGCCTTCGCGGTACGCGTAGAATCTATCGGCCTATGCCACAGTCATCCGCGCCCGAGCTGACCCGTGAACGCGACTACGTCGCCGGCCTCTACGACCGGCTCGACCTGTTGCGGGTGCGCACCCGCGGCCAGCTCGACGGCGTGCTCGCCCAGGGCGCGTTCGGCACCCACCAGAACCGGTCGGAACGCGACAACTTCGCCGTCATGTACTCCCAGCGCCTGGCCCGCCTGTGGGCCGTCGAGCGCGGCCTGTGCTTCGGCCGCCTCGACCTCGCGCCCGGAGCCGAGGAGACGCGTTTCTACATCGGCCGCATCGGCCTGACCGACGACGACCAGCAGCGCCTGCTCATCGACTGGCGGGCCCCGGTCGCCCAGCCGTTCTACCGCGCCACCCCGGCCGCGCCGATGGGCGTCACCCGCCGCCGCCACCTGCACATCAAGGACCGCACCGTCGTGTCGGTCGACGACGACCTGCTCGACCTCGACGGCCTGACCGCCGACGACCGCGCCACCCTGAACGGCGAGGCCGCCCTGCTGGCGGCCCTGTCGGAGACCCGCACCGGCCGCATGCGCGACATCGTGGCCACCATCCAGGCCGAACAGGACCGCATCATCCGGGGCGACCTGTCGGGCGTGATGGTCGTCCAGGGCGGCCCCGGCACCGGCAAGACCGTGGTCGCGCTGCACCGCGCGGCCTACCTGCTCTACACCTTCCGCGAGAAGCTCGAACGCCGCGGCGTGCTCATCGTCGGCCCCAACCTCACGTTCCTGCGCTACATCGAGCAGGTCCTGCCCTCGCTCGGCGAGACCGACGTGCTGCTGTCGACCGTGGGGGAGCTGTTCCCCGGAGTGGTCGCCAAGCGGGCCGAACCGGCCCCGGCGGCGGCGCTGAAGGGCGGCCTGCGGATGGCCGACGTGCTCGCCCGCGCCATCGCCGACCGGCAGCGGATGCCGGGTAAGCCGGTCGACATCCGGCTCGACCGCTACACCCTGCGGCTCGACCGCCAGACCTTCGAGGCGGCCCGCAACCGCGCGGTCAAGTCGCGCCGCCCGCACAACCAGGCCCGCTCGGTGTTCGTGCGTCACCTGCTCAACGCGCTGACCAAGCAGGCCGCCCGCCACCTCGGCCGGGGGATGCTGTCCGACGAGGACTTCGCCGACCTGCGCGAGGACCTGCGCACCGAGGAGCCGGTGAAGGCCGCGCTCAACAAGCTGTGGCCCTACCTGACCCCCCACCAGCTCCTCATCGGCCTGTTCACCGCCACCGAGCGCATGACCGCCGCGGGGCTCAGCCCCAAGGAGGCCGCGCTGCTGCTGCGCGAGGCCCCGCGCAAGGGCGAGCACTGGTGGAGCGAGGCCGACGTGCCGCTCCTCGACGAGGCCGCCGAACTGCTCGGCGACATCGACGAGGGCGTGCTGCGGGCCGCCCGCCGCGCCGAGCAGGAGCGCGAGGAGCAGCTCGCCTACGCCCGCGAGGTGCTCGAGATGACCGGCCTGGCCGACATCATGGACGCCGAGAAGTTCGCCGAACGCCAGCAGGCGGAAGAGGGATATCTCACAACCGCCGAGCGCGCGGCCAAGGACCGCACCTGGGCCTTCGGCCACGTGATCGTCGACGAGGCGCAGGAGCTGTCGGCGATGGCCTGGCGGACCCTCATGCGCCGCTGCCCGTCGCGGTCGATGACGATCGTCGGCGACATCGCCCAGACCGGTTCGGCCGCCGGCGCGCCGAGCTGGAAGTCGGTGCTCGACCCCTACGTGCAGGGCCGCTGGCGCGAGTCCCACCTGACGGTCAACTACCGTACCCCGGCCGAGCTGATGGCGGTCGCGGCCGAGGTCCTCACGCTGGTCGACCCGGCGCTCAAGGCGCCCGACTCGGTGCGTGAGAGCGGCGAGAAGCCGACCGCCGTCCGGACCGCCGACCTGGCCGGTGACCTGCCCGGGATCATCGAGCAGCAGAAGGTCCCCGACGGCCGGTTGGTCGTGATCGTCCCCGACGGCCTCGACGTCGGCATGCCCCACATGACCGGTCCCGAGGCGCTCGACGCCGAGGTGGCGGTGCTGACCGTGACCGAGGCGAAGGGCCTGGAATTCGACGCCGTCGTGGTGGTCGAACCGGCCAGGATCCTGGCCGAGTCGCCGCGCGGCGCGAGCGACCTTTACGTGGCCCTGACCAGGGCGACCCAGCGCCTTTGCGTCGTCCACACCGGACCGTTGCCCGAGGTGCTGGCGAGCCTCCGATAGCGGCCCTTGCCCCGACCTGTCCCACCTGCGAAAACTTGGCGTTCCCGCTGCTGGGGAGCTGGTTGACATCTGCGCTCAGGTCGGTAGTTTGCTGCGCAGTCCAGCACGGGACTGACCGGTTGGCCGTCCTCAGACATCGTCGGATTCCGCGTCCGTGACGAGCGTCACCCGCACTTCGGGGCGCTCTGTAGCTCAGCCAGGCGCGGCGCCGGCGTTTTTGTCGGGGCGGGGCACTCCATCCGGGTGGGGGGTTGGACCCGGGAAGGGTTTTGGCGCCCAGTAGACAACGGAACTCCGCGCCCGCCGCCGACGGGACGGAACCGGTCCGAAGGGCGCTCAGGGCTCTGAACCGTCTCGTGAGATGGGCCTGGGCACGTGGCACCCGTGCCTTGTGCGTAGCCGGATGGTCCTTGAGTTCTCCTGTGGCCACAGGAGAACTCAAGGACCATTGCCTTCCGCCCTCGGGTGTTCAAGTGCCTGTTTTGGGGCCTGCCGTCCGGCGCGGTACCGTTCCGACCAGCCCCTGTTCGGTCTGGTCGAAGGAGACGCGTGCTCGCAACGGCGCCCGAGAGGTCGACCGCCCCGGCGTTCGCCCCGCCCGTGTGGGGCCGGGCCGCGCTCGCCGTCGCCGGCGGCCTGCTGGTCTTCCTGGCCTTCCCGCCGCTGGGGCTGTGGTTCTGCGCCCCCTTCGGGGTCGCCGCACTGATCGCTTCCCTGTACGGCCTGCGCCCCCGCCGCGCCCTGTGGATCGGCTTCCTGGGGGGCGTCGCCTTCATGCTCCCCGCCATGGCGTGGGTCCGCCCCATCGGAGAAGACGCCTGGCTGGCCCTGGTCGCCATTGAGAGCGCTTTCTGGGCCGTCCAGGCACTCCTGGTGTCCCTGGTGGTCCGGCTCCGTCTGTGGCCCCTCTGGGCGGCCTGCCTCTGGGTGCTCCAAGAGTGGGGCCGCAGCACGTTCCCCGTCGGCGGGTTCCCCTGGGCCCGGCTGGCCTTCTCCCAGGGCACCGCGCCCTACCTGAAGTACGCCTCGCTCGGCGGCGCGCCGCTTGTAAGTTTCACCGTCGCGCTGACCGGCTGCCTGCTCGCCTACCTGGCCGTTCACCTGTTCACCCGCGACTACCGCGAGCGCGTGGTCGCCCTGACCGCCGCCGGGGTGGTAGCCCTACCGGTGGCGGGGATGCTCATCCCCCTCCAGGGCGACGAGGGCAAGACGGTGAACATCGGGGTGATCCAGGGCAGCGTGCCCGACAGGGAGGGGATCGGTTTCTCCGAGACCGAGCCCGCCGTCGTGCTGAAGAACCACGCCAACCAGACCCACAAGCTGGCCGAGGCGGTCAGGGCCGGGAAGTACCCCAAGCCCGACCTGGTGGTCTGGCCCGAGAACTCCACCGACATCGACCCCTACCGCAGCCCCGAGGCCGCCGCCATCATCGACGCGGCCGTGAAGGACGTCGGCGTGCCGGTGCTCGTGGGCGCCGTGGCGGCCGTCGGCGACGAGAACAGGGCCACCCGCAGCATCGTGTGGGACCCGGTCACCGGGCCCGGCGCCTACTACGACAAGCAGAAGCTGGTGCCGTTCGGGGAGTTCACGCCGTACAAGGACCTGGTTCTGAGCCTGTTCGAGCGGGCCAACCTCGTCGGCAAGCAGTCGCTCCCCGGTGACAGGCCCGGCGACCTCAAGATCGGGCCGATCACCGTCGGCGCGGTGAGCTGCTACGAGGTGGCCTTCGACACCATCGTCAACGGGACCGTCCGGGCGGGCGGCTCGCCGCTGGTGGTGCAGACCAACAACGCGACCTACGAGCTGTCGAACCTGCCGCCGCAGCAGCTCGCGATGTCGCGCATCCGCGCCGTGGAGCACAACCGGGCGGTGATCCCGGTCGCGACGACGGGCATCTCCGCGCACGTCGCCCCCGACGGGAGCATCCTGTGGGAGACGCCCGAACTGGTGGCGGCGATGAACGTGGTCACCGCGCAGGTGCGCACGCGTGACACCGTCGCCACTCGGGTAGGTGTGTGGCCCGAGATCATTTTGATGATCACGGGTGTGGGAGCAGTGGCCGCGGGCATCGCCGCGCGGCGGAGCCGACGGGACTAGGAGGAGCCGATGGACCGGAATCCAGGGCGCGTGCTCGTTATCGTTCCCACCTACAACGAACGCGACAACCTGCCGCGCATCGTCGAACGCCTGCGTTCCGCGCTGCCCGACGCCGACCTCCTGGTGGCCGACGACAACAGCCCCGACGGCACCGGCAAGGTCGCCGACGAACTCGCCGAGCGCGACGGCCACGTCCACGTGCTCCACCGGCCCGGCAAGCAGGGCCTGGGCGCCGCCTACATCGCCGGGTTCCAGTGGGGCCTCGACCGCGACTACGACGTGCTCGTGGAGATCGACGCCGACGGGTCCCACCAGCCCGAGGAGCTCCACAAGCTGCTCGCGGCCGTCGAGGGCGGCGCCGACCTGGCGATCGGGTCGCGGTGGGTGCCGGGCGGCAAGGTTATCAACTGGCCGCAGTCGCGCGAGTTCCTGTCGCGGGGCGCCAACACGTACACGCGGATCATGCTCGGCATGCCGGTGCGCGACGCGACCGCCGGATTCCGCGCCTACCGGGCCACCACCCTGCGCAAGATCGGCATCGAGGACGTCCAGTCGCAGGGCTACTGCTTCCAGGTCGACCTGACGCTGCGCACGGTCCGCGCGGGGCTGCGCATCACCGAGGTGCCGATCACCTTCGTCGACCGGGCCGTCGGGCAGAGCAAGATGAACCGCGACGTCATGACCGAGGCGCTGTGGCGCATCAGTGTGTGGGGCGTCACCGGTCTGCCGACGCGGTTTCGCCGTCGGCGTTAACGGGAACCCCGCTCCCGCGCGCAGGCGTTCCAACCCTCGTAGGCTCGCGTGTGGAGGTGTGGCGAATGCTGCGAATCGGGCTGTTCCTGGCGTTTCTCGTAGTGCCCGTGTTGGAGATCTGGCTGCTGATTCAGATCGGTGAGGTCATCGGCGGCTGGACCACTGTGGCGCTGCTGATCGCCGACAGCCTTTTGGGCGGCTGGCTGGTGCGGCGTGAGGGCCGCCGGGCCTGGGCCGCGCTGCAGAAGGCGATCGAGTCGGGCCGGATGCCCGACAAGGAACTCGCCGACGGCGCGCTGATCGTGGCCGGTGGCGCACTGCTGCTGACGCCCGGTTTCATCACCGACATCTTCGGGTTCTTCATGATCCTGCCGTTCACCCGGCCGATCGCCCGGCGCGGCGCGACCTGGTTCCTCGGGCGGCGCGTGAAGACCATGGCGGCCCGCTCACCCTACGCGCCGTTCATCTCCGGCATGCCGCAGCAGGAGCCCTCCGCCCGGCGCGAGAACGTGGTGCGCGGGGAGGTCGTCGACGACTGACGTGAACCCTCCGGGCGGCTCGCGGTGAAAGCAGGGCGTCAAGCCGCACCGCCCGAGAGGATCCCATGAGGGAGTCCGTCGTGACGGCCCGGGACAACGACCTCGTTCGCTTATCCCTGACCGACCCCGAGTGCTTCGCCGTCCTGTTCGACCGGCACGCACCCCATCTGCACGCCTACGTCGCCCGCCGATTAGGCCCCGACGTGGCCGACGACGTCGTCTCCGACACGTTCCTGGACGCCTTCCGCCGCCGCCACGCCTACGACCCGCACCGCGCCGACGCCCGGCCCTGGCTCTACGGCATCGCCTCCAACCTGATCGGCAAGCACCGCCGCAGGGAGACGGCCCGCTACCGCGCCTACACGCGCAGCGGCCCCGACGAGACGGTCGCCGCCCTCGTGGAGGAGGGCGTCACCACCCTGGCCGTGAACCGGCCGCTCCTGCGCGCCCTGGCCGCCCTCAAGCCGCGCGACCGCGACGTCCTGCTCCTCGTCGCCTGGGCCCAGTTCACCTACGACGAGGTGGCCGCCGCGCTGTCGATCCCCGCGGGGACGGTCCGCTCCCGCTTGAACCGCGCCCGGACCAAGGTCAGGACCGCGCTGGAGGCCGGCGATGCGTGACCTCACCGCTTTTACCCCCGGCCCGCAGGGGCGACCGGGATTCGATTCGGTGGAGGCCGCCGATGCGTGATCTTGAGATCCTGTTCGACCGGCCCCCGGCCTCCGAGGCCGACCTGGCGGACGCCCGTGCCCGGTTCATGGACAGGGCCGCGAAGAGCCGCCCCCGTGGGGGGAACCGGCTCAAGCCGCTGCTGGCGGCTCTGGTGACCGCTCTGCTGGCGCTGACCGCCGCCACGGTGCTCCGGCCCGCCCCGGCGGGCCCGCCCAGGCCTCCGTCGGCCAGGGAGATCCTTCTGCGGGCCGCAGAGGTCGCCGCCGCACAACCGCCGCCCAAGGCGGTGCCCGGTGGTGGCTTCTTCCACGTCGTCATGCGCACCCTGAACGTGAGCCCCGAGTCGCCGGGCGTCGTGGCGGCACGGGCGGACGAGTGGACGCCGGTGGACGGGACCGGCCGGTGGCTGCGCCGCCTCACCCCGCTCACCTCCACGCGGAGTCGCGCGGAATCGGAAACGGTGTATCCGCGGATGTGCGACCTGGAGAACCCGGTCGTCTGGTCGGCGGATCTCCAGGCCGAACTCACCGACTACGGCGTTTCGCGGCAGCCCGTGGGGGCCGTCTCCCGGCTGCTGTGGGCGACGCCTCCGTTCCCGGACCGCACCGCCCAGTTGCTGCGGATCGCCGCCGACCTGCCGGGGCTGACCGTCACCCGGGACATCCGGGACGCGGTGGGGCTGCCGGCGATCGCGGTCGGCGCCGCAGAGGGCGAGAACCGCGTGGAGATGGTCTTCGAAGCGGACACGTTGCGCTGGGTGGGGGATCGGCGGACGGCCGTCCACGAGCGGGGGCCATCGAAGGAGGGCGAGGTGACCTCCTCGCGGGCGATCCTGTCGGTCGAGACGGTGCCCTACTTCCCGCCCCGGAAGCCCGGCGTCGCGCGCGAGACCGGTCAGACCCTCGGGCCCTGCTGAGCGGGTCCGGACATGACAGGGCGCCCTCCGGATGAACCGGAGGGCGCCCTCGCGTCGGTGGTGGGATGGGGCCTATGCGCTCTTGCGCCGCTGTGCCCGCAGAATCGCCAGCCGCTCGTTCAGCACCTCTTCGAGGTCTTCGATCGAGCGCCGCTCCAGCAGCATGTCCCAGTGAGTGCGTGGGGGCTTGGCCTTCTTCTGCTGGGGCTGCTCGGCGTCGACCCTGAGCGCGGGGGAGCCGCAGTGACGGCACTCCCAGCTCGCGGGGATCTCGGCCTCAGCGGCCAGTGGAACGGTGGTGTGGTGACCCCTGGGGCAGGTGTAGGACACCTCCTGGCGGGGTGCCAGATCGGTGTTGCGGTCGTTCTCGTAGCTGGTCGCGCCGAGCCGGGTACCGCGAAGTGCACGCTCGCCCATGTTCTAAGCCTCCTGAGGTCCCCCTATACGACGACAGCTATAGAGGGGTTGGTCTCCACCGGGTACAACGCCTGATACCGTGTGTGGATTCCCACCCAAGACGTGATCCAATCGCGCTTTTTCCGGCGCTCGTGAACCGATTCGCCGTCAAATCCGTTCTGGCACGTCGTTGCCCGCGGCTCTGATCGCCTTCGGCAGGTTCACGGTGGCGAGCAGCACCCCGCCGATCACGAAGAAGATCACCAGCGAGACGATGCCGTACCGGTAGCTGTCGGTCAGCTGCAGGGCCAGGCCCAGGGTGAAGGATCCGATGAGTGTCGCACCCTTGTCACTGATCTCGTAGAGGCTGTAATACTCGGCTTCCCGCCCCTTCGGGATCACGTGGGAGAACAACGACCTCGACAGGGCTTGTGTTCCCCCCATCACGATCGCGATCGCGAAGCCCAGGGCGAAGAACAGCAGAGGCTGCTCCGGCGGCACGAAGTAGGCGGCCGCCACGACGCCGCACCAGGCCACCAGCGACCAAAGCACGGTCTTGCGGGTGCCGACCCGGACCGCGACCCGGCCGAGCAGGATCGCGCCGAAGAACGCCACGAACTGGACCATGAGGATCGCGCCGATGCGGGTGGTCTCGTCGAGGCGGAGCTCCTGGTCGGCGTAGGTGGCCGAGAAGCTGATGACCGTCTGCACACCGTCGTTGTAGGCGATGTAGGCGAGCAGGAACACCAGCGTCAGCGGATAGCGGGTGATCAGGTCGCGGACGGTGAGCCCGAGCTGCCGCACGCTGAGCCCGACGGCCTTCACCGCGCCCTCGTCCGAGGCGCCCTCGCCGCGCCGGTTGCGCAGCCGCAGCAGCGGGATGATCGTGAACGCGCCCCACCACAGGCCCGCGGAGGCCAGCGCGAGCCGGACGGCCGTGCCGGTCTCCATGCCGAGCGCCTCGGCGTTGAGGAACAGCCCCAGGTTGATCACCAGCAGCAGGCCGCCGCCCAGGTAGCCGAAGCCCCAGCCGCGCGCCGACACGCTGTCGCGTTCCTCGGGCGTGGCGATCTGTGGCAGGAAGGAGTTGTAGACCACCATCGCCGCCGCGAAGCTGACCTGGCCGACGATGAACAGGACACCGCCCAGGATGTACGCCCCGTCGGCGACGAACCACATGAACAGGGTGGCCGCCGACCCCAGGTAGGCGAAGAACCCCATGATCTCTTTCTTGCGCCCGGTGTGGTCGGCCAGCGCCCCGGCCAGCAGCATCACGATGATCTGGCAGACCGCCGCCACGCCGACCACGAACGAGTAGTAGGCCGAGGGCCGCACGTCGAAGCCGATCACGTCGACGAACGGCGCCCCGTTGGCGGCCGTCTCGGCGATGTCGGTCAGGTAGGGCCCGAGGAAGACGGTCATCACCGTGGTGGGGAAGGCCGAGTTGGCCCAGTCGTACCAGTACCAGCCCTTTTGCTCGCGGACTCTGGCCTGCGGGCTCTCGTCGATGACCTGGGGGGAAGCCATGCTCACTCGCTCTCAGGAGGGCGCCACTGGCCGCGTGAGGTCAGGACCTCGCGCAGCCCGGTGATGTTGTCGGTCATGATCCCGTCGACCCCGAGGTCGAGCAGGCGTTCCATGGTGGGACGGTCGTCGATGGTCCACACGTGGACCTGCACGCCGATGGAGTGGGCGGTGGCGACGAATTTCGGGGTGACCACGCGCAGCCCGCGCCACCCGACGGGCACCTGCGCGCACGGCACGCCCGACCGGGCCAGCCCGGCCAGCAGCCGCCCGTAGCCGCCGCGGGCCGAGGCGGTGCGCAGCGCCGCGACCTGGCGCGGCCCCATCGCCGAGCACACCTGCGGCCCGCACGCCTTCCTGGCCTGCGCCAGCCGCATGTCGGAGAAGGAGGTCAGGCAGACCCGGTCGGCCGCCCCGGTGCGCCGCAGCACCTTCGCCAGCGGCACGATCGCCGGCGACTCCTTCACGTCGATGTTGACCCGCACCTCGGGCCAGGTGCCGAGCAGGTCCTCCAGCAGCGGGATCTCGTCGACCCCGCCGATGCGGGCCTTGGCGACCTCGGTGTAGGGCAGCCGGGAGATCCGCCCGCGCCGGTCGGTGACCCGGTCGAGGGTGTGGTCGTGGAAGGCCACGAGAACGCCGTCGGCCGTGGCGTGCACGTCGGTCTCCAGGTAGGAGTAGCCCATCGCGACGGCCTTCTCGAAGGCCGCCATCGTGTTCTCCCGCCCTTCGGCGGCGCCGCCCCGATGGGCGAACGCCAGCGGGCCGGGATGATCGAGGAAGGCGAACCGTCGCTGCACGAGCGTGAGTATGCCCGGTGTGCGAGCCCCGTTCCAGCAAGGACGGGTGAACGCTAGAGGGCGGCCCATTCCTGGCGGCGCGCCTCGGCCAGCGCGATGGCCGCCGCGACCGCGACGTTGAACGAACCCACCCGCCCGACCTGCGGGATGTAGGCGACCGCGTCGGCGGCCTCCAGCACGGCGGGGGAGCACCCGTGGTCTTCGCTGCCGACCACCAGGCACACGTCGCCGGTGAGCTTGGCCTCGTGGAGCGGGAGGGCGTCTCCGGTGAGCTCGACCGCCACGATCGTGAAGCCGTCTTCCTTCGCCGCCTTCATCGCCTGGGCGGCCGGGACCGGTTCGTGCCACTCGACGAGCCGGTCGGTGCCCAGCGCGGTCTTCTGCGCCTTCGGGTTGGTGGGCGGGGTCGCGTTGCCGGCCAGCCAGATGACGTCGACGCCGAACGCGGCGGCCGTACGGAAGATGGAACCGATGTTGAACGGCCCGGTGACCGATTCGACGATCATCCCGAGGCGGCCTGCCGTGTTACGGCGCCAGGTGCGGTTGAGCCGCTTGACGTCGGTCGGGCGGAGCTGGCGGCGCGGGTTCGGGGTGGTCATCGAGGAGTCACTTTCAGGATGCGGTAGGCGGCGCGGGCGGCGTGGCGGGTGGCTCCGTAGCCCTGGTCGGTGAGCCACTTCTGGAGGGAGTCGGAGCCGAGGTGCTTCTGGACGACGAGGTAGGCGGCCCCGTCGGGGAGGAGCCGGTCGAGCCAGCGGGTGAGCATGGCGTGGAGGGCGGGCTTGCCGATGCGGATGGCCGGGTTCGACCAGATCGCCGAGAACCGCACGTCTTCGGGCATCTCGTCGGCGTGCACGCACCTTACTTTGTTAAGGGCGGCGGCCGCGGCGTTGCGCTCGGTGAGGTCGAGGGAGCGCCGGTTGACGTCCACCGCCCAGACGGTCGCCTGCGGCGACCGGGTCGCCATCGTGAGGGCGATCGGGCCGTAGCCGCAGCCCAGGTCGAGCAGGTCACCCGACGATGGTGGGGGCGGCACGGTCTCCAGGAGGATCTTGGTGCCGGTGTCGACGCGGTCGGGGGAGAACACGCCCCTGTCGGTCTCGAGCCGCAGGTGCAGATCGGGCAGCACCAGGGTGACCGTGGCGGGGCGGCTCTCGGCCTGCGGCCGTTCGTCGAAGTAGTGCACGGCCAGGAACGTTACCCGAGCTTTCGGGGGAGAGCGGTGTCGAAGAGCCCGGTGAGGGCGGCGTCCACGTTCCGGTGGCAGGGGAGCCGCCCCGTCATGCCCATCACGGTGAGGACGCGTTCGACCTGTCCGCCCAGGCCCGCGATGGCCTTGCGGCCCGGCCCGACCGACTTCGCGACGAACGCGGCGAACAGCAGCCGGATGCCCGCGCTGTCGATGAACGTGACCTCCGAGAGGTCGAGCACAAGACCGGAGCCGTCCACGCCGGCGATGCGCTCGCGCAGGGCGCCCGCGGTCATGGTGTCGAGGTCTCCGGACACGGCCAGGACGGTCACCGTCCCGCGCCGGTAGGACGTGATCTCCATGGGTCCCCCATGTCGGTATCGTCCACGATTCTGCTCCTTCGACCGGACGGGGGCAACGGAACCCCGATCTCACCGTGCCTTAAGACGCGTGTCACCTGACCGGTGGCCAGCGGAAAAGCTCACCTGATGCGATCACCCTGCATCACATTGAGCTCCAGGAGCCGGCATGAGCTATCTCCGCTACGTCGCCGTCGGCGACAGCCAGACCGAGGGTCTTCTCGACGGTGACGAGTCGATCGGCTACCGGGGCTGGGCCGACCGGTTCGCCGAGCTGCTCGCCGTGCACCATCCCGGCCTCCAGTACGCCAACCTCGCCATCAGGGGCCACCGCACCCGCCACGTCAGGTCGCTCCAGCTCGACCCGGCGCTGGCGATGCGGCCCGACCTGGTCACCGTCATGGTCGGAATGAACGATCTGGTGCGCCCGGGGTTCGACGTCGACGCCGTCATGGCCGATCTCGACGCCGTGTACGCCGCCTTCGCGAACTGCGGGGCGACCATCCTCACCTTCACCTATCCCGACGTCACCCGCATCTCGGCGATGACCCGGCACCTGCGGCCCAAGCTGCTGGAGTTCAACCGGCGGATCCGCGAGTCGGCGCGGCGCCTCGGCGTGATCGTGGTCGACACGGAGGCGTACGAGATCGGGGTCGACCCCCGGCTGTGGAGCCGCGACCGGGTGCACGCCACCCCGCTGGGGCACTCGCTGATCGCGGCGGGCGCGGCGCACGCGCTCGGGCTGCCCGGCGCCGACGAGTCGTGGGCCGAGCCGCTGCCGCCGCTGAAGACGCCGGGGCGGCTGGCCTGCTACCGAGCGGAACTGGTGTGGGTCACCACGTTCCTCGGGCCGTGGCTGGTCCGGCGGCTGACCGGGCGGTCGTCGGGCAACGGGCGGTTCGCCAAGCGGCCCGACCTGACCGAGGTCGTCGTGAGCGAGGAGCGCACGCCGCTCTATCCGTGAGGTAACCACCACCGTCCGGAATCGGGCGTTTACCTGGCTTCGTGTCGTGTGAGCTGTGTGGTGGTGTGACCGAATACGTCCCTGGGGGTGGCGGGATGCGCTGCCCGTCGTGCCGGGACTTCCGGCCTCTCGCGGTGGCCGGGCCCGCGGTCCGGCGGCCGGTGGAGGCGCTGCGCGGGCGCCTGCCGGTGACCCTCGCCGACGAGCGGCGGGTGGTCTGCCCCCGGTGCTCGACCGTGTCGAGACCCGCGCTGCTGTCGACGCGGTGCCCGGCGTGCGCGACGCCGATCGTGCGGGAACTCGGTGGGGAGGTGCGGCCGGGGGCGCTGGTGCCGTTCGTGGTCGACCGGGAGCGCGCGGTGCGGGCTCTGGGGGTCTCGCCGGTCACGGCGGTGTTCGTGCCGGTCTGGGTGTTCGACCTGGTGGCCGTGGCCCGCCGGTTCACCGACGTTGTGGTGCCGGGGGTGAAGGGCTACCGGCCCGCGAGGCTGCCCGCGCCGACGGTGCCGTTCCGGGCCGAATACCTGTCGGGGGTGGCGACGCTGCGCTACACCGTCCCGCTCGGGCGGGCCCTCGACCGGGCCAAGGCCTCGGTGGGCTCGTCCGGCACCACGTACTCCTCGGTCGAGGGGGATCTGGTCCTGCTGCCGTACTGGATCGGCGGGCGGTTTTTCGCGATGCCATTATGTGCCGGTGCACATCACCGCAATGGCCTTCCACCAGGGCGAACTCGTCGTCGCCGACGAGAGGTCACCGGCCCGTGGTCTGGCGAGTGACGGGAACCGTCTTTTCGGGGTGGACGGCCAGGCGGTGTTCGTCCGAGACGGCGCCCACGCCGATCTGGGGCATCCGGTCCACTCGATCGCGGTCACCGCGAAGAACGTGTGGGTCGCCGGTGACACCCATCTGTTCCGGCTGACCCCCGATCTGGCCGTCGAGTGGGCCGTCGAGCTCCCCGGCGGGGTCACGACCGACTTCGACGCCTCGGAGAGGCGCGTCGTGGTGGTCAAGGACCGGCGGACGGTGCACCTGTTCGACGGGCGGAACGGGGCCGCGCTGGCGAACTGGCGGCGGGGCGGTGATGATGTACAGAACCTCTCGGTGCGGTTCGGGGCGAAGCCCGATCAGCTCTACCAGACGGTGAACCGCGGCTCACAGCTCAAGCTGGTGTCGGCGAAGAGCGGCAGGGCGGTCGGCGCGAACTCCTGGGGGCACCCGATGCCCAGCCCCTGGGCGGGGCCGATGGTCCGCCACGGCGACCTGATCGCGATCCTCCAGAACGGCACCGACGTGCTGGTCTGGGACCGTTCGACCGACGCGGCGGTGTTCTTCGCCTCCGGCGGGAACCCGGTCGTCGCCATGGCCCTGTCGAAGACGCAGATCGCGCTGGGCGACCGTGACGGTGGCGTGGTGATCCACGACCTGCGTCACCCGCCGGGCTGCGTGGGCTGGACCCGCTGGCCGGGGAGGTTCGCGCACGGCACCCGCGACGGCGAGACCTGGATCGTCAGGAACGGGATTCTGGCCAGGCTCGATTTCGCCGATCCCGACCGCCTGGAAGGTATCGCCCTTGAGGACTTCCCCGAACTGGACGCCACCGCCGAGCTGATCTTCCACGACGACCTCGTCGTGCTGCCGGCCTACCGTGAGGTCGCCGCCTGGGACGCGGCCACGGGCCGGCGAGCTTGGCGGACCGAGACCCCCGGCCTGCGCGGCGGGATCCACCGGACCGCCGAGACCCAGCCGTTCCGCGACCGCTTCCCGCTGTGGCGGGTCGACCTGCCGACGGGCGCGCTGGTCGAACTGGGTGAGGTCGTCGTCGGCGACGTCGGGCCGGGCCCGGTCAACTGGGCGAGCCTGCGCGCCGTCGGGCCGCATCTGATCGCGGTCATCGAGGGATCGCCGAAGCGGGCGTTCCTCGTCGAGGACCTGAGGATGGGACGCGCGGTCCGGCCGTCCCTGGCGCAGCGCAGGCACCACGACGGCCGGATCTTCGACGACGGGGAGATCGTCGACCTCGCCACCGGCGAGTGCCGCCCCGTTCCCGCACGGATCCGGTGGCACCGCGAACTCGACGACGGACGGCTGGTCGGCTGGGACCACCAGGCCCACCGCGTCACCATCGCGGGCACGGACGGCTCCCTCGTCGGCCATGCCGGGCACGGCTCCCACGTGCACACTTTCCTGTTTTCGGCTGGCCTGATACTCACGGTGGACATGGGTGGATACGTGCGAACCTGGAGGTCGTGAAAGCGATGGGGCGCATCGGGCTATACCCGATGACAGTTCCCCTACCGAGAGGCGACACATGACGGCAGACCTACGGCCGTCCCTGGCGGAGCCCGAACGATTCGCCGCGATCTTCGATGCCCACTTCGCGGAGATCCACCGTTACGTCGCCGGCCGCCTGGGCCCGAGCGCCGCCGAGGACGTCGTCTCCGACACGTTCCTCCAGGCGTTCCGGCACCGTGACCAGTACGACCCCGACCGTGGCGCGGTCCGCTCCTGGCTCTACGGCATCGCCACCAACCTGATCAGCCACCGCCGCCGGGCCGAGCTGCGCGCGCTGCGCGCCATGGCCCGTCAACCGGCCGAGACCTTCACCGAAGGCCCGGAGAACCGGGTCGTCACCAGCGTCACCGCACGCGCCTTCCAACCTGAGCTGGCCAAGGCCATAGCCGAGCTCAACGACGGCGACCGCGACGTGCTGCTGCTGGTGGCCCTGGCCGAACTGACCCACGAGGAGGTCGCCGACGCGCTCGGCATCCCCTACGGCACCGTCGGCTCCCGCCTGAGCCGCGCCCGCAAGAAGGTCCGGGCCGCGCTCGGCGACAGCAACCCCCTCACGAAGGAAGCATGACCATGGACGACCTCAAGATCGTGCGCGAGGCCTACGGGGAGCCCCGGCCCGACGCGCAGCTCAAGGCCCGCATCGAAGCCCGTCTCGCGGCCGAGACCCGGCCACGCCGCAAGCGCTGGCCCGTGTTCGTCCCGGCGGGCCTGCTCGCCGCGGCGGCGGCGGTGCTCTCTCTTCTGTACGTCCAGAGCCCGCCCCCGCCCGTCGCGCAGAAACCGGCCGAACTGTCGGCCAGGTCGATCCTCCTGGCGGCGGCCGAGACCGCGGCCACCTCACCCGAAGGGAGGTACTGGCGCCTGCACATGATCCAGAGCGTGACCGGGGTGGTGGCGGGCGGGGAGCCGTACACGATCCTGGCCTCTCAGCAGTTCGACCGCTGGGCGGCGAAGGAGGGCACCGAGAACATCTACCAGCGCGAGCTGGCCGCCAAGCCCCTGGGCGAGCAGGACGAGGCGGCCTGGAAGCAGGCCGGTTCGCCGGACACCTTCAAGGTCGCCAACAACGACGACTCCATCACCTACCGCACCACCGACGGCCCTTGGGACGAACGGGTCGTCACCGAAGAAGACCTGGCGCAGGCGAAGGAGATGTGCGAAAAGCCGGAATTCCGGGAGAAGTGCCGCCGGGTCCCCGACAGCGCTCCCCTGAAGGAGCGGATGTTCCCCCGCGAGGGCGGCAGCGTGGCCAACAAGATCCAGCAGGCCTACGTCTTCCTCATCGAGGCGCCCGTCTCGCCGGAGGAGCGCGCGGAGGCGTTCCGGCTGCTCGCCGAGGTCCCCGGAGTCCGTTCGAAGTCCGATGTCACCGCCCCTGACGGGCGCAAGGGCGTGGCGATCGTCGGCGACGGCGAGATGATCGACGGCAGCGGCGTGACCTTCGAGTACGAGATGATCTTCGACCCGAAGACCAGCACCGTCATCGGCGACCGCATGACGATCACCGCGGGCACCTACCGAGGCCTGACGGGCCTGCTCAACGAGAGCACGATCAAGTCGGCGGGCTGGACGGAGGCCAGCCCTTCCGCAGGAGGACAAGGGTCGTGACGACGCTGCCGATTCCCGTCAGGGCGATGGCGTGGCCGACCGTGAGGAACTCCGCGACCCCGCCGAAGACGAGGGGCCCGATCCCCTGAACGGTCATCGTGGTGGTGTTGAGCACCGCGAACCCCTGACCCTGGAGAGCTGAGGGGACCGCCTCCAGGAAGCGTCGTTGCAGGCCGAGCAGGTAGGCGGAGCCGATGCCGGTGACGACGTACAGGGCGACGGCGACCGGATGCGGCGGGTCGAGGACGATCGCGATCGGCGGCGTCCCCATGACCAGCAGCAGCGGCGGCACCAGCCGCTCCCGGACGGCGGGCGCGAACGCCCGGCCCACCACGATGTCCCCGGCCAGCATCCCGGCCGACGTGGCCGCCAGCAGCAGCCCGGTCTCCACCGGACCGAACCCCCGCTGCTCGGAGTACGGGATGAGCAGACTGCCCGCCGCGGCGAGATACGCGGCGGGCAGGCACTGCACCAGGATCAGCCTGGCGACGCCGGGCGCGGCGAACAGCGCGGCGTTCCCCTGCAACGTCCTACGCACGATCGAACCCGCCGATCGTTCCGGGCGCTCGGTCCGGGCCAGGAACAGGCGGCTGATCACCAGGGCGAGCAGATGCGCTCCGGCGGTGAGCAGCATCGTCCACTCCACACCCAGCGTCGCGACCAGCGCGCCGCCCGCCGCCATGCCGACCAGCTGCGCGCCGACGGCGACGAGGTAGTTCAGCGAACGCCCGAGCACGTAGGTGTCACCGGTGAGGATCCCGGCCAGCACTCTTCCCGCCGCGCCGGTGATGACCGGGGTCAGGCAGGCGACGGCGGCGACGAGAACCAGGCCGAGCCCGATGGGGAGCCTTCCGGACGCCAGCAGCAGGCCGACCGCGGCCTGGAGGGCGTAGCCGGAGGTGATGAGGGTCCTGGGCGGGAAACGGTCGGCCATCGCGGCGAGGAACAGGCCACCGGCGGCCTGGGGCAGGAACCCGATCGTGAACGCGACCGCCGTGAGCAGCGGCGAGCTGGTCCGGTCGAAGACCAGGACCGCCAAGGCGACCGATCGCAGGGTGTCGGACATGACGCCGAGCAGGCGCGCGGCGAACAGGGCCCGGAATTGGGCGACCGCGAAGACCTGGCCGTAGGTGGCCTTCGTCGTGAACTCGTCGGTCATCGGTGGAGATGCTCCGAAAGGCGGCCGGTCTTCTGGCCGACGGCCACGTGGGGCGCAGGCGCCGTCGAAATCCGGATCATCCGGGCACTATGCCACCGGAGTGTCGGCGGGGACCAACGGTTTGCCGGGTCACCGGAGACCTGGGCGGTGTTCCTCGCAGCGCCAGCCGCAGGCGTAGAGCCGGGCCGGGGAGTGGCCGCACGGTCCGGATCCGCTGCCGCACACCCCTCGGCGGATCACCGGCCTCGGGGGAGGAGACGGCCACGGCGTCGTCTCGGTGATCACCGCCAGGTCGGTGTCGTCATCGTCGTGACCCGGTCGTGGCGCGGTTCGGACCCCGCCGTCCTGGCCGAAGCGGCAGTCGTCGTCGAGAGGACGCGGAGCCACGATCTTCGGCTCGCGGGCGCGGAGGAGGTCGTCCTCCGTGACGATCCCGCCGCCGCATTCGGCGTAGCGGTCACGGTCCTGAGGCCGGACCCACCATCGGCGGTTCCGCCGTCGCCCGGCGACGATCACCGGCACGAACGCACCGGCCGCCGTGTCGCGCACGAGGTCGTCGAGCAGGTAGGGGAAGTGGGGGATCCACGTGCCGTGGAGCTGCAGGCATCTCCCGTGGCCGCGAGTCGGACATGGGTCGGGATTGCGGACGTTGCAGCGCGTCATGCGCAGCGCCCGGACGCCGCCCCGGATCTGCAGGTCGCCGCCCTCGGCGATGTACTTCCACGGGAAGTCGTCGGTCTGCGCCCACGGGACGTGGTTGATGAAGTCGCGCTGCGGATCGACGGTCGTCCACGACGGTGTGATGCCCTCGGCGCGGGCGCGCCGGGTCCGCCTCCGGACGGACGGGAGGCCGACGTCGGCCAACTGAACCTCGTGCCCCACGAGCAGGCCGCCGGCGCCTCTGACGAGCACATCGGTCCGGCGGCGGCCGTTCCTGGCGCGGTCTTCGATTTCGGCGGTGAATCCACCGAGAATCGCCGCCTTGGCGATCCGTTCTTTGAACGCCTTGTGCTGATCGCTCTCGCGGGACGGGTGATCTCGAATCGACGGATTGTGGTGAGTGGCGAAACGAACACCCCGCCGTTCGGTGAGGAACATCCACTCAGGACAGGAGGGCCGTTGATCCCGGCATTCCATGCACTGCAGCTGGCGTTCGGGAACCGGGCGATTTCTCTCGGCGAGCAGTTCCTCCCAGAGACCGGGTAATCCGGGGTGCCCGAGATCCGGCTCGGTGAGATTGAGCTCGAGGTCGCGACCGACGTGGTAGACGCTGGAGGCCAATATCCGCACACCTCTCTGCAGCCGATGGGGCCAGGGAAAGATTGCGCAGTGGCAACTATAAGCCGGTCATTCCGGGCGGCGGAGGCCAGCGGAAGGGCATTGTCGCATTTTCGTCAGGGGCTTTATTTTCTCAGGATCCGGGCGAACGCCGAATGGGTCGGGGTGCCCTTGTGCCGGTCCAGTACCGCGAACCTGATCAGATCGAAGGGCTGCGGTCCCGTGAGGGCCGTGGCGAAGGCGGTCGCGACCACCTCGGGGTCGTTGCCGAACACGCCGCACCCCCACGCCCCCAGCACCAGTCTCCGGTGGCCATGGGCCGCCGCGACGTCGAGAACGCGGGCGGCCCGTGCCTTCAGCAGGCCGGGGACCTCGCCCAGGGACTCGCGCTGGGTCCTGGCCATGGCTCCCGCGTTCGGTGCGGCCGAGGTCAGGAAGGCCACCCGGTAGGGCCGCTCCAGGAAGTCGCCCCTGTCGTCCCGGAACACCGGCACGTCCGGCGAGTAGATCACCCGGTCGCTGTAGCGGAGATCGCCCTGGGCGCGGTGGAAGTCGTAGAAGTCGCGGGCCGCCGTCAGGCAGGCGTACAGCGCCGAGGCCCGCGCGACGCTCTCCTCCTGCGCCTGGGCGCCGTTGAGGAAGCCGCCTCCGGCGTTCTTGGCCGAGGCGAAGACGAGGCAGGCCAAGTCGCCGCCCAGGGAAGCGGTCGCCTCCAGCGTCGTCTGGTTGACGACCTCGATCACCGGGGTCGTGTCCCCAGAGCGGGACAGGGGCTCGCCGGGCAGGTGGAGGCGGCTGGCGGCCGGGTCGACGGTGACGTCGATCCAGCGGCCGGAGGGCGCCCGGTATCGGCCGTTCTCGACGACGTCGAGGGTTTCGCGGGCGATGGCCCGTAATCTGCTGCTCATCGTTCGCGATCATGGCAGCGGCGCGGAGGTCAGCGCGAGCGGATTTCGTCCCGTAATGCACGCGCGACCTGGGCCATCAACGCCTCGGCCCCGGGCTGGCGGACCGCCGCCACCCGCGACTCGGTCAGGGCCGCGACGGCATAGGCTTGGCCGTCGGCGTGTTCCACGACGCCGACCTCGTGGCGCAGGTTGAGCATGGTTCCGGTCTTGGACGACCACGTCGTCAGGTCGGAGGCGAAGTCGGGGGCCAGGCGTTGCCGCAGGACGTTGTCGCCCATCAGTTCGCGCACCCGCCCGGCCACCCACGGGTCGATCCTGGACGGCCGCCACAACTCCGTCAGCAGGTCGACGAAGGCGCGGGCGGTGCCCGACGACGCGCGGGTCACGTCGAGCTGGGGCACCGGGTGGCCGCGCCCGGCGGTGCCGCCCTCGATGGCGAGCACGTGGGCCAGGTGGCCGCCGAGGTGTTCGACGGGGCTGTCGGTCAGGTGGCGCAGGGTGTGCCTGACGGAGATGCCGCGCAGGCCGTACTCCTCCAGGAGGCCCGCCACCATCGCGGGCGGGGTCAGCTCGAACAGGGCGTCGCCCGCCGTGTTGTCGCTGACCGACATCGTCAGCAGGAGCAGGTCGTCGACGGCGATCTCGGCCGGGTGGCGGAAGCGGCTCACGCCGGTCGGGCCGGGGGAGTGGCGGGCGCCGGGGCCGACGGTCAGCCGCGTCGCGCCGTCGAGCTCGCCGCGCCGGATGCGCTCCAGGGTGGCCACGGCCAGCGGGATCTTCACGAGGGAGGCGGTGATGAACTCGACCTCGGGGTCGATGCCGATCTCCTCGCCGGTGCGCAGGTCGCGGACCAGGAACGATCCCCGCAGCCCGCCCTCGTCGAGCATCCGGCGCACCTCACGGATCACGCGTCAACCCCCAGGCAGGTCGCCACCCGACGCCATCCCCGAACCCGCTCGGCGTCGTCCCCGATGGCGGAAGCGACAGCGTACCCGCGTACGAGCCGCAGCTCCCCGATCGGGCGCCATTCGAGGCCGAGTTCGGCCGCCTGGCGGGGGGAGCAGAGCAGCAGGTCGGCCGAGACCATCACCTCGGCGGCGGCGGTCGTCAGCGACGACGCCACGGCGACCTGCGTGGGGAGGAGCCCGGCGCCGTCCCTGACGCGGAACAGGCGGTCTCTGATGTGCGGTACGTCGTCTTCGGGCTGGATCCAGATCCTGCGCCGATGGCCGGATCTGTCGGCGCGGGCGGGGCGCAGGCTCTCCACGTACACGACCGGACCCGGAGGTTCGGCCACGCCGGCCAGGCCCAGGTCGACCGTCCACGTCGCGCCGTCTTCCGGGGTGACGACCAGGGCGGCGCGGACCTCCCGCGAGCGGGCCAGCTCGGCTCTGATCGCGGCCCCCGCCGGGACCACGTCGAGGTGGACGCCCTCCTGGCGCGCCTCCACCGTTAACAGCGCCAGGTCGCGGACCGCGCAGATCTCCGGGACCGCCAGCCTCAGCGGCTTGAGTTTGGCCTGGCCCGCCTCCCACTCCATGTCGTCGGCGAGGCGGAGCAGGCGCTGCGCCGACGGGAGGAGGTCACGGCCGAAGTCGGTCAGCAGGGCGCCCCGCGCGGACCGGTCGAACAGCTTGGCGCCGAGGTGCGCCTCCAGGGCGGCGATGCGGCGGCTGGCCACCGGCTGGGGGACCTGGGAGGCGGCGGCGCCCTCGGTGAAGCTGCCGCGTTCGCTCACGTTGACGAACACTCTCCAGGCCGCGAGTAGGTCCACGAGCTGGGATTATGCCATGAATGCATAATGTAGTCTTCAACTGTCTTTGACGGTATTTACGCTGACAGAACAGACTCACCGGCATGCTTCCACTCGTGATGTCCCTCGCCCTGCTCTCCGGCGGCGTCACCGCGCCGCCGTCGGCGGTCGCGGATCTGCGCGCGCTGGAGTCCTCCTACCAAGGCCGAATCGGGGTGTACGCCATCGACACCGCGACCGGGAAGACCGTCGCCTACCGGTCGGGGGAGCGGTTCCCGCTGGCCTCGACCTTCAAGGGGGTGCTCGCGGCGGCCGTCCTGGACAAGAAGCCCGACATCCTCGGCAAGCGGATCCTCATCAAGCGCAAGGACCTGCTGCCCCACTCGCCGGAGACCGAGAAGCACGTCGGCGCCCGCATGACCGTGGCCGCGCTGGCGAAGGCCGCCGTTACCCAGAGCGACAACGCCGCCGCGAACCTGCTGCTCAAGCAGGTCGGCGGCCCGAAGGGCCTCACCCGCTACTTCCGGGGCCTCGACGACCGGGTCTCGCGCCTCGACCGCACCGAGCCCGGCCTGAACGACTGGACCCCCAGGGACCCCCGCGACACCACCACCCCGGCCGCGATCGCCGGGGACCTCAGGAAGCTCACCGTGGGCGGCGCCCTCGACGCCGGTGACCGCCGGACGTTCACCGCCTGGCTGGTCGCCAACGAGACCGGCGACAACCGGATCCGCGCCGGGCTGCCCAAGACCTGGCGGGTCGGCGACAAGACCGGCACGGGCAGCACCTACGGCTCCGCCAACGACTACGCGATCATCTGGCCGAAGGGTTCGACGAAACCGATCATCATGGCGATCTACACCAACCGCACCGCGAAGAACGGCACCGCCGACGAGTCCGTGATCGCCAAGGCCGCCACGATCGCGGCCCGTGGCCTCGGGAAACTCTGATGCGCCTGCGTAACATGCCCGCCCTGCTGGTGGCCGGGATCGCCGCCGGGGTGCTCACCGCAGGCATCGGCGTCCCCGTCGGCATCGCCCTCAGCGGCGCCGTCGACGCCATCGACCTCAGCCCGATGGAACTCAACGAGCCCCCGCTGGCCGAGAAGACCACGCTGCTGGACGCCGAGGGCAAGCGCATCGCCCAGTTCTACGACCAGTACCGCGAGATCGTCACCATCGACAAGGTGGCCCCGATCATGCGCACCGCGATCGTCGCGATCGAGGACGACCGCTTCTACGAGCACGGCGCCATCGACCTCGAAGGCACCATCCGGGCTCTGGCCGCCAACCTCAACGCGGGCGGCGTCGCCCAGGGCGGCTCCAGCATCACCCAGCAGTACGTCAAGCAGGTCCTGCTCAACAGCGCCACCACCGACGAGCAGAAGAACGCCGCCCTGGCGCCCAGCTACGTGCGCAAGCTCAACGAGCTCCGCTACGCGCTGTCGGTCGAGGAGAAGTACACCAAGGACCAGATCCTCGAGAAGTACCTGAACATCGCCTACTTCGGCGCCGGCGCGCACGGCATCCAGGCCGCGGCCAAGCGCTTCTTCAACGTCTCGGCCGCCAAGCTGACCCTGCCGCAGGCCGCGACCCTGGCGGCGGCGGTCCGCCTGCCCACCTCCACCGACCCCGAGGGCGGCAAGAGCAACCGCGACGAGCTGGTCGCCCGCCGCAACGTCGTCCTCGACCGCATGGCCGAACTCGGCAAGATCACCGCCGCCGACGCCGCGAAGGCGAAGAAGACCAAACTCGGCTACAAGAGCGTCCCGATCCCCGGCGGCTGCGACACGAGCGAATACCGCTACTTCTGCCAGTACGTCTCCGCCGACCTCCTGGCCGACAAACGCCTCGGCAAGACCAGGGCCGACCGCGAGAGGGCGCTCAAGCAGGGCGGAATGACCATCCGCACCACCCTGAACGCCACCATGCAGGACGCCGCCCAGAAGGGCATCGCCGCCTACGTCGGCCCGAAGGACGGCCCCGTCGCCGCCCAGGCGCTCGTCGAACCGGGCACCGGCGCGATCCGCGCGATGGCCGCCAGCCGGAACAACCTCGACTACAACGTGGTCGCCGACCGCGCCCACGGGGGCCTCGGCGGCGTCCAGGCCGGATCGACGTTCAAGACGTTCACTCTGCTCACCGCCCTCAACCAGGGCATGCGCCTGAGTGACGGCTTCAACGTCGGCGCCTCCTACAACGCGCCGTCGCCCTCGACGTTCACCGACTGCGCCGGGAACGCGGTCGGCGACCCCTCGCACAGCGTGACCAACGACGAGGGCTCACCCGGCCACACGACCCTCCAGACCGGCACGTGGGGCTCGATCAACACCTTCTTCCTCACGCTGGAGGCCCACGTCGGCCTGTGCGAGACGGTGAAGACCGCCCAGTCGCTCGGCATCAAGCGCGCCGACGGCAAGAAGCTCCAGGAGTACGAGACCTTCACCCTCGGCATCAACGAGATGGACCCGGTCACCGTCGCCTCCGCCTACGCCGCGATCGGCGCCCGCGGCAAGTACTGCACCCCGATGGCGATCACCGCCATCACCGACCGCGACGGCAAGAAGACCACCTTCGAGCCGAAGTGCGAGGACGCCCTCGACCCCGAGGTCACCGACGCCGCCTCCGACATCCTGTCGGGCGTCTTCACCAAGGGCACCATGTCGAGCGTCGGCGGCATCGGCCGCCCGGCGGCCGGAAAGACCGGCACCAACGACAACCAGTCGAGCGCCTGGTTCGCCGGCTACACCCCCGACCTCGCGGGCGCCGTCAGCCTGGCCGACCCCCGGGGCGCCAGCACCCACAAGCTCAACAACGTGACGATGGGCGGCCGCTGGTACGGCTCGGTCTTCGGCGCGACGGTGCCGGGCCCGATCTGGAAGGCGACCATGATGGCGGCGCTGGAAGGCGTCCCGGCGACGCCGTTCACGCCGATCAACCAGTCGCGGTTCGGAGCGCAGCAGGAGTTCGACTACTGGGGCGACCGCCCCTGGGACGAATACGGCCAGCGCCCGCCGGACGGCTTCGACCCCGGCTACGACCAGCCGACCGACCCGGGCGTGACCTCGGTGGACCCGAACACGACCGACCAGGGCGGGAACGACCAGGGCGGTGGAAATCAGCAGGACATGAACCCGTGGGACGGCCGCAACGGCCGCAACTGATCAGCCGGTCAGCGGCAGCCGCAGGACCCGTTCGCCGTCGTGGTCGGTTCCGGTGTCCTGGAAGCCCAGACGCAGGTAGAAGCCCATGGGGGAGCCGTCCTCGCCGGGCTGCACGCTGGTGAGGAGCTCGGTGGCCGCGGGGCGGGTGGCCAGGTAGCCGACCAGCGCGGCGAGGGCGGCCCGGCCGTAGCCGTGCCCCTGGTGCCGGGCGTCGATGAGGAGACGCCACAGGTAGTAGGGGCCGAGGATCTCCGGGTCGCCGGGCGGGACGCCGTCGCTGATCATGAGGAAGCCGACGGGGGTGTCGGCGGCGTAGATCGCCCAGTAGCGGGGCATCGCCTGCGGGTAACGCTCCGCGTCGGCGAACGAGTCGGCGACGCTCGCGACGTATTCACGCTGGGCGGGGGTGACGCGCAGGGCTGCGAGCTCGGCGCGGTTGTCATCGGTGACGGGACGGAGCGTCACAGGGGGCATGGAGGGATCCTGCCACGAGGCGGCCTGCGGATTGATCGCGATCGGCACGCCGAAGCGGCTGGGCGGGTGCGAGGCCCGAGTTCTTGGCCGAGGGATCACCCGAGGCGCCACGGGGCACGGCTGGTCCCTCTGCTCATCTGGTGCCGATGAACCGACGGCCAACCTCATACGGTGCCCTTTCGGGTCTGTCTGTGGCTATTAGTGGGGATCGTTGGGTTCTCGCGTTCGGCCCGACTGGATGCGGCGTCGTGGTGATGATGGCGCCATGGGGGGATGCGATGCCGGCCGGGAAACAGGCCGGGGTTTCGGTGAGTCGGTCCAGTTGGAGGCCTCCGTCTCGGGGCAGGGCCGGGCGTATCAGGCCGCTGGTGACCTGACCGTCAACGAGGTGACCTTCAACCTGCCGCAGCCGCCTCCACCGGTTGGGCAGGTCGTCGAAGGTGATGTCCCTCGGCAGCCGCACGCGTTCCAAGAGCGCGATGACCTGCTGACACGCGTGCGTGAGCGGATCGTGGGTCGAGGTCCGGCGGTGGGCGATGCGATCACCGGCACTCCGGGGGTGGGCAAGAGCATGCTGGCCGCCTCCTATGCCTGGGCCTGCCAGCGCGAGGGCTGGCCCGTCATCGCCTGGATCAACGCCGAGACCGAAGACCAGATCATCACCGGCCTGGCGGGGCTGGCGCGTCGCCTCGGCCTTTTCTCCGGGGAAGATGACGCGCGCAGTGCCGCGGTGAAGGCGCGGAACCGGCTGGCGGCCGCCGATCAACCGACGCTGCTGGTGTTCGACAACGCCGTCCAGGTCGACCATGTGCGGCCGTGGTGCCCGGCCACCGGATCAACCCGGATCCTGATCACCACCCGGAACCAGGCCTTCTACGCCCTGTTCCCCGCCATCGACGTCGGTGTCTTCTCGCCAGACCAGTCGGTGGCGCTGTTGCACCAGCGCACCGGCAACACCACACCGGGCGCCGAGCAGGTCGCCACCGAACTAGGGCATCTGCCTTTGGCGCTGGGGCAGGCCGGCGCCTACATCCACCGGCGCCGCCTGACCTACCCCGCCTACCTCACCCTGTTGCGCGAATACCCGCTGCACCGGCACCTGCCGCCCCAGCCTCATGGCGAATACCCCCACGGGGCTGCGGCCGCGATCCTGCTGTCCATAGACCAGGTCACCCCCCACGCGCGGGACCTGCTGGAGTTGCTGGCCGTGCTGTCGGAGGCCGGTGTCCCACGGGCGATCCTCTACGGCACCACCACACCCGACCTCGCCCACGCCGAGACCATCGACCGACTGCTGGCCGATCTGGCCGACACCTCGCTGATCAGCTTCAGCGAGGACGGCACCACCGTGTTGATGCACCGCCTGACCAGCCGTGTCCTGCGCGAACGCGCGCACCTCACCGCAACCGGAGCCGGCGGCGCCGACAGCGGTGAAAGCCGCTTGGTGAAGGTGCTCGACGGCGCCGTCGACCTCCTGCACTGCTTCAACGACCACATCCCCGGCGGCGCAGCCATCTGGACCGCCCGCACCGCCGTCGAGATGCTGGTCGAACAGACCGCCGCCCTCTATGCCCTGGCCACCGCCTCCGACGACCTTCGCGAACGCTTGCTGTCCTTACGCGCCTGGTGCGGGAGCCACCTCAGGGATCTGGCCGATCTGGGCCGGGCCGTTCCGCTTCTGGAGCAGAACCTGGCCGACCGGGAGCAGGTCTTGGGCGGAGAGCATCCCGACACTCTGACCTCCCGTAATGACCTTGCCCTCGCCTACAGGGTGGTGGGGGATCTGGGCAGGGCCATCCCCCTGCTTGAACAGGCCCTGGTCGGCAGTGAGCGGGTGCTGGGCGGCGATCACCCCGAAACCCTGGGTGCCCGTAACAGCCTTGCCAGCGCCTATCGGGAGGCGGGGGATCTGGGCAGGGCCATCCCTCTGTATGTGCAGAACGTGGCCGACTGCGCGCGAGTGATAGGTCGCGATCATCCCAACGCTCTGACCTCCCGCAACAATCTCGCCGCCGCCTATCAAGAGGCGGGGGATCTCGGCAGGGCCATCCTCTTGTACGAGCAGGTGCTGGCCGACCGGGTGCGTGTGCTGGGCGGCGACCACTCCCACACCCTGCACTCCCACAACAATCTCGCTGGCGCCTACCACCATGGTGGAGACCTGGGACGCGCCATTCTCCTCTGTGAACAGACCCTGGTTGACTGCGAGCGCGTCCTGGGAGCCGACCACCCGACAACGAAGATCATGCGCGCCAACGCGTTGGCCGCCCGTGAGGGTGACGTCCGCACGCCGAGCGACCCGATGAGCGCCTGAGAGCGCTGAGTCACAAGAAATTGTCGAGCGGGCGCCAAAGGATGTTCGATCTCCTCATTGCCAAGAGGATTCGGCCCTTCCCGGCGGTGACGAGCCCGCCTCGGCTCAGTCGACGTCCTCGTACGGCGCCACTTGGTCGGCGGGAGGTGGGGTGATGCGGATTCTGGTGCCCCAGCCGGTCAAGAGGTGGTCCGAGACGTTGGTCGCGTCGAGGTTGTCGCCTCCGATGGCCGGTGAGCGCCAGGAACTCCAGACCCTGCGGGGGAGCAGGTCCTTCCCGAACCAGATCCGCCAGGAGACCTTGGCCCGTGACTCCTTGGGCTGGGGCTTGATCCGGAAGGAGGCGGGGGAGGCCCGGTAGAGCTCATCGATGGTGATGCTGCCCTCGTAGAGGGTCGTCGGGGTTCCGTCGTAGGTTCCCGCGGCGCGCTTGACCTTGGTGGTGGCGAGCACCGCTCTGAGGCTGGCCGGGTCGTCGATCCTGATCATGGTCTGCACCGAGGGGCGGATCCGCCTGCCCTTCTCCAGCACCCACGTCTTACCCGGAGGCAGGTCCGCATGCTTGTTCTGCAGGTATTCGCGGCCCACGAACGTCACGTATCGGAAGCTGCCGGCCCCGGCGTGTTTGTTGCCGGGACGGTAGGTGGTGTCCGCGGCCACGACCCGGCCCCTGCCGAACTCGGCGGAGATCTTGTAGAGGTACACGTAGGGCGTTTTATCCCACACGTACCTCATGGTCCAGCGGCTGGACGCCTTCACGCCCCGGTGCGGTACGAGCGCGCGTTCCAGGGCCTCGACCGGGCCGTCGGCGGTGGCCTGGGCGTTCGCGGGCGGACTGATCCCTGCCGTCACGGCCGCTAAAGCGGCGGTGGTGGCGATCCATCGTTTCACCGCGTGATCTTCGCACAGAACGATCGCCGCGTCAGGGCGGTGACGGTCCCATGTCAGGACGCTCGACGACTGTAGAGCCATCGAGGAAACGCCCTACACGAGGAGCTTGAAGATGGACGCCACCAACGGTTTCAGCGCAGCGGGTCTCGGCAAAGTGCGCGAGGTGCTCGCCCGTCACGTCGACTCCGGCAGGATCCCCGGCCTCGTCGCCCTGGTCGGCAGGGGCGGGGAGACGCACGTCGAGGCGCTCGGGACCATGCGGCACGACGGCGGGGCGCCGATGCGGCGGGACACCATCTTCCGGATGGCGTCCACGTCGAAGCCGGTCGCAGTGTCGGCGGCCATGGTGCTGCTCGACGAGTGCCGGATCCGGCTCGACGACGTCGTCGAGCCGTGGCTGCCCGAGCTGGCCGGTCGGCGGGTGCTGACCAGTATCGGCGCCGAGCTCGACGACACCGTGCCGGCGCGGCGGCCGATCACCGTGCGCGACCTGCTGACCTCGACCTTCGGGCTCGGGATGGACATGACCGCGCTCGGGACGCCGATCATGGGGGCGATCTTCGAGCGGGGGCTGACCCCCGACCTGCCGACGCCGATGCCGGAGCCCGACGAGTGGATGCGGCGGCTCGGCGAGCTGCCCCTCATGCACCAGCCGGGCGAGCGCTGGCAGTACCAGCTCAGCAACGACCTGCTCGGGGTGCTCGTCGCCCGGGTCAGCGGGAAGTCGTACGAGGAGTTCCTCAAGGAGCGGATCTTCGAGCCGCTCGGCATGAAGGACACCGGGTTCCACGTCCCGGCCGAGAAGATCGACCGGTTCCCCGTTCTCTACGCGCCCGACCCGTCGACCGGGGAGTTCCACGTCTGGGACGACGCCGCCGACGGACGGTGGAGCCGGCCTCCGGCGTTCGCGGGTGGCGGCGGTGGCCTGGTGTCGACCGTGGACGACTACCACGCCTACTTCCGGATGCTGCTGAACGGCGGCGTCCACGAGGGCCAGCGGATCCTGTCGCGGCCCGCCGTCGAGCTGATGACCACCAACCGGCTCACCTCCGAGCAGAACGCCGCCCGCAACGCGATGGCCACCAACAACGTCCACCTGTCGTACGGCCAGGGCCAGCACGGCGGCTGGGGCATGGGGATGGCGGTCCGCACCTACCGGGGCGACTACGCGCCCGTCGGCCAGTTCGGCTGGGACGGCGGCAGCGGCACCTCCACCTACGCCGACCCGCACCACCAGGTCACCGGCATCCTCCTCACCCAGGTCGGGATGTCGGTTCCGGACCCCGCCCGGCTGATCCACGACTTCTGGACGACCCTCTACCAGTCGATCGACGACTGACCCGGGGTGATCCTCCCGGCCAGGTGAAGGGGTGCCGCCTCGACTCCGGCCTTCTGGACCGCCTCCCAGTACGCCAGAGCCTGATCGGGCTCCACCAGACCGTGGACCACCGGGAGCTCGATCAGGGATTCCAGGCGGCACGACGCGATCGTGCCGGGGATCCAGGGCGCGGGCACGTCTTCCGCCAGGCGCCGTTCGATGCCCGGCATCGACAGCAGGCCGCCGCCGACCACCGTGACGTCGTCCCTGGCCAGGGCCTTGGCGACGTCGAAGCAGTGCGGGAACGAGTCGTCCACGACGATCGTGCCGGGCCGGAGCCGGTCGATGTCGAGGACGACGTCATGACCGCTCACCGCGGTGACGATGAGGTCGGCGTCGTAGACCTCGTCGATGCCGCAGACCTCTATGCCGAGAGGGGCGGCCGGATCGCAGAGCAGCAGGCGTTTCGGTTGCTCCTCCACGGCCAGCAGGAGGGCCAGCGACGAGCGGCCGATCGAGCCGAGCCCGACGAACGCCACGGTCAGGTCGCCCAGACCCCGGCCCGCCAGCGCCGCCCGCACGGTCAGCACGACCGAGACGGCGGTCGCGGCGTGGCCGGTCGTGACGGGCACACTCGTCTTCCTGGCGACGTCGAAGCCGTAGCCGGTCAGCGAGGGGATCATCCCGGCCAGCGAGACCTTCCGGGCGCCAAGTGCGGCGGCGTACTCGACGGCCTCGACGGTTCTCGACGCCAGGTCGGGGGTGCTCGCCAGCTCGTCGGCGAACAGGGTCAGGCAGACGAAGCCCGACCGGCCGAGCGGGGTGTCGAGCTCCTCGGCCAGGCGGAACCGGCCGCCGGGGAAGAGGAGGGCGCGAAGGTCCTCGCGCGGCATGGCGGGGGCTCCGGCCAGGGCCAGCAGGTGGTCGGGGGCGGGCAGGTAGCCGATCAGAGCGGCGTCGAGGGTGGTGAGTTCGTCGCGGAGGAGGCGTTCGAAGCGGTCGAAATCGGCCAGGGTCGCGCGGAGCGTCACCCGCAGGCCGTCGCCCGACGGGCGGACCGCCAGGAAGGTCTCGGCGCCGACCGGGGCGATCTCGGCGTCGAGGTCCCAGGTCAGGCTCAGGTCGGCGCCCTCCATCGGGCCGAGCGCGGTGAAGTCGAGGTGGCTGAAGAAGAACTGCGCCGCCCGGATGTCGGGGGTGTTCGCGGCCCGAGCGGCCTTCAGCGCGTCGGCGATCGCCCGCACGTCGCCGCTCTCGCAGCGGACCGGGATCGCGCTCGCGTACGGCCCGAAGACGAGATGCGCGTCCGGCGGCGCGTCGTCGCGGCCGGTCACGGCGACGCCCAGCAGGAGATCGTCCTGGCTGGTGAACGCGGCCAGCGCGCGGTAATAGGCGGCCATGACCTCGGTGAAGGGACGCCGACCCACGGTGAAGGCGACCGATCTGGCCGGTCCGAGTTCGACGAGGGGTTTTCTGTACGCATCTCGTCCACTCCCCGAAGCGGGAAGCCGGGCCACGTGATCGCGGAAAGTGCTGCGCGGGACCGGCAGATCGACCCCGTCGTAGGCGGCGAGCAGCTCGCGCCCGAGCAGCGCGGCGCTGTAGCCGTCGCCGATCAGGTGGTGGGCGTGCACGATCAGCACGTGGTCGTCGGGGGACAGCGTGATCAGCCGCAGACGCAGCAGTGGCCAGGCCCACGGCTCCAGGACCCTGGCCCTCTCTTCGGCGATCGCCGCGGCGGGGTCGGCGGCCTCCTCGAAGATCACGGGCAGTCGCAGGCTCGCGGGGAGCTCCTGCTGCACGTCCCCGGGGAAGATCGTGCGGAGCATCCCGTGCCGGGCCACACACGTGTCGACGGCGCGCTGGAACCGCGCGCGGTCGACGCGCCCGTGCACCCGCAGCGTCGCCAGCCACGCCTGACCCGACAGCAGGAAACCCTTCTGCGAGGGGGTCAGCGGGAACAGGCCGCCGTCACTCTGGACCGTCGGCACCGGTGAAGGTTCCGCGTTGTCGATGGCCTCGGCCAGTGCGGCGAGGGTGCCGTGTTCGTAGACGACCGTCGGCCGGGGGAGGGTGTCGATCCGCTCGCCGAGCCTCGCGAACACACGCAGGATCAGGATCGAGTCGCCGCCGAGCGCGAAGAAGTCGTCCTCGCGCGAGACCTGCGGCACCTCCAGGAGGTCGCGCCAGACCTCGGCCACCAGCTCCTCGGTCGGGGTCGCCGGTAGCCCACGCCGGTCGATCTTGCCCGTGGTGGTCTGCGGGAGCGCCCGCACGATCTCGATCCGGGCCGGGATCATGTACGCGGGCAGCACCGCCCCCAGGTGCCCGCGCAGCGCGACGGGATCGGGGTCGGCGCCGGGACGTGGTTCGACGAACGCGGTCAGACGCTCGCCCCTCAGCACCACCGCCGCCCGCGCGACCTCCGGATGCGTGTGGAACGCCGCCTCGATCTCGCCCGGCTCGACCCGGTGGCCGCGCACCTTGACCTGCGCGTCGAGCCGCCCGAGGAAGACCAGATCACCGTTGGCGTCGCGGCCGACCCGGTCGCCGCTGCGATACCACCGCACCCCGTCGCGTTCGACGAACGCGTCCGCCGGGTCGTCGAGGTAGCCGGGGGTGAGGCCGGCTCCGGCGATGAGGAGTTCGCCCGAGGCGTCGACCTCGACGAAGGTCCCGGCGATGGGGCGGCCGATCGGGATGGTCGTGACATCGTCGGCCGGGCGCTCGTCGATGATGTGGCAGGTCGTGTTGACGGTCGACTCGGTCGGGCCGTAGAGGTTGGCGATCCTGGCCCCCGGGCCCGCCAGGTCGTACCAGCGGCGCACGTGTTCCGGCGGCAGCGCCTCGCCGCCGACGTGGATCCAGCGCAGGCGGTGCTCGACCGGACCGGCGTCGAGCAGGCGCGACCAGAGGCTCGGCACCGAACTCCAGACGGTGAGATCGCGCAGCCGCCCGGCCAGCAGGCCGGGGTCGCGGATCTCCTGCCGGGTGAAGGTCACCACCGTCGCGCCGACCAGCAGGGGGGCCAGGAGCTGGCGGACCGACGCGTCGAAGCAGATCGACGCCGTCTGGGCCAGCCTGTCGCCCTCGTGGTAGCCGAACGTGGCCAGCGCCCAGTCGAGGTAGTTGGTCACTGACCGGTAGGTGATGGGGACGCCCTTGGGGCGCCCGGTCGAGCCGGAGGTGAAGATGACGTAGGCGATGGCGTCGGGGGAGACGTCGGGGGCGTCGTGGGAATCGCCGTCGTCGTCCGGGATGTCGGTGATCACGGTGGTGACGCCGCAACGGGTGAGCTGGTCGCGGCGGCGGGCCTCCGGATGCGTGGCGTCGAGCGGCACCCAGCCCGCGCCCGCGCGGACGATGCCGACCAGGCCGATCACCGTGTCGATGCCGGGCTCGGTCATCAGGCCGATCAGGTCGCCCGCCCCGCGCAGGCGGGCGGCCAGCGCGGCCGATCGCCGGTCGAGTTCGGCGTAGGTGAGCTGCTGAGTGCCGGTGTCGACGGCCACCGCGTCAGGGGTGGCGCGGAACCGGGCGCGCAACCTGGCGGCCAGGCCTGTGCTTTGCGTGGCCGGGGTCAGCTGGGCCAGGTGCTCGGCGGCCAGTCTCCGGACCGTGGCCCGGTGGAACAGGCGTGACGGGAAGTTCCAGGAGAACCGCAGCTCACCGGCCGACTCCCAGCAGAGCAGGCTCAGTTTCGTCGCGGCCGACGCGGTTCCCGCCGCGGTGGCGGTGACCTCCACCGGGCAGCCGGGGTCGGTTGACGCCGGGAACCGGGCGAAGCTGAACGACGCCGGGCTCGCCGTGCGGGGGCCTCTCCCCGACGGAAGAAGGCGGGCCAGGTCGACGCCGGTCGGGGTGGCGTGGCGTTCGGCGAGCTGCCAGGTGTCGCGGATTCTGGCCGCCAGTTCCGGCAGCGACTCGTCGGGGTGCACGTCGATGAGCAGCGGGAGGGTGTCGGCCAGCGGGCCGACCAGGCGGTCGATGCCGGGGAGGCGGATCTCGCGGCGGGCTCTGGCCACGTTCACGGCCACGTCGTCGCCGGTGGTCCAGCGGGCGAGGCAGCGGACATAACCGGCCAGCAGCAGATGGAACAGCGAGACACCGTGCGCCGACGCCTCGGCACGCAGCGCGGCCGACCGGTCGCGGGTAAGCGCGACCTGGAGGGTGTCGAGCGGCGGTCCGCTCGGGTCGCCGTCGTAGGGAAGGTGCAGGTCGGGGGTGGTCGTCAGAACCTCGGTCCAGTACGTCAGATCGTCGGCGCTCGCGGGCGGTGAGGCGGCGGCGTACTGGGAGAAGGTCGTGGTGAGCGGGGTCAGCGCCGGGGTGCGGCCCTGGGCCAAGGCGGTGTAGACGGTCCAGAGCTCCTCACCGAGGACGTTCAGGCTGAAGCCGTCGGCGGCGAGGTGGCTGACGACGATGACCAGGTGGGTGCCGGTCGGCGTGCGGGCCAGCACCGCCCTGAGCGGGCTCTCTTCCGCCAGGTCGAAGGGCCGGTTGCGGAGGTCGGATTCGAGTCCTTCGAGGTCGTCGGTGTCGCGGATCTCGAAGGACGGCTTCTGCGGCGTGCCCGCCGACTGCGTGTCGTCGGGGTTCAGCCGCATGCGCAGCATGGGGTGGCGGTCGACCAGGTGCTCGATGGCCTTCCCGAGCAGGCCGGGGTCGAGGGGGCCGGTGATGGTCTGGCGGACATACCCGTACGCCGAAATTTCGGGATAGAGACGGTGCTGGGTCTGGAAGGCGAGCTGTACCGGAGTGAGCGGGAACGAGCCGTCGGCGTCGAGGTGGGCCGACAGCTCCCTGAGGGTGCGGAACTCGAAGAACAGGGTGATCGGGAGGGGGCGGCCGAGCTCCTTCTCCAGGCGTTTGACCAGGTCGACGGCGGTGAGGGAGTCGAGCCCGAGGCTGAGGAACGACTCGTCGTCGCCGATGTCGTCGCGCTTGAGCGCGGTGCTCACCAGGTTTCTCACGACGGTGCGGACATCACCGGTGGGCGGCGCGGGCTCTGTTTTCTGTACGTGGTCAAGATCGGCCACCAGCACCTGCGCGGCACCCGTGCCGATCGCGCCCCGCAGTGCGGCCAGCGCGGCCGAGGTGTCGAGTGCGCCTTGGGTCAGTCCGGCTCTGGCGGCCAGGCCGACCTCCGCGAAGGCGGCGAAGTTCACCGCGAGCCACGGCATTCCGGCGGCGCGTTCGGCCCTGCACAACGCGTCGAGGTAGGCGTTCGCGGCGGCGTAGTCGCCGATCGCCCCCGCCTTGCCCGGGAGCACCGACGACACCGACGAGAACGCCACGCACACGACGGGGGTGAGCCCGTGGCGGCGCAGGCCCTCGGCGAGCAGGTATCCGCCGCGCGTCTTGGCGGCCATGGCCTCGACGATCGCGCCGGGCGACTTGCCCCGGAGCGCCCCGGGGCGTACCTCTCCGGCGGCGTGGAACAGCCCGTCCAGACGGGGGAGTTCTTTGAGGATCGGCTCGACGTCCTTCGACACGTCGACGGAGTGATATTCGACGGTGGCGCCGCGTCCGCGCAGGTCGGCGAGCAGTCCGGCGGGTGGCAGCGGCGAACGCCCGGCCAGGACGAGCGTGGGCCGGCCCCGATCGGCCAGATCCCGGGCCAGCGCCGCCCCGACCCCACCGGCACCGCCGGTGATCAGGTAGATCCCGTCGGGGGGCAGGTCGCGCGCGGCCGGTACGACGGCCTCCGGCTCTCTCGTGAAACGGGCGCTTTCCCGCCAGGTGACGACACCGCCGCCTCGGGCGGGCAGTTCGCTTTCGACGGCGGCGACCCTGTCGGCCAGGGGTTCGCGAGAGGCCAGGTCGACCACCCTGACCTCGGCACCCGTCTCCTCGGCCAGCGCCGACGCCAGCCCTTCGAGGATCGCCTGCTCGGGCCGGTCGACGTGGACGTCCTGGGTGACGACGAGAACCCTGGCCGCGTCCAGCGTGAGGAACGCCTCCGCCAGGTCGCGATGCGTGGCGTCGAGATCATCGGCCGACGCGGCCCTTCGCGGTGCTCCGGCGACGAAGACGGTGGTGTCTCCGCTGGTCAGGAGGGTCGCGCCCGGCTTTTCCAGCGCTTCCGCGAGGCCCTCGACGGCGACCTTTCCGCCGTCGAGAGGCTGCTCACGCCAGACGAGCCCGTGCAGCAGTCGCGACGACGGCCAGTGACGGCGCCGCTGGAACGGATACGTCGGAACCTGGACACGCGCCCGCCCCCGGTCCATGGCGGTGCGGTCGATCGGGAAACCGCGTTCCCACAACGCGCCCACCGTTTCCAGCAGCGCCCGTGCGCCGCCCTCGTGCCCGGCCGCCATCGTCGTCGCCGTGCCGGAGACGGCTCGGACGGCACCGCCTAGCGCGGGGGAGGGGCCGAGTTCGAGGAACGTGTCGTAGCCCTCGGCGACCAGACGGCTGATCGCGTCGGCGAACCGGACCGGCCGGCTGGCGTGTTCGCGCAGGTAGGAGGGGTCGAGTGTGGGGTTCCACGCGCCGGTGACGGTGCTGAGGAGGGGGATGGCCGGTGGCCTGACGGTCAACCGGGCGGCGGCCTCGGTCAGCGGGTCGAGTGCCGGGTCCATCAGGGGGGAGTGGAAGGCGCGGGCGACGTTGATCCGGCGGCCGTCGAGCGCGCCGACGGCTTCGGGTGGTCCGGCGACGACGACCTGGCCGGGGGCGTTGATCGCCGCGACGGTGACCTCGGGCGGCAAGGCGGTGCCTTCTGAGACCACGGCCATCGCGCCCGGTGGGCAGAGGTCGTGCATCAACCGGCCGCGTTCGGCGGCGAAGGTGACGGCGTCGGCGAGGGTGAGCCGACCGGCGACGCACGCGGCGGCGATCTCTCCCACGCTGTGCCCGGCGACGGCGTCCGGCGTCACGCCCCAGGCGTGGAGATGGCGGGCGAGCGCGATTCCGTACACGACCATGAGCGGTTGCACCACATCGGTGCGGACCACCTCGGCGGCGGGATCCACCAGCCAGTCCTTCAATGTGCGGCCATCGATGGGGCCGACCAGCGCGGACGCCTCGTCGACGACCTGCCGGAACACCGGCGCGTTCGTGTAGAGGTCGGCGCCGGGGCCCTGCGCGCCCTGGCCGGGGAGCAGGAACACCAGCCGGGGGCGCGGCCCGGCGATGCGGCCCCCCGCGTTCTTCAACCGGTCGGGGAGATCGTTTCCGGAGACGAGCGCGATTCGGTGGGGACCGTCGTCGCGTGACTGCGCGACCGAGGCGCAGACGTCGGCCTCGTCGTGTCCGGGGAGGAAGGCGGCCAGCTCGTCGGCCGCCTGGCGCAGCGCCGAGGCGCTGTGGGCGGAGAGCGTGAGCAGGTTCGTGCTCTCGTTGAGGCGTTTCTTACCGATTTGTCGTGGCGCTTCGGAGAGGATCGCGTGGGCGTTGGTGCCGCCGAAGCCGAAGGCGTTGATCCCCGCTGTGCGTGGCCCGGCCCACTCGACCGTCTCGGCCGGGACGGTGAATCCGTCGAGGCCCTCGGCGGGCGGGGTTGCGTGCAGCGACGGCGGAATCCTGCCGTGGCGCAGGGACAGGACCACTTTGACCAGGCTCGGCATCGCGGCGGCGTTCAGCAGATGGCCGACATTGGTCTTCACCGAACCCAGCAGCCGGGTGCCGGTGGGGAAGGCGTGCCGGAGTGAGCGCAGCTCGACGGGGTCGCCGAGCGGGGTGCCGGTGCCGTGCGCCTCGATGTAGGTGACCTCGGCCGGGTCGACGCCCGCCTCCCTATAGGCCTGGACGATCACCTCCCGCTGGGTCAGCGGGTTGGGCGCGAGCAGGCTCAGCGACCGGCCGTCGTTGTTGACCGCCGTTCCCCTGACCACCGCGAGCACCGTGTCGCCGGACCGTTCCGCGTCGTCGAGCCGGGCCAGCACCAGCGCCGCACCACCCTCGCCCGGGACGAACCCGTCGGCGCCGGCTCCGAAGGTGTGGCACCGGCCGGTGGGGGAGAGCGCGCCCGTCTTGCCGAGGGCCCGGTATCCGGCCTGGGTGAGGTTGAGGTTGACCCCTGCGACCACGGCCAGATCGCATTCGCCCTGCTGGAGGCTGCGCCGGGCCAGATGGAGGGCGACCAGCGCCGACGAGCAGGCCGTGTCGACGGCCAGCGCCGGGCCGGTCAGGTCGAGCGTGTGGGCGACCCGGGCGGCCAGCAGGTTCGGCAGGGTGCCGGTGAGCGCCTCGGGCGGGAGTCCGGTGGCGCCGTGGGCGCGTTCCAGGATCTCGCGATAGCCGCTGTCCCCTGATGCGGCGAACACGCCGATTGTTCTGTTTCGGCGGCGGGAGCCCGCGTATCCGGCGCGTTCGAGCGCCTCGTGGGCGAGTTCGAGCAGGAGGCGGGCCTGGGGGTCGGTGACCGCCGCCTCCTCATCGGAGAGGCCGAAATACCCGGCGTCGAAGAGGGCCGGATCGTCGAGGAAACCGCCGTGGCCTTCGTGGTCGAAACGGGTGATCGGCGTGATGGCGTCGTGGCCGTTCTCCAACTGCTCCCAGAACCGCTCGGGCGTGTCGGCACCCGGGAAACGGCAGGCCATCCCGGTGATCGCGACCGGTTCGCCGTGGGTTCTCACCGGCCTGTTCTCTGGACGAACCGGCGGAGCCAGCAGATGGGTGGTGAGGGCGGCGACGGTGTCGTGGTCGCGTACCTCCGACGGCTTGAGCACCACCCCGAACCTGTCCTCGACGGCGGCGAGGACCTGCATGGCCTTGAGCGACGACCCGCCCAGCGCGGCGAACCGGTCGTGCGGCTCTGGCGTGACCCCGAGCACGTCGGCCCAGATCGCGGTGATCGCCGCCTCGACATCGGCCCTGGACCTCGGCGCCTGGGTGTACTCCCCGGCCTCGAACCGCTCGCGCATCACCGCGCGCCGCAGCTTTCCGCTGGTCGTCCGGGGGAACGCGGTCTTCGGCACCACGACCACGCCGACGTCGTCGTGCCCGCAGGCCTCGGCCACCCGACGCCTGACCTCCCCGACCGCCTCGGCCGACGCCGGGGCCTGGACGAACACGACCACCCGCTCACCCTCAGGCCCCGACGACCCGACGACGGCCACCGACCCCTCCCGGACGCCGGACACGACCTCCTCCAGGTCGGCGGCGTGGAAGGTCGCGCCGTTGACGAACACGACGTCCTTGGCCCGGCCGGTGACACACAGCCTGCCGTCGTGGAGGAACCCCAGGTCACCGGTGTCGAGCCACGCGCCGAACGGTCCGCCGCCGTGATAGCCACGGGCCGTCTGCGGGCCTCTGACCTCGATCGGCCCGACCTCGCGGTCACCGGTGATCCTGATCTCGCAGCCCGGCACTGGACGGCCGACGTCCATGAACTCGACCGCGTGCGGCCCCTGCCCGGTGAATTCGACCCGGCCTTCGGCGAGCGCGGCCCGGTCGAGCACCAGTGGTTCGGCGACCTCGTTCATCGAGGGAATCGTGACCGCGAGGGTCGCCTCGGCCAAGCCGTAGACGGGCTGGGGCGCGTGCGGCGGCAGGCCCGTCTTCTCAAGGAATGACCGCCAGACGCGCGGTGAGATCGGCTCGGCGCCGACCATCATGAGGCGCACGCTCGACAGGTCGAGATTTTTCAGGACATCATCGGGCACCCGCCGCTCGACCAGCGCGAGCGCGAAGTTCGCCGCCGTCAGCACGGTCGCCCGGTGGCGGGCGGCCGTCTCCAGCCAGATCCCCGGACGTTTGGCGAAAGCCAGCGGGCCCAGTTTGACCTGCTTCATCCGGGCGGACAGCGGGACCAGATGGGTGCCGATGAGGCCCATGTCGTGGAAGTAGGGCATCCAGCTCACCGTGACGTCGTCGGCGGTGACCTCGGCGGCGGCCCGGATCTGGGCCAGGTTGGCGACGACGGCCGCGTGGGTCAGCTCGACGCCTTTGGGGTTGCCGGTGCTGCCGGAGGAGAACTGGAGGAAGGCGAGGTCGAGCGGGGTACGTACCGGCAGATCAGTGGCCTTCTCCCCGTCCCACAGAGCCTTGGGCGAGAGCGCCCGCGCCTCCTTCAGCGGCGGTTCGTCGGCCACGATCGGCGGCCGGCCGAGCAGCTCCCACACCGGGCGGACCCGGCGCGGATCCGGCGCCAGCGGGACGGGCACCAGCCCGGCCGCGACCATCCCCCAGAAGAGCGGCTGGAAGTCCTCGCTCCGGTCGGCGATCAGCGGGATCGGGGTGCCGGGCGCGAGCCCTTCCGCGATGAGCGCGCCCGCGACGCGGAGCGCCTGGTCGCGGAGCTCGCGGTGGGTGACGACGTGTTCGGTGCCGTCGCCGCGCACGTGCACGATGACCTGATCCGGCGCCTCGTCCGCCGCCCCCAGCAGCACATCCAGCAGCACCATGAGCCCCCGACCTTCCTCAGATTCCGGCACATGATGACAGAGGCACGACCGATCGGCCCGTGCGGTCGCGGACCACTCCGGCGATGGATGACTGGTCCGCCCGTTTCAGGCAGGATGTGCTGCCGTGACCATCGTGGGCCGGGCCCAAGAACGGGCGAGTCTCGACCGTTTCGCCGAGACGTTGCGCGGCGGATTGAGCGGGGCCGTCGTCCTCCGGGGCGACGCGGGGATCGGCAAGACGTCGTTGCTCGACTACGTCGCGGCGGCCGAGGGACTGCGTGTCCTCCGGGTGACGGGGGTGCAGGAGGAGGCGGCGTTCGCGTTCGGGGTGCTGCACCGGCTGCTGGTGCCGTTCCTCGACCGGGCCGTCGGGCAGCCGCTCCGGGTCGCCTTCGGGCTGGAGGAGGGCCCGCCCGCCGACCGGTTCCTGGTGGGGCTGGCCACGCTGGGCCTGCTCGCCGAGGTCGCGGCCGAACGGCCGGTGCTGTGCTGCGTCGACGACGCCCAGTGGGTCGACGGCGAGTCGCTGGCCGTGCTCGCGTTCGTCGGGCGGCGCGCCACGCCGAGGGCATCGGGGTGGTGTTCGCCAGCCGCACCGAACTGGCCGGGCTGGCGGGGCTGCCGGTCACCGAGCTCACCGGCCTCGCCGGGGAGGAGGCCCTGGAGTTGCTGCGCCGCGCCGTCGACGGCGACCTCGACACCCGGGTCGCCGCGCGCATCGTCGCGGCCACCGGCGGCAATCCGCTGGCCCTCACCGATCTGGGGCTGGAGCTGTCGGCCGGGCAGCTCAGCGGCGGGCTGTCGTTACCCGACCCGCTGCCCGTCGGCGGGCGGCTGGAGGAGTACTACCTGCGGCAGGTGCGCGGGCTCCCGCCCGGAACCCAGACGTGGCTGCTGCTGGCCGCGGCCGAACCGTCGGGGGATCTCGGCCACATCGTCGCGGCGGCGCGGCGGCTGGGGGTGGACGCCGACGCGTCCGGCCCGGTCGAGGACGCCCGCCTGATGACGGTCGGCGCGACCGCCCGGTTCCGCCACCCGCTGATCCGCTCGGCCGTCTACGGCGGCGCGACCAGCGTGGCCCGGCGGCACGCCCACGCCGCCCTGGCCGAGGTCACCACCCGCCCGGCCGACGTCGACCGGCGGGCCTGGCACCTGGCCGCCGCCTGCACCGGCCTCGACGAGACCGTCGCCGCCGAACTGGAACGCTCGGCCGACCGCGCCGGCGGACGCGGCGGGTTCGCCGCCCGCACCACCTTCCTGGCCAGAGCCGCCGAACTCACCCCCGACGCGGGCGACCGCAACCGCCGCCGGGTCGGCGCCGCCGAGGCCGCGCTGGCGGGCGGCGCCCCGACCCAGGCGCAGACCCTGCTCGACGGCCTCGACGTGGAGAAACTCGACGACGTCAGCCGGGGCCACGCCCTGACCACACGGGCGATGACCTCCATCGCGCTGGGCGCGCCCGACGCGTTCGCCATCGCCCCCGAGATCTCCATGGCCGCCGCCCACGCCTTCTCCGCCCAGGCGCCCGGCCTCGCCGACGAGGCGCTGATCAGGGCCGCCCAGTGGGCGATCTCGGCCGAGCACCTGATGGAGGGCACCACCTTCGTCGAGATCGCCGAATACGCCCGCGCGTTCGACCCCGCCGACCCGGTGCTGCGCGCCTTCTCGACGCTGGTCCTCGACGGCTACGAGGCGGCGGTGCCGTGCATCCGCGAGGCGATCGGCCGGTTCCTCGATCCCGAGACGCCCGACCACGCGGTGCTGGGCCGCTTCCCGCTGCTCATCACGATGGCGATGGTCCTGTGGGACGACGAGAGCAACATCGCCATCACCCGCAGGGGCGCCGAGGTGGCCCGGCGCTCCGGGTCGCTGTTCTTCCTCGACATCGCCCTCTACTGCTGGTCGTTGCAGGCCGCCATCATGGGCGACCTCGACCACAGCGACGCCCTGGTGCGCGAGTGCCACGAGATCCGGTCGGCGATGGGCGCCACCGAGCAGATGTGGGAGATCTACCGTCCGCCGGAGCTCCAGGCCTGGCGGGACGCGCCGCAGGCCGACGACCTGCTGCGCCGCACCTGGGAGGCCGCCTCCGATCTCGGCAACGGAGCGGTCGTCGGCCTCACCGACATCGCGATGGGCGTGCTCGCCCTCGGCCGGGGCGACCACGCCGAGGCCAAGGCGGTGCTGCGCGACCTGGTCGACCGCGACACCATGGCCATGCACTCCCGGGTGCTCCCCGACCTGATCGAGGCGGCCGTCCGGTCGGGCGACGCCGGCCTCGCCGACGACTGTCTGAACGTGCTGACCGTCCGGGCCCTGGCCAGCGGCGCCGACCGCGCGCAGGGCGTGCTGGCCCGCTCGCGGGCGCTCCTCGCCGACGACGACCACGCCGAAGCCCACCATCTGGAAGCCATCGACCTGCTCGGCCGGACCGGCGCCCCCGGCGACCTGGCCAAGGCGCATCTCCTCTACGGCGAGTGGCTGCGCGCCCGGCACCGCCCCCGCGACGCCCGCGACCACCTGCGCACCGCTTTGGAGATGTACGAGCGCATCGGCGCCCCCGCCTACGCCGCCCGCGCCCGGCGGGAACTCGCCGCCGCCGGAGAGTCGCCGCGGGCCCGGACCGGCGGCGGCACGGTCACCCTCACCCCGCAGGAGCAGACCATCGCCGGCCTGGCCGACGCGGGCGCGACCGTCACCGAGATCGCCGCCCAGCTCCTGCTCAGCACCGCCACGGTCGACCACCACCTGCGCGAGGTCTTCCGCAAGCTCGGCCGGACACTGGAGGAGAACTCGTGACGATCGTCGGACGGGCCAGAGAGACAGGGCTGCTGGACGAGTTCGCCGCCACCCTCCGCCGAGGGCTCAGCGGGGTGGCCGTCCTGCGCGGGGACGCCGGGATCGGTAAGACGGTCCTGCTCGACCACGTGGCCTCGCTTAAGGGGGTGCGGGTCGTCCGGGTGGCGGGGGTGCAGGAGGAGGCGGCGTTCGCGTTCGGGGCGCTGCACCGGCTGCTCATCCCGCTGAGCGGCCCCGACGGTCTGCCGCCTGCGCTGAGGGTCGCCTTCGGGCTGGCGGAGGGGCCGCCGCCCGACCGGTTCCTGGTCGGTCTGGCCACGCTCAATCTGCTGGCCGAGGTGGCCGCCGAGCGGCCGTTGCTCTGCTGTGTGGACGACGCCCACTGGCTCGACGACGACTCCCTCGGTGTCCTCGCGTTCGTCGGTCGCAGGGCCTACGCCGAGGGGATCGGGCTGGTGTTCGCCACCCGTACCGAGCTCCCCGGTCTCGCCGGGCTGCCCGTCACCGAACTCACCGGCCTCCCCGAGGAGGACGCGCTGGAACTGCTGCGCCGGGCCGTCGACGGCGACCTGGACACGCGGGTGGCCGCGCGCATCGTCTCGGCGACCGGCGGCAACCCCCTGGCCATCACCGACCTGGGCCGCGAACTGTCGTCCGAGCAGTTCAGCGGCGGCCTGTCGCTGCCCGACCCGCTGCCGATCGGCCGGCGGCTGGAGGACCACTACCTGCGCCGGGTACGCGAACTGCCACCGGACACCCGGACCTGGCTGCTGCTGGCCGCGGCCGAACCCGGCGGCGACCTCGGCCACATCATCGAGGCGGCCCGGTTGCTGGACGTGGACGCCGACGCCTCCGGACCGGCGGAAGAGGCCAGGCTGGTCGTCCTCGGGACGACCGCGCGGTTCCGCCACCCCCTGATCCGCTCGGCCGTCTACGGCGGCGCGACCAGTGTCGAGCGCAGGCGGGTCCACGCGCGGCTCGCGGAGGTCACCACCCGCCCGGCCGACGCCGACCGGCGGGCCTGGCACCTGGCCGCCGCCTGCGTCGGAGCCGATGAGGAGGTCGCGGCCGAACTGGAACGCTCGGCCGACCGGGCGGGCTCCCGCGGTGGTTTCGCCGCCCGCGCCACCTATCTGGCCAGAGCCGCCGAGCTGACGCCCGACGACGGCGACCGCAACCGCCGCCGGGCCGACGCGGCGGAGGCGTCCCTGGCCTCGGGCGCGCCCGTGCAGGCCCAGTCGCTTCTCGACGGCCTCGACATCGGCCGCCTCGACGACCTCAGCCGGGGGAGGGCGTTGTCGACGCAGGCGATGACCTCGATCATCCTGGGGATGCCGCGTGCCTTCAGCTTCGCCTCGGCGATGTTCATGGCCGGCGCGCGGGCCTTCTCCGCCCGGTCGCCCGAATCGGCGAACGAGGCGCTGATCCGCGCCGCCGACAGGGCGATCTCGGCCGAACGCCTGATGGAGGGCACCACCCTCGAGGAGATCGCCGAGGTGGGAAGGGCCTTCGGCCACCCCTGCCCGGTGATGCGGTCGTTCACCGTTCTGATCCTCGACGGCTACGAGGCGGCGGTGGAGCCGATCCGCGAGGCGACCGCCCACCTCCTCGACCCGGGGACCTCCGACGGCGAGGTGCTGGTCAAGTTCCAGCTCCTCGTCACGCTGGCCATGATCATCTGGGACGACGAGGACCAGACCGCGGTGATGCGCCGTGCGGCGGAGGTCGCCCGGCGCACCGGTTCGCTGGTCCACCTCGACATGGCGCTCTATTCGTGGTCGTTGCAGTCCGCCATCCTCGGCGACCTCGACCACAGCGACGCGCTGGTGCGTGAATGCCACCAGATCCGGTCGGCGATGGGCGGCACCGACGAGATGTGGGAGATCTACCGCCCGCCGGAGCTCCAGGCCTGGCGCGACGTCCCCTACGTCAGGGAACTGCTGCGCCGCACCGTCGAGGCCTGCGACACCCTGGGCGCCGGGGCGGTCGCCGGCATGGGCGACATCGCGACGTCCGTGCTCGGCCTGGGCCGGGGCGACTACGCGGAGGCGACGGAGGTCCTGTCGGGCCTGGTCGACGGCGACACCATGGCCATGCACTCCCGGGTGCTGCCCGACCTGGTCGAGGCGGCGGTGCGGTCGGGCGACCGGGTCCGCGCCGAGGCCGCCCTCCACACGCTGACCGTCCGCGCCACCGCCAGCGGTGCGCCTCGCGCGCTCGGGGTCCTGGCCCGCTCGGAGGCGCTGCTGCACCACGGCGAGCACGCCGAGACCCTCTACCTGCGGGCGGTGGGCCTGCTCGGCCAGGTCCGGGCTCCCGGCGAGCTGGCCCGCGCCCACCTCCTCTATGGAGAGTGGCTGCGCCGCCGGAAGCGCCGGCGCGACGCCCGCGAACAGCTCCGCACCGCCCTGTCGATGTACGAGCGGATCGGCGCCCCCGCCTACGCCGACCGCGCCCGCAAGGAACTCGTCGCCACCGGCGAGCAGCCGCAGACCAGGGACGGTGAGACCGCGACGACGCTCACCTCGCAGGAGCAGACGATCGCGGTGCTGGCCAGAGGCGGCGCGACCAACACGGAGATCGCGGCGCAGCTCTTCCTCAGCGCGAACACGGTCGACTACCACCTGCGCAAGATCTTCCGGAAGCTCGGTGTGACCTCTCGCAGACAACTCGCCAGGGCATTGGAGGACGGTCCGTGACGATCATCGGCCGTAGTGGAGAACTGGATCTCCTCAACGAGTTCGCCGCGACCCTCCGCCGAGGGCTGAGCGGGGTCGTGGTCCTGCGCGGGGACGCCGGGATCGGTAAGACCGCGCTGCTCGAACACGTGGCGGGGGCGAAGGGGATGCAGGTCGCCCGGGTGGCCGGGGTGCAGGAGGAGGCGGCGTTCGCGTTCGGGGCGCTGCACCGGCTGCTCATCCCGCTGACCGGGCCCGACGGTCTGGCGCCCGCCCTGCGGGTGGCGTTCGGGCTGGCGGAGGGGCCGCCGCCCGATCGGTTCCTGGTCGGTCTGGCCACGCTGAACCTGCTGGCCGAGGTGGCCGCCGAGCGGCCGTTGCTCTGCTGTGTGGACGACGCCCACTGGCTGGACGACGACTCTCTCGGTGTCCTCGCGTTCGTCGGCCGCCGGGCCTACGCGGAGGGCATCGGGCTGGTGTTCGCCACGCGCACCGAGCTTCCCGGCCTGGCCGGGCTGCCGGTCACCGAGGTCGGCGGACTGGCCGCCGCCGACGCGCTGGAACTGCTGCGCCGGGTGGTCGACGGTGACCTCGACGCCCAGGTGGCGGCCCGGATCGCCACGGCGACGGGCGGTAACCCGCTGGCCATCACCGACCTGGGCCGCGAACTGTCGGCCGAGCAGTTCAGCGGCGGCCTGTCGCTGCCCGACCCGCTGCCGGTCGGCGGACGCCTGGAGGAGCACTACCTGCGGCTGGTGCGCGGCTTGCCGTCCACCACCCAGACCTGGTTGTTGCTCGCCGCCGCCGAACCCGGCGGCGACCTCGGCCACATCACCGCCGCGGCACAGCGGCTGAACGTGGACGCCGACGCCTCCGGCCCGGCCGAAGAGGAACGACTGGTCTCCCTCGGTACGGGGGTGCGCTTCCGCCACCCGTTGATCCGGTCGGCCGTCTACGGCGGCGCGACCAGCGTCAGCCGGCGGCGGGCCCACGCCGCGCTGGCCGAGGTGACGACCCGGACCGACGACGTGGACACGAGGGCCTGGCACCTGGCCTCGGCCTGCATCGGCCTCGACGAGGCGGTGGCCGCCGAGATCGAACGCTCCGCCGACCGGGCGGGCGCCCGGGGTGGCCTCGCGGCACGTGCGACCTACCTGGTCCGGGCCGCCGAGCTGAGCCCCGGCGACGGCGACCGCGACCGGCGGCGGGTCGGCGCCGCCGAGGCGGCCCTGGCCGGGGGCGCCCCGCGGCAGGCGCGGACCCTGCTCGACACCCTCGACATCGGGGCCCTCGACGACATCTCCCGGGGACGGGTGCTCACGACGCTGGCGATGGCCTCGCTCTCCCTCGTCGAGCCGGGGGCCTACGGCGCCGCCTCCGCGATGTCGGTGACGGCGGCGCGTGCCTTCGCCGCCGTCTCGCCCGAACTCGCCGACGGCGCGCTGACCCGGGCCTCCGCGTGGGCGATCACCGCCGAACACCTGATGCGGGACACCACGCTCGCCGAGATCGCCGAGTTCTCGCGGGAGCTCGGCCTCCCCGACCCGGTGATGCGCGCCTTCGCGGCGCTGATCCTCGACGGCTACGAGGCGGCGGTGACCCCCATCCGCGACGCGGTCGCCCACTTCCTCGACCCGGGAACCCCCGATGAGTACGTGCTCGGCAAGTACATGCCGTCGATCACGCTGGCCATGCTGATCTGGGACGACGAGGACGAGACCGAGATCATGCGCCGGGGCGCCGACGCCGCCCGCCGCACCGGTTCGCTGTTCCACCTCGACGTGATCCTCTACGCCTGGTCGATGCAGGCCGCCATCCTGGGCGACCTCGACCACAGCGACGCGCTGCTGCGCGAATGCCACCAGATCCGCACCGCCATGGGCAACGCCGAGCAGCAGTGGGAGACCACCCGCATGCCGGAGCTGCAGGCCTGGCGCGACGTCCCCTACGCCACCGAGTTCCTGCGCGGCACCAGGGAGGCCTGCACCCTGAGCACGGCGGGCGCGGTCGTCAGCATGTGCGACATCGGCATGTCGATCATGTCTCTCGGCCGGGGCGAGTACGCCGAGGCCGCGGAGGTGCTGCGGGACCTGGTCGGCCGGGAGCCGATGGCGATGCACACCCGCCTGCTGCCCGACCTGGTCGAGGCCGCGATCCGGTCGGGCGACCGCATCGGCGCCGAGGCGGCGCTCCACCGGCTCACCGTCCGGGCGACCGCCAGCGGCGCCCCCCGCGCGAAGGGCGTTCTGGCCCGCTCGCGGGCCCTGCTGGCCGACGGAGACCGGGCCGAGGCCCTCTACCGAGAGTCGGTCGCACTGCTGAGCCCGATCCGCGCCCCCGGCGACCTGGCCCGCGCCCACCTGCTGTTCGGCGAGTGGCTGCGCCGCCGCAAGCGCCGCCGCGACGCCCGCGACCACCTGCGCACCGCGCTGACCATGTATGAGCGGATCGGCGCCCCCGCCTACGCCGACCGCGCCCGCAAGGAGCTGGCCGCCACCGGCGAGCGGTCCGAGGCACGGACCAGCGACCCGGCGACCTCGCTCACCCCGCAGGAGCAGACCATCGCGAGACTCGCCGCGCGAGGCTCGACCAACGCCGAGATCGCCGCCCAGCTCTTCCTCAGCGCCAACACCGTCGACTACCACCTGCGCAAGGTCTTCCGGAAGCTGGCCGTGACCTCGCGCAGGCAGCTCGCCACCGCTCTCGAGGAAGACCCGTGACGATCATCGGCCGGGCTTCGGAGCTCGATCTGCCCGACCGGTTCGCCGTCACCGTCAGGAGAGGGCTGAGCGGGGTGGTCGTCCTGCGGGGTGAGGCGGGCATCGGCACGACCGCGTTGCTCGATCACGTGGCCGCCGCCCCCGGTGTCAGGGCGGCGCGAGTGACGGGGCTGCACCGGCTGCTCATGCCCTTCCTTCCCCTGTGTGACGGGCTGGTCGCGGTGCAGCGGCAGGCGATCCGGGTCGCCTTCGGGCTGGACGCGGGGCCGCCGCCCGATCGCTAACTGGTGGGCCTCGCGGTGCTCAACCTGCTGGCCGGGGTCGCGGCCGAACGGCCGGTCGTCTGCTGCGTCGACGACGCCCAGTGGCTCGACGACGAGTCGCTCGGGGTGCTCGCGTTCGTCGGCCGCCGCGCCTACGCCGAGGGGGTCGGGCTGGTGTTCGCCACCCGCACCGAACTCCCGGGCCTGGCGGGCCTGCCGGTCACCGAGACCACCGGGCTGGCCGAGGCCGAGGCGCTGGAGCTGCTGCGATCGGCGGCCGAGGGCGACCTGGACGCCCGCGCTGGCCGACGCGACCACCCGGCCGGCCGACGTCGACAGGCGGGCCTGGCACCTGGCGGCCGCCTGCCTCGGCCCCGACGACGAGGTGGCCGCCGAGCTCGAACGGGCCGCCGACCGGGCGGGCGGCCGGGGCGGATTCGCCGCCCGCGCCACCTTCCTGGCCCCGCGCGGCCGAACTCACCCCCGCGGGCCCCGGCCGCGACGCCCGCCGCGTCGCCGCCCCCGGGGAACCGGCCCGCGCCCACCTGCCGTTCGGCGAGTGGCTGCGCCGCCGCAAGCGCCGCCGTGACGCGCGCGACCACCTGCGCACTCACCCTGTTCGAACGCCATGGTCAGGCCGCCTTCACCGAACGCGCCCGCAAGGAACTCGCCGCCACCGGCGAGCGGCCAGAAGCATGGACCGGTGACCCCGCTCACCACGCAGGAGCAGACCATCGCGAGACTGGCCGCACAGGGCGCGACCAACACCGAGATCGCCGCGCAGCTCTTCCTCAGCGCCAACACCGTCGACCACCACCTTCGTCAGGTCTTCCGGAAACTGGGCGTCACCTCGCCCAGGCAACCGGGCCGCGCGATGGACGGGTAGCGACTACGCGTTCCACGGGATTCGCGGACCCACCCCGCCGCAGCACGATCGGCTCATGCCGTTCATCTCGACAACCGACCGGACCCGCATCTTCTACAAGGACTACGGGACCGGCCGGCCGGTGGTCCTCAGCCACGGCTGGCCGCTGAACTCCGACAGCTGGGAGGCCCAGGCCCTGTTCCTGGCCTCGCGCGGCCACCGGGTCGTCGCCCACGACCGCCGGGGCCACGGACGGTCGGACGCGACCTGGCACGGCAACGAGATGGACACCTACGCCGACGACCTGGCCACCCTCCTCGACACCCTCGACCTGCGCGAGGCCACACTCGTGGGCTTCTCGACCGGGGGCGGCGAGGTCGCCAGATATGTCGGCCGGCACGGCACCGCCCGGGTCAGGCAGGTGGCGCTGGTCTCGGCGGTGCCGCCGTACATGCTGAAGACCGAGGACAACCCCGGCGGCGTGCCCGCCGAGGTGTTCGACGCGATCCGCGCCGGTTCGCTGCACGACCGGGCCCAGCTCTACCGGGACCTGGCCGACGGCCCGTTCTTCGGCGGCAACCGCCCCGGAGCCGACCCGTCGCAGGGCGCCCGCGACGCGTTCTGGACGCAGGCCATGAGGTCGGACCACCGGTCGGCCTACGAGTGTGTCGAGGCCTTCTCGGCCACCGACTTCCGTGCCGATCTCGACGCGATCGACGTGCCGACGCTGGTCGTCCACGGGGACGACGACCAGATCGTGCCCTTCGAGGTCGGCGGCAAGTGCTCGGCGGCCCTCATCAGGAACGCCGAGCTGAAGGTCTACGCGGGCGCACCGCACGGCATCACCCACACCCACAGCGAGCGGCTCGGCCACGACCTGCTCGATTTCCTCAACGGAGGTTCACACCGATGAAGCCTGACACGATCGTCCTCATCCACGGGTTCTGGGTGACCCCGCGCAGCTGGGAGCACTGGAAGGCGCGATACGAGGCGCGCGGCTTCCGCGTGCTCGTGCCGGCCTACCCGGGGTTCGAGGTCGAGGTCGAGGCGCTGAACGCCGACCCCACCCCGATCGAGAACGTGACCGTGCCCCAGATCATCGAGTCGCTGGAGACGCTGATCCGCGGCCTGGACACGCCGCCGATCCTGATGGGCCACTCGGCGGGCGGCGTGTTCACCCAGATCCTGCTCGACCACGGACTCGGCGCCTGCGGCGTGGCCATCAACTCGGCTCCGACCGAGGGCGTGCAGGTGATCCCGATCTCGCAGCTGCGGGCGACGTTCCCGGTGCTGAAGAACCCGGCCAACCGGCACCGCGCGGTCGGCTTCACCTTCGACCAGTGGCGCTACGCCTTCACCAACACCTTCCCCGAGGCGGAGGCCCGCGCGACCTACGAGCGCTACCACATCCCCGCCAGCGGCAACATCTTCTGGGGCTCGGCCCTGGCCAACATCCACCCCGGCAAGGACGACAACTGGGTCAACTACCACAACGACGAGCGCGCGCCGCTGCTGTTCGTCTCGGGCGAGCTCGACAACCTCATGCCGCCGAAGGTGCAGCGCTCGAACGCCAAGCACTACAAGTCGGCCAAGACGATCACGGAGATCATCGAGTATGAGGGCCGTGCGCACCTGATGCCGGCCGAGGCCGGCTGGGAGGAGATCGCGGACGCGGCGCTGGAGTGGGCTCTCGACCATTCCTGACCGGCGGGATCTCCACGGTTCGTGGTGGGGCAAGGCGGGTCACCGACCTTTCCTCGTGCCTTCGAGCCGGGACGCTACCCGAGGAATTGCGTGTCACGCAACTTGTGCGTGACACGCAATGAGGTGCTAGGTTCGGCGGCATGAACGTGAAGGGCATCAACTACGACACCGGTTTCGCCGACGTCCACGCCCGTGCCGCCGGGCGCAGCACCCACGAGCCGTTCGACCCCGCGGTCGTGGCGGCGGAGATGCGGGTCATCCGCCACGAGCTGCGCTGCGACGCCGTCCGCGTCAGCGGGCAGCATCCCGAGCGGCTGAAGACCGCCGCCACGGCCGCCGCCGAGGCCGGGCTGGAGGTGTGGCTGTCGCCGTTCACCTGCGACATCACCGTTGGCGAACTGCTCGGCATCGTCGCCGACCTGGCCGATCACGCCGAGACGCTGCGCCTCTCCGGCGCCGAGGTGGTCATGGTCACCGGCTCCGAGGTGAGCCTCATGACCCACGGATTCCTGCCCGGAGCGACCCTCCTGGAGCGGGTCTCCCTGCTGCCCACAGGAATCGCCGAGGTCCCTGCCAGGATCAACGCCTTCCTGGCCGAGGCGGTGAAGGTGGTGCGCGACCGGTTCGGCGGCCGGGTGACCTACTCGTCGCTGCCGTTCGAGCAGGTCGACTGGGCGCCGTTCGACATCGTCGCGACCGACGCGGGCTACCGCTCGGCGGCGACCGCCGGGGCCTATCGCGAGACGGTCCGTGCCCTGGTCGAGCAGGGGAAGGCGCTCGGCAAGCCCGTCTCGGTCAACGAGTTCGGCTGCGTGACCCACCGGGGCGCGGCCGACGCGGGGGAGCGCGGCGACGCGATCGTGCAATGGGGAGACGACGGGAGTGCCGCCGGGCTCACGGCCGAGGTGGTCCGCGACGAGGAGGAACAGGCCCGCTACCTGCGCGAGGTCCTGACGATCCTCGACGAAGAGGGGGTCGACGCCGCGTTCTGGTACACCTTCGCCCGCTGGGACCTGCCGGAGGAGTTCGATGTCGCGAGTCCCGGTGTGGTTAAGGTGCTCGGTGACCACGTGCGGTGGGAGCGCAAGCTCGCTTTCACCGCACTCGCCGACTTCTCCGGGGGCACCCTTGACCGACCAGCGGGCCCGTAACAAGCAGGCCACCCGCGAGGCGATCACGCAGGCCGCGCTGCAGCTGGCGATCGAGTTCGGGCCGACCGGGCTGGCGCTCGTGCGGGTCCACGACATCGCCTCGGCGGCGGGGGTGTCGCCCCGGACCTACAACAACTACTTCTCCAGCAGGGAAGAAGCCATCTGCGGCCACCAGGCCGACCAGGCGAAGCGCGCGGGCGACGCGTTGCGGGCCCGACCCGCCGACGAGCCCCTCGCCGTGGCCGTGACGGAGGCGATGGTCGGCCTGTTCACCGACCCCGAACCCGACCGGGCCGGGTTGCGCATGATCATGCTGACGCCCGAGCTCGAAGGGGAGGCGCTGAAGGCGTTCACGGTGGGGGAGGCGCCGCTGGCGGAGGCCATCGGCGAACGGGCCGGCCTCGACGGGTTCGCATCTGAGGTGACGGCCGCGGCGGTGGTCGCGGCGATCAGGGTGGCGGGGAGGAACTGGCTGGCCCCTGAGGCGAACCAGCCGTTCGCCGAGGTGATCCGGCGTGCGTTGGCGTGCGTCCTGCGGGCGTGATCCTTCCGGCGGGAGGTGAGACGCGCCGACGGTGATGGGCTCATCACGAACGTCTCGGTCGTGGGCGGGTGCGGGCGTGACCGCCTCCCGACAGAGGGCTTGGCGGGCTGTCAAAGGGTGCCGCAAGTTGATCACGGTATGGAACGATCTCCGGATGCGATCACTCGTCTCCCTTTTATCCGTCGCCGCCCTCCTGTTCGCTGCGACCCCCGCGCAGGCCGCCGCGCCCAAGAAAGACCCGGTCAAGGCCGTCAAAGCGCTCCTGCTGCCCGGCAAGGGCTTCAAGTTCGGCGACGTCACCGAGATCATCGTGGGAGGCGATCCCGGCATCACCATCCAGCGGCGCACCGGTTCGCTGATGTTCGGCAAGGGGAAGATCGCCGCCTCCGACATCACCGCCAAGTACGACGAAGACGCCCCGGGCACCTTCGGCGACATCAACGACGGCCGCACGATCCGGATCGGCACCACCGTCTACAGCTCCGGCGGAGAGTACAAGGGCAGGCTGCCGGCCGGGAAGCGCTGGTACAAGCAGGTCAAGGGCGGCATGACGGGCGACGCGAACGGCTGGTTCAGCCAGGTCGTGAACGTCGCCGAACCGGCGACGCTCCAGGCGCTCGTCAAGGGCGGCAAGCTGTCGGGCAACGCCTACACCGGCACGATCACCTTCGGCCGGCTGGCCAAGATCTCGCCCTGGTTCAAGGCGACCCTGCCCATCCGGTGGGACAAGACCGTCCTGACGTACAAGCTGACCGTCGGCGGCAACGGCCTGCCCCAGCGGCTGACCACGTCGTTCCCCGGCACCGGCATCTGGGACAGCCCCAGCTGGGAGGGCAAGACCATCAGCGTCGAAACCCGCTACACCTCGTGGGGCACCAAGATCTCCATCAAGGCCCCCGCCGCGAATCAGGTGACCACCAAGCTCTCCTGACGCCACGTCCCGACCGTCGTGAGCACGCCGACCGCTTCCTCGGCGTGCTCATGCGACGCCGATATCCCCCCGCCGTGACCGGTCGACCGTTGCCGAGAGTCACCGGGCGCCAGCGGAAAGGGTTCCGGGCAACCTCTTCGCAACATATAACCAGCCCACATCCCCCGTTGTAGGCGATCGTTTACTCCGCTGCAACGCAGGTTAATGCCAGGACAATAGTTGAAAGTTTAACTCGTGCTGTTTCGTGAGCTTTGTGTGGCTTGCGGGACGTAAGTGCACGAGAGGAATACCATGAGGCTTTCAAGGGCTGCCGCGATCCTCGCGGTGGTGACGGGGTTAATCTCCCTGCCCCTCCCCGCTTCCGCCGACACCTGGTCTGTCGTCGAGGTCGACGGGGGATACAAGGTCACGCTGACGCTCGACGAACCCCTTCCGGTCCGTAACGCCGTCCCCGAACTCGCCGTCGACGGCGAGTCGCTCGGCTTCGCGACCGAGAGCGCCGACGGCCACACCTTGACATTGCTCACCGACGACCCGCGCGCCGCGAGCGCCGGAAGCGTCGAGGTCGCCTGGAACGGCGTCGTTGAATCGTCGGCCCAGGCGAGGTCCAGGGCGATCTACACCCCGCCCGCCGACCCGCAGCCTTCGACCATCGCCACCGACCCGGGTGTGCTTGGACCGTTCGAAGTCACTGAGACCGACTACGACCTGGGCTCACAGGCCATCGCCCTCGAAGGTCTCGGTGGTCGTCTCGGTGAGCTGAAGGCCCGTGTCTACGCTCCCAAGAACGTCACCGGCCGTCGTCCGCTGGTGCTGTTCCTGCACGGCCGGCACTCCGCCTGCTACGACGCGGTGACCCGTCGTACGAGCAACGCCGCCTGGCCCTGCCCGGCGCCGCAGATCCCGATCGACAGCTACACCGGTTACAAGGGTCCGGCCGACGCGCTGGCCAGCCACGGCTACATCGTCGTCTCGGTCAGCGCCAATGCGGTCAACGCGTTCGACGCCAACTTCTCCGAGGACCGCGGTGCGCTCGCCCGCGGCGAGGTCGTCATGCGGCACCTCGACCTGATCAACGAGGCCGAGAAGGGCAAGGGCGACCCGCAGCTCGTCTCCCTGTTCAAGGGCCGCGTCGACCTCGACAACGTCGGTCTGATGGGTCACTCGCGCGGTGGCGAAGGCGTCGCGAAGGCCGTGCTGATGAACTCGGGACGCGCCAAGCCCTACGGCATCCGCGCCGTGCTCCCGCTGGCGCCGACCGACTTCGCGCGGGCCTCGCTGCCCGGTATCCCGACGCTGACGATCCTGCCCTACTGCGACGGCGACGTCTCCAACCAGCAGGGTCAGCACTTCTACGACGACTCCCTTTACGCCGTCCCGGGCGACACCGCCTTCCGTTCGGTGCAGATGGTCATGGGCACCGACCACAACTTCTTCAACACCGAGTGGACGCCCGGCGTGGCCACCGCCCCCGCCTCCGACGACTGGTCGAACAACAACGACCCCGTCTGCGGCAACCGTGCGCCCTCGCGTCTGTCGGCGAGTGAGCAGTACAACGTCGGCACCGCCCTGATGGCCGGATTCTTCCGGCTCGTCCAGGGTCAGGAGACGGCGCTGATGCCGCTGTTCGACGGCAGCAACAAGACCGTCGCCTCGACCGGCCGCGCCGTCGTCTACTCCGTCGCGCAGGCCCCGGCCTCCAGCCGGATCGACGTCGACACCTTCTCCGGCTCGACGAAGGCCATCGTCGGAGGCTCGGCGACCGGTGTCATCTGCGCCAGCATGCTCGACCGTTCCCCGCAGAGCGGCCTGCCGACCTGCGCGAGCAGGCTGACCACCTCGCAGGCGCCGTCGTGGACCCCCGCGACCTACCTGCCCAACGCCACGGCGACCTCGCTGATGCGGTTCGCCTGGACCGACACCACCGGCAAGCTCACCGTGCCGCTGGCGGAGCGGAACATCTCGAAGGCCGAATACCTCACCTTCCGGGTCGCCCGCGACGAGAACATCCCGGCCGCCCAGCCGCTCGACCTCAGCCTCACCCTGGTCGACGGACGCGACCGCAGCGTCACCGTGCCGGTCTCCTCCCTGAGCACCGCCCTGGAGGCCCTGCCCGGACTCGCCTCGCCGCTGCCGAAGACCTGGCTGCGCGCCGTCCGCCTGCCGCTGGCCGGGCTCAGCGGCATCGACAAGAAGGACATCAAGGAGGTGTCGCTGACCGGCTCCTCCGCCACCGGCGGCATCTACCTCGCCGACCTGTCGTTCACCCGCTTCCGCGTCGGCGAGGAGACCATCGCCGCGCTGCCGCAGGTCTCGGTCGGCGACGTGACCGTGGTCGAGGGCAACGGCCCGAGCACCGCCACGATCCCGCTCACCCTCTCGCGGGCCTCGACCCAGCCCGTGACCCTGTCGGTGCAGGCCCTCGCGGCCGGCACCAACCCGGTGATCGCCTCTCTGGCGGCGTCCATCACCATCCCCGCCGGATCCACCGGCGGCACCTTCACGGTCCCCGTGACCGGCAACACGGTGAAGTCGACGACGGCCCAGTCGTACCAGGTCGTGGCCGGTGTCACCGCCGGCGCGACCGTCGGCGACGGCTTCGCCCGCCTGGTCGTCACCGAAGACGACTAACACCTAGGTGTACTTGGCCGAGATCTTGGTGACACATGGCCATCGGTGATTGATCACGAAGAAGACCTCCGGGCGTAGTG
>NZ_BAAGDO010000011.1:0-261371 GCF_054661255.1 Herbidospora sp. RD11066
CCCGACGCGGGTCGTCACCGAGGAGACCACCTTCACCCAGGAGCAGGCCAAGACGGCCCTGCCCACCCGCCAGTACTGAGAACCACCCTCTTGGGCCGCCCCGATCTGCGAACGGGGCGGCCCGCCCGAATGAAGGAGCGCGCATGGCCGACACGGCCCCGATCCTGCGCATGACGGGGATCGGCAAGGAGTTCCCGGGTGTCCGGGCCCTCGACGGCGTGGACTTCCGGCTGCTCCCGGGTGAAGTGCACGCGCTCATGGGCGAGAACGGCGCCGGGAAGTCGACCCTGATCAAGGTCCTGACCGGGGTCTACTCGATCGACGCCGGTGAGATCGAACTGGGCGGCACCCGTGTGGCGTTCGCCGGTCCGCTGGAGGCCCAGAAGGCCGGCATCAGCACGGTCTACCAGGAGGTCAACCTCTGCCGGAACCTGTCGGTCGCCGAGAACGTCTTCATCGGTCGCGAGCCGCGCAGGTTCGGCCGCATCGCGTGGCGTGAGATGCGCCGCCGGGCTTTCGAGCTTCTGCGGAGACTGGACCTGTCGATCGACGTGTCCAAGCCGCTCAGCTCCTACTCCCTGGCGATCCAGCAGATGGTCGCGATCGCGCGGGCCATCGACATCGACGCCCGGGTGCTGATCCTCGACGAACCGACCTCCTCTTTGGACGCCGGTGAGGTCGCCCAGCTGTTCCGCGTGATGCGGCGGCTGAAGGAACAGGGCATCGCGATCCTGTTCGTCTCGCACTTCCTGGACCAGATCTACGAGATCGCCGACCGCATGACCATCCTGCGCAACGGCCGTCTCGTCGGCGAGTACGTCACCGCCGAACTGCCCCAGGTCGAACTGGTCGCGAAAATGATCGGCGGCGAGCTGGCGGTGCTGGAGCGCCTGGACGAACGCCCTCCGGCCCGCGTTTCCGACACCCTCGTCGAAGCTCAGGAGCTTGGCGGGAAGGTGGCACCCTTCTCGCTGACCATCCACAAAGGCGAAGTGGTCGGCCTGGCCGGGCTGCTCGGTTCGGGCCGCACCGAGATCGCGCGCCTGTTGTTCGGCGCCGACCACGCCGCGACCGGCACGGTCCGGATCGGCGGTGACCAGGTCGCCCTCCGCACCCCGCGTGCCGCGATGGCCAAGGGTGTGGCGTTCTGTTCGGAGAACCGCCGCGAAGAGGGCCTGGTCCCCGAGCTGACGGTGCGGGAGAACCTGATCCTGGCGTTGCAGGCCGCGCGCGGCTGGAGCCGCCCGGTGCCGCGTAAGAAGCAGGACGAGCTGGTCGCCAAGTACATCAAGGCGCTCAACATCCGCCCGGCCAACCCCGAGATGCTGATCCGCAACCTGTCGGGCGGAAACCAGCAGAAGGTCCTCCTGGCCCGCTGGCTGATCCTCGAACCCAAGCTGCTCATCCTCGACGAACCCACCCGGGGCATCGATGTCGGCGCCAAGGCCGAGATCCAGAAACTCGTGGTCGAACTCTCCGACGGCGGAATGGCGGTCCTGTTCATCTCCGCCGAACTCGACGAAGTGCTGCGGCTCAGCCACAAGGTCGCCGTCCTGCGCGACCGGCGCGTGGTCGCCGAACTCCCCAACGACGAGAGCCTGACGACGGATGCGCTGATGGAAACGATCGCCAGCGGAGCGGTCAGATGAACCCGTTGATGCGGCCGCAGTGTGGTGTCGCCGAACTCTCCAATGACGACATCCTGACGACGGATGTGCTCGTGGAGACGACCGCGAGCGGAGCAGTCAGATGAATCCATTGATGCGGCCGCAGTGTGGCGTTGCCGAACTCCCCAAGAACGTGAACCTGACGACGGATGCGCAGCGGAGCGGTCAGATGAATCCGCTGGTGCGGCCGCAGAGTGGCGTTGCTGAACTCCCCAAGAACGAGAACCTCACGACGGACGTGCTCATGGAAACGATCGCGAGCGGAGCGGCCAGATGAGCCGACCGATGTGGCTGCAGCGTGTGATGGCCGAACTTCCCGATGGCGGACGTGCTGGTGGGCGCGATCGCCGACTGACCGGTGGAATGACCCGGTTGATGCGGTCGCAACGTGTGGTGGTCGCATGAAGCGCCTTGCCTGGCCGGTGGGCATGCTGGCCGCGCTGCTGCTGGTCAACCTGATCTTCACCGACCACTTCTTCCAGATCGAGATCAAAGACGGCCACCTCTACGGCAGCCTCATCGACATCTTCCGCTTCGGCGCCCCGCTGATCCTGGTCGCCCTCGGCATGACCCTGGTCATCGCCACCAGCGGCATCGACCTGTCGGTCGGCTCCGTCGTGGCCATCTCCGGCGCCATGGCCTGCCTGCAGATCAGCACCCTCTCTTCCCAGGACTCGGTCGGCGGAGTTCTGGGAGCGATGGGCATCGCCCTGGCATTGGCTGTCGTGCTGGGTGTGGGTAACGGTGTTTTGGTCGCGGTCATCGGGATCCAGCCGATCATCGCGACCCTGATCCTGATGGTCGCCGGACGCGGTCTGGCCCAGCTGATCAGCGACGGGCAGATCATCACGATCAACAGCGAGCCCTACAAGCTCATCGGCGGCGGCTACTGGCTGACCCTCCCCTTCGGGATCATCGTCGTCGCCGCCGTCCTCGCCCTCACCGCGTTCTTCACCCGCCGCCTGGCACTGGGTCTGCTGATCGAGTCGGTCGGCGGCAATGCCGAGGCCAGCCGTCTGTCGGGGATCCGCTCGCGCGGGATCCTCATCGTCGTCTACGCCTTCTGCGCCCTGCTCGCAGGCATCGCCGGACTGATGATCAGCTCCAACGTGTCCAGCGCCGACGGCAACAACGCCGGCCTGTGGATCGAACTCGACGCCATCCTCGCCGTCGTCATCGGCGGCACCTCCCTCGCAGGCGGCCGCTTCTCCCTCAGCGGCACGGTCCTGGGCGCGCTCATCATCCAGACGCTCACCACGACGATCTACTCCATCGGTGTCCCGCCCGAGACGACGCTGCTGTTCAAGGCGCTGGTCGTGACGATCGTCTGCCTCCTCCAGTCGCCCGCCTTCCGCGCCAAGGTCTTCCGCCAACGCAGAAAACCGGCCACACCCGCGGTCAAGGCCGACGAGAAAGTGACGGTGGCCTCGTGAAAACCATGACACTGCCGCGCGCACTGCCCCGCACCCTGCCACGCAACTACCTGCCGGTCCTGGTCACCGCAGCCCTGTTCGCCGCGATGTTCATCGCGGGCGGCATCCGGTATGAGGGGTTCGCGTCCGGCCAGGTCATTCTCAACGTCTTCATCGACAACGCCTTCCTTCTGGTCGTGGCGGTCGGGATGACGTTCGTGATCCTCACCGGCGGCATCGACCTGTCCGTCGGATCGGTGGTCGCACTCACCACGATGATCAGCGCCTCACTGCTCCCATCGACACCCTCTTTCCTGGTGATCCTGCTGGTCCTGGGGATCGGCGGGCTGCTGGGGGCGGCGATGGGCGCGATCATCCACTACTTCGAGATCCAGCCGTTCATCGTCACCCTGGCCGGCATGTTCCTGGCCAGAGGGCTGTGCTATACGATCGGCACCGACTCGATCCCGATCACCGACCCGACCTTCACCGCCGTCGCGCAGACCCAGATCCCGCTCGGGCCGGGCATGTGGATCAACCCCAGCGTGCTGATCGCGCTGGCGGTGGTGCTGGTGGCGACGTACACGCTGCACTACACCCGCACCGGCCGGAACGTCTACGCGGTCGGCGGCAACGAGCAGTCAGCACTGCTGATGGGCCTCCCCGTCGCCCGGACGAAGATCGTCGTCTACACCATCTCGGGCTTGTGTTCCGCGCTCGGCGGGCTGCTGCTGTCGTTCTACATGCTGTCCGGCTACGGGCTGCACGCCGTCGGGATGGAACTGGACGCCATCGCCGCGGTCGTCATCGGCGGGACCCTGCTGACCGGCGGGTCGGGCTACCTGCTCGGGACCGTCCTGGGTGTGCTGGTGCTCGGGCTGATCCAGACGGTGATCAGCTTCGAGGGCACCCTCTCCTCGTGGTGGACCAAGATCGTCATCGGCCTGCTGCTCCTGATCTTCATCCTTCTCCAGCGCCTCATCGCAGGGCGGTCACGCCACTGACGGGACCAAGGCGCCGGCCCCGTCGCCGACCGGGCAAATGTTAGCGATAACACAAGGGAGCGTCACGTTGAGACGAGCCGCTTTAGCCGCGTTACTCCTGATCAGTACGTTGGCGCCGCCGCAGTCCGCGACCGCGGCGGCCGATCCGATCCCCGTGGGGGCCGTCGTCGACCAGTTCGACGGCACCACCCTGGGACCGGACTGGACGGTACTGGCACCGGACGACTCCCGCTGGTCGCTGTCGGGGAGCGCACTCCATCTCGACACCTCGACCGGTGACACCTACCAGGCGCAGAACAGCGCCAGGAACCTCTTCCTCGTCGACATCCCGGCCGGTGACTTCGAGGTGGTCACCAGGGTCAACGCCCCGGTCGCGCTCAACTACCAGGCCGGAGGGCTGCTGGCCTGGCAGGACTGGGACAACTACGTGCGCGCGGGGCTGGCCAACGTCAACGGCGCGGTGATCGAGACCGGGACCGAGGTCGGCGCCCTCTACCGGGCGAGCCTGGCGCCCATGCCCGGCTCCACGAGCGAGACCCTCAAACTGGCCAGGACCGGCGACGTCTTCGTCTCCTCCTACTGGACCGGCGAGGCCTGGGCGGAGGCCGCCCGCACGACCGCCGCCCTCGACGTGAAGCAGGTCGGGCTGTTCGGCTTCTCGGCCACCAACGGCACCCCGATCCGCGTCGACTTCGACTATTTCGCCGTCAAGGCCAGCCCGGGACAGCCGGTGACCCCCGAGGGGCGGTTCACCCTCCGGGCCAAGACGGCGCCCTACCTGACGGCCGACGCCACCGGAGTGGTCCGGGCCGCGACGCAGGTCCCGAACACGGGCCTGCTGCTGACCGCCGAGACCCGGGCGGGCGGCGTGGCGCTCAAGGACGCCGCGTCCGGGAAGTACCTGGAGGTGGGAGGCCAGGTGCGGCTGAGCGCGACCGGCTCGGTCTTCCAGATCACCGACGCCGGTGGCGGCAAGGTCATGCTGTCCTCCGGCGACGCGAACGTCGCGGTCAGCGAGGGCCTGCTGGTCACCGGCGAGGCCGCGACGAAGTTCGCCGTCGAGGGCTTCACCGGCGGCGACCTCACCGTCGACACCGGGGCCCAGGGCACCGAGGTCAGCCCCAACCTCTACGGCGTGTTCTACGAGGACATCAACCACGCCGCCGACGGCGGTCTGTACGCCGAACTCGTCCAGAACCGCTCCTTCGAGTTCAACAACCAGGACAACGCCTCCTACAACGGGCTGACCGCCTGGAGCAGGGTCGAGCGCGGTGCCACCGCGGTCGCCGCCGTCTCCACCGAGGCGCCGCTGAACTCCAACAACCGCACCTACCTGCGGCTGGACGTCACCGGAACCGGCACCGCCGGAGTGAGCAACGCCGGGTTCAACCGGGGCCTGGCCGTCAAGGAGGGCGAGCGGTACGAGCTGTCGCTCTGGGCCAGGCGGGCGACCGGCGGGGCGCTCGCGGTCACCGTGGAGAACGGCGGCGCCGTGCTCGGCGAGGCGACGCTGCGGCTGCGGGCCGGTGACTGGACCAGGTACACCGCCTCGTTCAAGGCCACCGGCACCACCGACGCCGCGCGGCTGGTCGTCCAGGCCCCGGCGGGCCGCGTCGACCTCGACATGGTCTCGCTGTTCCCCAAGGACACCTTCGAGGGCCGCAAGAACGGCATGCGCAAGGACCTGGCGGAGAAGATCGCCGACCTGAAGCCCCGGTTCCTCCGCTTCCCCGGCGGCTGCGTGACCAACGTCGGCACCTACGACACCTACGCCGAGAGCGGTGGCCGCCGCCGCATGTACCAGTGGAAGGAGACCATCGGACCGGTCGAGGAACGGCCGGCCAACTTCAACTTCTGGGGCTACAACCAGACGTACGGGATCGGCTACTACGAGTACTTCCAGTTCGCCGAGGACCTCGGCGCCGAACCGCTGCCGGTCCAGTCGGTCGGCGTGAACGCCTGCGGTGTCAACCTGCGCCTGACCGACCAGCAGAAACTCGACAGGTACGTCCAGGACACCCTCGACCTGATCGAGTTCGCCAACGGTCCCGTCACCTCGGAGTGGGGCGCCAGGCGCGCCGCCATGGGCCACCCGGAACCCTTCGGCCTGGAGTACGTCGGCCTCGGCAACGAGGAGACCGACGAGTACTTCTTCACCACTTATCCGAAGTTCGCCGCCGCGATCCGCGCCGAGTATCCCGACATCAAGATCCTCACGAACTCGGGCCAGACCTCCCAGGGCACCTGGTTCGACCGGCTCTGGCAGTTCGCCCGCGACCAGAAGGCCGACCTGGTCGACGAGCACTACTACAACGACCCGGGCTGGTTCCTGTCGAACAACCGGCGGTACGACTCCTACGACCGCGAGGGCCCCAAGGTCTTCATCGGTGAGTACGCCTCGCGCGGCAACACCTTCTTCAACGCGCTGGCCGAGGCGTCGTACATGACCGGGATCGAACGCAACTCCGACGTGGTCGAGCTGGCCTCCTACGCCCCGCTGCTGTCGAACGTCGACTACGTGAACTGGACGCCCGACCTCATCTGGTTCGACAACGACCAGCTCTACGGCTCGCCGAGTTACTACGTACAGAAGATGTTCTCCACCAATGTCGGCGAGCGGATCCAGCCCAGCACCTTCGAGGGCGAGACCAGAGCCGAGGCGGACATCGCGGGCGGCATCGGGCTCGGCTCCTGGAACACCCAGGTCCGGTACGACGACGTCACGGTCACCGGCGACGACGGAGAGGTGCTGTTCACCGAGGACTTCTCCGGGGGAGCGGGCCGGTGGACCGCGACCACCGGGGCGTGGTCGGTGCAGAACGGCGCCTACGTGCAGACCGGTAACGCCACCGACGCCCGGTCGACCGCCGGTTCGCCCGATTGGTCGAACTACACGATGGAGGTGACCGCCAGGAAGACCGGCGGCGCCGAGGGCTTCCTGGTCTCGTTCGGCGTGAAGGACACCGGCAACTTCTACTGGTGGAACGTCGGCGGCTGGAACAACACCCAGTCGGCCATCGAGAAGTCGGTGAACGGCGGCAAGACGTCGATCGCCACCTCCACCACCACCGTGCAGACCGGCCGCGACTACAAGATCAAGATCCAGGTGTCCGGACGTAAGGTCACCACCTGGATCGACGGCCAGAAGGTGAACGAGTTCGTCGACAGTTCCGCCGTCGAACCGCTCTACCAGGTGGTCTCCCGCGACGGCGAAGGACACGTCACCCTCAAGGTGGTCAACGCGCAGGACACCGGCGTGCGGAGCACGGTCCGCCTGGACGGCGCCCGCGTCGGCCCGACGGCCCGGGTGACCACGCTCACCGGCGACGCCGGCGACGTCAACTCCCTCGCCGATCCGACCAGGATCGCGCCGGTGGAACGCCAGGTCGGCGGGTTCTCCAACGCCTTCACCTACGACTTCCCGGCCCGTTCCGTCGTCTTCATCCGGTTCAGCGAACGCTCGTAGCCACAGAAGAAAGGGGTGGGCCGCGCCGAGGCCCACCCCTCTAGCCGGTCAGTTCGAGAACGTGAGCCAGTTCAGGTTCACGAAGTCGGCCGGCTGGCCGCTGCTGAAGGTCAGGTAGACCGTGTGGGTCCCGGTCACCCCGCTGATGTTGGCGGGGATGGTCTGCCAGGTCTGCCAGCCGCCGGTGTTCCCCACCGAGATGCTGCCGATGGGGGTCGCGGTCGGGCTGTCGAGGCGCACCTGGATCAGGCCGCTCACCCCGCCGGCCGTCCCCGAGGCCGCTCGTGCCTTGAACTGGGTGGCCGCCGACGTGCCGAACTGGACGTTGTCGTAGCGCAGGTAGTCGCCGTTGGAGATGTAGGCGACGTTCTGGCCGCCACCCGCGTCGGTGGTCGTCTCCAATGCGGTGCCGCTTTGGGCCTGGTAGGCCTCGGCCTGGATGGTCGAGCGGGCGTTGACGCCGGTACCCGACGTGGGTGTCGGCGTCGGGCTCGGGTTGGTCGTGCCGCCGCTGTGCCAGACCGCCACGTAGTCGACCAGCATCGGCTTACCTGACACGGTCGAAGACGTGGGAGTGGAGTAGCCGGCCACGCCGTTCGGGAAGGCGCCGCCGATGGCCACGTTCAGGAGCAGGAAGTAGCCGTTGTGGTTCGTCATGTTCGACCAGGTCGTCGCGTCGAACTGGCTCTGGTTGACGCCGAAGAACTGGATGCCGTCGACGTACCAGCGGATCTGGTTCGGCGAGACGCTGCGGTCCCATTCGAGCCGGTACGTGTGGAACGCCGACTGGCAGCTGGGGTTCGGGCACGCCCGGCTGGCGCCGAGCCCGTTGGTCTCGTTGCACGGCCCGCCCGGGTTGACGCCGCAGTGCAGGGTCCCCCAGACGGCGTTCACCCCGTTGACGTTCTCCATGATGTCGAGCTCGCCGATGCCGGGCCAGTTCCAGTAGTTGCCCCGGTAGGGCGCGCCGAGCGACCAGAACGCGGGCCAGTAGCCCATCGCCGAGGCGCCGGTCACGTTGGGCATCTGGATCCGGCCCTCGATGCGCAGGATCCCCCCGGCCGCCGGCTTGAAGTCGGCGCGGCGGGTCTCGACGCGGCCCGACGTCCAGGAGCCGTTGCTCGCCTTGATCGGGGTGATGCGCAGGTTGCCGCTGCCGTCGAGGCTGAGGTTCTGGGTGTTGCTCGTGTACTGCTGGATCTCCCCGGTGCCCCAGTTGGACGGGCCGCCCGAGTAGCCGTAGCCGGTGTCGATGATCCAGTTCGACGACGACGGCAGCGAGCCGGCGGAGCCGGTGAAGTCGTCGGCCCAGACCAGCGACCAGCCCGACGGCGTCGACGGCACCGACGCGGCGGCCGGGATGCCGGCCAGGGTCGTGGCCGCGACCGCGACCGCCAGGAGCGGCAGGAGTAATCGTTTGAACATGGTGGATCCTCGTTTCTGATCCGCGACCGGGCGGCGCCGGTGACGGTCCCGGGCAGCCTCGCGGGAGGGCCGCTGGTAGACGGCCCCTGGCGGGGTGGGGATGACGCCGCGTCGGCGGATCGATCTGAGCGACACTGTGCTCCGCCCGTCTCACGGCGGTCAAGAGGTCCGGTGAGATTTTTGAGAGCGCTCTCTCGGAAAAGTTTGGGCCTTGACGCCATCTGCGATGAGGGCCAGCCTGTGCAGGAAATCGCTCTCTACGTTGTCTCTGGAAGGGTGGCCGCCGTGCGTGGTTCCGTGGCGCTGGTGGTCGGGGAACCGCTGTCCCGGGTCTTCTCCGAGGACCCGCTCTTCGCCCTGGTGAGCCGGTCGGTCAGCCGGGAGCTCGGGCACGTCGACCGCCAGGTCGTGCTCATGCTCGGGACCGGTCCGGACAGCTCCGCGCGCATCGAGCGCTACGTCGCGGGCGGCCACGTCGACGGCGTCATGCTCGTCTCGATGCACGACACCGACCCGCTTCCCGGCGCCATCGACCGGATCGGGGTGCCGGTCGTGTCGTACGGACGGCCCGCCGCCCCCTGCCCGATCGGGTACGCCGACAGCGACAACCCCTCGGGCGCCCGCCTGGCCGTCAACCACCTGCTCAACCGCGGCCGCCGGAAGATCGCCACCATCGCGGGGCCGCCCGACATGATCGCCGGCCAGGACCGGCTGACCGGCTACCACGGCTCGATGGCCGACGCCGGGCAGCCGCCGTGCGTCGTCTTCGGCGACTTCACCCGCCATTCGGGCGCGGAGGCGATGGCCCGGCTGCTGCGCACCGACCCGGATGTGGACGCCGTCTTCGCCGCCAACGACCTGATGGCCATCGGCGCCCTCCAGACGCTGCGCAGGGCCGGTCGGCGGGTCCCCGACGACGTGGCCGTGGCGGGCTACGACGACTTCGAGGCGGCCAGGTTCACCCATCCGCCGCTCACGACCGTGCGCCATCCGGTGGCCGAACAGGTCGGTGCGATGACCCGGCTGCTGGTCGACCGGATGGGCGGCGGCCCGCTCGCCTCGATCGTGCTGCCGGCCGAGCTCGTCATCCGAGAGTCGACGTAACAGGCCATCCGAACGTAGGAGCTCCACCTCCGAAAGAAGGAGATCCACATGGCGCCGGGTACGCCAGCGTGGAAGGTATGAAGCGACTCTGGGGAACGACGGCCGCGCTCGTCCTGTTGGGCGCGCTCGCGGCCTGTGGCACCACCACGGAGAAAGCGGCGCCGCCGGCCGCCACTCCCAAGCACGGCCACACGAACGCAGAGGAGAAGCCGGCTCCGCTACGCGACGGCGAGCGGTTCGTCACGCTGACGATGGCCGAGCCGTACACCCCCAAGGGACCCAACGGCGGGTCCGACGACTACCGGTGCTTCCTCATCGACCCCGGCACGGAAGGCAGCGGGTTCCTGACCGGCGCGCAGTTCCAGCCGCTGAACACCGCCGTCGTCCACCACGCGATCTTCTTCCGGCTCTCGCCCGAGCAGGTCGCCGAGGCGAAGAAGCTGGACGCCGACGCGCCCGGCCAGGGCTGGACCTGCTTCGCCGACGCGGGGGTCCGCCAGGCCGGATGGGTGGCCCACTGGGCGCCCGGCACCAACGAGACCCTGCTCGACCCGAAATACGGGCACCCGGTCCCGCCGGGGAGCCAGCTCGTCATGCAGGTCCACTACAACACCCGGGCGGGGAGCGGCCCCGACCAGTCGGCGATCCGGCTGAGGGTGAGCGACAAGCAGCTCGAACCGCTCGGCACCGCGCTGTTCCCCGCGGCGGTCGAACTGCCGTGCACCGACCAGGAGTCGGGGCCGCTGTGTGACCGCGCCGCCGCCGTGAAGGACATCGGCCGCCGGTTCGGGCCCGAGTCGGAGTCGACCCCCGACGGCCTCGCGCAGTTGTGCGGCCCGGTGAAGCCGGGGCCGACCCAGCACTGCGACATGCCCGTCCGGGAGCCGGGCACGCTGCACGCGCTGACCGGCCACATGCACCTGCTCGGGCGCTCGATCAAGGTCGAGCTCAACCCCGGCACGCCGGACGCCAAGACGCTGCTCGACGTCCCCGACTACAACTTCGACAACCAGGCGCTCCAGCCGCTCGCCACCCCCGTGGAGGTGAAGAAGGGCGACACGGTCAGGGTGACGTGCACCCACGACGCCAAGCTCCGCTCGATGCTGCCGCAGTTCGAGAAGGAGGAGCCGCGCTACGTCGTCTGGGGCGAGGGGACCGCCGACGAGATGTGCCTGGGGGTCGCCATCATGTCGACCTGAGCTAGCCTCTCGGGCCATGGGGCACTCGCACGGGCCGGTCGCGCCCGCCGACCGCAAGACCGTCTGGGCCGTGCTGGCCGTCATCGTGCCGCTGGCGGTCGCGACGCTGGTCGCGCTCGTCGTCCTGTGGCCCGGCGACGTGAAGAAGGCGCAGGAGCCCCGGCTGCCGGAGCTGAAGGGGACGATCACCTCGATCTCCGGCGAGACGGCGACCGTCGAGTTCTCGATCTACCACCAGGTCCGCGCGATGCTGCCGACCGCGCCAGGATCGGCCACCTTCGCCGACGGCGACGCGGTCGTCGTGCTCGACCTGCAGGACGGCACCTACGCCGTCTCCGACCACGACCGGTCGTCGTCGCTGTGGCTGCTCGGGGCGGCGTTCGCGCTGGCGGTGGTCGCCTTCGGGCGCTGGCGGGGGCTCACCGCGCTGGCCGGGCTCGCGATCACGTTCGGCCTGCTGCTCACGTTCGTGCTCCCGGCCATCCTGGCCGGGGCCTCGCCCCTGCTGGTCGCCGTCGTCGGCGCGGCGGCGATCATGTTGATCGTCCTGTACGTCACCCACGGCGTCTCCGTGCCCACCTCGGTCGCCGTGATCGGCACCCTGGTCAGCCTGGCCCTCACGGGCCTGCTCTCGCTGCTGGCCATCGACGGGGCCCACCTGACCGGCGTGAGCGACGACAGCTCGTGGCTGCTCGGGACGAACTACCAGATCAACACGGAAGGGCTGCTGCTGGCGAGCATCATCATCGGCTCGCTCGGCGTGCTCGACGACGTCACGGTCACCCAGGCCGCGACGGTGGCCGAACTCGCCCACGCCAACCCCGGGTACACGGGCCGGGAGCTCTACCGGGCCGCGACCCGGGTCGGGCGGGCGCACATCGCCTCGGTCATCAACACGATCGTGCTCGCGTACGCCGGTGCGTCCCTCCCGCTGCTGCTGCTCATCAGCATCGGAAACGAGCCCCTGGGTGAGGTGCTGACCGGGCCGGTGGTCGCGCAGGAACTCGTGCGGAGCATCGTGGGCACTCTCGGGCTGATCGCGGCGGTGCCGATCACGACGGCACTGGCGGCGCTGACCTGCCGGGGGCGGGCCCGTTCGGCCGGGGACGTTCCCGAACGGGCCCGCGATATGGTGAACGGCTAGGCGCGGCGCAGGTAGTAGCCGTACGACCAGCCGGTGGTGCCGTCCTTCTTGGTGATCTTGACCCAGCCGCGGGTCTTGACCGGGGAACCCTGGACGGTCGACTTCCACTTGAGCTTGCCGACCACCTTGTGCTTCAGGCCGGGGCCCGAGCGCACGTTGAGATGGCTGCCCTTACGTACGTGCTGGACCCGGTACTTCACCGAGGTCCCGGCGGCCACGACCGTCAGGTAGCCGAACGCGGTCGGATAGAGCTGGCCCTGGCAGGCCACCGAGATCGAGTAGGTGCCGGGCTTGGTGCCCGCCCAGACCGTGGCGGTGCCGGCCGCCCGAACACCGTTGGGCAGCAGGGTCACGCTGCGCCCCCAGGCGGGCGAGTAGGCGTAACCGGGCCGGGTGGCGCACGCCTTGGTGCGCAGCCGGATGGCCTGCCCGGCGTGGACGGTGGAGGGGGCGGCGGTGACCGCCGGGGCGGTGGTGCGGGAGGGCCCCTGGGGGTGGCCGGTGCTCGCGTCGGCCGGGAGGGCCAGGCAGAACACGGTCGCCGCGACGACGGCGGCGGGCTTGACGAGATCCATGATCTCACTCCTTACGTACCAGGCAGGCTTTTGACCTGCTGTTACTACTCATAGTAATCACTTGATTACAAGTTGTGAATACCTTGGAGTGAATCTGGTTGCCAACCGCCGGTGCAGGGTCCGTACCGTGGGAAGGGCCGGGACGTTGAAGGAGGCTCGATTCCATACTAAGTTTGTAGGAAAAGTGGAGGATTATCGTGACTCTGCCCGGTTTCCTGGTCATCGGGGCCCCGAAGGCCGCCACGACCGCCCTGCACGCCGCGCTCACCGCCCACCCCGACCTGTGGCTTTCCGGCGTGAAGGAGCCCAAGTTCTTCCTGTCCGACGGCCCGCCGCCGGACCGGGGCGGCCCCGGCGACGCGGAGACCTACCGGGAGCACGTCTGGCGCCGCGCCGACTACGAGGCCCTGTTCCGGCCCGGCTACCTGAACGGTGAGTCGACCCCGTTCTACCTGTACGACCGGGACGCCCAGCGGCGCATCAAGGACCTGATCCCCGACGTCAGACTGATCGTGGTGATCCGCGACCCGGTCGAGCGGGCCCACTCGAACTGGACCCACCTGTGGTCGGCGGGCCTGGAGCCCGTGGGGGACGTCGTCGAGGCCTGCGCCCGCGAGTCCGAGCGGATCGCCGCCGGATGGGCGCCCTTCTGGCACTACGTGGGCCTGGGCAAATATGGCGAGCAGCTGCGCGACCTCTACGACCTGTTCACCGAGGAGCAGGTGCTCGTCTTCCGCTACCGGGACCTGCTCGACCGCCCGGCGGAGACGCTCGACCGCATCTGCGGGCATCTCGGGGTACGTACCGGCCTGATCTCCGAGGTCCCCCGCGAGAACGTGACCGTGCACCCGCCCGAGACGGTGCTCCACCAGGTGTTGTCACAGGTGGTGCGCGTGGGAGACAGGCTCGGCGGCCAGGTGCTGACCGCGCCGCTCGCCCGCGTCCTCCAGCGCGACGGCCGCGCCCGCCGGCCCCTGACGTGGGAGCAGCGCCAGGAGCTGATCGCGTATTTCACCGACGACATCAAGCTGCTCGAAGAGGTGACGGGGGAGGACTTCTCCGACTGGATCAGACCGAGAGACCGTTCGGGCGGCCAGGTCGGCCACCGGCCCAACGGCCAGGGCCAGGCGCGCAACGGCCGGCCCAGGTAGGCAACGCTTTGAGGGCGGGGAGCCGGCGGGCTATGGCCCTCGGCTTTTGCGCGGGCAAGTGGTCCCGCATTCGGGTCGCGGGTAAGTAGCCGCATTTTTCGGCCGCGCGGGCTAGTTGCGCCGCGCGGCCGCGCGATCGTGCTAAATCAGCTCCGTGCGCAGGTCGTGGGCGCCGTCGGGGCGGGTCCACTCGTAGTAGATGCGCTGGCCGCCGTTCGGCAGGTCGAGGATGTCGAGGTAGCGCAGGCCGCCGTAGGGCGACTGGGCGTGCGGGTGGAGGCCGACCGCCGTCAGGGTCGACGGGTCGGGACCCGTGGCCACGCCCGTGCGCTCCTCGTAGTTCTCCGCCGCGCTGGCCCGGCCGTCGTAGTAGGCCAGGACGCCGTCGTCGGTGAAGCGGACCGCGGAGATGCGGACGCCGCGTGAGTCCCAGGTGCCGGGGCGGCGGTCGAGGGCGGTGCCGTGCCAGGTCCAGTCGCGGCCGTCGGGGCTGGTGGCGTAGTCGGTGACCATCTGGTCGGCCTCTTCGGGGATCTCCAGCGGGTGGCAGGAGGCCCACAGGTGCCACTGGCCGCCGTGGTGGACGATCACCGGGTCTTTGACGCCCGTCTTCAGGTCGCCGGGCAGGACCACGTGGGCGGTCGCCGGGTCGAGGTCCTCGGGGCGGCCCGCCTCCAGGAGTTCGACCCGCCAGTGCTTGGTTCCGTAGGTGGCGCAGCTCAGGTAGAGCCGCCAGGTGCCCGACGGGGTCAGCACGAGCGTGGGGCGCTCCAGCGACTCGGTCCGCATCTGGTCTTTGGTGATCGTCAGGACGGGCTCGAAGCGTTCGCCGTCGTCCGAGCGGGCGATCTGGATCGCGTAGCCGCGACCCTCGCCGATCGGGCGGCGCAGCCGGTAGGCCAGGTAGATCGTCCCGTCGGGGGTGACGACGGCGCTCGGGGCGCCGGCCCAGAAGCCGGGGCCGTCTCCGGGCGGGGGGATCGCCACGACGGAACGCTGGGGCTGAGGGAGGAACATTCCGGAGTCTCCAAGGATCACATGTCGACCATAGACAGCCAGGTCGCAGGGTCGAAGAGGCTTTGCCAGGTCGTTAACTCGACAAAACCTACCCTTTTAATGGGTTTATAGGCCGGTGATATTTCCCTGAACCCTCCCGGTGAACCCCGCGTATCTCGGCCCGTAAGGGGAGTTCGCGAACCTCCAGCACCTTAGGTCATGCACCGAGAAGGCCCTCGAAGGAGACCACCAGATGCGTTCACGCGTCGCCGTGCTCGCCGCCGGGACGCTCGTCCTGAGCACCCCCTTGAGCATCCCCGCCAGTGCCCAGACAGTTGCCCAGACGGCCCCGCAGGCCAAGCCAGTCACCGCCGCCAAGCCGGCCGCCGCCAAGACGGCGACCAACAGGTACGCCCAGGTTAACCTGGTTTCCGATGTCGCCGGTAAGGCCGCCGTCACCGACCCCAAGCTGGTCAACCCCTGGGGCCTGGCGATGGGCAAGACGCTGTGGGTGTCGGGTGCCGGCACCGGCGTCGCGACCGTCTACTCCGGCAACGCCAAGAAGGAGCAGACCGAAGTCGCGATCCCGGGCGGCACGCCCACCGGCCAGGTCATCAACACGTCGACCGACGAGTTCATGATCAAGGACAAGCCGGCCCAGTTCATCTTCGCCAGCCCGTCGGGCGCGATCACGGCGTGGAACGCCGAGGTCAACCCGAAGAACGCGGTCATCGCCGCGTTCACCAAGAACGCCGACTACAAGGGCCTGGCGGTGATGGAGACCAACAAGGGCTCCTTCCTGCTGGCCCCCTCGTTCTCGCACGGACGCGTGCACGTCTACGACTCGGAGTTCGACCGGGTCGCGCTGTCGCGCTCGCAGTTCCGCGACCCTCGCATGCCCAGCAACTACTCTCCGTTCAACGTCGAAGTCGTCGGCAACGTGATCATGGTCGCGTACGCCAAGCGCGACCCCGCCACCGGCAAGGCCGTCCCCGGAAAGGGTAACGGCTTCGTGTCCCGATTCTCCGCCAACGGCCGCTTCCTCGGCCGCTTCGCCCAGCGCGGCGCGCTCAACGCGCCGTGGGCGATGATCCAGGCGCCGCGCGGATTCGGTGCCTTGGCCGGCGCCGTTCTGGTGGGTAATTTCGGAGATGGGCACGTCAACGCCTACAACGCCCGCTCGGGTCGCTGGCTGGGCGCGCTGAAGTCGTCCAACAACCAGCCGATCGTGCTGGAAGGCCTGTGGGATCTGGAGCCGGGCACCGAAGCGAACGGCGGCACGAACTCTGTATGGTTCGCGGCGGGCATCGACAAGGCCCAGCACGGCCTCCTGGGCGTGCTGAGGCCGTCCGACGCCGGGCCGCTGCCCGGTGCCGGGTCGGCATCGGCTCCGTCGGCTTCGCCGGCGGCGACGCCCAAACCGTCGGCGAGCACTACGCCGACGTCGTCTGCGGGCGGCAGCAACTACAGCTACTGAGCTGCCCGGAAGGATAGGAGCGGCGCATGGACAAGAACGTTCTGGGTACGGCGGACATCGGAGTGACGGGCCTCGCGGTTATGGGCCGGAACCTCGCGAGGAACCTGGCCCACCACGGATACGTCGTCGCGGTGCACAACCGCACCGAGAGCAAGACGCAGGAGCTCGTCGAGAACCACGCCGGAGAAGGCGCGTTCATCGCGACGGGCACGACGGCGGAGTTCGTGGCGTCGCTCACGAAGCCCCGTAAGGCGATCATCATGGTGAAGGCCGGTCCGTCGACCGACGCCGTGATCGAGGACCTGGCGGCACACATGGAGCCCGGCGACATGATCGTCGATGGTGGGAACGCCCTGTTCACCGACACCCGCCGGCGTGAGGCCGCGCTGAAGGAGCGCGGCATCCACTTCGTCGGCACCGGCATCTCCGGCGGCGAAGAGGGCGCCCTGAACGGCCCCAGCATCATGCCGGGCGGGTCGCCGGAGGCCTACCGGTCGCTCGGCCCCATCCTGGAGGACATCTCGGCGAAGGTCGACGGGGTGCCCTGCTGCGTCCACGTCGGCGCCGACGGCGCGGGCCACTTCGTCAAGATGGTCCACAACGGCATCGAATACTCCGACATGCAGCTCATCGCGGAGGCCTACGACCTGCTCCGGCAGGCCCTCGGCCGCTCCCCGGGCGAGCTGGCGGAGATCTTCACCGAGTGGAACCGGGGTGACCTGGAGTCCTACCTGATCGAGATCACCGCCGAGGTGCTCGGTCACGTCGACGCCAAGACCGGCCGTCCCTTCGTGGACGTCGTGGCCGACCGCGCCGAGCAGAAGGGCACCGGACGCTGGACCGTCCAGAACGCCCTCGAACTCGGCGTGCCGGTCACCGGCATCGCCGAGGCGGTCTTCGCGCGCGGCCTGTCGGGTGACGTGACCCGTCGCCAGGCGGCCCGCGACCTGGAAGGCCCGATCGGCTCGGCGCCGAACTACTCCCTGGTGGACGACGTCCGGCAGGCCCTGCTCGCCTCGAAGATCGTGGCGTACGCCCAGGGCTTCGACCAGATGGCCGCGGCCTCCAAGGAGTTCGGCTGGGACCTCAAGCTCGGCGACATGGCCACGATCTGGCGGGGCGGCTGCATCATCCGGGCCCGCTTCCTCGATCGCATCCGTGACGCCTACGCCAAGGACCCGGGGCTGCCGACGCTGCTGGCCTCGCCGTCCTTCGCGGAGGCGCTGGCCGAGGCGCAGGGCGCCTGGCGCCGGGTCGTCTCGACGGCCGCCTCGATCGGCGTCCCGACGCCCGGGTTCTCCTCGGCGCTGGCCTACTACGACGGCCTGCGCCGCGACCGGCTCCCGGCGGCCCTGATCCAGGGCCTGCGCGACTTCTTCGGTGCGCACACCTACAACCGCGTCGACCGCGAGGGTGTCTACCACACCGACTGGAGCGGCGACCGCTCGGAGAGCCAGCAGTCGTAGAGGAAGCCCACGGGGTGCCGGTGACCTGACCACCGGCCCTCGTTCTGGCGTGGGGGGCCGGTGTCCATTCCCATCGGCCCCCCACACGCTTTTGCCCATTTGCGCCATTCGGGCTTTGAAGACTGGACCGGTAAGTGAGACGCGGGTACCGCGCCCCCGCTCCCACGTGATCCAATGCGCGGGTGCCGCGCTCGTCAGCGAAGTTCGTCCAGCAACTCGCGGAAGACGACCGGCAGCTTCTTGACCTGACCTGCGGAGAATCGGTCAAGTTTGCCCGTGAAGGCGAGCTCGTACTCCTCCCCTCGCGGGGTCGCGGTCAGCATCAGGTCGAGCGCGGCGTCGTCGACCTCGTGGTCCCACACGCGGGCCGTCAGGCCCTCCCAGGTGGCGGGCGGCTTCGGGTCGTCGCGGTGGATGAACGACGTCTGGAACACCGGATGCACGCCCGGGATCCGGGCCACCCCCGCGCGCGAGACCAGGGTGTCGAAGGGGATCTCGTTGGCCAGCGCCCCCGCCGCGGCCTCCCTGACCTTGGTGAGCAGCGCCGGGAACCCCTGCCCCGCGGGCAGCGCGACGCGCAGCGGGAGCATGTTGACGAACGTGCCGACGACCGATTCCAGCTCACGCCGCGTGCGCGAGGCCGCCACGATGCCGGTGACCAGATCTCGGCGCCCGGTCATCCGCTGGAGCAGCGTCAGGTAGGCGGCGCAGAGCGCCACGAACGGCGTCGTCGTCCCGTCGCCCAGGCGTCGCAGCCGGTCGACCGTCTCCCTGCCCACCCGGACGGCGGCCGTCGCCCCGGCCCTGGTGGTCTTCTCGCCGGTGGTGCCCTCGAAGAGCGGGCCGGGCGCGCCGCCCAGCAGATCGGTCCAGTAGGGGAGCCGTTCGGCGATCCTCGTCTCGGCGCGGCGCACCGACCAGACGGCGTAGTCGGCGTACTGGATCGGGAGTTCCGGCCGGTCGAGACCCGCGTAGAGCGCGGCGAGGTCGTCGGCGACGATGCCCAGCGAGCCGCCGTCGGCGGCGATGTGGTGACACACCAGGAAGAGCCGGTACTCCTCCGGGCCCACCCGGAACACGGTCAGCCGCAGCAGCGGCCCGTCGCCGACCGGGAAGCGCTCGCCGCTCTTCGCCAGCGCCAAATCCAGTGCCAGGTCGAGCGCCGCCTGCTCGGGCAGGCCGGTGAGGTCCAGGTACTCCAGGGGTGCGGGCAGCGCCTCGTGGACGACCTGTTCCGGAACCTCCGTGTACGTCGTCCGGAACACCTCATGCCGCCTGATCAGCGCGGTGAAGGCGTTCGCGAGACGTACGAGATCGAGAGGGCCCGAAAGGGCCACGCCGAGCGTCACGTTGGGCGCGGCGGCCGGGTCGGACTGCTGGGCCAGCCAGATGCGGCGCTGCTCGTGGGAGCACGGGAGCGGGGCGCCGTCCCGCGGAACCGGGGTGACCCCCTGCGGGGCGGCCTTGCGCGCCAGCAGTTTGGCGACGAGGGCGCGGCGCTTGTCGGCCTGTTCGGGCACTGTCATCCCGCGATTGTGGCCCACGTCCATGATCGCGGAGAAGTCCTGTTTCATCCCTGGGAGATGGCTGCATGATCGATACCACCCTGACGGACGTCCCGGCCTTCCTGGACCTCTTCGAGGCCCACGCGGAAGAGTCGCCCGGCCGGGTCGCGGTGGTGTGCGGGGACCGCACGCTGACCTACGGCGACCTCGACGCCGCCGCCCGCGGCGTGGCCCGTCGCCTCATCGACGCCGGGGTGACGCCCGGCGACCTGGTCGCCCTCTATGTCGACAGATCGGCGGAAATGGTCGTCGCGTTACTCGGCGTCCTCAAGGCCGGGGCGGCCTACTTACCCATCGATCCGGGCTACCCCGCCGCCCGGATCGCGATGGTTCTGGAGGATTCCGGGGCTGCGGCCGCCTTGACCAGGCCGCATCTCCGGGAGAGCCTCCCGGGTTTCACCGGGCCGATAGTCGACGTCGACGGGGCCACGGACCTCTTCGGCGGCGCCTCTGGACGCCGGAGCTCCCGCGCCTACGTGCTCTACACCTCCGGCTCGACCGGCCGCCCCAAGGGCGTCGTGATCTCCCACCGGGCCCTGCTCAACTTCCTGTACGCCATGCGCGAGCTCCTCGGCGCGGGCCCCGGCGACGTGTGGCTCGCCCTCACCTCGCTCTCGTTCGACATCTCCGGCCTGGAGCTCTACCTCCCCCTCGTGACCGGCGGCCGGATCGTGGTCGCCGACGCCGCCACCGCCCGCGACGGCGCGCTCCTGCGCGACCTGATCGAGCGGGAGGGCGTCACCCACGTCCAGGCGACCCCCTCGGGCTGGCGGGTGCTGCTCGACGCCGGGTTCTCCCGGAACGTCACCGGGCTGGTCGGCGGCGAGGCGCTGCCCGTCGCGCTGGCCCGGCAGCTCGCCGCCCGCTGCGCCCGGCTGATCAACGTCTACGGCCCTACCGAGACCACGATCTGGTCGACGGCGTGGGAGGTGCCGAAGAACCCCTCCTACGTCAGCATCGGCACGCCCATCCTCAACACGACCGTGCACGTCCTCGACGACGACATGCGGCCGGTCGACGAGGGCGAGCTCTACATCGGCGGGCACGGCGTCGCCGACGGCTACCTCCACCGGCCCGCGCTGACCGCCGAGCGGTTCGTCCCCACGGGGCGGGGCGATCGGCTCTACCGGACCGGTGACCTGGTGCGCCGCCGCGCCGACGGCGGGCTCGACTTCCTCGGCCGCGCCGACACCCAGGTGAAGCTGCGGGGTCACCGCATCGAGCTGGGCGAGATCGAGAGCGTGCTGGAGGAGCTCGACGGGGTCCGGCAGGCGGTCGTGGCCGTCCACGGTGAGGTGCTGGTGGCCTATGTCGTCGGCGACCACGGCGATCTTCTGGCCGGTCTGAGAGAGCGTTTGCCGGCGTACATGGTGCCGTCGATCGTCATCCCGCTCGACGCGCTGCCGCTGACGCCCAACGGCAAGGTCGACCGGCGGGCCCTTCCGGCGCCCGCGGCGAGCGCGGGGGAGATCGAACCTCGTACACCGACGGAAAGGGTCGTCGCCGAGGCGTTCGCCGAGGTGCTCGGGCTCGGCAAGGTGGGCGCGGAGGCCGACTTCTTCATGGTCGGCGGGCACTCCCTGCTGGCCACCAAGGTCACCGCGCGGCTGACCCGGCGGCTCGGCGTGGAGATCCCCGTGCGCGAGCTGTTCGGGGCGCCCACGGTCGAGGCGCTCGCGGCGGTGCTCGACGGGCTCGACACGGTGTCGGTGCCGCTGGAGCCCCGGCCCGCCGGGTCGCCGGTGCTGCTGTCGCCCGCGCAGGAACGGCTCTGGTTCCTGCACCGCTTCGACCCCGGCGACGCCTCCTGGAACCTGCACCTGACCCGCCGCCTGCGCGGCCACGCCGATCCCGACGCTCTGGAGCGCGCGCTCCAGCGGGTGGTCGACCGGCACGAGGCGCTGCGCACCCGCTTCCCCGACGCCGACGGCCGTCCGGTCGCCGTCGTCGAGGAGCGCTTCCCGCTCCCGCTCGAACGGCTCACCGCCGCTTCTGAGGAGGAGGCGAAGGCGTTGCTGTCGGCGCGGGTCAACGCCCCGTTCGACCTGGCCGCCGCGCCGCCCGTGCGGGCCGCGCTGGTGAAGGTGGCCGGCGAGCACGTGCTCTGCGTGGTCTTCCACGGCATCGCCGGTGACGAGTGGTCGCTCGACGTCCTGGCCGAGGACCTCGCCGACGACCGGGAGGCCCCGGCCGTCCAGCACGGCGACGTCGTGGCCTGGCAGCGCGGCCGGGAGGCGGCCGGGCTCGGCGCCGACGCCCTCGCCCGTTGGCGCGACCGGCTCGCCGGCGTGCCGGTGCTCAACCTGCCCGCCGACCGCCCCCGCCCCGCCGTCGCCTCCAGAAGAGGCGCGATTGTACGAACAGAGCTCCCGATCCCCCCACTCGAAACCCTCGCCCAGAGCCAGGGCACGACCCTGTTCACCGCGCTCCTGGCCGCCTACCAGGCGATCCTGTCGGCCGAGACCGGCCTGCACGACTTCGCCGTCGGCGCTCCCACGGCAGGCCGGGGCCGCGTCGAGCTCGAACCGGTCTTCGGCCGCCTCGGCAACGTCCTGGTGCTGCGCGCCGACCTGTCGGGCGACCCCACGTTCGCCGGCCTGCTGGCCAGGGCCCGGACGACCGTGCTCGCCGCCATGGCCGACGAGGAGGTCCCGGTCGAGCGCCTGCTCACCGAGCTCGACCTCGGCCGCGACCTGGGCCAGACCCCGCTCTTCCAGACCATGCTCACCCTCGACGACCTCCCCGACGCCGTCTTCCCGCTCGACCACGTCCCGGCCCGCCACGACCTCACCGTCGACGCCCGGCGTTCCGGCGACACCCTGACCCTCGACCTCACCTACGACGCGACCCTCTTCGACGCCGCGCGCGTCGAGGCCCTGGCCACCCGCCTGACCGCTTTCCTGAGGGCCGCCGCGACCACCCCAGAGCTGCCCCTTTCCGACCTGCTGTTCCCGGGTGTCACCCTGGGCGGCGCGGCCTGGCGGGCCGAGGGACTGACCGCCCCGACGCGCGTGGAGGCCGTCCCGGTCATCCGCACACACCGGGTTCCCGAGACCCCCGCGGAACGCCGCATCGCCCGCATCTTCGGTGAGGTCGTCGGCGTGGACGACGTCGGCGCCGACGACGACTTCTTCGCCCTCGGCGGCCGGTCGCTGCTCGCCCCGCGCGCGGCGGCGCTGCTGTCGGCCGCGTTCGGCGTGCCGGTCCCGGTGCGCACCCTGTTCGCCCACCCGACCGTCGCCGGACTGGCCGCCGCGATCGGCGCCGACCCCGGCGTCGTCCCGCTGGAACCCCGCGAACCCGGCACCCCGGTCCCGCTGTCGGCGGCCCAGGAACGCCTCTGGTTCATGGACCATTTCGACCCCGGCGACGCCTCCAGCAACATGTACCTGGCCCGGCGCCTGCACGGCCCCCTCGACCAAGCCCGGTTCGCCGCCGCCTACCGCGCCCTGGTCGACCGGCACGAGTCGCTGCGCACCCGCTTCCCCGCCGACGACGGCCAGCCTCTTCTGGTCATCGACCCGCCCGGCGGCGGCGTGATCAAGTGGGTGGCCCTGCCCGAGGACGCCGTGCGCGACTACTGCGCCGAACTGGTCAACACCCCGTTCGACCTGGCGGCGGCCCCGCCCGTGCGGGCCACCCTGATCCAGATCACCCCCGACGACCACGTGATCTGCGTCGCGATGCACCACATCATCGCCGACGGCTACTCGGTCAACGTGATGATCACCGAACTCGCCGCCCTGTACGAGGGCGGCGACCTCCCCCCGCTCCCGGTCCAGGCCGGAGACGTCTCCCTGTGGCAGCTCCGGCGCGAGGCCCTCGACGAGGGCGCGGCCGCCCTGGCCCACTGGAAGGACAAACTGTCGGGCGTCCCCGCGCTGGAACTCCCGCTCGACCGTCCCCGCCCGCTCGACGGCGCGCGGATCGGCGCCGAGCTGAGCGTCCAGGTCCCCTCCGACGTGGTCGCCCGCCTGGAGGCCATCGCCCGCGACAGCGGAACCACGCTCTTCATGGTCCTGCTGGCCGCCTACCAGGCGGTCCTGTCCCGCCACACGGGCCAGACCGACTTCGCGATCGGCTCCCCGACGGCCGCGCGTGAACGCGTGGAACTGGAGTCGGTCATCGGCTACCTGGCCCACACCCTGGTCCTGCGCGCCGACCTGACCGGCGACCCCGGCTTCGACGAACTCCTCCGCCGGACGTGGGCGACCGTCGTCGACGCCCTGGCCCACCAGGAGATCCCGGTCGAACGCCTCAAGTCGGTCTTGGGTGTCCGTCGTGACCTGGGCCAGTCGGCCCTGTTCCAGACCATGCTCATCCTGCACAGCCACACGACCGAAGGCGCCCTCCCCGACACCTTCGGCGACCTGTCCTACGAGCCCTACGACGCCGGCGCCATCAAGACCGCCTTCGACCTGACCCTGACGATCTGGCCGGTCGCGGAGGGCCTGAACTTCGTCTTCGACTACGACCTGGCCCTCTTCGACACGCCGACGGTCGAACGCTTCGCCGCCCGCCTGGTCACCTGCCTGTACGAAATCACCGAAGACCCCACCGCACCCCTATCGGCCCTCACAATGCGAACGAGGGAAGACGACGCGGCCCTCGCCACCTGGGGCACCGGCCCGGAACTCGCACTCCCCGAAGGCACCCTGCTCGACCTGATCAAGCCCAGCGACCGCATCGCCGTAGACGACCTCACCTACCGAGACCTCCTGTCGGCGGCGGACGTTTTGTCCGGAAAACTCGCCGCACTAGGAGTCGGGCGGGGCGACATCGTCGCCATCCTCGCCGAACGCTCCACCGAGGCCCTGACCGGCATGCTCGCCGTCATGAAGACGGGCGCCGCCTACCTGCCCCTCGACCCGGCCTACCCGGAGGCGCGCATCGCCTTCGTCCTGGAAGACGCCCAACCCAAGGTCCTGCTCGCAGACCGCGAGCCATGGGCGACCAGCGGCGATTCGTCGGAGCGCGTGCCCATCCCGGTCCTTCGCCTAGATCTCCCAGATCACGAAATTTCGGGTGCGGCAGAGAGCTCCTCTGTCGCTCCAGATTCAGGCTTGGGCAATCCAGCAGCAGGCGGATATGCCGAAATTTCGGGCAGCGTGCTGCCCGGGGATCCCGCCTATGTCCTCTACACCTCCGGCTCTACCGGGAAGCCGAAGGGGGTCGTCGTTCCGCATCGGGCGTTGCTGAACTTCCTCGTCTCCATGCGGGAACTGCTCGGGTCGACCTCCGATGACGTCTGGCTGGCGTTGACGTCGCTTTCCTTTGATATCTCCGGGCTTGAGCTCTACTTGCCCCTCGTCACCGGCGGGCGGATCGTCATCGCCGATCCCGCCATCGCGCTCGATGGGCAGGCGCTCGCGCGGCGGATCGCCGACGCGGGAGTCACCCACGTTCAGGCGACACCCTCCGGCTGGCGGGTGTTGCTCGAAGGGGAGATCCCCACGGTCACCGCGCTCGTTGGTGGGGAGGCGTTGCCTCCGGGGCTGGCGAAGGAGCTCAAGGCGCGGACCGCCAGGCTGGTGAACGTCTATGGGCCGACCGAGACCACCATCTGGTCGACCGCCTGGGAGGTGCCCGACGATCCAAGTGAGATATCGATCGGCCGCCCCATCGGCAACACGACCGTCGCGGTGGTCGATGCGCAGCTCAACCCGGTGCCGCCGCGTGCCCCAGGTGAGCTGGTCATCGGGGGGCTCGGGCTGGCCGACGGCTATCTGCGCAGGCCGGAGCTGACGGCGCAGCGGTTCACCCAAGGGGTCTATCGCACCGGCGATCTCGTCCGCTGGAGCTGGGACGGCACGCTCGAGTTCCTCGGGCGCAACGACGACCAGGTCAAGCTGCGCGGCCATCGGATCGAGCTCGGCGAGATCGAGTCGGTCCTCGAAAGCCTCGACGGCGTCTCCAGGGCGGCCGTGGCGATCAAGGGTGAGGTGCTGGTCGCGTACACGGTGGGAAGGAGCACGGGCCTCAGGGAAGAGCTGGTCGAGCGGCTTCCGGCCAGCTTCGTGCCGACCGTTTTCGTGTCGCTCGACGCGCTGCCGCTCACTCCGAACGGAAAGCTCGACCGGCTGGCACTTCCCGAGCCCGAGCCGCAGCGGCAGCGGAGTTTCGTCGCGCCCCGGTCCGACGCCGAGGCGCTGGTCGCCGATGTCTGGAGTGAGGTGCTCGGGGTCGAGGGGGTCGGGGTGTTCGACGACTTCTTCGAGCTCGGCGGGCACTCGCTGCTGGCGGTTCGGGTCGCGGCGCGGCTCGACGGGACGATCGGGGTCGTGGTGCCGATCAGGACGCTGTTCACGCACTCCACCGTCGAGGCGCTGGCCCAGGCGGTCGAGGAACTGCTGCTGGCCGAGTTCGACGACCTGTCCGACGAAGAGGCGCTCGCCCTGCTGGAGGAGTCGTGACCCAGGACCTCTCCGCCGCCAAGCGGGCCCTCATCCAGCAGCGGCTCCGCCGCCGTACCGCCAAGGCCGTCATCACGCCGCGCGAGCCGGGAGTGGTCCCGCCGCTCTCGCACGCGCAGGAACGCTTGTGGTTCCTGGAGCAGTACCGTCCGGGGACGACGGCGTACACGGTGCCGCACGCGGTCTGGCTCGAAGGCGAGCTGACCGCCGACCAGATCAGCGACGCGCTGCACGACGTCACGGCCCGGCACGAGACCCTGCGCACCCGCTTCACCACCAGCGACGACGGCCTGCCGGAACTCGTCGTCGACGACGAACCCCGCACCGACCTGACCGTCTACGACGCGGCGAGCCCCGAGGAGGCGCGGCGGCTGATCTCCGCCGAGCTGACCCGGCCGTTCGACCTGGCCACCGGGCCGCTGCTGCGGGCCACCCTGGTCAGGCTCGCCCCTGACCAGCACGTGTTCCAGCTCGCCGCCCACCACGCCGTCACCGACGGATGGTCGGGGGACGTGCTGCTGGGCGACATCCTCAGCCGGGTCGCGGGCAGGGAGCTCACGCCGCTGCCGGTCCAGTACGGCGACTACGCCCTCTGGCAGCGCGGCCGGGTCTTCCAGAGCGACGTCGACTACTGGCGCGAGCGGCTGGCGAACGTCCCGCCGCTCGACCTGCCCACCGACCTGCCGAGGCCGCCGGAGCAGAGTTCCCGGGGAGCCTCGCACGGGTTCCAGCTTGACGGGGACCTGGTGGCCGCGCTGACCGAGATGGCCGGGGCGCGCGGCGCGACGCCGTACATGACCTTTCTCGCGGCTCTCGAAGTGCTGCTGGGGCGCTGGTCGGGGCAGGACGACTTCGCCGTCGGCACGCCCGTCAGCGGGCGGGGGCTGCCCGAGCTCGACGGGCTGGTGGGGATGTTCGTCAACACCCTCGCCATGCGCGCCGACCTCGACGGCGACCCGGCGTTCACCGAGCTGCTCGACCGGGTGAAGGACGGCGCCCTCGACGCCTTCTCGCACCAGGAGCTCCCGTTCGACCAGCTCGTCAACGAGCTCAACGTCGAACGCGACGTCAGCCGCACGCCCATCTTCCAGGTGCTGTTCGCGCTGCAGAACTACCAGACCGGCCCGGCGGGGACCGACGTCATCGCGGTCACCGGCTTCGCCGCCGATGTGACGGCGGCCCGGTTCGACCTGGCGCTCTACCTCTACGAGGGGCCCGACGGGATGGGCGCCTCCTTCATCTACTGCACCGACCTGTTCACGCGGGCCACGATCGAGCGGCTGGCGGAGTCGTTCACGACGCTGCTGCGCTCGATCGCGGCCGACCCGTCGGCCCCCATCTCCACGCTGAACCTGCTGCCCGCGGACGAGGCCGAGAAGGTGCTGGCGTTCGGCGAGTCGGCCCCGCCCGAAAAGCTCGGAGCCACGCTGCTGCACGAGGTCGTCACGGTCTCCGACGCCGCCGCGGTGGTGTTCGGCGACGACACGCTCACCTACCGGGAGCTCGACCGGCGGGCCAACCACCTGGCCCGGCGGCTCGTCGAGCGGAACGTGCGGCCTGGTGACCGGGTGGCGGTCTGCCTGGAGCAGTCCGCCGACCTGGCGGTGGCGATCCTGGGCGTGCTGAAGTCGGGGGCCGCCTATGTGCCGGTGGATCCGGAGCTGCCGGCGGCGCGGATGGCGTACATGATCGAAGACGCCGGGATCGCCCTCGCGGTGACCACCCCCGAGCTGAAGCCCGACGGGGTCACCGGGATCTACCTCGACGGCGGCGTCGACGACACCGCGCCCGTGACCGGCGTCAGGCCCGGCGACCTGGCCTATGTCATCTACACGTCCGGGACGACCGGCCGCCCGAAGGGTGTGGCGGTGCAGCACCGGGAGGTGCTGGTCTACCTGGCCGGGGTGCACGAGCGGTTCGCGGTCGAGCCGGGCTCGGAGTTCGCGCTGCTCCAGTCGCTCGCCTTCGACTTCGGCATCACCGTCTTCTACCTGTCGCTGATGACCGGCGGCTGCCTGCACCTGCTGCCGCCGAAGACCGCCGCGCCCGACCTGAGCGCATATTTCCGGATCTATCCGGCCGACTATCTCAAGATCACCCCTTCCCACCTGGCCGCGCTGCTGGCCGAGGCCGACCCCGCCGAGCTGCTGCCGCGCAAGCTCCTCATCCTCGGCGGCGAGGCCGCACCGGCCGAATGGGCCGCCGAGCTGGCCACCCGGGTCCGGGTCGTCAACCACTACGGCCCGACCGAGGCCACCGTCGGCGTCACCACCCACGAGGTCGGCTCCGAACGCGGCCTGCTGCCCATCGGCCGGCCGCTCCCGGGCGCGACGGTCCGGCTGCTCGACGCCAACGGCACTCCGGTCCCGATCGGCATGCCGGGGGAGATCCACCTCGGTGGCGCGCGCCTGGCCCGCGGCTACCTCGGGCGCCCCGCGCTGACCGCCGAGAAGTTCGTCCCCGATGTGTACGGCCCTCCCGGCGCCCGCCTCTACCGCACCGGTGACCTGGGGAGATGGCTGGAGTCCGGCGAGCTCCAGTTCCTCGGCCGCCGCGACCTCCAGGTCAAGGTCCGGGGCTACCGCGTCGAACTGGGTGAGATCGAGACCCTGCTGAGTACCTACGACGGCATCGCCCAGGCCGTGGTCGACCTCAGAGACCAGCGCCTCGTGGCCTACCTGGTCGGTGCGGGCGACACCGCCGAACTGCGGAGCTGGCTGAAAGATCGCCTCCCCGACTACATGGTTCCGGCCCGGTACGTCTGGCTCGACCGCCTCCCGCTCAAATCCCACGGCAAGGTCGACCGCGCAGCCCTCCCCGACCCGGCGACCGTGCTCGAACCGGCGGCCGAGTTCACCGACCCCGAGACGGAGCTCGAAGAGCTGGTGGCCGGGATCTGGTCGGCCGTACTGGGCCTGGAGCGGGTGAGCGTCACCGACGACTTCTTCGACCTCGGCGGCCACTCCCTGCTGGCCATGCAGGTGGTGGCGCGGCTGCGCAAGGCGGGCCACGTCGCGACCCTGCTCGACCTGTTCAAGCACCCCACGGTCCGCGACCTGGCCCGGCTCCTCGACCCGTCGACCGAGAAGGCGGCCGGCGGCCTCCTCCACCGGCTGACCCCGTCGAGGGCCACGAGGGCCTCGGTCGTCTGCGCCCCCTACGGCGGCGGCAGCGCGATCATCTACAAGCCTCTGGCCGACGCGCTCCCCGACGACTGGGCGCTGTTCTCCCTGGCCGTCCCGGGCAACGAACTCGGCGAAGAACCCCGCCCCATGGACGAGGTCGCCCGCGACTACGCCGAGGAGATCCTCGCCAAGGTCACCGGACCGATCGTCCTCTACGGCCACTGCGGCCTCGGCGGCATGATCTCCATCCAGGCCGCCCGCCACCTCGAAGCGGCGGGCCGCGCCCCCGAAGCCGTCTACCTGGGCGGCGCGTTCCCCTTCGCCAAGCCGAAGGGTCCCCTGGCGAAGATCGGCACCTGGCTGGAGGAGCTCGGCGGAGACCAGAGCCGCATCAACGCCCTGTCGGCCGCCGGTCTCGACGTCGCCGAGTTCGACCAGGAGGAACTGCGGCTCATCGTCGCCAACCGCAGGAGCGGTACCCGCGAGGCCGAAGAGTACTTCACGAAGGTCTTCGAACAGGCCCCGCCGCCGATGAGGGCCCCGGTCATCGCGGTCGTCGGTGAGCGCGACCCGGCGATGGAGTTCTACCAGGAGCGGTTCCGCGAATGGCACGTCGTGGCCGAGACCACCGCCTGCGTGGTCCTCGACGAGGCCGCGCACTACTTCGTCAAATACCGCGCCGACGAACTGGCGACCATCGTCACCCGCACCCACACCGCCATCGGCGACGGCGTCGCGGAGACCCTTGAACGCCGCACCGGCGACGAGACGTGGTGGCTCCAGGACGTCTCCCACGACGGCCGGGTCGTGAAGAGCGGCCCCGAGCCGAGCATGAAGCGCTTCGCCGCGCTGTCGGCGGGTCAGCTCGTCTCCATCGTGGGTTCGGCGCTGACCGAGTTCGCCGTGCCGCTGTGGATCTACATGACCACCGGGTCGCTGGCCAACTTCGCGCTCTTCTCGGTGCTGGCGCTCGTCCCGGGGATGCTCGTCGCCCCGCTCGTGGGCGTGGTCGTCGACCGGTTCGACCGCCGCAAGGTCATCCTGGCCGGTGACATCGCGGCCGGCGGCTCGCAGCTCGCGCTCGGGGTGCTGGCCTGGACCGGCAACCTGGAGATCTGGCAGATCTACCCGCTGCTCGTCACGCTCTCGCTGGCGCTGGCCTTCCAGCGGATCGCCTTCATGGCGGCGATCCCGCAGATCGTGCCGAAACGGTTCCTGGGCCACGCCAACGGCATGATGGGCCTGATCGGCGGTGTCGCGCACCTCATCGTGCCGCTCGCGGCGGCGGGCCTGATGGCCGTGATCGGGCTGGAGGGCATCCTCGTCATCGACGTCGTCAGCTACGGCTTCGCGATCACGACCGTGCTGCTGGTCAGGTTCCCGAAGACGATGGCCTGGCGCCGTCGCGAGTCGATGCTCACCGAGATGGTCCAGGGCTTCAAGTACACGTGGGGCAACCTGGGCATCCGCCGCATGCTGCTCTTCTTCGCCGTCGTGAACCTGTTCATGTCGCCGCTGTTCCTGCTCGTCTCGCCGCTCGTGCTGAGCTTCGCGGGGCTCGGGGACGTCGGCAGGGTCACCTTCGCCGGCGGCGTGGGCGTGTTCCTCGGCGGACTGATCATGACGATCTGGGGCGGGCCGCGGAAGCGCAGGCTGCGGGGTCAGCTCTGGTCGACGGTGGCGCTGTCGGCGGGCGCGCTCGTCGTGGGGTCGCACGAGAACCTGGTCGTGATCGGCGCCGGGGTGTTCGGGATGTTCTTCTCGCTGACCGTACTCAACGGGATCTACAACACGATCATCCAGGTCAAGGTGCCGCAGCGGTTCCACGGCCGGGTGTTCGCGCTGAACCAGCTCGTCGCCTTCTCCACCCTGCCCCTCGGCTACGGCGTGGTCGCCCCCTACGGCACCGCATTGCTCGAACCGCTGATGCTGGAGGGCGGTCTGCTGGCCGGGTCGGTCGGGCTGGTCCTGGGCACCGGCGAGGGTCGCGGGATCGCTCTCATGTACGTGCTGTTCGCGCTCGTCATGGCCTCGGCGGTCCTGGTGGCCCGGTTCATCAGGGGTCTGTGGTACTTCGACGACCTGGTCCCCGACGCGCTCCCCGACGACCTGATCGGCCAGGAGATGCTGAAGGGGGCCGGACGGACCGGCCCCCTGGCGGTGAAGTCCTAGCAGTAGCCGAGCATCGAGTTCAGGGCCGTCTTCTCCGACGACTGGAGCGTCAGGGAGTACTTGTACTTCACGGTGATCCAGGACTTGGCGTAGTTGCAGTAGATGGCGGTCCTGGACGGCTTCCACGCCGCCGGGTCCTTGTCGCCCTTCGACTGGTTCACGTTGTCGGTGACGGCCCAGAGCTGGGGCGCCGACAGGTCGTTGGCGAACTGCTGGCGGCGGCTGGTGGTCCAGGCGTACGCGCCCGACTTCCACGCCTCCGACAGCGGGACCATGTGGTCGATGTCGACGTCGGACGCGAGCGTCCAGGTGGCGCCGTCGTACTGCGAGTACCAGCTGCCCGAGGTGGCCGAGCAGGACGAGTTGGTGACGACGCCGGAGCCGTCGCGCTTCAGCACCGTCTCACGGGTGTCGCAGGAACCGGAGACGGTGCTCCAGTGCGGGAACAGGTCCCGGTTGTACGAGCCGGCGTTGGTCTCGTTGGCCACGGTCAGCGCGTTCAGCTGGCTGACGGCGGTGGCGTAGGAGGGGATGCCGGGGACGGCAGCGGAGGCGGGGGTGGCGAGCAGGGCGAGGGTGGCAACGGAAGCCAGGCCTAAGGACAGGGCACGCCGCACGGGAGCTCCTTGAGAGGTTGTGAACCTTGTCAAGAATGACTCTCACATCGCTGACAAAATCCTGAAATATCAGGCTTTGACTACCGGTGCCGTGTGTCTTCGTGTGAAGCCGCTCAGGACAAGTTCTAGAAAAACCCCAGTTCACCGCCCGTCCATCCGGGGGCCGTCCCCCGGCCGAAATGTCAGCGCAACACCTGAAGATCGACCGGGCGGGTGTCCCGGAACGCCGACTCGACGACGAGTTCCTCGACCCCGCGCATCAGCGTCACCATCCGCCCGCGCGGGAACTTGCACGTGTCGGCCGTCAGCCCGATCGCCAGCGTCCCGGCCTGCCGGGTGACCACGAAGCAGAAGTCGCAGTTGAAGTGCTCGACCCCGGGCAGCCACTCGACCTCGGCCGGGCACGGGTTGCCCGCCGGGGGTTCGGTGACCATCCGCTGCTCGACCGGCCGCACGTCGTTGAAGCAGCACGACGGGTAGACGCGCACATCCCGGTCGGAGCTCACCTTGTCGACCATGGCGTCCCAGGCGCGCTGGTCGTACTGGGCGTGGCGGTAGGAGCGCATCGCGTCGGAGTGCGACTGCTCCAGGGTCTTGGCCAGCGGCGCGAGGGGGTCGCTCTCCATCGTGAACAGGCCGAGTTGCGTGAGGGTCGCGACGAGGTTGCGGGTGGCGGGGCGGTAGCGGTTGTGGACGATCGGGGTGATCGCGCAGACGTCGTGGTCGAGCAGCGGGCCGAGCAGCGCGGTCACCGCCGTCATCAGGACCGTCGCGGTGCTCACGTGGTGGCGGGCGGCCACGACCGCGACGGCGTCCTCCAGGGCGTGCGACTCCAGCACGGCCCGGCTCCAGCGCGGTTCGGCCGGCGGGCCGACCACGGCCGGGAACATCGTCGGCGGGATGCGGCGGTAGCCGTTCTCCCAGTGGGCCAGCGCCGCCTCGGACCGGTAGCGCCCTACACCCGACTCCTCCTCGGCCACAAGGTCGAGCAACTGCTGCGACGGCTGCACGGGGAACCCGCCGCGCAGCAGCAGGTTCCGCAGCTCGCGGGCGACCAGGTCGGCGGCGTAGTCGTCGGCGGCCAGATGGCACAGCACGAACACGACGTGCCTGACCCGGCCCTCCACCACGACGAAGCCGAACCGGGCCGGCCACTCGTCGCCGGGGGAGAACGAGGTCCTGGCCAGCTCGGCCAGCAGCACCTCGGCGACCTCGTCGGCCTCGGCGTCGGCGCACTCGGCCGACCGGATCGTCAGCGCGCCCTCGCCGTGGACGACCTGGTAGGGCTCGCCGTCCTCGTCGACGTGGGTGCTGGCCCGCAGGGCCTCGTGCCGGACGACCAGCGCGGCCACCGCGGCGACCACGTCCTCCGGTGGGAAGGGGCCGCGCCCCCGGGCGAAGGCGATCAGCCGTCCGATGTTGAAGAAGTGGGCGTTGGCCGGGCCGGCCTGCTGGATGGCGTCCCAGATCGCGCGCTGTCCCCAGGCCAGCCGCGCCCGCCCCGTCCGGGCCCCGGCGAATTCTGCTTTCACGGAGTACTCCAAAGCCCCGGTGCGCGCGTGGGCGCGCACCGGGGTGTCACTTATTCCTGGAGGATCGTCAGCCCGCTGGGAACAGCGTGCCGTAGTCGGCGAAGGCCATGGCGATGTCCGCCTGGGCCCAGAACCGGTGGTAGGTGAACGTCGGCACCGCGCCGCCGTTCAGGTAGGCCTGCACCTTCGACCACTCGGGGTCGCTGGTGTAGAAGGAACGGATACCGAGGAACGACTTGCCCGGGACGACGGTGTCGCCGTTGGGCATGACGCCGCTGAAGCCCGAGGGGATGTAGACCCCCTGGCCGGTCGAGGCGTTGTAGACGTCGTCGAAGCGGTTGTAGTCGGCGCGCGGCTCGGGCAGCGCGATGCCCTTGCTGGTCTTCGACAGCGCGAGGCGGTCGATGAGGCCCTTGGCCGTGGCCTTCGCCTGGTTGCCCAGGGTCGAGCCGTTCTCCTTGGCCGCGTACCAGATCAGCGTGCGGGCCAGCGAGGCGGCCACGCCGACGTCGGTGCCGGTGTTGCGGATCGTGACGTGCAGGCCGGGGTTGTCGGCCGGGACGCAGGTCGCGCAGCTGAAGCTCGCCGACGGGGCGCCCGACCAGTCCATCTCGTTCGGGATGGCGAAGGTCGCGCCGCTGCCCAGGGTCGTGTTGGCGATCACCCACGGAACCCACTTGTCGAGCACCGACTTGGCGGTCGTGTTTCCGGTCACGTGGTAGAGCTCGGCCAGGCGCTGCATGCCCCAGGCCTGGAAGCCGAACCACTGGTTGGAGGGCGGGTCGTGGTAGACGGGGTCGACGTCGTAGGTCTGCCCGAAGAACTGCGGCAGGCCGCTCGGACGTGACGCGTAGGCGCCGTCCCACGAGTTGGTCGCGCCACCGGCGATGCCGCCTTCTGCGGACTGGAGCCACTTGTAGAACTGGACCTGGCGGGTCAGCGAGGTGTTCCAGTCGGTGGCCGCCGTCGGCGACTGCGGGCGCAGCGCCGAGGGGCCCGAGGGGCTGAGCACCCAGGCCGCGAGCGGGTTCTGGTAGCCGCCGTGGTTGTGGCTGGAGCCGATCCGCCACGCCCACGTGCCGTCCATGGCGCCGCCCCAGGCGAAGTACCAGCTCAGCAGGTACGCCGAGCTGCTCTTGCCCGAGCCCGCGGTGCAGGTGGGGGAGGCGCAGCCGGGGTTCTTGAAGTACTTGTCGTACATCGCGTAGCGCAGGTAGTCGCCGAGCTTGGCGGCCTTGGTGATGGTGGCCGCGATCTGCGACTGGTTGCCCTGCTCGGTTGCCCACTGGAGCGCCCAGTAGGCGGCCTGGACGGCGCGCGCGTCGGCGTCGGGGGCGTTGGTGTAGCGCCACTGCGGGGCCGCGGTGCCCTGGATGAACAGCGGCTGGAAGCCGCCGCCCGTCTGGCCGTACCGCTGGGTCTCGCACGAGGGGTGCGGGATGGTCTCCCAGACCGACTCCTGCGGGCCGCGCTGGTAGGTGTTGATGTACGTCACGCGCTTGGTGTTGTCGCCACACTCGCTCAGGCTGCTGCCGCGGCCGGTGCCGAAGCCGTAGACGTCGTCGACGTCGATCAGCCAGTGCATGGCGTACATGTTGCGGTTGCCGTAGGTCGACTGGAGCTCGGCCGCCAGCGGGTCGGCGCCGGCCACGACCGAGGTCGAGAGCGGCGACGGGTACTGGTTCGGCTGGTTGAACTCGGGCGCGTAGTCGGCCGGGTCACTCGGGTTGTACGCGGTCTGCCCGCCCGGCTGTCCGGCCGACGACGGGATGATGTACTGCTCCATCAGCGTCCACGAGGCGTTGAACGGCGCCCAGTTGCGGGTGATGCGGCCGTACTGCGCCTCCAGCCAGATCAGGTAGGAGAACGCCTCCGACGTGGTCTCGTGACCGTGGTCGGGCGCCTCGACGAGCAGCGTCTCCACCGAGTGGTAGGGGATTCCCTCAGGCGACAGGTAGCCCGAGGCGCTCGCCTTGAGCTTGTTGTACTGCGTCTGGAACTCGGTGATGTACGCGTTGGTGGTGCTCTCGTCGTCCGCTTCGGTCGCCGTGACCGCCACCGAGGTCAGGCCGGTGGATGCCACGGTGAACGTGCGGGTGCCGTTGGTGCTGTCGGCGTCCTGCGCGGCGCTCAGGGTCACGTTCTGCGCGGTCGCGTAGTTCGACGGGGTGAACGTCAGCGACGTGCCGCCGGTCGCGGTCAGGTCGGAGTCGCCCGAACCGGCCGTCGTGGTGACGGTGACGTTGGAGGTGGGGGCGATCGCCAGGCGGACACCGAAGATCGCGGTGTTGCCCTCGGGGACCGTGATCGCGGTCGGCGAGACGACGAGCGACTGGGTCGTGCCCGGGTCGTCGTCGGCCTCGTTCGCGGTGACGCTCACGCTGGTCAGGCCGCTGGAGGCGACCGCGATCGTGCGGGATCCGTTGGTGCTGTCGGCGTCCTGCGCGGCGGCCAGCGTCACGTTCTGCGGGGTGGCCCAGTTCGACGTGGTGAACGTCAGGCTGCCCCCGGAGCTCACGGTCAGGTTCGTGTCACCCGAGCCGGCCGTCGAGGTCACGGTGACGTTCGACGTGGGCTGAGCCTGGAGCCGGACCGAGTAGGTGGCCGTGCCGCCCTCGGGCACGCTCACCGTGGTCGGCGACACGATCAGAGCCTGAGGTGTCGGCGACGGCGAGGGGGACGGCGACGGGTTGGCCCCGTTGCAGACCGTTCCGTTCAGCGAGAACGAGGTCGGGTTGGTGTTGGTGCCGCTGAACTGCCCGTTGAAGCCGATCTGGACGTTCGCGCCGGTGGCCAGGTTCTGCGCCCACGACGGCGCGACGACCGTCACGTTCGCGCCCGACTGCGACCAGGTGGCGTTCCAGCCCTGCTGCACGGTCTGGTTGCCCGGCCAGGTGTACGTCAGCCGCCACGGGCTGACCGCGTCGCCGAGGTTCTGGATGGTGATGTTGGCGCCGAAGCCGCTGCCGTTGTCCCACTGCTTGGCGTAGGTCACCTGGCAGGCGATGGCGGCGTTGGCGGGGAGGGTCGGGATCGTGGCGAGGGCGACCGCGGCTACCAGGGCGGTGAAGACCGCCATGACGCGGAACCGCCATGACCGCAGCCGAAGTCGGGGTGGGGGTCTCATAAGCAGGTCATCTCCGTGGCAGGGGGTGGGCGGATCTCAATGTGGGCGTGTTTCCGCGCGACGTACAGGGTGTTTCCGCGACGTGACGACCCCGGGTGATCCGACGTGGGACAGCGCGAGGAAGAGGGTGAAACGTTCAGGATCGCGGCTTGTGTGCGGCCCGGCGGGGAGTTATCCTCATTCTCAGAAGTACTCAGGTTGAGAAAGACGGGCGATGAATGAGGAAGAGTGGTTGAAGGCCTATGGCCCGCGTGCTTACTACGACGCAGCCGTGACGGTTGACCTCGTCATCTTCACGATCCGGAATGAGGAGCTCCACGTCATGCTGATCGAGCGCGGCCAGCCGCCGTACGAGGGCATGTGGGCGCTCCCGGGCGGATTCGTCCTGGAGGAGGAGGATCTACCGGAAGCTGCTGCCCGGGAGCTCTCGGAGGAGACGGGCCTCGATCACGTCTGGCATGAGCAGCTGAAGACCTTCGGAAGGCCTGGCCGTGACCCGCGCACGCGCGTGTTCACGGTGGCCTACCTGGCATTCCTGCCTCAGTTGCCCGAACCCGTTGCTGGATCCGACGCTGCGAAGGCCGCGTGGACCCCCTTGGCTGCCACCGAGGGGATGAAGCTCGCCTTCGACCACGCCGACATCTTGGCCGAGGGGGCGGAGCGGGCCCGGGCGAAGCTCGAATACAGCTCGCTCGCCACCTCGTTCGTCGGACCGGAATTCACCATCTCCGAACTGCGCAAGGTCTACGAGGTCGTCTGGGGCGAGCAACTGCACGCCGCCAACTTCCATCGGAAGGTTCTGTCGGTGCCCCGATTCGTCGAGGAGACCGGCCGCACCACGGAGCGCGGAGGAGAACGTGGGGGCCCCCGGGCCCGGCTCTACCGATGGGGCGGGGCGACCCAGCTCCACCCGGCCTTACTACGTCCGACATCTGAATAAAAGCTCGAAGCCACCGAACAGGAGTCACCGCATCATGGGATGGGGCCACTGGTCCGACGATGAGTTCGAGGCCGCGCAGATCTACCGCGAGCAGCGCGGCCTCGCCGACTTCGGCCACGACGAGGCGATGCGCCACCAGCCGCGCCACATGCGGCGGGTGCACCAGGCGCTCGACCCGTACAACATGAGGTTCCGCGAGGCGCGCGACTCGCAGGAACACCCCGAGAGCATCGCCGTCGCGGTCTTCTTCGACGTCACCGGCTCGATGCAGCGGGTCCCCAGAGAGCTCCAGGTCCGCCTGCCGAGCCTGCTCTCCACGGTCACCGCGCTGCTGCCCGACGCCCAGATCCTCTTCGGCGCCATCGGCGACGCCACGGCCGGCGACCGCGCCCCGCTCCAGATCGGTCAGTTCGAGTCGGACAACCGCATGGACGAGGACCTGCGCCGCATCCTGCTGGAGGGCGGCGGTGGCGGCGGCATGGAGGAGAGCTACGAGCTGGCCCTCTACTTCCTGGCCCGGCACACCGCGCTCGACTGCCACGAGAAGCGCGGGGTGAAGGGCGTCGCCTTCATCATCGGCGACGAGAAGCCCTACCCGTCGGTGGCCGGCCACCAGGTGGCGGGGCTGTTCGGGGAGTCCATGGTCAAGGACGTGCGCATCGAGACCATCGTCAAGGAGGCCTCCCGCACCTGGGACATCAACATGATCATCCCGGGCGCCACCTCCCACGCGGGCGACCAGCAGGTCAGCGGCCTGTGGCGCGCGCTTCTCGGCGACCGCGTGATCGAGCTCGACGACCTCTCGTCGATCTGCGACACGATCGCGCTCACCGTGGTCGACCGCGTCATGTCCCAGAAGGCCCACTAGCGAGAGTGGACGCCGCCATGGAAGATCACATCATCGTCACCGACCTCGGATACGGCGACGCGGGCAAGGGCACCATCGTCGACTGGTTGTGCTCCCGCGCCCCCTACCGGGCCGTCGTCAGGTTCAACGGCGGTGGCCAGGCCGGCCACAACGTCGTCACCCCCGACGGCAACCACCACACCTTCTCCCAGTTCGGCGCCGGTACCTTCTGGAAGGTCCCGACGTTCCTGTCGCGGTTCATGATGGTCGACCCGATCCGGCTCGCCAGCGAGGCCAAGCACCTGTCGCGGCTCGGCGTGCCCGACCCGATCGGCCTGCTGACCGTCGACCCCAACGCCCTGGTCACCACCCCCTACCACAAGCTGGTCAACCGGTTCCGGGAACGTTCCCGGGGCGACCGGCGCCACGGTTCGTGCGGCATGGGCGTCGGCGAGACGGCCTCCTACGCCCTCGACTACCCCGACGCCGCGATCCGGGTCGCCGACTGCGGCAACCCGTGGGCGCTGCGGCCGCTGCTCAGCCTGCTGCGCGACTGGGCCTCCGACGAGATCGGCGAGCCGATCAGGGTCCCGGCCGTCGAGGACGTGGCCGACGCCTACCGGCAGTTCGCCGCGACCGTCCACACCGGGCGGCTGCCCTCGGGCGGGCCGCTGATCTTCGAGGGCGCCCAGGGGGTGCTGCTCGACGAGTGGGCCGGCTTCCACCCGTACACGACCTGGTCGACCACCACGTTCAGCAACGCGTTCGAGCTGCTCGGCGAGGCCGGGACCGACGACGCGAAGCGGCTCGGTGTCGTGCGGACGTACATGACCCGGCACGGCAACGGCCCCTTCGTGACCGAAGACCCCACCCTCGACCTGCCCGAACGCCACAACCGGACCGGCGAGTGGCAGGGCCCGTTCCGCACCGGCCACCTCGACCTCGTCGCCCTGAAGTACGCCGCCGACGTGTGCGGCGGCATCGACGAGATCGCCCTCACCCACCTCGACGTGGCCGAGGAACACCCCGAGCTCAAGGTCTGCCGTGAGTACGCCGACGGCCTGACCCTGGTGCCCGGCGGCGGCCTCGACCACCGCGCGGCGGTGTCGGAGCGCCTCCTCACCGCCCGGCCGATCCTTTCCGACGCCCCCGACTCCTGGGCGGGCCTGGTCGCCCAGGAACTCGACGCCCCGGTGACGGTCCGCTCCAACGGGCCGACCTGGCTCGACAAGAAGATCAGGCGGGCGGCAGCGGCGAGGCGCTAGCGACCAGCTCTCCGTTCTTGAACCCTTCGGCCCTGATCTCCTCACCGCTCGGGACGGCGAGGGAACCGGGACCGTCGGTGACGTCGATTGAGCCACGGGGGCGTCCGTCGACGTACACGTCAACACGGTCGAGACCGAGAGTGTCGAAGTGGACCGTCCCCTCGGCGGCGCCGATCCTGAGGCGCCGCCGAGGGAGCTTCGCCAGCTCGCGCCCGGCCGTCTCCATCAGGTCGGGGTTGCCGCCGAGCAGGTCGGCCACGGTGAGCTCGTGCCGTACCGAGGGCACCACGCCGAGGTCTTCGAGCGGCGTCCCGGCCGACGGGCCGACGCGCAGGGTGCGCCTGATCGCGACGCTGATCGCGGCCCCGGCCGGCAGCGGCTCGTACGGGGTGCCCGGCACGTCGTGGAGGTCGTCGAGCAGGTCGGCCTGGCCGACCACGTTCGCGCCGCCCGCGCCGGTGTTGCCGTCGGTGCCGATGATCGTGCCGATGCCGTGGTCGGCGAACCCCGCGGCGAAGATGTCCGAGGTCGAGTAGCACCGCGCATCGGTGATCAGCACGACCGGCCCGTGGTAGAACTGCCCGAACGCGTTGACGATCTCCTCCGAGCTGAGCGGCAGCGCGTCGGAGTAGACCGCGCCGGTCTGCACCGACAGCTCCAGCGACTCCAGCCACGGGGCGTAGTCACGGGTGTGCCTCGCCAGCAGCAGGTTCAGCGGCGTGCTCACCATCTGGGCCGGTTCGGGCTGGATGCGCCGATGGGTGAGGAACTGCAGCAGGATCTCCCCGGCCAGGATGTGCCCGCCGGGGTTGCCGCGGATGTCGATGATCAGCCCTTCTTCGGGCAGCGACGTGATGATGGACGCGAACGTCTCGACGTGCGCCTGCAGCGCCGCCACCCACTGCGCCTGCGAGGTGAACTGCCCGAGCCCGAACCCGGTGATCCTGACGTGCCCGAACGTGCCCGAGGTCGTCTCGACCGCCCGCCACAGGAAGATCCCCGACTGGGTGTAGTTCGAAGGCCCGGCCCCGCTGAACAGGAAACTCCTGATGGACGCCAGGTGCTCGCCCTCGATGTCCACCCCACGTGGCGCGTCCCCGCCGGGCGGCGTGGCCGGCACGATCCGCCGCAGCACCAGCCACGGCATCCTGAGTTCCTGGGGCTTGCCGTCGAGGTCGACGTACGAGAGGACCACCCACTCCTCGTCGGGCGGCAGATGCCCGGCCAGCGCCCGCTGCGTCAGCGAGTCGAGCCCCCGCGCGTGCCGCGCGGCCAGGTTGCTCCCGGCGTACCGCTCGCCGTTGACGTCGGCCGCCTTGCCGATCGGCACCCCGTTCCAGTGGGTGACGGTGACTCCGACCTTCAGATCCGCCCCGACGGGCAGCAGATTGGCGTTGATCTGGGTGACGAGATAGGTGTCACCGGCCTGTTCGATCCGGAACGGCAGGAACGCGGCGGCATCCGCGAACGGCTTCGGCAACTGGTAGCCGGTGTGCAGGTCACGGACGGAATGGAAGATCGACTGCAGCTCGAAGTGGAACGCCCACTCGGGATCGGGCGTGACCTGACGGCTGAGCCGAGCCTGCAACAACCGCAGCCGCTGGACGGGATTGACGCCGTGCATGGCGACCTTGAGCGGCAGATGCGCGAAGTTCTGCTCGAACACGACGAGCGCCTGCCGCACGATGAGCCGCCGCTGATCGAGCGTGAGCGTTCCGGCGGTGGCGAGGAAGTCGGCGAGAGTGCCGGGGACGACGGTCCAGACGGGCTGGGGGGCGGCGGCTTCGGGCTGGGGGTCCGAGGCGGCGGCGGTTAAGACGGCCTTTGCATCCATATAGGCCTCCTGGTGGCCTTCAGGTGGGATGTCGGAAGTCCACCATGCCGCCCAGGAACGATCCAGAGGAGAGTAGGGGGTTACTCACCAAGAAGCTCGTGCAACCGCCAGCCACTCTGGTGCCCGGCCAGTCGGAGCGCGAGTTCGGCGCGGCTGGCGAGCTGGAGGGGAGTGGTCTGCGTGGCGGCGTAACCGTGCACGATCCGGTCGAGGGCCGCACCCACGAGCGGTCCGGCGGTCCTGATCGTCGCGGGCAGCGCCACCGACCGGGTCGAACCGCCGTGGAGCACGATGTTGCGCTGCCGGTAGAGCCGTCGCATGCTGCCGCGCACATATTTGTTGATCCGGCTGAGCGTGGGGCCCGGCTGCGCCGAGAGTTCCCGCATCCGATGGAAGGCGGCCACGGTGGCCGGGTCGGCGGTGGGGACCGCCGGGCCCGAAGCCAGCCAGCCGAGCATGACCCGGCAGCGTTCCTTGTTGCTGGCGACTCCCGACAGCTGGGCCGCCAGACGATCGTTGCAGGCCAGCACCTGCCTGTCGTAGCTGAGGGTCGTCAGCTCGGCCCTCGGCCAGCCCGCCGTGACCAACGCCGCCGCCCGGTCGGCGGATACGGCCCGGCTCTCCTCCCGGTCGGCGTCGTCGGTGTCACAGAAGAGCAGGGACTCCAGAGCGCTCCAGGCCCCGGCGACGGCCTTGCTCGGTGAACTCTCGGTCAGCCCCGCGGCCAGTTCGAGGGCGTCGTCGATCAGGGAGCCGTCGGTGCCGAACTTGGGCGACTCGTAGAGGATCCTGTTCTTCTCCAACGAGGCGATGCTCACCGCCGAGTCGCCACGCCGGAACGGCTGCGGCGTGCTCACGCCGCTGAGGAAGATCTGCGGGAACACGTCGAGTGGTGTCGTCGAGCGGCTGTACCGCACCCGGTTGCGGATCCGGTCGAACCGCTCGGTGATCTCGTGCAGAGCCGAGATCGGATCCCGTGCCTGCACCACGAAGATCAGCCCGCCCGAGACCATGGCGCGGTCGACCTGGGGCTGGTCCTTCTCCAGCCGGGCCGCGACGATCTCCCGGCTGATCCAGTGAGCCGACTCCGACGCGACCGGCGCGGCGGGGACCTTCCCTTGGAGCACGACCAGGCCCTCATACGCCCGGTGACCCGCGGCCTCCAGTTTCATGAAGAGCTCCACGAGATCGGCCGCCGTCGTCGTGGCGCCGAAACCGGTGGAGATCTGCGACCACACGAAGTCGGGGTGCAGGCCCACGTCCAGGACATGGGCGGCGATGCAGCGGGCCGCACGCTCCACGTGGAAATCGCCGGACACCAGAATGTCGCGCCAGCGCTCGAGGTAACCGTCTTCGGCGAGATCCGCCAGCAGCGCGAGGGAGCGCTGGCTCCGGGTGGCCGGATTGATCGGCTGGTTCAGCAGCTTGTTGAACTCGGCGCGGACCCGGCCGTCGCCGATGGCGGCGTCGGTCTTCAACCGGGGGAGCAGCGATTCCCGTGAATACCAGGCCAGACTGGCAGGGGAGAGCACATGGCGCCCCACCCAATCGGCGGCCTCCACGCCTTCGCGCAGCGCCAGGATCGTGCCGAGGTCCCACGCGCGACGTTGCCAGCCACGCCACGACTGGAGGAGTTCTCGAATCCGGGCCATCACCAGAGCGTCACCGGCCGATGTCACGTAGTGCTCACTTTCTTGCGCGCGGGGGTTCGCGGCATGTAACGTGGGGGACCTAGGCAGGGGGGCCGCCCGAAAGGGTCGCTCCCCAATTGCCTTTTCTGGGGTCTGATCTTTCCCGATCTCGCTACTTTCTGCTACACATTCGGCATGATTCGTAGTCATGGGCAGCAATGGGACGCCCTCGTCGGTGAATGGACCGTCACCACCGCTCTCGCCGACGGCCAGCCTCTAGGCCAGGTCAGATCCACGTTCGAATGGCTCGACGACCGGTTCGTCGTGCAGCGCACCGATGTCTTCCCCGGTGCCCAGGGCATGCCCGAGCTCTTCCCCGCCATCTGCCTCTACGGCTTTGACGACGGCACCGGCCGTTACACCCAGCTCTACTCCGACGGCCGTGGCGTCCACCGCGTCTACCAGTGCACCCTCGACGGCGGCGTCTGGAAGATGTGGCGCGACCACCCCGGGTTCAGCCAGCGATTCACCGCCACCGTCGAACGGGACGTCATCGACGGAAGGTGGGAGCTCGCCCAGGAGGAGGGCGTGTGGGTCGGGGACATCTCCGTCAGGTACGAGAGAGGCGATCGGCGCGTCTGATCGGCTCCGGCAGCCGGAACTCCGGCGCCAGCCGCAACACCTGGGCGCACGCGTTGTCCAGGCTCATCCGGTGCCCCTGCGAGACGTAGACGGGCTTCACACCGTCGCGGGTCCGCAGGGCGCGCCCCACGACGTCTCCGTCGAGGGTGATCGGCGCCCACGACCCTCGCGCCACGCCGGGTTCGGGATACGTCCCGACGAAGGACGTCTTCGCCACCCCGATCGCCGGCAACCCCGTCACCACCCCCAGGTGGCACGCCAGGCCGAACCGCCGGGGATGCGCCACCCCGTAGCCGTCGCACACGAGCAGGTCGGGTGTCACCGACAGCCGCGACAGCGCCGTCAGCAGGGGCGGGATCTCGCGGAACGCGAACAGGCCCGGCACGTACGGGAACCGCGCCTTCTCCCGCGCCACCGCCTGGTCGACCACCCGTAACGCCGCGTCGAGCACCACGACCGCTCCGGTCACCTGGTCGTCGGGGCCGTAGCCCACGTCGAGTCCCGCCGTGAGACGCACCTCAAGAGGCCCCTCTGAGGTCAGGTCGGCCAGGGGGCGCAGGCGGTTCTGGATCTCCGACGCCTCGTCGGTGGTGGTCGGTTCGTCCCAGGTCATCCCCACAAGGACCCACCGTAGACTGCCGGAATGACGCGAGCGGGAGGTACGCGTGCGGCGCTGCTCGAAGCAGCCCTCGCCGTGTTCAACGAGCGTACCTATGGCGACACCCCGGTGGCTCTGGTGGCCGAGCGGGCGGGGGTTTCGGTCGGCACTCTCTATCGGTATTTTCCCAGCAAGGAGGCGCTGGGGAACGCCGTCTACCGGCTCTGGAAACAGCGGCTGGTCGAGCGGCTGGCGGCCGAGCACGTCGCCGACGCCTCGTCGGAGAGTATTTTCGCGGCGATGTTCCGGACCTTCGTCGGGTTCGCGGCCGACCATCCCGAGGCGTTCGCGTTCCTCGAACTGCAGCAGCACGAAAGCTATCTCGACGTCGACAGCCGGTCGACCTCCACCTCGGTCGACGAACTGGCGGTGGATTTCATCAGAAGTGGGCAGAAGGCCGGGGAGGTCAGGGCCGGTGACCCCCACATGCTGCTCGCCCTCGTCTACGGCGCGATGGTCGGGCTGGTGAAGTCCCGCCGGGCGGGGCTGCGGGTGGGCGACGACGATCTGGCGGTGGCGCAGGCCGCGTGCTGGGCGCTGCTTGACAGGGGTAGCGTAGCGGAGTGAACATTCACTCCGTCTAAGGAGATGAAGATGCGCCTGACGTTCAACGGCAGTCCGCACGAGCACGACCCCGCCCCCGACGACACCGCCGCCGAGGTCATCCGGACCGTGTTCGCTGCTACGGGGACCAAGGTGTCCTGCGGTGCCGGGGTCTGCGGGGCCTGCACGATCCTCGTCGACGGCGAGCCGAAGGTGTCGTGCCTGCTCCCGGCCGCCCATCTCGACGGGACCTCCGTCACCACCGTCGAGGGGATCGGCGGCGACCATCCCGTGCAGCGGGCGTTCGTCGAACTCGACGCGCTCCAGTGCGGCTTCTGCACGCCCGGCTTCGTGACCGAGGCGGCCGCCTTCCACGACCGCTGGCGGAAGGACCACGACGGGGTGCCCTCGCGCGACGAGGTGGCCGACGCGCTGACCGGGCATCTGTGCAGGTGCGGGGCGTACGAGAACATTCTCACCGCCGTCCAGAAGGCGTGTGCCGGGGCGTTCGACGACCGCGAGCCGGTCGCCGCGCGGGTCGAGGCGCCCGCCAAGGTCACCGGCGCGGCCGAATACACGGTCGACGTCGCGCTGCCGCACATGCTTCACGGGGTGATCGTGCGCTCGGCCCGGCCGCATGCCCGGGTCACCTTCGAACTGCCCGAAGACGCGGTACGTCTCCTCGACGGCGACACCGTCATCTACACCGGCCAGCCGATCGCGGCCGTGGCCGCCGCGACCCTCGCCCAAGCGCGGAAAATCGCCCACGGCATCGAGATCTCCTACGAGCCGCTGCCCTCCGTCGTCGACTCCGACGAGGCCCGCCGTGACGACGCGCCGGTCATCTTCGCGACCCCCGACGAACGGAAGAACGCCCCCTCCAGCGCCGAGGGCGCCGGGTTCCCGGGCCGGTGGAAGGGCAACGTGAGGTCGGGCTACGCCTCGGCCTGGCGTGGGCGTACCGCGCGGAAACGGCTCGACGCCGCCGAAGAACGGAACGCCCCCGGCTACTTCGCCGCCACGTTCACCACCGCGGGTCAGTCGCACACGGCGCTCGAACCGCACGCCTCCGTCGCCGACTGGCGGGCCGACGGGCTGACGCTCTACACGTCCACCCAGGGGCTCGGGCACATCAAGGCCGCCGTGGCCAAGCGCTGGAGCCCGCCGAAGGTCGAGGTCATCGCCCGGCACGTCGGCGGCGGGTTCGGGTCGAAGCTCTCGCTCGGCGCCGACGCCGTGGCCGCCGTCGAGCTGTCCAGGAAGACGGGCCATCCGGTGAAGGTCGAGCTGTCGCGCGCCGAGGAGCTGACCGACACCGGCTACCGGCCCGGCACCCGCTCCGAGCTGCGCATGCTCGGCACGCCGACCGGTGGGCTCGCCGCGATCTCCCTCGACGTCGCGGGGCACGGCGGCGTCTCGACCGGTTCGATGGTCGCCACGCTGGGCCTGATGATGTACGGCCGGGGCCCCCGCCACTTCCGCGACCGCGACGTCATCGGCAACGCGCCCCCGGCCAGTCCCTTCCGGGGTCCCGGCGGGCCGCCGTTCGCGTGGGCGGTCGAGCAGGGCGTCGACGAGATCGCCCACCGGCTCGGCGCCGACCCGCTGAAACTGCGCCGCACCTGGGACGGCAACCGGCGCCGCCGCGCCCTCTACGAGATCGCCGCCGAACTGCCGCTGTGGCGCGACCGGCCGCTCGACCGTCCGACCGGGCGCTTCCGGCGCGGGGTCGGGGCGGCGGCCGCCAACTGGATCTACACCGCCGACCTCGACACCAAGGTCGAGATCACCGTCCGCGACGGCCGGATCGTCGCCAGGACCGCCACCCAGGACATCGGCACCGGAGTCAGGACCGTCATCCGCAACGCGATCAGGGAGGTCTTCGACGACGCCGAGATCGTCGTCGACCTCGGCCACTCGGGGGCGCCGCACGGTCCCGTCGCGGGTGGCAGCCGGTCGACCGCCTCGGTCGGCCCGGCGGCCAGGGACGCCGCGACGAAGCTCGCCGCCCACCTCGACGGCAAGCCGGTCAGCGAGGCCGAAGGCGTCACCGTCGTGGGCGAGCGGCCCAAGGACAAGGGCGGTTCCGCGATCCCGGTGTCGATGGACCATCTGCGCATCGGGCGGGGCCTGGCGGGAGCCGTACACATCACCGAAGTGGAAGTCGACACGCTGCTCGGGCAGACGCGGGTGCTCAGGGTCTGGGGCGGCATCGCCGTCGGCACCGTCTACGCGCGGCAGACCGCTCGCAACCAGTGTGAGGGCGGCATCGTGCAGGGCATCGGCTACGCCCTCTACGAGGAGCGGATCACCGACCCGCGCACCGGCGTGGTCCTCTCGGCGAACCTGGAGGACTACCGCCTTCCCGGCATCAAGGACACCCCCGAGATGACCATCCACTTCCACGAAGACGGGTGGGACCACGTCCCCGGCGGCGGCATCGGCCTCGGCGAGGTCTGCACCATCTCGGTCGCCGCCTCGGTGGCCAACGCGGTCTTCAACGCGACCGGCTACCGCCCGCTCGACCTGCCCATCCGCCCCGACCGGCTGCTCGAAGGGATGCCCCGATGACCTCGGAATACAGGGCCGGTGGCACCGACCTGATGGAACGCAGGGCCTCCGGCCGCTCGAAAGGCCCTCTCATCGATCTGTACGACCAGGGCCTCCGGTCGATCGACCGCACTCCGGATGGTGGGTTCCGCATCGGCGCGATGGTCACCGTCGACACCCTCGCCACCGATCCCGCGCTCACGAAGGCCTACCCCGCGCTGGCCCTGACCGCAGGCGCTCTGGCGACCCCGCAGATCAGGCGGGCCGCCACCCTCGGCGGGGTGCTGCTCCAGAAGACCCGCTGCCGCTACTACCGCAACGAGCACTACGAGTGCCTGAAGACCGGCGGCACCGGCTGCCCCGCCCGCGACAACCCGGGCGAACGCGCCGTCGTGCTCGACCTCGGGCCCTGCGTGGCGCCTCATCCGTCGTCGGTGGCCCTCGCGATGCTGATCTACGACGCGGTCGCCGAGATCCGCGACGGCGCCCCGCGAAAGGTGGCCGACCTCTACGGCGACGGCGCCCGCGACCACCTGCTCGACGACGGCGAACTCCTCACCGCGATCACCCTCCCGCCGCCGGTCGAGAACGAGAAGGCGGGCTACAAGCGGGCCATCAGCCGCGCCTCGGCCGAATGGCCGCTCGTGGAGGCGGTCGCCCACCTGACCGTGGAAGACGGCGTCGTCGTCCGGGCCGGGGTGGCCGTCGGGGGAGTGGCGGCCGTCCCGCTGCGGCTCCCCGACATCGAAGCGGCGCTCGTCGGGGGTCCGCCGTCCTTCGGCGGCCAGGTCGCCTGGTCGGCGGCCTTCCCGGAGACCGCCTACAAGATCCCCCTGACGAACACCCTGATCAGGGACGTCCTGACTCAGGCCTTGTAGTTCTCCAGGTGCGCCAGCACCGCGTGGTTGGCGGCCCAGCCGTCGGGAAACTTGATCGGCACGTTGAGCTGCACCCGCGGGCTCATCGGATGGTGGTCGAGCAGGTCGGCGATCCCGGCCCGCGCCACCACGATGCACGCGTGCCGGTGCCGTGACGTCAAAACGCACAGCCGCCCCGACTCCAGGTGGAACGCCGTCGCGTCGCGCCGCCCCGACAGCGGGTGCAGCACGATCGTCACGTCGTACTCGCGACCCTGGAGCCGGTTGGCCGTGTCGACCGTGACGCCCTCGGGCGGCCCGGCCAGCCGGACGGCCGCGACCTGGTCGTTGTGGGCGCAGCCGATCGCGATGCGCTCGGGGGTCACCGGGTGGGAGCCGTGCTCGTCGTGGGCGACCGCGCCGCGCTGGACCAACCGGCGGGCGAGCTCGGCGCAGGCGTGCGCGGCCTCGGGGTCGGTGCGGACGGTGTGGCGGTTGGGCAGTTCGTGCAGCGCCCAGCCGGTGGCGGCGGCGATGTCGACCGTACGGTCCCAGACCGACCGCATGCCCGGCACGGTCAGTTTCAGCTCGCGGGTGCCCTCCTCGGTTCCGGCGGTGAAGCCGCCCGCCGGGTAGAACGCCTCGGCGACCATCGGCGCCGCGCTGGCCGGCAGCCGCCACGACACCGGGAGCCGATGGGTGCGCAGCCCGTTGAGCCGCTGGGTCACCGCGACGGCGCTCTGGAGCGGGTCCCACTTGAGGCCGGTCCAGCGTTCGCTGTCGACCACGCTGAACGGGTCGAGCTGCCCCGGATCGCCGACGAACAGGGCGTGGCCGTCGGCGAACAGGCGGGCCACGCCGAGGAGCTTGTCGGAGCGCATCTGGTAGGCCTCGTCGACGATCGCCCAGCGCCAGCTCCGGTCGGACACGTAGGCCCACTTGTCGGCGGTGGCGGTGACGACCTGGCAGGCGTCCACCTGGGTGATCTTGCTGCCGGTGGTGACGCCGTCGTGGCGGCGCACCCGCTCGGGCGGGTCGAAGCCCTCGGCGTGCAGGCGGCCGATGGCCAGGTCGGGGGCGCGGCGGGCCAGCCGGTCGACCAGGTCGTCGACCTGTTCGTTGGTCTGGGCCACGATCATCAGCCGCTCGCCCTTGGCCGCGATGGCGGCGGTCGTCTCGACGACCAGCGTGGTCTTCCCCGCGCCGGGCGGCGAGTCGACCACCAGGCCGGGCGAGGAGGCGCTCGTGTAGTCGGCCAGGATCGTGTCGGTCGCGGCCCTGGCGGCCTCGGCGGGGTTCACGACCAGGCCTCCATCGCGTCGTCGTCGGTCGGGACGTATTCGGGCGGTGGGCCGCCGTGCGTCCACGGGGTCTCCTCGCGCGGCGGCAGCGGGGCGCGGCGCGACTCGCCCGGGTCGAGCTCGGTGTAGCAGATCACGGTCCCGACCCCGGGCACGCTGCCCTCGGCGGGCTGGCCGCCCCGGCCCATGCCGTCGTCGATCTGGATCACGACCGACCGATCGGAAATCTCCGCGATGGTCGCCGACTGGCGGGGACGGGAGGGCGATCTGACCTTCTTGCCCTTGGAAAGTCGTACGGGATCGGCCGTTTCGATCGTCACCAGGGGACGCGGGACCTCGCGTTTCCCGCCCGGCGGCACGATGCGGCGGGTCAGGTCGACGGCCACGACCTCGCCCGCGAAGGCGACCCCGTCGGCGCGGTATTCGGCCATGACGAGTGGGTCGTCGAAGGCGCGGGTGGCCTCGAACGACTGCTGCGCGGCCTCCAGCCGGGCCAGCCGCTTGGCCGCCGCGACCGCGCTGTCGCGCTTGCCCTGGGGCAGGCCGCCGCCGTCGATCCAGGCGCGGTGCAGGGCGACGTGGACGCGGTCGCGCTCCCAGCGGGCGGTCGCGCCGGGCGACTCTTTCAGCGCCGCGAGCAGGCCGATCGCCTGCCACATGCGCTCCCACGTCGGGCGGAGCTGGCCGTGCAGCGCCTTCTCGACCTGGCCGGTCGAGCCGGTGACGTCGTAGTGCTCGATCGCCTTCTGGAGCTCCTGCCGGTCGAACTCGGGGTGGGTGTCGGGCCCGGCGGGCGGGGTCAGCGGGTCGTCGGCCAGCGCCGCCGCCTCGGGACCGCTCAGGCCGGCGGGCGGGTCGATCCAGCCGAGCAGCGCGGCCAGGTCGCCGTCTTCGGGCGCGCTCTGGCCGGTCACCCAGTGGGCGGTCAGCAGGTCGGTCATCGCCACCATCAGGGACGATCCGGCGAACTCGCTCTGCTCGGCCAGGAACGTCAGCCACCGGCCCAGCATCGGCACCGCCGGATCGACCGCGTAGGGGCCGGTCGTGCGCCGGAACCGCGACGAACGCCCGAGTTTGGCGGTGAACTCGACCCCTCCCACGGTCGGCACCACGATCTGCGGCGCGTCGAGGCACCGCTCGAACGGCGTCTTCGCCTCCACCGTCTCGACCTGCCGGGAGATCCGGTCGATGTACGGCAACAACACCGCCCCCAGGTCAGCGAGGAACTGGAACCGCAGGTCGCGGTTGCGCGGCTGCGGCACGACGAGCAGCCTCGGGTTCCGCGGATCGGTGCCGACCATCGCCGCGAGCGGCGCGGCGGCCTCACCGGCCAGCCGGAGCGGCACGAACACCATCGGCGCCTCGGCCAGATGGATGTGCCGCACGGTGGCGCGCGGCAGCGCCCGGCCCCGCTCCCGCGCCTTCACCTTCACGTAGGAGTGGAGCAGGCTCACGCGACCGCCTCGTCGTAGATGCGCGCGACGTGGCGGAGCCGCTCGGCGATCTCGGCCTGGTCGTCGGCCACCGGCTCACCCGGCGTCGCGACCCGCAGCGCGGTGGTGATCGACTCGATCCCGCCCAGGTCGTCGCGGACGATCCGGCCCAAAGCGTCGAGGTGCCCGTTGAGATGGGCCTCCTTGCGGCACAGGTGCGACAGCTCGCACGCGCTGAGGCACTGCGGCGCGTAGCGCGCCGGGATCGAGGTCACCGCCGCCTCGATCTCCTTCTGCGACTGGTCGAGGTCGAGACTCAGCATCTCGGGCAGCCGGTCGAGGATCGCGTCGATCCTGGTGAGCCGGGAGAGCTGGCGGGCCAGCGTGACGAGCTGGTGGCGCACGTCGACCGTGGTCGCCGTCGGCTCGTTGGTGAAGTCTTTCGGGCAGACCAGGATCACGTCGTGGGAGACCAGGTCGCGGCTGCCGACCAGTTCGCGCAGGGCGTGGATGTAGACCGCCGCCTCGCGCGCCGCCGCCGACACCTTCGGGGTGTCGGCCTGGTCGTCGAGGATCGCGAACGACTTGATCGCCACGATGTGGAACCTGCCGCCCAGCTGGAACGCGATGACATCGGGCTCCAGGTAGACCGGGTGACCGGCGACGTCGAGCTTCAGCAGCGGCCGGTCGAGGATCGTGGCCCGGCCCATGCCCTTGGCGGTCTGCTCGATCACCTGGCGGGTGCGCTTGTGCCGCACCGCCTGGCCCTCCTGGCCGCCGGCGTCTTCGAGGTTGACATAACCGGCCTCCTCGATCGGCAGGTCGAGCAGCCCGCGCAGCAGCCGCAGCAGGTGGGCCGCGCCGTTGGCCTTCACCAGATCGGTGAACTGCTGGTTGCGCTGGATCGCGAACGGCGACTGGCCCCACCGGTCGTCGAACCGCAGCCGCTTCATCAGCAGCGGCTTGTCGATCGCCGCGGCGTCGAGGATCGCCCGCCGGTCGCACGCCGGGTTCGCGGCCAGCGCCGCGATGCTGCGCGCGTTGTGGTCGGCCCCCGGGGTCGTGCCCCGGATCGCGTCGAGACGGGTCACGCGGACCTCACCGCCTTGACACCCGAACCGAAGAGCTGCTCGACCGGCCCCAGCCGATCTGCCGCCCGCGCGGCCGCCTCCCGCCTGTCCATCTGATCCCTCTCCTGGTGTACGGCCAGCTCCGCCTCCGCCGCGGCGATCACCCTGGCCGGATCGCCGGGCCCGAAGCCGTCGGCGCCCCCCGGGATGTTCTGCGCCAGCCGCCCCAGCAGCCGGAACGCCCCCGGAGAGGCGGTCTCCAGCCGCGTCAGGTGTTCGGCGAGCCGGATGGCCGAGGTCAGGAAGTCGGTGCGGGGGCTGAGCGGCCCGATGATCCGCTGGGGCAGCTCCCACGTGCTGAGCGCCAGTAAACCGCGTGCCGGTGACAGAAGTTCGGAGGTCAGCGCCGCGCACAGGTAGTAGGGCCGCGCGCCGGGCGCCGAGCGGTAGGACTTCTCCTCGTCCCGCCGGAGGCTGGTGAGCTGGGTGTTGGCCATCTGGCCGTCGAAGAACGACTCGTCGACCGCGACGATCATCTTCGCGGCGGTCGGGGCGCCGAGCAGGGTCAGCGCCCGGTGGACCTGTTCACGCACCGGCACCAGCGCGGGCTGGGCCGAGGGTTGCTCGACCCCCGTGTCCCACTGACGTTCGGCCTCCCGCAATCGAGCCCGCAGGGCCCGCGCCTCGGCGTGCCGCCCGGCCGCCGTGGCTTGCCGGATGGCCGTTCTCAGCTTTCCCATCTGTGCTTCCAGCCCGTCCAGATCCACGTTTCCGCACCTTAACAGCGCCCCCACGGAAAGCCAAGCTATTCCAGTTGCTTCCAGTAAATTCCAGCATTATGGTCACGGCTGTGACCCGCGAGAAAAGAGAGAACCCATGAGCCGCTGCAAGCCCCCCTTACCCCGGCCCGAGTTCGACGCCCGCCTCGACGCGGCGCTGGGCGAGGAGCGCGTGACCTGGCAGATCGTGGTGCCGCCCGCCTGCCGCGCCGCCCTGCCCCGGGCCGACCGCTTCCGCGTCAAGGTCGGCAGCGTGTCCGGCTGGCGTGACACCGTCGACCTCGCCTACCTGCTGGAGCGCGCCCTCCTCCAGCCCGAGGGAGAGCGGGTGGCCGCGCTCCGGGCCGGCGTCATCCGCATGTACGCGGGCTCGAAGGACCTCGGGGGAGCACGCGTGCTGGCGTGGCTCCACGCGGTGCTCGACGACCGCTGGTCCCTCGTCGACGGCGACTGGTGCGCCCTCGACCCCGCCGCGCTGGCCGCCGCCCTCGACGAGATCCGCCCTCTCTTCGTGACCCGGCCCGACCTGCCCGCGTGGCACCCCGGCGACTCGCCCGCCTCCTACGCGGGCAACGCCGGTAACCTCGACCCCGGCCTGCTCCACGTCGGCGGCGAGTTCGGCGACCTGCTCACCGAGACCGGCGACCTGGTCCACGTCACCACGGTCGCCGACCTGGGCTTCACCGTGAGCCGGGCGCTGGAGTCGGCCCGCTCCCTGGCGACCTCACGGCAGGCACGGGCCCGCTTCGCCGGCGAGGTCGAATCGGCGAGCCTCGGCCGCCGCGCGGTCGGCACCCGCTTCCGCCCGTCATCGGTGGTGTTCGCCCTGCTCGCGGCCACCCCGGTGCCACCGGAACGGCTCTTCCCGCTGGTGCGGCTGTCGCTGGCCGAGGCGGCCAGGGAGTTCGGCGCCCTGGGGATGGGTGTAGAAATTTCGGTACACCGCCAGTAATCAGCCGATATACGCAGAGTATACGCCCGGGTGCAATTCTGAGGTCACACCGGAGGAAACAGCAACGGGGAGTAGACATGCGGAACCACACCAAGAACCTCATCGCCGCCACCGCCCTGGTCATCGGGGGACTGGGCGCCACCGCGGCAACGGCCGACATGCACTGGTCCGCCGGAACGCTCCAGGCCTGGGTCGGCCCGGGCAGCGCCAAGCTGATCGCCTGGGTCGGCCCGACCGCCTTCACGAAGTCGGCCTGGACCGGCCCCACCAAGGTGCAGACGGCCGGTTGGATCGGGCCGACGAAGGTGCAGACGGCCGGTTGGATCGGGCCGACGAAGGTGCAGACGGCCGGTTGGATCGGGCCGACGAAGGTGCAGACGGCCGGTTGGATCGGGCCGACGAAGGTGCAGACGGCCGGTTGGATCGGGCCGACGAAGGTGCAGACGGCCGGTTGGATCGGGCCGACGAAGGTGCAGACCGCCGGCTGGATTGGCCCCACGAAGGCGCACACCGCTGGCTGGGTCGGTCCGACCAGCGTGCAGAGCGCGGCCTGGGTCGGTCCGACGAAGGTGCAGACGGCTGGGTGGATTGGCCCGACGAAGGTGCAGACGGCTGGCTGGGTCGGGCCGACCAACGTCCAGACCGCGGCCTGGATTGGCCCGACCAAGGTGCAGACGACCGCTTGGATCGGGCCCACCTGATTCGGATATACGCGTTCTATACCGCCGTCTGGGACTCTGGGACGCACGACAGCGACCCGGAGGGTGACATGCGGAATCGTGTGAAGGTGATCGTCGCGGGGATCGCGCTGGCTCTCGTGGCGGGGGTCGGCGGTTGGGGGACCGCTTCGGGGGACGTCGGGGTTCTGGCCGGCCACATCGCGATGGACTGACGAGTGGATATACGCCCGCTATACGCGGGCGTGTCACTCTGGCCTCTCACCTCTGACGGGGGACCAACCATGAAGGAAAGAGCAAGAGCAGGCCTGACCGCCTTCGCGCTGACGGTCGGTGTCCTGGGGGCACTGAGCGCGCCCGCGGCGGCCGTCGAACCGTCCGACGGGACGATCGTCCTCGATGTTCGCATCGACGATCCGACCAAGTACTTCAGACCGCCCGTCGCGTGCGGGGACAACATGCACTGGGGCAACCCCGAGTGTCCCGAGGGCAGGCACAACATGCACTGGGGCAACGAGTGAACGCCCGTAAGGCGCTGGCCGTGACGGCGCTGACGCTGGGAGCGCTGGGGGCGTTCGCCGCGTCGACGTCCGCGCCGCCGGACGCGCCCGCGATCGCCGCGCCCGGCGAGAACATGCACTGGGGCAACCATCCGCCCGAATGAGAACCGCACAGGGAAGCCGATGAACAAGAGCCGCAAAGCCGCACTGATCGCCTTCACGCTGACCATCAGTGCGCTGCTGGCGCTCAGTGCGCCGGCCTCGGCCGTGCCGTGGAACGAGGTCTTCTTCAACACGTGCCCGGAGAACATGCACTGGGGCAACGGGGAGTGCAGGGAGTGACGGTTATACGCCGCGTATACGGCGGCGTGTGAGTCTGGTTCAGGGGGACCGACCGAATGACGAAGAGCACGAGAGCGGTTCTGGCCATCGTCGCGCTGACCGCCGGCGCGCTGGGGGCCCTCAGCACACCGGCCGCGGCGGATCCGCCGCAGCCGACCGAATGCGATCACGGGTGGTGCGTGCCACTCGACCAGATCAAGGAGCGGCCGGGCGAGAACATGCACTGGGGTAACAAGCCACTCGGATAGACCGGGAAGGCTACTCGAGGCGGGATCTGAGTTCCGCCGCCTGTCTCGTGGCCTCGGGGGAGTCGAGGCCGTCGAGCAGGGAGCAGGCCCTCTCCCACAGGGCCCGCGCGGCCTCGTCGTCACCCAACCTGCGGAGGGTGACGGCGAGGGCGTCCATGGCGCGGGCCCGCCAGGTGGTGTTGTCCATCTCGGCGAACAACGTCACCGCTCGCTCGAGATGGGACACCGCGGCGCCGAGGTCATCGCCGGACTCGTACAGGCGGCCGAGCCCGAGTGAGGCGCTGGCCTCGGCGAACTGGTCGCCGACGCGCTGCCCGGCGGCGACGGCGGCCTTCATCGACGTCTCGGCGTCGGCGCGTTCCCCGGCGGCGAGCTGGGCCTGGCCGAGGCCGCGCAGCAGGTAGGCCTCGCCGACGAGGTCGCCGAGCGCGCGCACGAGGGGCAGCGCGGCGGCGAAGGCGTCCCGGGCGGGGGCCGGTTGCTCCTGCCGCACGTGGGCGTCGCCGAGCCGGAACAGCGCCTGTGCCTGGCCGCGCCGGTTGCCGATGTCGCGGAAGGTCTGCAGCGCGTCGCGCAGCAGCGCCTCCGCTTCGGCGAACGCGCCCTCCTCGAGTTTGATCTGGGCGAGCCCGATGCCCGCGTGGGCCTGGGCGGCCCGGTCGCCGGCCTCTCTGAGCAGGTCGGCGGCCTCCTTGTAGCGGTGGTGGGCGCGTTCGGGCGTGCCGGTGATGCGGTCGAGCAGGGCGAGGTTGCGCAGCGCCAGTCCCACGCCGTGGTCCGACTCGATCGCCTCGAAGCGGGCCGAGGCGTCTTCGAGCTGTTCGGCGGCCGAGGCGTACTCCTGGCGGAAGAGGGCCAGGCTGCCCAGGCCGTACACCATTGCGGCCTCTCCGAGCCGGTCGCCCGCCGCGCGGGCGGCGGCGAGCGCGATCTCGTGGGTGGAGCGCCAGTCGTCGAACAGGCTGCGGGCCTCGAACAGTGTCACGCACGTCATCGCGAGCTCCCAGGCCAGCGACGCGTGCCCCATCTCGGCGGCCTGCGAGACGGCCGACACGAGCCCGGCCCGCTCGGCGGCCAGCCACTCGATCGGCTCGCCCATCAGCGCGTCGGCCAGCGCCGGATCGGGGATGCGGCGCGGCGTCGACCCGCGCAGCACCGCGAAGTCGCCGCCGTATTCGCGGCGGTGCGCCTCCTGCGCCAGGGTCAGCCAGGTGCCGAGCGAGCGGGTCATCGCCTCGGCGCGGGCGGTGTCGTCGTCCTCCTCCAGCGCGCGTTCGCGGGCGAACAGCCGGACCAGGTCGTGGAAGCGGTAGCGAACGCCGCCCGCGTGCTCCTGCGCCACCACTTCGAGGAGCTGCGCCGCGACGAGCTGCTCGAACAGCTCACCGAGGGGCTCGCGGCCGATGCCGAGCAGCGGCCCGCCGGCCCATTCGCCGAAGTCGGGCACGCCGAGCAGGCTGAGCCGCCGGAACAGGGTCGCCGCCGCCGGGTCGAGGTCGCGGTAGCTGAGCCCGAAGTTGGCCCGCACCCGCACCCCGCCGTGGCTGAGCTCGCTGAGCCGGTTCCGCTCGTCGGTCAGGTGCCCGGCCAGGGTCCCCGCGGTCAGGCGGCTGCGCCCGGCCAGCCGCGCGCCCGCGATGCGCAGCGCCAGCGGCAGCCCGCCGCACAGCTCGCTCAGCCGGGCCAGCTCGGGGTCGGCCGGGTCGACCGCGCCACCGGCGAGCCCGGCCAGCACGGCCACGCCCTCGCGGTCGCCGAGGGTGTCGACGCGCAGGATGTCGGCCCGCTCCTGGGCGACGAGACCGTCGAGGCCGTCCCGGCTGGTCACCATGACCGCGCAGCCGGGACTGCCGGGCAGCAGCGGCCTGACCTGCCCGGCGTCGCGGGCGTTGTCGAGCACGAGCAGCACCCGCCGCCGCGACAGCACGCTGCGCAGCAGCCCGGCCCGCTCGTCGACGTCGTCGGGGATCCGGCTGCCCGGCACGCCGAGCGCCCGCAGGAACCGGTCGACCACCTGGCGGGGCGCCAGCGGTTCGGCGTCCTCGGCGTAGCCGCGCAGGTCGACGTAGAGCTGGCCGTCGGCGAAGCGCCCGGCCACGCGATGGGCCCAGTGGACCGCGAGGCCGGTCTTGCCGACGCCGCCCATGCCGGTGAGTCCGAGGAACGCCGGAACCCCCTGGCGCTGGCGCAGGTCGAGGAGCCGGTCGAGTTCGGTGAGCTCGCCGGTCCGGCCGACGAAGTCGGCGACGTCGTGGGGGAGCTGCGCCGGGGTGGGGAAGAGGTTGGGGCCGGTCTTCGGCTCGGCCGGGCGGGGCGCGGGCACCCGGGAGTCGCCGCGCAGGATCTCCTCGTGCAGGGCGCGCAGTTCGGCGCCGGGCTCCAGGCCGAGCTCGCCGATGAGGACGCGCCGTCCCTCGCGGAAGGTCTCCAGGGCCTCGGCCCGGCGTCCGGCCCGGTGGAGGGCGAGCATCAGGTGGGCGCGCAGCCGCTCGCGGGTGGGGTGTTCGGCCACCAGTCCGGTCAGTTCGCCGATGAGGTCCTCGTGGCGGCCGAGCGTCAGGTCGGCGGTGATCCGCAGCTCGGCCGCGCGTAACCGGGCCTCTTCGAGGCGGGTCGCGGCGGGCCAGATGGCGGGGTGGTCGGCGAGGTTGCCGTAGGCCGGGCCGCGCCACAGTTCCAGGGCCTTGGCCAGCAGGCGGCGCCCGGCCGCCGGTTCGCCGCCGTTCATCGCGCGGGCGCCCTCGGCCGTGAGGGCCTCGAAGTCGGCCGCGTCGAGCTCGCCCGCCCCGACCGACAGGGCGTAGCCGGACGGGTGGCGGACCACCCGGTCCCGGTCTCCCAGGGCTTTGCGCAGGTGGTAGACGTACAGGCGAAGATTTTCGTGCGCGGACGCGGGCGGATCCTCCCAGAGCGCGCCGATGAGGCGCGAGCCCGCCGTGGGCGCGTTGGCGTTGCCGATCAGCAGGGCCAGCAGGAGCCGCTGTTTCTCCGAGCGCAGCGGCACGGGCGCGCCGTCGACCGTGATTTCGAGCGGACCGAGAACGCGAAGCCTCATCGCCACCTTCGGGGGGTGATCTTCGGGAGTGACAGCACCCTATCGGGCGATCGTGCTATGTGCCTTATCCAATTACGGATCGGGGCAAGACGGCCGTATACCGCGTTATACGGCAAAAATACGCTGCTGCCTCATGGTGTGCCTCAGCCCCAGCCTTCACTGAGGAGACATCGTGGTGTCCCGTTCCCGGGCGGCCTCGTTAGCCGTCCTGCTCTCCCTCACGACCGTCGTGGCGCAGCCCGCCCCGGCGGCCGCGATCCCGGTCCCGATTCCGGGTGGACCGCAATGTGTGGCGTCCGTTGACGACCAGTTCGGCGCCGCCGGAATGGCCGCCCAATGCGGCAACCCCGTCGAGGTGCTCTCGGAGCGCACCGAGACCAGCCAGGTCTTCGCCCAGCCCGACGGCTCGCTGGAGTCCGTCACCTCGCTGTTCCCCACGCAGGTCGTCAAGAACGGCGTCTGGACCGACGTCGACACGGACCTTCGCCTGGCCGGCGGGGTGACCCCGGTCGCGACCTCGGCGAACGTGCGCTTCTCCACCGGCGGCACCGACCCGATGGTGACCCTCACCGAGGGCGCCGCCAGCGTGAAGATCAAGTCGCCCTGGACCCTGCCGGCTCCCACCCTGAACGGCGACACGGCGACCTACGTCAACGTGCTGCCCGGCGTCGACCTCCAGCTGCGCGCCGAACCCGACGGCTTCTCGCAGTACCTCGTGGTGAACACCCCCGAAGCGGCCGAGAACGACGAGCTCGACCGGATCGCGTTCCCGCTGGAGACGACCGGAGGGGCGTCGATCCGCGAGACCGAATCGGCCCTGGAGGTCGTGGACGCCGCCGGGAACACCCTCTTCGCCTCGGGCTCGGCCCTCATGTGGGACGCCGACGGCGCCGGTGACGACGGCGCCGACGGCGCGCCCGGCCGGACCGCCGAGATGGACGTCGAGGTCGCCGCCCACGAGCTGGTGATCACGCCCGACCAGGAACTGCTGACCGCGACCGACGCGACCTTCCCGATCTACATCGACCCGGCGTTCAGCAAGCCCAACCAGGGCGGCAACTGGACCCACACCAACAGCTGCTCGCCCGGCACCAGCTTCTACACCAGCTACCGGACCGAGCTGCGCGTCGGCCGCCAGTGGGGCACGTCGTGCAAGTGGCGCTCCTACATGCGGTTCGACACCACCCAGCTCGCGGGTTCGACGATCCAGGCCGCCGAGTTCGCGGTGACCGCCGACCACGTCGCCAACTGCGCGGGCGCCAACACCAACCTGATCTTCCGCAACAACATCGCGGCACTGAACACCGCGACCTGGAACAGCACCGCCAGCGGCAACGTGGCGACCATCGGCACCGAGAAGTTCGACGCCAACGAGTCGAGCTGTCCCTCGGGCGACCAGCGGAAGGTCTACGACGATGGCAGCGCCAAGGTGCTGGAGGGCAGGATGCAGGCCCAGGCCAACGCCCGCGCCGCGCAGACCACCTTCCTGCTCTCCTCCGCCAACGAGGGCGACGACATGGGGTGGAGCAACTTCATCCCCGGCTCGGTGGCGCTGATCATCACGTACAACCACACCCCGACGGTGCCGACCGCGCTGACGATCACCACCGACTGCGGCATCTCGTGCGCCTGGGTCCGGTCCGGCACGCCCACCCTGCGGGCGGTCGCCGCCGACCCCAACGGCGGCACCCTCGCCAGGGTCGAGTTCGAGGTGTACGACCGCGCCCGCACCACCCGCAAGGCAGCGTCCGGCTCGGCCGTCTCCAACCGCACCTCCGGCCAGGCCGCCCCGTGGAAGGTGACGCCCACACTGCCCGAGGGCGCCTACTCCTGGCGGGTGCGCGGCTGTGACGCCTACGTCTGCGGCGGCTGGGGCGGCTGGTTCGACTTCACCGTCGACACCACCCCGCCCACGAACGTGAGCGTGACCTCGGCCGAATACCCGCCCGCGAGCGTCGGCACCTGGAACGGCGCCGCCGGTCAGGCGGGCACGTTCGCCATCGGCGCCTCCGGCGCGAACCGCTTCGAGCTGACCCTCAACGGCGTCAACAAGGGATGGGTGAACACCACCGGCGACGTCTGGACCGGGCCGCTGACCCCCGACCGCGACGGCGTCAACCTGCTCACCGCCCGCGCCGCCGACGCGGCCGGGAACGTCGCCGGAAGCCCGTTCACGTACGAGTTCCTGGTCCGCCCGGTTCCGGCCAAGGCCGTCGGCTGGGGCTTCAACGAGGCCACCGGCACCGTCGCCGCCTCCGACCCGGCCGGTACCACGCTCGACAGCAAGGCCGGTCCGGCCGCCCGCATCGCGGGGAAGACCGGCGGCTACGCGCTGGCCCTCGACGGCGCCTCGGCCTGGGCCACCACGCAGCCGGTCGTCGACACCAAGATGCCCTTCACCGTCACCGCCCTGGTGAAGCTGAACTCCACCACCGTCAGCGGCCCGATGACCGCCGTCTCCTCGCACGGCGCCACCGGCTCCGGATTCCGGCTCGGCTACCGCGCCGAGGGCTGGTGCTTCTCCATGTACGCCGCCGACGACGGCGCCGAGACCACGGCCTGCTCCCGCGAGGGGATCGGCACCGGCTGGACCCACCTGGCCGGGGTCTACGACGGCACCCGCCTGCGCGTCTACGTCAACGGCCTGAACTGGGAGGAGGCCGACCAGGTGCCGTTCACCTCGACGTGGTCGGCGACCCAGGGCTGGTCGGTCGGCCGGGCCAAGGCCGCCGGTGTCCTCACGCAGTACTGGACCGGCGCGGTCGACCGTGTGGGGGCGTACCAGAAGGCCCTGACCCAGAGTGAGATCGTCACGGACGGAGCCAAGGGATGAGAAAACCCGCCGCGTTACTCATCGCCCTCGTCCTGACCGCATCAGGCGTGGTCAGCGGGGGCACGGCCAACGCCGTCGCCGACTGGGAGCCTCCCGTCCCCGTCGACGTGGAGTCGGTCCCGACCGTCGACGACACCAAGCGCACCAGGGTCGCCGTCGGCGAACCGCCCCGGGTGAAGGGCCCGTCGACCATCGTGTGGCCGCCGGACACCGCCGCCCAGATCACCCCCGGCGCGAAGGCGGCCGCCGGTCAGGCGGTGACCGTCGAGTCGGCCTCGGCGGCGAAGGTCGGGGTCCGCACGTACGGCCGCGCCACCGCGGAGAAGGCCGGGATCAGCGGCGTCATGATGTCGGTGACCAGGGGAGACGGCCTGAGGACGGCGGGCACCGTCGGCGTCAACCTCGACTACTCCGCGTTCGCCGGGGCCTACGGTGGCGACTGGGCCAGCCGCCTGCGGCTCGTCCGGCTCCCGGCCTGCGCCCTGACCACCCCCGGCGCCAAGGGCTGCGGCCTCGACGCCGCCACGCCGGTGGTCTCGAAGAACGACTACGCCGCCCAGAGCCTGACGGCCGACGTGGCCCTCCCGGCGGCCGGCGCCCCCGCGCTGCTGGCGGCGGCGCCCGCCCCGTCGGGCCCGAACGGCGACTACAAGGCGACCTCGCTGACGGCGGCCTCCACCTGGCAGGTCTCGCAGCAGACCGGCGCCTTCGCCTGGCAGTACCCCATCAAGTCGCCACCCGCCGTGGGCGGCCCGGCGCCGAGCCTGGCCTTCTCCTACTCCTCGCAGTCGGTCGACGGACGCACCTCCGGCACCAACTCGCAGGGCTCCTGGGTCGGCGACGGCTGGGACATGTGGTCGGGGTACGTCGAGCGGACGTACAAGGGCTGCATCGAGGACGACGACGCCATCGGCGGCAAGGACCCCAACAACAAGGACAAGAAGACCGGCGACCAGTGCTGGTGGAAGTCCAACGCCACCATGAGCCTCAACGGCGGCTCGACCGAACTGGTCGACGTCGGCGGTGGCAAGTGGAAGGGCGTCACCGACGACGGCTCCCGGATCGAGCTGCTGAAGGACGCGTCCAACGGCGACAACGACGGTGAGCACTGGAAGGTCACCACGATCGACGGTACCCAGTACTTCTTCGGGCGCCGCACCGACTCGGCCTGGACCACCCAGGTGTACGGCAACCACCCCGGCGAGCCCGGCTACGACTCCACCTACGCCGACTCGCGCGAGACGCAGGCGTGGCGCTGGAACCTCGACTACGTCGTCGACCCCCACGGCAACACGATGACGCTGAACTACGGCAAGGAGACCGGCGCCTACGGCCGGGAGGGCGAGCCCGACAAGCGCCAGACCTACGACCGCGGCGGCTACCTGACCACGATCGACTACGGCACCCGTACCGACCAGTCGAGCGCCTCCTCGCGGATCGCCTTCGAGGTGGCCGACCGCTGCCTGCCGGGCGCGACCTGCTTCGACTCCGACGGCAAGGCCGTCGCGGCGTCGTGGCCGGACGTGCCGTGGGACCAGTACTGCCGGGACAAGTGCACCGAGCAGCTCGCCCCCACCTACTGGACCCAGAAGCGGCTCGCCGCCGTGCGCGCCCAGGTCCGGGACGGCTCAGGGTTCCGGACCATCGACACCTGGACGTTGAAGCACTCGTGGCTGAACGCGGGCGTGAGCCAGAGCGAGGGCGTGCCCATGTGGCTCGACTCGATCACCCACGCCGGCAGCGGCATCAAGGGCGGCCCCACCATCACCGACCCGGCGGTCACCTTCTCGCCGGGCGCCGACCCGTTCCCCAACCGGGTCGACGGCGGGAACGACAACCGCACCGCGCTCAACCGCTTCCGCGTCGTGTCGATCACGACCGAGACCGGCGCCCAGATCGGCGTCACCTACCTGCCGGGCGACTGCACCCGCGCCGCCCTGCCGCAGCCCCACTCGAACACCAAGCGCTGCTTCCCGCAGTGGTCCACCCAGGACGGCACCGACGCCACCCTCGACTGGTTCCACAAGTACGTCGTCGACCGCCTCGACGTCTACGACAACGGCGGCGGCTTCACCCACGAGCAGACCAACTACGACTACCTCGACACCCCCGCCTGGCGCTACGACGACAGCGAGCTCGTCGAGGAGAAGAAGCGCACCTGGGGCCAGTTCCGCGGCTACGGCCACGTCCGCGTCCGCACCGGCCTGGAGAGCGGGCCGCAGTCGTCGACCGAATACCGCTACTTCCGCGGCATGGACGGTGACAAGCAGCCCGACGACAAGGTCCGCGACGTCTGGGTGAAGGACAGCCTCGACGGCACCGGAGACGCCCACTCCAAGAAGATCGAGGACCACGACGCCCTCAGCGGCCAGCTCCGCGAGGAGACCGCCTTCGAGGGCCTCGGCGGCACCTGGGTCAGCGGCAAGCTCATGGAGCCCGCGTTCACCCAGACCGGGGCGTCGGGCTCGATCAAGGCGTACACGACCCAGATCCCGGTGGCGCTCACCCGCACCCGGATCAGCGACGGCACCACCCGCTGGACCAAGACCCTGACGAAGGTCAACGCCGACAACCTGCCGACCGAGGTCAGCGACCTCGGCGACGAGACCACCGCCGACGACGACCTGTGCACGAAGACCTCCTACGCCGTCAACAGCGGCCTGTGGATCAGGGACAAGGTCCTCCAGACCGAGCAGTACGGCGTCGCCTGCGCCACCACCCCCGCGATCCCGGCCGACGTCGTCAACATGCAGCGCAACTACTACGACGACGTCACCAAACCGCTCGGCACCGCGCCGACCCGCGGCCTGGTCGTCAAGGAGGAGGAGCTCAAGGGCTGGAACGGCACCACCGCCGAATGGCTCACCTCGGTCACCACCTCCTACGACGCCAACGGCCGCATCCTCAACGCCACCGACGCCCTCGGCCGCACCAGCAGGAACGAGTACATCCCGGCCAAGGCCGGGCCGGTCACCGAGACGCGGATGACCAACCCCCTCGGCCAGGTCACCACGAACGTGCTGGACACCGCCTGGCAGATCCCGCGCACCGTCACCGACATGGGCGGCCGGGTGACCGAGCTGGAGTACGACGCCGCGGGCCGCCTGGCCAAGGTCTGGCTGCCCGGCCGGGCCAGGACAGACCACGCGAACCTGATCTACGAGTACAAGGTCCGCAACAACGCCCCGTCGGTCACCACCACGAAGAGGCTGCTGCCCAACGGCACCGGCCGCTACCAGGTCTCGACCGTCCTGTACGACGCCATGCTCCGCCAGCGCCAGGCCCAGACCCAGGCGGTCGGCGGCGGCCGGGTGATCGCCGAGACCATGCGCGACTCGCGCGGCCTGGTCACCTGGACCTCCGAGCCCTACTACCACGACGGCACCGGCCCCACCGACACCATCGCGGTGCCGACCAAGGCCATCCCCTCGGTCACCGAGAACACCTACGACGGCGCCGGGCGCGTCATCAAGACGGAGTTCAAGGCCAACGGCGTGGCCAAGTGGGCCACGACGACGACGTACACGGGGAAGAGCACGATCGTCACCCCGCCGCAGGGCGGTGTGAAGACCGAGACGGTCGCCGACGCGCGGGGCCGGACCGTCGAGCTGCGGCAGTTCCACTCGCCGACGGCCACCACCTACGACCGCACCCGCTACGCCTACAACGACCGGGGCGACCTGGCCACCATCACCGACCAGGCGGGCAACGTCTGGCGCAACCACTACGACGCGCGCGGCAACAAGGTCAGGATCGAGGACCCCGACAAGGGCGCCAGCGACCAGACCTTCGACCTGGGTGACCAGGTCCTGACGGTGAAGGACGCGCGCGGCGTCGTCCTCGCCTACGGATACGACGCGCTCGGCCGCAAGACCAGCCTGCGCGACGGCTCCGCGACCGGCCCGCTGCGGGCCGAGTGGCTCTACGACACCGCCCCGAACGGCGTCGGCAAGTCGGCCGGGTCGATCCGCTACAACGGCACCGCCAAGTACTCCACCCTGATCACCGGCTACGACACCGGCGGCTACGCGACCGGCATGACGGTCACGCTCCCCGCCGAGACCGGCGCCCTGGCGAAGACGTACGAGTACAAGACCAGCTACAAGCAGGACGGCCAGCCCGCCACCCTGACGCTCCCGGCCGCCGGCAACCTGCCGGAGGAGACGCTGGAGTTCGGCTACAACGCGGTCGGCAAGCCGAGCTACCTGCTGTCGGGCACGCAGACCTACGTCAACGACACCGTCTACAACCAGCTCGGCGGCGTCATCCAGCGCATTATGGGCCAGGACGACGAGCGCGTCTGGCAGACCGACACCTTCGACGAGCCCACCGGCCGCCTGGTCACCAGCTCGGTCACGCCCGAGCTGAAGAACCAGACGATCAACCTCAACTACCAGTACGACCCGATGGGCAACGTCACCAAGGTCAGCGACCTGCCCAACGGCGGCCAGGCCGCCGACCACCAGTGCTTCACCACCGACTACCTGCGCCGGATGACCGAGGCCTGGACCCCCACGTCGGGCGACTGCGCGGCCACCCGCTCGGTCACCGCGCTGGGCGGGCCAGCCCCCTACTGGCACAGCTACACGTACACGAGCACCGGCAGCCGCGACGTCGAGACCTGGCGCGGCACGACCACCACCGTCCGCGACTTCGTCCAGCCCGCCCAGGGCGGCGCCGCGGGCAGCAAGCCGCACACCACGACGCGGGTCGACAAGTCGACCGGCGGCTCCGACACCTACGCCTACGACGCCACCGGCAACATGACCGGCCGGACCGTCAACGGCGCCGTCACCAACCTGACCTGGGACGCGGAGGGCAACCTCGCCACCACCACCCAGGGCACCGCCGCCCCCACGTCGTATCTCTACGACACCGAGGGCTCCCGGCTGATCCGCAAGGAGGCGGGCGCGATCACCGCCTACCTGCCCCACGGGCAGGAGGTCCGCGCCGTCGGCACCACCGTCACCGCCACCCGCTACTACGACCACGGCGAGGAGACCGTGGCCGTCCGCACCGCGCCCGGCACCACGGGCCTGTGCTGGATGGCGCGCGACCACCACAACACCGCCGAGGCCATGGTCAAGGCGTCCGACCTGAGCGCGGCCCGCAAGCGCAGCCTCCCGTTCGGCGCCCAGCGCGGGGCCAACCCGGCCTTCTGGGCGGGCGACAAGGGCTTCGTCGGCGGCACCAACGATCCGACCGGCCTCACCAACATCGGGGCCCGCGACTACGACCCGCTGCTCGGCGCCTTCATCAGCGTCGACCCGGTGATCGACCCGCTCGACCCGCAGCAGATGCACGGCTACAGCTACTCCAACGGCAACCCGCTCACCTTCACCGACCCCGACGGCCTCTGGTTCAAGATCAAGAAGCCGCAGTTCCTGTCGACCGTGGTCAACGTGGCCAAGGCCACGGCGGCCGTGGCGGTCCGGCCGTACGTCTCGGCGGTGAAGTCGACCGGCAAGTGGCTGTGGGAGAACTCCGGCAAGATCTCCGCGGTCACCGGCATGGCGGCCATGGGCGTCGGCCTGATCCCCGGCCTCCAGCCGGTGGCCGCCGCGCTCACCGTGGTCTCGATGGCGACGGGGGCGCTCGACACCATCAAGTCGTGCAAGGAGGGGAAGAAGGTCGACTGCGCCGTGGGCGCGGCCGGCATGGTGCCGGGCGTCGGGAAACTGGTCCAGCGCGGGGCCAGACAGGCGATCAAGAAGGCGGCGGGCGACGTCCGGAACGCCGTGCCCGACGCCATGGTGGCCAGGGCCGCCTACCAGGGCCAGGAGAAGGCCTACAACATGGTCAAGAGCCGGGGCTGGGACACCGACGGCGCGCAGCTACGGCTCACCGAGGCCGCCACCGACTACCGCCGGGCCCAGCTCGAACTGGCCCAAGCCAGGAAGTCCTACGAGGCGGCCCAGGAGAAGCTCAGGTCGTGGGACCGCGCCGACAACGTCATGACCTGGGAGAACGGCGCCAACGAGGCCTTCAAGAACGGCTGGGGCCGCGAACGGGAGGACTACGTGCAGCGCACGGTCGCCAAGGTCGTCCAGATCATCCGCACGCACTTCCGCATCCCGCGGAACTTCCTGATGTAGCCCCTACGATCGAGGCATGACCCCGCAAGAAGTGATCGAAAGGTTCCTCGTCGAGGGCCGCCTGGTGCAGATGCCCGCGAAACACACGGTGCGCCTGGCGGTCCTCGACCGCATCGCCCAGTCGTTCGAGATCGGGGTGCGCTACCCCGAGAAGCAGGTCAACGAGATTCTCGTCGCGTTCTTCGACGACTACGCCGCGTTGCGCCGCTATCTTGTCGAGAACGAGTTGCTGTCCAGGGAGGACGGCGTCTACTGGCGCAGCGGCGGCACCGTCTGAGGTGCCGCCTCACGGGTAATAAGGGGCCATGCGGGTGAACCGGAGATTTCCTCCATGGCTTGATCACCACATCCGCGCGGGAGTCCGGTTCGACCGGCTGGGCGGCGGCCGCCTGTCGGCCGGCATGACCTACTACGCGTTCTTCGCGATCTTCGCCCTGGGCCTGCTCACGTTCGTGATCATCGGCCACGTCTGGGACACCCCGGCCGCGCTCACCCAGATCGCCGGATATCTCAGCGACACCTTCCCGAGGCTCGACGTCGCCGCCCTCCGCGACGCCCGCGACACGGCGGGCTGGATCGCGTCGTTCGGCCTGCCGCTGACCGGCCTGTTCTGGATAGATTCGATGCGGTCGTGCAGCCGCACCATGTGGGGCCTCGACGAACACCCCGGCAACTTCGTCGTGCGGTGGCTGATCGACCTGGCCGTGCTGGTCGCGCTCGGCCTGCTGCTCGCGACCTCGCTGTCCCTGTCGTTCGGCGCCCAGTCGGCACTGTCGTGGCTGACCGGCCACACGGTCGGCCCCGACGCCCCCGCGTCGAGGTGGGCACTCCAGGGCGCGGCCCTGCTGCTGGGCTTCCTGGTGAACCTGCTGCTGTCGATCGCCCTGCTCACGCTGGCACCCCGGCTGCGCCTGTCGTTCCGCCGGGTGATCGGCCCCGCGCTGATCATCACGGTGGGCCTGGAGATACTGAAGACGATCGGCCAGTTCTACTTCAACATGAGCTCGTCGAACCCGGCGTACACGGTGGTGGCGAGCGCCGTGGGCATGCTGCTGTTCCTGAAACTGCTCAACATGCTGATCCTGTACGCCGCCGCCCACGCCGCCACCAGCACCCACGGCACCGTGGTCGACTACGCGCAGGGCCGGCCCGTCACGCCAGCCGCATCCAGTTCTGCCCACGCTGCACAACCCCAGCCCGATTCGTCCGGATCCCTCGTGACGCCAACTCCGTGATCAACCGCCGCGGATCCCGCGGGGTGACCGCCGGCACGATCTTGGCCCCGACATCGACCCAGAGCGCCATCCGGCGCGAGGGCCGATCGCGGTCGAGGTTGTACCAGTGGACGAAATCGCCCGTCCCCCAGATCCGCCACGAACCGTTGGGCAGCGGGATCGCGTTGACCGCTCTGATCGCCCTCAGGGAGATGCGCTTGTCGCCGCCCCAGAGGTAATACCGCCTGATGATCAGCTCGGCATCCGTGCAGGCGACCAGACCGTCGTCGTACATATTTTGAACATATACCCAGGTCAACGGAGGGACGACCTGCGTCGTCCTAGCCGGTGGCCGGGACGCGCGCTCCCGGTAGGACGGCCGGTGACGGTCTCGGAGCGCAGCCCTCGCCGGGGCGGCGGGATCCCGCGCCTGGGAGGCGGAGGACGAACCGTGCGCCTCGGACGCTGTCCTCGACGGTCAGGGTGCCCTCGTGCGCTCGGGCGATCTCTCTGGCGATGGCCAGACCGAGCCCGGTCCCTCCGGCGTCGCGGGACCGTGACGCCTCCAGGCGGGTGAAGCGTTCGAAGACCCGTTCGCGGTCCTCGGCGGCGAGGCCGGCGCCGTCGTCCAGGACCTCCAGGACGGCGGTTCCGTTCTCGGCGCGTACGGTGACGGTGATCTGGGACACGGTGTGCCGCTCGGCGTTGTCGAGCAGGTTGACCAGGACCCGGGAGATGCGCAGCCGGTCACAGTCGACGCACACGCCCTGCTGGAAGTTCCTGACGATCTTCGCGCGGTGGGGGCGCCGGTCCAGTTCGGCTCCGGCCAGCACACCCAGGTCGGTCGGCTCACCGTCGAGGGGCGCGCCCGCGTCGAGGCGGGCGAGGGCCAGCAGGTCGGTCACGATCGCCTGGAGCCGGTCCACTCCGGTCAGGACCGTGGTCGCCACGGTCGGCCAGTCGGCGTCCCCGGGGCGCATCAGGGCCTCCTCCAGTTGCAGCCGCATGGCGGTGATCGGGCTGCGGAGGTCGTGGGAGGCGTCGGAGGTGAAGCGCCGCAGCCGTTCGTAGGCGTCCTCCAGCCGGTCGAGCGTGCCGTTGACCGTCTCGGCCAGGACCTTCACCTCTTCGTAGGTGTCGTAGGTGCCGGGCACCGGAACCCGGCGTTCGAGCTGCGCGGCGGTGATGTCGGCCAGCTGCCGCCGTATCGCGACCACCGGCTCCACGGCTTTGGAGATGTCCCGGAACACCCAGGCCGTGACGGCCGTGGTGACCAGGAGCGAGGCGCCGATCGCCAGGAACACGGCGGTGGAGGTGCCGTACCAGGGGACCGTGGGGGTGGCCACGTACACCGACCAGATGCCGTCCGGCTGGTAGACGTTGATCGACGTCACGGTCCGGCACCCCTCCAGCCCCGCGGGCGGGCACAGGACCTGGGTGGTGCTCAGTTTGTCGCCGGTGGGGTGGATGGTGGCCATCGGCGGTACGCCCGCCAGCTGGCTGGTCGCCGCGACCACCTTCCCGTGGGCGTCCAGCACCTGGATCGCCTCGTCGCCGGCGTGGGGCAGCATCGAGGGGAGCCGCCCCTGCTGGATCAGCGACTCGACGCTGTTCCAGGCCGACAGGCCCCGTTGCAGCGCGTTGTCGCCTTCTTTGCCGCCGACGTACATGAGGAAGAGGAAACTCAGCCCCAGGCACATCAGCGCCATCACCACCCCGGTCGCGAACGTCCTTCGCGCCCGGAACGAGGGCGGTTGCCTGACCATTCGACCTCTCCCTTGACCTCACTCCTTCACTAACGTCAACAAACCTTGGTGACCTGCAGAAACTTCCCATCTGCGGGCAAAGTTCCAGCTCAGCCCAGGAAGGGATGGGCCGGGAGCCCCCGCACGCCCGGGTCGGCCAGGAGCGTCTGGCCGGACAACGGGTGGTCTCCTCTGGCCGTGGTGATCGCGAGGACGTCGAGATCCGGCCCGGCGAAGGCGCACCTGGTCGGGCGTTCGACGGGGACCTTGAGGATGCGGTCGATCGTGCCGTCGGGGGCGTACCGGACGATTCTCGAGCCGTTCCACTTGCAGTTCCAGACGCCGCCCTCGGCGTCGACGGCCAGGCCGTCGGGGTAGCAGTCGTCGTCGGTAGCGAAGATCCGGCCTTCACCTTCCGTGTACGCGGTGATGCGCCTGGTCGTGGAGTCGACGTGGTAGACGGTTCGGCCGTCGGGGCTGAAGGCGGGGCCGTTGGAGCAGATGACGCCGCCGAAGATCTTGTCGACGGTGAGGTCGGGGTTCAGGCGGTAGAAGGAGCCGGTGGGGTCCTTCTCGGCCAGGTTCATCGAGCCGAACCAGAACCTGCCCTCGGCGTCGACGGCGCCGTCGTTGAGGCGGTTCTCCTCGGCGCTTTCGACCTCGACGACCGGCTCGATCGTCCCCTCGTCGATGTCGGCGAAGGCGATGGTGTGGCGGAGGGTGGCGACGAGGCCTTTTCTCCGCAGGGCCACGGCGCCGACCGGGCCGGGGGTCGCGAGGGTGAGGGTGTCGCCGTCGGGCCAGGGCTTGGCGTGGATGCGGTGGCCGAGGATGTCGACCCAGTAGAGGCGGCGGCCGTCCCAGAGGGCGCTTTCGCCCAGGTGGCAGGGGATGTCGCTGAAGACGTCAATCATGGGCCCTCTCCCGGCCGTAGGCGAACAGGATGGCGAGGATGACCAGCCCGTAGATCATGAGCCTGCCGAATTCGGGCACCTGCTGGGCCCTCAGTACCGTCGTGACGGCCACCAGCGTGAGCGAACCGGCCACGACGCCGAAGTAGTCGCCGCGTCCGCCGAGGATCGACACCCCGCCGACCACGACGGCGGCGATCGACTCGAACAGGTAGGGATCGCCGAGGCCCAGGGACGCCTGGCCGCCGTAGCCGACGAGCATGATCCCGGCCAGGGCGGCGCAACCGCCCGACAGGGTGTAGAGGGCGACCGTGACTCCCTTGACGCCGACGCCGGAGAGGAAGGCGGCGCGGGGGTTCACGCCCGTTGCGTACACGCGGCGCCCGAAGACGGTCAGCCTCAGCAGGACCGTCACCAGCAGTGCGATGCCCAGCCAGACCAGCAGCGCGGCCGGGACGGTGCCCGCGAACAGGTCCCTGAGCGGCTGCGGGGCGTAGTGGCCGCAGGTGTCGCAGGTCAGGCCCTGGGAGAGGCCCAGGGTGAGCCCTTGCAGGACGCCGTTCATGCCCAGTGTCATCACGACGGCGGGGACTCCGAGCCAGGCGACGCCGAGTCCGTTGACCAGCCCCGCGACGAGCCCGGCCCCGATCGCGAACGCGAGCGCCAGGGGGAGGCGTTGTGACAGGCCGAGACTGGTGGTGGTGAGGACGATCGCCGCCGCGTTCAGCACCCACGGAATCGACAGGTCGATCCCTCCGACGAGGACCACCAGCATCTGCCCGGCCGCCACGAATCCGGTGAAACTCGCCACCACGAGCACCGCCCGCAGTCCCGGCCAGGAGGCCAGGCCGGGGGTGAGGATCGCCCCGATGACCAGCACGGCGACGGCGATGGCGACGGCATAGAGGGCGCGGCGGTTCATGCGGCCCTCCGGCGGGCGAGCAGGGCGGCGGCGGTGCCGAGGAGGACGGCGACGACGAGGAACAGGCCCTGGAAGAGTGACTGGTAGAGCGGGTCGATGCCCGCGAAGAACAGCACGTCGATGACCAGGGTGAGCGCGACCGCGCCCGCGACGGCGCCCATCGCGCTGCCCCTTCCGCCGGTGAACGCGACCCCGCCCACGACCACGGAGGCGATCGACGTGAGGATGAACGGCGCGCCCGCGTTGGCGTCGCCCGCTGTCGTGGTGGACACGTAGAAGACTCCGGCCAGGGCCGAGCACAGTCCGGAGAGGGCGTAGACGGCGGTTTTGACCCGTTCGACCGGGACGCCGACCGCGCGGGCGGCCGTCTCGTCGCTGCCGACGGCGTAGACGCGCATGCCGAACCTGGTCCGGCGCAGCACCCACCATCCGGCCACGACGAGGGCGAGCCAGCCGAGACCGGTGGGGATGTTCGGGTTCGACAGAACGGCCCTGACCTCGGGCATGATCGACCCGCCCGGCACGGGCAGCACCCAGAGGGCGGCGCCGGTGTAGATCGAGAGCGTGGCCAGCGTGGTGAGAATGGGGGCGATCCGGCCATAGGCCACGATCACCCCGTTGACCAGCCCTGCCACGGCCCCCAAAGCGAGGACGGCGAGGATCCAGCCGGGGGAGCCACCGGTCGCGGCGGTGACGGCGACGCAGACGCTCACCACCCCGCCGACCGACAGATCGATACCGCCGGTCAGGACGACCAGGCTCTGCCCGATGGCGACGAGGACCAGCGGCATCGTCGTGTTGAGAATGGCCAGGTAGTCGAACGAGCCCGGGGGCCTGCCGAGACTGGTCGTGTAGACGGCGAAATAGGCGACGGCGGTGGCCGCCAGCACGAGATAGCCGAGCCGCTCCTGGAGATCACGCATCGGCGGTCTCCCTGATCGAGGCGGCGACGATCTTCTCCGCGTCGCCGACCGGGCCCGGGAGTTCGGCGGCGATGCGGCCTTCCCTCAGGACCAGGACCCGGTGGCACAGGTGGGCGATCTCCTCGGTTTCGCTGGAGTAGAAGAGGATCGCCTTGCCGCTGCGGGCCAGGTCGGCGATGAGGTGGTAGATGTCGTGTTTGGTGGCCGCGTCGACGCCTCGGGTGACGTCGTAGAGGAGAAAGACGTTGGCGTCGGTCAGTAGCCAGCGGGCCATCACCGTCTTCTGCTGGTTGCCGCCCGAGAGCTCACCGGCGGCGCGGGAGGTCGCCCGCCCGGCGCCGATGGCCAGCTTCTCTGCCATGCCGGAAATGGCGGCGTTCTCCGCCTGGTGACGGATGAATCCGGCGCGGGAGCGCCGGGTCAGCGTGGTGAGGGCGATGTTGTCGCGGATCGACAGGGGCAGCAGGAGCCCTTCGGCCTTCCGGTCCTCGGGGACATAGGCGATGCCCATCCGGATGGCGTCCTTGGGACCCCGCAACGACCACCCTCGATCTGCTCTGTGTACGCCGAATCTCCCGGCCACCGCGCGCGAAAGGCCGCCCGAAGACCGACTCGCGCCCGCTTGCCCGCCGACCACCAGCAGGCCCGCCGCAGGCTTCCGGGCGCCGAACAAGGTCAGGAACAGGTCGCGTTGCCCCTGGCCTGCCAGGCCGCCCACGCCGAGGATCTCGCCTCGCCGCAGGTCGAAGGACACGTCGTGGAGGCGTCCGCTGGTCAGTCCGGTCACTGCGAGAGCGTTCTCGCCGACCTCGATCGCTGAAATATCCGGATATGTCGTCCCCAGGGTCCGCCCCGTCATCAGGGTGATCGCTTCGCCTTCGGTCAGGTGGTCACGCGTCGCCACGTGGGTTCCGTTGCGGAAGACGGTCACCCGGTCGGCCAGGCGCTCGATCTCCTTCCACCGGTGTGAGGTGAAGACCACGCACGCCCCGGCGTCCCGGAGGCGGCGCATGTGCCCGGCCAGCCAGTCGACCTCGGCGGAGGCCAGGGCCGCCGTCGGTTCGTCGAGGAAGACCACGTCGGGTTCCAATGCCAGCACCCGGACCAGTTCCACCACCTGCTTCTGCGAGACCGCCAGGTCGCGGGCGGGGGAGCGGGGGTCGATGTCGCTCACTCCGTACAGGGAGAGGACTCGGGAGGCCTCGGCGGCGAGGTGGCTACGGCGGACCAGGCCGAGCCGCCCGCGGGGCGGCGAGCCCAGCAGGAGGTTCTCGGCCACGGTCAGGTCGGGGAGCAGGGAGAGTTCCTGGAAGGCGGTCGCGACCCGGCCGGAGACCGTCACCGTTCCCGCGTCGGCGCGCAGGACGCCGCACAGGACCTTGATGAGGGTGCTCTTGCCGGCGCCGTTCTCTCCGGCCAGGGCGTGGATCTCCCCGGGACGCGCCGTGAAGGACGCGTCCCGGAGGGCCAGGACACCGCCGAAGGAGCGGTGGACCCCGGTGGCCTCGACCGTCATGGGGTGCCGAGTTTGACGTCGAGGGTCTTGCCGGGGCACGGGGTTCCGTCGGTCGCGGCCTCCTGGCAGAGGACCAGGATCGCCTCGGGGCCCGAGTCGGTGAAGTCGGCGAAGAAGCTGTCGGGCAGGTCGGGGAAGACGGTCTCACCCGGGGTGAGGGCCGAACCGGTGACGACGGGGAAGGGGATCGTCAGGTTCCCCTTCTCGCGTTCCTTCGTGATGACCGCGCGGGCCAGCTCCAGTGCCACGACCGACAGGTACGGCGGCTGGCCGATCGACATGCCGGTCACCTGCGGGGTGAGGGTTCCGGCCATGTACTTGCGGAAGCCGTTCTCGGCCTCGCCGCCGAAGACCGGCATCTTCCGGTCGGCGTCGGCGAAGGCCTTGATGACGCCGTCGGTGCCGCCGGACACCCACACGCCGTCGACCTGCGGCAGGCTCGGGAGCTGCGCGGCCGTGACGCGCTGGGCGGTCGCCGAGTCCCACATGCCGCTGTACTCGGCCACGATCTTGATGTCGGGGCTGGCGGCGAAGACCTCCTTGGCGCCCTTGTTGCGGTCGTTGTCGGCGCCGGTTCCGGCCACGCCGGTGACCATGACCACGTTGCCCTTGCCGCCGAGCTGGTCGACGACGAACTGGGCGAGCTGCTGCCCGAACTTCACCTGGTCGGTGTTGACCGTGATCCCGCAGGGGTGATCGACCGTGTTGTCGAACGACACCACGACGATGCCCCGGTCACAGGCCTGCTGGACGACCCCGTTGAGCCCGCTCGTCGAGGCCGCGTTGATCACGATGCCGTCGACGCCCTGCGAGATCAGGTTGGAGATCTGGCGCGACTGCGTCGACACGTCGTTTCCGGCGTTGAAGACCGAGCACTCGACGGCGGCGGCGTAGGGCGGCATGGCGCAGGCCGCCTTGAAGACGTTCTCCATCTCGACCCGCCACTGGTTCCCGATGAACGAGTTGGACAGGGCGATCTTCAGTTTCTCTTGCGGTGCTGCTTCTCCGGAGGGCTGGGACGTCCCGCAGGCCGTCGCCACCACCAGCATGATGAGCATGCCGAGGCGGGGTAGATTCATGATTGCTCCACATGTGTATCGCCGCCACGGGCCCACCCCGTGGCGTATGGGCCCGGTTCACGGCGGCAACCGCGAACCGGGCCGTCACTTCTCGATCGGCAGCGGGAACCTCTCGTCGTCCCGCAGCACGACGGCGGCGGCGCCCAGGACGACCACCACGTCCTGGTCGAGCTCGCCGGTGATGAAGGGCGGCAGCACCTCTCCCGCGTGGATGGCCCGGCGGGCCATGGACTCCCGCAGCGGCCCCAGCAGGATCTCCCCGGCGGGCGCGAGGTTCCCGCCCAGGACGATCAGCTCGGGGTCGAGCAGGTTGTAGAGGTTGGCCGCGGCCAGCCCGATGTGCCGGCCCGCGTCGGCGATGACCCGGCGGCAACCGAGATCCCCGTCGTGGGCGAGCGTGATGACCTCGGCGATGGACAGTTCGCGTCCATGGCTCCGCCGCAGGTTCTGGGTGATCGAGTAGGCGTTGGCCAGCGTGTTGAGGCAGCCCCGGCCGCCGCACTCGCAGATCTCGCCGTTCTCGTCGATCGTGGTGTGGCCGAGTTCCCCGGCGGTGCCGTTCGCCCCGGCGTACAGGGATCCGTTGAGGATGAAGCCGACACCGATACCGGCGGCGGAGTAGACGTAGGCGACGTCCCGCAGCCCGCGCGCGGCACCCCACGTGGCCTCCGCGACGGCGGCCAGGTTGGCGTCGTTGTCGACGGCGAGCGGCAGCCGCAGCGCCTCGGCGGCGGTGGCGTAGGGGTTGACGTCCACCCACGGCTTGAGCGTGGTCGCCCGGCCGCTGCGCCCGGTGCCCCGCTGGATCGGCCCCGGGATCGCGATGCCCACGCCGAGCACCCGCTCCCTGGGCCGCCCGTCGAGCAGCCGGTCGATGAGTTCCCCCACCACGACCAGGGTTTTCCTGGGGTCTGTACGTTCGTCGACCGCGACCTCGCCCCGCGACAACAGCCGCCGGGACACGTCGCAGACCGCCGCCCGCACCACGCCGTTGGCGATCTCCACCCCCACGGCGACCCCGAGCCGCGGGTTGAGCGACAGCAGTTGCGCGGGCCGCCCCGCGCCCCTTTCGACACCGGGCACGGGCCCGTCGACCTCGACGACCACCCCCGCGCCGACGAGATCGTCGACGACCACGGTGACGGTCGAGCGGGAGAGCCCCACACCGGCGAGTTCCCGGCGCGACAGCGGACCGCGTTCGCGTAAGGCGCGGATGACGCGGGTGCGGTTGGCGGTCCGCTGGGACAAGGCCTACCTCCTCACAGAGAACGCTCTCTCGAAGTGAACCGAGTATCGGCCGGGTGCCGAAAACCGTCAATACTCCTGGTACGAAGAGGCTCATCACGACTGAATTACGCCTGAAACACGCATAAATCAGCCTCGGATGGCCCCGCCGACGCACGAAGAGAGCGCAAGGTCGAGCCGCGTGGTGTCGGGCGCCTGGTCCAGCCCGGAGAGCGCTACCGGGCCGATCGTGGCGGGATTGCGCACCGTCGCGGCCGACACCGGGGCCAGATAGACGCCGATCGGGATACCGGTCGTGTTGCCCACCCGCAGCCGGTAACGCGCACCCGGAGTGACCTCGACGGGGGTGAAGCGCGCCTCGGTGCCGCCGTCGCGCACGGGGACCACGGTGGCCCGCTGGATTATCGTGTCACCGGACAGAATGGCGAGTGTGAGCCGATCGGGCACCTGATTTCCCTTCCAGCCGACCGCCGTGCGCATCGCCCATATATAGGGTGTCGTGGCGGTGAATTCCTGGTCGACGTGCCCGTCGGGGGAAATCATGAAAGGGGTGGCGCCCAATCGGGTGACCTCGTAAATGCAGGTGTGGTCACGCAGTTTCCCGCCGGGTGGCGGCGTGAGTGCCGAGGTCAGCGCGACGGAGGCGGCCGTGACCACCGCTCCTGTGCCGATGATGTGCGCGGGCCGTAATCCCGGCGCCCAACGCCGGTAAAATGCGAGGACCGTGAGGGTGAGCAGAATCGGAACCCCAATGGAAACGATCAGTGCCATTGCTTCCGAACCCCATTCTGATTCGTCTACGGCGAACGCCGACAATTAGACGTGGGGGCGCGGCGGAATGGCACCGTCCATTCCGTGACATTCGTCAGACGTGCTCCAACAGCCGGCGATATCCCGCCAGATCGCGGCAGCCGATCCGGTAGCCGACGTGCCCGTCGCCCGAACGGGGGAACATCCGCAGATCGGGCCCCGAGACCAACCCCGTCACCGAGGGCACGGCCAGCCCCTCCACGGATCTCAACCGGTCGAGTTCGATCGTCGGTGCGACGATCACGGCGACGGTGTCCTGCTCGAGTTCTCCGCGGTCCACGTACACGACCGACGAACGTCCCGCATGGACCATCTCGATGACCGAACCCGTCCGGTACGACCGTGCGAAACCCGACTCCCCGGCCAGGCTGATCAGCATGGCCTCGGCCGGAGACGAGCTGGTCAGGGCCGGGGTTTCGGGGCGGCCGCGCAGCGCCCGGCGCTCGCCGGAGCGGCGGGCGAAGTCGATGAGGCGGCGCTGTCGGCGGGCCTTCTCCTGGGCGATCCACCGGTGCCCCTCGGCGGCGACCGCCTCCAGGATGCGGGCGGCGCCTCGGATGCCCGAGGTGTCGAGGGCCAGTTCGAGCAGCCGCTCGGGATTCTCCCGCAGGCGGTCGATCAGGCCCTGGTCGAAGTTCTCCGCGACCACGTCGATCATCTGTCCACTCGTCAGCGACAGGTGCAGCGCCTGGGCCATCACGAGTGACCGGCCGTCGAGCTCGGAGTTCCGATCGTGCCCGTCGAGCAGCACGATCAGCCGTTTCCGGTCGCTGAGCCGCACCCCGACCTCGACCACCTGCACGGCCGCGATCGAGTTGTACTGGAAGTTCATCCGCTCCTCGTTGCCGGTGATACCGGTCCGGAAGTCCAGCCGGACCGTCACCTGACGGACTCCCGTCTCGTTCAGCAGGAACAGGGTGACGAGGTAGGCGTCGTAGCGGGGCGGGCCGTGCAGGACGCGGGCGCGCAGGCAGCCGGGCGCGGCCTCGGTGAGCACGGCGTGGGCCATGATGTCGCGGTTGGTCATGGTGTAGTAGCGCAGTGCCTGGGTCTTGATGTGGATCAGGTCGTAGTCGAGCCACCGGGCCATCTCGGCGTCGCCCGGCCGGTCGGCCAGCTCCGCCAGCCACTCCTGGTGGGCGGCGGTCTCCTCGGCGAGCCGGGCTGCGTCCTCCTCCGTCTGGAGTTCGTGGGCGCGGACCTTGACGGGATACAGGAACAGGTCGTCGCCCGACGCGATCCACGCCCCGGCGACGACGAGCAGCAGTCCGATCACGCCGGGGGCGGGCAGGGAGGTGACGGCGTGCCAGCCCGCCGACAGGATCCCGGCGGCGGTCAGCAGGATTCCGGCGGCGCCGCCCAGGAAGACGGACGTCGGCGCGGCCAGCCGGTCGGCGGAGTCGTGCAGCCGCTCCTGCCGCCAGGCCTCGGCCAGTTTCCGGATCCGCCACCGGATCAGCCAGCGGATCGCACCCTGTGCGGGGAGCGGATGGCGATAGCGGGCCAGCAGATCGGCGACCAGGTCGTCGCGGATCGGGCGCATCTCGTCGTCCCACTGGTTGCGGCGTTGGCGCAGCTTGTCGCCACTGCCCCGTTTCGGTCGGTGCCTGGACAGCCGGTAGTCGACGTAGCCGCCCACCTCCTGCTCGAAGGCCGCGCGGTGCAGGTGCCGCTCGGCGTCGCGGGCCTGATCTGCGTGTTCGTCGTAGAACTCGTCGTCGAGATTGCCCGGATCTTCCGGTTCTGTTCGGTCTTCCGGCGGTGGTGACGCGGGACGGCGGCCGAAGTAGTGCTTCTCGTAGGTGGCCGTCAGGCGGGTGCGCGCATGTTGCTCGATGCCGTACCGGACGACCAGGAAACCCCCCGAGACCAGGAGCAGGAGATGAACGGGCAGCCATCCGGGCGCGGCCGTCAGCACGACGAACAGGCCCGGCAGGAGGAACAGCCCGGCGATCACCGCTTGGGCCTTGCCGCCCATCGTCAGCTTCGGTGCCTCCCGCCGCGGGGCCCGCGGCGGTTCAGGCTCCGGCTCGAAGAACTTCCACACCCTTTCCGTACGATTCCCGCTCATCCGCTGCTCGGCCGCCTGCTCGGCGTAGACGGCGTCGATCTGGTCCTGCACCCCGCCGGTGAGGATCATGTCGAGGTGCCGCCGGATCTCCTCCTGCCGGGCATCGGGCAGCCCTTCGAACAGCAGCAGCACCTCGGCGAAGCCGTCGTGGTCGACGACCTCGGCACGTTCCTGCTCCAGCAGGCAGCTGATCAGCGCCGAGACCACGCTGGAGGCCCTCGACCACTCGTCGGCGTGGTGCCGCGCCGCCAGTTCGCCCGCCTTCTCCAGCGCCTTGAGCTCCTGGTCGCCCAGGTGGTCGAACGAGCGGCCGCTGAGGATGGCCAGCGCCCAGTGGTAGGCGATCTCGGCCGACTCCATGCCCTCGGCGACGACCTGCCGGATCAGCTCTTCTGCCCGCCGGGCCATGTTGCCGCGCAGGCAGTTCAACGCGACCTCGTAACGGCGCCGCGGGGTGTCCTCGCCCCGCACGTCGTAGATGTGGACGTTGCCGTTGACGACGCCGAACATCGCGCCGACGTTCGCGTCCCCTTCGGCGTGGTTCGTGTACCAGGTGCCGGTCTCGGCCGCGTTCTCGGTCACTGCAGGCCCTGAACCGCCGCGATGACCCCCGCCACACGGGCGACCGTGTCGGCGCTGCCCTCTGCCAGCCCCTTGATCCGTCGTAGCGTGCGGACCATCCGGCCCTTGTCCTGCTCGCCGTGGAGGGTGTCGAGCTCGGCGCCCGCCTCTTCCCTGGTCTCGGCGTCGATCTCCCCGGTGGCCTCGGCCGCGGCGAGCGCTCGCCGCACCCCGTCGAGCTGCTCCTGGAGCGTTCCAGACGTCGCGCCGATGTGCACGTCCCCGAGGACCTTGCCTATCTGCGTGAAGCCCGACGACCCCGCCCCGGCGTAGTTCCTGTACGACTCCGCCACCTGACCCCCTAAATGCTGAAAAACAACCAATTCACAGCATGAAGTACAGGGTCGCTCGCGGAGCGTGGCGTGGATGAGAAAGCGGGGACACCAGGTGGGCCCGCGTCTGGAGTGACGCGGGCCCGTCGAATGCTACGAGCGCGACCACTTCTGGTTGGAGGCGCCGGTGCAGTCCCAGAGGTGGAGCTGTGCTCCGTTCGCGGTGTTGCGGCCGGCGATGTCGACGCATCGGTTGGCCGCGATGTTCACCAGGTCACCGGCGCCCGACAGTGTGAACCGTTGGGCCGCCGTGCCGTTGCAGGTGTAGAGCTGGATCGGGGTGCCGTTGGCCGTGCCGGCCGCCGCGGCGTCCATGCACTTGCCCATGGCGCGGACGGTGCCGTCGGAGTTGATCGACCACTGCTGGGCGGTGGTGCCGTTGCAGTCGTACATCTGGAGCCTGGCGGCGTCGACCGGGTTGGCGGCCGGGATGTCGATGCACTTGCTGTTCAGGGCGGAGCGCAGGTTCGAGCCGGTGCCGCCGCCACCGTCGTTCTGCCAGGCCGAGACGCGCACCCAGTCGATGAGCATGGTCTGCGGGAACTGGGTGGTGCCGTCGGGGTAGCCGGGCCAGTAGCCGCCGACCGCCACGTTGAGGATCATGAAGAACGGGTGGTCGAAGACCCAGGCGTTGCCGCGCAGGCTGGCGGGGGTGACGCGGAAGTACTCGGCGCCGTCGAGGTACCAGATGATCAGGTTGGGCGACCAGTCGACGCGGTACTGGTGGAAGGCGTCGGCGAGCGGGACTCCGATGTTCCGGTTGCCGCCGACCGCCGTGCCGCCGGAGTAGCCCGGTCCGTGGACGGTGCCGTAGACCGTGCTCGGCTGGTTGCCGACGTTCTCCAGGATGTCGATCTCACCGCCGGCCGGCCAGTTGCCCCCGCCGAGCATCCAGAACGCGGGCCAGATGCCCTGGCCCCTGGGGATCTTGATCCGGGCCTCGAAGCGGCCGTACGCCTGGGTGAACTTGTCGGCCGTCAGGATGCGGCCCGAGGTGTACTGACACGTGCCGTAATGGCACTGCAGGTTGGACGGGTTCTCGCGCCGGGCGGTGATCGCGAGGTTGCCCGCGCCGTCGTGGGCGACGTTGCGGGTCGAGTTCGTGTAGTACTGCTGCTCGTTGTTGCCCCACCCGCTGCCGCCGATGTCGAACTTCCACTTCGACCCGTCGATCGAGGTGCCGGCCGGTGCGTTGAACTCGTCCGACCAGGTGACCGGGCCGATGGCGGCCTGGGCCTGGGGCATGGCCACCAGCCCGCTGACGAGCGTGGCGGCCGCGGTTAAGAGAGCGAGAAGCAGCCGGGGTCGGCGCATAGGGATCCTCCGGTGGTGCTTTACGGCTTAAATTAAGAGGATGTAACACCCCTGTCACTTGAGTTGTCAATAGGAAAGTTTACTTATTGATCATGCGACGGTCAGGCAAGATCCCAGAGGAGCCGGTAATAGGCGATGCGAACGGGGTCTGGAGCGATCCCGTACCCCTCGTAGACCAGCCCGTCGTAACCGGGGCCGAAGTTCCACTCCGTGCTCCACGCCGCCACGGTCAGATCGGCCCAGCGGTCGGCCACGCCGAGCGAACCCAGGTCGACGTGACCGGTGAACGAGCCGTCGTCACCGATCAACGTGTTCGGCACGCACGCGTCCCCGTGGCAGACGACCAGCCAGTCAATTTCGGGTGGTTCAGCCAGGAGGGCGCGGGCCTCCGGCACGCTCAGGTGCCGGTGTTCCGGCCACCAGTCGTCCGGCCGCATGCCGCCCGCGATCCGCTCATCCACCTGCGCGAGACGGCCGAAGACGCCCCAGTCGAAAGGGCACTCCTCGACCGGAAGCGCGTCGTGGAGCAGTCGCAGCCCGCGGCCGATGGTCGCCGCCGCCACCTCCGGCGGGGTGGGGCGTCTGGGGTCGACCGCGGACAGGCCGGGGAGCGCCTCGGTGAGCAGCCACGATCCCTGGTCGTCGGTGCCGTGGCCGGCGACGCGGGGAACGGTCGCCCATCGGGAGGCCCACGCCAGGCGGTCCGCCTCGGGGCGGAGGTCGGTCGTGGACGACCACTTCACGTAGCGGTCGCCGAGGTGGAAGGTCAGGCCACCGAGGCCGTTGCGCCAGACGGGGGTGACGGTGCCGCCCGCGGCGAGGGCCAGCACCGAACGCGGGACGTCGACCGGGCCCGAAGGAGCCGCGGCGAGGGGCGGCCGGGTCACGAGCCCGCGGCGCGGCGGGATTCGTAGGCGGGGCCGAAGACGACCAGGAGGGTCAGGTCTTCGGTCACGTCGGCGAAGCGGTGCTCCTCGCCCGCCGGGACGAAGATGACCGCGCCCGGAGCCACCTCCGCCTCGCCGCTCGTGGCGACGAACCGGGCGCGGCCCGAGGTCACGACGTAGATCTCGTCTTCGGTGTGGGGGCTCTGGTCGTCGACGCCGCCCGCCGGGATGCAGTAGGTGCCCACCGACAGGTCGGGGGTGCGGAGGTGCTCGGTCCAGTCGTCGCCTCCGCCGGCCCACACGCCGGCTCCTTGGATGATCCGCATGTGGGCCAGCGTACAAAGCCGCTGAGAAGGGGTCAGACGGGAGGCGTCTGGACCTTGATGCGGAAGTGGACCTCTTCGCCGTTCATGCGGAAGCGGGCGTGGGCCACCTTGCCGCTCTGCGGGAACGTCGCGACGAACGACTCGCCCTTGGCCAGGCTGTCCTGGCCGATGCCCTTGTCGTCGTCGGTGCCGAGGTAGAGCTTCACGTCGTTCCACGGGCCGGTCGAGCCGTTCGCCAGCGAGACCACGACGTCGCCGCCCTCCTGGCGGGCCGTCAGGCCGTAGGGAACGCGCGGGTCGGAGCCGATCGACCGGTCCAGCAGCTTGACCAGCGTCTCGACCAGGTCGGGGTAGCGCTTGGCCACGTTGTGGCGTTCGCCCCGGTCGCTGCGCAGGTCGTAGAGCTCGATGCGGCCCTCGGGGCCCGCGCCGGCGATGTTCGGGTCGAAGCGGATGAGCTTCCAGTGGCCGCGCCGGATCGCCTGCATCTTGCGGGGGCGGTTCCAGACGAGGAACGGGTGTCCCTCGTAGGTGTCGCCGGTCAGCAGGGGGCGGAGCGAGCGGCCGTCGATTCCGGCCGGTCTCGGCACGCCCGCGAAGTCGGCCACGGTCGGCAGGATGTCCCAGAGCGCGACGTTGTCGTCGACGACCCTGTGCGTGAAGTTCGGGTTCCAGGCGATCATGGGGACGCGGATGCCGCCGTCGTACAGCTGGCGCTTGACGCCCCGGTAGGGACCGTTGGAGTTGAAGATGTTCGGGTCGACGCCCTTCTCGTGGTGGGGGCCGTTGTCGGCGGTGAACACGACCACCGTGTCGTCGGCCACGCCCGCCTCGCGCAGGGCGTCGAGGATGTCGCCCACGTGGGAGTCGAGCCGGGTCACCTGGGCGGCGTGGCGGCGGTTGGCCTTCGTCCACGGCTCGTCCTGGTAGCGGCCCGCGTCGCCCGGGATCTCGCTCGGCGAGTGGGGGAGGATCGTGGCGAATTGGAGCAGGAACGGCTTGCCGTCCTTCGCCGACTCCTTGATGAACTTCACCGCGCGGTCGCGCAGGAAGTCGGGGGAGTACGTCGCCCCGTCGAACGCCACCATCTCGCGGTTGTGCCACAGGTAGGTCGGCCAGTACTGGTGCGCGTGCGCGTGGGTGATATAGCCGTAGAACTCGTCGTAGCCGCGCACGTTCGGGTGGGAGTCCTGGTCGGGCTGCTCGGGCCCGAAGCCCCACTTCCCGATGAGCGCGGTGCGGTATCCGGCCAGCCGCGCGACCTCGGCGAAGGTCAGGTCTCCCGGGTTCAGCGCGTGCTGCGGGCCGCCCTCGGGGTTCTCGCGCACGGTCGTGTGACCGGTGTGCAGGCCGGTCAGCAGGGAGCAGCGCGACGGCGCGCAGAGCGACGAACCGGCGAAGGCGTTGACGAACTTCACACCCTGCGCCGCCATGCGGTCGAGGACCGGGGTCTTGATGATGCGCTGGCCGTAGGGGCCGATCTCACACACGCCCAGATCGTCGGCGAGGATCAGGACGATGTTGCGCGGAGCGCGGGCGCGGGCCTCCGCCGACTGGGCGGTTCCGGCGGACGCCAACCCGGCGGCGAGCATTCCGCCGGTGCCCGCGAGGAAACCTCGCCTGGTAGTGGACAGCATGGATCCTTGGCTTCTGGTGAGGGCAGGGGGAGGCCGTAATGCGGCCTGCCGTGCTGGAACGTACCTGATCTGATCATTTCACGCTAGCTGTCGGGAAATTCTCATCAAGTGGTCCGGAAAACGGTCCATCTCGGAAACGACGGTGGCCGCCGGGTACGCACCCGGCGGCCACGTGGTGAAAGACGGACTAGCCGACCTTCACCGTCTTGCTGCTGTAGTTGCCCGTGCCGGTGGCCGGGTCGTAGTTGCGCTCGACGTTGCCCGCGATGTCAATCGAGAACCAGTTGACGGTGGTGTTCTTGTCAACCGTGATGGACGCCGCGCCCTCACGCATGCCGGCCTGCTCCAGCTTGGTGCTCTGGAGGGTCGGCTTGGTGCCGTCGAGGGTGTAGTAGACGTTGGCGGCCTCGTTCACCGAGAAGGTGAAGGTGGCGGTGCCGGGGCCGCTCGACTGCTTGACCAGGCTGGAGGTCGGGCGCTTGCTGTCGTCGGCGAACTCGCTGGCGACCTTCAGGATGGCGATCTGGCCGTTGGCGAACTCCATGGCCTCCTGGTGACCTTCGGCGAACGGCGGCTGGAAGCCGACGGCCTCGAAGCGCTTGGTGGTCGGGTTCCAGAGGTCGGCGCCGACCTCGAAGTCCCAGCCGATGATGCCGCGGTTGAACCAGTGCTCGTCGGCGCTGTTGCCGGCGGCCGAGTACAGGACGTCCGGGACGGGACCGGTGCGGCCCGGCCAGATGCCCGTGCCACGCCAGGCCTGGACGGCCGACAGGATCTCGGACGAGGAGTCCCAGAAGTAGTTCTCGGTGCCGAAGTCGACGCGCGGGAGCAGCTCACGGCCGGCCGACTTGTAGGCGCCCGGAGGCCACATGAAGTAGCCGCCGTACGAGTGGGTGTTCATCGCGAACTTGATGTTCGGGAACTGGTTGGTCAGCCAGACCTCGTTCTTGGCCTCCGGCTCCGACAGCTCCGCCGGGCCGGCGAAGGTGTCCGAGGTGCAGGAGGTCGAGGCGCCGCTGTACCCGTCGAAGAGCGAGCCGACGGAGAAGTTGCGGTTGAGGTCCACACCCCACGAGTTGCGGCGACCCGGGTCGCCGTTGTTGTCGGGGCAGTGGTTGGTCATGTTGCGGCGCATCGAGTTGAAGTCGTAGAAGCTGTAGTGCGCGCCGTCCGGGTTGGCGACCGGGAGGATGAAGATGTCCAGGTCGTCGACCAGGTCCTTCGTGTCGCGGTCGGTGGCGTAGTTGCGCAGCAGCCGCTCGGCGGTCTCCATGCAGGTGATGGACGTCACCCACTCGCGGGCGTGCTCCTGGCAGTACAGGAAGACACCCGTCTTGGAGCCGTCGCGGGTCTTGCCGACCCGCAGCACCTTCGTGGCCCACGGGTCGCGCGAAATCGTCGCAGGCGCCAGCAGGTTGTCGGTCAGCGTCACGGCGGCGGCGACGGGCGCCACGGCGGTGCCGGTGTTGGTGCGGTAGAGGGCGGCCTTCACCAGGGCCGAGGCGGCCGGGCTGGCGTTGATCGCGTCCACGACCTGCTTCGACGTGCTGCTGACCGCGCCGGTCCCGTTGGTGGCGAGGTTGACCGTGACGGCCTTGGCGTTCACAGCGACGGAAAGGGCGCTGTTAGCGCTACCAGGGTTGACCGTCGCAAGCGTGATCCCGTTGCCGCCCTCGGACCCGTAGGCCTTCGAGCTGACGTAGAACGCCGAGGCACCGGTGCCGCCGAGCTGAGCCTGGGCCGCGCGGCGGTAGCCGTTGGTCAGGTTCGGCATGGTGACGATCTCGGAGATCTTCGGGAACTCCGCGGCCAGACCCTCGATGCGGTCGGTCAGCTCCGTCGGGTCCATGTAGTGGTCGATGAAGTCCGAGACGTAGTGGGCGCTCGGGGTCTTCTGCGGCTCGCCGAGCCACTGCTTCACGGGCACGGTGACGGTGCCGCCGCGGTTGCTGGTGATCGTCACCTCGGAGGGAGTGGTGTTGATCGCCAGCGGGGTGTTGAAGCGGTGGTACATGTACTGGCCGGCGTCGGTGAAGCGGCTCATCGTGGCGGTGCCGGGGTCGGCGCCGGGGCCGTTGTCCCAGGTCACGGTGAGCACGGTCTCGGCGTCCACGGCGCTCGACTTGACCTCGACCGACAGGAAGCGCTGGCCGCCGGTGTTGGTGAACCACTCCGACCGCAGGACGGTCAGCTTGTCGGAGTCGGCGGCCTCGGCGGCGGCGATCCGGGCGAGCGCCTGGCGGCGCTGCGTGGTGTTGGCGGCGGCGTCGCTCGCGTCCGCGATGGTGCCGACCAGGTTGTAGCCCAGGTCGCGGAGCTGCTGGGCCTCCTCCGGGCTGAGCACCGCGTGGACTTCGAGGCCCCCGTCAACGGGCTTCTTGTATTCGGCGAGGTCGACGCCCAGGTCGTTCAGGCGGTCGACGGCCGCCTGGTCAGGAACGACGATGCGAATCAGCGCGACACCGTCTTGGGTGCCGGAAGGCTGCCGGTCAGGGGTGACCACGCTGACCGGTGGCACCGGGTCGGCGAGGCTCGGCAGGGGGCTGAGCACCAGGGCGAGTGGGATGGCGAGGCCGACCGCCAGTTGGCGGCTCCTCCTTCGGGGAACGATCCTCACTGAAGTTCCTCCAGATGAGCGTGCCTGCCGGGCGAGGTTCTACCGGGCGGGAGAGGGCACGCGAGTGTTTTTGAAGTCTTCGCCCATGAGATGATCACCGTCAAGGTATCGAAACAACCGATTTAGGAAGTTTCGATAACTAAATGGTCTATTCGGACACAAGGTGACAAAACGACCAGGTATAAGGTCGGGCCGTGGTCTTCCGCGTGACTTTCGTCTGTACGGGCAACATCTGCCGCTCCCCGATGGCCGAGCACATCCTCCGCCGCCGCCTCGAAGACGAGGGCCTCGACGTCGAGGTCGACAGCTCGGGCACCCACGGCTGGCACATCGGCAAACCCGCCGACCACCGCACGGTCAACGCCCTGCGCCGGGCCGGATACACCTCCGCTCACAGTGCCCGCCAGTTCCGCCCCCTGTGGTTCGATCGGTACGACCTCATCATCGCCCTCGACGGCGGGCATCTCCGTGACCTGCGCTCCATGGCGCGCACCGAGGCCGACCGGGCCAAGATCCGGCTGCTGCGCGAATTCGACCCGGCGGCCGACTCGCCCGACGTCGACGATCCCTATTACGGCGACCGCGCCGCATTCGAACGCACCCGCGCCGAGATCGAGGCCGCCGCCCCCGGGCTCGTCGCCGAGATAAAGGTGCGTCTGACTGTCTGATTGACTCGGCATAAAAGTCCGTCTCGCCATAAAATGCCCGGAAAAATGACCGGGAGGCGGCTGTGACGTACGTGAAGAGTGGGCCGCACCCGCCCGTCGTCCAGCGGCGGCGCTCCCGGACCCCTCTGATCATCGCGAGCGTGGTCGTGCTCGGACTGGTCGCGGCGGTCGCCGGTCCGGCCGTGGCGATGGCGGGGGAGTTACCCCGCAACACCTACGTCGCCGGCATCCACATCGGCGGCCTCGACCCCGCCGACGCCCACGCCAAGCTGACCGCCGAACTGGCCGCCCGCGCCGACCGCCCGATCGCCGTCACGACCGGCGAGAAGACCGTGCCGGTCACCCCGAAGGACGCCGGTCTCGCCTTCGACGTCTCCGCCACCGTCGCCGACGCGCACGGCGGCGTGGTGACCTCACTGGGCGCGCTGTTCGGACGCCGCGACATCCCGCTGCAACTGACCGTCGACGAGTCGCTGCTGAAGACGGCCGTCGACGTCATCGCCGAGGGCGTCGACCGCCCGGCCCGGCAGGGCGGCGTCGTCTACCGGGGCACCACCCCCCGGGTCGTCGCCCCCGCCCCCGGCCAGGTCATCGACCGCACCGTCGCCGCCACCCGGCTGCGTCAGGCCTACCTCGAAGGCGCCGAGGCGGTCACCGTCGACCTGGGCGCCGTCGCCCCGCGCGCCACCGCCGAGGAGATGAAGGCCTTCGCCGACTCCACGGCCACCGAGGCCGTCGCCCCGATCACCCTGACCAACGGCGACCGCTCGGCCGAGCTCCCGTCGGCCGTCGTGGCGGCCAACCTGCGCTTCCTCCCCGACGACCGGGGCGAGTTACGTCCACAGTTCAACGGCCGCAAGGCCCTCACCGGCGTCGAGGACCGCCTGGTCGACGCCGCCAAGGCCCCCAAGGACGCCACCTTCAAGATCGTCAAGGGCAAGCCCGTGGTCGTCCCCTCGGAGACCGGCCAGGGCGTCGACGCGAAGGCGCTGTCCGCCTCGGTCGAGGAACTGGTGGCGGGCGGCGGTGACCGTACGGTCCCCGTGTCGTTCACCACGAGCGAGCCCGCGCTGACGACGGCGAAGGCGAAGGAACTCGGCATCAAGGAGAAGGTGTCGAGCTTCACCACGCAGCACCCGTGCTGCGCCCCCCGCGTCACCAACATCCACACCATCGCCGACATCCTCGACAACCACCTGGTGCTCCCCGGCGAGACCTTCTCCCTGAACGGCACCGTCGGCGAACGCGACACCGCGCGCGGCTTCGTCTCGGCCCCGATGATCTCCGCCGGCCGTTTCGTCAACGACGTCGGCGGCGGCATCTCCCAGTTCGTCACGACGATGTTCAACGCCGTGTTCTTCGGCGGCTTCGAAGACGTCCAGCACATGGCGCACCAGTACTACATCTCCCGCTACCCGGCCGGCCGTGAGTCGACGGTCTCCTTCCCCCAGCCGGACTTCCGGTGGAAGAACGACTCGAAGTACGGGGTGCTGGTGACGACGTCCTACACCTCGACGTCGGTGACGGTGACGTTCTGGAGCACGAAGCGCTGGGACGTCGAGGCGGAGAGTTCGGGGCCCTACGACACCAGGAGCGCCGACCCCATCACCGACTCGGGGCCCGACTGCCTTCCGATGGCGGGCGCCCAGGGCTTCTCGATCGACGTGACCCGCGTCTTCAAGAAGGACGGCAAGGAGGTTCGGCGCCAGAAGTTCCACACGGTCTACGACGCCGAGCCCGTCCTCACCTGCGAGGACTGACGGGTCATCAGGGCCGACCCGGCCTGAATCATTCTGAATCAACATCTCCGCTGTTGCGTGCTGCCTCCGTGTTGACGTGCGGCTACGTGCTCTGATTGACTCCGCATGGATTTGGGGGAAAATGAATCACCGGGATCGCCGAGGAGACGACGGAGCGGCCGATGGATCCGAGGAGTACGGGAGCGAATCCCAGGCTCGGCGGCGCCGGCTCGCCTCGGAGTTGCGGGGCCTCCGCGAACTGGCGGGGCTGTCCGGGCGGTCGCTGGCCGACCTCATCCAGATCAGCCAGTCGAAGGTGTCCCGCATCGAGGCGGGGGCCACGATCCCCTCCCTCCCGGAGGTGCGGCGCTGGGCGAAGGCGGCCCAGGCCTCGGCCGAGACCACCGAACGACTGGCCGACCTGACCCAGGCCGTGGTGTACGAAGTCCACACCTGGCGCGGGGCGACGCGCGGCAAGGGCCACCTGCAGGAGGAGATCCGCAGACGCGAATCCGACGTCGCGCTGGTGCGGAACTTCCAGTGCATGGTGGTGCCCGGCCTGCTCCAGACCGCGGCCTACGCGCGGGCCGTTTTCGGTCTCTACGAGCAGCCCTACGAGAAGGGGGATCTCGCGGCGGCGACGGCCGGCCGGATGCGGCGCCAGGAGGCGCTCTACGACGAAGACCGGCGCTTCGAGTTCCTGATCACCGAGAGCGCGCTGCGGGTCCGGCCCGGCCCGGCGAACCTGCTGCCCGCCCAGCTCGACCGGATCATCTCCGTGAGCACGCTGGAGACGGTCACGATCGGGGTGATCCCGCAGAACGTCACGGCTCGGGTGCTGTCACTGCACGGGTTCGTCATCTATGGGGGCGACGACGATGGTGCGGAGGGGCCCGACCTCTTCGTGGAGGTGGAGACCGACCACGCACGGCTGACGATTTCCGACGTGGACGTCGAGCGTTATCTCAAGCGGTGGTCGCTGCTGTCGCGAACGGCGCTGTTCGGAGACGAGGCGCGCGCGTTTCTCGAAGGGCTGGCCGTGGAGGTACGGGCCGAAATTCGTAATATGGAGAAGTAATGAAATATCGGGTAATTGGTGTAAATCGTACAGAAATTGATGTCATTACCCGCTGAGCCATCCCGGGGCCCGGGGCCGCGCCGGGTGGGCGCGGCCCCGGGGATCACTAGGAGGTACGGCGGGCCCGCAGCGGCCAGCCCCACCCGGGCCGCGTGAAGCCCGCTTCCCGGACGTCGAACTCGCCCGCGCGCACGCCGGACAGGAAGGCCCGCCACTCACCGGGGGTGAACGAGAGGGGAGTGCCGTCGGGGTCCTTGGTGTCGCGGACCTGGACGACGCTGACCACCTCGACCTCCACGCACTCGCCCACGGGTCCGCTGAAGCTGCTCTTGCGCCGGCTGGACTTGTTCATCACAGAACCTCTTTCGGTTCGCCGGGGCGGCCTGTCCGCCCTCGAACACTTCCCATGCTGGCAACGGATTCCGGGTGATGATCTTGGTATTCCCTGGCGGATTCCCGGGGGATTTCCGGGTGTTTCCCGGCTCGCTTCAGAAACACGTGCTATATCAATAAATCGATCGCTAGAGCTGTCAATCATCTGACGAATGGCGAAATCTCATGACAAGTTCTACAGAGGTGGACATATCGCTCTTAGGGAACATATCCCTGGAGGTTGGGGGGAGGGACGTCCCGCTCCCACGCAAGACCCGCGCGGTCGTGGCCGCGCTCGCCATCGGGAAGTCGCTGACCACCGGGCAGATGATCGAGTGGATCTCTCATACCAGTGATCTCGAGGCCGAGCCCGAAGCCGTGCACGAGCACGTGGGCAGTCTGCGGGCCGCGATCAAAGCGGTGGCCCCCGAGCTGGAGAACCTGCTTCCGCGTAACGCCAAAACCACCTATCGCTTCGACGAGAACGTGGCCGCGATCAGGGTCGACGTCGAGAAGTTCGAGGGGCTGGTCGAACGGGCGCGTCAGGCGCGTCCGCGTGATCTCGCTGAGTTCGTCCGGCTGTCCCATCAGGCGATGGCGGTCTGGGGCCCCGGCTATCGGGGGCTGTACGGTGGCGAGCCCCTCGCCGGTCTGCTCGGCCCGAAAGCGGACGAACACCAGCAACGGCTCCGGGGTCTGTTCCGCATCGTCCGGCTCGGCTGCCTCGAGGTCGAACTCGAACTAGGGCGGCACCGCGACGTCCTGCCCGAGCTGCAGGGCATGGCGCACGGGGCCGATCTCGACCAGACGGTCGTCTACCTGCTCATGCTCGCACTGCACCGCGACGGCAGATCCGAGGAAGCGCTGACCGAACTGGAACGTGCCCGTGATCGTGTCCTGGGATACGGGGGCGTGGTCGACCGGCGGCTCAAGACGCTCTACCAGGACATCAGGCACGGCAACCCGATGCTCGACCTGCCCATCGCGCCCGCAACGTCTGCGGTTGCCAGACCTCTCCATGGAGCCCTCATGACAGAAGAGCAGCCCACACCGCCCGCGCAGCCCCTCCCGCACATCGGCCACATCGACCGCGTCGACCTCGTGCAACTCGGCGAGCATGCGAAGGCTGCCGACGTGTACTTCGAAATCACCGGTGCGAACCCCGTCATCAACCACGCTCACGACATGACCGTCAATCAGGCTGCGGCGGCGGACGGACCGTGACCGACCAGGACGACGAGCGCTCCGGGCCGCGGCTCGGCCCCTCCTCCGGACCCGGGGAGAAGAAGGACGGGGACGAGGAGGAGCTCAAATACGAAAACAGCGGTCGTTCCGGCGAGAAGGACATGTTCTTCAGCGTCCAAGAGCGGGAACAGCGCCGGGAGAATCTCCACAGGCTGCACGATGACCGACCCCATATCGGCACGCACTTTACGATACCGGGCGAAAAGCCGAACGTTTACTCCGGCAACATCAACATCTTCCGCACAGATCCCGAGGAACGTCCGCAGACCATCCCGCTGCCACAGGAAGACCTTGACCGACTAGGGCACATCGCGACCTGCGACACGCTGCACGCCCTCGACGCCGGGCTGGCCCCCGGTGCGGTTCTGGGCACCTGGGGCCCGCCCGGGACCGGACGCAGGACGATCGCCCTGGCCGGATTGGCCAGGTTCGCCCTGCGCCAGGCCGGCGGGGTGAAAGTCGCGCACCTCATGGCCGCCGACAACCCCCGGCGGCTGCGGGCCGGCGACCTGACCCATGGCACGGCCTACCTGCTGGATGCCGGAGGCGCGGAATGGACCAGGACGCGCAACGAGGAGATCTTCCGTCACCTCGTGCTGCTGGCGGAGCAGACCAAGACCGCCATCGTCGTGGTGTTGAATGACCGTTCACTCCTCAGCCCGGCGCAGCGTGCCCGGTACATGTACGCCCATGTCGCTCCACCCGCGATCGACGTCTTCGAACGGTGCCTGGCTTACGGCCTGCGCAACGAGTTGGCCGACGTTGCGGAGGCCGCAGGTGATCTGGCCGACCACCCGCTCGTACTGGAGGAACTCGGCCCGGCCGCGCGCCCGAGCGACGGTGCGGCGCTGGCGAGCGCCCTCGTCGATCGCATACGTGCGGGGAAACGTCCGGCAGACGTACTGGACGAGGTCCTGAATCTGCAGCCCCAACGCCTCAGAGAACGGGCTTCCGACCTGCTGCGCGGGGTGGAGGCGGATGGCGGGGGCGAGCCAGGCCACCACCACCGCCGCATGGTCTACCAGCGCAGCTTCCTGCTCGCCCTGGCCGTGCTCGACGGCAAGCCGCTGACCGTGGTCGACGCGGTGGCCGTACGCCTCGCGGAGAAGATCGGCGTTCCCACGCCCGAACGACTTCCCGGGGACGAACTCTGGTCGGCCTTCGACCAGGTGGCACCCGACTGGCTGAAGTATGCGCGGGCCGAGATCGTCGACGGCCGCGGACCGTGGGACCGGCGGGTGCGGTTCCACGACACCCTGCTCGGCGCCAAGATCCTCGAAGTGGCCTGGCAGGATCATCCCGTCCTCCGCGAGCCCTTCATGGACCTGCTCGAAGGACTGTGCGAAGACGCCGACCTCGATGTGCGCATGGCCGGCGCTCAAGTGGTCGGTAAGCTCGCCACCTTCGACTTCGCGGCTGTGGACGCACGTTTCCTTCGCCCCTGGGTTCAGTCGAACCGGGTACGGGGGCACTGGGCTGCGGCCTGGGCGCTGGAGTCGGCCGCGTTCGAGCCGAGGTTCGCCGAGCAGGTCCGCCGCCAGCTGCTCCTCTGGAGCAGGGAGTCCCTCATCCGCCGTTCAGTCGCAGTGCGAGCTTTCGGCACCACACTCGGACTGCAGTTCATCGACGACGCGCTGTTCGGATTACGTCGGATCGCCGCCGAGCCGGGACGGAAGCTGTCGGCTGAGGTCGTCCAAGCGGTGCACGAACTCTTCGTGGCCGGTGCGCACGTCAGGATCGTGGCCGACCTGTCGTCCTGGGTGAGGGCGGCCGACGAGCGGCTCTCCCGGGTAGCGGCCGAGGCGTTCGACGTGCTGGCACAGACCCGGATCAGTGCCGCCGACGAAGGTCCGATGTTGCTGAAGATGCTGGCCGACGGGGAACGCCGGACCTTCGTGCTCGACCTGTGGCGCAACGCGCTCGCGGACACGGTGATGCGCGGTCCCACCTGGACCGCTCTGCACCGCTGGATCGAGATCGCCGAAGACGACCCCCGCCTCATCGGTGACATCGGCCGCCTCGTCGCCGACCTCGGCGAGGACCCGCAGATCCGGCGCGCGCTGCGGTTCCACCTCACCTGGTGGGGGACGCGTGTGATCTCCCGTCAGACCATGATCACCTTGCTCGCCTACCTCGATGGAAGAGACTCCCGATGACCACCGAACTGACCCGCCGGACGGGACGATTCCGGTCGTGGTTCCGGCCGACCGAGGAGGTGATCGAGCCCGTGCTCATCTACCGCATCGATCTGCCGTTCACGTTCCAGACCCCGGCGCAGACCGACGCCATGCCCTTCGGCGTGGCGGTCCGACTCCAGTGGATGGCTGTCGGGCCGCACACGGAACCGGTGCTGGAGAAGGAGATCGGCCGGCATCGCGATCGATGGCGCTCCTTCGTGGACGACACCGTCCGCGAGATCGCTCGCAGGCATCCGCCGCACCACGCCGAGGAGGCGGAGACCGAGGTCAACCGGCGGCTGCACGGCCTGCGGGTGTTCGACGACGGCGTGCAGATCGACTGTACGGCGGTCACCCGCCTGACTCCGGCGCAGCCCATCCTCGACCAGCGGCAGGCCGCCTGGCTGAAGCGCATCCAGCGAGAGGACGCGACCGAACACATGCGGCTGACCATCGCGTCGATGCGTGAGCTGCGGCAGCTCTGGCGAGACTTCCTGGACGAGGGCCTGAACGACTGGCTCACCCCTTATGCCGTCCGGCTCGCGGAGGAGAAGGCCGGAGCCGCCGACACCACCACGACGTTGCTGGAGCAGCGGAAGGCGGAGGCGGAGCGCCTGCTGAACGTGGTCAAACAGGTCATGGACGCTCAACAGGCCACCGATGTCTACGAGTTCACCGTGCGGAGCGAGACCGTGATGCGCAAGACCCTCGAAATGATGGGCCTGCCGGTGCCGGACCCGATTCCCGGGTCGGTCTTCGACCATCCGGAACAGGACTGAGAGGCCCGCCATGACGATCGTCACACAGGACTGGCTGTGCGGGCGCTGTGGCACCCGGACCCCATCCGACCGCTGTCCGGTCTGCGATGCCGTCCTGGCCGGGGAGGTGCGTCCGGCGGTGCGCTACGGCATGGCCCCCATCGTGCCCGTCCTCGCGGCCACGATGATCATGGCCCTGGTGGGTGTGGTCTGGTGGTCGTCCAGGGAGACGCCGAGCGCCCCGGCGCAGGTTCCGCCGAGCCCCGTCGCCCAGGCGGCGCAGGTCACCGAGGCGCCCCCCGAAACGTCCGCCTCGCCGACCTCGGTCGCCGAGGACCGTACCGCGAAATACCAGGCCATGGCCGTCGACGCGTTCCTCTCCCACAGCCAGGCCGCCCGGCAGGACCTCCCGGGCGCGATCGGCGTCGTGCAGAGGTGCGCCTCCAGCGGTCTCACCACGATCAAGGAGGTCACCGAAGCCCGGCGAGGTCAGCGGAGCGACGTGGAGGCGCTCGAGGTGGACCTGATCGCCGGCGGGGCCGAGCTGAAAAGGACGCTCACCGAGGCGCTTCAGGCGTCCTACGACGCTGACCGCGAATACCTCAAGGCCGGGCGGAGCTTCCTGAACCGGGGGTGCACCGGGTCCATGAACCTGGCCGCGGCGGAGCCCCACTCCCAGGCGGCCACCGAGGCCAAGCGCCGGTTCGTCGCCCTGTGGAACCCCCTCGCGGAGCAGCATGGGCTGGTGACCCGGGGGCCGGATGACATCTGATCTCGCTAGGGCAGGATCGCGTCCACGTAGCCGCCGTCGACCCGGAGTGCCCCGCCCGTCGTCGCCGAGGCCAGCGGTGAGGCCAGGTAGGTGACCATGTTGGCGATCTCCTCCGGTTCGATCAGCCGCTGGATCAGCGAGTGGGGCCGGTGCAGCCGCATGAACTCCCGCTGCGCTTCCTCCCACGGCAGGTCCCGGCTCACCAGGCCGTAGACGTAGTCCTCCACGCCGCCCGTGTGGGTCGGTCCGGCGATGACGCTGTTCACGGTCACCCCGGTCCCGGCGGCCTCCTTGGCGAAGCCCCGCGACACGGCCAGCAGGGCCGTCTTCGACATGCCGTAGTGGATCATCTCGCCGGGGGTCGTGACGGCCGAGTCGCTGGCGATGTACTGCACCCGGCCCCACCCCCGCTTCATCATCCCCGGCAGATAGGCCCTGGTCAGCCGCACGGCCGACAGGACGTTGGCGTCGAAGTAGCGGCGCCACTCTTCGTCGGTGATCTCCAGGGCGGGCCGCGACTCGAAGACGCCGAAATTGTTGACCAGGATGTCGACCTCGGGCAGCGCCTTCAGCACCTCGTCGGCGCCCGCCACCACGTCGGCCACGACGGGGAAACCGCCGATCTCGGCCGCCGCCTTCTCCACCCGCTCGGGGTCGCGGCTGTTCACCCCCACGCGGGCGCCCGCCCCCGCCAGCCGCGTCGCGATGGCCAGGCCGATCCCCTGCGTCGAACCGGTGACCAGCGCCGTCTTGCCCGTCAGATCGATGTTCATGTTTCTCCCCGTCGGTGTCTGGGTCGGTGGCTGGTGTCGCAGAAGGGATAGGTCCGGCTCCGGCGGCAGGCGCACAACGCCACGACGAAGCGGTCGGAGCGGACCACGCTCCCGTCGTCGAGGGTGATCTCCACGGGGCCCTCGACCAGGATCGGGCCGCCGGTCACCATCGTCACGCGCCGCTCATCCGTCATCGGCTGACTCCCTCAGCGAGGTCCTGCCCGCGTCCCAGGCGGTCAGCAGGTGGGTGGTGAAGCGGTCTTCGACCAGGGCGGTGGCCTGGAGGCCGAAGACGACGTCCCCGGTCAGCGACGGTTCGCGCCGTAGGAGGTCGCCGAGCACGTCGCGGCGGAGAACCTGTTCGTGTACGGCGTCCGCCTCCACGTGTTCCGTGAAGAACGTCGTCTCCGCCACGCCCAGCCGTTTCAGGGCCCGCGTCATCCTGGCCGCGCTCGGCGAGGTCGTGATCTCGGCGGCGGCGAAGTGCCCTACCAGGGCGCCGCGCAGCGATCGGTGCAGGCCGAACATCGACATCAGGTTGACCACGGCCAGCATCGGGGCCGGGACCTCGTCGAGCCAGGCCAGGTAGGTGTCGTCGAGATCCAGGGCGCGCATCAGGTCGCCGAACAGCGCCGAGTGCATCGAGGCGGCCCGGCCGCCGCCGTATTCGTCGAACTCGACGGCGACCACCGAGGCCTTGGCCTGGCCCGTCAGCCTCGGGATGACCCAGGCGTGCGGGTCGGCCTCCTTCTGATGGTAGATCGACCGGTGCGTCACGTATTCCCGCAGGTGGCGGAGTTCGCCCTTGTCCTCCAGGAAGTGGGAGACGCCTCCGGGCGCGTCGACCATCAGGTCGTTCACGGCCGACTCGACGTCGGTGCCTCCCAGGACGCCGTCGCGCAGGGCGGCGAGGAAGACGCGTTCCAGATCGCGGCGCAGCCGCAGCAGGCCGGGATCCCATTCCAGGTCGGGGTCCACGCCGGAGAAGCCCTGGTAGTGGAGTTCGTAGCAGACGTACAGGGACAGTTGAAGATCTTCCCCGAAGGGGTCGGGAGCGCCGGCGGACGGCGGCGCGCCACCGGTCAGCGCCGAGAGGACCCCCTCGGAGATCGGGCCTCGTGGTTCGGGCAGGTGTCCCATCCGGGTCCCATACCCGGCCTGCCGGTGCCAACCGCTTCCAAGTGATCCACAAGGGCGAACCGGGACGCTCTCTCCCAGAACGCACCGCCCACGAGGAGGAACTGTGAAGTTGGTCACCTGGGTCAGGATGCTGGCCGCCGTGGTCCTGGTCGCCCTGATGGAGGCGCCCGCGCTGGCCGAGCAGGGCATCCGCATCGCCAACCACTGCGAACCCCCGCTTGACTAGCGGATTCGCCCGCGACCTCGCCCGGGGCCTCCACTGCCACAGGCGCGGCTGGTACGCCGAAGGCGCCCGCTTCGCCTCCCGGGCGCAGGTCAGGGCGTCCCCGAAGCAGTTGGCCGAGGTGGCGGCCTTGTGGCACGCCCTCACCCGCTACGACGAGGCCTACGAAGCCGCCTCCCAGGCGGGTGACCACCTGATCATGGGCGACGTCGAACGCCGCCGGGCCCGCTACGACCCGGCCGAGGCGCACCTCCGCCGGGCGGGCGACTCGGTCGAGGCCCGGCTGGCCCTCGGGGTGCTCTGCAAGGAGACCGGGCGCCTCGACGAGGCGGAGGGCTGGTACCGCCGTGCCCTCGACGAAGCACAGGGGCTTACCAGGGCCGACGCCCTCCACAACCTCGCCGGGCTCGCCCACGCCCGGGGCATCGGCGACGGCGAAGACCATGCCAGGGAGGCGGTCGACATCCGGCGGCGGATTCTCGGCCCCCGCCACCACCTGGTCGCGACCGATCTCATGGTCCTGGGGGCCGTGCTGGCGCGGGAGGAGATCTTCCACGAGGCCATGGCCATCCTGCTCGCGAGCGTCGGGCCCGACCACTACGACGTCGCCGTCTGCCAGGTCAACCTCGCCCACCTCGACCGGCTCGCGCATCGTCCGGAGAAAGAAAGGGAGCGGCTGGCCGACGCGCTGCGCGTCAAACGCGCCGTTCTGGGGCACGACCATCCGGAAGTGACGAGGCTAACAGCGCGGTCGTTGTAGGAAATCTTCATCCTCTTGTACCTTCTTGGAAGGTATTTCCAGGGGGATGAGCCGTGACAGCTTTGATCATCGGAGTCGACGGCGGGGGCACCAGCACCCGGTGCGTCGTCGTCAGCGAGCGGGGAGAGGTCGCCGGACGCGGCCTCGCCGAGGGCGCGAACCCGGTTTCGGTCGCCGATCCGGCCGCCAACCTGCTCGCCGCGCTCCGCGACGCCCTGCGCGGGCTCGACCCTTCCCGGGTCGTCGGCGGCGTGTTCGGCCTGGCCGGCTCGGGGGCCGGGCGCGCCGGGAAGGTCGTGGGGGAGGCCTGGCGTTCGGCCGGGCTGTCCGGCAGCCCCTCCGTCGTGGCCGACGTGCTCGTGGCCTTCGCGGGGGCGACGGCCGAGCCCGACGGCGCGGTCCTGCTCGCCGGGACGGGCGCGGTCGCGGCCCGGATCGCGGGCTGGAAGGTCGCGAAGGTCGTCGACGGCCACGGCTGGCTCGTCGGCGACGAGGGGTCGGGGGTCTGGATCGGCACGCAGGCGGTGAGCGCCGCCCTGAAGTCTCTCGACGGCCGGGGCGTCCGCACCGATCTGGTCGGACTGCTCGGCCTCGGGACGTCGGCCGACGAGATCGTCTCCCGCGTCTACGGCCAGATCGCCCAGCAGGGCCCGGCCTCCCTCGGCCGGTTCGCGCCGGTCGTCGACCGGGCCGCCCGCGAGGGCGACGAGGTGGCCCTCACGATCATCATCGACGCCGCCCGGCGCCTGCGGGCCTCGGCCCACGCCCTCGGGGCGGGAAAGGGCCCGCTCGTGCTGGCCGGATCGCTGCTCACCGAACCCACCGAACTCGCCCGGCTGGTCCGCGCCGACTTCGGCGACGCCATCCCGGCCAGGGACAACGCGGCCGGAGCCGCCGCGCTCGCGCTGCGGGCCGCCTTCCCGTCGGCCGACGCGCACCGCCGGGTGATCGGGGACGCACATGCGGCTTGAGCAGATGGCGATGAGCGTGCTCCAGCCGGGGTTCGACGGCACCGAGCCGCCCGACTGGCTGCGCAGGGCCCTCGGCGACGGCCTCGGCGGGGTCGTACTGTTCGCCCGGAACGTCCCCAGCGAGAGCCTGGTGGCCTCGATCCGCGCGGAGAACCCCGGCGTCATCGTCGCGGTCGACGAGGAGGGCGGTTCGGTCACCCGGCTGGAGGCGCGGACCGGCAGCTCGTGGCCGGGCAACCACGCCCTGGGCGTCGCCGACGACCTCGCCCTCACCGAGCACGTCGCCCGGCGGATCGGCCGGCTGCTCGGCACCACCGGGATCAGCCTCGACTACGCGCCCGTCGCCGACGTCAACGCCAACCCCGACAACCCCGTCATCGGTGTGCGCTCGTTCGGCGCCGACCCCGAACTCGTGGCGCGGCACACCGCGGCCTGGGTCGACGGGATGCAGAGCTCCGGGGTCGCGGCCTGCGCCAAGCACTTCCCCGGACACGGCGACACGGTGGCCGACTCCCACGTGGAGCTCCCGACCGTGCACGTGTCGCCCGAGATCCTCACCGAGCGCGACCTGCGGCCCTTCCGTGCCGCGATCGACGCCGACGTGCGGGCGATCATGTGCGGGCACCTGCTCGTGCCCGCGCTCGACGACGTGCCCGCGACGCTGAGCCGGACCGTCATGACCGGCCTGCTCAGAGGCATCCTGGGGTTCCAGGGGCTGATCGTCACCGACGCCATCGAGATGCGCGCCGTCGCCGCCCACTGGGCGCCCGAGGAGATCGCCGTCCGCGCCCTGTCCGTCGGGGCCGACGCGGTCTGCGCGGGGATCTCCTCGGAAGACGGCTCTTCCGTGTACGCCCTCCGCGACGCCATCGTCGCCGCCGTCCACGACGGGCGGCTGCCCGAGGAGCGGCTGGCCGACGCCTCCCGGCGCGTGCAGGACCTGGTCGACTGGCACGCGGGGCAGGCCCCGGCCCGGGCGCGGGCGGCGGCCGAACCCGACGACGACCTCGGCCTGACCGCCGCCACCGCGGCCCTCCACGTGGTCGGCGAACCCCGGCTGGAGGAGGCGCCGCTGGTCGTGGAGATCGTCGCCCGCCCCCACCAGGCCGCCGACAGCGGCACCCCGCCCGGCGTGGCCCGCGCGCTGGCCGAACTCCTGCCCGGCACCGAGGCGATCACCGTCTCGGTCGGCGACCCCCTGCCCGACCTGGGCGGAGACCGGCCGCTCGTGGTCGTCGTCCAGGACGCCGCCCGGCACGGCTGGATCAGGGAGGTCCTCGGGCGGGCGCTGGAAGTCCGGCCCGACGCCATCGTGGTGGAGACCGGCCTCCCCGGCCCTCCCACCGGCGCCGGTTACGTCGCCACGCACGGCAACTCCCGAGCCTCGGCCAGGGCGGCCGCCCACCGGCTGGCCTGCCGACCCCCCGTACCGGAGAAAGAGAGCCCCCCATGAGCGGACCAACTGCCGCGAACCTGGTGGCGAGCGTGCGGGCCGTGCTGCCCTCGCTCACGCCGTCGGTGCGGTCGATCGCGCGGCTGATCCTCGACGACCCCGCGATGGTCGCCCGCAGCACGATCACCGAGCTCAGCGCCACCTCGGGCGCCAGCCAGGCCACGATCGTGCGGACCGCCCGCGCGCTGGGCTTCTCGGGCTACTCCGAGCTGCGCCTGGCGCTCGCGGCGGCCTCCGGTGCCGCCGACAGGCTCGTTCCCGGTGATCTCGCCCCCGGCGACCCCCTCGCGGATGTGATCGCCAAGGTCACCCGCGCCGAGTCGGAGGCCATCGCCGACACCGCCGCCCAACTGGCCCCTCAGCAGCTCGGGCAGGTCGTGGACGTGCTCATCGGGGCCCGCAGGGTCAGCACGCTCGGCGTGGGGGCCTCCGGGCTGGTCGCCGTCGACATGGCGCAGAAACTCATGCGCATCGGCCAGGCCGGACATCCGTACACCGACCGCCATCTCGCGCTGACGGCGGCGGCGCTGGCCGCCTCCGACGACGCGTGGGTGGCGGTGAGCTGCACCGGTGAGACGCCCGACGTGGTCGAACCGATCAGGACCGCCCGGGAGGCCGGTGCGGTCGTCGTGACGATCACCAACAACCCGCGCTCGACGCTCGCCGGGCTGGCCCACCACGTGCTCGTCTCGGCGGGCCGCGAGACCGAGTTCCGGCCCGGCGCGCTCGCCTCCCGGATCAGCCAGCTCCTCATCGTCGACTGCATCTTCGTGGGCGTCGCCCAGCGGACCTTCGCGGCCTCCGACACCGCCCTGCGGGTCACGAAAGACGCCCTTGATCGCTATTCGGTAAGGCGTCTTCGCAGCTAGATGCCCATTAGTAAAAATTAACTCCACATCCGTCGCCACGGGTGAAAAAAATTGACCTCTCCGGAAGCCGCCCGTATCGTCCAGGGAAACCGGCAACCAGGAGAAGTTCATGAGACGACTCGCGGCGATCGCAGCCGTGGCGGTGATCGCAACCGTCACGGGCACCGCGTGCAGCGGCGTGGGGGGGTCCGGCGATGCGGGCGTCTACACCACGATCGACGGAGCCAAGCAGATCGACGCCACCGCGCCGATCAACCCGTTCAACCCGCAGGGCAACACATTCCTCGGCTACGACGCCATGTCACTGGCATGGCCCAAGAACGACCCGGTCGACCCCAACCTGTTCTACCCGGGGATCGCCGCGAGCTGGACGACCACGCCCGACCAGAGCGAGGTCGTGATCCACCTCCAGCCGAACGCGAAGTGGTCCGACGGCAAGCCCGTGACCAGCGACGACGTGAAGACCTCGATCGGCCTGGCCTACACCCAGGGCGGCACGGCCTACGCCGTCGACCCGAAGGCGGCCGGGGCCGCGGCCGACGTGATCGTCGTCGACCCCCACACGGTCAAGGTCACCCAGGGCGCCAACAAGAGCAACACCTTCCTGCGGAACGTGCTGTCCACGGTGGTCGTCCCGGCCCACGTGTTCGGCTCGCTGCTGCCCGGCGACTTCTGGACCCAGCTCAAGCTGGCCAGGGGCACCGGACCCGCCGCCGAGAAGGCCAAGGCCTCGATCACCGGGCTGGCGCAGAAGGTCATCTCCTTCGCCCCGGCCAAGGACGTCTCGGCCGGGCCCTTCGTGCTGGAGCGGGTGAACCCGGGCGAGGCCCTGCTGGTGAAGAACAAGCACTTCTGGGCCAGCGACAAGATCGCGCCCAACCGGGTGAAGGTCCTCAACTACACGGGCAACCAGCAGATCTGGAACTACCTGATCGCCGGCCGCCTCGACAGCGCGCCCTTCACCGCCACTCCGTCCGGGGTGCTGAACCGCATCCGGCAGACCGAGGGCAACGAGGTCGTCAAGGGCTTCTCGCCGGTCGCCGTCTCGATGGCGTTCAACCAGACCAAGGCGCCCTACGACAACGTGCACGTCCGCAAGGCGCTGGCCTACCTGATCGACCGCTCGCAGGTCACCAAGGTCGCCTCGCCCGAGGGCGGCACCCCGTCGACCACCACGACCGGCATCCACGCCGAGTCGGCCAAGGCGTGGCTCGGGAACTCGATCAACGGCCTCGACCAGTACAAGCTCGACCCGGCCAAGGCCGCCGAAGAGCTGAAGGCCGCCGGGATGAAGCAGGTCAACGGCAAATGGGCGATGCCCGACGGTTCTCCCTGGACGGTGGAGCTCCACGTTCCGGCCTCGTTCTCCGACTGGGTGGCGGCCGCCAAAGCGATCACCAGCCAGCTCAACGACCACGGCATCCACGCCACGGTCCTGACCTCGGCCGACTACACGCTCTACCTCGACGAACTGGCCGCCGGTAAATACGACATCGGGCTGTGGCTGATGGCCCTCGGCCCGGCGCCGTACAACATCTACCAGCGCATCTACGGCGCGGCCAACGGCTGGCAGCTGCTCGCCGGGAACCTGACCCACGTGGCCCCGGGCACCCAGGGCAACTGGATGGGCGGCCCCGAGAACCTCGGCGGCGTCAACCCGGGCGCGCTCACCAACCGGCTCAACGCGGCCACCCCGGCGCAGCAGAAGGAGATCGTCGGACAGCTCGCCACGCTGACCAACGAGAACCTGCCGGTGATCCAGCTCTACGACTACGTCAACACCCAGTTCGTCAACAACTCCCGCTTCACCGGCTGGCCGCCCAACGACAGCGACGTGCTGCGCCTGTCGGCCGGGGTGTGGATGCAGCTCGGCCTGATCAAGGAAACGGGGGCCCGATGAAAAGCGTCGTCCGGCGGCTCTCGGGCCACCTGGCCCGGGGCCTGGCCATGATCTGGGTGGTCATGACGCTCAGCTTCCTCATCATCCGGAACATCCCGGGTGACCCCGTCAGGGGCCAGTACGAGAAGCTCATCGAGCAGGGCATGTCACCCGACCAGGCGGAACGTTCCACCGCGGCGCTCTACGGCTTCCTGCCGAAGGGCAGCCTGTGGAGCCAGTACGTCGACTACCTGAACGGCCTGATCCACGGCAACCTGGGCCAGTCGCTCAGCACCCCGGGCACCGGCGTCGCGACCATCATCGGGTCGGCGGCGAAATGGACCATCCTGCCGGTGCTCGGCGGCACCCTGCTGAGCTTCCTGCTCGGCGTCACTCTCGGCGTGTACGCCGCCATCAAGCGGTCGGGCAAACTCGGCGACGCCCTGTCGATCTCCGGCTCGCTGCTGCACGGCATCCCGCAGTACGTGATCGCCCTGCTGGTCGTGGCCGTCTTCTCCACGCTGTGGCCGATCCTGCCCTCGGGCGGACCGGTCGACATCGACTTCACTCCGGGCTTCAACGGGCCCTACATCGCCTCGCTGATCCAGCACGCCACGCTGCCGGTGCTGACCTACGCGCTGGCCAGCTACGGAGGCTGGATCCTGGCGATGAAGTCGAGCGTGGCGACCGTGCTCGGCGACGACTTCATCATGGCCGCCGAGCTGCGGGGGATGAGCCGGGGCATCCTGTTCCGCTACATCGCCCGCAACGCGATCCTGCCGCTGTTCACGATCCTCGCCCTCTCCTTGGGCATGCTCTTCGGCGGCGCGATCTTCATCGAGTCGATCTTCAACTATCCGGGGCTGGGCCTGCTGCTCGTCAACAGCATCGGCGCCCGCGACTACGCGCTGATGGGCGGCACCTTCCTGGTGCTCACCGTCGCCATCGTGGTCGCCAACATCGCGGCCGACCTTCTGTACGCCGTCATCGACCCCCGAGTCAGGAAGGGAGAGACGGCATGACCGTCACCGCACCGGTCGCCCCCGCGCCACTGACGCTGCGCCGCAACTTCTGGCGCGGCGTCGGGCGGGTGCTGCGGCGCAAGCCGAGCCGCATGGTCGGCGTGGCCATCCTCGTGCTGTTCGTCGCGATGGGCATCTTCGGCCCGCTGCTCTACCCGAACCCGCTGCCGCGCGACGACAACGCGCTCTACGCCTCGCCGAGCTGGGCCCACCCGTTCGGCACCGACTTCGAGGGCACCGACGTGCTCGCCCTGGTCGTCACCGGAACCCGATACGTGCTGCTCGCGGGGCTGACCACGGCCGTGATCACGGTCGCGCTCGGCACCGTGATCGGCCTGCTGGCCGGGTTCCACCGGGGGCGCTGGGACACCGCGCTGATGCGGCTGACCGACCTCCAGCTCACCATCCCCGGGCTGCCGCTGCTGCTGGTGCTCTCCACGGTGTGGAAGTTCACCAGCCCGATCGAGATGGGCGTGGTGCTCGGCCTGCTCGGCTGGGGCGGCATCGCCCGTGCGGTCAGGTCGCAGTCGCTGTCGCTGCGGGAACGCGGCTTCATCGAGGCGGCCAAGGGGCTGGGGCTGTCGACCCGGCACATCATCGGGCGAGAGCTGCTGCCGTCGATGGCGCCGTACATCGCGATGAACATGCTCATCGCGGTCACCGGCGCGATCTACGCGCAGGTCGGCCTGTTCTTCCTGGGCGTGCTGCCGTTCGACGCCAACAACTGGGGCGTGATGCTCAACCTGTCGGTCTTCGGCGGCGGCGCGCTGTCGAGCACGGCCGCGCTGCCCTACCTGCTGGCGCCGCTGCTGGCGATCCTGCTGCTGACGCTCGGGATCGTGCTGGTCGTCGACGCCATGGACGAGATCTTCAACCCGCGTCTGCGTGAGGAGTAGGCCATATGACCAGGACTTCCGCGCCCGGCGTGCGCGTCAACGACCTTCGCGTCGTCTACAAGACCCCCGCCGGGGAACTCCCGGCGCTCGGGGGCGTGTCCCTGTCGCTCGCCCCCGGCACCATCACCGGCATCGTCGGCGAATCGGGGTCCGGCAAGTCGACCCTGGCGCTGTCGCTGCTCAACGCGGTGCAGTCGCCCGGCCGCATCAGCGGCGGCACCGTCGAGATCGACGGCCTGGGCAACGTCGCCGAGCTCACCGGCGAGGAACTGCGCAAGGCGCGGGGCCGCCAGGTCGGCTACGTCTTCCAGGCGGCGCAGAACTCGCTGAACCCGCTGAAGACCGTCGGCAAGCAGCTGCTCGACCTCGGCCGCTCCCACGACTTCGACGACCTGCCCGCCCTCCTTCGCGACGCCCGCGGCCTGCTCGGGCGGATGGGGCTCGACGGCGGCCGGGTGCTCGACTCCTACCAGCACGAACTGTCCGGCGGGATGCGCCAGCGGGTCGGCATCATGCTCGCCCTGGTGCTCAACGCGCATCTCGTGGTCCTGGACGAACCCACGACCGCCCTCGACATGATCACGCAGGCCGCCATCCTGCGGATCGTCCGCGAGGTCCACCACGAGCGCGGCCTGACCACGCTGATCGTCACCCACGACATGGGCGTCGCCGCCGAGGTCACCGACAACCTCGCCGTCATGTACGGCGGGCGCGTGGTCGAGCACGGCCCGACCACCGAGGTGCTGGGGGCGCCCCGCCATCCGTACACGCAGGGCCTGATCAGGGCGATCCCGCGCCTGTCGGGCGACATCGACGGCGCCACCGCGCTGCCCGGACGGCCGCCCACGCTGGGCACCATCCCCAAGCAGGGATGCGTGTTCCGTGAGCGCTGCCCGGTGCGGATCGCCGTGTGCGACACCGTCGACCCCGTGCCGGTCACCCGGGACGCCAGGACCGTCGCCTGTCACGCGGTCGGCCAGCCGGCCACCCCGGCCACCCGGAAGGAGTTCGCGTGATCACCGCGAGCGGCATCACCAAGACGTACAAACAGCGCGGAAACGTGCTCGGCGCCCGCGCGGTCCCCGCCCTGCGCGGGGTCGACTTCTCGATCGAGAAGGGCGGCGCCGTCACCTTCATCGGCGAGTCGGGCTGCGGGAAGACCACTCTCGGCCGGATCGTCGCCGGGCTGGAGACCTACGACTCGGGCGACATCGTCATCGACGGCACCCCGATGTCGTCGCTGAAGCCCCGGCACCGCCAGCCGTTCTTCCGCCGGGTCCAGCTCATCCACCAGGACCCCTACTCGGCGCTCAACCCGACCCGGACCATCCACCAGACCCTGTCGGCGCCGCTGGCCCTGCGCGCCAAGCAGACCGGCCGCGACAGCGCGTGGATGGAGAAGAGGGCCCACGAGCTGCTGTCCCTCGTCGGGATCGACCCCGGCTACGTGCTGCCGCGCTACCCGCACCAGCTGTCGGGCGGCATGCGCCAGCGCGTCGTGATCGCGCGGGCGCTGACCGTCGACCCCGAGGTCCTGGTCGCCGACGAGTCGGTGTCGATGATCGACGTGTCGCTGCGGCTCGGCGTGCTGTCCTTGCTCAAGGACCTGCGCGAACGGCTGAACGTCAGCGTCCTGTTCATCACGCACGACATCGCCACCGCCCGCTACATCGGCGGCGACGGCAAGCTCTACGTGATCTACCGGGGCATGGTCGTGGAGAGCGGCCCGACCGAGAGCGTGATCTCGGGCCCGATCCACCCCTACACGCAGTCGCTGCTGTCGGCCATCCCCGTCCTGCACGGGGTCGAGCGGCCGGGCCCCGAGCGGGTCGTCCCGACCGAGGCCCTCAACGAGTCGCACGCCGACTCCGGCTGCCTGTTCGCCCGCCGCTGCCCCTTCGTCACCGCCGAGTGCGAGACCCGGGTGCCCGCGCTGGTGACCGACCTCGACCAGGCGCACGCCTGCTACCACCCGCAACGCCGCAGCGTGATCCCGGTGGAGGCCGTCGCGTGAACCTCGGCGAGGCCCTGCATCTCGACGCCGACGTCGCCCTCGCGCTCGCCGACCGCCTGGTCACGCCCCCCGCAGACCGTCCCTGGACGTCCTTCGCCTTCGACGACGGGATCGTCTTCACCTCGATGTCCGGCACCGTCGGCCACATCGACCTGATCGCGGTCGACCCGCCGGCCCGGGGCCGCGGCGTGGGCCGCGCCCTGGTCGCCGCCGCCGAGGGATGGGCGCTGTCCCAGGGCGCCCGCGAGATGCGCTTCGCCGGGAACCCGCCCTGCTACGCCTGGCCCGGCATCGACGTGCGCTACACGCCGGCGTTGTGTCTCGCGGAGCGTCTCGGGTACGAGCGGTATCAGGCGGCCTGCAACATGACCGTCGACCTTTCCCAGGATTTTTCCGACGATCTCCCGGTCTCGGATGATCGGGAGGGGGTTGCCGAATTCGTCCGGGAAAACTGGAATGAGGCGTGGGCCTGGGAGGCCACCGAGGCCACCGGCTGCTACCACGCCGAGATCGACGGAGAGATCGTGGGATTCGCCGCCTGGGGCACCCGCCCCGGCTGGTTCGGCCCGATGGGCACCGCCCCCGCGGCACGCGGCCGGGGCGTGGGCCGCGCGCTGCTGCGGCGCTGCCTCTCCGACATGGCCGCCGCCGGGCTGTCCCACGCGGAGATCGCCTGGGTCGGCCCGATCCCGTTCTACGCGAAGGCCGTCGGCGCCCGGGTCGACCGGATCTTCTGGCTCTACCGGAAGGAGTTCCCATGACCCAGTCGCTGGGCGGACTGACCACCGAACAGAGTGATCCCCGGCACCGCCGGATCGACGAGCTCCCCACCGAGGAGATCGCCCGCCGCATGAACGCGGCCGACGCGACCGTCCCCGGCGCGGTGGCCGCCGCGATCCCCGCCATCTCCGCCGCCATCGACGCCATCGCCGCGCGCATGGGCCGTGGCGGCCGCCTGATCTACATCGGCGCCGGAACCTCGGGGCGGCTGGCCGTCCTCGACGCCTCGGAGTGCCCTCCGACGTTCGGGACCGCACCCGAGCAGGTCTGCGGCATCATCGCGGGCGGCGCGGAGGCGCTGGTCAGATCGGTCGAGGGCGCCGAAGACGACGCCTCCGCGGGCGCCGCGGCCGTCGCCGACGTCGGGCCGCTCGACTCGGTGGTGGGGATCTCGGCCAGCGGGCGGGCTCCCTACGTGGTGGGCGCGGTGACCGAGGCGCGGCGCCGTGGGGCGTTGGCCGTGGGGCTGTCGTGCAACGCGGGCGGGCCGCTGTCTTCCGCCGCCGACCACGCCCTGGAGGTCATCGTCGGGCCCGAAGTGATCACCGGGTCGACCCGGCTGAAGGCCGGGACGGCGCAGAAGCTCGTGCTCAACATGATCTCGACCATCACGATGGTGCGCACGGGTCGGACGTACGGGAACCACATGGTCGAGATGTCCCCGACCAACTCCAAGCTCGTCGACCGCGCGGCCCGCATCGTCGGCGACATCACCGGGACGGGGCTCAACGAGGCGCGCGGCGTCCTCGAAGCGGCCGACCTGGAGCTCAAGACGGCGGTCGTGATGATCGAACACGCCGTTCCCGCCGAGCGGGCGCGCGCCATCCTCGCGGCCTCAGGAAACCGGCTGGACTCCGCCCTTCACCATGCTTGACCGGCTCCTTTCCGCCGCGGTGCCGTCGGTGGCCTCCGCGGCGGTGGCTCTGATCGCGGTCGACGGGGATGTCGTGGCCGAGGCCGCGGCCGGGGAGCTGGTCCGGTACGTCGATGGGATCGAGACCCTCGCCTCGTCGCGGCCTCCCGTGGGGATGGACTCGCTGTTCGACCTGGCGTCGCTGACGAAACTGTTCACGACGGTGGTGGCGTTGTCGCTGGTCGAGTCGGGTTCCCTTGGCCTGGACGAACCGGTGGCGACCTATTACGGGTCGCGGCCCGCGGTCACGGTGCGGCACCTGCTGACCCATACGGCGGGGCTGCCACCGGGGCGGCGACCGGATGGGGTGTCGGCGGGGGAGGCACGGTGGGACTACGTGCTCTCCGCCGAGTCGACGGGGCCTGCCGGGTCGCCTTACGTGTATTCCGACGTCGGAATGATCACCATGGGACGGGTCTGCGAGATCGCCTCCGGGATGCCCTTGGACGCGCTCGTGGAGCGGATCATCACAGGACCGCTGGGCCTCGCCGATACGTGCTTCCGCCCTTCACCGGAACTCCTGCCGAGAATCGCCGCAACCGAGTTCAAGCCAGAACGCGGCGTGGGTGTGCGGGGTGAGGTGCATGACGAGACCGCTCATGCGCTCGGTGGGGTCGCGGGGCATGCCGGGCTGTTCTCTTCGGCCGGTGATCTGGTGCGGTTCGCGGAGATTCTGCGTGCTGGTGGCGCGGGGGTGCTCTCGGCGGAGTCGGTGGCGGAGATGTTGCGGGATCAGCAGGTGCGGGGGGCGGCCTTCCGGCAGGGGCTCGGGGTCCGGATCGGGGATCCGGCGATCGTCGGGCCGTTGACCGATGCTTACGGACATTCCGGGTTCACCGGGACGTCCCTGGTCGTGGACGTCGAGCGCGGACTCACCGTGGTGCTGCTGACCAACAACGTGCATCCGCTGCGGGGGCGCCCCGGGATTCGCGACCTGCGGAACGAGGTCGCCGCGTTCGCCCGCTCGCTGGTCTGAGTCTCGTCGGGAATTTGCGGCGTGCATACTGAGTATGCATACTGAGTAACCATGTCGATCAGGCACGGGTTGCTCGCTCTGCTGAGCAGAGGGCCCCGTCATGGCTACCAGTTGCGGGTTGATTTCGAGGCGTCCACAGGGGCGACCTGGCCGCTGAACGTCGGCCAGGTCTATACGACGCTGGCCCGCATGGAGCGCGACGGCCTGGTCGAGCCGGGGGAGTCCGACGACCAGGGCCGGGTCGTCTACGCCATAACCGCGGCCGGTCGGGCCGAGATGGAGCGGTGGTTCACCACGCCGGTGGTCCCGTCCGACCGGCCGCGCGACGAGCTGGTCATCAAGCTGGCCATGGCCGTCGCGGCCAAAGAGGTCGACGTCCCCGAGGTCATCCGGCGGCAGCGCACCGCCACGATGCGCACCCTCCAGCAGCTCACCCGGGCCAAACGCGACGTCACCGGGGGCCCGGCCCAGCTGCTCGTGCTCGATTCCATGATCTTCCAGGCCGAGGCCGAGCAGCGGTGGCTCGATCACTGCGAGGCCGTTCTCAAGGAGGCACGATGACCGTCTTAACACTGGCCGGGGTGACCAGAGTGCACGGTGACGGTGAGACGGCCGTCCACGCCCTCAAGGGGGTGAGCCTCGAGGTCGGCGAGGGCGAACTGGTCGCGGTCATGGGCCCGTCGGGGTCGGGCAAGTCGACCCTGCTCAACGTGGCGGGCGGGCTCGACCGGCCGACGTCGGGCACCGTCCACGTCGACGGCCTCGACCTGTCGGCCGTGCGCGACCTGGCGGCGTTACGCCGCCGCAGCGTCGGCTACGTCTTCCAGGACCTCAACCTGATCACCTCCCTGACGGCCGCCGAGAACGTGATGCTGCCCCGCGAACTCGACGGCGTGCGCTCCCGCAAGGCGCGCGCCGAGGCCATGGCCGTCCTGAGCGAGATCGGCGCCGAGTCCTTCGCCGACCGGTTCCCCGACGAACTGTCCGGCGGCCAGCGCCAGCAGGTCGCCATCGCCCGAGCCCTGGTGGGGGAGCGCCGCCTGCTCCTGGCCGACGAGCCGACCGGCGCGCTCGACACTCCCGGGGGCGACGAGATCCTCCGCCTGCTGGCGGCCCGCTGCGCGGCCGGGGCGTCGGTCCTGCTCGTGACCCACGAACCCCGCTACGCCGCGTGGGCCGACCGGGTGGTGTTCCTCCGCGACGGCATGATCGCCGACGCCACCGACGCACCCATGGCGAGCGCCCGATGAGCGCGCTGTCCCTGGGGGATCTGGCCATCCGTTTCTGCGCCACCGACATGAAGCGGGTGAGCGCCCGATGAGCGCCGTCGTCGCCGCGTTGCGGATCGCCCGGCGGAACGCGTGGCGGGAGAAGGGGCGGAGCCTGCTCATCATGGTGATGATCGGCCTGCCCGTCCTGGTGATCACCGGTCTGCTCGTCGCCTACGCGACCAGCACGCTCACCATCGAAGAGAGCATGGCCAACCAGATCGGTGCCGCCGACGCGCAGCTGACGCGGGTACCCGAGGGCACGACGTTCGACCAGAAGCCCGATGGGTCATTCATCGACCGTGACCCGGATCCCCGTCCACCGGCCGACGCGGCCGAGGTCGTGGCACTCCTGGGGCCGGGCACCCGTCTGGTCCCCTACGGCGTCGGCGACGTCCGGCTGCCCACCGGGCCGGTCACGGGCATCGAGACCGACCTGCGCGATCCCCTCACCCTGGGCATCCTGACGCTGAGCGAGGGTCGCCACCCCGGTCCCGGCGAGGTCGCGGTGACACCCGCCCTCGGCCTGCGGCTCGGCGACACGCTCCGCCCGGTCGGTGCGGCGCCGCTCAAGGTGGTCGGCCTGGTCGACCACCCTCACCGGCCGACGATCCTGCAGGTGGTCGGCCCCCGGCTCCCGCTGGCCCCGCCCGATGAGCTGTGGGCGCCGAGAAGCTCCTCCTCCGGCTGGCTCGCCGACACCCCGAGGCCTATCTCCTGGGCCGACGTAACCGCCCTGAACAAGGTCAACGTGTCCGTCACGTCCCGCGCCACGCTTCTCGACCTGAGGGCCACCCCGATAGGGGCACGGGACATTCCCAACACCGTCGGCCTCGCCGCTGTGGTGGTCATGGGGATCCTGGTGACCGTCCTGCTCGCCGGTCCGGCCTTCGCCGTCGGACTCCGCAGGCGACGCAGGGAACTGGCCGAGATCGCCGCCCAGGGCGGGTCGGCCGGGCATCTGCGGCTGATCGTGCTGGTCGACGGCGCGCTCCTCGGGGGGCTCGCCACCATCGCGGCGACCGGGCTCGGCATCGCGGGCGGGCTGCTGGCCGTCCCGGTCATCGGCCGGCTCGGGGGAACCGTCGGGCCGCCGGAGATCCCGTGGGCGTCCGTTCTCGACATCGCCGCCCTCGGACTGGTGACCGGAATGGTGGCGGCGCTCGTCCCCGCCGTGCAGGCGGGGCGCCAGCACACCGCGACGGTCCTGGCCGGGTGTGCCCCCGTGGCCTCCGGGCGGCGTGGTCAGGCCGTGTTCTGGCCGGTGATCGGGGTGGTGCTGGTGCTGGCCGGGCTGGCCGCGAGCGTGGTCGCGCGGCGGCAGAGCGCGCCGATGTGGTCGTTCACCGCCTCGGTGCCCATCGTGCTCGGGCTGGTGGTGCTGACCCCGTGGCTGATCCGGTTCACCGGACGGCTCGCCCCGCGCCTGCGGGTCCCGCTGCGGGTGGCGGTCCGTGACGCGGTGCGGAACCGGTCCCGTACGGTCAGCGCCGTGGCCGCCGTGATGGCCGTCACCGCCACGGCCGTGGCCGTGGGCATCGCGTTCGAGAGCCAGCGGCAGGACAACCGCGACTCCTACACCTCGGCCCGCCCGATCGGCTCCCTGGCCATCTGGGGCGGCACGATGCCCGACACGACCTGGGCCCGGTTCCGCGCCGAGGTGGTCCGTCGGCTCCCGGGCGTGCCCTTAGCCAGCGGCTACCGCGTCTACGACGCCGAAGGCCGCCGCTACGCCCTGCGCTACACCACCCGCTGGAACGGCATCCGCACGCCGCGCGCCGCCGCCGTCGGCGGTCAGGACCTCCTCCGGTTCCTCCAGGGCCGTCACGACCCGATGGCGGCCGAGGCCCTGGCGAGCGGCAAGGCCGTGGTCTTCGACCCGTCCGCCGTCCGCGACGGCACCTTCACCCTGCGCGCCAGCGTGGCCTCCCACCCCGACCGCCGGATCGTCGTGCCCGCGGTCGTGGCCGCGCCCGCCGACGAGCACCAGGGCGGCGCCCTCCTGCCGAGATCGCTGGTCGAGCAGAACGGCTTCTCCACCGTCGAACGCGCGCTCTACGCCATGCACACCGTGCCGAGAGAATCGACCTTGTTCCGCGACCTCTCGAAGGTGTCCGACCGCGTCACCTACGCCGGCGAACCGGGTGCCCACGAGGGCAGCGGCCTGCTGTGGCTGTGGGTCGGCCTGGGCGCGGCCGTGATCCTCGTCCTCGGCGGAACCCTGGCGGCCACCCGCCTGGCCGCGGCCGACATGCGCCCCGAACGGTCGACCATGACCGCCATCGGCGCGTCACCCTGGACGCTCCGCGCGGTCGTGGCCGGTCAGGCCCTCTTCATCGCCGGTCTGGGCGCGGCCATGGGCCTGGCCGCCGGAGCGGTCACGGGGGTCGCGCTGAGCCGCCCGATGACCTCGGACCGCGTGGGAGACCCGGCCACGATCGCCTTACCGTGGGCGTTCCTGCTCGCCGTGGTGGTCGGACTCCCGCTGCTGGCGGGCGCGCTGGCCCTGATCACCAGAACGCGCCCACTCCTGACCCGGAGACTCTCGTGACTTGACTGCCAGAACGCCGTCCTCCCCTGATCCGGAGGCACTGATGCCCTGAGTGCCATTCCGGTGCGGGCAGAGCAAGCCGGAAACGACCGATTGGCGGTCATGCGGTCCCGCGGTCAGCCGGTCACGCGGGCACGTGGGCACTCGGTCACGTGGTGGTCAGTCGGTCACGTGGGTACTCGGTCACGTGGTCAGCCGGGCACGTGGGTACTCGGTCACGCGGTCAGCCGGGCACTCGGGCACTCGGGCGCTCGGGCAAGGCGGCCAGATCGGCATGATCGCCGGATTTCTCCGGGCCGACGATGGCGGCTCCGTCAGGGGCCGGAAAACGGCCACGCCGGCCGGGGCGGACCCCGGCCGGCGTGTACTTGGAACCGCTGCGATTAGTGGTACGAGTAGATGTTCGCGGCGGGGTGGTTCTCCTGCAGCTCGCGGAAGTTGCCCTCCGCGCCCCACAGCGCCCGGTAGCCGAGCACGTTGAGGCGGTGCGCCTTCGCGTGCTGGTCGAAGACGACCCAGTTGACCGGCTGGAAGTAGTTGCCGACCTCGTCCGGGGTGGTGAGCGAGCCGGTGTAGCGGAAGGTGTCGCGGTTCGCGGGCAGCATGTCGTTCAGGTGGATGCCCGTGATGGCCTTCGACGCGCCGAGGGCCGGGGGGTTCTTGATGAGCTTGTCGTGCTCGGTCTGGCCGAGGAAGGTCTTGGCGTCGATCATCACGCCGAAGACGACGTAGCCGGTGCCGGTGGCCTTGGTGTGCACGAAGTGCGCCTCGAGCGGAGCGGTCGCCTGGCCGGCGAACTTGTGCTCGGCGTGCCCGTGGAAGTGCACGTTGTTCAGGTTGTAGCGCTCGCCGCCGTAGGTGATGTACGGCTGGGTGCCGCCGGTGCCGATGAGGAACCGGACGTCGTCGTGCTCGCTGATGTCGCCCAGGGGAGCCTTGTCCTGGAAGAGCAGCGTCCCGTTGACCGAGGCCGGGTAGTGGATCACGATCGCCGGGCCGGAGCCGGGGCACGACTTCGAGCGGTCGATCTCGATCGGGCTCTGGACGGCGGCGTCGGTCCCGGTGCCGTGGCACGGCTTGACCTGGGCCTGAGCCGGAACCGACTGAGCGATTAACGGAAGGGAGAGAACTGCAGCAGCCGCAAGGGGCGCAAGACGGTAACGCACCGATCGCCTTTCATACGAGGGATGCCCGGGGTACGCCGCCAACGGACTGCCAAGGGGGCTATGTCCGCTTTAAGGGCGACATAAAGGCATTCGCGAGGATAGCCGAAAGAAGTGAACCGTCAGCCTGCGGGGTGGTGGCCAAAATGACCAAAAGCGAAACTTTGGTACGAGGAGACAGGTTGACCTGGAACTCCAACTCATCAACGTGAGGAACGCTCAGAACATCGCAGCGCGAACGGGAGATGGCCTTAATTCACCCGCCACTCGTGGGGCGTGCCGGCTATCGGGTGTGCCGAGCGGTCGACGAGGTTCGCCCGGTGCGACGGGAGCTGGAAATTCATCCACGGGACTTGCCGCACTCCGGCTCCGCAGGCCATCGATCGGCATCCATCGATGAGGCCAACGCGACCATGGCGGCGTCCGGCCCGCGGAGTCGCTCTTGAAGTCCTGCCGGGTCACACCTTTGAAGTCCTGCCGGGGCACGACTTGTAGAAGTGCGGTTGGGATCGCGGCAGCTCTCTGACGTGGCGAGGAAACAACTGGTCCTCTCGTGGCGAATGACCGCGCGAGAGACCTGTGGAGAGCCGGCACGCCCCCGTGGTGGCAGCGGGTTGTCGTCGTGGTGACGGTTCGCCGTGAGGCGGAGGTCGGGAAATCGGCTGAGAGGTCCTGACAAATGACCCCGACACTCGGGCTGCTCGCCGTTGCCTTGCGCCGACCATGTAGGTGACGCACCCCGCCGCATCGGCGCCGAGACCGGTGATGCTCATTTTGTTAGGGGCTCTTAAGAGGCCGGTACGTCCGTGCTCCAGGTCAATGGGTTGCGAGCGTGCGCTTCATGGGGCGGGTCGGCCGGTCGGTGAGGCGGGTTCGGTCGGTGGAAACTCCGTCGTTGGCCTATGGGGTGGCTCGGCGGAGGCGGGTGGGTCCGGTGTTCCAGGTCGAGGGGTTGCGGGCGTGTGCTTCGTGGGGCGGGTCGGTCGGTCGGTGAGGCGGGTTCGGTCGGCGGAGACTCCGTGGTCGGCCTATGGGGTGGCTCGGCGGAGGCCGGTGTGTCCGTGTTCCAGGTCGAGGGGTTGCGAGCGTGTGCTTCGTGGGGCGGGTCGGCCGGTCGGTGAGGCGGGTTCGGTCGGTGGAAACTCCGTCGTCGGCCTATCAGGTGGCTCGGCGGAGGGAGGCCGACGGCGGCTGGTCACCGCACCTGGTCGCTGCAAACGGTCACCACCGTCGATCACGGCGCTGGTGACTGCTGTTGGTCACTGCGGCCGGGAGCCGGGAGACCGGGATACTGCGGAGATGAGCCGGATGTTCGTCGCGTTGGTCCCGCCGCCCGAAGTGCTGGCCGAGGTCTCAGACGCCGTGAGGCCCCTCCGTGCCGCCTGGCCGGACCTCACCTGGGTCGAGCCCGCCAACTGGCACATCACCCTGGCCTTCCTCGGCGAGGTCCCCGACCACACCCGACCCGACCTGAGCACCCGCCTGGCCCGCGCCGCCACCCACCACGCCCCGCTCCCACTGGCTCTAAGCCACCCGGGCACCTTCACCGGCCGAGGCCGCACGAACGTCCTGTGGCTGGCCATAAGGGAACCCGGCAGGTTGGGCCGGCTGGCAGGGTCGATCACAGCGGGTGCGCGCCGGGCCGGGGCGGGGGAGCCCGACACGCGCCCCTACCGGCCCCACTTCACCCTCGTCCGCAGCGGCAAGGGCGCCGACCTGACCCCGCTGGCGGAAGCGCTGAGCGGCTTCGCGTCCGCCTTCTGGACCGCCGACCGGGCCGAGCTGTTCGTCAGCCACCTGGGCCCGCCCCTCCGGTACGAATCCGTCGAGACCTTCCCCCTCGGAAATTGAACAGAAGCCTGTCGAATTTCCTGACCTCAACGTCAAGAATGACGAAGTCCGTCCGTAAACATTCCCACCGAATAAACGCCATTATGGACGACACCAAGTCACCCACCAGCCCAAATGGCCAGCGCCACCGTGAAAGTTACACGGCACCTTGACGCCCCTAATTGTGCTCCTTACCCTGCTCCCACCGATATCGGGAGAAAACTCTTAGCCGATTTCTCCAGAGGGAGTGGGCTTGAATCAGCCGTTCGGCCACCGTGTTCCGTGCGACGACCTCAAGATCCGCTTCTCGGGCCCCAGGTCCGGCCGATGGCCCCTCACGGTAGGCCAGAAGAACGTCCTCGAATGGATCAGGCCGGACACCCCCGGCCCCGCCGACATCCTCTCCGCCACCGTGAGAGCGCCGAAGGGAAGCACCGTCGACTCGGTGGGAGCCGCCCTGAGCGAGCTGATCGGCCGTCACGAGGCGTTGCGAACGGTGCTGAAAGATGGTGAGCAGGTCGTCCACGCGGAAGGGACGTTGCTCGCCGAGGTGGTCGAGGCGACCGGCACCGATCACGACTGGCAGCTGTCGGGTGGGCGGCCGTTCGATCCGGCCGTCGATCTGCCGATCAGGGCGCGGGTGGTCACCCGGTCGGGGGCGCCGTTCCTCGTCGTGCTCCACGTCTCCCACGTCGCCGCCGACCTGTCGGCCATGACGGTACTGCGGGCCGAACTGACCGCGTTGCTGGCGGGGCGCCCGCTTCCGCCCGCCGCCTACCATCCGGCCGACCGCGCCACCTACGAACACGGTCCAACCGGTCAGCGGCAGCTCGACGCGTCGGTCAGGTACTGGGTCCGGCAGACGGTCGAGCGGCCCCTCTGCTCGCTCGGGCTGCCGTTCCGGTTCCCCGAGGCCACGGGCCACCACCACCTCCTCCTCGGGTCCCGCGTCGCGGCGGGGGCGCTGGCGACGGTCGCGGAGAAGACGGGGGCGCGGCCGCTGTCCGTCGTGATGGCCGCGTTCGCCGCCCTCCTGACCCGCTGGACCGGCGCGCCCGGATGCCTGCTCAACTGCCTGTGCAGCAACCGGTTCTCGCCGGAGCTGCGCGACTACGTCGGCACCATCTCGCAGGAGACCTGGATCCCGTTCACCGCTTCGCCGTCGTTCCCCGAGGCGGTCGCGCGGCTCAACTCGGCCGCGCTGGCCGCCTACAAATACGGGCGGTACGACTCCGCGAAGCTCAACGCCGCCATGCGCGCCGCCGAACGGGCCCGGGGGATGGCCTGCCACCGTGACGTCGTCGTCAACAACACGACCGGGCACACCCGCGCGATCCTGCCCTCCAGCGGGCTGGAGCCCGGCGCGGGTGACCGGACCTTCGACGCCCCCGTCGAGTTCGACGTCTACCGTCTCGACGGCAAGCTCGGCTGCGGGCTCGGCCTCGACGCCCGGCTGGCCTCCGCCGACGAGACGGCCGAACTGCTCGGCGGGGTCGAGCGGCTCATCGTGGCCGCCGCCGACGGTGACGTCGACCCGGCCGGGTTCGGCCCACCGCCGGTGATCCGGGGACCGGGGTGGGTGCGGGCGCGGTCGTGCTGGGTGGACCTGCCTGCCGTACAGACCGTCGCAGATCTGGTGCTCGGGCCCGGCGGCGCGCTGATCGAGGCGGCCGGCGACCGGCTCGTCGCCCGGCTCGCGCCGGGGGCCGACGCCGCCACCGCGGAGGAGGCCATGGTCACGGCCGTGGTTCGGCAGACGCGCCATGGGGTAGTCGCCCCGGGCCACTACGTCGAAGGTTAGCGCCCGGTTAACGCACGTCTCATCGGACGCTGATCTTCAACCGCCTAGCGTGGACGGAGCCGAATTCCGAGGGGGATCTTCCGAATGAGCAGCGACCTCGGCGGCCTCGCCGGGTGGGTCACCGGCCTGATGGAGACGCTCGGGGCACCCGGCGCCGGCATCGCCATCGCTCTGGAGAACCTCTTCCCGCCGCTGCCCAGCGAGGTGATCCTGCCCCTCGCCGGCTTCGCCGCCGCTCGGGGCGACCTGTCCCTGGTGGCGGTCATCGTCTGGACGACCATCGGTTCGGTCGTGGGAGCCACGGCCCTCTACGGCCTGGGCGCGCTCCTCGGCCTCGACCGCCTGACCCGGATCGCGGCGAAGATGCCGCTGATCAACCCGGCCGACATCGAACGCACCCATGCCTGGTTCGGCAGGCACGGCCGCAAGACCGTGTTCTTCGGGCGCATGATCCCGCTGTTCCGGAGCCTGATCTCCATCCCGGCCGGCGTCGACCGGATGCCGCTCCCGGTGTTCCTCGTCCTCACCACGCTCGGCAGCCTGATCTGGAACACGATCTTCGTGCTGGCCGGATACTTCCTCGGCGAGAACTGGGCCGTCGTCGAGCAGTACGCGGGCATCGCGTCCAACGCCGTCATCGTGGTGGTCGTCGTGGCCGTGGCCTGGTTCATCGTCTCGCGCCTGCTCAGAAGGCGCCGGGCGAAGGAGATGGCGGAATAGGAGAAGGCCCCGAGGCGGTACGCCCCGGGGCCTTCTCACGGGCTTTAGCGCAGGTAGTCCTGCCACGGGCCGGTGATGGCCAGCGTGATGCCGGGGGTCTGGATGTTCACGAAGAGGATCTTGCCGTCGGGCGAGAAGGTCGGGCCGGTGAACTCCGAGTAGGTCGGCTGGCCGTTGCTGGTGCCGATCTGGAGCTGGTTGCGGGCGATCGCGTAGGTCGGGCCGCCGGGGACCGAGCTGAGCACGTGGGAGGCGCGGACGCCGTCTTCGGCCAGGACCAGGGTGCCCCACGGGGTGACGGTGACGTTGTCGGGACCGTCGAAGGTCATGTCGGTGTACTTCGGAGCCGCGCCCTCGCCCTCGGCGAACGGGTTGTGCGGGAAGTACGTGACCAGGGTGATTGTCTCGTCCTTGTAGTTGTAGAACCAGACCATGCCGTCGTGCTTGGCGGCGTCCGGGGGCAGGTCGGCGGTGGCGAAGGCGAAGCTGTTGACGATGTAGCAGCCCTCGCCGTTGCTCCAGACACCCTCGAACTTCTTGCCGCGGGTGACGGTGCCCTCGGCGAACTGCTGGCGCGTCGGCACGGTCTTCGCGTCACGGTCGGGGACGTTGATCCAGGTCACCTGGAACGGGCGGCCGAGCTGGGCCGAGGTGATGTAGGAGACGTCGGTGATGATGCTGCCGTCGTCGGCGCGGATCTGCATCGCCTCGAGGGTGCCCTCGGTGTCACCGAGCTCCTCGGCGAAGCCCTTCTCGAGCTTGCCCTGGGCGGCGGTCCAGCGGTAGAACAGCCCGTTCGGGCCGCTGGCGTCCTCGGAGAGGTAGACGCGGCGCTGCTTCGGCTCGACCGCGAGGGCCTCGTGGTCGTAGCGGCCGAACGCCTTGATCGGCTTGGGGAGCTGCGAGCCCGAGGCGTCGGGGTAGACCTCGAAGACGTAGCCGTGGTCCTTCTGGTAGACGCCCGACTGGCCGCCGCCCGACCAGGAGGTGCCGGCCTTGTTCGAGGCCTCCTCGCAGGTCAGCCAGGTGCCCCACGGGGTCACGCCGCCCGCGCAGTTGCGGACCGTTCCCGAGATGCCGACCCACTGGCTCACGAGGGCGCCGTTGGGGTCGGTGTTGACGACGGTGCAGCCGCCGGCCAGGGGCGCGCCCGGGTCGTAGACGGTGCCGGGGATGTGCGGGACGCCGTTGGCCGAGCCCGGGCCGAGCTCGTGGTTCAGGATCAGGGTGTAGCCGGCGTGCTTCTGGCCGACGACGCCGGTGCCGTCGTGGAGGCCGGGGGTCTTGCCCTGGCCGAACGACATGTCGGTCTGGCCCTCACGGGTGACGATCTTGTAGGAGAAGCCGTCGGGAAGGGCGAGGATCCCGTTGGGGTCGTCCTTCAGCGGCGGGAACGGGCGCAGCGGGCGCCCGGCGGTCCCCGTGGAGGAGACGGCGGCGGAGGCCGGGGTCGCGCCGAGCGTCGGCAGCACTCCGCCGACAGCCAGCCCAACGGCCGTGCTTCCGAGCATTTGACGACGAGAGAGGCTCATTCTTAACTCCTGCGGTACGCCCGTAGGCGGTGGTTCCCCGACCGGAAGAGTGTTTGAGCTTCACCTTAACCGGAGGCCAACAACCCGTGGCCACAGAATGTTCATCGGACGATCACTTTGTGGAGGAGAGCAGCCGCAGTCTCCGCTCGCTGGGCGACCCCGGTTCGACGTTGAAAACGCACATCGACTGATCGGGGTCGCCGGGCGCCTGGAGGCACTCGTAGAAGAACTCCAGCTCCCCGGCGACCGGATGGTTGAACCGCTTGGTGCCGTGGGTGCGCCGGAGCACGGGGTGGTCCTTCCACCAGCCGGTGAACTCGGGGCACTCGGCGCTCAGCTCGGCCACCAGGTCGGCCAGGATCGGGTCGTCGGGGTGGCGCCCGGCCTCCAGCCGCAGCATGCCCACGGTCTCGATGGCGCACCGCTCCCAGTCGATCAGCCGCTCCCGCGCCTCCGGGTCGAGCAGGCAGTGGCGGGCGATGTTCCGCCGACGCACCGGCAGGGCGTCGAAGTCGGTGATGACCAGGCGGGCCAGCCGGTTCGAGGCCAGGACGTCGGTGCGGCGTCCCATCACGAACGCCGGAACCTGGTCGAGCGTCTCCAGCATCATGTGCAGCCCCGGCCGCACCCGCTGCGGCGCGACCACGACCCGGCGGGGCGCCGACACCCGGGTCAGCAGCAGGTCGGTGAGGTGCTCCTGCTCGGCCGGGTCGAGCCGGAGCGCCCGGCCCAGCGCCGCGACCACCTCGGGCGAGGGGTGGCCGCCGCGTCCCTGCTCCAGCCGGGTGTAGTACTCCGTGCTGACCCCGGCCAGCCGGGCCACCTCGTCGCGGCGGAGCCCCGGCACCCGCCGGATCCGCCCGTCGCCGGGCACCCCGGCCGTGTCGGGCCGGAGCCTGGCCCGGCGGTTGCGCAGGAAGTCGGCGGTCTCGTGACTGCGGTCCATCCCCCCAGTGTCACCGCGCCCGGCCGATGCCCGGACCGCCAGGGTGGCCCTGCCGGTACCAGCCGGGGCAGACCCAGGTGTACGCCTCCCGCGCCCCGTCCGGCCTGGTGGGCTGGAGGCACGAGTTCCTCCGTGAGAAGGCAGACGATCATGTCAGTGAACCCCCTCGGCCTCGACGGCCGGATCGCCGTGATCACCGGCGCCTCCAGCGGCATCGGCGAGGCGACCGCGGAACACCTGGCCGCCCGGGGCGCCAAAGTCGCCCTGCTGGCCCGCCGCCCCGACCGCCTCGACGACCTGGCCACCCGCATCGCCAAGAACGGCGGACAGGCGATCGCCATCGTGACCGACGTGACCGACGCCGAGGCGGTGACCGCCGCCGCCGACCGGGTCAGGTCGGAGTGGGGCCCCGCCGACCTGCTCTTCAACAACGCCGGAGTGATGCTGCCCGGCCCCGTGGAGTCGCTGCCGGTCGGCCAGTGGCGCCACCAGATCGACCTCAACATCGGCGGCCTGATGAACGCCATCGCGGCGTTCGTCCCCCAGCTCGTCGAGGCCGCCGCGGCCAAGGGCGTCGCCGACCTGGTCAACACCTCGTCGATCGCGGCCCGGAGCCTCATGCCCACCTTCGCCGTCTACTCCGGCACCAAGGCCTACGTCACCCACCTGTCCCGGCACCTGCGCGCCGAGCTCGGCGCCAAGGACGTCCGGGTCTCGGCGATCGAGCCCGGCATCGTCGGCACCGAGCTCATGGACCACGTCACCGATGAGGACGTCCAGGCCAGGCTGGCGGGCTTCCAGGAGATGATGACCTTCCTGGAGCCGCAGGACGTGGCCGAGACGGTGGGCTTCCTCGCCGCCCTGCCGCCCCGGGCCAACCTCCAGCAGGTCACGATCATGCCGACCCGCCAGCCCGGCTGATGGTCAGTAACGCTCGCTCAGGCCCGTGTTGATCTCGTCGAGCAGGAGTGAGGCGTCGAGGTAGCGGATCGTGTTCTGGAGGTTGGCGGGCACCTCCAGGGTCGCGAACGTGTGCCGCACCGCGCCGCCCACGGTCGTCACGTCGAGCTTGTGGGTGACCAGCGAGCTGACGCGGGTCGAGGCGTTGATCCTCCGTTCACTCAGGTTGAGCAGGGTGGTCAGGAGCTTGGTCTTCAGCGGCTTGGGCTGCAGGCCGATCGCCGTCAGGGCGGCCAGCGCCTCCTGGTCGGACAGGCGGCCGTCGCCGTTGCCGTCGAAGCGCTGGTCGGTGGCCTGCACCCGGGCCAGCAGCTCGGGGGTGCGGGCGTTCGGCCAGAGGGTCCAGTAGGTGGTGATGCGCGGGTCGCGTCCCGGGCTCACTTCGGTGACGCCCGTTCCGCTGGTGGCGGTCGCGGGGTCGTACACACACCCCTTGCCGTTCTTGTACGTCGCCCGCGCGCTCCCGGTCAGGGTCGCGCCCGCCGTGAAGAGCAGGCTCGGCCGGGCGGTGTACTCGACGGACTTGGTTTGGGCGGCGGTCAGGGAGCCGACGGTCCAGGTCAGGGTCGTGGTGCCGTCGGGGTTGCGGGTGACCGTGCCCGGCTTCGGACCGGCGCCCTGGTCGAGGGCCTGGCTGTAGTAGACCTCCTTCGGCAGGACGTCGGTGATCACCGTGTCCTGCGCGGTCGCGCCGCCGACGTTGGCCGCCTTGAGGGTGACCTTCACGGCCTCACCGGCCTTGACAGTGGCCGGGGTCGTGCGGGTCAGGGTCAGTTTGGGGGCGTGGACGGTGGTCCGCGCGGTCGCGCTGTTGTTCGCCGTGTTGGCCTCGCGCCCTCCCGCGCTGTCCTCGGCCGTGACGGTCGCCCGGTTGGTGATGACGGTGCCGTCGGCGGTCGTGCAGGGGACCAGGGACGTGAAGGTCTCCGTGGCGCCGCCTCCCGCGGCGAGGTAGGGGAGCGAGCGGGTCTCCGGGGTGTCGGTGATCGCGATGCGGTGGGCGCCGCCGGGGCCGACGTTGTCGAGTTTCACCTGGTAGGTGAGCTGCTCGCCGGGTTCCGCGTCGGCCTTGTCGACCGTCTTGGCGACGGCGACGTCGGGGTCGTACTGGTTGAAGAACGCGATCTCCCGGTTGGCCACGGTCGCGTAGTCGAGCTCCTCACCGTTGCCCGAACAGCTCGCCGAGGCGGTGAGGTAGCCGCTGCACGCGCTGGTGGTCGCGTCGGCCGACCGCGCGGCCCGGTAGCGCAGGGCGGTCCAGTCGTTGTGGTCGGTGAAGGTGTTGCTGGCCCCGTTGGCGTTGAGGTCGACGTTGACCGTCGCGGTCTCGTAGATCGGCGCGCCGGTGGCCGCGTTGACGGTGTCGTTCCAGTTCAGCGGCCCGTTGCCGGGCCCCGACCGCAGCGGCCTGACCGCGCTCGCCGGGTCGCGGAGGTTGTCGGTGAACCAGAAGGTGAAGTCGCCTCCGTCGCCGATGCCGGCGCTCTCGTTCAGCGAGCTCTCCACCAGCCGGGGCAGCACCCCGTCGGAGTAGTCGAAGCGCACCGCGCCGACCCGCCAGATCTTCGCGTCCTCCACCAGCAGCGGCGGCGGCGAGTTCGGGATGCCCGTCTGGAAGAAGTAGTTCATGACGCTCAGGTAGTTGGGCTTGTTGTTCACCCCGGAGTCGCCGCCGTGCGCCAGGTTCAGGGCGTGGCCGAGCTCGTGCATGATCGTCCCGGCCTGGTCCTGGACGGTGCCGACCTCGGCGTCGTCGGCCCCCGTGTTCACCGTCAGGATCTGCCGGTCGGTCGGATCGGTGCTGGGCGTGTCACACGTGCGGTTGGGCCCCGCGTTGATGATCGTGCCGTTGGTGAGGTCGTCGCCGACGGCGGTGGTCTGCAGCATGCCGTCGCCGCCGTAGTCGACACCGAAATCGGCCACGCACTGGGTCCGCCACGACCCGAGGGTGACGATGAAGTCCTTGTTGTTGCCCCGCGTCGGCTCGCAGCACTGCCCGGAGACGCCCCGCCTGATGGTGCCCGGGGTCCCCGAGCCCACGACCAGGTCGTGGCCCATCATCCCGTAGTGCGCGTAGGGCGCGAGTTCGGCCGGGAAGTTGGCGTTGCGGGCGTTGCGGTAGTCGTTGTCGTCGTCCATTCCCATGGTGTTCTGCTCGGCGATCTGCACCCCGCGGCGGTAGACGAACTCGATGCCGTCCTGCCGCGGCCCCGCGTAGGGACAGCTCGCCGCGGACGGTACCGGCGCGTTCCCGAAGGCGTCCCTCACCAGCGTGATGGCCTGCGCCTTGGGCTCGTGGCTGTGCGGCCCCGTCCCGGTGTCGTTCATCCAGTCGAGCTGGAGAATGATCGTCTTGCGGCACGGGTCGGACCCGGCGACCAGCACGTTCCCGCCGGCGTCCTGGATGCCGGAGAGTTCGACGACGTCGGGGATGCCGTCCGCGTCGGTGTCCGGCAGCGTGGTCGTGACGCTGACGCCGATCCGGGTGATCCGCCCGTCGTTGTCCCTCGGGAAGCCGTGGTCGCCGTCGCCCTGGATGCAGTAGTCGCCCTGGTCCACGCCGGAGGAGCTGACGCACGGAGCGGCCGCCGGGATCTGGTCGCCCGAGAGCCGTCCCGTCTTCACGTCGTAGACCAGGTTCAGCTCCACGTCCTGGTCGACCGGGCTGATGTCCATCCGGTCGTCGTTGCTGTTGATCCCGCTGTCGTAGTCCCACAGGGTGACCGTGATCGGCACGGTCGCGACGTCGCCGGGCAGGTCGGCCTTGGTGAACCTCCACCCGTTCGGCGCCTCGGGCAGGCCGTAGGGGCTGAACTCGTCGTCCTCGATCCGCGGCCCCTGCTCCAGCGGGCCGTCGGCGATGCGGACCCGGGGGAAGTAGTCGCCGGTGCCGTCGGGGCTCTCGATCTCCTTGAGATAGTCGATGCTGAAGGTCAGCGAGATGGCTGGTGCGGCCGCCCACGCGGGCAGCGCGGAAAGTAACGACAGGAACAGCGCGGCGATGCTCATGACCGCCAGGCGTCTTCGCATGGTCCCCTCCTGAAGGTGTGCTCCATCGGGGATGCTGCGCCGACGCCCGGCTCACGTCTTGAGTAGGGCCCTACTCGCCTGGTCAGACGACGAGGGGGCCGGCGACCTTCAGTTCGTCGTGGTCGATCAGCCAGCGGACGGCTTCCAGGATGGCCTCCTGCGGCTGGTAGCTCGGGGCGTAGCCGAGGAGGGTCCTGGCCTTCTCGATCGAGCAGACGTGGCTGCGGACCAGGTGCTCCCAGCTCGCCTGGGCGTGCTCCGCGGGGTTCTCGCCACGGAACTCCTCCCAGGTCACCGACTCCAGGGTCGCGGTCCGGCCGAACCACGCCGACGCCTGGTGGGCGTAGCCGCGGACGTTCAGCGCGGTCGGGGCGACGACGTTGAAGTCCTGGCCCGCCGCCGCGTCGCGGCGTTCGATGGCCAGCTCGAAGGACTGGGCGACGTCGTCGGCGTGGACGTGGTGCATGAACTCGGCGCCGATCCCGGGAATCCTCAGAGGCCGGCCGGACGAGATCGTCGTCCACACCGAGGGGTCGAGGTTGCCCAGGGCGCCGATCGGATGCCAGCCCGGCCCGACGATGTGCCCCGGGTGCAGCGTCGTGGTGACCAGGCCGCCCTTGAGGGTCTCCTCCTTGAGCATCCGCGCGATCAGGTCCTTCTGGGTGCCGTAGTCGCCGAGGGGGGCGGTGCCCATGCCCTCGGAGATCGGGGTGGCGTGGCTGGGACCGTACCGCCAGATGGAACCGCAGTGCAGGAGGTGGCCGACCTCGTCGCGCAGCCGTTCGACGAGCGCGACGGCCGATTCGAGGGTGAAGCAGACGAGATCGACGACCACCTCGGGGTTCAAGGCGGCCACGGTGTCCCCGAAGGTGCCGTCGAGGTCCTGCTGCTCCCGGTCGGCGACGACCTGCCGCACCTGCTCCCACTCGGGAGAGCCGGTGTAGGCGGCGCGCGAGCCACGGCTGATGTTGATGACCTCATGGCCCGCCCGGACCAACCGGGGGACCAGGTAGGTGCCGATGTGACCGCTACCACCGATGACGACGATTCTCATGCCTGTACCCATCCGTGCCGGTTGCTCAGTTGTGTCCCACCTTTCCGCAGACGGGCGTGGCATGGCACCCCCCAGAGCGAAAACCTTTTCGGCGCTCAGACCTCCAGCGATGCCCGAAGGGCGTCGAGTCCACCGCTCAGGACGCGGTGGACGATCGCGACCGCCTCCTCTTCGGTGACCCCCAGCGGCGTGAAACCGGCCGACCAGTCGACCCGGGACCTTTCCGGCTCGTCGGGCATCCCGTGGACGGCGAGGTCGATGGACGCGGTCGTAGTGGCAATGATGCGCTCCTGAATAGTGGCCCTAATTTGGGTAGCAGGTATTTCGACGTACTTCGCCCATGGCGATCGGGGTGTACTTCCTGACGCGACGACCGTCGCATTCTCAGGAAAGGGACCATCGTGACACCCAACATTAAGAAGGGTCTCCGCGCGCTGGCAATGGGAGCCCTGCTCGCCATTCCTCTCGCGGCCGTGAGCGCCACTCCCGCAATGGCCGCCACCAATGTGACGGCGACCGGCGGGCAACTGTCCGTCAGCGCGGGCCTCGCCGGTGACGACATCTCCATCAATGTCGAAGGCGGTTTCCTCGTCGTCAGGAATTTCGGCGACGGCATCTTCGCGGGCAGCGTCACCTGCGCCAACGTCGATTCCCGTACGGTCCGGTGCAACAGCGCGGGCATTTCCAGCATCCTGGTGCGCACCAATGCCGGGGCCGACACCGTACAGAACAACACCGCCCTGCAGACGCAGGCCTTCCTCGGCCCCGACGGCGACGTCTACTCGGGCGGCTCGGCCCGCGACGTCGTCTCCGGCGAGGGCGGCAACGACCTCCTGGAGGGCAACGGGGGCAACGACGTCCTCATGGGCGACGCGGGCGGCTTCGACCAGGTCTTCGGCGGCGCCGGCACCGACCTGTGCACGGCGGAGGCGGAGAACACCTGCGAGGGCGACGCGTAGGGCGGGCCCGGGCCTGCGGGCCATCTTCCCGCGGGCCCGGGTCGCGCCATGTCATTCCTGGCTCAGCACCTTCGAGACCGTGCCGGCCGGAGGCGCCTTGACGGAGATCTTCGAGCCCCAGGCGGAGTAGGTGGTGACGGTGTGGAGGACCACTTTGTCCCAGTCGCCGCTGTGGAACAGGTAACCCCCGCTGAGGTCCGTCACCAGGCTCTTGGGGAGCGAGCGGGGGTCGAGCGTGAGCTTGAAGCGCACGTGCGCCCCGGCCACGAACACGGTGCGGCCGGCGCTCAGGCGGAACCACGGCGAGACCTCGGCCAGTTCGGACAGGTCGATCGATCCGGTGTACACCCGGCCCGACCGCTTGGCGTTGGCGATCAGCGCTTTCAGCGTCGCCGGTTCACCGGGATTGACGAGCTGGCTGTAATACGTGGCGCTCCCGCTGGGCTCGCCGTTCTTCTCGACGAACCACTTCTTCCCCGCGGGCACCTCATAACCGAGCCCCTGGGTGTAGAACGTCTTCCCGATCATGATCGCCCGGCCGGGCGTCAGGAGTTTCGGATTCCGCTGGGGCAACGGTCCGAAGAACTCCGCACTGATATCGGACGCGGCGACCCGCCCGCCGCGGCCGAACTGCAGCCGCCCCTTGCGCGTTATGAACTTCTCGGAGGTTTCCCGCACCATCGTGACGGTGTCGGCGAATGCCATTCCGTGCCCGGTGCTCACCCGTTTCTTCACCGCGGCCACGGGATCGGCGGCGGCCTCGACCGGTGTCACCGGGAGAACAACGGCTAATGCCACAAAGGCACTGACGATCAAGCGTTTCATGCCGAGGATTCTCACCCACGTTGATCGAAAACGGTAGCGGCCTCCATTCGGTCGAGGATCAGATCGAGGATTTCGCGGGTGGTGGCGAAGTTCAGCCGCGCCCGCGACCCGGGGACGAAGCCGTCCGTGCCCGAACCGAACTCGCTGGCGGCGCTGAGCTCGACGCCCGCCTTCCGGCGGAACCAGTCGGCGGCCTCCTCTTCGAACCCGGCGCCCCGGCAGTCGAGCCAGGCCAGATATCCGGCTTCGGGGGTGAGCAGGTCGAGGCCCGGCATGGCGGCGATCCGCCCGGCGAGGTGGTCGCGCTGCCGGGTGAGGTGGGCGGTGACGGCGGCCAGCCACGCGTCGCCGTGGGACCAGGCGGCGCGGGTGGCCTCCACGCCGAGCACGTTGGTGGCGCCGAACAGGTCGGGCGGCTGGGCGTCCCAGGCGCTGCGCAGGACGGCCGGGCCGACGTGGGCCAGCGCGGTGCGCAGCCCCGCGATGTTGAACGCCTTGGACGCCGACGTCACGGTGACCGTCCGGGCCGCCGTGCGCGCGTCGAGGGCGGCGAAGGGGAGGTGGCGGTGCGGGGCGTGGACGAGGTCGGCGTGGATCTCGTCGCTGATGACGATCAGGTCGTGCCGCTCGGCCAGGTCGGCGACGCGTCGCAGTTCCATGGCGGTGAAGACCTTGCCGGTGGGGTTGTGCGGGTTGACCAGCAGCAGGATCTTGGCGTTCTGAGTGCGTACCCGCTGCTCCAGCAGGTCGTGATCCCAGGTCCAGCCCCCGCCGGGGCCGGGCTCCAGGGGCGCCGCGACGAGCGGGCGCCGCATCGTCTCCAGGGTGCGCAGGAACGGCGGGTAGTTGGGCGTGAAGGCGACCACGCCGTCACCGGGTTCGGTGAGGAGCGTCAGGGTGAGCTGGAGACCCTGGATGAGGTCGGTGATGCCGCGCACATGGCCGGGGTCGGGCTGCCAGCCGTGCCGCCGGTGCATCCATTCGGCGAACGCCCCGGCCAGCGGATGGCCGTCCCAGTCGGGGTAGCCGAGGTCGCCCCGGTCGAGGGTGGCCCGGATCGCCTCGGCGATCGGCGGCGCGAGGGGGAAGTCCATGTCGGCCACCCACGCGGGCAGCAGTTCGGGCCCGGGGCGGTGCCACTTGACGCCGCGTTTCGCCCGCAGCCACCCGATCGGCGCGTCGATCACACCGGCCGGGCGGGCCGCGAGCAGGCAGTCGCGCATGACCTCCATCTGGCCGTGATGCTGGGCGATCTCCTCGTAGAGGTGCTGAAGGGCGGAGTCACGGGTGAGTTCCCGGCGGGGCCCGAGCGCGCCGGGGTCGGGTTCGGCGTGCAGGGGCGCCCCCGGCCGGGAGGACCGGACGTCGTCCCGGAGCGTCTCCACCGCCTGGGCGGCCCTGTCCCGCAGGGGGCCGACCGGCCCGCTGGCGTGGAACTCGGCCGCCCGGTCGCGCCGCACCGGGCGTCCGGCCACCAGGTGGCCGCCCCAGTACTCCATCACCCCGAGACAGTGCGTGAGCAGCGCGAACGGGGTGTTGGCCCCGGGCAGTGCGGGCCGGGTGTTGGCCAGTTCGTCGCCGAGCTCATCGAGGATCGCGCTCATGCCGCCGACCGCGCGATCGGCGAAGAAGAGGAAGTCCTCGCCGGTGATCGTCACCGTGTAACCGTCTTGCATGGTTACACGATTGCACGACACTTCCGTAACCTGTCAAGATGGTTACATGGGTTTCGTGTTTGTGAGCGGCCGCCGGTGTCTCGACTTCGCCGGCACGCGGAAGTGGCGGCGCAGCGAGGCGCCGGAGGAGCAGTTGCTCTCTCCCGCCGACCTGTCCGCATGGGTGGAGGCCGCCGGGCTGTTCGACGCCGCACCGGCGTTCGGCGCCGCCGACCTCGCCGCCGCGATCGAGCTGCGGGAGGCCGCCTACCGGGTGGCGTCGGCCCGTCTCGACGACCGGCGACCGGAAGGGGGCGACGTGGCTCTGCTCAACGACCGCGCCAGGCGCCCTCGGCTCGTCCCCACGCTGCTGCCCGACGGGACCACCCGGCGGTCCGGCACCCTCGACGAACTGCTGGCGACCCTCGCCGCCGACCTGATCGACCTGCTCGCCGCCCCCGGCCGCCCCAAGCGCTGCGCCAACCCCGAGTGCACCCGCCTGTATCTCGACACCTCGCGCGCAGAGAACCGGCAGTGGTGCGGCATGTCCGAGTGCGGCAACCGCGCCAAGGTTAGGGCCTTCCGCCGGCGGAAGACGGGGTCAGTGCGACAGGAAGGCTGACAACTGCGGCGAATACGTCGTGTGCAGGACCAGCGTCGCCGCCCCCACCACGGCCGCGTCCGCGCCCAGGGGGGAGGCGGCCACGTCCACGACCCGCAGATGCCGTGAAAGCGGCCGGGCGGAAAGCGCGGCCGCGACCGCCGCGACGAAACGGTCCTCGACGTGTTCGATCCCGTGCCCGCCCAGCACGATGAGGTCCACGTCGACGAAGTTGGCGATGGTGACCGCGACCGAGGCGACGTGCCCGGCGGCCTCGTCGATGACCTCGACGGCGAGCGCGTCCCCATCGGCTGCCGCGCGCAGCACCGAGGCGTGGTCGACGGAGGCCGGGGCGAGCACGCTGGCGCGCCCGGTGGCGAGCCGCTCGCGCGCCTGGGCCACGAGCGCAGGCGGATTGACGAGACGTTCCAGGCAGCCGTGGTTGCCGCAGTAGCACTCGGGCCCGTCGGCGAGCACGGTGGAGTGGCCGAACTCGCCGGCGTTCAGTGAGCCGCCCCGGTAGACCTGATGGTTGAGGATCAGCCCGCCGCCGACGCCCGTGCCGAAGAAGAGGTACGCGAAGTGGGCCACCCCCTTGCCCGCGCCCGACCATCGTTCGCCGACGGCGGCGGCGGTGGCGTCGTTGTCCAGCGTCACGGGCAGCCCGGTGGCCTCGGCGAGCATGCGCTGCACCGGCACGCGGGTCCAGTTCGCCAGTTGCGGCGGGGCCACGATCAGGCCGCGGTCCTGGTCGAGCGGGCCCGGCGCGGCCAGGCCCACGCCCAGCACCCGGCCGGGCGGGACCTGTGACTCGGCCAGCACCTCGTCGACGAGCGCGGCCATCGCGGCGACGACGTCGGCCGGGTCGGTGCCCGGCGCCACCGGCCTGCGCCGCACGGCCAGCGGCCTGCCGAGCAGGTCGATCACCGTGCCGGTGAGCTTCACGGGGTCGAAGTGGACGCCGATCGCCGCCCGCGCGTCGGGGTTGACCCGGAGGGTGGTACGCGGCTTGCCGCCGTTCAGGACCCGGCTGGCGCCGTCCTCCCGCACCATGCCCTCGTCGATGAGCCGCCGGACGATGCCGGAGATGGTCTGCGGGGTGAGCCCGGTGCGCTCGGCGATCTCGACCCGGCTGATGCCGTCGGCGAGCTGGATCTGATCCAGCACCACCGCCTGGTTGTACCGCCCGACCTTCGGAAGATTCGTGCCGGCCTGCCGCACTCCGACTCCCTCGCGCAAGAACATTGACCAAGTAAATCAAATGGATTTATGGTCTTTCGATAGTCCTAACACCTAAGCCATGAAGTAAGTGAGAAAGTCAAGGGAGGCGAGCTGTGTCCACCACACGCCGTGCCCCGGTCCTGCTGGAGATGCGGTCGATCACCAAGACGTTCCCCGGCGTCACCGCGCTGGCCGACGTGAACCTCGACGTCCGGCAGGGCGAGATCCACGCGATCTGCGGGGAGAACGGCGCGGGCAAGTCGACGCTCATGAAGGTGCTCAGCGGCGTCCACCCTCACGGGACCTACACCGGCGACATCGTCTACCAGGGCGAGCAGGTGAGGTTCTCCGACATCCGCGCGAGCGAGCACGCGGGCATCGTCATCATCCACCAGGAGCTCGCGCTGGTGCCGGGCATGTCGATCACCGAGAACATCTTCCTCGGCAACGAACCGCGCAGGCGGGGCGGCATCGACTGGAAGGCGGCGCAGCGCCGGGCCCTGGAGCTGATGGCCGAGGTCGGGCTGAACGAGGACCCCGACACCCTCATCAAGGACATCGGCGTCGGCAAGCAGCAGCTCGTCGAGATCGCCAAGGCGTTCGCCAAAGACGTCAAACTACTCATCCTGGACGAGCCCACCGCGGCCCTCAACGAAGCCGACTCCCGGCACCTGCTCGACCTGCTCCGCGGCATCCGCGAGCGGGGCGTGACCTCGATCATCATCTCGCACAAGCTGAACGAGATCGAGGCCGTCGCCGACACCATCACCATCCTGCGCGACGGCCGAACGATCGAGAGCCTCGACGTCCAGGCCGACGGCGTCAACGAAGACCGCATCGTGCGCGGCATGGTCGGCCGCGAGCTGAGCAGCCGCTTCCCCGAGCACACGCCCGACATCGGCGAGGTCTTCTTCGAGGTACGTGACTGGACGGTCCGCCACCCCATCTCGGCCGAGCGCCTGGTCTGCAAGGGGTCGAGCTTCACCGTCCGGCGCGGGGAGATCGTCGGCTTCGCCGGGCTCATGGGCGCCGGCCGCACCGAGCTCGCGATGAGCCTGTTCGGCCGCTCCTACGGCGTCTACCTGGGCGGCCGCGTCTTCAAGGACGGCGAGGAGGTCCAGCTGCGCACGGTCTCCGACGCCATCGACCACGGCCTCGCCTACGTCAGCGAGGACCGCAAGGCGATCGGCCTCAACCTGCTCGACGACATCAAGACCTCGATGGTCGCGGCCAAGCTGTCCAAGGTGTCCACCCGCGGCGTCGTCGACCCGGTCCGCGAGTACCGCGCCGCCGAGGAGTACCGCCAGAGCCTTCGGGTCAAGACGCCCAGCGTCGACGAGGGCGTCACGAAACTGTCGGGCGGCAACCAGCAGAAGGTCGTCCTGGCGAAGTGGATGTTCACCGACCCCGACCTGCTGATCCTCGACGAACCCACGCGGGGCATCGACGTGGGCGCCAAGTACGAGATCTACGGGATCATCCAGCGGCTCGCCGACCAGGGCAAGGGCGTCATCGTCATCTCCTCGGAGCTGCCCGAGCTCATCGGCCTGTGCGACCGCATCTACACGGTCTTCGAGGGCACCGTCACCGGCGAGGTCCCCCGCGCCGAGGCCGACCCCGAACTCCTCATGAAGCAGATGACCTCTACCAAGAAGACGCCGACCCGATGAGCCGAATCAAAGACCTGCAGAAGAACCTCTTCGGGGGTACGACCTCCAACGCCCGCCAGTTCGGCATGATCTTCACCCTCGTGGCCATCGTGCTGCTGTTCCAGATCTGGACCGACGGCCTCACCCTGACCTCGGGCAACCTGATCGCGGTCGTCAGCCAGTACTCCTACATCCTCATCCTGGCCATCGGCATGCTGATGGTGATCGTGGCCGGGCACATCGACCTGTCGGTCGGCTCGGTCGCCGCCTTCACCGGCATCGTGGTGGCCAAGGCCATGCAGGAGTTCTCCCTGCCCTGGCCGGTCGGCATCCTGCTCGGCCTGGCCGTCGGCGCGCTGATCGGCGCCTGGCAGGGCTTCTGGGTCGCCTACGTCGGAGTGCCGGCGTTCATCGTGACGCTGGCCGGCATGCTGCTGTTCCGCGGCGGCAACCAGTACATCGGCAACGCCGACACCGTCCCGGTGCCCGAGGGTTTCCGGACGATCGGCGCCGGATTCCTCCCCGAGGTCGGCCCCGACACCGGCTACAACAACCTGACGCTGCTGCTCGGCCTGGCGGCGTGCGCGGGCGTGGTCTGGCGGGAACTGAAGTCGCGCCAGACCCGGCGCGAGATGAACGCCGACCTCGCCCCGATGTGGATCTCGGTCCTGCGGATGGCCGTCATGGTCGGCGTCATCGTCTTCGCCACGCTGCGCTTCGCCGGCGGCCGGATCGGCACGAGCCTCCCGATCTCCGGCATCATCCTGATCGTCCTGGTGCTGGCCTACTCCCACTACACCCGCAACACCATCGGCGGCCGCCACATCTACGCCGTCGGCGGCAACTCCCGCGCCGCCGAACTGTCCGGCGTGAAGCTCCGCCGCGTCAACTTCCTCGTCATGATGAACATGTCCGTCCTGGCCGCCCTGGCCGGAATGATCTTCGTGGCGCGGTCGTCCGCCTCCGGCCCCCAAGACGGCCTGAGCTGGGAACTCGACGCCATCGCGGCCGTCTTCATCGGCGGCGCCGCCGTCTCCGGCGGCCTGGGCACCATCAGCGGCTCGATCGTCGGCGGCCTGGTCATGGCGTTGCTGAACAACGGCCTGCAGCTCGAAGGCGTCGGCTCGGACATGGTCCAGATCATCAAGGGCCTGGTCCTCCTCTTGGCGGTCGCCTTCGACGTCTACAACAAGAGCCAGGGCCGCTTCTCGATCATCGGGACGCTGATGCGCCCCTTCCGCCGGGACGATCCGCCCCCGATCGGCGGTTCATCCCCCGCTCCGGACGCCGACAAGGCCACGACAGTCACATCCCAGAAGGGCTAGTTTCACCATGCGGAAATTTCTGATGATCGGCGCCGCGGCGCTCCTCATGCTGAGCGCGTGCGGCACCGAACGAGAGGCCGCCGCCCCCACCGCCACCGGCGGCAGCGCCGCCGCACCGGCCAAGGGCTTCGCCGCCGACGCCCTCATCGGCGTCGCCCTGCCGTCCAAGACCTCCGAGAACTGGGTCCTCGCTGGCGACCTGTTCACCAACGGCCTCAAGGAGGCCGGCTTCACCTCCGACGTCCAGTACGCCGGCGCCTCCACCACCGTCGCCGACCAGCAGGCCCAGATCTCCGCCATGGTTACCAAGGGCGCCAAGGTCATCGTCATCGGCGCCACCGACGCCGCCCAGCTCACCACCCAGGTCAAGCAGGCCAAGGAGGCGGGCGCCGTCGTCGTCGCCTACGACCGCCTGATCACCAACACCCCGGACGTCGACTACTACATCGCCTTCGACAACTTCAAGGTCGGCCAGCTCCAGGGCCAAGCGCTGCTGGACGGCATGAAGGCCAAGAAGCCCGAAGCGCCGTGGACGATCGAACTGTTCTCCGGCTCCCCGGACGACAACAACGCGGGCGTGTTCTTCAACGGCGCGATGGACGTGCTCAAGCCGCTCATCGACAGCGGCGACGTGGTCGTCGGCTCCGGCCAGACGGACGTGAAGCAGACCGCCATCCAGGGCTGGAAGGCCGAGGGCGCCCAGCAGCGCATGGACTCGCTGATCACCTCGACGTACAACGGCGACAAGAAGCTCGACGGCGTCCTTTCCCCCAACGACACGCTGGCCCGCGCGATCATCACCTCGATCAAGGGCGCGGGCAAGGACATTCCCGTGGTGACGGGGCAGGACTCGGAGGTGGAGTCGGTCAAGTCGATCATGGCTGGGGAGCAGTACTCGACGATCAACAAGGACACCCGCAAGCTGGTCGCGGAGACCATCACGATGGTCAAGGCCCTGCAGGCGGGCAACGAGCCGACCATCAATGACAAGGAGTCGTACGACAACGGGGTGAAGGTCGTGCCGTCGTACCTGCTCCCGCCGGTCATCGTGACCAAGGAGAACGCCGCAGAGTCGTACGCCAACGACCCGAAACTGGCACCCCTGACCCAGGGCTGACCATCACCGGTTACGAAGGGCCTCACCCAACGGTGGGGCCCTTCAGCCGTTGATGAGTCCATCCAGTTTGTGGACCGACTTCGGCGTGCCCAACATGGATCAACTTGCCCGCATGATGAACTGCTCCGAGCCGTCGACCGGGGCGAATATGTCCACCAGATCATCGTCGGACATCGGCTTCACTGCTTGGTGGGCGTAGGCCAGTCGGCCGTCCGTCATCTGCCTGGTGGTCAGTGGCCAGATTGCGCAAGGATCACCGGATGCGGATCCGGCTTTTGAGGCAGGTCGAGCAGTACTGCACCACCACGTTGCCGATCCGCTCGGTGTCCTGCCAGTCGTGACGGAAGTGGAACCATAATCGACGCTCACGTTTCATGGGTGATCGCTCGTGATCTCTCTTTCGCCTGCTCTGCGGACATCAGGTCGAGCCGGTTCCGACCTCGTAGATGCTCCGTGCTCGTCAGGTGCCGTGAAGGCATGAGAGAGCCGTCTCCGAACGGGAAGGAGCAGGGAGGTCCCCTGTCCGTTGTCCCAAATGTCGCAATCGGATGATCTTCGAAGCGGACATTACGGTACGGACCCGCGCGCGGCAAGATCACTTTCGTATCGACTTCATCTGTCGCGGACGTCGCGCTCGATCGTCAACAGGCGCAGAAGATGGGCATGCGGATGCGCCGAACTCCCATCACTCCCGTCGGGACCGTCCGCGTTCCCCTTCAAATCGCGCTGACGGCGATCAGCGAGCCGGTGGCCATCAGGGCGCCGAAGATTCCCAGGGACGCCGTGTCGTGGTCGCGCGTGATGGCGACCCAGCTGCCGTGGACGCCCATCCAGGCCGTACCCGCCGAGAGCAGAAGGACCACGGTGCGCAAAGGGGAATCCCGGACGAGCGCCTGACCGCCGAAGTGCGTATAGGCGATGACGAAGGCGACCACCAGAAATTCAAGTGTCCCGAAGGCGACCGCCAGCCAAATTCCTGGAATTGCGGCGTCTTTCGCGGTATCCGACACGTCGGCCTGCGTTTTGTGCCTCTTGTCGATGAACGCCTGGATCAGGATCGGAAGGATTCCCAATGTGCCTACCGCTGCCACCCAAGGCAGGATTTCTGTATCCATAGCGCCAGATTGACACATCTGAATAGTTCGTCGGCTCTGCTTCGGATACCGTGATGCGGCTGACGATGGGCGATACGGAATGAGATGGGTCGTTGATCGCGACGAGCCGGAGAAATCGGCGCAACCTTCGGTCCCCATGGTCGTACCGGCTCATCAGCGCGGCGATCGTGCTCGATCTCCTGCTCGTGGCGGCGGCGATCACCGTGCCGGCGAAACCGATCCTCATCCAGTCCGCCGGGAACGACTCCTTCTTCGCCCATCCCGAGATCAGGGCGCTGCTGCTGCGGAACGGGTTCGACGTGCGGGCGACGGCGTCCGGGTCAGGGCGGATCGCCGATCTGGATCTGTCCCGGTACGACCTCGCCCTGCCCGCGGGGCGGTATTTCGCCGACCTGATCGAGGCGAAGCTGCCCACGACGGTGGAGGCGATTCCCGTGTTCAGCACCACCGTGGTGGTCCAGACCTGGAAGCCGCTCCTGCCCCGTCTCGCCGCCCTCGGCCTGGCGACCCGCGAAAGCGACGACACCTGGACTTTTCACGTCGACAAGTACTTGGAACTTGTCACGACCGACGTCACATGGGACGACATTCCGGGGTACATCGGATTCGGCGACAAGCTGGTACGACTCCAGTTGGTCGACCCCGAGACCTCCAATTCGGGGGCCATGTTCGTCGCCGCGGCGAGCATCGCGTTGAACGACGGGCGGGTGCTCTCCGACGGTGAGCGGGTGGCGTCGATCGCGGCGGACATCGTCCCGGCATATCGCGACCTCGGGCAGCTCCCCACGTCGACGAACGAGGCGCTCACCGACTATCAGACCAAATGCATGGCGGGCGCGCCGCTGGTCCTCGGGTACGAATCGGATTTCATCGTCTCGTACAACAAAGGACCGGAAGGGCGCCTGTGCGACGGCGCGGAGAAGGCGATGCTCTACCTCTCGCCCGGGATCATGGCCGATCACACCTTCATCCAGCTCAAGCCCAGCCTTCCGGCCAACGCGGACAAGAGGACCCTCCGCGACCTGCTCCGAGAGGACACCGAGATCCAGCATCTGGCTGCGGTGCGGCTCGGCTACCGGAACACCCAGCACTACTATCCCGACACCGAGGTCCCCCTCCGCCGGAATCTGACGGCCTCGCCGATCCCGGCCGCCTGCGTACTGCGCGGCCTCATCGACGAGGTCCGCCGGGAGCTCCGGCTGCCCGTAGCGGAGCGGCCGGCGTGTTGATCCGGGTGGCGCTGACGGTCGCGCTGGTGGCGGGCGGGTGCGGCGAGGCCGCGCCGGAGGGGCTCACCGGTCAGGCCGTCACCCTGCGCGTCCTGGCCGGTGACGGTCTCGCCGACATGGGGCCCGTCCTGCGCGATGCGGCCGGGGCGATCGGCGTGACGGTCGAGCTGACGACCACCGACGACCCGGCCAGGTTCGGCGCGGCCGACGGGGACTTCGACGCGGTCTGGCCCGCATCCGAACACCTTTTCCGGCCGGGTGCGACCACCCCGCTGTTCGACGGCACCACCGAGATCATGTACTCACCGGTGATCCTCGGTGTGAAGCCGCAGGCGGCACGGCGGCTCGGGTGGGACCGCCGGCCCGTCGCATGGGCGGACGTCGCGGCGGCGGCGGCCTCGGGACGGTTCACCTTCGGGATGGCCGATCCGGCGAGATCGGGCGACGGCCTCAACGCGCTCGTGGCCGCGGCGACCGCCCTGGCCGGCCCCGGTGCGCTCCAGCCCGGCGAGGAGAGCAGAACCGCGCCCCGGCTGGCGGGCCTGTTCACCGGCCAGACGCTCAAGTCGAACTCGACGTCCCGGCTCATCAGGGCCTACCGCGACGCGGGCCCCGGCGGCACCGGCTTCCCGGCCGACGGGCTGGTCGCCCACGAGTCCGAGATCCTCACGTCCAACGCGAGCGCGCCACCGGACCGCCGCCTCGTCCCGATCTATCCGGCCGACGGAGTGGTGACGGACGATCATCCGCTGTCCCTGCTGGCGAGCGCGCCGGAGGCCAAGGACGCGTATCAGCGGCTCACCGCCTGGCTGCGCACGCAGGCCGTACAGGAAAGGATCTCCCAGCTCACCCACCGCCGCCCGATCGTCGGCGGAGTTCGCGTGTCCGGCGACCTCGCGGCGCACCAGCCCTTCCAGATCCCCTTTCCCGCCGATCCCGGCAGCGTGGACGACCTCGTCGACACCTACAACGACAGCCTCCGCCGCCCCGGGACGACGGTGTACGTCCTCGACACCTCGGGCTCCATGAAAGGGCGGCGGCTGACCCTGCTCAAGAACGCCCTGTCGGCGCTGACGCGACCGGACACCTTCCGGCGCCGGGAGCGGATCACCTTCCTGCCCTTCGCGTCCGGGCCACGGCCGCCGACGACGTTCGACATCCCCGAGACCGGGCCCACCGCCCGATCGCTGCGGGAGATCCGGTCGTTCCTGGGGAACCTCACGGCACACGGGGGCACCGCCATGTACGACGCGCTGGTGCGGGCGTACGAGATCGCCGGTTCGGAGAAGGGGCGGATCCGTTCGATCGTCCTGCTCACCGACGGGGTCAACAAGAAGGGCCGCGACTTCGCGGCCTTCTCCCGCTACCACCGGGGGCTGCCCGGCGCCGCCCCGCCCGTGTTCACCATAGTGTTCGGCGATGCGAACCACGCCGAGCTGCGACGCGTCGCCGAGCTCACCGGAGGCGTGACCTTCGACGGGACCTCCCAGGCCCTGTCGCCGGTATTCCGGGAGATCAGGGGCTACCAGTGATCGGTTGTCCCGCCGGATGGCCGCCCAGGTAGCCAAAGGTGCTGAAGTAAACGAATCGAGCGGAGCGAGAGCAGCCCGAGCGGAGCGAGGCCTTGCCTGGGAGCGCGAGGGGCGGAGCCCTTCGCCAGGAGCGCAGCGACCCGGAGCGAATGCGACGTCGGGGCCGCGATAGCGGACCAGGGGGAGCGTGAGGGGGCGAAGCCCCCTGTCATCGGGGGGTTCGGGGGGTCGTCCCCCCGTACAAACGAAGGAGACCCGCCGAAGGCGCTAGGCGCCGACCGCAGGTCTCCCGTCTCCTGGTGGACGATACAGGGATTGAACCTGTGACCTCTTCCGTGTCAGGGAAGCGCTCTCCCGCTGAGCTAATCGTCCAAGCAAACTTCCGAGCGGAAGACGGGATTCGAACCCGCGACCCTCACCTTGGCAAGGTGATGCTCTACCCCTGAGCCACTTCCGCTTGCGTTCCCGGTTCCCCGGGCCACGCAGAGAACACTAGCGAATCTTCGCCCGACCCCCAAATCAATCCGCCGAGTAAGGAGCTAACATGCTCCACGATAGTTACATCGCAAGGGAGTGCCATGAGCGACAACGAAGTCGTCCAGATCGGAGACCTGACCTTCGACGACGTCGTCCACGTAGCCCGCCGAGGCGGCCGCGTGCAACTACAAGAGGACTCCATCGCCGAGATGGCAGCCTCCCGAGGCCGCATCGAGGAACTGGCGGAAAGCGACACCCCGTCCTACGGCGTCTCCACCGGCTTCGGCGCCCTGGCCACCAGACACATCGACCCGGCGTTGAGGGCCCAGCTCCAGCGCAGCCTCGTCCGCTCCCACGCCGCCGGCAACGGCCCAGAGGTCGAGACCGAGGTCGTCAGAGCCCTCATGCTGCTGAGACTCCGCACCCTCGCCACGGGTCACACAGGAGTCCGCCCCAAAACGGCCCAAACCCTAGAGGCCCTCCTCAACGCCAGAATCACCCCGGTAGTCCACGAATACGGCTCACTAGGGTGTTCAGGCGACCTCGCCCCCCTCTCCCACGTAGCCCTCACGCTCATGGGCGAAGGCCAGGTAAGAAACGAAAAGGGCACCCTCAAGCCGACGAAAGAAGCCCTCAAAGAGGCAGGCATCGAGCCCATAGAGCTCGCCGCCAAAGAGGGACTGGCGCTCATCAACGGCACCGACGGCATGCTCGGCATGCTCATCCTCGCCCTCGCCGATCTCGACAACCTGCTCAAAACGGCCGACATCTCCGCCGCGATGTCCGTCGAGGCGCTCCTCGGCACCGACGCCGTCTTCGCCGACGACCTCCAGAAGTTGCGGCCCCACCCCGGCCAGCGCGCCTCCGCCGCCAACCTCCGGGTCCTCCTCCACGGCTCCGAGATCATGGAGTCGCACCGCGACGGCTCGTGCACGCGCGTCCAGGACGCCTACTCGCTCCGCTGCGCCCCCCAGGTCGCCGGTGCCGCACGTGACACCGCCGACCACGCCGCGCTCGTGGCCGGGAGGGAGCTCCAGTCGGCCGTCGACAACCCCGTCGTCCTCCACGACGGCCGCGTCGAGTCGAACGGGAACTTCCACGGCGCCCCCGTCGGCTACGTCCTCGACTTCCTCGCCATCGCGGTCGCCGACGTCGCGTCGATGGCCGAGCGCCGGACCGACCGGATGCTCGACGTCGCCCGCAGCCACGGGCTGCCCGCGTTCCTCGCCCACGATCCCGGCGTCGACTCCGGGCACATGATCGCGCAGTACACCCAGGCCGCGATCGTCTCCGAGCTCAAGCGCCTCGCGGTCCCGGCGAGCGTCGACTCGATCCCCTCGTCGGCCATGCAGGAAGATCATGTCTCTATGGGCTGGTCGGCCGCGCGCAAGCTGCGCAAGGCGATCGACGGCCTGACCAGGGTCCTCGCCATCGAGACGCTCACCGCCGCCCGCGCCCTCGACCTCCGCGCACCGCACCGGCCCGCCCCGGGGACCGGCGCCGCGCTCGCGCTCCTGCGCACCGCCGTCGACGGCCCTGGCCCTGACCGGTTCCTCGCCCCCGAGATCGAGGCGGCGGTGCGGCTGGTCGCCTCCGGTGCGGTGGTCGAGGCCGTCGAGCGCGTGACGGGCCCGCTCGCTTAGAAGATCTTTCTTCCGTTACGGCTCCGCCCACCCTGGCACCGACCACCGCTGAAGCCCCCACCGCAGCCGAGCGCCGACCGGCCGCGCTACCCGCGCGCCGCGACGTCTGCCACCAGTTCGACCTCGACCACCAGCCCCGGCATGAACAGCCTGGACACCTCCACCGTCGTGCTGGCCGGGGGCGGTGACGGCATGTACCGCGCCCGCACGGCCGCATGGTCGAGCAGGGCGTCCATGTCGGTCAGGAAGGTCCGGATGTGGGCGACGTCCTCGAAGGTGCACCCCTGATCTTCGAGGATGAGCCGGAGGTACTCGTACACGACCTCCGACTGCTTGGTCATGTCGCCCGGCGCGATGACCTCGCCGTCGGCCACGGCCACCTGGCCGGAGACGAAGAGCAGGTCACCGGTTCTGACGGCGTGCGAGTAGCGCCCGTTGGTGGCCGGTACCGTCGAAGGGTTGATCTTCACGGCAGTTCCAGCACCGCGGGCACGATGCCCGTGATGTCGCCTTCACCGCGGCCGGAAGCGGCGGCCTCCGCGAGACGGTCCCGCGCGGCGGCGGTCAGCGTCTGAACCTCGCCGGGGCCTTCCGTCGCCAGCGTGAGGTCCTTGGCGGCCAGGGACAGTTTGAAGCGCGTCTCCGGCACACCCTCCTCGACCACCGACCGCAGCCGCGCGCCCACCGCGCCGAGCAGTGTCGCGTCGAGCAGGTCGAAGTAGTCGCCGGTCGAGAGGCCGAGCCGCTGCACGTAGGCCAGGTTCTCCGCCATCAGGACCTGCACCGACAGCTGCCCGGCCATCACGGCGAGCTTCATCTTCGCCCCGGCGCCCAGCGCCCCATAGTGGTGAACGGTGCCGAACACCCCCAGCACACCCTGAACCCTCTCGAACGCGGCCGTCTCGCCGCCCGCGATCACCCGCAGCTTGCCCTCGGTGGCCGGGCCGACCGTGCCGAGCACCGGCGCGTCGATCAGCTCCACCTCGGCGGGCAACTGCGCGCGCAGGGTGGCCACGGCGTCAGGGCCGATGGTAGACATCTCCACCCAGATCGTCCCGGCCGACAGCCCGGACTTCGCCGCCTCGGCGACCTCGGCCACGGCGAGCGGGTTGGACAGCATCGAGATGACGATCTCCGCGCCCGACACCGCCTCGGCCGCGGAGTCGGCCACGGACGCGCCGGGGAGCTCCTTCGGCTTGCGGTTCCAGACGGTCACCTTCTGGCCCGCGGCGACGAGGCGGCGGGCCATGGGGGAACCCATGTTCCCCAATCCCAGAAAAGCGATCACATTTCGACCCTAGCCCCGGCCAAGGTATTCCACCAACGCGTACATTTCATGGAAGGCATGCGTCCACGGAATACCCAAAAGGAGTTCCTGTGTTCGACACCGACTCGCTGCGTCTGATCGACGCGGTGGCGCGGCTCGGCTCCTTCACGGCGGCGGCGATGGAGCTCCGGTACACGCAGTCCGCCGTCTCCCGCCGCGTCGCGGCGCTGGAGGTCCGCGCGGGCGGCCCGCTCTTCGAGCGGCTTCCCCGGGGTGTACGACTCACTCCCGCCGGCGTCACCCTCCACAAGCACACCCGTGACGTGCTCGAACGCCTCCAGCGGGCGGGGGAGGAGCTCGCCGCCATCCACCGGGGGACCGGCGGGCGGCTGCGCGTCGGCGCGTTCGCCACGGCCAACGCCGCGCTGGTCCCGGCCGCGCTGAAGGACTACCGGGCCGAGTTCCCCGACGTCGACACCACCCTCATCGAGGGGCTGACCGGCCATCTCGTCGATCGGCTCGAACAGGGCGCCATCGACGTCGCCGTGGTCAGCGACTACCCGGCCGGGCTCGACGCGCCGCCGTCGATCGTCCTCGAACCGCTGCTGGAGGAGGAGTTCCTCATCGGCCTCCCCAGCGACCACCGTCTGGCATCGCAGCAGGTCATCGACCTGCACGACCTCCGCGACGACAACTGGATCGAGGGCGCCCGGCCCGGTCAGGGGCTCATGCTGGCCGCCGCCTGCGCCGAGGCGGGGTTCACTCCGAAGGTGAGCATGCGGGTGGGGGAGTGGACGGGGAAGCTCGGCTTCGTCGCGGCGGGGCTGGGCGTGACGCTCGTACCGGCGCTGGCCATTCAGGGCATGCGGCCCGACCTGGTGCTGCGCCCGATCGCCCAGCGGGCCCCGCGCCGGACCGTGTTCGCCGCGTCGCCCCGCGTCGCGCTGCCCGCAGCGAGGGAACTGACTCGAGTGCTCGCCGGGGCTGCTGGGAGAATGGCCGGATGCACGACGCCTTCGCCCACGTCGCGGGCCGCCTGGCCACCGGCCTGAGCGACGTCGCCACCGACCTGGCCGCCCTCGACTCGGGCGGCTGGTGGGCCGTCGTGGTGGAGTTCGAGGGGAAGGTCACCCTCGCCCGGTTCGACGACGTGCGTCCCGCGCCGCTTCCGGCCCCTCGGGGGCCGTGGATCGGGCCGCGTCCGTCGGAGTGGAGCTCGTCCCTCGATCAGGAGGGGTACGAATCGGGCGTCCGCGCCATCCGCGAGCACATCGAACGGGGCGAGGTCTACCAGGCCAACCTGTGCCGGGTGCTGACCGCGCCCCTCGCGACCAGGAGCGATCCGCTCGCGCTGGCAGGTCTGCTGGCCGAGGGCAACCCGGCGCCCCACTCGGCGGTGATCCAGATCCCCGGGCTGACCGTGGTGTCGGCCTCACCCGAGCTCTATCTCGGACGGTCGGGGCCGGTGATCACGTCGAGGCCGATCAAGGGCACCGGGGTGACCTCGGCCGACCTGCTGGAGAAGGACTACGCCGAGAACGTGATGATCGTCGACCTGGTCCGCAACGACCTGGGCATCGTCGCCGATGTGGGATCGGTCACGGTTCCCGAGCTCTGCGTGGTGGAGGAGCATCCGGGGCTGGTGCACCTCGTGTCGACCGTCCAGGCCAGAACGGAAAGGTCGTGGCCGGAGATCTTCGCGGCGACGTTCCCTCCCGGTTCCGTCACGGGTGCGCCGAAATCGTCGGCGCTGAGCATCATCAATGCGCTCGAACCAGCGCCCCGGGGGCCATACTGTGGGGCGGTGGGCTGGGTCGACGCCGATCGGCGTGAGGCCGCCCTGGCGGTGGGCATCCGCACCTTCTGGATCACCGGTGAGGAGATCCGCTTCGGCACCGGTGCCGGCATCACCTGGGGCTCCGACCCCGGGCACGAATGGCGCGAGACGGAGCTGAAGGCCTCCCGGCTCATCGCGCTCGCATCCCGCTCAGACGAAGGGTAAAACGGTCAAATGGCGGTTCCCATCTGGGTCAACGGCGACCTGATCGCCCCCGAGAAGGCGGTCGTGTCCGTCTTCGACCACGGGCTCATGGTCGGCGACGGCGTCTTCGAGACGATCAAGGTCATGAACGGTGAGGTCTTCGCCCTCACCCGCCACCTCGACCGCCTCGCCCTCTCGGCCAAGCGCATGGACCTCCCCGAACCCGACACCGCCGCCATCGCCGACGGCGTCCGCGCGACGGTCGCCGCCGCGCCGCAGTGGCCGCTGGGGCGGATCCGCATCACGTACACGAGCGGTCCGGGCCCGCTGGGCAGCGACCGCGGCACCGAGGGCACCAACACGATCATCATCGTCGGCGAGCAGAAGCCGTTCCCGCTCACCGCCGACGTCGTCGTCGTGCCGTGGCCCCGCAACGAGCGCGGCGCCCTGTCGGGCGTGAAGTCGACCTCTTACGGCGACAACGCCAAGGCCCTCGCCTACGCCAAGGAGCGCGGCGGCGGCGAGGCCATCTTCGAGAACCTCGCCGGCAACCTCTGCGAGGGCACCGGCAGCAACATCTTCATCGTCAGCAAGGGCCGCCTGATCACCCCGACCCTCTCGTCGGGCTGCCTGGCCGGCGTGACCAGGGCCCTGGCCCTGGAGTGGTACCCCGACGCGATCGAGGAGGACGTCCCCCTCGCGGCGCTCTACGACGCGGAAGAGGCCTTCCTCACCTCGACGACCCGCGACATCCAGCCGATCGGCCTGGTCGACGGCAAGGCCCTCCCGGTCGGCCCCGGCCCGGTGACCAAGGCGGCCATGGAGGCCTTCGCCGCCCGCGCGGCCGACGACCTCGACCCGTGAGACGCGCTTTAGCGGCCATCGCCCTCACGGCGGTGGCCGCCTGCTCACCCGGCGTCGACGAGCCCCGGCCGGTCGTCGCCGGTTCGGGGCCCCCGGTGGTCCTGCCCGGGGAACCCGGTTCGAGCGGCACCGTCGCGACCCCCGGCCAGACCCTCGGCACCTACGGCGCCGAGGTGTCGGCGGCCGACGTGCGCTTCGCCGAGGGGATGGTGGGCCACCACCGGCAGGCGCTGGAGATGACCGGCCTGGTTCCCGACCGCGCCTCCGACGCGCGGGTGAAGGCCCTGGCCGGACGGATCACCGCCGCCCAGCAGCCGGAGATCAAGGTGCTGACGGGGTGGCTGACGCGGCTCGGACGCGAGGTCCCGGCCGGGCACGCTCACATGAGCGGTTATGGGATGGCGTCCCTGGCCGAGATGAATCGGCTGCGGGAGGAGCGGGGGGCGGCGTTCGACGCGCTGTTCCTGAAGCTGATGATCCGGCACCACGAGGGGGCGCTGGAGATGGCGGGGGAGCAGCTCAAAGAGGGCCGCGACCGCCTGATGAAGACCCTGGCGATGGACATCGTCTCGGGCCAGCAGATCGAGATCGGCCGCATGCGCTCGATCCTCAACGCCCCCGGATGAGCAGCCGCAACTCCCGCCACGGCTGCCGCCGGTTGAAGTGCGTCCGGTCGTTGACGTGCGGAAACGGCACCTCCGGAACCGGTACGCCCAGGAACCGGCACAGCGGCTCCCACCCCTCCCGGCACTCGAAGACCAGCAGCCGCTCCGCCGGGATCGTCGCCCGGACCTCCTCGATGTGCCGCCGGAACACTCCGATGCAGTACTCCCGGTCGTCCAGCCGCCCGTCGAACACCCGGTCGGCCACCGTCGCGCGGGCCATCTGGGGGAACAGCGCGTACTCCGGCACCCGCCACGTCACCAGCCGGTGCAGGAACCCCTGCGGCGCGTCGTGCTGGCGACGGAAGATGGTCTCCCGCGCGCTTTCGTACCAGCGCTCCGGGTCGCGCACGGTCAGGATGACCTTCGCCGACGGATAATGGTCGGTCAGCTCCCGCCAGTAGGACACCGCCGGGAAGTCGACCGCCGAACGGAACCCCCGGAAGATCATGTCCCAGTCGGTGGTCTTCCCGTCGCCGACGTCGAGCCACTGCCCGATCCGGTACGGCTCCTCGATCACATCGGCCATGTGGTAGCACGGACCGAATCCCAGCAGCTCAAGGGCCGCTTTCAGGGACAGGGTGCCGGTCCGTCCGAACCCGGCGCCGACGACGTCCACGAACAGCCTCCCCGGTGGTTGTCCCTTGATCGTCACCGATGGGCGGGGAGCCGTTCGGGAGCCACGCCGTCGCGGGGAGTTCAACGGTCACGCGCATCCCTCCGGAGGGGCGCGCGGTGAGGGTGAGAGTCCCGTCGTGGGCGTGGGTGATGGTCTTGACGATCGCCAGGCCGAGGCCGACCCCCGCGTCGTCGGTCCGGATCCGCCCGCCGCCCCGCCGGAACGGCTCGGTGAGGGTCGAGATCAAACCAGGGCCGAGCGTCTCGCCGGTGTTCTCCACCGCGAGCACCACGGTTGTCGAATGAACCCTGGTGGTGACCCACACGGTGCCCTGACCTGGCAGATTGTGAACGATCGCGTTCTGTACGAGATTCGTCACCACCTGCAGCAGCAGGGTCGGCGATCCGGCGGCAGGCGCGATGTCACCGGAGGTCTTGAGGGTGATCCCGCGTTCCTCCGCGAGCGGCAGCAGCGTCTCGGTGGCCTCCTCCGCCAGGAGCGACAGGTCCACGTACTCACGAGTGAACGACCGCTGGTCGGCGCGGCTGAGCAGGAGCAGCGCCTCCGTCAGGTCGATGGCGCGGGTGTTGACCGCGTGGAGGCGCTCGATGACCTCGCCGGGGTCGTGGCCGGGGCCGGTGCGGGCCACGTCCAGCAGCGCCTTGGAGATCGCGAGCGGGGTGCGCAGCTCGTGGGAGGCGTTGGCGGCGAACCTGCGCTGCTCGGCCACATGGGCCTCAAGACGTTCGAGCATGCCGTCGAAGGCGTCGGCGAGTTCGCGGAACTCGTCGGCCCGGCCGGGCAGGCGGATCCGGTGCGACAGCGAGCCCGTGGACGCCAGCCGGGTGGCGTCGGTGACGCGGGTCAGCGGCGCGAGCATCCGCCCGGCCAGGAACCACCCTCCCGCGAGGCCGACCACCAGCAGGAAGAACAGCAGCACGCCCGCGGCCGACCCGAGATCGCGCACGAGGTCCGCCCGCGGCAGCACGCCTCCCTCGACGTTCGTGTATTCGGGCAGGTGGCGCAGGGTGAACACCCACACGGCCGCGAGCAGCAGGGCGCCGGTCAGCAGGAGGAACCCGGCGTAGCTGAGGGTCAGCCGGAGCCGCACGCTCAACCCGGGTGCTCTAGTCACGTTCACCTCCGTCGATGCGGTAGCCGACGCCGGGGAGGGTGGCGATGATCGGGGGTTCGCCGAGGCGTTTGCGCAGCGCCGAGACGGTGATGCGTACGGCGTTGGTGAAAGGGTCGGCGTTGGCGTCCCATGCGCGTTCCAGCAGCTCCTCGGCGCTGACCACCCCACCTTCGGCCGCGACGAGCACTTCGAGCACGGCGAACTGCTTCCTGGTCAGCGCGACATAGCGGCCGTCACGGTAGACCTCCCGGCGGAACGGATCGAGCCGCAGCCCCGCGATCTCCCGCACCGGCGGCCTGCTGCGGCCGCGCCTGCGGTCGAGCGCCCTCAGTCTCAGGACGAGTTCGCGCAGCTCGAACGGCTTGGTGAGATAGTCGTCGGCGCCGAGCGCGAAGCCGGACGCCTTGTCGTCCAGGCGCTCGGCGGCGGTGAGCATGAGGATGGGCAGGCCACTGCCCGTGGATACGATGTGCCGCGCGATCTCGTCGCCCGACGGCCCGGGGATGTCGCGGTCGAGGACGGCGATGTCGTACACATTGACGTTCAGCAGTTCGAGCGCCGTGTCGCCGTCGCCGGCGATGTCGGCGGCGATGGCGTCCAGCCGGAGGCCGTCGCGGATGGCCTCCGCCAGATAAGGTTCGTCCTCGACGATCAGCACGCGCATCCTCGTGATGCTACGAACCGATGCGTATCGTCAGCGTATCGAAAACCGCATACGCGCTGGTAACAGCCTGTTCCGTTCACTGGCGCCATGCTTCGAGCACCTCTCGCCCTCAGCCTCGCCGTGATCACCGTGGCCTGCTCGCCCGTCGCCGCCGCCCAGCCTGCACGCGGTCCCGACGGCGGCCTCCCCGGCGGGGTGACGGTGTTCGACGACGAGTTCGCGGGGGTCACCAACCTCGACCCCGACCTGCTCCGCGCGCTGCGCGCCGCCGCGACCGACGCCGCCGAGGCCGGGATCGTCGTCTACGTCAACAGCGGCTGGCGTTCGGCGAAGCGTCAGACCCAACTGCTGCGGGAGGCGGTGGAGACGTACGGCTCGGAAGAGGAGGCCGCCCGATGGGTGGCCACCGCGAAGACCTCCCGCCACGTACGCGGAGACGCGGCCGACCTCGGAGCATCCGACGCCACCTCCTGGCTGTCCGAGCACGGCGCCGCCTACGGGCTCTGCCAGATCTACGAGAACGAACCCTGGCACTACGAACTCCGCCCCGCCGCGATCGACGACGGATGCCCGCCCCTGTACGCCGACCCCACCCACGACCCGAGGATGCACCGGTGACCACCACGTGGAAGCGCGGCCCCGTGTTCGCCGCCCTGGCGCTGTCGCTCGGCCTGCTCCTGCTGCTGCACACGTCCATCACCGACCGGGGCGGCCTCGGCAGCCTGGTGGACACCTTCCTGCCGTGGTTCGGGGTGTTCGTCCCGGTACTGCTGGCCGGAGCGTGGTGGCGCCGCTCCGCCACCACGGCGGTCGCGCTCCTGCTCCCCGTGGGAGTGTGGCTGAGCCTCTTCGGCGGGCTGCTGGTCGACAAGTCGCAGCCGGGCGGCGACCTCACCGCGGTCACCCACAACGTCGGCGCCGCCAACCCCGACCCGGCCGGCACCGCCCGCGCCCTGGCCGCCTCCGGCGCCGACCTCCTGGCCCTGGAGGAGATCACCCCTCAGATGAGACCGCTCTACGAGAGGGAACTGGCCGCGGCCTACCCCCACCACACAGTCGAGGGCACGGTCGGCCTCTGGAGCAGGCTGCCCCTGACCGGCCCCCGCCCAGTCGACCTCGCCATGGACGCCGGACCCCTCGCCGACACCATCCCGGCCGCCGCCAAGTCGGCCGACACCCGGGCACTGCGCGCCACCGTGGCGACGGAGCACGGTCCTCTGGGGGTGTACGTCGCCCACCTCGGATCGGTGCGGGTGTTCCCCCGCAACGGCTTCTGGACCGACAGCCGCGATCGCGGCGCGCGGGCACTCGCCGAGGCCGTCGCCGCCGACGAGAACGAGCGGCTGGTCGTGCTCGGCGACCTCAACGGCACCACGAACGACCGCGCCTTCGCCGGTCTCACCGCACACCTGCGTCCCGTCCACGACGAGGTGGGGCACGGCTTCGGCTTCACCTTCCCCGCGGCCTTCCCGGTGGCGCGCATCGACCAGATCCTGGTACGCGGCGTACAGCCCAAGAGCTCGTGGGTGCTCCCGGCCACCGGCAGCGACCATCTGCCGGTCGCGGCCAGAATCGGCGTCGTGGTTTTCGACTAGGCCAGCCAGAGGGCGTGGCGCCGGTGGCGGGGATCACCGAACTCGATCTCCGCCGTCGGATCGGCCCGGAGGACCTGAAGCGCCATCCGGGCGGTCACCCGATCGGCCGCGCGCCGCCGCCGTTGAAATTGGATCGCCTCGTCCGCGACGGAACGACGGTGGAGCTTCCGGATGACGACGACGCGGGTGACCCTTGACGGCGCCGAATTCCCGCGCGAATAACGCAGCGCGAAAATCCAGTGCCGGGATTCGGCCCGGAAATGCCTCTGCCGGATGTGGTGGATGGTGCGGGACATGCGCGACCTCTCGGCCCCGCCAGTACCTCTGGCGTGGACCTAGAAGTCCGCGCCGGTGAAACGGCCGCTCATGCTCAGAACCTCCGCTGGCTCTGGACGTTGAGTTCGGGCATCTTCACGCTCTTCGCCGGGTCGGTCAGCGGGTCGTTGATCTCCAGGATGTCGAGGCCCTTGGTGATGTCGCTGGAGTAGATGAACCCGTTGTAGTAGTAGGCCGACCACGACCCGCCCAGTTCGAGCCCCGCCCGCAGCGGCCCCCGCTCGAAATAGGCGATCTCCTTGGCGTTCGCCGAATCGGTGAAGTCCCACACCGAGACGCCGCCCTGATACCAGCCCTGGACCATGATGTCCTTGCCCTCGACCGGGATCAGCGAGCCGTTGTGCGCGACGCAGTTCTCCTCCGGCGTCTGTTCCCGGCCGATTTTGAAATAGCCGCGCCGCTGAAGGGTGCGCTCAGGCGTCAGATCGTAAATGGCGTTCGCGCCCTCCTGCATTCCGGAACCCCGGTCACAGGTCGCCGAGGTGCCGCCGCCGAGTTCGTCGCTGAACACCAGTTTCGTGCCGTCATTGTTGAAGGTGGCCGAATGCCAGACAGCGAAATTCGGGTCCTGTACGACCTGGAGCACCTTCGGCACGAGGGGATTGGAGATGTCCATCAGCACGCCATCCCCGAAACAGGCCCCCGCGGCGAGCTTCAGCTCCGGATAGACGGTCACGTCGTGGCAGCCCCGAGGATCGGTCATCTCCGCGCCCTCCTCGAGGGGCCGCGCCCCGAACACGGGAGGCTTGGCCGCCACCCGGGCCTTCTCGGGGGCGTCGACGGGCACCTCGATGATGTCCATGGCGGCGTGCGGAGGCGGACAGGTCTCCGAGCCGGGAACCGGGCCGGAGGAGGCGACGTAGACGTACACGGTCTTCTCGCCCGGCAATACCGCATGGGTATGGGAGCCGCACTCGGTCTGGATCGAGGTCACGTACTTCGGCTGCTTCTTGTCGGAGACGTCGAAGATCCGTACGCCCTCCCACGACGAGGCCGACCCTTCTTCACCGGCCCCCGCCGCGCAGGACGCGCCGTCCATGGGGTAGTCGACCGAAAGGAAGAGAAGATTCCCGGTCACCGAGATGTCGTTCTGGCCGCCGTCGCACACCGTACGGGAAACGACCGAAGGTTTTTCCGGGTCGGAGATGTCGACGATGGTGAAACCGGAGTAATTCCCGACGAATGCGTATTCGCCCTGAAAGGCGAGATCAGTGCCCCAGTCCTGGGGACCGTTGAAAGGAGCGTCGAGAGGGACGTTCGCGACGACCCTGATGTTGTCGCTGTGCCCGACCGCGTCGACCGCCAGCTTCGGCGCCGAAGTCGCCGCCTGCGGCGACGACCGGGGAACCGCCCGGGAAGGCGACGTCTCGGGAGGAGTGTCGCCGCCAGTAGAACACCCGGCGAGCAGGAGGGCCACCACCAGGGCGCCGAAGATCCGCCTCATATGGGAACGCTATGGCACGGATGCCCCGGCTACGTGGGGAATGCGTAACGGTTTCACGAGCTCCACAGCATGTTGGTCAGCTCTTCGTCGAGATCCATGAAGTCGACCTCACGCCCGGCCGGCACCAGCTCGTAGGTCCGGTGGAGGAACTCGGTCAGCGGCGCCAGCGGCACCTCGAACAGAGCCTGCCCGAACGGAGAGGTCAGGCTGATGTGCAGCGTGCGCTCCCCATCGGACCGCGCCGGCCACACCTGGACGTCACCGTCACCCACCCGCCGGACGATGCCGACGGTCAGCAGCTCGCGCGCGAAGATCCACTCGACCGGCTCGTCGTTCCCGACGTGGAAGGCCATGCGGATCGCATAAGGATCTTCGGCGGTGTAGCTCAACCCCGCCAACAGCGGGACGGTCGTGCGGTCTGGGACGACAAGCCGAAGGCCCAGCTCGGCAGAGACGGTGGTGCTGTTCATCGTCAGCCAAACCTTTTCGTCGTCGGGACCCCCTGCGGGGCTTTCACTGCTCAGACGGACCACGTCCCGAGCTATGACGCGGAACGAAGAAACCTTGCAGGGAAGATTCCGCTGTCAGGCCGTTCTGTAACACACAGCGCAGCCGAACATTTTGGCATCTACCTGCGCAAACACCATAGACAACCCGGTGTTTGCGATGGTTTTGCGTGTCCTCCGAGACGTGGATGGGCTTCAGGTGGTGCTTATTGGTCGAGTGTGGAGCATCACGATGCTATGCCAACAGACCGCCACGCCGCCCGTTCCTGGAGAACCTTTCGATGACGATGCGGGGACGGAGCCGAGACACTGCGGGTACTCCAGGGGTCCGGCGCACTCGTCGCTTCGCGTGGAGGGGGCGGAGTGGGGTATGGTTTTCCCTGTCGGGCCCCGCAAGGGGGCGACGATCCCGGGCGATTAGCTCAGCGGGAGAGCGCTTCGTTCACACCGAAGAGGTCACTGGTTCGATCCCAGTATCGCCCACCAGCTCACAGGCCCTTTCCACTCCACTGGAAAGGGCCTGAGGTCTTTCCGGGGAGAATCCGGGGAGATCACGAGTTGTGGCCGTCGAGGGAAATCCCGGAGAGTGCCGTCATGACTGCTCAGCACCATGAGCCTCAACGCAGCCCCGCCGAGACCCTCGCCATCCTCCACAACGACCGCAGCCCCAAGACGATCCGTGCAGCACTGCCGCCCGGAGACCGCGACCTGTTCGACCGCGAATACCGATCAGCTCTTGATCACGCCAAGGTCTCCTACGACCTCACCCCCATCAAGGCCTTCCAGGATCGATGGTGGGCGACGGCGGTCCTCAAGGCCGACCCCGCCGAGTACGACGACACCCTGAGCCGGGCCGAGGCCGCCATGGAGCACCTCAACCGCGGCGACACACCTCCGGGCGCTGTCCCGTGGGACGACGACCTGAAGGCGCGCATGCAAGATCGAACCCGGTACGGCCCGGGGCGCCCCCCACTGCCGTGGACCGGCGAGGCCACAGCACAGGCCAAAGATCGCATCGAGCGTGGCGAGTAGCCCGACCGCGTGTACGCCATCACCTTCGACCCCGTCGCCGAGCAGCAACGCGACGCACTGCCGACCCCAGCGGTCGCCAGCTACATGGAGGCGTGTGCCGTCCTGGAGGTCGCGCCGTGGAGCGGAGAGCCGCCGGCGAACAACCCCGTCGGCAACATGCTCACCAAGACCTTCGGCACGAGCGGCCTGCTCACCTACCTCGTTCTTGAGGAGAGGCGCCTGGTCTACGTCATCCGCATTCACTGGCTCGGTTGATCACGCGGGCCGGATCAGCGTGATCTCCCCGCCGCCGGTTCCCTCGCGCCAGCGGGCGAGCTCCGCGTCCAGCGCTGGCACCGGGGAGTACGGCCAGATCTGGTAGCGCTGAGCGATGCCCAGCTCCCACAGGCCCTGCATGAGCCCCTTCAGATCGGCGACCATCTTGTCGGTGATGTGGCCGTAGACCCCGGACATGCTCAGGTCCTCGTGGCCCATTTGGGAGACCACCAGCGCCTTCTTGATGCTCCCGTCGTCCATCCACGTCTGGTAGCCGTGGCGCAGGCCGTGCGGCGTGAGCTTGGGCAGGATCGGCAGCCAGCTGGCCAGGTGTGGCTGTTCCCCTTCCGGCCACGCCGCCCAGTTGGGGCGGCCGCGCCCGCGCGGCGGCTCGAAGGGCTGCCCCTTCTCGGCTTTCGGCCACGGCCAGTACACCGGCCGGCCTGGCCATGCGGCGGCGGCCGAGACGTCGACCACCAAACGGCCGTCTCGCTCCTCGGAGCGGGGCGTGTGAGCGGCGACGTCGACGAGCACCGGCCGGGCTGGCCGGGCGCGGGCGCCCTTCTTTGCCGGGTACTCCCCGTCGGCCGCCGGGCGCATGACTCGGGCTGAGAACGCCCCCCGCTCGTAGTGCGCGTGCCCCGGTGTCCGGAACAGGGTGGGCGCGCCGGTGCACCACTCGATGGCTTCTTCCCCGTCGACGCGCGGCAGTTCCTCATCGCGGCCGGTGCATGTGCACGTCGACGCCGTGGCGGCGGCTGCCCGCACCCGTAACCGCGCGAGTAGGAAGTCGGGGATGTGCAGGTAGCGGATGGAACCGTCCTTGGGGAAGCCCCAGTAGAAGTCGCCCGACATCTCGTACAGCTTCCACCGCACGTAAAGCCTGCCGTCGGGGGTGATCGCGTCTGGCTTGAGGGCGAGCATCTCCGACCACCGCATGCCCGTCCAGCCGAGCGTGACCAGAGCGTCGAAGACGTCGTCGCTGCCGGCCAGCATCGCGGCCCGCTCGGCGATCAGGATCGCCTGCAGGGGAGTGCCCCACGCCTTCTCGGCGCGAAGGTGCGCTTGGACCCGGCGAGTCCCCTTCTTACCCTTACCGCGCCGGCGTGCCGCCGGGTTGAAGGGGATGTATTTCGGCACCGCGTCGCCAAGGATGTTGATCAGCAGGGAACGGGCGTCGTACGCGGTGCGCGGCGCGTACCCGGCCGCCACGATCGACCGCTCCCAGGGAGCCATCTCTTCGACGCGGAAACTGTCCAGAGCCCGCGCGGCGAAGACGGGGATCAGGTGGCCCTGGAGCATGAAACGGTAGTTACGCATCGTGCTGGGCTCCAGGTCCTGCCCGGCGATCCACAGGTTCGCCCACTCCCCGAAGGTGATCTTCGACGCGTCGGGGTCGACCCACTTGCCCCGCCGGATCAGCTCCTCCTGGTAGTCGCCGAATCGCTGGGCGGCCTCACCGTCGTCGCCGAAGATGTTGCCCTGGTCGTCCATGATCGTCTTCTTGTAGCCGCCGTCGGGCTTTTTGTAGATCGCCCGCCACTTGTCGCGGTGCCACTCCTTGTGGGCCATCACTTCCTCACTTCGCGGGGGCGAAGAGCTTCATCCGGTCGGTGCCGACCTCGATGATCTGGTCGACTAATCGTTCCCGGATCGCGCTCTTGGGGACGGGGATGTAGAAGCCGGCGGAGGTCAGGGACCACTCGACCTCGCGCACGGCCATGTCCTCGCGTTCGATGCGCAGTACTCCGAATGGCGTGTCGGCCGGGACCGCGAGGTCGACGAGCCGGGCCACCGCCGGACCGCCGATCCGGGTCAACCGCGCGGCAAGTTCTCGAGAGATGAGGGTCTCGTCGACGAGCCACGTGCTGCAGCACTTTCGGTCGATGACGAGAGGTCGATTGTCCGGGAGGCGAGAGGGCGGAACGGGCTGGAAGATCAGATGACGGTATACGGACATACGGCTGCCTTGTGCCTTGCCTTGCTACGTACGTACCTACATCGCGCCCCACACGCGTCCCGGGAGCATCACACGAACTGCACCGTTCGTCACGTTCCAATTCGAGTTAAATACGACATATGCGGGCACTTCTATTGCGAGGTTAGCTACTTCTTACCGAATGGACAGAGGCCGCTGGCGCGATTAGTCAATGGCCATGCCCGTGACCGCTGCCGTCGCTGAAGTACTCATCCGCCAAGTCTTGGACCAGCTTTTCGGCCATGCGCCGTAGGCGTGCCCTGTCGGCCGGACTGGCGTCCTTGGGCACCATGTACGTAATCCGTTCGCCGCCGCCCAAGTCCTCGGTCACGACCTCCGTTTCTTCCTGCTGGCGCGCGATGATCATCTCTTCCAGGATCTGGGCGGCATCATTCCGGTCTGCGGACTTCAGATCGCCCGGCTCGATGCCGAGTGCGAATGCCGCGTGGGCCAGAATCTGCGCAGACGCCGAGAACGGTGTGGGCGGCTTGCCGTGCAGTCCGGGTTTGTAGCCCCGTTCGATGTGACCCCAGGTGCTCGCGCTCATACCGGCGCGTTCGGCGGCAGCGGGAACAGTGAGACGCGGCACCGCGCTCTCCCGCTTCCTTCGAATTAGTGCACCTTCGGGTGTGGGAGGCAGGTCCCTCGCCATGGCTCCTGTCGGCCCCTTCACGCGAAGTTGAGGAACAAGCAGTCACGTACAGGAACACACTGGCCTACCCCCTGGTTGCGAGCAAACTCGGCACCCCCCAACCGTGCGCGAGTAACAAAAAGCAAGAAAGCATCTTGCTTGTGCTTACTTGTGACTGTACGGTCTTGCTCATGACAACGACGAAATCACGTCGATGGCCGATCTACCAGAACGGTGCCGAAGTTCGTTCGCGTCGTCTGTCCAAAGGACTCGGACAAGAGCAACTCGCGGTGAAGGCCGGAATCACGCACGGGCACGTCTCGCGCATCGAACGCGACGTTGCGTCGGCTGGTGCCGACGTCCTCAAGCGTCTTGCTGAGGCGCTGGAGTGTGAGGTCAAGGACCTTCTGGCATGAGCGCGGCGGCCGAGGAGGTTGAGGTCCCGCGCGTCTACACCCACGAAGAGGGCGCTCGGCTGATCGACCCTGGCGGAAAGATCGTCCGCCCCTCGACCCTCGCTCGCCTCGCCCGCAACCACCTGGTTCCTTGCACCCGTAACGGGCGCAAGTCCGGCTGGACAGCAGCTCAACTCGTCGGCGTCGTCGCCCATCTGGCGACCGCGAACCAGTCCCCAGAGTCTTCGGCACCGCCCGCGGAGAAGCGCAAGCGCGAGGCCTCCCCGCCGCCGAAGCGCGGCGCCATCGCCCCCCTGGAATCCCGGCCTGGCCGTCGCTACAGCCAGGCCCACTGAACGGAGCACCATGACCACCCCCGCAACGACCGTGACCCCGGGCCACGTGCTGCGCGCCGCAGCCAACCTGATCGAGCACTACGGATTCCACCGCGACTTCCCCCTTGCCCCTCCGGCCGACGGCCCGGAGCTCACTGTCATCGGTGCGATCCGCAAGGCCGTCGGCCAGGACCCGGCCGGCGAGGAGCCGCTCAACGACCTGGCCCTGCCCGCCCTGCGGCGCCTGGCCCTCAGCCTGCGCACCATCCGCCGCGACCTGTGGGACTACCGCACCAAGGGCGGCAAGCTCCCGGACGACATCCTCACGCCGATCGCCGCCTGGGCCTGCGGCCTGGACTCGACCGGCGTAAGGGCCGGCCTCGAACTGGCCGCCACCGCCGACGACCACCACCGCGCCCAGGAGGACGCCACCCTCGCCAAGGAGATCACGCTCCTGGACGACTGGACGCTCGACCAGCTCCGCGCCGACCTCGCCAAGTGCGAGCACTCCGGCGACATGGACGAGTGGGACACCATCTACCGCGAGCACCTGATCGCCCGCATCGCCCGGGTCGAGAACGGCGAGCTGACCGCCCCGGTGCAGCCGTGACCTACCAGGTGCCGGTCGACGTGGCCGACGACGGCCCGGTCGACGAGCTGCTCGGCGACCTCGCCGACGCTTCGCTCTACCGCATCGAGTGGCCCGGCGTCGACGGCCGCCCTGGCGGCTACGTGATGGCCCGGATCGGCGGCGAGGCTGACCCGGTTCCCATCGCCATCGAGCACCCGGGCCTGCAGGCCCGGCTCACCCTCCCGCGCGAGGTCGCCTGGGGGATCGCGTCGGTCCTGACCGACGGCCTGATCACCAGCCCCGACGCGATCCCCGAATGGGCGCTGACCCCCGCGATCCCGCGCGACGACGACGGCACCCCCTACCCCGGGATGCCCGCCTTTCCTGATCTCCCGACATGACGAGGTCCCTCGGCGGTGCGCGCCGAGGGACCCGACAAGCCCTCAAGGACTTCCGATGATGATCAAGCGTAGCGGCCGGGCCAGACAGGCCCCGCCGTGCACGACGGTCGACCGGTCGGCGACACGCATGCACGACGGCCGCCCGGTCGCGGGCATCGTGCTGCACGCCGACGACCAGGACGCCGAGCTCACCGTTACCAGCATCGCCGAGGCTGACGCGCTCGTGTCGGCCGTGATCGCGATGCGGACCCAGCTGGCCGTCGCCCTCGACCTCAACGCCCTGCACGGCGGTGGCCGGTGAGCCGCCACGAGCAGCAGATCACGGCCGCCGTGCTCGCCAACCTGCTGACGCTCGACCTGCCCGTCGGAAACTGGGACCTCCACACGCGGATCCGAAGCGGTTGCACTGCCACATCTCCAGGTCCGGACGTCTGGTCGCCGATCGGGTCACCGACGTGCGCGCATGGGGCGACGCGCTCAACGCGACGCCGACGGTCCTCAAGGTCTCGTCTCTCCCCAACGCCACTTACATGGTGGACGGCACCTACCAGGGGGTCGACATCCGAGTGTGGACCGAGGTCCAGGACGACGAGCTCGCCGCCCTGGACACGGTGAAGGCCGGCTGATGGCCGAGACGTTCACCCTCACGACGATCCGGAATCCGCGCGTCGGCGAGATCCACCTCGAGGCGGTCGGCGGCCGCGGCCTGAACCTTCAGCTGTGCACCGGTGACCACGCCATCGCCATCGAGCTCGGCGCCCGGTCGGCCGACCGGGCCGCCGACGCCGAGGCGATGGACTGGCTCGCCGACGTCGCCCGCCAGGCCGCCGTACGGCTGCGCAGCTCCTCACCGCCCAACGAGTTCCCTGGGAGTCGGCTGTGACCGTCGCGAACGACTACTTCCTCAAGTCGGTCTCACACCAGGACGGGTGCAAGAGCCCCGGCTGGGACCTCCAGACCGACGAGTCGGAGCTGGCCACCGCCCGGAAGCTCACGATCCGGGCTGTCTGCCCGGCCGACGGCGGGTGCGGCATCTACACCACGTGGCAGGTCGAGGTGCCGCTCGACGACGACCGGGCGGGCTGGTCGCACATGCGCGGCCCGGTCGAGGACATCGGCTACGGCTCGCGCCCGATCCGGGTGGGCGAGGCCTGGCTCCACGCGGGCCGGGCCAGCTACGTCGGCGAGCCGAACTACTGGATCGTCTCCCGCTCGCGCGAGCGGCCCGCCTCCTGGGCCGACGTCGCCGGTGTCATCTCCCGCTACCGCACGGGCAACGGCCGGTTGTCCAAGTCCCGGTGGATCGCCGCGGCCGCCTACCGGCCCAACACCTTCGGCATGGTCCCGTCCGTGACCGACGAGCACCAGACCAGTCGCGCCGCCGCCGTGCGGTGGGTGCTGGCCGACCACACCCCCGATCTCACGGCCGCACCGCACGCGGTCGTAGCCCTCACGCCCTCGGAGAGTTCATGAGCACGATCGAAACGTCCCTCGCCTCCCGGCTGGGCCCCATCACCCCGGGGCCCATCCACGCCCCGGACGGTCCGGCCGGGAGGACGCCCGCGGTCGCGATCGACCTCGGAAAGTCCTTCAGCCTCTGGTTCGACAACGTCCCCGACCTGGACGCGCTGATCACGGCGGCCCAGGCGCAGCGCCACCAGCTGGTCTGGCTGCTGGCCTCGCGTGACAGGGTCCCGGCTCCTGACCTCGACGGGCCGAACCCGCCCGCCCTGCCCGCGCCGCCGGCCCCGTACGTCCCGGCGCCCGCGACCGCGCCGGCGGGCGGGGCGCACGCCGCGCCGCACGAGCAGTGGCCCCAGCCCCAGCCCGATCCGCAGCTCGGCCGCCCCTACGTGGAGCACCAGGCCGGGCTCGTCTCCAACGGGCAGGCCTCGGGCCCTCAGCCGCCGAGGTGACATCCCGGCGTCGTCACCTCGGCCGCCGTTCCCACCCACCGCGCCGGTCCTTCCGCGCACTCATCAGGGCTGCGGGCCGCTCGTCGGTCACGTTCCTGCGGAGCGCGCTGGGGGTTCCGCGCTGGTGGGAGTAAGCCCCCTCACCATCTCCCTACACAAGGAAGATCCATGAAGACCGACCAACGCCCCTGGCACACCGCCCTCACCGAGAACGTGTGGGTGCTCGGCGAAGCGGCCCGCAGGCTGCGGGCTGCCCAGAAGGCCGCAGAGGGCATGCTCTGGGTCAACGACGAGTTCCGCGTTCAGGACCTTCGGGGTATCGCCGTGCGCTCGGGCACCCGCTGGGCTGACGCCGAGTGGCAGCCTCACGTGAGCGCCGTCACTATCGTCGCCGACGCCTTCCGTGCCCAGCGCGACAAGCTGGAATCGGCGGCCCACGACGCATCGGTGGCGTACGCGACCGGCACCGTGTCGTCGGTCATCAGCGTGCTGGCCGGCGAAGAGCGCCGGATCCCGATCGTGCTGGTCGACCAGGACGGGAAGCCCCTGCTGCACCCGCTGGACGTCCCGGCTCCAGATCTCGTGTCTCCCTCAGGCCAGCGGTGGTCGGGGGAGCCGAAGTTCAGGGCCGCCTACGACCGGCTGGCGCGCATGATCGGCGCGCGCCACGCGGCCGCAGAGCTCGCGTCGGAGAGTTACCTCGCGGACCACGAGGCGGCTGAGATGCACAAGTTCTTGGACGAGGCGCGCGACCTGCCCGACGCGGCCTACGACTACGGCACGCACGCCGAGAACGCCTTGCGCTTCGCCCTGCTGCCTGTCACCCGGTTCAACGCCGGGGCCGACTTCAAGCCCCAGGAGTAGCCCTCTGAGTTCCCGGGCCCGCTGTGGGGGGCGAGGCCTGGGTTCGCGCGGGGCCGCCCTGTCACAGGACCAGCGGCGGCCCCGCCACAACACCTTCACGACCAGCAGAAAGGCCGCACCCTCTATGAGCACCAACGCCCTCGCGGGTCACGCCGAGCCGCACCCGCTCGCGGGCTCCACGATCTACCTCAAGAGCGGCTCCAAGTTCGTTGTCGAGGACTGGTGGGATCGCCTCGCTGAGCCGTGGCAGGCCAGCGGTGCGCCCGTCGCGGTCGCCTACAAGGTGCGCGCCGAGGCCGCCGGGCTGCCGCTCGACAACGAGGTCATCTACGGCAAGATCGGCAACGGCCTGCTGATCCACGAGACCGAGATCGACTGGAAGCGCGGCGTGGTCGACGAGGCCGGCGAACAGTGATGGCCACGGCCTCCCTGCTCCTCATCGGCCTGCTGTCCGGCGTCCGCCTGAGCAGCCCCGTTCACGCGGCGCTGTTCCTGCTGTCGCTGCTGACCGGCTTCCTCGGTGTGCTCTTCCTGCTCGCCTTCGGTCAGCCGTCATGACGCGGGCAGCCACCCGCCAGGCGCCAGGCCGAGACCAGGGCAAGGCCCCGGACAAGCCTCCCGCGCGCAAGCTCAACAGCCGGGACCTGGCCGTCATGGGCGACGCGGTGGACCGCCTGGTGCGGCAACGCCTTCGCGACTCCACCGCGCCCCAGCCGGGAACGATGGGTCTGCGACTGCTCGTAGGTCGCCCACCCGCCGGGGCAGACCACATTCTCCTCATCGCCTTCAACCTCGATGACATCGGCGCCGACCCGCTCGACATCCAGCACGTCATCAACTGGGCCTCCGTCGTCCTGGCCAACGCCGGATGGTGGGCCACCCCCCACCCCGGCAAGCGCGCCCTGATCGTGCGGCCGCGGATGTACGGCACCCCGGCCGAGCTCGTCGACGCCGTGCGCGCCCGTCTGGACGCCCTCGGCGCCGACTGGCCCGACCTGCCCCGCCTGGCCCGGATCCGCCGGGACGAAGCCCTCATGCTGCGCAACCACCGAATCGCCCGCGGTGTGCGCGGCCGACTGGAGATCTGGTTACGCAGCACCGCCTCCGCCCCCCACTGAGACCTTGAAGGAAGGCGCCCGATTCCCATGACCGCACGACGCCGGACCCGCACCGTCCGGCCTCACGTCCCGGCAGGTGGCCTATGGCCCTGACCGGGACGTTCGTGTTGGCGTTCCAACACGACACCATCGGTGCCGTCGTCCAGGCCGCCCGCGAGCTCAGCGCAGCCGCGATCGGCCTCCTGGTCCGCTACCTCGCCTGCCCGCCCGCTCCCGGCAGTAGCCGGGGGAACGTGGCGGCCAACTATCAGGTGAGCATCGGCGGGCTACGCGCCGGCAACACCGAACTGGCGGAGGCCGGTCACCTCGTGCAGCACCGCCGGGCGGTGGGCCGCAGTTGGCAGCACCTCATCCTCGTGACCGACCAGCCGGGAGACCTGCCGGCCGAGCACGAGGCCTGGGCGTTGCTGGACGCCGCCCTCGCGGCCGAGAGCGCCGCTGATCCCACCTACGACCCCGGCGACATCTCACCGAATCCCGCACATGTTGCGACCTGCGACGATGCGGTGGAACACCAGGTCACAACATGCGTCGAAAAAGCGCACATAAAACCAGTTAACTACTTCCCCTCGGATCCCACAGACCACAAGCCGGTCGCGGTCCGCACCGTCGCAGACCTCAAGGCCCTGGCCACCCTCCCGCCACTACCTGCTCCCGAGGAACAGAGTCAGTTCTGGCTCACCCCCGGCCAGGTGCTCAGCCTCATGAGCCACTACCCGCCCCGTTACGGCGAGCTCGCGCTCACCGTCCTGGCCCGGGCCGAGGCGCCGTGGTACCTCGCGCCGAGCGTGATGGCGCTGATGATCCAGGGCTACAGCACGGCCCACCTGGCCCGGGCCCTGGCCGGTGTGCACGAGGCCGAGCACCCGGCGGCCGTCGCCCGGTGGCGGCTCGACCAGATGCTGCTGCAGCCCGAGCCCGACCACGTGCCCTGGGCCGCGCCGTCCACGGTCATCCGGGACGGCCCGCCCCCCGATCCCAAGCGCGCCGGCCTCGGCGCGGCTGAGGCCCGGGCCCACCTTCGAGCGAATGGAGTCGTTGTATGAGCAACCAGGAAGACGCTGCCCGGCGGGGCATGGGCCCCGACCTTCCACTCATAGGCATGAAGCTGGCCGTCACGCTGAACCTGGCGCTGAACCCCTGGCGGGATCTCCGCCACACCCCGGCCGCCGGGCAGGGAGTGGTCGAGCGGATCGGCCTGGTGCCCGGCCGGACAGCCAAGGGCCGACCGACCGTCGCGATGATCGTGCGTCTCGCGGACGGATCCCACGCCGTGGCCGAATGCACGTGGGCCCTGCTGGAGAGCGCCGTCCGCGCGATGGCGGCCAGCCCGGTCGCTGAGCTCGACCGCCTGGAGAACCCATGATCCACAAGCCTCGCTGGCTGCCGGTCGACCAGATCGGCGACGTCACGGTCGAGCGGTGCGGCAAGACCCGCATCAACCCCTCGGGCGCGAAGGTCGACCCGGCCGCCGTCGCCCGGAAGGGTATCGCCGAGGCGCTGCTCCTGGCGTGGCCCAACCTGACCCGGGATCCGGTCCTCGGCGAGGCCTACGTCGACGCGCTGGCCGACATCGCGGTGCGCGCGGTCCGAACGGAGCTCGGCTTATGACCGCCGGCCTCGGGCTGCTGCCTCTGGACCTACCGCCCCTGGAGCTCATCGAGGAGGAGGAACGCCGACCTCGTCGCGGTCGGCGGCCACTCGTCGACCGGCCCCGCTGCAAGCGGTGCCGTCACCCGGTGCGGACCGACCTGTCGCTGCACTACCGGCTCGGGCCCTCGTGCGCGAAGCGGCTCGGTGTGACGCGCAGTCGTCAGGCCCTGTGTCTCGGCCGGGCCGGCAGGGTGCGCTCGCCCGGGCACATCGAGGGCCAGGAGGTGCTGTTCGTCCCGGCTCAGATCGTTCGAACATGATTCGAACGCTATTCCGACTGAAGATTCGCCGCGCCCGGTGGATCATGAAGATGCGGCGTAAACACCGACGTCAGCGCCGTCGTAGCTGCACTCACCCCCGACATGACCCGCCCGAGCAGATCGGCCCCATCCGATTCGAACAGTGTTCGAATTGCGGTGAGCCCCGCATCCGGACCTGACCCGACCTGGGAGGCCCCCGTGCTGCCCACCCGCCACGACCTGACCCCCTGCCCCAACGTCGGCTGCGAGGAGCGGATCCTCTGGACGCGCACCGAGTACGGCGAGCGCCTGGCCGTCGACGCGCGCCCGCATCCCGACGGCAACCAGGCGTGCATGAAGAACGGGCTGGGCATCTGGGTCTCCCGCTCGCTCACCAGCCCCGGCGCTCTGCGCCCGGCGCAGATCGAGCACGTCTACAAACCGCACTTCATCAAGGGCGGGTGCGCCGCGCTGGCCGATGTCCAGCCCGAGATACCCGGCCTGGCCCTCGTCGGCGCTGCCCGCCCGCGCCGTCGACGCGCCCGACGCTGAACAGGAACCGCCCATGACACCCGAAGAGATCCGCGACATCGAGATGCACCTCAAGCACGGCACCGCCGAGGTCCCCCTCGAGGAGGTCCTCCGCATGATCACCGAATACCACCGGCTGTGGGAGTGCCACCAGGACCTCTCCCGCGACCGCGACCAGCTCCGCCAGGCCGCCGAGTGGATCCACACCATCTCCGGCGGCGGCGGCCCGCTGCCGCTGGAGTGGGGCACACCGTGGCGACTGCGGGCCGAGCGAGCCGAGAGCGTTATCACCGGCGCCCGCGAGAACACCCGGCGGCTCACCGCCCGCCTTGTCGCGAACGCCGCCTACCTCGACAAGCCGTTCACCGACGCCCCCGACCAGAGCCCCTGGATCGGGATCCACGACGACCTGGCCCGCCTTCGGAGGTCGCTGGGCCTCAGCGCCAAGACCAGCGCCCCGGCCGACGCCCTGGTCGGCGAGGAGCGACAGGGTGGGTAAGCCCCGCAAGAACAGCGCCGACGAGGCCGAGGAACTGCGCGCCGTCATCCGCGAGGGGCACGAGCTCCTCCAGGATCTGCGAGCAACCCACAAGGATCTTCGAACGCTCCACACCGAGGTCATAGGCATGATCGACGGCATCCCCGCGAAAGTTGATGCCCGGATCGAGACCGCCGTCGTCGACGGCTTAGAGATCCTCGGCCGAGAGATGAAAGCCGCCATGGAGCAGAACGTCGCCGGGGTCGGCAAGCAGTTCGAAAGGCTGGAATCCATCCTCATGGGCACGGACAAGGACTCTCAGAGAGAGGGGAAGCCTTCCCTCGAGCAGCTCCTCAGGGAGCGCCGCGCCCTCGCACTGCAACGAGACCGGATCGTGAGCCCGTGAGCCGGCCCTTTCCCCCGCCCCGGGCCGCCGGTCGGCCGTGCGGCTGGGACACAGGATGCGGGCAGGCCTCGACCGGCTGGCGCTGGGTGCGCGGCAACCCCACCTGGACACCGGTATGCATCGCCCACCGCGGTCCGCCCGCCGCGCTGCGCACCGGCGACTACGTGCCCGACATCGCCGCCGTCCCCCGCACCGACAGGAACCCCGCATGACGACGACGGCCGCCGACCTTGACGCCCTTGTGGGACGCGAGGTCGTGCTCACCCAGCCCGACGGCACGACCGCCACCGGCATCCTTCAGGCCGCCGCCGGCGGCTGGTACATACCCGTCGCGGAGATCCGGTTCGGCCCGCAGACCGGGACCATGCTGCGATTCACCGAGGCCGATGGCTTCACCGTTCAGCCCATGGACCCCGTCCCTCGAAGTGACAGGAATCCCAGTTGATCATCCACTTTTTGCCGGATCTGACATCCGAGCAGGCGGCCGCCCTCCACCACGCGGTCAGGACCGACGATTGGAGCGACCCCGTCATCGAGGGCATCCCGTTCCCTTGCCCGATGGCGTGCGGCGCGATGACCAGCGACGCGGCGGGAGGGCCGTGCCGGAACTGCTGGAACGCCCTGTGACCTCGTTTGAGACTCCCCCAACCGACAGGAGCCGCATGATGTACCGAGCGTTGAGTGGCTGACCAGACCGACATCGGCGCCCTGGTCGCCGAACTGCAAGACCTGCTCCAGGAGGTCCAGGCCCTCCTACCCGAGCAGGTTGGGGACGTCTCCCGGGGCACGACCTCTCACCACAAGGTGAGCGGGTCACCCGCCCCATGGCACCCCGAGGCCGGGATGGTCCTCATGGTCATCCATGAGGAAGCCCGCCGCCTGGAAGCCGCGCTCCGCATGGAGGTCGCCGGCCACCCCGGTCGACGCCGTGGCGGTAGCGACGCCAACACCGCCGCAGCGTTGACCGCGATCGCCCAGCTGGTGCACGGCGTACCGCGTGAGGCCGCCGTGCAGGCCCGGCGGATCATCGAGCGCTGGATACGCGCCGCCCGGCAGATCCGGGACATCGGCCTGGAGGAGCCGTGGGTCCCCATCCCGGTTCCGCAGGGCGCCGTACCTCCGTCGTGTCCGTACTGCCAGACTTTCAGCCTGCGAATGAGGGGCACCGAGCGGCGGATCCGGTGCATCAACCCCCGCTGCTGGGACCTCGAAGATCGCCACCCGGAGGGCAGACTGGTGAAGAGCGGCCTGAACGGCGACTCCACGATCCAGTGGCGCGACGGGCGGGTGACCTACCGGAGGGACTGGGCCTGATGGGCGACATGGTGGGGTGGACCGTAGACGACGCCGTCGCCATGCTCCACCCCACCATGACCCTGCCCGAGGTTCGTGCCCTCGTCTTGCTGTTCCGGCTAGATGCGGTCGGCCATCGCCGCGGCGGACGCGGCCGACCCGCCCCCGAGTATGACGTCGGCCAGTTCCTTCAAGCGCACGCTGCCATCGTCATGACGCGCGGCCGGCAGCTTGTAGGCCTCGCGCCACCGAGCACCGAATAGGCGCATGGCCTCGCCCGTCCGCCGGATCGCCTCCTCATCCCGGCTCCCCGGGATGATCACAGCGAGGCCGACATCCATCCGGCCGCCGTGGTTACGGCAGGTGAACAGCACCGTCTCCGTCCAGCGACGCCAGCCCCGCGTGTCGCAGGAACCCGGCGGCGGCGGGACCCTCCCCGGCACGATCGCGGCCGGTCTCACATCGACCGCCCAGATGTCCGCGTTGCATTCACGCGGGTCACATCCGAGCGCGTTTCCCTCCATGGTCACCATGGAGCACCACCCCCTGTCTCGTCGAAGGCCCCGAGTTGGACCTCGACGAGCGCACCATGCCATACGAAATCGCTAACGTCGCGTTCTGCTCTGACCTGCGATTACACGGATGAGAGGTGCGTTACTTCCGTCTCCACGAGATCATCAAATCGGCTGCGTACGCAGAGATGTTCACCAACATCTCGTTCAGCTCGTCCATCGATTCGGAGCAGTTCTCGCGCGTGAGGCCGATCGCCTCGTTCGCGAGCTTGCGGAGATCATCGGCTTGATCGAGCAGCTTCCCCGCATTGGGCTCGTCGTGGACTGCGACCGCTGACAGATGAACGTGGATGGCAGTTACCAGCTCGTTCGCCGCACGTTGCCGATGGCGCCTACCCGCCCGCTCGTCGTCCTCCTCGAAGGAGTCTGCGAATTTGCCGAGCGTGTTGGAGGCGGCCTCGATGAACAGCCGTACAGCCGCCCGAGCTTCGACCTCGCGCTGCTGCTGACGCTCGTTGAGGAAGGTGACCCTGATGGTCACGACCGCCACCCAGGCGGCCATGATGCCGCCCAGGAAGCTTGCCGCTACACCTTGGATGAAGACAGGAAGCCAGCCGCCCGGGACGCCCTGGGCGCCGGGGGAGGCGAGTAAATACGTCAGCATGCCGGGAACGTACAGCCTCGCGAAGAGGGGTCGTGTTTGGCCTGGTTGACGGCCACTCGATTTAGCTGGCTTAATTCGTCCTACCACCCTTGTGCCCACGGCCCGGCCAGCGCGCCGGGTTTTCGCGTTTCCCCGCCTCTTCGCGAGGCTCCCATGTTCGTCGCGGGCGGGCTCTTGAGGGTGCGGCCTGCCCGCGATTCCACCTCCGGGGTTATCCACAGAACGCTGCTCGGTCGTTCGGGAGGCTGGCCGGGCCCGGCACCATCGGCGCATGACTCTCGACCTCGCGTTCGCTCACCTCGACGACGCCCGCGCCGCACTCAACGCCACGGACGCCGACCCGCGAGCCGCGCGCCTGGCCGCCCGCATTGAGCTCCGCGCCGCAGACCAGGCGCTGGCCGACCTGATGGCCGCGTAGACGTGCCGCTCCTCTGTGTCCCCTCCGGCCACATCAGGTGGTCGTGTCAGGTCGTAGGCGGTAGCGAGCACAACGCGCCCATCATGCCGGACCCGGACTCCTCCAGTACCAGTTGCCCGTCAACCCTGATCCGGCAGATCATCACGGCTTCCGCTCCGTCGTTCAGGACCGACAGCGTCAACTCCGGCACCGGGCCGTTGATCGCCACCGTCGTGCTGAACGGCAGCTCAACGCGGTCTTGCCTCTGGTGAATGAACGCCGATGCGGACGTACCCGCCGCACTGTAGATCACGGTCCCCAGCTTGGACGCCCCGTCCCGGGACTCGGCCTCGAACGTCACGACGTGACCGTCGACCGGTGTCGCAGAAGGCGCCGCCGGTGCGGTGCCGGCCGACCGGTAGAGCTCGCGCGGCTGAGCCTCGGGTTCGCCGCATCCGGTGAGCAGCATGGCCACCGTCAGCAGCCGAAGGCATCGGATCATGGTCGCGCTCCCGGGGTAGGCATGGGACGACGCAGTTAGACGAGCGTCACCTGTGCGCGGATTACCTCTCTACCGGCCAGGGTTTCTTGACGGGGCGCAGCGAAAGCCGGGGCCCTCTCGTACGGGGGGCGCCTCACTGCTGGGGCCAGACTTAAGGGGGGCAGGGTGGCGTGCCGGCAGACGGGCCGCACGATCACGACCCTGACCCCAGAACGTGAAGCGCACCGCGCCCACAGCGTGCCCCGAAAGCCAGGCGCCCCATGCAAACGGGGGCCGCCCGCACGCAGCGAGCAGCGCCACACGAGGTGACCCGATGCCCCGACGCGAATGCCTCGACTGCGAGACCCTCCACTCCGGTTCAGGCCCACGCTGCGAAACATGTCGACTCAAACGGCAGCGCGTACGCGACGCGGAGCGCGGGACCACCACCGAACGTGGACTCGGGTGGGAGCACCAGAAAGCCCGCGCTCTGCTCCTGGCCGACCAGCCCGCATGCCACTGGTGTGGTGCGTGGCCAGCCACGCACGCAGACCACGTCCAGCAGCGTGCTTTAGGTGGTCGAAGCGTTCTCGAGAACTACGTGCCCTCGTGTGCGTCGTGCAACGAGGCACGTCAGCCACCCCGATCCACATAACCCCAGGCCAGGGGGGTGGGACGTTTACGCAGGTCAGAGGCTTGCCCCCTGACCCGTCCCCAAGGTGCCTTTTCTTCTGTACGGGTCTGGTTATCCCGCGTGATCGCCAGACCGTGTATTTCGGAGGTGATCGCGATGGCCGGGACGGGCCCGCCTTCCAACCCGAACCGCCGGCGCCGCAACGCCGGCCCGGCCACGACCAAGCTCCCTGCGAGCCGCGACGGCGACATTCCGCCGTGGCCGCTCCCCAAGGGCAGGAGCGCGCCGAGGAACAGGCGCGAGGCGGAGGTCTGGGCCGAGCTGTGGCGCACCCCCCAGTCGGCCGTGTGGGAGCGCCTCGCGTGGACGCGCACGGTCGCCCGCTATGTCCGCTACCTGGTCCAGGCCGAGGCGGGCGATGTCCGCATCGCCGCCGAGGTCCGCCAGTTGGAAGACCGCCTCGGGTTGAACCCGCTGGCACTGCTGCGCCTGCATTGGGTGGTCGAGGACGAACCCGCCGGCGAGGTCAGGGAGTTCCCGAAGGCGGTCGGCGACCGTCGTCTCCGCGCGGTGGATCCGGAGGAGTAGCCAGTGCCTTGGCGTGGACCCCAGGAGAGGGGTGAGTTCCCGACCTTGGGCTATATCGTCGGCGACTGGATCGAAGCGAACCTGATCATCCCCGATGGGGAGCGGATGGGTCAGCCGTACCTCCTGACCGACGAGATGTGGCACTTCCTGCTGCGCTTCTACCGGCTGCACCCGTACGCCACCCAGGACATGGGTTCGGAGGCGTTCGTCCACTACGGCGGGCAGCTGGTGCGGCCGCAGAAGTGGGGCAAGGACCCGTTCGCGGCGACGCTCATCTGCGCGCACGCCGTCGGGGAGGACCTGTTCGCCGGCTGGGACGCCTACGGGGAGCCGGTCGCCCGGCCGCACCCCTCGCCGTGGGTGCAGTGCGTGGCGGTCGCGGAGGACCAGACCGTCAACACGTTCGCGCCGATCGTGTTCATGCTGGCGAACGGCCCGCTCGCCGACCTGCAGGGCCTGGATATCGGGGAGACCCGCATCAAGCTCCCCGGTATTGGCTGGATCGAACCGGCGACGTCGTCGGGGCGGGCCCGGTTGGGCGCCCGGCTGACCGAGGCGGTGTTCACCGAGTCGGGGCTGATGACGTCCAACACTGGTGGCGTGGTGCTGGCCCGGAACATGAAGCGGAACCTAGCCGGCATGGGCGGGCGCTGGCTGGAGATCACCAACGCCTGGGCGCAAAATGAGAATTCGGTGGCCCAGCGCACGTACAAGGCGGCGGCGCCGGGTGTGCACATCGACTATCGGCGGCCGCGGGTCCGGGTGGACCTGGACGACGATGCGGCCGTGCTGGACGAGATCCGGTACGTGTACGGCGACTCGATCCGCTCCCGCGGCGGGTGGGTGCGCGAGCAGCGCATCCTGGCCGACATCCGCGACGAGTCCACCGGGGAGAACGAGTCCCGCAGGTTCTTCCTCAACGACGACGAGGCGGGCGGCGCGGAGGACGCGATCAACGCGGCCAGGTGGACGGCGCTGGCCAGGCCGCCCGGCCTGCCCCCGAAGGCACGGATCGCGCTCGGATTCGACGGCAGCCGCACGCGGGACTCCACCGCGCTGATCGCCTGTGACGAGCACAGTCGACTCCACGTGATCCGCGTCTGGGAGCGACCGAAGAACGCGCCGGAGGACTGGCGGGTGCCCCTGCACGAGGTCGACCAGGCCGTGAATGACGCCTTCGAGGCCTACCTGGTCGCCTACCTGTACGCGGACCCGTACGGATGGCAGGACTACCTGACGAAGTGGTCAGCGAAGTGGCCCGGCCGGATCGTGGAGTTTCCGACCACCAGCGAGATCCGGATGGACCGGGCGATCGACCGCTTCCTCACCTCCTACCGGGACGGCGACCTCACTCACGACGGTGACGAGGTCCTGACGAGGCACGCCGGGAACGCGGTGCTGGCGAAGGGCAAACGGAAGCCGCCCGACCCCGACGACGACGGCGTGCCGAAGTACTACCTGCGCGTGGTGAAACGAGCCAAGGGACACCGTATCGACGCGTTCGTGGCCGCGATTCTCGCCAAGCGGGCGCTCAGCAAGGCAATCGAAGAAGACGCATGGGCTGGCCTGGCGCCGCCGGTCGAGCCGTTCGCGGTGTGGGTGTAGGAGTAGGAGGGGCTGTGGCGTTGAGCATCCCGCTGGAGGAGATCGAGGAGCGGGCCCGGACGGCGGACCCGCGCAAGGCGCTGCTGACGGCCTTGCTGCTCGTCCCGTTCGCGCTCGGCTGGACTGTGCGGCGGGCGTGGATGGCGCTGGTCTACCTGTGGTCCGCGATCGTGGCCGGCTGGCAGGAGGCGGCCCGGCCGCGCGCTGCCGAGGACGGCGCCGAGAACTGATGGGGCTGGTGGAGAGGGTCGCGGAGACTCACCGCGGCCGGGCGCAGCCTGCCCGCACGTCCACGGCGAAGTCGTGGTCCGGGTCGGACTTCTGGGACCTGGACCGGCTGCGCTTCCCGTTCCTCGGCTCGTCATCGCTGGCTTCTGACCGCGAGCAGATCGAAAACGACTTCGAGGGCTACGTCACGGGGATCGCCAAGCGAAACGGCCCGATCTTCGCCCTGATGATGGTCCGGATGCTGGTGTTCTCGGAGGCGCGCTTCCAGTTTCGCCAGATCACCAACGGCCGTCCCGGCGACCTATTCGGGACGGCGGCGCTGAGATCGCTGGAGAATCCGTGGCCGGGCGGCACCACGGGGGACCTGCTCGCCCGCATGATCCAGGACGCGGATTTGGCAGGCAACGCCTTCGTGGCGCGCATCGCCGCCCGGCTGCGGAGACTGCGCCCGGACTGGGTGACCATCGTGTCCGCCTCCAAGCTGGAGCCCGAACTACACGGCGCAGCGCTGGACGCCGAGGTGATCGGCTATTTCTACTCGCCGCCCGGTGCTCGTTCGGACACGTTGCTGCTGCCGTCCCAGGTGGCGCACTTCGCGCCGATCCCGGACCCGGAAGCCAACTGGCGCGGCATGAGCTGGCTGACGCCGGTCCTGCGGGAGATCTCGGCCGACATCGCGGCGACCAAGCACAAGCTGAAGTTCTTCGAGAACTCGGCCTCCCCGCGCATCGCAGTGACTCTGGACGCCTCGGTCACGCCCGAGCTGTTCCAGAGGTTCATGGCCGCGATGAACGCGGCCCATCAGGGCGTCGACAACGCCTGGAAGACGCTGTACCTCGGCGGCGGCGCGAGCGTGCAGCCGATCACCATGTCGATGAAAGACCTGGACTACAAGGCCGTGCAGGCTCTGGGCGAGAGCCGCCTGGCCGCCGCCGCCGGTGTCCCGGCCACGATCGTCGGCTTCTCCGAGGGCATGCAGGGCTCGTCCCTCAACGCGGGGAACTACGGGCAGGCCAGACGCCGCTTCGCCGATGGCACGCTCAGGCCGTTGTGGAGAAACGCGGCCGGGTCGCTGGCGTCGATCATCGAGGTCCCGTCCGGCGCCGAGCTGTGGATCGACGACCGCGACATCGCGTTCCTGCGCGAAGACCGTAAGGACGCCGCCGACATCTTCCGGGTCGAGGCGAGCACCGTGTCCAGTCTCGTCCGTGAGGGCTTCACCGCCGAGTCGGCCAAGGCCGCCACCGCCGCCCAGGACGTCAACCTCCTCGTGCACACCGGCCTCGTGTCGGTCCAGCTACAGCCACCCGGCACGTCGACCCCCGATCCGGCAGAGGAGTCGTGATGTTCACCAAGGCCTTCCGCGCCGAGATCAAGGACGCGGACAAGGGCGAGGTCACCGCCATCTTCAGCACGTTCAACGTCATGGACTCCGACCGTGACGTGACCCTGCCCGGCGCGTTCGAGGACGGCGCGGAGATGCCCATCTCCGCGTACGGCCACACCTCATGGTCCGGGGCGCTCCCGCCGGGCAAGGGCAAGATCCGGTCCACGAAGACCGAGGCGATCCTGGAAGCTCAGTTCTTCCTGGACACCCAGCACGGCGCCGACACCTTCAAGACGGTGCAGCGCCTCGGCGAGCTGGGCCAGTGGTCCTACGGCTATGACCCGGTGAAGTACTCCTACGGGGAGCACGAGGGCCAGCGCGTCCGCTTCCTGGAAGGGCTGAAGGTCCACGAGGTCGCTCCCGTGCTGCTCGGTGCGGGCGTGGGGACCCGGACCCTGGGCGCCAAGGGCGCCCCCATGAGTTTCACCGACGAGGCGCGGGCGGTCGTGGCCGCCGCGCGCTCCCTCGGTGACCGAGCCGCGGACGTCTTGGCGAAGCGGCTGGAGAAGGGCAAGGGGCTGGGCGCTGAGAGCGCCGGACTGCTGGTCGAGGTCGAGGCGGAGCTCAAGCGCCTGACCGGCCTGCTGGTCACCCCCGAGCCGGAAGCCGACGGCGACCTGCAGCGCGAATGGCTGCGCATGGTCGCCCGCAACGTCGCCAAGGAGACGGCATGACGATGACCTTCCCGGCGCTCACCGAAGCGCAGGGCAAGCTGGACCTGGCCCGTAAGAGCCTTCACGAGGTGTTCGAGCAGGCGGGGCCTGAGCTGGACATGAGCAAGGTCACCGTGATCGACGGTGACAGCAAGGCCAAGGCCGAGTGGATCCGGACGAAGAACGACGAGATCGACGACCTGGCCGTGACGGTCGAGGGGCTCGTCGACGTCGCCAAGGCGGCGCAGCGCTCCCGCGAGCACGCCGCCAAGGGCGAGCAGCGCGGCGAGCGCGGCGACGAGCGCAAGGGCGAGCGCGGCGCCAAGTCGCTCGGTGAGATGTTCATCGAGTCCGACGCCTTCACCAAGCGGCAGGGTCAGAACGGGCCCGAGGCGCACCTGGACATCGAGCTGAAGGCGCTGTTCGACACCCTGGCCTGGACGCCGGAGACCACGCGCGGCCCGCGCATCGTGGAGGCCGTCACTCGGCCGATCCAGCTCATCGACCTGATCCCGCAGACCACGACCGCCCAGGTCGCGGTCACCTACATGGAAGAGACCGTCTTCCTGAACAACGCGGCCGAGGTCGCCGAGGGCGGGCCCTATCCCGAGTCGTCTCTGAGCCTGGAAGAGCGGCAGTCCCCGGTCCGGAAGGTGGGCACGTGGCTGCCGGTGACCGACGAGACGTTCGAGGACCAGGGGCGGGCGCTCGGCTACCTCAACAACCGCCTGCCGTTCATGGTCCGTCAGCGGCTCGACGGGCAGGTCCTCAACGGCAGCGGCACCGGCACGAACCTGCGCGGTCTGCTGAACATCGTCGGGATCCAGACCCAGGCCAAGGGCGGCGACCCGACCCCGGACGCGGTCTACAAGGCGCTGACCAAGGTCAAGGTCAACGGCCTGGCCAACCCGGACGCGACGGTGTGGAACCCGCTGGACTGGCAGGAAGTCCGCCTGCTGCGCACCACGGACGGCATCTACATCTGGGGCTCGCCCAGCGAGGCCGGCCTGGCGCGCATCTGGGGCCTGCCGGCGATCGAGGCGTTCAGCATGCCCGAGGGCACCTCGGCGGTCGGCGACTTCGGGAACTTCTCCGAGCTCTCGACCAAGCGCGGCATCGACGTGCAGATCAGCAACGCGCACTCGGACTTCTTCGTCAACGGCAAGCAGGCCGTCCGCGTCGACGTGCGCGTGGCCGTCATCTACTACCGGCCGGCCGCCTTTGCGACCGTGACCGGCCTCTAAAGGGGGACAGGTCATGGTCTACATGGGAGGCTTCCCGGTCACCGAACTCAAGGCGGTCCGGGCCCGCTACGACTTCGCCGTCGACGGCGGCGCGGTCGGCGACATCGACCTCACCAAGTCTGCGGTCATCCCCGCTGGCGCGGTCATCCTCGGCGGCTTCATCGAGGTCGACGTCGCGCTCAACTCCGGCGGCTCGGCGACCGTCGCCCTGAAGGTCGAGGGCGCCGGCGACATCCTCGCCGCCGCGGCGTTCGGTGGTGCCCCGTGGTCGACGACTGGCCGGAAGTCGGTCATCCCCGTCTTCACGGGCGCGACCACGGTCAAGACGACCGTCGCCCGCAAGATCCAAGCGACCGTCGCGACCGCCGCCCTGACGGCCGGTCAGTTCGACGTGGTCCTCATCTACGTTCCGATGCCCGACTAGGAGTCCTGACGATGAAGGCTGAGCAGCGGCTGTGGCGCACCGGCGACGGCGGCCTGGTCCTCGACGGCGACCCGGCCGGCGAGTCCCTCGCGTACACCCCTGGCGACGACATCGCCCCGCGCGACGAGTCCCTGGTCCCCGGTCAGGATCCCGCTGGGGACCCCGCCGAAGAGAAGTCCGGCAAGACCGACGACGGCCAGGTGAAGGCGGCGGCCAAGCAGCAGGCCCGCCGCCCGGCCAACAAGGCGGCCCAGCCCGAGGACGACAAGTAGATCAATTCCGGAGGGGGCCGCTCGGTGCGGGCGGCTCCTCCCGTCATGCCTGGAGGAGGCATCCGATGCCGCTGAACACACTCGGCAAGAACGAAGCACTCGATGGCCTTGGCGCCGAGATTACGCACGTCGGCATCGGCAACATGACCGACCCCGGGACCGGCGCGAACTACGCCGGGACGGAGGCGGCAGGCGGGTCCTACGCCCGGGTGGCGCCGGGCTGGGCGTCGGCGGCGTCCGAGCAGAAGTCGAACTCGGGCCAGCTGACCTTCGAGGTCCCTGCGGGCGACTGGGGCTTCTTTCTGTACTTCAACGCGAGCTCGGGCAACTCCAACAACTTCGTGGGGTACGCGCCCATCAACGGGACCACCAAAGGTTTCGGCACGGTCGACAGCGCGGGCGCGACCGCGGACGCGATCCAGTCGGCCGCCCACGGTCTGGCCGACGGCAACCGCGTCCAGGTCTTCAACGTGTTGGGCGAGTCGCTGCCGGCGGGCCTCACCGAGGGGACCGTGTACTACGTCGTCTCCAGTGCGACAGACACCTTCGAGCTGTCCACCACGCTCGGCGGCAGCTCGGTGAACCTGACCGGTCAGGGTGAGTTGTACTGGCACAAGATCATTCCGGAGAGTTTCGGATCCCCGGGGCAACTCGTCGTGGCGGCCAACCAGCTCGTGCTCGACGCGCGGGTGATCTGACGTGCGCCTGCGCAGCATCGCGGCCAACGTCGCCTGCACGTCCTGAAGAGGAGGGCTGACCATGGCTGACTGGCCGCTCTATGACGGGCAGGGCGCCGAGACGGTCGGCGTCACTTCGGCGTCCTCGATCGGCGTGGCCGTCACGTCGGCGGGGACGATCAACACCAAGGGATCATGGACTGAGATCATCGCGGCGACGTCCAGCGACGCGACCGGGATGATCGTCAACATCGGCCGCGGCCATACACAGACGGCCGATTTCCTGGTCGACATCGGCATCGGTGGATCCGGGAGCGAGACGGTCCTGATCCCGAATTTGAAGGCCGACAACGGGACCAGCTTGCTCGGGCCCGGCCAGATCATCATCCCTATCGGTGTCCCGGCCGGTTCCCGCCTTTCGGCGCGTTGTCAGGCGACGGCGGCCTCCGCCGTGTCCCGCATTCAGGTGCTGCTGCAGCGCGGCTCATGGCTGGGGCAACCTCCGCTGTCACGAGTGACGGACTACGGGACGGTCACGGGCGATAGCGGCGCGACCAGCATCGATCCGACAACGACGGCCAACACGAAGGGCTTGTGGGCCCAGATCGCCGCATCCACCGCCAACCCGATGCGGGCCATGCTCGTGGCGATCGGCAACGTGGCGAACTCCAACAGGTCCGCTGGCGATTGGCTGGTCGACATCGGCATCGGTGGTAGCGGCTCGGAAGTGGTCATCATCGCCGACTGGCACATCGAGGCGTCAACCAGCGACGACGTGATCTATCCCCGCTACCTCGGACCGATCGGAGTGAACATCCCGGCCGGGACTCGTCTCGCCGCCCGCGCACAATCCACCACCATGGCGGACTCTGCCGACCGCCTCTTTGACCTGGCGATATACGGCATCGATTAAGGAGAAGCGTCATGTATGCCGATGTTCACGAGATCCACGATGGGAACGCCTGGTCTGTCGTTGAAGAGATCCAGGGCATAGGACTGGTGGACGCCGCGAGGACGGGTAAGCACACGACCCTGGTCCGCAACACCGGAGCGGTCACGGTCTACCTCGGTGGCAGCGACGTCACCGCCGCGACCGGCTATCCCCTGGAGCCGGGTGAGCAGATCCAATTCACGCTGTCCCGCCAGTTCGTGTGGGCGATCGCAGGCACGGGGGACACCGGCGAGGTGCGCGTGCTGATGCACTGGGAGTAGCCGATGTCCATCACGGTGATCGGCTCCGGCAGCCAGTCCGCGACGATCTCGACCGAGCACGATCTCGCGACCGACACCGCCAGCCACACCTACGTCCTGGTCGTGGACACCGGCGCCCTGGCGGACGGAGACGTCGTCGTTCTCCGCCTATATACCAAGGTGCTCTCGGGCGGTACGGAGCGGCTGGCCTACAGAGCCGCCTACGCCCACACCCAGGGCGACCCCCAGAAGTACAGCGTCCCCGTTCCGGCGAACATTCATCTGCGGGCTAGCCTCCAGCAGACGGCGGGAACCGGGAGATCCTTCCCCTGGTCCCTGCTGGCCCTGGACTGACATGGGGACCAGGTACCTCGCCGAGTATCTCGTGCACAGCGGCGGTGGCAGCCCTGGTGTCGACGCCGTCGGGGCCACCAGCGTCGGACTGGCATCCACCGGCGCGACGAAGAAGGTCGCCTACGTCTCGGCCACCTGCTCGGTCGGCGTCATGGGTGCCTCGACCGCTGCCCGGCGGGCCACGTCCGCCGCCACGACGACGGTGGCCCTGGCGTCCACAGCAGTAGGCGCCAAGGTCACGTCGGCTGCGGCGTCCGGCGCGCTGGCCCTGGCCGCCAGCTCGACCGCCACCAAGCGAGTGCCTGCTGAGGGAAGCGGTGTGCTCGGGTTGGCGACGGCCTCCACGGCAGTGAAGCGCACGCCCGCCGCTGCGGCGGCACTGGCAGCGCTGACGAGCTCGTCGACCGCAGGCAAAACCACCTCGGCCGCCGGGACGACTGCTCTGGTTGTGGTCTCCTACCGCAGCGGCGTCGTCACCCGTTTCGCGGCGGCCATGTGCGGCCTCGGCCTGGCCACTACAGGCCACGCCGCCAAGATCGCAGCCACGAGCGCCCAGGCCGACCTTGCGCTGGCTGCCTCGGCGGCGGCTGTGAAACGCGTGCCGGTCGCGGCCGGCAGCTCGGTCGCGATCCGCAGCAACGTCGTGGCGACCAAGCGGGTGGCGTCCGCCGCCGCCACGGTGTTCGGGCTGACCGCTCAGACGCTCGCGGCCAAGCACGCTGCGGCCTCAGGCGGCGCCCTGCTCGGGCTGGCCGCCCTCTCCACCGCGAGTAAGGCCTCCATGGTCCGCGAGGCGGTGGGCGTGGCGGTCCTCGGGCTGGCCTCCTCCGGGTTCGCGGCGAAGCGCCTCCAGGCGTCCGGGTGGGCCGTGCTCGCAGTGGCCACCGCCGCGACCGGGGCCAGGCGCACCAGCGCTGCGGGAGTGACCACGTTCGGCGTTATCGCGTACGCGTCCACCGGAGCGCCACCCACCTCACGGGGCCGCATGGACTTGGGCTCGCGCGGCGGCACCACGATGCGCGCGCCGGTGCGCCAGGCCGCCAGCATGTCCGCACGCACGAGGGGAGAGGGATGAGCATCGATCTCGGAGACGTGGTCCCGCTCAGTGTGGTCATCCGCGACGCTGCGGGCCAACTCGCTGACGCGAGCCAGGTCCACCTGACCATCACCCTGCCGGACGGAACAGCCGCTGCGGTCGGCCCGGTCGCGCCCACCTCGACCGGGGTGTACGACCACGACTACGCCACGGTGCAGGCGGGCCACCACGTCGTCCGCTGGGTGGCCACCGGCGCCAACGCGAGCGCCTACACCGACGCCTTCGACGTCCAGCCTGCTGACGGCTCCCCATGGATTTCCCTCGCGGACCTCAAGAACCATCTGAAGCAGTCGGGCATCGCCACCAGTGACGACGAGAAGCTCCGAGGCAACATCGCCAGCGCCTGCCGGGTGATCACCGATCGGATGGGCGAGGTCTCCCCGATCACAGCCGTACTCGAGGTGGAACGGCGTGGCAAGACGATCATCCTGCCGGTGCGCCCCGTCATCGCCATCACGAGCGTTGAACAACTCCCCGGACTGGCCGTCATCCCTCAGGCCGACCGAGCCGCAGGCATCTCCGGCTGGTCCCTGGAATCGGTCGAGGGCGTGCTCGTGCACACGGGCGGCCGGTTCGGCTCGGCCCGGGTGACCTGGCGGGCCGGGCGGAACCCGATCCCGCCCAACTTCCGGCTGGCCGCGCTGGAGCTCGCCGGTCATCTGTGGCGGACGAGCCAGCTCAACGGCGGCGGCGGGCGCCCGCCCGTCTCCAACGACGAGGTGATCGTGCCCGGCGTCAGCTTCGCCCTGCCGTACTCCGTGCGGCAGCTGCTCGGCCTCGACAAGAGGCCTCAAGACGAAATCCTGGTGGGGTGACATGAGCTGGGGTGTGGCCAGCAGCATCTCAACGGTCCCGGCCTGCCTGGACGCGCTCGTGGCCGCCGCCAGGCGCGCTCACCCCGACGCGGACGCGGTGGATGTGGTCGACGGGCAGCCGGTGAAAGGCACGCTGGACGACGTCATCTGCATCGGCTTCACCAGCGAGCCAGGCGAAGCGGCCGTGCAGTCCGCGCTCAGCCGCACCCAGATGGCCACCACGCCCGACCAGGAGGCGTACGACGTCACCTGTCTCGCCTCTTCCTGGGCCGGAGAGCAGGTGGATCCGGTCATCGTCCGCGATCGCGCCTACGCGCTCGTGAACGGCTTGGCTACCTACCTGGCCCAGGACCCGACCCTCGGTGACGTGGTCGCGCGTGCGCGCATCTCCACGGAGGCGTTCGCCCAGGAGCAGACCACCAGGGGTGCCGTCGCGACTGTGCAGTTCGTCGTCCACGTCGACGCGTTCAGGAGGTAGTGGTGGCTGGCGGCGGCGGCGAGGAGCTGCGCAGGCTGATCGGCGAGCTGGGGAAGATCCCGAAGGAGTTGCGGGCCGCGCTTCGTCCAGTGTTGCGCAAGGTCGTCGACCCGATCTTCGTGCAGGCCAAGGCGAATGCGGCCTGGTCGAGCCGGATTCCCGGGGCGATGCGCATCACCACCACCTTCTCGGGCCGGCGACCTGGCATCGCCATCACGGTGAGCAAGAAGAAAGCCCCGAACGCCCGCCCGCTGGAGAACCTCGGCATGCAGGGCATGATCCGGCGCCCGGTGTTCGGCCATCGGGACCGCTGGGTGCAGCAGCGAGCACGGCCATTTCTGTTCCCCGCGGTCACCGCGAAAGCAAACGTCGCGATGGCGGAAGAAGTCGGCCGCGTGGTCGACCAGGTCGCCCGCGAAAACGGGTTCCGATGAGAAAGGACGGTCATGAGCCTTGACCTAAAGTTCTTCGCCCAACTTCGGGGGACGCTGACCAACGCCTCCGACCTGACGACGGCAGGCGCCCCCGTCGACCTCGCCCAGCAGCTCAATTTCGTGGACGGCGCCGGCGCCGGCGCCGCGAACCGGATCTTCCTCGACACCCGGACCGTCACCGCGTCCGGCACCGACTCGCTCGACCTGGCCGGGGCGCTCACGGATCCGTTCGGGGCGGCGCTCACCTTCGCCCGGATCAAGGGCCTGTTCGTCGTCGCCCGGGCCACCAACGTGACCGACATCAGGATCACCAGGCCCGCGAGCAACGCCGTTCCTCTCTTCTCGGCCGCCGGCTACATCCCGGTCAAGCCCGGCGGATTCTTCGGCTGGTTCGACCCGAGCGCGGCCGGAGTCGCGGTGACGGCCGCTACCGCCGACCTCCTCGACATGGTCAACTCCGGTGCGACCGACGCTATCTACAACATCGCCATCATCGGCGCGGCGTCCTAGGAGGGCCTGCTCATGCCGCTCATGCGTCACCCGCAGCTACCCGACGACCAGACCATCGACGCCCAAGGCCCGCAGGTCCCGCACTACCAGCGGTCCGGCTGGGAGGTCGTCGACGACGACTCGCCCGACGGCGGCGCCCCGCCGACCGAGCAGGGCGATCCGCCACCCACAACCGAGAAGAACCCCTCAGAAGCCCTGGCCGCCGCCGGGGCTTCTGCGTTGCCGGGCACCGACAAGCCGCCGCGTGGCCAGCGGGGCAGTAAGGGAGAGGACGCGTAATGGTTGCTACGCCGATCGCGCAGGAAACCAGGTATTTCAACCCGGAAACGACCAAGATCTACTGGGTCGCGAGCATCGCCAACAAGTTCTCGCCGACGCGAGGCGAGCTCAACGCGGGTATCGACATCACCAAGCCGATCGCCGACGTCAACGGGTGGATGGTCTCTAGCGAGATGATCGACACCCCGGACATGGGGTCGCGGTTCGTCGGCAAGATCCCCGGCAGGATCTCGGCCGACAACTCGTCGATCACGTTCTACGGCGACCGGGACGGCCAGGACGCCCGCACAGCGATGCCCCGAGACGCCACCGGCTACATGGTGTGGCTGGACGGCGGGGACGTGCCCGGGCGGAAGATGGACGTGTACCCCTGCACGGTCAGCTCGCACGGCAAGCAGCGGTCGACGGGCAACGACCCGGCGCGGATCGTCATCGCGTACGCCATCACCAGCGAGCCCGCAGAGAACATCCTGATCCCGGCATGAGCCTGCGCAAGCGGCTCCGCGCCCGCCCGCGTCCCCACCTGGTCTACGAACTGCCCACCGGGGACGTCGGCAGCGCGACACGCGCCCTGGCTGAGGCGGAAGAGGCGTACGACCTCGTCGCCCTGGGCGCGGACGACGGCGAGGACGCCGCCGCCAGGACGGAGGCGAAGGAGACCGCCTGGCGGGCGGTCGAGCAGGCCAAAGCTGATCTCGCGGCCTGCTACGAGCGGATCGAGATCACCGCGATGCTGCCGGACGACTATGAGGCGCTGATCGCGAAGCATCCGCCCCGGCCGGATACCGACGACAAGACGTGGAACGGCGCGACCTTCCCGCAGGCCGCCTTCCTGGCGTGCGTGGAGGGCGGTGACCTTGACCCAGCGGGCGAGGCGGAGTGGCTGGCCATCCTCCGCGAAAACGTGTCCCTCGCCGAACGTGAGGACCTGTACGTCATGGCCCGCATCGTCAACACGAGGCTGGTCAACCCCGCCGTCCCAAAAGGCTCGACGCCGACCCGCAACTCCTGATCGAGCTGGAGATCTGCGACCGGGTCGGCATTCCGCACAGCGAGTTCCTGCGCTGGGACTCCGACGATCGTGACAAGGCGGTCGCGTTCCACCTGCGCCGTCGATCCGAATGCCCTTCCTGCCGCACCCGGGCCGAGGAGTGGGACGAGGCGCGCGGTGGCCACCGCAACAAGTACGTGGCCGACGAAATCCAGTGCCGAGGATGCGAGCAGATCCAGGCCAAGCGGGCGAGCCTGCGCAACGACGACCGGCGTGGCGTCCACGTGATCCTCCGCCGAAACCGAAACCTGCTCCACGACGGGGGGTGACATGTCGGGCACCATGGTCCGTGACCTGCGGGCGAACCTCAGTCTGGCCGCGGACGCGGACGCGTTCGATCGAGAGATCGCGCGGCTTCGCGAGGACGCGCCGCGCAAGGCGGACGGCATCGCCGGCGCGTTCTCCCGGTCGTTCTCCTCCAAGCTGGCCTCCGCGTTCCGGTCGCTGCCCCGGGCGGAGATCACCGCAGATTCGACCGACGCGGAAATCAAGATCCAAACGCTCCGCACGGCCCTGCGGGAGCTGTCCGACAAGCGCATCGGGCTCGACATCGATGCGACCACGGCGCTCGCCGAAATGTCCGCGATCAAGGCCGAGCTGGCCAGCGTCGCCGAGACGGCCGACATCGACGTACGGGCGGACGTGTCCCGGGCCCTGGCCGCCCTGGCCGTGGTCGAGCGGGAAGTGGAGAAGCTCGACGGCCAGACCGCCACCGTCGACGTCGACGTGTCCGGCGCCCCCGAGGCCGTCGCCAAAGTGGGCCTGCTCGACGCGGCGCTGACGACCCTGAAGTCGGCCGGTCCGTTGAAGGTCGCCGCGGTGGCCGGCGCCATAGCCGCCCTGCCCATCGTGGCGACCGCCGCGGCGGGCGGCGTCACCCTGACGCTGGGCGGGGCCCTGGTCGGTCTGGGCCTGCTCGCCTCCAAGGGCTCCACCACCGCGCAGACCGCGATCACGCGGCTCAGGCAGGTGGCCAAGGAAGAGGCGCGGCTGCTCGGCGTCCCATTCGAGCAGGTCTGGGTCACGATCGTGGCCGTCGCCGAGCGCGAGATGCGCAACCTGTCTCCCGCCGTACGGGCGGCGCTGGCCGACGTCGCGCCCGATGTCGAGTCCTTCGTCGACCAGACGGGCGCCAGCCTGTCCGAGCTCGAACCTGTGTTCGGTGCGGTGCAGCGTGCTCTCTCCGCCGTGCTGCGCGAGCTCGGCCCGCGAATGCCAGAGATCATGGCCACTCTGGCGCTGGCGGTCGCCGAGGTGACAGCTGCGGTCGAGGAGAACCCGCAGGCCGTGGTAGCCCTCGTCGAAGGTCTGGCTGACCTGGCCAGATCGACTGGCGAGCTGGTCGGGGAGCTGACCAGGCTGGCGGGCTGGCTGGAGGAGAACCAGGGCGTGGTGGAGTACCTGGCCGCCTCGCTCGGTTACCTGCACCCCGCCCTGGGCGGGGTCCGCTTCCAGGCCAGCGAGGTGACCAAAGAGACGACGGGCATGACCCAGGCCACCCAGGGCGCCGTGCAGGCGACCGCAGTGCTGGATGAGACCCTGCTCGGCCTGGCCAGGACCTACGGCATCGTGGAGGAAGACGCCGAGCAAGCGGTCCAGGCCGCCAAGGCGATGATCGACTCGTGGGCGCAGGGGTTCGCGGGCGCCGTCTCCTGGACGGGGGCGATCCAGGACATCGAGTCGGCGACGCAGGCCAGCACCGCGTCGGCACAGCAGAACGCGCAGCGCCAGGAGGCGGCGACCGAACGGCTGGCCCAGGTGCAGGAGGCCGGCAAGGAGAAGATCACCCGGGCGCAGCGCGAGGTGACGGCCGCGCACCAGCGGGCCGCCGACCAGGTGGTGGCCGCGCAGGAGCGACAGCGCAGCAGCCAGGAATCGCTGGCCTCGACCGTTGAGCAGGCAGCCCGCCGGGAGGCGGACGCGGTCCAGAGCGTGGAAGATGCCCGCCGCCGCAGCGCCGACCAGGCCGAGGAATCCGGCCGCGCGATCGAAGCGGCCGCGCAGCGGGCGGCCGACGCGCACGCCGACGCGGCCGACCAGATAGCCGACGCCGAGGCTCGGGAGCGGGACAGCCACGCCCGCACCGCAGCGGCTGTGGAGGACCTCGCCGAGGCGCGAGAGCGCGCCGCACGCGAGCAGCGTGAGCAGCTGGACGACCTGGCCGCCGCGCAAGCCGATAGCGCCTTCGATGAGAGGGGCGCGCAGCTCGCGATTGAGCGCGCCCGGGAACGCATGAACGAAGTGAACGCCGATCCGGAGGCGTCATCTCTCGATCGGCAGGAAGCGCAGTACGCGTTCGAGCGGGCCACGCGGCGTCTGACCGAGTTGCAGCAACGCAATCGGGAGCTGGGTGAGGAGATCGCCCGGGTCAGCGCCGAAGGGGTCGAGGGCAGCGCCGCTGTCATCTCGGCGAAGGAGCGGATCGCGTCAGCTCAGCGGGAGGAGCAGGAGGCGGAGGAGGCGCTGGCCCGGCAGCGGCAGGAGAGCGCCCGGTCGGTGGCGGACGCGGAGTCGGCCTTGGCCGAGGCCCGCCGCGCGGCCGCCCGCCAGCAGGAGGACTCCGAGCGTTCCCTGGCCCGGGTCGAGGCCGAGCTGAACCAGATCCGGATCGACGGCGCTCGCGACGTGCTGAAGGCCAAGCGAGAGGTCGAGGCGGCCGAGAAGGCGACCGCCCGAGTCGTGAAGGAGGCGGCGGCCGAGGTCCGGGAGGCCGAGGACGGGTTGCGGCAGACGCGCCGCGAGGTGGCCCGCGACACCGTCAAAGCCAACGAGGACGTGCGCCAGTCCTGGGTTGAGCTGGGCTCGACCGTGAGCATCACGACGGCGCAGTACCTGCGCGAGCTGGAGCGGCAGGTCAGGGATCAGGAGAAGTGGGCGGAGAACCTGGTCGCGCTGGCGGGTCGGGTGCCGGATGAGATGCTGCGGGAGCTCGCCGAGCTGGGGCCGGGCGGAGCACGGGTGGTCGCGCTGGCGACCGAGATGTCCGACGCCGAGCTGCAGAAGTTCATCAGCCTGCACGGCCGATCCGGCAAGGATGCCGGCGAGACGTTCGCACGGAACCTGGCCGAGGCTGGGCCGGTGCTGCGGGCGATCGCCCAGCAGCACGGGCAGGAGATCGCCGACCGGGTGCGCGACGGCATGGACGGCGGGCGAAACAACGTGTTCCTGGCGGCTCAGCGCATCGGTGTGGAGGTGAAGCGCGGGATCGACGGCACCTACAACGTGAAGGTCGGTGTAGACCCCGGGCCCGCGTACGGGGTGCTGAACCAGCTCCTGCGGGACATCGGCGCCATCAACGCCAACATCAGCGTGGGCGTCTTGAAGACCGGCGCGGACGGCTACGTCACCATGGCGGACGGCGCGGTCGTGCAGGCCTTTGCGGGCGGAACGGAGAACCACATCGCGCAGATCGCCCCCGCCGGAGCGTGGCGGGTCTGGGCCGAGGACGAGACCGGCGGCGAAGCGTACATTCCGCTCGCGATGAGCAAGCGGCCCCGCTCGGAAGCGATCCTCGCCGACGTCGCCGAAAGGTTCGGCGGCGCGTTCGTCAAGTACGCCACTGCGGGAATGCCGGTCGGCGGTGGAGACGGCGCATCACTCGGCGGGATGGTCTACGTCGGCTCGATCAACCTCAACAACTACTTCGCCGACGACCGCGACATGTACCAGAAGGGCCGGGACGCCGCCGCCGGGCTCAGGGAGTACATACGGCTTGGAGGGGTGCTGCCGACGTGAGTCTGCCGACCCGTACCGTTGAGGTGCAGTTCCGCCCCGCCATCTGGGAAGACGTCACGCCCTACCTGTTGGCCCCGGCATCGGTACAGCGAGGTGCCGTCCGGGTCGATTCGCCGATCATCCGTTACGAGCCCGGCAAGGCCACGATCCGGCTGAACAACTCCGACCGCAGGTTCGACCCAACCCACCTGAGCGGACCGCATACGTTCCTCGGTGAGACGCATGTGCTGCCGATGAAGCCGATCCGGCTCCGAGCCGAATGGGACTCCGTCACCTACGACCTGTTCCGGGGCTTCGTCGACCAGTGGGATGTCAGCTGGTTCGAGCCCAACTACTCGATCACGACGGTCCCGGCGACCGACGCGTTCAAGGTTTTGCGGAACCGGAAGAGATCTGCTGTGACACCGGTCGGCGCGGGAGAAGACTCGGGCGCCCGGGTCACCCGGATCCTCGATTCGGTCGGCTGGTCGGCTGGCCTTCGGCTCATCTCCACGGGCGACAGCACTCTGCAGGCGACGACCTTGGAGGGCGATGCCCTCGACGAGCTACAGGCCGTCGCCGAGTCCGAGATCGGCGAACTGTTTGTCGATGCGGCCGGGCAGGTCCGATTCCGAAATCGGCGCGCCACTCTCACAGAGTCCAGGTCCAACACGGTCCAGTTCACGTTCGGCGGCTCGCCCGGCTCGCCGCAGCCGTACACAGCGCGTCTTAACACCGACGATGCGACTTTGTGGAATGAGGTCCGAGCCCAGCGTGTGGGTGGCACGGAACAGGTGGTGGGCGACACCGCGAGTCAGACCGCGTTCCTGCCCCGCACTTTTCCGAAGAACAACCTCCTTGTGCAGACCGACACGGAGACGCGGGATTGGGCGGGCTGGATCCTCTATGTGAGCAAGAACCCCGAGGTGCGGTTCGACTCGATTGAAATTCACGCCCACGCGGACCCGGACACGCTCTTCCCGGTGGTCCTGGGCGGGGAGATCGGGGACCGGATCAAGATCATTAAGCACCCTCCCGGGGGTGGTTTTCAGATCGAGGGCGAGCTGTTCATTCGTGGCATCTCCCACGACATTCAGCAGGCGACCTGGATTACCACGTGGTACCTGCAGAGCGCAGCCAAGTACGGGAGTTTCCTGGTCCTGGGTCACGTGGACTTGGGCAGGCTGAACATGAACGCTTTGGCGTATTAGGGGGACGGCCGTGTTCATTCACAACCGCGCCATCCATGGGATTCTGAATGAGAATCGAGTGGGCCAGTAATGGTATTCCTGCCTCCTTTTCTGTCAGGCGATATCCTATCGGCAAGCGATATGAACGCGATGCCGAGAATGGACTGGGTGGTTAAAACCGCCGACGAATCCGTTACGTCAAGCGGAAGCGTTCAAAGCGACGACCACCTTTTCATTAGCGTCGGAGTCAACAGTCGATACGCCGTCGACGGCCTGATCATCTACGAGGCCCACACCACGGGCGATTTCATGTTCGGCTGGCTCGCTCCCTCGGGAGCCACCTTCGGCTGGCTCGTCGACGTCGGCGACCCCGCCGGCACCAGCACCTACATGGCGGTGGCGCGCCAATGGACCACGGGGGCAGGCGTTGTCACCGCGCCCGGACTGGGCGCGGGCGCGCTGCTGACCTTTCCGGTGCGCGGGCTCCTCACCACCGCCGGGTCGTCCGGCAGCCTGCAATTCCGATGGGGGCAAGGGACGAGCCACGCCACGCCGACGATCGTCAGAGCAGGCAGCTTCCTGCGCCTCCACAAGATCGCGTGAAGGGGGCCTTCGTGCCGCACATCTTCAAACAGGGCTTCCCGGCAGGCACCTCGCACCACGAGGCGATCGCCATCACGACCGAGGCCGCGCAGCAGTTCGTCGGCGACGGCGAGCAGGTCCTGGTGGCCGAGGTGATGGAGCAGAGCCCCGAGCACGAGGAAGCAGGCGAATACCTCGTCCGCGTCACGATAGGCGACCCCAACGGCGGCGCCGAGACTCCGCCGGGAGCGTAGTTGGACTGGCTCGCCGGCATCCCGTGGGGCGGATCCCTCATCGCCCTGGGCGTGGGCCTGATCGTCTCCGCGTTCGGCCTGGTGATTCGAGGGCACCTGATCCCCAAGTCGCATCACGACCAGCTCATGGCGGCCGCGATGAAGAGAGGCGACGAGAAGGCGGCCGAGGCGGCCGAGTTCCGGGCGGCGTGGCTGGCGGCCGAGACCGCCCGTCGCGAGCAGGGCGGGCAGGTGTCGACGCTCCTGGAGTACGCGCGGGTGACCGACGGGGTGATGCGCGCCCTCTACGGCCGCGCCCTGGGCGAGCTCCCGCCGGACCTCCGCGAGGAGAGTGGCGATGTGGTTCCGTAGACGCCAGCGCGGCCGAGACCCAGAACCCGCCGAGACCCCGGGCCTGCAAGAGGCGCGGCAGGCCCGCGAAGGTGCCGAGGCGACGCTCGGCGAAGTCCGCGACCTGTGGCCCGACGTGAACGAGCTCGCCGACCGGATGCGCGAGTACACCCGCCGCAACGGCATCAGCCGACTGTTCGACGAGGCGCTGGGAGGTGGCCATGATCGAGACCGTCGGTAGCGCGCTGATCGTCTTGTTCGCCGTCCTGGGCAACGCCTGCGCCCTCGTCTACGGGCTCGGCTTCCGCTGGTGGCGGAGCGGCTACGGCCGCCACATGCTCGCCTTCATGGGCGCCCTCGCTGTGATCATCGACGTATGGGTGGCCCGCCTGCTGCTCGGCGAATGGTCCTGGTATCCGGAGCTGAGGCTGGCAGCCTTCGCCCTGCTCCCGATCGTCACCGGCTGGCGGCTGGCCATCCTGCTGCGCGCACTGCCCGCCGAGCTGCGCGAGCGCCGGGCCGAGCGCGCCCACCGTCCCCGGCCGTAGACCTCGGCCGACTCTCCAACTCCAGAACGGAGGGCTGCCGCATGCCCTGGCTCACCCAGCTCGCCGACGTCGCACGGCGTACCGGCTTCGAGGTGGTCGAGGAACCCGGCTGGCGTACCCGTGGCCACGGCGAGATGTTCCCGATCCAGGGCGTGGTGTGTCACCACACCGCCGGATGGAACGACTTGCACGTGGTGCGGGACGGCCGCCCCAGCCTGGACGGCCCGCTGAGCCAGTTCTGGCTCAGCCGCCACGCGGTGATCCACGTCGTCGCGGCGGGCAAGTCCTGGCAGAACGCGCCGTCGACCTCACGCCACCACCAGAACAGCAACTCGATCGGCATCGAGGCGGAGAACGACGGCCGCACGCCGTGGCCCGCCGACCAACTGCGCGCCTTCAAGGCCTTGTCGGCCGAGCTCTGCCTCGAGTTCGGCCTGACCGCTTCACGGGTGTGCGGCCACAAGGAGGTCAACACCGGCAAGGTCGACCCCCACTCGCTCGACATGCACAAGTTCCGGGTCGACGTGGCCCACCTGATGGCGAACGGAGCAGACGACATGCCCCCACCGAAGGAGCTCTGGAACTACGAGCTCAAGGTCCCCTACGGCGACAAGGACAACCCGACCTGGCAGGCCGGCAACGTGCTGGTCAACCACGGCAACTGGCTCCGCAAGATCAGCTCCCAGCTGGACGCGGCCCGCGTCCGCGAGGAAGCCCAGACCGCCGTCATCCGCGAGCTGGCCGCCGCGATCGGCGCGGCCGGCACCGTCGACGTCGACGCGCTCCTGGACCGGATCGAGGCGGCCCTGGACCGGGTCAAGGTCCGGGTCTCCATCGAGCCCGACCCGGAGGCGTGACCCCGATGAATCGCCTCCTGGCCCTCGCGGCCGCCGCCGTGATGTTCCTATCCGCCCTGGTCCCGGTCGGCGCCGCGGTGGCCAGACAGGCCAGCGCCGTACCGCCGCCACCCGTGACCGTGCTCGGCGTGTGCATCGACCTCGGCACCGGCGACTGGCGCCAGCTGGAGCGCCGGAAACTAATCCGTTCCCAGCACGGCGCGTGCCTCGACGACGAGACCAAAGCTCTGGTCCCCACCCAGACCGGCCGCGCGGTGGAGAAGCTGGTCGAGCGTTACCCCGGCCAGACCAAGACCTGCATCCTGGCGGCGCGTACCGCCAAGTCCGCCGTCTACGACTGCGTGTGGTCGGCGCCCAGCCCCTCGCCGTCTCCCTCACCCGCGTCCTGATCGCGGCCCCCTCTGTCCGGCGGCCTCTCCGTGGCCACGCCCCATTCCATGGCCTGCCGGGTGCCCCCTCCCTCCGAAAGATCATGAGGTGATCTCATGTTGGCCAACTTCATCAAGCGCCAGCCCCTGCTCGCTCGGCTGATCGTCGCCATCGCGGTGGTCGCGGTCGTCCGCGTGCTCAACCTGCTCGGCTGGGTGCCCGCCGACTGGGTGGTCGACGAACAGGACGTCCAAGAGTGGCTGGCCTACGCGGCCGGAGTCTGGGCGTTCTGGAGTGCCCGCCGCAAGGTGACCCCGGTGGCCGCGCCCCAGGACAACGCCGGCCGCCGCCTCATTCCGGAAACCTTCGGGACGGCCCGCCGGTAGGCTGCCGCAAGGACTCCCATTAGGGGACGTACAGGGACGGGTAGACCAGCCCCCGCCCGTGGCGGTTGTGCTGGCGGGCTGCCACAGCCCCGACGTGGCTCCCTGTCCCCACCCACAGAAAGTCCCGGCGGCTGCACCACGGCCGGGCCGCCGAGACGCGAACGCCCCGCTCCTCCTTCGGGAGGAGCGGGGCGTTTCGTTGTGTTCTGGGCCGGGTGTCAGGACCGTCGAAACACGGGGAAGGCCGTGTGGACACCTATCTCGTTGGACGTGACCTCCCAGAAGCGCAGTACCCAGCCCGCTTTCTCGACCGCGTCGATCCCGGCACCCCACCAGGCAACTGAGCCATGCGACCATTCCTCAGCCTCGCTGCCGAGGCGGGGGGTGTAGGTGGAGGCACTGCTCGCCCAAGCGGAGCGAGCTTCCTGCCTCAGAACTTCGATCCGCGCTGAGCTCATTGAACACCTCGTGAAGACGTCGAGAGGAAGCCTGCGTAGGACGGCCAAGTTGCCCGACCGGTTGTCCGTTGCGCCAAGGTACGCCCGGGTACAGCGTGTACCCGGGCGTCTTCGCAGATCAGGCAGCCACGCCAGCGAGGACCGCTCGGACGGCTGCCGCCTTGGCCTGGCCCACGCCGAGAACGGCCTTGAGATCACGGATCGTTGGCACTCGCTCGGGTGCGGCCGCGGTTCGCCGGGGCATCGCCAGGCGTTTGCGTACCCGGTGCTCGGGCCCGCCGGGTACACCGTGGCGCACGTCGGGTACAGCGCGGGCCGCGCTGAGCGCGGTACGCAGGGTGGCGATCATGGTCTCAGCTTCGGCCGCCTCGGCCGACCGGCACTCGGCCGTCATGTCCGCCCGCCGCTTCTCCTTCTTGGCGAGCAGCAGCGCTTCATCATGGGCGGTCTGGAGCGCGTTCATCTCGCGCACCCGGGCGGGTACGTAGGGGACGCGGGCGAGGTCGAGCAGTTGCATGAGCGCGGCCGCGGCGGCCGCCTCGACCGCGAGCAGGAGCCCGGCCGCCGCGGCGATGTGCCACCAGGTGGTCATGAGCACCACGGCGCCGGCCGTGACCGGCAGCAGGGCCAGGCCGACGGCGACGATCGCGACGAGGCGCGCAGACCTGCGGCGCCGCGCAATGTCAGGGTCTAGGGTTTCCATTGGTTCGCTCGTCTCTGTCCTGTGGAGATGGGCTGAGCAAGGCCCCGGGCGGACGTGACAGCGTCGCCGGGGCCGCTCTATTTCGGGGGCAGCGTACTGCCGGGAAAGGCCGTGGTGCGGGACTCCTCGCCAAAGGAGCAACCTTCCCGCACCACGGCCCGGCCCGCCACGTCCGGCTCAGAGTGGCGGGACCGGCAAGGCCAACCTGGTGGTGGGTGCTTTCGGACCCTTCGAGGAGGCTGACCCTGCCGGGCCGTGCATGGCCATGGCGTCGACAGACACCACCACAGCCCGCCCGCCGCGTGTTGAGCGAACGCGGCGGGACGGCAGGGCAGCTTGGCTGACAGGCCTCAATGCTGCCCTGCCGGTCTCGCAAGGCCGCAGCGCCGGCTCTCCCTCAAGAACGACGCCACGGCCCGTTGAAGCCCCGCCCGCCGAAGGACGAGAACCCGAAGCGGGCGGGGGGCTAACAAGCCGGGGTACCCGGTGCCGCACCTGGCACCCCGGCCTGGTCTAGAAGAGGGTGACGCGGCGGCTGTAGATCCCGTTCAGGCGCCAGCCGTCCTTCTCCAGTTCCGTCACCCGGGCCAGAGCCCATGCCCTGACGTTTGCAGGCCTGTTCACCGGCCGGTCTCCGATGTCGGACCGGCTCTCAACGATCCTCTTCTCGGTGACGACGATCGTGAGGGTGACCGGCTCGCCATCGTCGCCCTTACCCGTGAGGATCATCCGGCCCTCAAGCCCCTCTGAGCCGTCGGGAAGATGGCCGTGCAGATCGACTGTGTACGCCATCAGACCGATTCCCGTCCGTGCCGCCGAGGGCCGGGCACCCACTCGGGGGTGTCCACCCTGTAAAGCTCCTTGGCCAGGTCGTGCAAGCTCACCGCCGACAGGGTGTTGACCGCGTCGGTGAGAACCCGCTGCCGCATCGCCCACCATCGGAGAGGGCCCTCGCCGGTGGGGCCACACCCCTGCCAGACCCGCCAGGCCGGATACCTCTCTTCGAGCTCGACTCGACCCCAATGCCGACCCTCGATTTGATCCAGTTCGGCCCGCCGCCACTCATTGACCACCGTCACGCTCGGACCATACAACCAAACGTATGCTCTGCTCCAGTACTTGTACGTGATAGCCCATGCACAAGTAGCGCGACAATGGGCCTAGTACCCAGACTTCTAGCGTTTGTATGTGCTCGACCGTGAGGGGCCAGTGCGGCTGTTTAGGCAGGTGGCGGACATACTCCGCGCCAAAATTCGGGACGGAGAACTGGTCCCGGGAAACTTGGTGCCCAGCGAGGCCTCGTTGCAGGCCGAGTACGGCATCGCTCGGGCGACAGCCCGTCGTGCGATTCGGGAGCTCCGCGAGGCCGGACTGGTCTACTCCCGGCAGGGGGAGGGGACCTTCGTCGGTCCGGAAGATGCAGCGCGCACAGCCCGCGGCAACTGGACCTACCAGAGGATCGCCGCCGAACTGGCCGAGGACATCCAGGCCGGAACCTATCGACCCAACCGGCCGATCCCCAGCGAGGCGCATTTGAGCCAGCGGTTCGAATGCGCGAAAGGCACGGTTCGGCAGGCCCTCGCCTTGATGCGTGAGCAGGGCTGGGTCTACACCCTTCCCCAGCAAGGCACTTACGTGTCTGAGCCCCGGAACTGGCCATCGAACTAGAGAGAAGTTCTGTAGGTACGTGCTGACGGTCCCTATGTGGGGACATCAGAACGCAGTGACGTCGCTACGTAGGGTGCCAGACCATGGCGAGGCGACGGAGAATCGATCATGGCTTGGATCGCCCTGCGTACAAGCAGTTGGCCGACTTTATTCGGGCGGACATCGAGAGCGGCAAGCTGGAACCGGGTGCCCGTCTCCCCAGTGAGCTCGACCTCATGCAGGAGCTCGACCTCTCCCGGAACACCGTGCGCCAGGCCTTCGCGCACCTTCGAACTGAGGGCGCGATCGTGACGGGGCCACGCGGGTCGTTCGTGCGGGGCGACGATCCGCGACGGGAGATCACTCCGTCGGGCGCGTTGGTTACGGCGAGGATGCCGACCGAGGCCGAGCGTCGGCAGTTGGCGATCGGGCAGGGCATACCGATCTTGGTGATCACGACGGCCGAGGGCGAGGAACTGCTGCCGGCTGACCGCTTCGCGATCCGCGTTAAGGCGGGGGAGTGACGGCGGCGGGGAGACCCTGGGGAGAATCTGGGGAGAAAAGATCTTGAGCGGGGAGAAGCGAGACTCGCCGACATTCATCGAGATTCACCAAGGCGCATCGTGTGACCAGCGGTTCCCTTGATCGTCCAGGTCGGCGCTTTCGTCTGGCCTCGTTCACACCGAAGAGGTCACTGGTTCGATCCCAGTATCGCCCACTCTGGAGAGGGAGACCTGTGGTCAGCGGCTTTGCCGCTTTCCCCGGGTCTCCTTCGTCGTTTACCCGGGGGACGACCCCCCGAACCCCCCGATGCGAAGGGGCTTTCGCCCCCTCGCGCTCCCCCTGGCCGCTTCGCGTCCCGGCGTCGCGTTCCGCTCCGGGGCGCTTCGCTTGTAGCGAAGGGCTCCGCCCCTCGCGCTCCCTGGTCGGGCCTCGCTTCGCTCGAGGGTGCTCGCTTCGCTCGGCGATCACATTGCTTCGCATCACACGCTGGGTCTTCATACCGTTGACGCGCTCCCTACACATGTGACCGTTGATGACGGACTCACACGCGATGTCGGAGCCGCCAGGTTCTACGATCACTTGGCCCAGACACGCGGTTTCTAGCACCGGATCGTCACGGGCCGTCCTGCCACGTCTCACGCTCGTCACGTTGGACGTCTCTTGACGTTCCAGGGGTTGTAGCCGCTGACCAGTGGGCTGCGGGCAATTGGATCCGGGCCTGTCGGCATCCCGATGGATTGCAGAATATGAGCTAAGAGTGCTTGTCCGTGCACTCATAGGTATGGCGACGGGGAAGATGCATCGAACTGCCTTCTGGCCTGCGCAGCGCACTCCTCCTGGGCGGCGATAGCCGCGGTCAGTTCCCCATGGTCGTCCGCGTCGACGGTGCGTTCGGCGCCGGCCGCCAGCTCTTCGTTAGAGAAGGCCGTCAGGCGGGTGGCCCAAAAACGACCCGCGTCGCTGACGAAGGCACACCAGCCGGGTATCTGCCGAATGCTCCTAGACTGTGCCAAGAATCGCACCTCCGATGTGCGGTCGAGCGACCCGTTGAGCGCGCCCCCGCTCGTGGGTCCCGTTGCGTTTAGCTGGTTCTCCATCACATCCCTATGCGCGCATGCGGCGTCAGGGAGAGTGGGGGAAACTGAGGGAGACAAGCGGACTCCACGACTTCCGGAGGTGTGCGCGATGCGGGATGTGCCCGCCTGGGCCGCGAGGCTTCGGAGCGCGCGACGGGAACGGTTCTGGACGCAGCGCGAGATGGCCAAGCATCTTGCCGAGGCAGCCGACGAGAAGACGGCACTGCCGGAACGTGAATCACTGGTCCGGATGATCCGCGATTGGGAAGCCGGGAAGCACCAGCCCAAAGATCCTTACCGGCTGCTGTACTGCCGTGTGTTCTCCGTGTCGGAGGCTGAACTGTTCGAGGCTGATGGGGTAGAACCCAGCGGCCAGGACGACGAGATCGACGCTATGGATCTCGCTCGTCGAGCAAGCGCGAGTGATGTAGGCCGCGAGACCATCGAACGTCTCGAAGCCGCTGTGGACGAGCTGGCGGTTGCCTACCCAACAACCCCGCCTGCCGAGCTACTTCAGCGCGTCCGCGTTCATCTGAGCTATGTCGCGCGGCTGCTCGACGTGAAGACCACGCTTGCTGAGCGTCGGCAACTTCTGGTTGTGGGCGGATGGCTTTCTCTGCTGGCCGCCACGTGCCATATCGACCTGCGTCAGTTCAGTGCCGGGACGGCTCGACTCGTCACCGCCGGCCAGCTTGCCAAGCAGGCCGATCATGCGGAGATCGCCGCATGGTGCCTGGAGACCGACGCGTGGCAGGCCGTCACGGTGGGGGACTACCGGCGAGCGTTGCCCCTTACCCAGGCCGCTCAAGCCATCGCCCCACGCGCGAGTTCCGCGTACATCCAGGCAACGGCGCAGGAAGGCCGAGTCTGGGCACGGCTCGGGGAAGTACGCGAAACCCGCGATGCGCTCGACCGCCTGTCGCGGCTGGTTTCACCGCTGTCGACGCCCGACAACCCTGAGCATCACTACCGCTATGACCCGGCGAAGAGCGACGCGTACGTGGCGACGACACTTTCATGGCTCGGGGACTCGGCAGCGGTGCCTTATGCACGACGGGTTCTCGCTCGCATGGAGTCGCCTGCTGACGGCCCTGTACGGCCGCGTAGGGCTGTGGCTGCGCGTTTGGATTTGGCATTGGCGCTGCTAGCCGTCGATCAATCCGAGGAGGCTGGCGAATTGGCTCTAGCCGCAATTACGAGTGGGCTCCTTGTGCCGTCCAATTACTGGCGAGCGCGCGAAGTCGTCGCTGAGATCGACAATCGTCGAATACCTGAAGCCGTCCAGCTTCGAGAGGCGTACCGCGAGCTGTGTCGGGTCGCAGATCAGCCTGATTAAGCCTTTATGCCTCCGGCAGGACGCCAGCTCCGGGAGTGGTGGCATGCAAGAGTTCGGACAATATGAGCGGTTGGCTGTCCCGCCTCCCGTCGCCCAGGACAAGCCAGCAGAACGGTCACACGGGGTCAAGGCAGAATATACGCCCAAAATGACCAACGCAGCCTTGACCCCGCGTATCCGGCCCGCTCACTCAGGGAGACGACGGCAGACGGGACAGCAGGTGAGGATGCGGGCGAGAATGCCTAGATGCAGGTTTGTTATTTTATGCAGACACCTGTAAACCGAGCATCCAAGAGATTAGATGCTGCATCAACTCGACTCTGCCATGGCCGGAAGAGTCAGATGCTACTAAGTCCAGCGATTCTGAAAAGAAGCGCCCTCGGCGAGGGTTGAGTAGGGTAATCCGAGTAACCTCAAATCCGGATGCATAATACATTGCCGCATATGTTAATGTCTGGCGAAAATCGAGTGCCCGGAATGCTCGAGTGACTGCCTTTACTTCAATGAGCTCACTACCTGAAATAATGTCGGCAGTAGCTGCATCGACAACGCCGCAACCGGGAACGCGATGCAAAAATAGTGCATTTGAGTTAACGGCAGAATATCGTTGAATAGCGGCACATAGTTGAATGGCTTCTTGCCACTCGGTACGGGACAACGTGTCAAGATCGGCATCGCCGTGTACGAGGTCAGTTATAAAAGCTCGTGCATGTCCTTCAACTCCGAATGGAGGCGCTGTAGAGCCATCGTATGCCATCGAGGCAAGGCGGAAAGCTACTTCGGATATGAGGGAGTTGCGTTGGACATTCGGACCACTTGATACGGGTCGACCAAGTGAATTTTGATGAGTGTTTGACCATCGGACTACCTGCTCCATAGTTGGGGCTACTTGACGCCAAATGGATGAGTGTCTCGCGAAATGATTGGCGGAGATCAAATGGGAACCTTCCAGCTGGAACTTTGACTACGATCTGCCATCCAGTCTTTCACAATGTGATCGAATGGCCTTAATCCATTGCTCACCGCGCGGCGCCAGTGTTGACCTTCGTCGCCTAATGAAAAAGATGCGACAATAAATGCTCGACGTAGCCAAGGATGGGCCGAACTAATAGAGCTTTTTTGATCACTTAGCCACGGTGTAACCCCCCATCTCGCCATCGCTAAAATAATGTCTCTACGAAGGGTGAGGGCAGGAAAGCTTTCGAAACCATGTGCAGTGTTGAATAGCCGATTGAAGAGGAACTCGTTCTCCATGGATTGGCTGCCCGCTAACACGCGTATCATGTAAGCCAAATTAAGATCGATGTTCGCTATGGGAGATGAATCTATGAGATCTCGAACTCTTCGGTGTACTTCCAGCGTAAACTCAGTATCTTCGGAACCGTCCAAAAAGTGCCGAGTCGCCTGCATGACCTGCGGAATTACAGGGCTCAGCGTTTCGATATTATCCAAGAGCGACAGAACGGCGCGCTGTCGCGGTTCCGGCTCCATGTATTCGATCGCCCCAATCAGGCGTTTTGTGAGAGCCGTGTGAATGCGCCCCTTGGTAAGTTCGCTGCGTAGGAGACCCAAAATATCGAACTGAGCTAACTGGCCTTTGAGGGTTTCGTAATCCTGGTCGGCTGTATCCGAGTAGGGATCGTAGTGAATGTGTAGACCTAGAAATTTAGATGCACTACCAGCGGGCGGATTTGGGGGGTCCAGAATGGAAAGGTATTCCGATGATGTCATTATTCGGGTTTTACTTTTTTGGAGAGATAGACCTTCGTTTCTCAAGAGCTTTTCTGATATGAATCCGAGGGTCCTGTGGGCCGTTTGTGTGTCGTTGACGAAGAAACGGTAGTCGTCCGCGTATCGACAGAAGGCCCCGATTCGCGGTTCAGCCATTAGTAGGTAGTCAACGCTGTTGAGAACGAGCTCGGACATAATGCGTGCAGCGGGACCACCCACGGGGAGGCCGTAGGATGTGTTGTTTGATAGGCGCTTAAGAATCTCCATAATATGCTTTGTTCTAGTGGCTCCTGGATCGATTCGACGTAAGCCATTTTCGAGTCGATGATGATAGACGCGAGAGTAGAAATCTGCGATATCAACGGATACCACATAGGCGTGATTTTCGGCTTGTAGCCGAGTCTCAGTCTGAAACTGGCGCCAGCCATCCCTATTGAAGAGGCTTGCGTCTCCATTGGGCTGATAGCGATATGAGAATACATTGCGCTCGGCAGTGGGTCTTCGACGATCCTCAATCGCTGGGGCAAGGGATACGGCTAGGCTCAGTAGGTAGGCGTTCCACATTGGGTCAATCTGCGTGACCCACCGAAACCCTGTATAGCCAACAGGTGACAAAGTTGAATAGAAATGCACGGGATCGTCGTCTATGAAAGCGTTAAAGTCTTTGGCGATTTTCTCAATTAGCTCGACAATGGCGCTTTCCTTGTCGCGCATAATATGATTATCGATCGGAAAGGGTAAGACGTCAGTGTCGCCCCAGGTTGCAATATTCTGGACTGCGCGCCGAATTGTGGGTCGATCAATTAGGGCCATTGTTCGCCTTGTGCTCGCTCTGTATCAAAGGTTCTACCGTACCTAACTTCGCGTCGTTCGTTCTGTCGCTTGTGCATCGATTTCATTTCAAAGCTTCGGAGGAATTGGAGGGGGCGACGCCCCAAAGTTTCGCAGCGCGCTTCCTGTGACTGTTGGACGGGGGTAGCACTAGACGATGGAGACGCTGGTCTGGCTGTTCGCCGAGAATCACCGGCGTGTGCACCGGATGATGTGGGACTCTTAGCTGCCGCTCTCTGGCCCATCCCCTCGTAAGCGGGCGATGGGAGAAGTATTGGCGCTCGGCTATGGCAGCGCGGGCGGGCAGATCTTCCCCGCGATTGAGTGACCAAGTGAGTGACGTTGTGAACCGTCAGCGGACAATGCCGGACGGTTGGCCCGGGTCAGGTTTCTTAGAGTGCCATGAAGCATCAAGGCTTGCGATGCTTCACACCGAAGAGGTGACTGGTTCGATCCCAGTATCGCCCTCTCTGGAGAGGAGACCTGTGGCCAGCGGCTTTGCCGCTTTCCCCGGGTCTCTTTCGTCGTTTACCCGGGGGCAACCCCCCGATGCGACGGGGCTTTCGCCCTCTCGCGCTCCCCTTGGCCGCTTTCGCGTCCGGCGTCGCTTTCGCTCCGGGTCGCTTGCGCTCTTAGCGAAGGGCTCCGCCCTTCGCGCTCCCTGCGGGCCTCGCTTCGCTCGAGGGTGCTCGCTTCGCTTCGCTCGCATGCCGAATCTCATTGGCGAAGGGCTCCTAACGCTCACAGCCGATAGAGCTTCATTCGCGGGCGGTCCGAATGACGACTCATATCGAGCGGGCAGGACGACCACTCTGAGTCCCGGGTCCAGCACCAACTGCAGGGGGCGCTAACCGATTCGCGTTTGGCAGCGCATATCGAAGCGGAGCGCCAGCCTCTATTTCGAAGTCGGCTTCCCGATGAGGTCCCGGACGCCAGTGGCAGGAGCCCGTGCCGGTCCCGTCCGGGTGCTGGAGAAGCTTGCCACCATGTCGCCTCACCGCCGACCACGTCGGGACGTCCTATACGACAGGGTGTGCCTCAGGCCTGCGGTTCTACTGCTGACGACCCGGGATTGGCGTTACGTGACGCGGTTGGTCTGGTACGCCCACATGGCGAGTTCCACGCGGTTGCGGGCTCCCAGCTTGGTCATCAGGCCGGTGAGGTGGAACTTGACCGTGCTCATGCTGATGTGGAGGTCCCGTGCGATCTCCGCGTTCGTCCGGCCTCGGGCGACCTCGGCCAATACGGCCTCCTCCCGGTCGGTCAAGGGCTGGACCGGCTGGGGCGGTGCGGTGGTGGGGCCGCCGGTGGCGAACGTGGCGAGGAGTCTGCCGGTGATGGTCGGGTCGATGAGGGCGTCGCCCTGGACGGCGGCGTGGATCGCCTGGACCAGCTGGTCCGGATCGGCGCCCTTGAGGAGGAAGCCGCGGGCTCCCGCCTTGAGGGCTCCGTAGATGTACTCGTCGGTGTCGAAAGTGGTGATCACTACTACGGCGATGGGATCGGCGATCTCTGGGCCGGCGAGCAGGCGGGTGGCTTCGATGCCGTCCAGCACCGGCATCCGGATGTCGAACAGGCACACGTCCGGACGTAGGCGGCGGGCCAGGGTGACGGCTTCGCGGCCGTCGGCGGCTTGGGCGATCACTTCGATGCCTGGTTGGCCGTTCAGGATCGTCGACAGGCCTGCTCGGACGATGCCCTGGTCGTCGGCGATGAGGACGCGGATGGTCATGGCGTGGGGCCTCGGCGGGGGAGGACGGCCCGGACTTCCCAGCCGCGATCCGGGTTCGGGCCTGCGGTGAGGGTGCCGCCCAGCAGCGTGATCCGTTCGGTCATGCCTACCAGGCCGAATCCGGGCGGGACGGCGGCGGAGGCGATGCGGGTGCCGTCGTCGCTGACCGTCAGGCGCACGTCGGTGGTGCCGCCGGTCACCTCCACCCTGACCCGGGTCGCCTGGTGGGCGTGGCGCTGGGCGTTGGTGATCGACTCCTGGGTCACGCGGTAGAGGGCGGCCTCGACGGCCGGTGGGAGGTTCGTCAGGTCGCCGTGGAGTTCGACGTCGATGCGTAAGGCTTCGGCGGCGATGGCTTCGATGTCGGCGATCCGGCGCTGGGGGACCAGCGGGGGTTGCCCGCGGCGGTCGCGTAGCGCGCTGACCATCGTGCGCATCTCGGCGAGTGCCCGGGCGGCCTCGCGGTCGATGGTTTCGAGGGCTTCGGTCGCTCCGTTCAGGGAGGACGACCTTGCCAGGAACAGGCCCGCTTGTGCTTGGATCGCGATCGCAGAGACGTGGTGGGCCACGGTGTCGTGCAGCTCCCGGGCCAGCTGTTCGCGTTCCTGGAGCTTGGCCTGCACGATCTGCTGGTCGCGGGCGATGGTCCGGTAACGTGCCAGGGCTCCCAGGGTGGCGGCGAAGAGCACGATGCCGATCGCGGCGGTGGTCTCGGCGAAGCCGGGGAAGTCGACGCCGATGATGGCGGCCAGGGTCACCGCGATGACCGCCAGGCCGATGGCGGCGTCGCGACCGGTCCGCCGGCGCAGGAGCGAGTAGGCCAGGACGAGCACCACCCATCCGCTGTACAGGTCCACCGGTTCGGTTCCCATGGCGAACGCGGCGACGTCCAGGATCGCGAACCCGCCGAAGGCGAACACCACGGCGGGCAGCGGATGGGTCCGCCGGACCAGCGCCGCGAGTGCCAGGCCGCATCCGAACGCGACGGCCACCGGTCGCCAGGCCAGGTCTCGGAAGGTCGCTTCGAAGACGACCGCGGTCAGCACCGGCGCGGCGAGGGCCCAGTCGTGCCAGGTGTACAGGCGTAGTGCGGCCCACGACGTCGTTGCGGCGTTCGGCACGACTGACACGGTAGCGAGCGGGTGTGCTCCGCGGATCCGCCACACGGCCGGTCTCTTCCCTGGCCGATGGGACAGGGAGGCGTCGGCCACACGACTCGGGCGCCTGGTCGCGGGTGCGGCCGACACTGGGAGCCCGGCTACCAGGAGACGACTTGTGAGCAGAACTCAGGCCATCGAACTCATCGACACCAAGACCGATGTCAAGGTCGTGCTCTGCGGCTTGTGGATCGCGGTGCTGTTCGTGTTCGCGTACGTCGACATCTTCGCCTTCTACCGCGCCGATGTGATCAACGGGGTGCTCGCGGGAGAGGTGTCCGGCCCCGGGTTCACGATCGACCAGCGGTTCCTCACGCTCACGACGCTGTACATCGTGGTCGCGGTGTTGATGACCGTCGTCTCGCTGCTCTCCCGAGCGCGGGTCAACCGGATCGCCAACATTGTGGTCAGCCTGTTCTATGTGCTGACCGCGAGCGCCTCGCTCATCGGCGAGACGTGGCTCTACTACATCGCGGGGACCCTGATCGAGGTGGCGCTCCTGCTGGTCATCATCCGGGTCGCCTGGAGGTGGCCGACGACGGACGCGCCCTGAGGGAGCATGTCCTCGTGCCCCCCTGTCTCGATGTGTACGTATGGATCGGCGACCCCCGGCCGCACATGCTTGACCGATTCGTCGCCGCGTACGTCAACGTGGACGACCCCGGTTTCGATGTGCGCGTGCTCGACGAACTTCGGTCCGAGGGTGGTGGGTTCACGTTGTACCTCAGGAGCCGCGACCACTCCTACGCGATCATCACGTTCACCGATGAGGGCGCCCTTGTGCTCGGGCTCAGTGTCGAGGACGACGGCGATCTCGGCCTGACGTCGCGCCGGGCCGGAGAACTGCTCGATGTCCTGCGGGCGGAGTTCTCCGCCGCGGCCGGGCTCGCCGGAGTGGAGTTGCCGCCGCCGCGGAGCCGTGCCGAATGGGACGACGACGGCATGGTGCTGCTCCGCGTGGGGGCGCCGCCGTCAGTGGGTGAGGACCCGGTCGGCCGGTAGCGTGACCGTGAACGTGGCTCCCTCGCCGGGGACGCTGCGTACGGTCAGCATTCCGTTGTGGTCGTCCACGACCTCCTTCACGAGGGCCAGGCCGAGGCCGAAGCCCCGGCTCTCCGTCACGCCCCGGTCGAAGAGCCTCACCGGGTTCCCCGGGTTGAGGCCGGCGCCGTCGTCCGCCACGGTCAGTCTCACCAGGTCGTCCGTCGTCGACAGGATGATTTTGATGTGGCCGCCGGGGCCCGTGTGGGTCAGGGCGTTGTCGACCAGGGCCGACAGGACCCGGCGCAGGGCGGTTTCGGTGCCGCTCACCACGGTCGGGCCGTTCGCGCGGTGGACCTCGATGGCGACGCCGCGGGACTCGGCGCGGACCGATTCGGCGTCGGCCAGTTGTTCGGCCAGGAGGGCCAGGTCGACGGGGCGTCTCAGCCGGTCGCGGAGGAGCAGGTCTTCGACGACCTCGCCGAGTTCGCGGGTGCCGGTGACCAGTTTGTCGACGTCCTCCATGGGGAGTTCGCCGCGTTTCAGGCGGATGGCCACCAGCTGGGCTCTCGTGTGCAGGCGGGCCAGGGGGGTGCGGAGTTCGTGGCTGACGTCCTCGGTGAAGCGGCGCTGGCGGGCCAGGGCCTCGCCCAGCGGGGCGATGGCGCGGCGGGCGGTCAGGTGGCCGATTCCGGCGGCGGCGATCAGGGCGGCCAGTTCGGCGACGATCAGGGTGTGCAGGAGGCGGCGGCGTTCGGAGGCCTGGTAGCGGAGGTCCAGGGCGGCCTGGCGGATGACGTCGCCGCGGTGTTCGGTGCGGACCATGTAGTCGAGGCCGCCGATCTCGATGCGGTCGACCCTGGCGCCGCCGTCGCGGGTGACGGCTCTGACGGGGGTACGCCACGGGAACGCCTCGGGCGTTCCTGGGGAGGTCACGACGGATTCGCCCCTGATCTCCACCAGCCACAGGCAGGGCGGGGGATGGGTCACGACGGCGCGTTCGATGGCCAGGTCGAGTTCGCGGCGGGCGGCGGAGTCCTGCTGGCCGGTCATCACGCCGTAGACGAGGGCACCCATGATCAGCAGCAGGACGGCGATGGCACCGGCCACTCTGACCGTCACCCGGTGCCTGGCCCGGGCGAGCATGGCGTTCACAGGGCGCCCAGGCGGTAGCCGACGCCTCGGACGGTTCTGACGACGCCGGGGCCGAGTTTGCCGCGCAGGTAGTAGACGTAGGTGTCGACGATCGACTCGGTCGAGGCGCCGTCGAAGACGCCCCGGCGGAGTGACGCTCTGGTGTGCACGTGCCTGGGGCGGATCGCGAGGGCGCGCAGCAGGCGGCACTCCTGGCCCGACAGCGCGACCTGGTCGCCGCCCGGGAGCCAGACCGCCTGGGCTCCCAGGTCGAGCCAGGCGGCGCCGAGCGGGAGCAGTTCGGCGTGGTCGGTGTGGCGGCGGTGGAGGGCGCGTACGCGGGCCAGGAGTTCGTCGATCTCGAAGGGTTTGACCAGGTAGTCCTCCGCGCCCGCGTCGAGGCCGGTGACGCGGTCGTGGAGGGTGCCGAAGGCGGTGAGGAACAGCGCGGGGACGGTGACGGCCTGCCGCCGGAGCCGTCTGAGCAGGTCGAGGCCGTCGATGGCGGGCAGGCCCCGGTCGACGATCATGGCGTCGTAGGGTCTGCTGAGGGCCAGATGGAGGCCGCGCTGGCCCTCCAGGGCGTGGTCGACCTCGTAGCCGTGGTCGGTGAGCACCTCGACCAGCAGGGTGCCCAGTTCGTGGTCGTCCTCGACGAGCAGCAGCCGACGGGAGTGCGGGTCGGCGGTTCCCGATGTCGCCACGGACATACCGTGTCACTCCGGTCACCGAAATTCCAGAGGTCCTCTGCCGTCACCTGCGGGGGCTCCAGAAATCGAATGAAAGTTACACCAACTGGTCCTCCCGGTCCCGTTCGGCGGCCGGTTCGAGGCGGGCGGGCAGCGCCAGCTTGTAGAGGGGCATGGCCGCGGCCGTGGTGATGACGGCCACCAGGACGAGCATGGCGAACACCTCCTGGCCGATCATGCCGTGGGCCAGGCCGATGTTGATGAAGATGAGGATCATCAGGCCCCGGGCGTTCATCAGGGCGCCGACGGCGTACGACTCGCGCCACGAGAAGCCCAGGGCGCGCATCGAGACGGCGCAGCCCAGGTATTTGCCGACGAATCCGGCCACCAGGATCAGCGCGAAGGCCAGCAGCATGGCGCCCCCGGCGATGCCGTCGAGGTGGGTGTTGAGGCCGGAGAAGGTGAAGAACGTCGGCAGCAGGAGGGTGGAGACGACCTCCATCATCCGGCCGTGCAGGGCCTCGCGGAACTTCGGGTCGCGGGGCATGGCCAGACCGGCCAGGAAGCCGCCGAACACGGCGTAGACGCCGATCCAGTCGGTCAGCCAGCCGGAGGTCAGCGGGACGAGCACGACGACGTACATCATCGCGGGGGTGAAGACGCCCGTCTTGGCGAAGCGGGTGCCGAGCGGGCGCAGCAGCGGGGCGACGACCTTGAGCATGAAGACGGCGAACAGGGCGGTCAGCGCGATCGTGCGGAGGGCGCCGCCGGTGCCGGTGCCGAGGTGGAGGGCGGTCAGCAGGGCCAGCAGGCACCACGCCACGGCGTCGTCGACCGAGGCGGCCACGAGCGTGAGCCGGCCGATCGGCGAGTTCTGCAGGCCACGCTCGTAGAGGATGCGGGCCAGCATGGGGAACGCCGTCAGCGACAGTGCGCCGCCGAGGAACAGCGCGAACTCGAAGGTGCTCACCGAGCCGTCCGACAGGCTCCCGTAGAAGAGCAGGCCGACGCCGAAGCCGAGCAGCAGCGAGGGCAGGAAGCCCGACAGGGCCAGCACTCCGGCCCGTCCGACCTGGCCGGGGCTGCTCGCGCTGTGGTCGAGTCCTGCCCCGACCAGGAACATGTAGAGGGTCAGGCCGATGGTGCTCAGGACGTACAGGATGGGCTTGATCTCGGGCGGGAACAGGGTCTGCTGCGCGGCCGGGAACAGCCAGCCGAACAGGGTCGGGCCGAGCAGCACGCCCGCGACCATCTCTCCCAGCACCCTCGGCTGGTGCACCATCAGCGCCAGCCGTCCGCACACGGCGGAGGCGGCGAGGATGACGACCAGGGCGGGCAGCACCTTCAGCACGAGTTCGAGGTTGGCGTCCACGTGATCACCTGTCTCCGAAGTGGCGGGCGCAGAGGGCCTGCCGGCGGGCGTCCCAGACCATGTAGCCGCCGAGAACGAGCTGGACGAGGCTGCGCCAGACGTCCTCCCAGCGGTCGCGCAGCCGCATGACGCGGGTGCGCCAGGCGGGCGGGCGGGTGCCGGCGGGGGTGAGCAGGCAGGGTCCCCGGTTCGGCAGCGAGCGGGTGTGCCGGGCCGCCGAGGTGAGCTGCCATCTCCCCAGCAGCTCCCGGAAGGCGGCGCGCAGCGCGATCGGGGCGACCCGCCAGGCCGGGCAGGGCCGGTTGGCGGCGATGCCGAACGGGATGTGGTTGAGGTCGCGCACCCCGTGCTCGAACCGGGAGGCGTCGAACCGGTCGGGTTCGGGGAATCCGGCCCGGTGGAAGTCGGGGTAGCTGAAGCAGAGCACCGACCCCTCCGGGATGCCCGGCATGTCGTCGCGGGTGATGCGGTGGGCGACGCCGAACAGCGGATAGAGCCGGAAGGTCTCGTTGATCACCTGGTCGAGGAAGCGGTCGTCGCCGGTGCGGGCGGCGGCCTGCACCCCCGGGTGGTGCGCGAGCACCATGCCGAGGTGCGCGGTCGCCTCGGCCATCTGGACCACGGCCGTGTTGAAGAACACTCCCTGCAGGTAGAGCGCCTGTTCGCGGCGGGTGAGCCCGTCGGGCAGCGGGCGGCGGACCTCGTCGAGCCGCGTCTCCAGGTAGTCGGTGAGCCGGTCGCGGCGGTCCATGTGCCGAAGTCCGGTGCACTTGAGCGCGGTGACGACGTCGTCGGCGTTGCCCACGATGAGGTCGCGGGCCTCCGGCGGGCAGGTGGTGCCGAAGACGAGTTCGTAGGAGAACTCGGCCCAGATCGGCATGGCCAGGTCGCGCAGCCGGTAGGTGGCCCGCGCCCGGCGGGCGCAGCGCGCGGCCATCTCCTCGACGTCGGTCTTCGACACGGCGAGGAACCCCCGGGTCGCCGCGGCGACGGCGTCGTAGCGTTCCCCGGGTTCGAGGTGTTCCTGGTGCAGGTCGGCGCCGGGGGACAGCCAGTACCAGAACAGGTCGGACAGCACCGCGCCCCGGCTGCGGCCGGACGCCGCCGGATGTGAGTAGACCTCCCGGAACCGCTCGACCGGCACCTTCGGCCCCGGTACGGCGATCGCCTCCTGGCCGTTGACCCGCTCGAACACCAGCAGCCGCAGCGCCACGATCCGGCCGGGCAGCCACCACGGCAGCGACGCGACCACGACGGCCAGCACCCCCAGCGTCAGCATCGCCGCACCACGCTCGGGTCGAGCGGACTTCCCGCGAGGGCCATCGCGCTCTCGATCTCGGTACGGAACCAGCCCAGCACCTCCCGCACGCCCGCCTCCCCGCCGGCGGCCAGCGCCCAGATGACCGGCCGTCCGAGGAGCACCGCCCGCGCCCCCAGGGCGAGCGCGGCGACCACGTCGGTGCCCCGCCGGATCCCGCCGTCGAGGGTGACCGGAACGGCGCCGTCCACCGCCTCGACGATGCCGGGCAGCAGGTCGATCGGGGCCGCCGTCCGGTCGAGCTGGCGTCCGCCGTGGTTGGAGACCATGACCAGCGCCGCCCCGTGGTCGATCGCGAGCCGGGCGTCGGCCGGATGGGTGACGCCCTTGACCACCAGCGGCAGGTCGGTGACCTCCCGCAGCCGGTCGAGGTGCGCCCACGAGATCTCCGGCGAGAACTCCACCCGCCGCACCACGTCGCCCTCGCGGAGGTTCTCGCAGGCCAGATGCGCGGGCAGCGCGTGGAACCCGTTGTGCAGGTCACGGGGCCGGGTGCCGAACACGGGCGAGTCGGCCGTGACGACCAGTGCCCGGCAGCCCGCCTTCTCCACCCTGGCCACGACCCGCTCGGTGAAGGCCATGTCGGGCTGGACGTACAGCTGGAACCACAGGGTGGCGCCGGTCTCCGCCAGGGGCTCGATCGCGGTCGTCGAGGCCATGCTGACGACCATGACCGTCTCCTCGGCGGCGGCCGCCCGCGCGGTGGCGAGCTCCCCGTCGGGATGGGCCAGCCGGTGGAAGGCGGTCGGGGCGATCAGCAGCGGCAGGGAGGCACGGCAGCCGAGCAGGGTCACCGCCGGGTCGGGCACCGCACCGGACAGCACGCGCGGGGCCAGGCGCAGCCGCGCGAACGCGGCCTCGTTCTCCGCGACCGCGCCCTCGTCACCGGCCCCGCCCGCGAAGTAGTCGTAGTGGGCCCGCGGCAGGCGCTCACGCGCCGCCGCCTCGTAGCCCGCCAGAGGGGACATCAGATCCGCCGGGCGAAGAACGCCCGGAGAGGTTCCAGGTGGACGTCCGGGGAGGTCCACTCGTTCTCCAGGTTCTCCGTGACGTGGTGGACGGCCGGGGGCTCGCCCGCGCGGTGGTGCCGGACGACCGGATGGAGGTAGTGGCCCTCGTCGGCGCGGTCGGCGTCGCTCTGGCTGATGCGGCTCACCGAGACGTCGAACGGGTCGATCTGGTCGTGGTGGGGGCCGTATTCCAAGGTGATCGTGACGTGGGAGTCAGCGTCGATCGGCAGGTCGATCGGGCGTTCCTCCAGGTAGCGGGCGCCGCCCCGGCCGTCGAGGGCGATGACGTCGGCGATCAGGCCGAACTGCTGCCAGAGGGCCGAGCTGCGGTTGACCCGGTCGAGGACCGCTTGGGCCAGGGCCTTCGGGTCGGCGCCGATCTCCCTGGCGGGCCAGGGGGTGTCGTGGTGGCGCTCCGCCAGGATGCGGTGGAGGGCGCGGGAGCCGTACCGGAAGCCGTGGATGAAGCCGCTGGTGCCGCGCTTGAAGTCGCGTGACTGGGTGATGGTGCCGGCGAAGTACACGCCCGGGACGTTGACCGACTCGTAGGCCGGGGTCAGGTCGGGGAAGCGCCCGCTGACGTGCAGGTCGGGGCGGCAGGTGCCGTCGAAGACGGAGGCGTCGAAGCGGAAGCCGGCGCAGACGATCACGCGGTCGTAGGGGATGTCCTTGGTCACCTCGTCGGCCCGGATGAAGGCGACGGTGACGCGGTAGGTGCCGTCGGCCCGGCGCTCGATGTTCCTGACCTCGCCGTCGAGCAGGGCGTTCTGCGACTTGAGCTGGTAGGTGTCGAGGAAGTTGTTGTTGACCGCGCGCAGGTGGCCGACGTAGTGGGTGCGCCAGGCCATCTTGATCGAGCGCGGCCCGGCGACGTGGACGACGGCGGCGGTCGCGACCAGGTTGTCGGCGGTCTCGAACGCCGAGTTGCCCTTGCCGATGATGAGCACCCGCTTGTCGATGAAGTCCTGGGGGTCGACGGAGACCTCGCCGTACTGCTCGGCGTGCTCGATGCCCGGGATGTTCGGGATGTTCTCCCGGCTCACGCCGGTGGCGACGATCAGCCGCCGGGCCTCGCGTTCGACACCCTGGTCGTCGGTGACGCGGAAGCCTTCCAGGGTTCTGGTGACGGTCGCGGCGCGGGAGCCGTACACGACCTGGAGATCGGCCGCGTAGTCGGCGAGGTAGCGGACCATGTCGTCGGCGGACGGGAAATAGCGGTCGCTGTAGCGGGTGAACAGCAGCTCCGGGTCGTCGGACAGGAGGCTGTTCCAGTCCATGCGGAGGTTCAGCTCGGGGTCGTCGGTGCCGTTGTACTTCTTGTTGATCGAGATGAGGGTCCGGTGGCGGGGGAAGGTGGCGAAGAACGTGCCCGGTGCCGGGCCCGCCTCCATGATCGTGTACGACCTTCCGGCCGCCCCCAGGAACCGTCCCATCTGCAGACCGGCCGGTCCCGCGCCGATCACCAGGTAATCCAGCATGCCCCCAGTGTCGGCACGCGATTCTCAGAGAACGGTCAGAGCCAGCAACGCCGCCTTGTCGGGTTTGCCGGAGGCGGCCATCGGCACCCGGTCGATGACCGTGATCGTCGCCGGCACGTGGTCGGCGCCGAGCTCCTCCCGCACGTGGGCCTTCAGCGCCTCGATGTCGGGGTCCGTCGCGACGACGAACGCGTGGGCGGCCTCGCCGGTGGCCCGGTCGGGGGCGCCGACGACGTAGGCCTCGTCGACGTCGGGATGGGATTCCAGGACGCGTTCGATGGGCCCCAGGTAGACGACCATGGCGTTGACCATGACCGCCTCGCGGGCGCGGCCGACGATGTGGATGTAGCCGTCGTCGTCGACATGGCCCAGGTCCCCGGTGCGGTACCAGCCGTCGGTGACGGGGTTCTCCTCCGCGTTCCAGTAGCCCCGCATCAGATAGGGGCTGCTGACCAGCAATTCGCCCTCATGAGCCCTGACCCGCACCATCGGATGGGGACGGCCGACCGTGTCGGCCTTGGCGGGCAGGTCGCGCGGGGTGAGCATGGAGATCGAGCCCGCCTCGGTCGCGCCGTAGCCCTGGTAGACGACCGGCCCGAGCAGCTTCACCGCCCGCTCCAGCCGGTTTGCGGGGAGAGGCGACCCGCCGACCATCAGGGCGCGCATGTCGGGCAGTTCGGTCGCGGTGTCGATGATCCGGGTCAGCCGGGGGACGGTGAAGACCGAACCGGTGATGCGCAGGTCCCGGTAGACCCGGGGGAACTCGGGGTCCACCGGGATCACGACGGTGCCGCCGCCGAGCACCGCCAGGCCGAGGAACTCGAAGACGACCATGCTGGCCAGCGTGCCGAACAGCAGGTAGCGCTCGAACCCGGCGGCCAGCTCCCTGGCGACCGGCGACCACTCGTCCGGCCGCCACGCCCAGTGCCGGTCGAGGGCGCCGTAGGTGACGGCGCACCCCTTCGGACGGCCGGTACTGCCGCTGGTGAAGGCCAGCAGGGCCACGTCGCCGGGTCGGCCCATCGGGCCGGGGTGCCATTCCTCATCGCCGGCCGGGAGGTTCTCGTCGTCGACGACGTGGTCGACGTCCATGGACAGGACGTGGTCGAGTTGTGGCTTCGAGTAGCCCGGCCGGACGCCGACCACCCGGCAGCCCAGGACGTGGGCGGCCATCTGGGCGGCGAACGCCTCGGGGGTGACCGACGTGCGGAACGCGATCGCCCTCCCCTGGAGGCCCATGCCGTGCAGGGCGCCGGTCATCCGGCCGATCATGGAGTGCAGTTCGGCGCGGGTGACGACCCGGGAGCCGTGCTCGAAGATCGGCCGGTCGGGCTCGGTGCGCAGGAGGGCCGTCAGCGGTTCGGGGAAGACCATTCCACGTCTCCTTCTGGGCAGGGGGCTGTGATCGCGATACAACCACCGTGACATCAGAGCCGGATCAGATCGCCTGGAGGCGACTCGTGGACGTGATCGGCGCGGGGTTCGGAAGGACCGGGACCAGATCCCTCAAAGCGGCCCTCGAAATGCTGGGGTTCGACCCCTGCCACCACATGGCCACGGTCATCGCCGAGCCGCGCCGGGTGCGCCAGTGGCTGGAGGTGGGCGAGGGCCGGTCACGCGACTGGGACGCGATCTTCGGCGGGTTCCGCTCGGCGGTGGACTTCCCGGCCGCCTCCTACTGGCGGGAACTGGCCGACCACTACCCGGAGGCCAAGGTCGTCCTGACCGTGCGCGATCCGGAGCGCTGGTACGACAGCGCGCGGGAGACGATCTTCCGGCGCGCGATCGAGGCGGCCGTCCCCCGGCCGTGGTGGCGGCGGCTGGTGACCTGGCTGATCACCCGCCGGGTGCCCGATTTCGCGCTGCTCCCGCGCATGGTGAACGCGACGGTCGAGCAGCGGGTGTTCGGCGGCCGGGTGGGCGACCGCGACCACTGCGTGGCGGTGTTCCGGCGGCACGTCGAGGAGGTCAGGGCGGCGCTCCCGGCCGATCGGCTGCTGGTGTTCGAGTGCCGTGAGGGCTGGGAGCCGTTGTGCGCCTTCCTCGGCGTGCCTGTCCCGGACGAGCCGTTCCCGAGGGTCAACGAGCGCGCGGAGTTCCACCGGAAACGCCCTGGCCGGGCGCTGCGGCTGATCGTCCTGGGCCGCTGACCGGTTGTTTACCCGCGGCGAGGTGGTGATCCCCCGCGAACGGGGCATGCGACCCCAGATGGGGCTCTAAGTCCGACACGGTGAAAGGGGAAATGTCATGTCGCTTGCCGCCATCCTTCCCGACCGGCGCGGGTTCGGCACGGCTCCACTGGGCAACATGTTCCGCGCGGTCCCGGACGAAGAGGTGCACGCCACCTTGGACGCCGCCTGGGAGCTGGGCACCCGCTACTACGACACCGCCCCCTTCTACGGGGCCGGTCTGGCCGAGGACCGGCTCGGCACCCTGCTGGGCGCCAAGCCACGCGACGACTTCGTCCTGTCGACCAAGGTGGGCCGGGTCATCCTCGACGAGGTGCAGGTCGGCAGCCGCGACCTCGGCGACAAGGGCGGGCTGTTCGAGCACGGCCGCCCGAACCGGATGGTCAACGAGTGGACCGCCGACGCCACCGAGCGGTCGATCGACGACAGCCTCAAACGCCTGGGCGTCGACCGGCTCGACATCGTCTGGGTGCACGACATCGCCCAGGACTTCAACGGCGACGAGTGGCTGGCGAAGTTCGACGAGGCCCGCACCGGCGCCTTCCGGGTGCTGTCGCGGCTGCGCGAGCAGGGTGTGATCAGGGCCTGGGGGCTGGGCGTCAACCGCACCGAGCCGATCGAGCTGACCCTGGCCCTCGACGAGCCGCAGCCCGACGGCTTCCTGCTCGCCGGACGCTACACGCTGCTCGACCACGAGCACGCCCTGCAGCGGCTGCTGCCCATGGCCCAGGAGCAGAACCTCGGCATGGTCGTCGGCGGGCCGTACAGCTCCGGCGTGCTGGCCGGGGGCACCCACTTCGAGTATCAGCAGGCGCCGCCGGAGATCCTCAAGCGCGTCGAGAAGCTCAAGGCGCTCGCCAAGCGGCACGGCGTCGGCATCAAGGCCGCCGCGCTGCAGTTCTCACTCGCCCACCCGGTGGCCGCCGCGGTCATCCCGGGTGCCACCCACCCCAGCCGGATCGCCGAGGACGTCGCCGCCGTCGAGGAGACCGTCCCGGCCGCGTTCTGGGAGGAGCTGCGGGCCAGCGGGCTGGTCAGCCCGGCCGCGCCTCTTCCCGGTGGAGCCTGAGCCTTCCTTCGAACAGGAGAATCATCATGGCCTCGACCTCGGTCAGCCGCGTCATGCCCGTCTCGCCGCAGCAGGTCTGGGATCTCATCGGGGGGTTCCACGCCCTGCCCGACTGGCTGCCGTACATTCCCGAGAGCACCCCGCTTGCGGGCGGCCGGGAACGGCGGCTGCTGAACCCGGACGGCGGGGTGATCGTCGAGCGGATGATGGCCTTCAGCGAGGCGGAGCGTCACTACACCTACGCCATCGTCGAGGCGCCGTTTCCGGTCGTCGGTTATCTGTCCACGCTGCGGGTCAACCCGGTGCCCGGACGTGAGGACGCCGCCGAGGTGCTGTGGTCGGGACTCTTCACCCCGGTGGGGGTGAGCGAGGAGGAGGCGGTCGACCTGTTCACCGGGATCTACCGCGACGGTCTCAACGCCCTGCACGACGCGCTGGCGAAGTGACTACTCCACGCGCTGCGGTGCGTAGCGAGCCACCACCAGGCGTTCGAGCATGGCGACGACGGCGTACAGGCCCACCGAGACCAGGACGATGATCACCGAGCCTGACCACAGCGCCGCGAAGCGGCTGGCGGTGTAGTCGGCGACCAGCAGGCTGCCCAGCCCGGTGCCGCTGGCGAGCCACTCCGCCAGCGTCGCGCCCGCGATGGCGCCGGGGATGGCGATGCGGGCCGAGGCGAACAGGGACGGGAGCGCGTACAGCAGGCGGACCTTGCGGGTGATGGTCAGCTGGCCGCCGCCCAAAGAGGTGATGACCTCGCAGGCGAGCACCGGGGCCGCGCGCAGGCCCTCGCTCACCGTCACCAGGGTGGCGAAGAAGGTCACCACGGCGACGATGACCGTCACGCCCAGGAGGCCGCGGCCGAAGATCAGGGCCAGCAGCGGGGTCAGCGCGACCAGAGGGATCGAGCGCAGGACGATCGCCAGGGGCATGACGACCTGTTCGACGGTGCGGAAGGCGACCAGAAGACAGGCGACCAGCGAGGCGGCGATCATTCCGACGACGTAGCCGAGGCCCGCGTCCAGGAGTGTCGTCCCCAGGGCGGACAGCAGGCGCGCCCGGTGGTCGGTGGCCTCGTCGCCCGAGAAGAGGTAGGTGGCGACGTCGGCCGGGGTCTTGGCGAAGTAGGGGTCCAGGCCGAAGCCCCGGATGACGGCGTACCAGGCCGCCACGACCAGGACGATCGAGCCGAGGACGCCTGCCGCTCCCACACCCAGGCTTCTCAGGCGGCCGTCGGAGGTCGCGACCGAACCGACGGACACGCTGACGTCCTTGGCCGCCCACGGGGTGAGGCGGCGGGCGATGATCGCGACGATCGCGTAGCCGAGGCCGGCCAAAGCCGAGATGACCAGCGCCACGCCCCAGGTGCGGGCCACCTGGAAGGACGACTGCGCCTGGACGAGCATCACGCCCAGGCCGCTGCTGCTGCCCAGGTACTCGCCGATGATCGCGCCCAGGAGCGCGGCGGGGGCGGCGATCTTCAGCCCGGCGAACACGCTGGGGAGCGCGGCGATGAGGCGGAGTTTGCGCAGGACGAGGAAGGAGCCGCCGCCCAGCGACCGGATCAGCTCGATCGTGCTGCGGTCGGCCGAGCGGAGGCCCAGGACGGCGGCGGTCAGGGTGGTGAAGAAGACCGACAGACCGGCCAGGACCTCCTTCGGGGCGTTCCCCGGCAGGACGATCACCAGGATGGGCGCGATGGCGACCAGGGGGACGCAGTAGCTGGCCACCGCGATGCGCAGCAGCACCCGTTCCATGGCCGGGACCTGGACGAAGACCATCGCGAGGACGATCGCCAGCAGGTTGCCCCAGAAGAAGCCGATCGCCGTCTCGCTCAGCGTGGTGGCGATGTTGCCCGAGTAGACGTTCCGGTCGGTCCAGATCGCCTCGGCGACCGCCCACGGGGTGGGGACCACCCTCAGGTCGGAGAAGACCCCGGCCAGGATCCACCAGACCGCGACCAGCACCACCACGACGAGCGCCGTCCGTCGGGATGCGGTGTTCACGCCACTTCCTCGTGGGCGTCGAAGAGGCGTTCGCTCAGGTGGTCGCACAGGGCGTGGAACTCCGGCGAGCGGGTCACCTCCACGCCCCTCGGGCGGGGGAGGCCGACCTTGACGACGTCGATGATGCGGCCCGGACGGGCGCCCATGACCAGCACCGTGTCGGCCAGGAAGACCGCCTCGCTGATCGAGTGGGTGACCAGCAGGGTCGTGGTCGTGCGCTCCAGCCAGATCCGCTGCGTCTCCAGGTTGAGGCGCTGGCGGGTCATCTCGTCGAGGGCGCCGAAGGGTTCGTCCAGGAGCATGACCTCCGGTTCGCCCGCGAGGGTCCGGGCCAGGGCCGCCCGCTGGCGCATGCCGCCCGACAGCTGGGCCGGGCGGGCGTTCTCGAAGCCGGTCAGGCCGACCAGCCGGACCAGGTCGGCGATGGCCGGTTTGCTCACGGGGCGGCCGGCCACCTCGAAGGGCAGGGCGATGTTCGACTCGACCGTGCGCCAGGGCAGCAGGGCGGCGTCCTGGAAGGCGACGCCGATGCGGTGCTCCCGGCGCAGTTCGTCGGGGGAGCGGCCGTGGACGAGCGCGGTGCCCGACGTCGGGGTCTCCAGGCCGGCGAAGATGCGCAGCAGGGTCGACTTGCCGCAGCCCGAAGGCCCGAGCAGGGCGACGAACTCGCCCTGGCTCGTGTGCATGTCGATGTCGCGCAGCGCGGCCACCTGCGACTTCCCGACGTCGAAGACGCGGCTGACCCCTGCGGTGGCCAGGCCTTCCTGGGTCATCCGTGCCACTTTCCGTCCGCCACGACGGCGACGAGCCGCTCGCGGTAGGTGGTGTCGCGGCCCTCGATCTCGTTCTGGACCTTCGAGCCCTCGTGCAGGAAGTGGGAGATGTCGCGGCCCATCTCCTGGCCCCGGCGGGTGTGCATGTCGAGGGCCCAGTCGGGGATCTCGGGGAGGCGCTCACCTGTGGCGAGCGAGTGGGCGGCCCACAGGCCCAGTTCGTCGGTCGTCCGGTCCTTGGTCCGGGTGACGAGGAAGCGGACGGCGTGGGCGGCGAAGAGCCAGCGGTCGCCGAACTCGCGGGTGATGCGCTGGTGCATGCGGTAGAGGGCGTCCAGGACGACGGGTTCGGAGAAGGTGCCCGTGCCGGTGTCCTCGCAGGAGATGACGAGCAGGCGGGACCACATCTGCTCTTCGAGTTCGGGGCTGCTCTCGTACATCTCGCGGGCGACGAGGAGCGCGTTCTCGAGCAGGCCGCGGCGGATGGACTTCTGCAGGGTGGAGATCAGCTCGTCGGCGGCGAAACCGCGCTTGCTGGTGACACGGGTCCAGGGGTCTTCGGTGTGCACGGGGGAACGCTCCTCAGATGTGGGTCTTGCCGGCATACGCGTCCTTCAGGACGGTCGCGTCGAAGAGCTCCTCGGCGGTGCCCTTGACGCCGAGCGAGTTGATCGTGGCGATGTTGGCGGCGATGCCGTCGGCGCTCATGGTGAGCAGGCCGTTGGTTTTGGCGTCGCCGGTCTCGATGACCGAGCGGAAGGCGGCGGCGGTCTTCTGCTGGGCGGCCAGGTCGAGGTTGAGGCTCTTGCCGTACTTCTCGACGACCAGCTTGGCGGCGGCGTCGGTGTCGGCGAGGGCGTCCTGCCAGCCGCGCACCGAGGCGCGGACGATCTTGACGATCTGCTCCCTCTTGTCCTTGTCGGCCAACGCCTGGTCGCTGGTCAGGAGGCAGTCGGCCCAGACGTTGTAGCCGTACTCGCTGAGCGTGAACGTGGTGGTCTTCACGCCCTGGAGGTCGAGCTGGATCGGCTGGTTGACCAGCAGCGACACGAACGCGTCGCACTCTCCGGCGACCAGGGGCGACGGGTCGAACTGGACCGGGACCATGGTGATGTCGGCCGGGTCGATGCCGTTGGCCTTCAGCACGGTGTTGACGATCTCCGCGCCGCTCTGCTGCATGCCCAGCTTCTTGCCGACGAGGTCCTGGAGGGTGTTCACCGGCTTGTCGGCGAGCGACATGATCGCGGTCGGGTTGGTCTGCATGGTCGCCGCGATGATCTTCAGAGCGGCGCCCTCGTTGCGGGCCTTGGCGATGGTGTCGACGGAGTCGAGGCCGACCAGCGCCTTTCCGCTGACGATCAGCGGTTCGACGACGACCGAGGGGCCGCCGGGCGTCAGCGTCACGTCGAGGCCCTCGTCCTTGAAGTAGCCGCGGTCGTCGGCCACGAACAGGCCCATGTTCTCGACGTTGGCGATCCAGCCGAGCTGGAAGTTCACCGGGCCGGAGGCGGCACCGCCACCGGCGGCGGCGGTGGTCGGGGCGGCGGAGGTGCCGGACGAGCACGCGCTCAGCACGGCGGTGCTCGCGGCGAGCAGCGAGGCGCCGCCGATTCCGGACAGGAAGGCACGACGGGAGAAGGACGAGGGCATGGCGGAAGCCTTTCTGGGGGTGGGAATGCGACGCCGGTCGGGAGGGGACACGACACGACGCGAAGACGGCACGGGGACCGGTCGGGCGGGTGAATGAGGGTCAGACTGAAAACGGTTTCCCTCGGGCGTTGGACAGGCGCCAACTCCCGCGCCGTCCCTCAGGACCAATCACCGGCACTCCTCTGGCAGACAAACCCCTAGTAAATGGGGCGAACTCCGCATAGTTGCTGGTAGGACGATCGTACTGACGCCGAGCCTCTGTCAAGGGGGTGTGCGCGGACTTAACGCAAAGACACATGTTCGTGACATGAACTACCTGGTCAGAGCGCTGACAACGATTGCAGTACGAGGCGCCGAAGTGCCGCCCAGAGGCCGGTGAATGCCGCTGATGTCACGGATCGATCACGGAGATTGACGTTTCCGCAGGTGGGGGTGGATCCTCCACTGACAACGGTTTCATCGGGAGCGCAATTGGTGACGATCCATGAGGTTGCGGCACGCGCCGGGGTGTCCCCGGCGACCGTTTCACGCTTCCTGCGTGGCCAGTCGGTGCGCTCGCCGGAGGCCATCCAGGCCGCGGTCGACGCGCTGGGTTACTGGCCGAGCGCGGCCGCCCAGTCGCTGAAATCCGGTCGTACCCACACCATCGGCGTCGTCGTCCCGGACATCACGAACCCCTTCTTCGCCGCCGTGGTCAAGGGCATGGAGTCGGTCACCCGCACCGAGCAGTACAGGATCCTGCTGGCCAACAGCGACGAGAGCATCGAACGCGAAGACCACGTGCTCAGCGACATGGCCCGCCGGGTCGACGGCGTCATCCTCGCCCCCGCGACCGAACGCGACCGCACCCCGCTCAAGCTGCGCGACAGCAAGGTGCCGCTGGTGTTCATCGACCGCGACCTGGTCGACGGCGAGGACTTCGACGCGGTGCTGGTCGACAACGTCGGGGGAGCCAAGCTGGCCGTCGACCACCTGGTCGGCCTCGGGCACACCAGGATCGCCGCGATCAGCGGGCCGTCCGACACCACTCCGGGCCGGCGGCGGCGCGAGGGGTTCCTGGAGGCGCTCACCGCCAAGGGCGTCGGCATCGCGCCCGCCCACGACCTCATCGGCGACTTCCGCGAGTCGAGCGGCTACCAGCTCACCCTGTCGCTGCTGTCGCTGCCCGAGCCGCCGACCGCGATCTTCACCGCGAACAACCTCATGACCCTCGGCGCGCTCAAGGCGCTGCACGACATGCGGGTCGACGTGCCGGGGCAGGTCAGCCTGATCGGGTTCGACGACCTCGACACCGGCCCGCTGCTGCGGCCGCCGCTCACCGTGGTCGACCGGCCCATGGTCGAGCAGGGCGTGCTGGCGATGCGGCTGCTGCTGCGCCGCCTCGATCCGCAGTACGTCGACGACATCCCGCGCCGCATCGTGCTGGACACCAAGCTCGTCCACCGCGCGTCGACGGCGCCGCCGAAAGCACGGAAGGCACGATCAGCATGAGACCGAAGGGCGTCCTCGTCGTCGGGAGCGTCACCGCCGACGTCACGGCGTTCAGCCGGAGGTTCCCCGCCCCCGGCGAGACCGTGCTCGGCGACGACGTCACGCTCGTGCTCGGCGGGAAGGGCGCCAACCAGGCCGTGGCCGCCGCCCGCGCGGGCGCGCCCACCTGGATCGCCGCCTGCGTCGGGAACGACCCGTTCGGTGAGCTCGTGGTGGCGGGGCTGCGGTCGCACGGGGTCGCGTTGTCGCAGGTCCGCATGGTCGACGACCGGACCGGCGTCGCGCACATCCGGGTCGACGCGTCGGGCGAGAACGACATCGTGATCGTCCCGCTGGCCAACGCCGCCCTCGACGAGGCACGGGCGGAAGAGAGCATCAGGGCCCTGAAGGACGAGGCCGGGGTGCTGCTGCTCCAGCTGGAGGTCCCGATGGCGACCACCTGCCACGCCGCGAAGACCGGGAGGGCGGCGGGGCTGACGGTGGTGCTCGATCCGGCGCCCGCGCAGGCGCTGCCCGACGACGTGTGGCGTTTCGTCGACGTCGTGACGCCGAACGAGAGCGAGGCGGGGGTGCTGACCGGGGAGCCGGTCACCGATCTCGCGTCGGCCGGGCGGGCGGCGGCGTGGTTCCTCGACCGGGGCGTCGGGCACGCCCTCATCACGCTCGGGTCGGGCGGCGCGCTGTCGGTCACCGCCGAGCGCACCCGCCACTATCCCGCCTATCCGGTGACGCCGGTCGACACCACGGCGGCGGGCGACGCCTTCACCGGGTTCTTCGGCGCCGCCCTCGCGGCGGGGTTCGACGACACCACCGCGATCCTGCACGGCATGGCGGCCGGAGCGCTCGCCACCACCAGTCCGGGGGCGAGCCCGTCGCTGCCCGACCTGGCCGCCGTCCAGAGAATGATCAGCTAGCGGGCCGCAGCCGCAGTCCGTGCATGCCGTTGTCGACGGCCAGCACCGTGCCGACCGTGGCGCCCGACAGCGGGCTGGCCAGGTAGGCGATCGCCCCGGCGACCTCGTCGGCCGAGACCAGGCGGCCGGTCGGCTGGAACGAGGTGAGCGCGGCCCTGGCCGCCTCCGGGTCGGGCGCGGCGTCCATCTGGCGGTCGACCCACGGGGTGTCGGCGGTGCCGGGGGCGACGCAGTTGACGCGGACGCCCTCGCGGGCGTGGTCGGCGGCCATGGCCAGGGTGAGCGCGTACACCGCGCCCTTGCTGGCCGAGTAGAGGACCCGCTGCTGGAGACCGGCCCAGGCGACGATCGAGCAGGTGTTGACGATCGCGGCGGCGGGGGAGCGGCGCAGGTGCGGCAGCGCGTGGCGGGCGACCCTGACCATGCCGAGCACGTTGACGTTCAGGACGTGCATCCACTCGTCGTCGGGATTGCCGGTGACGTCGCCGACGGCGCTGATCCCGGCGTTGTTGATCACCACGTCGAGGCGGCCGAAGCGCTCGGCCACGGCGTCGACGGCGGCTTTCACCTGGGCGTCGTCGGTGACGTCGGTGGCGATGGCGTCGGGGAAGGCGTCGGGTTTCAGGTCCAGGACGACCACATCCGCGCCCCTGCTCACCAGCAGGTTGGCCGTGGCCAGGCCGATGCCCGACGCGCCGCCGGTGACGATCGCGGTCAGTCCGGTGAAGTCGCTCACTGCCCCTCCTCGGTGCGTATGTGGATCGCGGCGGCCAGCCGCTCACCGTTGGCGATGGCCTCGGCGGCGGTGGCGCCCCGGGTGATGACGTAGCCGACCTTGTCCTCGTTCCAGACCAGTGGGGGGACCTCGTCGCCGGGGCCGACCTTCAGGTGGACGTCCACGAAGGCGGGGTCGGCGCGGACCTCGTCCAGGCCGGTGATCTCGACGACCCGGCCGGGGGCGGGGGTGAGGAAGCGGATGGCGGCGCCGCTCTGCGCGTCGGGGGAGCCGGTCAGCGGGGGCAGCACGTCGAGGCCGGCGGTCAGGGCGTACTGCTCCATGTCGACGCCGTAGGCGATCTCGGTCAGTTCGTTGATCCGGTCGCCGCCGACGCGGTTGTGCGACTCGACGATCTTCGGGCCGCGCGAGGTCAGCATCACCTCGGTGTGGCCGGGACCGTTGCGCAGGCCCACGGCGTCGAGGAAGTCGACCACCAGCTGCCGGACCTCCGGCGGGCAGTCGCCGGGCTGGGAGTGGCCGATCTCGACGAACCCGCCGGGACCACCACACTCCTTGACGGTCACCGCGACGATCACGTGGTGGCCGTCGAAGCTCAGGGTCTCCACGCTGATCTCGGGGCCGTCGAGGAACTCCTCCAGGAGGAACTCCTCGAAGGAGTCGGCGGCGGTCAGGTCACGCTCCTTGAACTGGCCGTCGAGGGCGCGGAAGCGGTCGGCGACCGCGTCGACCCCGGCCTTGTCGTCGATGCGGAACACCGCCAGGCTGCCCGACTCGCGGATCGGCTTGACGATGATCGGCAGGCCGTGGGCCTTCACGAAGTCCTGGACGTCCTGCGCCGACCTGCCCACCGCCGACGCCACCGGGCTGACCCCGGACGCGGCCAGGTGGCGGCGCATCCGCCACTTGTCGAGCAGCAGCTCCACGGTCTCGACCGACTCCCCGGTGAGGCCGAGCGCCTCGTTGATCCGCGCCGCCGGGAGCAGCCCCAGCTCGAACTGCGACACGGCCGCCGTGAACGGACGGGCGGCGTGCAGCACCCGGACCAGCGGGAGCAGGGTGTCGACGTCGCCGTAGTCGAGCAGGAGGGCCTGGTCGACATAGGGCCCGGGGACGTATTCGTCGGGGAACTGCGCGTGGACGACGTCCAGGCCGAGTTCCCAGAGTTTGCGCACGTGCTGGGCCTTGCCGCCGATCACCAGAACGCGGTCAGACATGGTCGTCACCTCCCAGGACGGCGGCGATCGCGTCGGCGCCGAAGTCGATCTCCGAACGGGTGATCACCAGGGGCGGTGCCACCCGGAGCGTCCGCTGGAACTCCTTGCAGAGCACGCCGCGATCGGCCAGCGCCTCGGAGACCGGGCGTCCGGCCGGGCGGTCCCCGGCGATGTGCACGCTGGCCCACAGGCCCCGGCCGGTGACCTCGGCGACGCCGTCGATCTCGCTCAGCCGGGCGTGCAGGTAGGCGCCGAGTTCGCGGGAGCGCTCCTGGAACTCCCCGGTGGCCAGCATCCTGACGACCGCGAGGCCGACCGCGCAGGCCAGCGGGTTGCCGGCGAAGGTCGAGCCGTGCTCGCCGGGTTTCAGCACGCCGAGCACGTCGGCCCGGCCGATCACCGCCGACACCGGCAGGATGCCGCCGCCCAGCGCCTTGCCCACGGTGTAGAGGTCGGCGCGGACGCCCTCGTGGTCGAGCGCGAGCGTCGCGCCGGTGCGGGCCAGGCCCGACTGGACCTCGTCGGCGACGAACAGCGTGCCGGTGTCGTCGCACAGCTGGCGGACCTCGGCGAGGTAGCCCTTCGGCGGGACGACCACCCCGGCCTCACCCTGGATCGGCTCCAGCAGCACGGCCGCCGTGTGGTCGGTGATCGCGGCCCGGAGCGCGTCGATGTCGCCGTACGGGACGACCTTGAAGCCGGGGGTGAAGGGGCCGAACTCGCGCCGGGCGTCTTCGTCGGTGGAGAAGGAGATGATCGTGGTGGTCCGGCCGTGGAAGTTGGCGCCCGCGACCACGATCTCGGCGGCGCCCTCGGGCACGCCCTTGACCTGGTAGGCCCACTTCCTGGCGACCTTCACCGCCGACTCGACGGCCTCGGCGCCGGAGTTGGCGGGCAGCACCATCTCGGTGCCGGTCAGCTCGGCCAGCTCCCGGCAGAACGGGCCGTACCGGTCGTTGTGGAAGGCGCGGCCGGTCAGCGTCAGCCGGTCGAGCTGCTCCTTGGCGGCGGCGACGATCGCGGGGTGCCGGTGGCCGAAGTTGAGCGCGGAGTATCCGGCCAGGAAGTCGAGGTAGCGCCGCCCGTCGACGTCGGTCAGCCAGGCGCCCTCGCCGTGCGACAGCACCACGGGCAGCGGGTGGTAGTTGTGCGCGCTCCAGCGTTCGGCCAGGGCGATGTGCTGGTTCATTTCCATTCCTCCAGGTCGGCGATGCTCCTGGCGAGCGTGGGGTCGGCCAGCAACGCGTCGAGGAACGCCGAATTGTGGTCGTGGACGGCCTGCTCCGCCCCGACCAGGGGACTGCGGGTCCCCAGGTCGAGCAGCCAGAGCGGGTGGATGACGGCGCCGCGCGCCGCCTTGGCCTTCGTGGCCTTGATCCCGGCGTGGATCCACCGGATCCCCTGCTCGGACGCCCACCGGAACTGCTCGTAATAGAGCAGGTTGAAGTACTCGTAGGCGTCGCGCAGCCGGGAGTAGTCGAACCCGGCCCAGCGCAGGAAGACCGTGTCCTGCCGGACGTAGTAGAGGCAGAAGCCGACGGGGGTGCCGTCCAGGGTGCAGAGGGCGACCCGGGCGGCGTCGCCGAGGCACTTCTCGTGGTTGCGGAAGGTGGCCAGGTCGTCGTCCAGGCCCGCCTCGAAGCCGTATTTGGCCTCCGTGGTCACCGCGAGCGGGGCGATGGCGGCGCTGCACTCGCGCAGCGGCACGTGCTCGATGCGGTAGCCCGCCTCGGTGAAGGCGTTCACCTCCTTGCGGACGGCGGTCCGCCGCTTCCCGCTGAGGGTGTCGAGCCAGGCGCCGAACCCGCCTTCGGGGACCGGCATCCAGGCGTCGCAGTCGAGCAGGACGGCGGGCGCCCGCACCCCGGCGGCGCGGAACCGGCGGACGCCCTCGGTGTCGAGGTACATCGCCACGCAGGCCGGGTTCCGGTCGCGCAGTTCCGCGAGCAGCCCGGTGACGTCGCCGGAGCCGAGCAGCCGCGTCTGGTAGCCCTCGCACGCGCCGACGAGCAGGCCCTCACCCGGCAGGGTGGGCAGCGACCGTTCGGCCAGTTTGGCGTTCCAGTCGTACGACGACCCCGTCAGGTCGGTGCCGCCGACCACCGGGATCGAGACTCCGCCCGCGGTCACGACCTCGACGTCGGCCCGGTGCTCGACGGCGCAGAAGTCGAGCCATTCGGCACTGGAGTAGAAGGTCATCGGCTTCCTCCGATCGAGAGGTCGGCGTGGCGGACCGCGCTGAACCAGAACAGGGTCGACAGCACGAGCAGCGGAACCGCGCCCAGCATGATCGCCGCGCGGACGCCGACGAGGTTCCCGAGCACGCCCGCCAGCAGCGCGCCGACCGGGATCGTGCCGTAGACGAGCAGCCGGAACGTGGCGGTGATCCGGCCCAGCAGTTCGGGCGGGGCCTGGGCCATCCGCACGCTCAGCGAGTGCACGCTGAAGATGCCGAGGCCGAAGCCGTACACCACGAAACCGCCCACCAGCACGACGACGGCGAGCACCGGCGTCGCCGGGGCGAACGGGACGACCACCAGCCCGGCGGCGCTGACCACCATCGAGATGACGATGCAGCGGCCGGTGCCGATCGCCGCCGCCGCGCGGCCGGCCAGCAGCACGCCGACCAGCCCGCCCACGCTGGCCGTGGTCAGGATGAGGCCGAGTTCGCCCGCCCCGAGTTTCAGCTCACGGACCCCGAACAGCAGGTAGAGCGTGAGCACGATCTGCTCGAACAGGTTGAACAGCGCGGCCTGGACGGCCAGCATCCGCAGCACCCGGTGCCGCAGGATCGCCCGCAGCCCGTCGGCGATCTCGGTCCGCATCGACGGCCGCTCGCCCTGGGGCGCCTCGACGACCTCCGGCTTGCGGATGCCGAGGAAGGTCAGCGCGGCGAACAGGCCCATCACGGCGTTGGCGGCGAGCGCCACGGGGGCGGTCGCCACCTGCACGAGCACGCCGCCGATGCCGGGCCCGCCGATCTGCGCGATCGAGTAGGTGCCCTCCAGCTTGGCGTTCGCCTCGATCAGCTGGTCGCGGGAGACCAAAGACGACAGGTAGACGACATAGGCGACGTCGAACACGGCCATCAGCAGCCCGACGCCGAACGTCACCGCGTACAGCAGCCCCAAAGAGAGCAGGCCGGTCAGGTAGCTCAGCGGGATCAGCAGGATCAGGGCGAACCTGAGCAGGTTCGTCACCACGAGCACCGGTCTGCGGCGGTGCCGGTCGAGCCAGGCCCCGGCGAACAGGGTGATCAGGATGACCGGGGCGTATTGGAGCGCGGTCAGCAGGGAGACCTCGGTCGGCCCGGCGTGCAGCACGGTGATGGCGGTCAGCGGCACCGCGACCAGCGAGATCTGCGCGCCGGTCTGGGAGATCGTCTCCCCGGACCAGAGCAGCAGGAAGTCGCGGTGCCGCCATAAACCGCCAGGCCGAACCTGTTCCGTGGTCTGCCCGCTCATCACGCCGCTCCCAGCCGGACGATGGTGCCGCGCCCGCCCACTGCCCGGCTGACGGGATCGGACACCCGCCCGTCGGCGATGTTCACCTGTCCGACCCCGCCCGTGAGGGCCTCACGGGCGGCGACGAGCTTGAGCGCCATCCCGCCCCCGGCGAACCGGCCGGGTGCGCCGGTCGCCGGGACCTCGTAGTCGGTCAGCACACTGGCCGGGTCGCCGGGATCGGCGAGCACCCCCGGCGCGCCGGTCAGCAGCACCAGCCGGTCGGCGCCGAGGGCCGCCGCGAGGGCGGCCGCGACGCGGTCGGCGTCGACGTTCACCGGCCGGTCGTGCTCGTCGATGGCGGGTGGTGAGATCACCGGCACGAAACCCGACCGCAGCAGGGTCTCCGGGAGCTCGGTGCGCACCTCGTCGAGGCGCCCGCTGAGGTTGTCCCTGACCAGGGTGGTGCGGCCGTCGACGACGGACCGGACGGCGCCCTTGCGGCGGGCCCGCAGCAGGCCGCCGTCGAGACCGGTGAGGCCGACGGCGGGCACCCCGAGCCGGGACAGCTCCGCGACGAGCCCCGGTTTGACCGCACCGGCCAGCGCGAGGACGACGACCTCCAGGGTCGCCGGGTCGGTGTAGCGGGTGGACACCCGGTCGGGCGCGACGAGCGTGCGCTGCGGCACCCCGAGCCGCCCGGCCAGCCGGGCGATCTCCCCGGACCCTCCGTGCACCAGGACGACGGACTGCCCCTCGTGGACGAGCCCGGCGACGTCGGCGCAGACGCCCGAGGCGTCCACGGCCGGGTTGCCCCCGCACTTGACGACGATCATCGGGCCTACTCGCCCCAGTCCTCTTCGACCTCCGGCGCCAGGACGAGCACCACCGGGCTCAGCGCCACGATCTCCAGCTCGCTCCGGCAGCCGGAGCACTCGACGATCTCGTTGAGCCGCACCGAGTCCCTGATCTCGACCGCCTCGTCGCACTCGGGGCAGGTCCGTACGGTGGTCATCTGCTGGGTCATGAGTTCGTCCTCTCTGTGGTGGCGATGGCGAGGGTGGCGACCGCGTCGGGGGCGGCCCACACCTTCTCGAAGGCGTCGGCGTAGAGGCCGAGCAGGTCACCCGAGCCCGGGTGGAGGTGGCGTTTCTGGAGGGTCAGCGAGTCGGCGATGACCGCGCGGGCCACCGGGTAGCCCGCCCCCTGGTCGGGGGTGCCGGTGGCGGTCCACGGGTAGCCGCCGCCGAAGCCGACGCGGTCGGTGAACACCTTCTGGTCGGGCAGCGGCATGAGCTGGTACTGCGACATCGGCACGCCCTCGGCGCGCAGCAGCCGCCGCAGCGCCGCGCGCAACGCTTCCGGCGGCACGCCGTCGAGGCCGAACGCGGCCGGGTCGAACCGGAACCGCAGGATGTGCCAGACGTGCGTGGTATCCGGGAGCGCGGTCGGGATCCGCAGGCCGGGCAGCCCGCCGAGCCGGGCGAGGAACGCGGCGATGTTGCGCTGCCGGGCCTGCTCGTAGCCGTCGAAGCGGCTGAGCTGGGCGTCGGCGAACGCGGCCTGGAGGGCGTTCATCTTGTGGTTCCAGCCGAGGCCGTAGGACACGTAGTCGCGGTCGCGGCCGGCCTCGATCACCTCGCCGAACTGCCGTCCCCGGCGCACCGCCTCGGCCAGAGCCGGGTCGCCCGTGACGAGCAGGCCGCCTTCTCCGCAGGTGGGGATGTTCTTGGTGACCTGGAGGCTGAACGCGCCCGCGTCGCCGAGGCTCCCGACCGGCCGCCCCCGATGGGTGGCGCCGGGCGCCTGGGCGGCGTCCTCGACCACGGCGAGGCCGTGTTTGCGGGCGATGGCGGTGAGCCGGTCCATGTCGGCGGGGGCCCCGTGCAGGTGCACGGGGATGATCGCTCTGGTCCTGGACGTGATGCGGCGCTCGACATCGTCGGGATCGAGGTTGAACGTGACCGGGTCGACGTCGGCGAACACCGGGACGGCCATCTGGTGCACCGGCGCGAGCCCGGTCGCGATGAAGCTGAGCGCGGGCACGATCACCTCGTCGCCCGGCCCGACCCCGAGCGCGGCCAGGGCCAGCGACAGCGCGGCGGTGCCGTTCGACACCGCGACGCAGTGGCCGAACCCGAAGTGCCGGGCCCAGTTCTCCTCCAGGGTCGACACCGGGTTCGCGCCGTCGGAGTTCGACACGAGCCGGTTGCCGTCGAGCGCGTCGAGGACGGCCTTGCGGTCGTCGTCCTCGACGACCGGCCAGTCGACGCGGCGCCGGTCCTTCGGTACGGCGGCGGTGCCCCCGAACGCTGCCAGTCTGCTCACGACAGTCCTCTCGACAGGGTTTCGACCGCGCCGGCGTAGGTTCCCCGCAGCACGGTGGTGTGGTGCGCGATGTCGGGCGCGGCGGCCCGGGGATCGGCGAGCCCGTGGGCGCCGGTGATCCGCAGCCCGGTCCAGGCGTGCGCGACCGACTCGACCGCGCGGCCCGCCCCCGCGAGCGCGGGGTCGCCCCATTCCCGGCCGCAGCGGCGCAGCAGTTCGCCGTGCAGCGAGGCCTGCGCCTGCATGCCCCAGCCGAACGGGTAGAGCTCGGTCAGCGCGGCGGCGTCCCCGGCGCGGCAGCGGCCGACGAGATCTTCGGCGAACGCGTCGAACCCGGCCAGGCCGCCGCTCTCGAACAGGGCGGTGTCGGTGCGCAGGCACGCGGCGAGGAACTCGGGGGTCAGGCCGGGGACCGGGGCGTCGAGCCAGACGTCCAGGCAGCGGCGGCCGATGTCGGCGTCGCTGAAGAACGCGTCTTGGACGTCGGTCGGGTTCGCCGACCCCCAGCTGTTGAGGAACGCCTCGACGGGCACGGCGCCCATGAACGCGGGCGGCATCGCGTCGGAGACGTAGACCAGGCCGCGGACCTCGTCGAGGCCGTACACGACCACGAGATGGGCGGCGTGGACGTCGCCGTAGGCCGGCCGGAACGGCAGGTGGAAGTTGTCCACCGCCGCGATGACCAGCCGGTTCGCGGTCAGCGCCGCGCGCATCTCCCGGAAGGGGTCGCCGTCGTCGGCGGGCGTCCACCAGCGGGAGTGCAGGCCGTGGTGCGGCGCCAGGGCGGCCCCGAGGTCGTCGTCCTCGCACGGGTAGTAGAACTCCTCCGACCGCACGTCGCCCGGCAGGTGCAGGAACCGCCACCCCGCGCCGAGCACGGCCAGCGGGTCGGCGCCCTCGCGCGCCAGGAGCGTGCCGAAGGTGGCCTGGAGGCAGCTGATCAGATCGCGGTACCAGAGCTCGGGGTCCTTCATGCGCCCGCCTCCTGGAGGGTCATCGCGAAGACGTGCACGGCGACGTTGCGGGGGAGCCGCAGCCCGGCCAGGTCGGCCCGCCGGGTGACCGGCACCCGCTGCGCCCACATGACCGCCGCCACCCCGCGCTGCACGTGGTGCGGATAGTGCATGACCGGCGTCTCGAACGCCTTGACCTCGCCGAACCAGGCGGGCGCCGCCCAGAAGTCGGAGACCCGCAACGGCTCGGGGTCGACCGCGCCGTCGGCGTAGTGGAGCTCGGCGACGTCCTCGCAGCGGCGTTCGGCCGCCGCCAGCAGGTGGATCCAGTCGTAGCGGCCCTCGGGCACCGCGACGAACTGCCCGGCGCACCGGACGTTGTCGGGCCCCTCGCCGACCGGCGGGAACCGGAAGGGGACACCCGCCACGTGGACGGTCTCGCCCCCCGGCAGGTATTCGGCGGCGAAGGAGTTCCCCCACACGTTGAACGCCCCCGATTTGGTCTCCGTCGCGGCGGAGATCCCCACGTTGTTGCGATGGCCGGATAAGTCGACCGGCTCGAATGGCATGTTCATTCGCTCTCTATTCCGGCCGGAGCGCCGCGGCCTTCAATCGCTCGTAATAGGGCAGGTGATATTCGAGATGAGCCCGCAGCACCGGGTCGGCGGCGACCTTCCCGACGTCGCCGCCCGGCCCCCGCGCGAAGCCCGTGGTGCGGCTGGTCGACTCGTGCCAGCGGCTGGTCCCCTGCCACTCCGACCGCATCCCCGGCCGCCACGTCAGAGCGTCCGGCAGGAACGGGATGCCGACCGCGGCGCAGTAGGCGCGCACGGTCTCGGCGGGGCGGTCGAGCAGGTCGTCGGAGTCGATCACGACCGGGGTGGCGCCGGTGGCGGCCTCCACGGCGGCGAAGATCTCGTGCAGGCGGGCGAAGCCGATCTCGTCCCGGCCCAGGTCAGGGTTGAGCCGGACGTGCGAGGCGATGGCCTCGGCGGGGTGGCGGACGATGAACGTGTGCGTCGCCGTCCTCAGGAACTCCTCGTCGGCGAGCAGCGCCGGGTAGTGGAAGTCGGTGGTGTCCTTGAAGTAGAGGGGGCGCTCCACGGCCAGCGCCCGCAGCGCCGCGAGCACCTCGGTCTCGGTGTGCGCGACCCGGTCGCCGACCTTCGCCTCGCCGAAGTCGACCACGAGGGAGAACGGTTCGTGGACGACGACGCGGTCGCCCCGCTCCGCCATCATCCGCGCGAACGCGGTCGAGCGGCAGCGCGGCGCGCTCCACAGAGCGAGCACCGGTAATCGCCCGGGAAATTGCTGCACGATTTCTCCTTCCGGCTCATTCGGAATCCCTTCCAGAATGGCACGGCCGGGCTTCGCGCCGGGTAAGCGAAATGCGTAGTGCGAATAGTCTTCGCGTGGACGCATTCGCTTCCGGTGCCCCCGTAACGTCCGTTGCGACGCCTATTCGGGAGGCCCCGTGTCAGCGACGATCAACGAGACGTACGCCGCCGGGCTGCTGCGCGGGATGCTGGAGATCCCCTCCTCGTCCTACCAGGAGCGCGCGCTGGCCGACTTCCTGGCCAGGGTGATGACCGGCCTCGGCTACCGGGCGCACATCGACCCGGTGGGCAACGTCGTCGGCGTGATCGAGCGGGGTGACGGGCCGACGCTGATGCTGCTCGGGCACCTCGACACCGTCCCTGGGGACGTGCCGGTCCGCTCTGAAGACGGCCGGCTCTACGGCCGGGGTGCGGTCGACGCCAAAGGTCCGCTCGCGGCGATGATCTGCGCCGCCGCCGGGGCGACCGGGTTCCCCGGCCGGATCGTGGTGATCGGCGTCGTCGAGGAGGAGACCCCGGGCTCACGTGGGGCGATGGCCATCAGGGCCACCCACGACCCGCCCGACGCGCTGATCGTCGGCGAGCCGAGCGGCTGGTCGAGCGTGGTGCTCGGCTACAAGGGCAAGCTCGACCTGCGCTACACCGTGCGGTGCCCGGCCACGCATCCGAGCAATCCGATGCCGAAGGCGTCCGAACTGGCCGTGGCCTGCTGGAACGCGCTGGTCGACCTGCTCGGGCCCGACGTCGGCCACGACGTGTTCGCCCGGCCCGGCGCGACGCTCTGCCAGCTCAACGCCGACCTGACCACCGCGACGGCCGACCTCAGTGTGCGCACCCCGCCGGGGTTCGACGCCGACGCGCTGGTGCGGGGGCTGCGGGCCCGGCTGCCGGCCGGTCACCTCGAAGTGCTGAACTCGGTGACCGCCTGCCGGGCGGAGAAGGCCGACCCCGCCGTCCGGGCGCTGGTGTCGGGCATCCGCAGGCTGCACGCCCGGCCACGACTCGTGGTGAAGACGGCCACCTCCGACATGAACACGCTGGCCGAGGTGTGGGACGTCCCGATGGCGACCTATGGCCCCGGCGACAGCCGCCTCGACCACGCCGACAACGAGCACATCGTGCTGTCGGACTACCTGCGCGGCATCGACGTGCTGTCGATCGCCATCGCGGAACTGGCCCGGCTGCCCGAGAGGAGCCTGCGATGACCGGTATGTCCGAGCGGTTCGCCCGGCTGCCCGCCGACTGCCGGGCCCTCTTCCTCGACCTGCTCAAGGCGGGGACCAACGGCCCGCCGCCGCGCGGGAACACCGGCCCCGCTCCGCTGTCGCCCGCGCAGGAGTCGCTGCGGTCCGCTCCCTCCGTGCCGGTCCGTCTCCGGCTTCAGGGCGAGCTGGACGTGTCCGCGCTGCGATCGGCCCTGGCCACTGTGGTGGCCCGGCACGAGGCGCTGCGCACCGCGATCGTCGAACGGGAGGGCCGCCCGGTCCAGGTGGTGGCCGCCGAGGTACCGGTCGAGCTGCCGCTGATCGACGGGTGGATCAGGGAACCGTTCGACGTGCGCCGGGCGCCCCTGTGGCGGGCGGCGCTGATCAGGACGGCGCCGGACGACCACCTGTTCCTCTTCGACGCCCATCCGATGATCTTCGACGAGCGGTCGGCCGGGGTGCTGATCGGAGAGCTGGCCGAGCTCTACGGCGGCGAACCCAAGCTGCCCGACCTGCCGGTGCAGTTTCCCGACTACGCGCTCTGGCGGCACGACGTCGAGCCGGGCCCGTTCTGGCGCGAGACGCTGGCGGGGGCCGAGGTGCCGGAGTTCCCCGCCGACCGGGCGCGTGGCGACGCCTCGGCGTTCGGGGTCGACGCGTTCGAGCTGGACCTGGCGCACGAGGAGGGGGTCGACCCGGCCGACGTCCTGACCGCCGCGTTCTTCGCCCTCCTGCGCCGCTACTGCGGCCAGGACGACCTGGTGATCGGCTTCCCCGCGCCGAACCGGCGCCATGACCTGCCGGTGATCGGCTCCTTCGCGAGCACGGTGCCGCTTCGGGTGGACGTCTCCGGCGACCCCACGTTCCGTGAGCTGGTGGGAAGGGTCGCCCAGGCGGCGGCGGACGCGTGCACCCACGGCGACGAGCCGTTCGAGGCGCCGGACCTGCCGATCGCGTTCGGCTGCGGGGCGGAGGGGGCCACGATCGGGTTCCCCGGGCTCCTGACGTCGGAGGAGGACGTCCTCACCGCCGATCCCCGGTTCGACCTGAGCTGGTCTGTCCAGGGGCGGCGGTTGCGCATCTCGTACGACACCGGGCTTTTCGACGGGGAGAGCGTCGCCAGGTTCGCCCGGCACTACGACACGCTGCTGCGCGCGCTGACCGAAGATCCCGACGCGCCGCTGTCGGCCGCCGAGATGCTGAGCCCGGCGGAGAAGGCGTTCCTCGACGAGGCCGGCGCCGGGCCGGTGCGGCCGATCCGGGAGACCACGATCGTCGAGCGGTTCGAGGCCACGGTCGCGGCGGATCCTGATCGCGTGGCGGTGGTCGTCCAGGACCTCGAATGCACTTATGGCGAGCTCAACGCCCGCGCGAACCGGCTCGCGGCGCTGCTGCGCGAGCGCGGCGCCGGGCCGGGCGACCGCATCGGCCTCTGCCTGCGCCGGAGCCTCGACCTGCCGACCGCGATGCTCGCGGTGCTGAAGACCGGCGCCGCCTACGTCCCGCTCGACCCGGCGCATCCGGCCGCGCGGCTCGCGGAGATCGCCGCCGACGCGGGACTGCGCGCGGTGATCGCCCACACCGCGATCGACGTCGGCGCGCCCCTCGTGCTGATGGACGACCTCCGCCCCGACCTGCCCACCGGCAACCCGCCCCTCGCGGCGGAACCGGGCGACGTCGCCTACATCATCTACACCTCCGGCAGCACCGGCCGGCCGAAGGGGGTGCTGCTCGAACACCGGGGCGTGGTCAACTTCACCGACTCCTGCCGGGAGCTGTTCGAGCTGACCCCGGCCGACCGGGTGCTCGGCTTCGCCTCGGCGACCTTCGACGTGTCGGTGTTCGAGACCTTCTCGGCCCTGCTCACCGGCGCCACCCTCTGTCTGGCCACCGACGACGAACGGCTGTCGATCGACCGGCTCCAGTCGCTCATGGAACGGCAGGGGATCACCGTCATCGACCTGCCGCCGACGGTCATGCCGCTGCTGACCCCGGAGCGGTTCACCGAGCTGCGCATCGCGTTCGTCGGCGGGGAGGCGTTCAGCGGGGAGCTGGTGAACCGGTGGAATCCCGGGCGAAGGCTGTTCAACGGCTACGGGCCCACCGAGTGCACGGTGACGATGATCGTCGAAGAGTGCGCGGGGACCTGGGACTCCTCGCCGCCGATCGGGCTGCCGATGGCCAACCACGTCGCGCACGTGCTCGACCGCGACCTGCGCCAGGTGCCGATCGGGGTGCCGGGAGAGCTGGTGATCGGCGGGGCCGGGCTGGCGCGCGGCTACCTCGACCGCGACGAGCTCACCGCCGAGAAGTTCGTCGACACGCCGTCCGGGCGGTTGTACCGGACGGGTGACCTGGTCAAACGGCTGTCCGACGGGCGGCTCGTGTTCCTCGGGCGCATCGACCAGCAGGTCAAGATCCGGGGGCTGCGGATCGAACTGGGTGAAGTCGAGTCGGCGCTGGCGTCCTTCCCCGGCATGGGGCCGGTCAGCGTGCAGCCGTGGGCCGACTCCGCCGGGCAGAAACACCTGGTCGGCTACCTGACCGTGGATCGCGTGCCGGAGGTGCGCGAGCATCTGGGGTCGGTGCTGCCGTCGTACATGATCCCCTCGTTCTTCGTCGTCCTGGACGAGATCCCGCTCACCGCCAGCGGCAAGGTCGACCGGCGGCGGCTGCCCGATCCGCACACCGAGGTCCAGGGCGAGGAGCCCCGCACCGCGACCGAACGGACGCTCCTGCGCGAGGTGCTCGCCCCGCTGCTGCACGACGACCGGATGGGCGTGCACGACGACTTCTTCCAGGTCGGCGGGAACAGCCTCCAGGCCGCCCAGCTCATGTCCGCGATCAAGCGCAGGTTCGGGGTGGAGGTCTCGCTCGCCGACTTCTTCGCCTCACCGACCGTCGCGCATCTGGCCGCCACCATCGACTCCTCCCGGCAGCCATCCGGCGAGGGGCCTGTGGTGATGCGGAAGCCCGGCCCCGCGCGGGTGTACCTGGTGCACCCGTCGGGCGGTGAACTGTTCTGCTACGTCCCTTTGATCCGGGCGCTGCGCGAGGGCATCGGCGTGGCCGGGTTCCCAGCGCCGGCCCCGCCCGACTCGATCCCGGCGACCGCCGCCGAGATCGTCCGGACGCTGAAGGACGCCCCGGAGCCCTACTGCCTGGCCGGATGGTCGTACGGGGGAGTGCTGGCCTTCGAGGTCGCCCGCCAGTTGGAGCGGGAGACCGGCGCGAGACCGCCGGTGATCCTGCTGGACGCCTTCCACGACGAAGACGACCTGGCCCTCGACGAGCCGACGATCCGGCGCCGGTTCGAATACGACGTCACCCGACTGGTGGGACGGGACGACCTGCCGGATCTTTCAGGTCGCTATGCCGTCTTCCGGGCCTGCGCGCTGGCGCTGGAGGCGTACCGCCCCGGACCCTACGGCGGGCCGGTCACCCTGCTGGCCGCCTCGCCCGGCGACGGCTTCGACAAGCAGTGGCGGGACGTCTGCACCGGCCCCTTCCAGAGCCTGGACCTGCCCGGCGACCACTACACCCTCTTCACGGAACCGGCGCTGAGCCAGATCGTCGCCGCGATCGAACGGACCCTCTGACATGCGATACGGATTCACCGAGGAACAGGACCGCTTCCGCGGCGAGGTCCGGAGGACGCTGCGCTCCGCCGAGGTGCAGGCGGCCGTGCGGGAGGCGACCTCCACCGGCGGCGTCGAGAAGGACCAGCGCCCCCTCTACCGCCTGCTCGGCGACCTCGGACTGCTGGCCGTGCACTGGCCGGTCGAGTTCGGCGGCGCGGGCCGCCCGCTCACCGACGCCGCGATCGTCGCCGAGGAACTGGTCCGCGCCGGGGTGCCGGACACGCTGCACGTCAACACCATCCAGATCGTCGGCCAGTTCCTGCTGATGGCGGGCACCGACGAGCAGAAACGGCGGCACCTGCCCGCCCTGGCGCGCGGCGAGCGGTTCGCGTCGGTCCTCTACACCGAACCCGACGCGGGCTCCGACCTCGGCGCCCTGCGCACCGTGGCCGAACCCGACGGCGACGGCTACCGCGTCACCGGCACGAAGGTGTTCAGCCTCAAGACCCGCTTCGTCGACCTCGGCCTGTGCGCCGCCCGGACCACCCCCGACGCCGGGAAATACCAGGGCATCAGCCTGTTCCTGGTCGACCTGTCCGTCCCCGGCGTGACCGTGACGACGATCCCGGGGATCGGCGACGAGCACTTCCACCAGGTCGACCTCGACGCCGTGCCGGTCTCCGGCGCCGACCTCCTCGGGCCGCGCGACCAGGGCTGGCCGCTGCTCAACGAGGCGCTGGCCATCGAACGCACCGGCCTCGACTACCACCTCAAGGCCGAACGCTGGTTCGAGGCCGCGCTGGAGGCGGTGACCGACCCTGCGGTTCATCTGGAGCGGATCGGCCGGTGGGAGGGCGCGCTGACCGCCGATCACGTCCTGGCCTGGGAGGTGCTGACCGGCCTCGCCGCCGACCGGGTCGACCCCGTCGCCGCCGCCGTCGCCAAGCTGCACAGCAGCGAACTCGCCCAGGACATCGCGATGTGGGCCTACCACCTCCCCCACCCGGAGGGGCGCGCCGCGATCCTGGACTCCGCCTACCGGGAGGCGCCCGGCCTCACACTGTCGGCGGGCACCTCCGAGGTGATGCTCCAGATCATGGCCGCCGCGTTCGACTCGATCGGGTCGGAGAGCTCCGATCCCCTCGTCGCCCGGCTGCGCGCCGCCCTGCGCGCGGGCCTCGCCCACGTGCCCGTCTCCAGCGAGGTACACGGGCCGGTGGACGGCTCACAAGCCCGTTCCGTCCTGGACGAACTGGGCGCCTACGACTACGAACGCTCCGACGGCTTCGACCTCGGCGTCACCGCCGGCGTGGTCGTCAACGTGGAGTTGGGCCGCGCGGCCTGCGGAAACCCCTACCGCGCCGACGCGCTGGCCGCCGATGTCGGCCACCCGGGGGGTGTGGCCCTGGCCGGGTTCGAAGCGATGCCCGGCGTCACCGCGACCCCGTCCGCGGGCGGATGGGAGCTCACCGGCACCGCCCTCGCCGACGGCCCCGGCCCGTTCCTGGTCGCCACTCAGGTGGACGGCGAGCCGACGCTCGTCGCGGCGTCCGGCCCGAGCGTCGAGAACGGATGCGTCCGGTTCGACCGGACCCCCGCCACCGTCGTCGCCCGCCTGGACGAACCGCTGGCCCGCGCCCGGCTCCGCCAGGCGGCCTACCTGCTCGGCATCGCCGAGGGCGCGCACGACATCGCCGTCCGGTACGCCGGGGTCCGGCGCCAGTTCGGCACGCGGCTGCGCGACCTGCCCGCCGTCGCCTTCCCGCTGGCCCGCGCCATGGTGGCGCTCCGCGCGACCGGCGCCGCCGTCTACCGGGGCGCCTGGCTGGCCGACTCCGGGCGCGACAAAACAGGCACCGCGCCGATCACCGCCCTCGCGATGGCGGCCGAGACCGCCCGCGACGTGGTGCGGATCTGCATGCAGGCCTGCGGGGTGCGCGCGATGACCGCAGAACTCGGCCTGCACCGCCACTTCCGGCTGGCCGCCGCCGAGTCGGGCCGCTTCGGCGAACCCGCCGCGCTGTGGCGGCTGGCCGGGTCACGCCGGCTGGATCAGCCCGCATCGGTACGCCAATGAGACGAGCTCCGCGCGGTCGCGCACCCCGAGCTTGGTGCGCACCCGATAGAGATGGGTGCGCACCGTGGCCACCCCGATCATCAGCGCGCGGGCCACCTCCTCGGTCGACATCCCCCGGGCCACCATCTGGGTCACCTCGCGCTCGCGCGGGGTCAGATCGGTCACCTCGGGGCACGCCTCGGGCTCCACGGTGTCGGACTGTTCGCGAAACCAGGTGACCAGGCGCTGCGCGATGTCCGGCGCGAGCACGGTCCGGCCCTCGGCCGCCGCCCTGATCGCGGCGACCAGTTCCTGCGGGCTCGCGTCCTTGCAGAGCAGGCAGCTGGCCCCGGCGTGCAGCACGTCGCTGACCGTCTTGTCGGCGTCCGACCCGGTGAACACCACGATGCGCGGCGGGGTGTCCTCTTTACCGAGACGGCGGATCATCTCCAGGCCGGAAATGGTCCGTAAATTCAGATCGGTCACGACGACGTCGGGCCGTTCGGTGCGCACCAGGACGATGGCCTCCATGCCGTTGTCGGTGGTGTCGATCACGTCGATGTCCGGCACGGCGTCGAGCAGGGTGCGCATGCCGTCCCTGATGACGGGCAGTTCGTCGCAGATCAAGGTGCGAATGGTCATTGTGTGACGCCTTCTCGCTGTTTCGTTGCGCACGAACAGAATGGCTCGGGTGAGTTGCCCCTTTGATTTACCGGTAAACGCGTCAAATAAAGGACAATCCTTAAGAGAGGAAACGGTCGATGAGCCTGGTAGACGTCCACAACGAATGGGATCCACTGGAGGAGATCGTCGTCGGCACGATGGAGGGCGCGCGGGTGCCGGTGGCCGACCGGAGCCTGCACGCCGTCGAGTACGCCGACGTCGATCCGGAGGAGATCCCGTCCGGCCCCTACCCGCCCGACGTGGTCGAGCAGACCGAGGCCGAACTCGACGACCTGGCCGCGCTGCTGCGGAGCCTCGGCGTGACCGTCCGCCGCCCCGGTGGCCGCGACCACCGGGCGATCACGGCCACGCCCGACTGGAGCACCGACGGCTTCTACGACTACTGCCCCCGCGACGGCTTCCTCACGGTCGGCACCACCCTCATCGAGTCGCCGATGGTGCTGCGCTCCCGGTTCCTCGAAGGGTTCGCGTACAAGGAACTGTTCCTGGAGTACCTGGAGAGCGGCGCGCGCTGGCTGTCGGCGCCCAAGCCCCGGCTGACCGACGACATGTACGAACCGAAGGCGCCGGAAGGACAGCGGCTGCGCAACCTGGAACCGGCCTTCGACGCCGCCAACATCCTCAGGTTCGGCACCGACCTGCTCTACCAGGTCTCCGACAGCGGCAACCTGCTCGGCGCGCAGTGGCTCCAGGCCGCGCTCGGTGAGCAGTACACCGTGCACCCGTGTGAGGGCCTCTATCCGTCGACCCACATCGACTCGACGATCGTGCCGCTGCGGCCGGGCCTGATGCTGATCAACCCGGCACGGGTCACCGACGCCAACATGCCCGACTTCCTGCGCGGCTGGGACACCGTGATCTGCCCCGACCTGGTCGACACCGGCTTCATCGGCGACCACCCGAAGTCGTCGGTGTGGATCGGGATGAACTTCCTGGTCATCGCCCCGGGCAAGGCCGTCGTGGACAAGAGGCAGACCGGGCTCATCAAGGAGCTGGAGCGCCACGGGGTCGAGGTGATCCCCACGCAGCTCACCCACGCCAGGAGCCTGGGCGGCGGCATCCACTGCGTGACCCTCGACGTGCGACGCACGGGAGAACTCGCCACGTATCGGTAAGGCGGGCGCAGATAGTGTGCTCTGCACGTCAGTGTTGTAGTAAGCGCCCGGTCCCGCTTCGGGGAATAAGGAAGAGGAATTCCTGCTTGCCGGTGCGACCGGTGTCCAGCGGAGGTTCTCGTTCGCCGCTCCGGAATACCGCATAGGACAGGCACGCCTTCGTCGGGAAATCGCGAGACGTCACGATGTGGAGTTCCAGATCGTGGCCGATCTGGCGGGGAGAAGTTCCCCCTCGGTGGTTTCTCCGTCCGCCGGAAGTGCGCCTGGGCGCCGGCGACGTCTACCGCCTTTTCCGATTCCGCAGGTAGTCCGGCCGACAAGGTTCTGCGCGTACCGGCACAAGAATGACGATCTGATCACCGGTCGGAGATGGCAACGCCGTGCTGTGCGCGACCGGCGTCATGGCCGACGGCGCGGTGGTCACCGTCGAAGTGGGCGGGGGCGGTCGACCAGCGGCGCGGGCTGACCGTCCAGGGCACCAACTTCCGGGCCTGTTGCCTTACGGAAAAGACAGGAGCGACCTCAGGTCGATCGCCGAATCCGATGTTTTCGACGTGGTCGCGCTCTCCTTCGTCGGCGATTCGTCGGACATTTCCGAGACTGGGGAGAGACTGTCGGCGTCCGCGCGGGAGGCGCGAATCATCGCGAAACTCGAAACCCAGGCGGGCATCGACAACGTCGAGAGCATCTGCGCCGCCGCCGACCTCGTGATGGCCGCGCGGGGCGATCTGGCGCTCAGCCTGCCGTGGGTGGGACTGCCGGGCGCGGTGGCCGGATCGAACGGGCCGCGTCGGCGGCGGCGCGCCCTGGATCCTGGCCACGCAGATCGTCAGGGGACTGGACTCCGGTCGGCGCGGCACGGCCTGCGACTGGACGGCGTCTCCTCCTGGCTGCGCGCCGGTAGGCGATCTGAATCCCGTGAGTGTGCACCTCTACTAGACGCAGGCCGGTTGGCTGGAAGTGGCGCCTCATCCTCGCTCGGTCATGTGCATGGACGACGGGCGAGAGCGGCGTGAGAGAGCGTGGGCGATGCGGGCGGGTTTGTGTCGGCGCCCGAAGAAGAGTGCCTGCTCTCGCTGGGCGTCGGCTGGCACTTCCTCGACGGGGCCCTTCCCGGATTTCCGGTGATGTACCACCGGGAGGTGCGCCCCGGCGAGGCTGACGAGCGAGCCGATGCCCGGGCGGGCGAGATCGCGGCAGCGAGTCCGACAGGCTCGCCGTCATCGCGTTCGTCTACCCGAAGCGTTCCGTCATCGCCTCACCGAGATTCCGCGAACCCACCGTGTCGCATTGTCGGCCGGAAGGGTGAGATTGCATCCGCTTCGCCGGGCGTCAGTTCGGAGGGCGGTCGGCTAGGGTCGCGTCAAGGTCATCTTTCGTGCTCTTGGTCTCTCGTGAATGTGGCCGTGGGGTGCAGATGGTGTTCGTTGATGACCTCCTGCCCGATCTCGACGCTGATTGCTAGCCCCGGCCTGCCCGCGAATGGTGCGAGGTCAATGACGCCGTTTGCCGTCGATATGTTGAGAGTTCGCAGGCGAGGAAGGGCCGCAATCGGTGTGAGGTCCTCCAGGGTAACGCTTTCCAGTGACAAGCCTCGGAGCGCGTGTAGTTGACCGATCTGATCCAGATCCTCCACATCCTCGCACTCGTCGATTCCCAATTGCGTGAGGCCTAGAGGGGCCAGCGCGGTGATGCTGCCCAGGTTGCTCGTTGTGTTCAAAATGAGAGAGGAGAGCGACGGCAGATTCTTGGCAAGTGAAGCAAGTCCACCGATGAGCGGGCCACCGCAAATGAGGGCTAAGTGGTCTAGCTGTGACATGCCGGCGAATAAGGAAGGATCGATTGGAGTGTTGTCGCTGTGCAGGAAGAGGGACGTGAGATCGTGCTTGCTCGATAGGGGTCTCAGGTCGATGCGCCCGTTGCTGGGCAATGTGAGCCCGAGTGATCTGAGGGACGAGATTTCCTCGAGGAATACGAGCTCATGAAGGCGGACATTCCAAAGAAAGAGGTCGCTCAGAATCGGCAACTGATGCAATGCGGAGACGTCCACCTCCGTGTAATTCTCCATGGAACACCAGAATCTGGTCAGATTGGGTGCAGATATGAGTTCGTCGAGAGTCTCCACCTGTAATGGCGTAATGTGGATTGAGTCGAGGTTCGGGAGGGTGCGGATAAATTGTAGTCCTCTGACAGGCTGCTTGGTTTCGATGCTCAGCCTTGTTAGGTCCTGTATATGCGCCAAGCCACGTATGAGGCGTGGATCGTCGATTGACACCTTGTAAGGTCGTGCAACTGACAGCACGATCCGCGCATAGTCGGCGGCGTCGAAATAATGCCAGCCATTTTCCATTTCCTTTACCGTGTCGAATGATGCGGTAGGGCCGTAGCGGGCCATTTTCTCCATGGCGCGCGGCCCATTGATCATCCAGGTGGTCCGTACCGTCATGGCCGCCTGGCGGTCCGAGAACTGCGACAGGTCATCCGGGAGTCGCTTCAGGACCTCCTCCCCGGCCCCCGCGAGGATGTGCGCCTCGTCCTCGTTACACGGCGGGATCACCGACGCCAGGCATCGCTCGTAACGGTCGTGGACCTGGGGCGGGATCTCCTGCATGGTCTCCAGACAGGCAGCCACTACCAGCCGCAACCGCCGCGCGTAGCGTTTCTCCCCGTCGGCCCGATCCATCAGGCCCGTCAGCAGTTCGCGGCGGAGGCGGCCAGTCGCGTGGCCGGCCGCCATCACGACGACCTCGCGCCACTGGTCCAGGTGCGCCTTCTCCACGCCCGCCTCGACGTCCTCGTCTTCGACGAGTTGCCCGGCCGCCAGGTAGTCCTGGACGGTGCGGTGGACGAAGTCGATCCGCCCCGGCACCGGTTCCCGGAGGATTCCGCTGCGGAGCAGGAGATGGTCGAGCACTTCCTCCGGCGTGTACGGCATCCGGACCATCGAGCTCAACCGTTGGTGGATGCGGCGCAGCGCGGTGCCCCGGGAGAGTTCGGAGCGTCCCATGGAGACGAGCCGCCAGGCCAGGTCGCGGAGGATCCAGACCTTCTGGTCCTGGTCGAGGACCACCTCGTCGTCGATGCCGCGTTCGGCGTCGCGCCGTTCGAGGAGCATGTCGAGCACTGCCCGGTAGAGCGCCATCCGGCTGGGTGGCAGGTGGTGCCGCCGGTCCAGGTTGAGCGCGCACAACATGGCGGCGAGCAGTGGCGTACTGGCCAGAGCGCGCAGGTGCCCCCGGCTCTCCAGCTGGGCCAGCAGGGAGCGTTCGGAGGTCTCCAGTTCGTCCGGATGACAGGGCAGGCTCGGGCAGTCGCGCATCGCCACATGCCACTGCTGGATGAGTTCCCGCAGGTCGGACGGGGTCATCGGCTCGAGCAGGAAGGAGGAGAAGCCCTCGTCGGCCAGCCATCGCGCGTCGGCTGCGGCGGGGCGGGAGGTCACCACCACCCTCATCGACGGGTAGGCGGCCAGCATCCTGTCCAGCCACTGCCGCACCGCCCGGCGGTGTCTGGCGAGCAGTTCGTCGACCCCGTCAACGAGGAGCAGGCCGCGGCCCGACTCCAGGACCCGTTCCACCCAGCCACGGGGCATCCGGCCAGTCAGCTCTTGGGCGACGTCGGAGAGGAGGAGTTCGGGGGAGGGGAGGGTGCCGTCGGCGTGGCTGCGCAGTTTGACCAGTAGGGGCACGCAACCCGTCCACGAGGAAAGGGCCCCGGAGAAGGCGCCGCGCGCTGCGGTTACCGCCAGCCATCTGAGCAGGGTGCTCTTGCCCGAACCTGCCTCGCCTCGGACCAGGGTGAGCCGGTTCTTGCCGAGCGCCGACTCGACGCGCGGGGTGCCCGGGACAGTGGCGGACTGGCCCGTCAGGGAAGCGAGCGGCATGCGGACGGACGCCCGGCGCCGATCCTTGTCGTCGGCCGAGACGGTCAGACTGATGTAGGACACGCTCAGCGAGGTGCGCGGCCGGTAGGTCTCCACCCGGACACCGGGGAGTTCGACCTCGTCGAGGGTGCGGCTGATGAATTCCAGATAGCGGCGCTCGAAGGCCTGGTCGTCCTGGGCTCCCTCGGGCGCGTCCAGAGAGCGGGGCGGAACTCTGGCCAGCAGCCGTTCGATCTGGTCGGACAGGCTCGTCAGGCGGCCGAGGGTCTCGGTCGCCGCACGCGGGAGGTACTGGGGGAGTTGCCGGATCATCCGGACCATGCACTCGACGCACTCGGCGAGGACCACCGCGTGCAGCCGGTCTTCGGCCTCACCCATCCGGGGCGGGCGCAGGCCTGCCGTCACCTGCTCGGTCAGCCGCACCGCGTCGCCGTCGGCGGCGAAGATCGCGTCGTCCGTCAGGTCGGCGGAGGTGAGTGAGTGGATCACCTCGTGCAGGACCGCCGCCTTGGCGTCGTCGGTCAGGCCCCGGTATTCGTGGGTGACCAGGGCCGTCAGCCGGTCTTCCACGGCGAGGGCGATGCCCTTCACCTGGTGCTCGAACTTGCGCCTGGCGACGTTGTCGAGGAACGAGCTTCTGATCAGTTCGCTCAGGTCGGTGTCCCGCTCCTGCCGGTCCGTCCTGTTCGCCAGCCAGGCGCCCACCGTTCGCTGCGCCACGGATTTGGCAAGGCCGCTGAGCGCCGTCTCGAGAACCGACATGCGCACCATCGTGGACCATGGACGGCGACGGGAACACCTCGCGCGAAGGTGTTCCCGTCTGACCCGAGGTCACATTCCGCGCTGGCCCGACATCCGCTGCCACACCACGTTGCCGTAGTGATTCACTTGCAGGCGGTCGCCCAGCACGTCGAGAGTGGCACCCGGACGCCCGTCGGTCGCGGTGGCCCGCACGGCGGTGCCGTTGGCACGGAGCAGCACGAGATTCCCGTCATATTGCAGATAGGCGCGGGTGGCCTGGCTGCCCCACGTGTCGCTGGCCCAGATGACGAAATTGTCGCTGTTGCGATACTGCACGAGGTTGCCGTCGTCCTGCATGCACAGCCGTGCCGACCCGTTGTTCAGGCAGTGGGGCGCTGGCAGGAACTGGTTCTGCCTCAACTGCGGGCCCGACGTCACCTGGACCGGCGCAACCTTGTCGACGATGTTCCAGCGCACCAGCTCCCTGCCCTCCGGCGGATCGTCGGGGGTGACGACACCGCGGGCGTTGCCCAGGAGCTGCCACGACGGCATGTCCCAGCCGCAGCTCACTCCCACGCCCCTGATCAGGGGCGCGCTGCGGACGGTCCAGTTGACGGCGTCGGTGCTGCGCGCGATCCCGACCGTCGTCTGCGAGTCCGTTCTTCCGCACGTGCCGTTCGCACCGCTGAACGCCTCGAAGATGAGGTACCAGTAGCCGTCGGCCTCGCGGTGCATGTCGCCCAGGCCCACTCCGTAGTTCGCCCAGGCGGGATTGGGGCTCAGGGCGAACTTCGTCCTGGCGCCCGAATAGTCCTCCACCGGTGCCGCGAAGCGCACGGTCGCCCGGCCCTGCGGCAGGATGCCCGCCGCATCGTGGTAATGGAAGGTCAGCACGTAGCCGACACCGTCTTTCTCGATGTCGGGTGTGCCGAGTTCGTCGTAGTAGACATCGTTGATCTTTCCTGGCTTCAGCAGCAGGGTGCTGTTCGACCAGGTGATGCCGTCGGTGCTCGTCACCCAGCGGATGGAGTGCAGGGCACGCCCATTGGAGGCCACGTCGCGCTGCTCGAACACCATCAGCAGACGGCCGTTGTCCGCGATCACATCGGGTGCGTACACCCAGGTGTTCATGGCGCCGGCGCATGAGGCGCCGGGTGGCAGGGCCGACTGCACCCCGGCGAGCGGTCTGCCGCCGTTGTGCTGGACCCAGGTGTTCCCGCTGTCGGGCGAGGTGGCGAGCGCGATCCCCTGGGGTAGTGGGCAGATGGCGCCGGTCTGGCTGATGAAGGTCCGGTAGTACATCGAGTAGCGGCCGTTCCAGATGAGGGCGCTCGTCTCGGCGTGGGCGCCGATGCCCCATCCGAACGGTTTCGGGGTCTGCTGCTGCAGCCCGGCCGCGTCGGTGAAGAGTTTGCAGGCGGTGTCGCAGACGAGGGCCGTGGCCGTCGGCGCGAGCGGTGACATCCAGGCGACGACCGAGACTACACCGGTCATCAGGGCGGCGAGCGCCGTGCGGAGGCTGCGCATGACGGTCACAGACCGCTCGACAGGGTGACGCCCGCCCCGACGGTCCGCTGGGTGGTGACGCCGGTGACCGAGTTGCCTGACGAGGTCACCGTGAGCTGATTGCTCCCGCGCTGGTAGGACAGGCCGGTGCCGGTGCCGCTGCCGCGCACGGCATTGCCGGTCACGGCGACGTTGCCGGTGCCGTAGTTGACCTGCTTGATGGTCAGGTAGGTGGTGCCGGCGCCGCTGAACTGAAAGACCCGGTTGCCGACGATCGTGCTGGCGGCGTCGCCCTGGACGGTGACCCCGATGCCGTTGACGCCGAAGTCCTCGACGTAGTTGTCGCTGATGCTGCTCGCGAACAAGCGGTTGGCGTTGACGCCGGTGCCGCCGACGCCGTAGACGTGGTTGCGTTCGACCGTCCACCCGGCCGAGTTGTCGAGCTTGATGGCGTCGCCGCCGCTGGAGGCGATCCAGCTGTCGGAGAGGTTCCAGTCGGTCACGGAGTTGCCGCTGTCCTGGACGTAGATGCCGTGCTGGCCCGAGTCGTCCACGAACAGGCCCCGGATGGTGCCGTTGACCTGGGTGTTGGTGAGCGTCGTGCCGTTCTGGGACGTGTTGGTCACGCGCAGCCCGTTGACCTTGGCGTTGCGGATGGTGAGATCGCTGATCTCGGTGCGCCACGACCGGATCACCACGGCGTCGCCGCCTGTGGGGTTGCCGGCGGAGTTCGCGTCGATCGTGAGGTCGCGCAGGGTGATCGGCTCACCGGTGAAGGCGTCGTTGTTCACCCAGGAGTCGGAGGCCAGCACCGCCGCGAGGTTACGGCCGTTGGCCTGCTTGAGCACTGTGTGCGCGCTGTCACCCCGGTAGGCCCGGCCGCCCAGCAGGGTGATGGTCGTGGTGATCGAGCACGGCCCGTCGACGACGATCTCGTCACCAACCGCCGAGCCGTTGATCGCCGCCTGGATGATCGCCGAGTCGCCACTGGTGTTCGCGCACGTGGTGGTGACGCGCGCCGCGGCGGCCGGCCCGGCGAGGGCGAGTGAGCCGATGGCCGCGCCCGCGGCGACCACTCCGATCGAGGCGACGACGGCGAGAACTCTTTTCATGAACGCTCCCTTTTGTTCATCAGGTCGAATAGCGCTAATCGGAGTAAACGGAGCGTTCAGCGGGCACGACAGTACACCCCTGAACCCTTGAAGGTGGCAGATATGAGAAAGGATGGAACTCCAGGCCGGGCCGATGCTGTCGTCATATCGTTCAGCGGATCACGGTGGTGGCTGGAACGCGGGCAGTCATTGACAATGGGCCGGAGCCAATCGTGTGACCTGCGATTCCCTGAAGACGAACACCTTTCCCGGCGGGCCGGATCGCTGACCGTTCTCGACGACTGCGTTCTCGTCCGCAACAATTCCCGGCACAAACCATTCGTCGTCCGGCCCCCGGCCGGGGAGGACCGGGTGGTCGAGCCCGGCGCGGCCACGACCTCGCTGCCGTTCACGAGCTTCGCGCTCGTCTTCGCCGGGCGCGGCGGATCGACGGTGACGGTTCACGTCGACGCCAAATCGATCACGTCGGCCACACCCGGCGGAGACGCGATCACGCGGTCGGGCAAGACGGTGAACGCACCGGTCGCGATTACGGCCGCGCAGCGGCTGGTGCTCTGCGCGCTGTGCGAACCCCTGCTGACGAGTGCCGGACCGCGTGCGGCGCCCGCGACCTACGCCCAGATCGGGCAACGGCTGGACCGCAGTCCGCAGTACATCCGCAACGTGATCAAGGCCATCCGCGAGGCCCTGTCCGGGCACGGCATCCCCGCGCTGACCTCGGACGACGAGAACGCTGTACACGACGACTTCCGCTGGGCCCTCGCACGGTGGGCCATCCGGAGCGGCGTCGTCGACGCCGGCCGCATCGATGACCAACTCCCCGATCGGAAGCCGGGCGATGACCGACAAGAGTGACGAACCGGAGACCGTGGGCGGGCCCGACCTGCCGCAGACCCGGTTCGTTGGCCCGCCCGACGAACCGGACCGGTACGAACTGCTCGGCGACGGCATCCCCGGCGGTGAGGGGATCATCTGGAAGGCGCGCTACCGGGGCGACCTGGCCGCGCCGTTGCCGCTGGCCGTCAAGCTGCTGCGTCCCCCCGGCGGCGCCGATCCCGACTGGCCCTCGGCGCGTGACCGGCAACGGTGGCGCGACCACGCGGTGCTGCTGCGGCACCTGCAACTCGACCACGTGGTGCGGCTCGACGAGGTGTTCCTCGGCGCCGCCCCGCATCCCGCGGGCCTGGCCGACACTCCGACGACGGCCTACCTGGTCATGGAATGGGTCGAGGGCCCGACCCTCAGCGCACTGCTCGGCGGGAGTCACGCCACCGGTGACACCGTCGGCGCGCGTCTCGGATACGTCCGGCAGGCCGCCGAGGCGCTGACCGCCCTCGCGTCGATGACCAGGTCGGGGGGCAACCCAAGCCTGCACAGGGATGTGAAGCCCGCCAATTGCGTTGTCCATCCGGAACGCGGGCTGGTGCTGATCGACGTGAGCACCTTGCGGCTCATCGACGACGGTCACGACGTGGTCGGCTGGCACACGCCCGGCTACACGGCGCCCGAGGTGCTGGCCGCCCCGCACCTGCCCAGGGCCGTCACGGCCGACGTGTACTCGCTCGGCGCGCTCGCCTTCTTCTGCCTGACCGGGCAGGACCCGGCCACCGCCGACATTCCCGAGACAGCCCGCTCCGCGGCGGAATCGGCCGGCGTCGCCGCTCCCGGCGAACTCGTCGCGCACCTCCTGGCGGCGCTCGACGACGACCCAGACCGCCGCCCCAAGGACATGATCACGTGGAGCCGGAGCCTGCTCGACGCGGCGGTCGTGCGGAAACCGCCCATCAGATGGTGGCGGCTCGTCGTCACGATCGGCGCGGCGGCGATCGCCGGATGGGGCGTGGTGACATTTCTCCCCGACGATAATCCCGCGCCACCGGCGGGCGTCCGCGGGGAAATCTCCTCTCCAGAAGACGGCGCCGATGTCAAGCAGTGTTCTTATTTCTCCGGTACGGCATCCCTCCCGCCCGGCACCACTTTGATGCTGGCCATGCGGAATCTCGACAACGGCGATCCGGAAAGGTATCTGCAGGTGGTTTTCGGCTTCGAGAGACCCGACACGCTCACCAATTGGCGCGGTGCCCAGTATTTCGGTAAGGAGAAAGAGGGAGTCGGCCAGAATTACCAGGTCGAGCTTCTCGCCGTACGCCTGGAGGGAGCCCTCGCCTACCACGAGTCGGCCAGCGGCGACATCGATCGGGCCCTGGCCGAGTCGGGGACGGTCCTGGCCAGCGTGCGCGTCCACCGGGTCGCCGGTCAGGGGCCGGGCGGCTGCGTCGGACCGCCCGAGAACTGAGGCACTGGTTCCGTCGGTCCGGGCTCCACGGGCGGAGCTTTTCGGGGTTGCGCACCGCTCAGATGTTCGTGATCCTTCCTTCGGCCACCTCGAAGGCCATCACCGTGACGGTCACCCCGTTCTCAAGAACCCCAAGGCCGGGCTGCCCGTTGACCGTGCGTTCCGTGATCTCCAGGCCACGGGCCCCACCGACCATGTCGGCCGCGAACCGGGCGGCCACCTCCAGCCCCACGACCGGCGGGGCCAGCGCCCGGACGATCCCGCCGCCGTCGGCGATCACCGAGGGCCTCGATGTCCTGGGACTCCTACGCCTCGACATCGGCCCGCTGCGCCGTCGGCACCGCAGGGGGCGCCCTGACCCGCCGCCGGGCCGAGGAGGCCAGTTGCCGGCAGGCGGCGGGACTGCGGCCGACGATCTCCGCCCCGTTCGGCTGGGGCCATCGACTCGGGCACTCGTCGAGAGTCACCTGGTCGGCCGGATCGTTCATCCCCTCGGGCAGCGGCTCCGGGAGCCACTCACCCACGTGGCGCTCGCGCCGCACCCGCACCGCCCCCAGCAGGTCGAGGCAGATGCGGCTGGTCACTGTTGTCAGCCAGGCGTCCGGTGATACGACCGCGTTCCGCCCGTCGTCCGGTATGGCGTACCAGTGCGCATAGCTCTCCTGTACGACCTCCTCGGCGTCCGCCGGGGAGCCGAGAAGCCGGTAGGACTGATTGATCAAATGTCGCCGTTCACTCAGTTCGGCTGTCACGATGCCCCCTTTGACGTGTTCTCACCCGAGTAGACGGGACAGTCACCCCGAATGTGAGGCCTCACACTTCCCGTCGCTCTGTCGTCGAACCCGGCACGATAGAAGGGACACCATGACCGAGCTCCAGTCGCGCCTGCCCGACCTCGGCCCGATCGTCGGCGGCCTGGCGAAGACGACCCGCAACGGGACGAGCCCTGACACCACCATCGCACTGGTCCAGTTCCGCGCCGGACAGCTCGCCGGGAGCACGTATCACGTGGTCCGGCACGCCGAGAGCCTGCGCGAGGGGGGAGACCGTCGAACGGATCGCGGCCGTAGGGGAGGCAGTCCTCCTCCAGCCCGACCGCCGCCCGGAGCATGCCGGGAACCTGGTCGGTGGTCGCGTCGAGATGGCCGCGGAACCGGAGCTCGCTGTGCAGCGCCCGGATCAGCTCCGGCGGCCCGACCACGGTCAGGTCGCTGCGTTCGGTGGTCAGCCGCAGCCGCTCCGGCGTTCCCTCAAGACTCCCGATCGCGGTGTACGCGATCAGCACCTCCATCTCCGCACCACGTATCCGCTGGCCATCGGGGGCGCACGCCAGCGCCACCGGCCGCCCGTCGGACAACTCGGCGGGGAGACCCCCGGAGAGAGGGTCTGTTCGGCGGCGGCACTCAACAGGGCGTGCTCCCGAAGCCGCCGCTCGAACGCCGCCGACGCGCACGTCACGGACACGGGCCCGTGTGCCGAATTGAAGATCACGAACCGTTCGGCCGATCCGGTCACGCGCAACTCGGGATCGGCCAGGTCGTAGGCGGCAGCACCTGCTGTGAGTCGGACGCCTGGAACTCCACGCTGTTGGCCCCGAGCACACAGTCGGCCGTCCCCTTGGCCAGCCCCCGGACCGTCACCGGAACCGATGTGCCGACCGTGCTAGGGACGGACGCCCCAACCGACCGGAAGACCTCGAGAAAGGCGTCGTGCACCTGCGGGGTCACCAGGTGCAGGGTCGCGCCGCTCAGGAACCGCCCGTCGAGCAGCGCGCCCCCGCGCACTTCGACGGCGCTCGGCCCCTGGGCCGTCGCCACGACTCGTTGACCGGCCACTCCAGCGGCACCGCTTCCCGATCGCGCAGCCGCAGCAGGCCTCCGGATAACACCGCGCAGGCGGTCAGTTCGGCGGGTTCCCCGTCCTCCTCGTAGTGGGGCGTGACCGAGACGGCGCACGGGCTGATGAAGTCGAGCGTCGCGGCCTCGGGCATGAGCCGCCCGCCCAGCCCGTCAGCGCGTGCAGCGCGGGCGGCTCGATCGGACCCGGCGACAGCCTCAGTGCCCGCCCGGCAACCGGATGTCGGCGACGAACAGGGTGCTGCGATCGGCCAGCGTGATCGAGACGTCGGCGGCGGCCGCCGGGTCGAGGGCGGTGACGGCCGCGTTCCCGAACCCGCCGGTGTCGTGGACGTAGACCGCGGCCAGTCGGTCAGGAGCAGGGACCGGGTGCCCATCCAGGAGAAGCCGCCCGACTGCTGCTCCCGGGACTGGGGGTGGACACTGCTGTCGAACACGACCCGGCCCCGCAAGGGCCCCACGCCACGGCCATGGCCGCTCCTCATGTACGCCCTGCTCCCGATCCCCGGAATCATCTCGCCACAGGGACCGGGCCACCACGTAGAAATCCATATTCACCACTGGTAAGGCAGGTATTTGCCGTCCATCGTGATCACCACGCGGTCGCCCGCCGGATCGGGCACCCGCTTGACGTCGAGGCGGAAGTTGATGGCGCTCATGATGCCGTCGCCGCACTGCTCGTGGATGAGCTCCTTGATGGTCGGCCCGTAGACCTGGATCACCTCGTAGAGCCGGTAGATCGTCGGATCGACCGGCACCGCGGCGTCGAGCGCGCCGCGCGTGGGCTGGAGCTGCAGGGCCAGCACGACGTCTTCACCCAGTTCGAGCAGGGCGGCGGCCGTGGCGGCCTCGTCTTTCTGCATCGGATGCTGGCCGAGCAGCGCCGCGGTCGTCCACGCCAAGGGTCGGCCGACCGCCTCGGCCAGCTGCGCCCAGGTCACCCCGGTGACGACCTTGGCCTGCCGGACCGCCTCGGCCGCTTCCTGCTTCGTGAGCATGCCCACCTCCACGAATGTTGTATGCTCCATACAGCCTACCTGCTGATGTAGTGAAGAATGACGCTGTGCACGTGATGGGCCTTCTGCTCGCCCCGGAAGTCCATCTCGTAGACGTGCGTGCCGACGTTGATGGCGATCGCGCCAGAAGAGAAGAACGACCCCGCGAACGACTTGTTGCTGACCACGCTGACACTCGTGATCTTCGAGTAGGGGATGCTCGTGATCGCCAGCTTCTTCCCGACGAACGACTTGTCCTGCACGATCACGCGCCGATCGGTCAGCCCGAGAAACCCGGTGCCGACCCCGACGGCGTCGTAGACGGCGATGATCTGCTCGCCCTGCATGAGCCCGCTCTGGATCTGCTGCAACTGCTCCGGACGGTCGTGGGGAACTGAGGGATGCATGTTTTCTCCTGAAGGGAAGAAGGGTCGAAACAATGAACGGGAGAAATCGTGATATTTGGTATTCATGCAGTCCAGAGGGATGCAAGATGGTAACGAGGCGGCTGATTTCTCCATACACGGTAAGCGCCTGAGTTACGGTGCTTTTCGCGCCGCAATAAGGCCACGTCGAAGAGGATGGGCGAATGGGTCTGCTTGATCGCTTTCGGAAGAAGCATCATCAGCCATCGGAAGTGCCGGTTCCCTCCTATCGTCTCCCCACGCCACCTCCCCAGCCACCGCCGCCACCCGCGGCGCCGCCCCCGGTCTGGCTACCCCCGGGATCGGCGGTCATGGTCTCGGGCTACCAATTGATCGGCGGCCTTCTCTATGTCGGCTCGGGGCTGCCGTCGGCGTCCCGTGACGGCGTGGAACCCGCGCTCATCGATCCCTGGCTTCCCGTCGACGTCCACCGCCCCGACTGGGACGGCGCGACACTCGACTACTGGCCTTCCTACTCCTCCATCTCGCCCCAGGCCAGAGCCGCCCACCTCGGCTGGCTCGCCGACGGGCGGCGCGCCCCCGGCATCCCGATCGGCTACGTCTTCCTCTATCTCTACGGGCTCGAACGCCGGGTGCTGCACGACCTGAGTTTGGATCGTTCCATCGTGGAGCCGGAGCTCCCGGCGATCCACGACGAGGTGCGCCGCCTGCTGGGCGTCTACGGCGGCCACGACTCCTTCCGCCGCTACGCCGGGCGGTTCGAGGAACTGCTCACCGTGCTGGTGGGCACCGAGGCGGGTCAGGTGCCGTCACCGCTCGGGTTACGGCTCGGGCTGGGCGACCGGGCGTCTCGCGGCGAACCGGTGCCGGCGGCGTGGGCCCACGACTGGATCCTGTCCCATCCCGGCCATCACCCCCGCACCCCCGCGACCCGCTGCGCCGAGCAGTTCAGGAGGCTCTTCGAACTCCGCTACACCGAGCGATTCGGCGCGGGGCTCGTGGTCCGGCCCGGCCCGGCGACGTTCGCCTTCGAATACCGGCCCGCCAGCGCCGGGTTCCGCGGGTCGGTCACCCTGTCGCTGCCCAGCGTGCCCGATGTGCTGGCAGCGGAGGCGCCCCTGCGGAAGCTGGCGGAACTCGCCGACGAGTGCGCGTCGGCGCTGGAGCCCTTCAGCCGTTTCGCCGGACGTTCGCCCGGTGAGGAGCACACCCTCCAGGCCCAGGCGTTGCTGCCACCCGAACTCCTCGACCTGACGTCGGGCGAGGTCGCCGACCTGGTCGGCTGGGCGCGCACCCGGCTGGGTTCGGCCGAGAGCGTCGAGGTGCCGGCCGCTGAGTTCGCCCGTGGGGCCGCCAAACCAGGGAAGAAAGACGTCGTCGCGCTGGCCCGGGTGCTCGACGCCGCAGGGGTCGGCATCGAGCCCGATCCCCGGCTGGGCGGCCCGGTTCCGACCGCCGGGTCGATGGTGCTGTTCGCCGCACCCGGCGGCCCGACGGCGGCGCCGTCCGACGCCTACCAGGCCGCGACCCTGCTGCTGCACTTCGCGGCGGCGGTGAGCGCCGCCGACGACGGCGTCTCCGAGGCCGAGCAGCGCCACCTGAGCGACCATCTCGAACGCGCCCTCCACCTGACCGGCGCCGAACGCACCCGGTTGCGCGCCCATCTGCGCTGGCTGCTGATCGCGCCGGTGAAGCTCAGCGGGCTGACCAGGCGCATCGCGGGCACCGACCAGGCGCAGCGGGCCTCGCTCGCGGCCTTCCTGACCGAGGTGGCCCGCGCCGACGGCGTCATCTCACCGGGCGAGGTCAAGACCCTCGCCAAGATCTACCGGCTGCTCGACCTCGACGAGACACTCGTCGCCCCGGCGACGGCACCCGTCGTGGTGCGTCCGGCCCGGCCAGAACCGGGCTTCGCCATCCCCGAGCCTCCCTCACCGGCGGTGCAGCTCAACCGAGACGTGATCGCCAGGAAGCTCGTCGAGACCGCCCAGGTCAGCGCGCTGCTCGGGGCCATCTTCACCGACGACGACGCCCCCGCGCCACCACCGCCGCCTCCGGCCGCCGATCCGGTCGCCGGGCTCGACGGGCGGCACTCCGCCTTGGTGCGGGCACTCCCGGCGACCGGTGAGATCTCCCGAAGCCGGTTCGAAGAACTCGCCGCGCGCTGGAACCTGCTGCCCGACGGGGCCATCGACCAGATCAACGAGGCCGCGCTCGACGTCGCCGGTGAACCGCTGCTCGAAGGAGACGACCCCGTCAGGGTCGACCGAACACTGCTGGGAGAACTGCTGACGTGATCCGTCCCCGTGAGCGCGACGCGCTGCTCCAGTCGCTGCGCGCCGGGGTGGTGCCCCGTGCGGGCCAGCGACACGTCCAGGTCGGGCGGGCCGCCGAGGTCCACGCGCTGGTGGCCGACGTCGACCGGATCGCCGCCGGAGGTTCGGCGGTCCGGCTGGTCATCGGCGACTTCGGCGCCGGGAAGACCTTCTTCCTCTCTCTTGTACGCTCCATCGCGCTCGAGAAGAAGCTGGTCACCGTACACGCCGATTTGAACCCCGATCGGCGGCTGCACTCCAGCGGCGGCCAGGCCCGCAGCCTCTACGCCGAACTGATGCGCAACCTGTCCACCCGGGCCAAACCCGACGGCGGGGCGCTCACCAGCGTGGTCGAACGGTTCGTCTCCACCGCGCTGGCCGAGGCCCGGCAGACCGGCGCCGACCCCGGCCAGGTCATCCGCCTGCGGCTGGCCCACCTGGCCGAACTGACCGGCGGCTACGACTTCGCCGAGGCCATCGGCGCCTACTGGCGCGGCCACGACACCGGCGACGAGCAGCTCAAGGCGGCGGCGGTCCGCTGGCTGCGCGCCGAATACTCCACCAAGACCGAGGCCAGGTCGGCCCTCGGCGTCCGGACGATCATCGACGACGCCTCGTTCCACGACCACCTGAAGCTGATGAGCAGGTTCGTGCGCCTGGCCGGATACGACGGGCTGCTGGTCTGCCTCGACGAGATGGTCAACCTCTACAAACTGGCCTCCACCCAGGCCCGCAACGCCAACTACGAACAGATCCTGCGCATCCTCAACGACACCCTCCAGGGCATCGCCGCCCACATCGGCTTCGTCTTCGGCGGAACCCCCGAGTTCCTCACCGACACCCGGCGCGGCCTGTTCGGCTACCCCGCGCTCCAGTCGCGCCTGGCCGAGAACGGCTTCCCCACCGGCGGTCTCGTCGACCATTCGGGCCCGATCCTCCGCCTCGCCGCGCTCACCCCGGAAGACCTGCACATTCTGCTGATGAAGGTCCGCCACGTCCACGCGCACGGCGACGCCGCCCGCCAGGTGATCGACGACGACGGACTGCTCGCCTTCATGCACCACTGCTCCGACCGCGTCGGAGACGCCTACTTCCGCACCCCGCGTACCACCATCAAGGCCTTCTGCGACCTGCTGGCCGTGCTCGAACAGAACCCCGGAAGCGCCTGGCGGACCCTTCTGCCGTCGGTCGGCGTGACGGCCGAGACCCTCCCTGACGACGACGAGACCTTCCACGATGACGATCTCACCTCCTTCCGGCTCTGAGGCGTTCGGCCGCCTCCACCCGAACGTCCAGCGCTGGATCTGGCGGCAGGGCTGGCGGCGGCTCCGCGCCGCGCAGGAGGCGGCGATCGCGCCGGTGCTCGCGGGCACCGGCGACGTCCTGATCGCGGCGCCGACCGCTTCGGGCAAGACCGAGGCGGCGTTCCTGCCGATCTGCTCGGCCCTGGTCGACGCCGAACCGGGTCCGGGGTTCGCCGCCGTCTACATCAGCCCGCTCAAAGCCCTCATCAACGACCAATACGGCCGTCTCGACGAACTCTGTGCCCATCTCGACCTCCCGGTCGCCCGATGGCACGGCGACGTCGGCGCCGCCGCGAAGAAGAACCTGGTGTCCCGGCCGCGGGGCATCCTCCTCATCACGCCCGAATCGCTGGAGGCGCTGTTCGTCCTGCGCGGCTCGACGATGCCCGGCCTGATGGGGTCGGTGCGGCACATCGTGGTCGACGAACTGCACTCCTTCATGGGTACGGCCAGGGGAGCCCAGCTCCAGTCCCTCATGCACCGCCTCGACCTGGCCGCGCGCCGCCGGATCCCGCGCATCGGGCTGTCGGCCACGCTCGGAGACATGCGCACGGCCGCCGATTTCCTCCGCCCCGGCGGCGGGGCCGAGGTCGTCACGATCATGTCCGACTCCGACGGGCATCGCGGCGCACCTCTACGAGACGCTCCGGGGCCACCACAACCTGGTCTTCGCCAACTCGCGCGCGGCCGTCGAGTCCTACACCGACCTGCTCGGCCGCCGATCCGAGGAGTTCGTGCCACATCACGGCAACCTGTCGAAGGACCTCCGCGAACACGTCGAATCCCGGCTCAAAGACCGGTCGCGCCCGGTCACCGCGATCTGCACCTCGACCCTGGAGATGGGCGTCGACATCGGCTCGGTGACCTCCGTGGCCCAGCTGGGCGCGCCACCCGGCGTCGCGGCCCTGCGCCAGCGCCTCGGCCGCTCCGGCCGCCACGGCGGACCGGCGGTGTTACGCGTGTACGTCAGCGAGCGCGAGACCACACCCGGCATCCACCCCACCACGAACTCCGCGCCGGCCTCGTGCAGGCGATCGCGACCGTCGAACTGCTGCTCCAGCGCTGGTACGAGCCGCCGCAGGCGTCGGCGCTCCACATGTCCACACTCGTCCAGCAGGTGCTGTCGCTCATCGCCCAGCATGGCGGCATCACCCCCGCCGACGCCTACCGGGCCCTGTGCGCGGGCGGCCCGTTCCGCGCCGTCGACGCGGCGACGTTCATGACGCTCCTGCGCGATCTCGGCGACGGCGACCTGATCCGGCAGGAGAACGACGGCCTGCTGCTTCACGGCGAGGCGGGGGAGCGGCTGGTCAACCACCACACCTTCTACGCCGCGTTCGCCGCGCCGGCCGAATACCGGATCGTCCACGGCGGGCGCACCCTGGGCGGCATCCCGATGGAACACCTGCTCCCCGAAGGCGCCCTGCTGATCTTCGCGGGCCGCCGCTGGCGGATCACCGCGATCGACACCCACGCCAAACTCATCGAGGTCGCCCCGGCGTCGGGCGGAACGCCACCCCGCTTCACCGGCAGTGGCCCGGACGTCCACGACCGGGTCCGCACCGAGATGCGCCGCGTCTACGAAGACGCGGCGATGCCCGCCTACCTCGACGCCACCGCCCAGCGCTTGCTGACCGAAGGCCGCCGCGCCTACCGGCGCATGGGCCTGGCGACCGGCCCGCTGCTCGGCCATGGCGGGGACACCCTGCTGTTCCCCTTCCGGGGCGACGTCGTCATGACCACTTTGGCCTTGGCCCTCCACTCCCGTGGCATCGCCGTCGAGCGCCATGGCCTGGCCCTCGCGCTGGGCGACATCACCCCCGAGGCCGCCGGGGAGGTCCTCGGCGACCTGACCGACCTGCCGGACGCGGTCGACCTGGCCGCGCTCGTCCCGGACAAACGCCTCGACAAGCACGACGCACTGCTCGGCGACCACCTGCTGACCCGCTCTTACGCGGCCCGGCGCATCGACGTCCCGGCGACCCGGGAGGCGGTCCGCGACCTGGTCTCGTCCCGGCCTGAACGGGCGACGGGGATCTGCCCGCCCTGACCCGGCACCGGCTGGGGTCGCGCCCCCTGGCCGTCGTCGACCCCGGCCGGGCGCGGCGTCGACCTCGTGAACGCCCAGCGTGCTCTGGACGACGCACGGGCCTGCGCCGACCTGGTGCGCATCTATCTGCGCCGAGCCGCCGAGTCGGGCGTGGAGTGGCTCGACGAGGTGGGGGCGGTCGGCGCCGTGCCAGCCACAAGGTGGGCCCCTTCCGGCGGCACCCCTACGATGCGCAGATGACCACCCACGGATTCGCGCTCACGGCCAGGGGCGCTTTCGACTTCGCCGCCACGCTGCGATTCGTCGAAGAGTGGCCGGCGGCCAGCACTCTCCCGTCCGACGGCCGGACGCTCCGCTTCGCCTACTGCGCCGAGCACGACTGGCTCCCCGTGGGGGTCGCCGTCACCGCCGCCCCCGGCGGCGTGCAGGTCGAGACGACCCGCCCCGCCGGCCCGGCCCTGCGCGCCGAGGTGGCCAGAATCCTCTCCCTCGACATCGACGGCACCGCGTTCGCCCAGGTGGGGCTCTCGGATCCGGTACTGGGCGACCTGCAGGCGGCCAACCCCGGCCTGCGCCCGGTCTGCTTCTGGACCCCGTGGGAGGCGGCAGTCTGGGCCGTGGTCGTGCAACGGTCGTCGATGGTCATCGCGGCGAAACTGAAGCAGCGCATCGCCGAGAAGTTCGGCGCGAGAATCGTCGTGGACGACATCGAACACGCCGTCTTCCCACCCCCGATCACCCTCCTCGACGCCGACGGTTTCGGCCTTCCCGTACAGAAGGAAGAATGGATCCGGGGCTTGGCCCGAGCGGCCCTCGACGGGGTCCTGACCAGCGAATACCTCCGCAGCGTCTCTCCGGAGGAGGCACTGGCAGAACTGAAGGCGCTGCCGGGCGTGGGCCCGTTCTCGGCCGGGCTGATCCTCATCCGCGGTGCGGGCGCCCCTGACGCCTTTCCCGGCGACGAGCCGAGGCTGTTCGGGCTGCTCAGGGAGGCCTACGGCCTGCCGGAGGACGCGTCGCCGAGGGAGTTCAAGAAGCTGGCCGAGTCATGGCGCCCGTTCCGTTCCTGGGCATCCTTCCTGTTCCGAGCAGCCACCTACCACGACCGCGAGCCGGACCCCGGCCAGCGCTCGGCTCCAGGGGCACGGTAAGAGCTCCTGACAAAATGAAGCCGGCTGAATTCGGTGCCGGTGCGGTGAGATGCGTCACTTGCACTGCGGGCGCTTGGCAACGGCGAGATGCCAGCACAATGGCCCGAACTTGAGTGGCGAGATAGCACAGCGCTTGCCGGGGCCGACGGCGATGTGAAGACCTGGCTCAGACCTAAGGCGAGCAGGTGCGCCGTCCGTGCCAGGGATGATCGCCGACGTGGCGAAATGGGCTCAAATCTCACGAAAATGCGACCTTGTCGGCCGGGTGTGACGGCTTGAGAAGCGTGAATCTCCTGGATCGAGAATTGTCGGTGGCGTGCAGCAGGATTGCCATCGGCCGTTCACCCCACTTGACCGGGAGCCCTCGTATGCCCGTAACCTCGCAGATCACCGACCATCCCTTCCTGCAGGAGATGTACGGCGACCCCTATTTCCCCACCCATCTCGTCGACAAGAGCAAGGCGATCCTGCTGCGCCTGTGTGATCGCATCGAGGCCGAGCGGCCCGCCGATCTGGCGGCACTCTATGTCCTCACCCACGCGGCGACCGAGGAGTTCAACGCGCTCGACGAGGAGTTCGCCGAGGCCGACTCTGAAATCGAGACGGCCGCCCGGGAGGCCATCGGGGCCGACTTCTGGTTCATCGCATCCGCTTATGGGTTCGGCGACGCCAACCGAGAACAGCTCATCGCACCCCGCCACTGGTGAACGGTCCACATCGGGTGGTGCTCGGTGCTGATGGGAAGTGCTGATCGGGGCTGTTGTCGGGTGAAGGGGTGCGGATGGAGATGGGCCGTGCTGGCGGGGAACCGCGCTTTTGTCCCCGCCGTTGGGTCCGGGCCGTTGGCGCCACGGGAGAAGCCCTCATTGCCGCGCTAGTTGTACTCGGTCACGACGTTGGTGACAGGCGGCTGATCGGTGGATGACCGTCGAGTGCGCTGTGACGTCGTCGGGTGT